>NZ_CAKMSB010000006.1 GCF_928381405.1 Rothia nasisuis
CTGGCTGAATCGGTGAACGGGGCTTACAAGGCTGAAATGGTGCGGGACCGGCTTTTTAGGTCGGTTGGGCAGCTGGAAGCTGAGACGGCTGGCTGGGTGTGTTGGTGGAATGAGCGGCGGTTGCATGCGTCTCTTGGTTATCGGACGCCGGATGAGGTGGTGGATGCTGCTGTGAGTCTCGTATGATGGTCGGAACTAAAGCCAGTACATATCAATGTGGCGAGTAATAATTTGGCGTATGGTTTGGGTGATTTTGAGGAGCATACAGTGGGTGGTTATGCTCGGGCGACGGTGTCTGGTGTGGGGGTTGGTGTGGTGTCGCCGAGGGTGACGCCGTTGAGGCAGAACTACGTATCGGGGTCTACTGTGGAAAATATAGCTGGTTTCGGGCTTGATAGAATTGGTGACTATGCTCTAGGCGTCGCCAATTATGTCGTTACTCCCCAGGAGAATTCCTTGAATATCACAGATGCCGGGAAAGAGGGCCTTAAGAGCATGCTCAGTGGTGGCTCAAGTGGAGTTTCTTCTTCATCTGCGGACGCAATTCGTCCCGCTACACCGCTACGTAATGAGTAGAATAATGAATATATTTTATAGTGATGAATTAAATAAAAAAGGAAATAAAAAGCCCAGGAAATGGTTGAGTTTCTGCCTGCTGACTATTGTTTCCCTCAGCGTTTTATCTATGATTGGCATTCCTTTGTACAATGAATATAGTCAAAAGAATCCTATTGATAAACAGTGCACAATTATCTCTGCTGAAGTTTTCAATAAACGTAGTGGTACCGGTGGTTTATCAACTTCCAGTACTGAGTTGAAGATTCGTACGGAGGAGTGTGGGACTGTCTATGTTTCTAAGGTTTTGTCTCCTTCTCCTGCCGGGTCTTGGGAGGAGATGGCTGCTGAGTTGGATGGGTATCGGGGTCAGCAGGTGGTGCTGGTGTTCCCTCCTTTTCAGTTGCCGGCTGAGGGGGATTATGTGTTGGGGTATGGGTATCGCTTGTAAGGGTGTGCCTGCGGTGTCGAATGCTTTGGTGCCGAAGCCTGTTTCGAAGTATGTCGATCAAAAGTTGACGAACTTTGGTTGGGATGCTGCTGAGGGTGTCTTGGCTAAGGGGCGTTCTATGGTTTCTGATGGTATTGGTGATTTTGTCAATGGTGTGGCGTCGTATTCGGGTGCTCCGATGACGTATTCGCCGCAGTATGAGTCCTATCGGGATGAGGATTATAAGGGTCCAGGGTGGAATGCTGGTAAAGCTTTTGAGGGTGGCCTTAAGCAGGCTGTTTCTGGTGGTGTGGCGTCGAGTGGGCCGGTGCGGTCTGTGGGTTCGGTATCTTTTGATCCTTCTGCCGGTGAGGGTTTGTTGTCGGCGGCTTCTCATGTGGGTGCGGGTTCTGGTGCGGTGTTGGTTGATGAATTGACGGAGGTGCCTGGTGAGTAAAGGTTCTAAGGGGTCTAAGCCTAAGAAGCCTAATGGGTGGAAGTATATGACGCCTTGGGAGCGGGTTCGTAATCTTGTGGGGTTGTCGATTTTCCTTGTTCCTACGGTGTATGGAACTGCTTGGGTACTGTTATCTACACAAGTTAACAGGGCTTTTCATCACACCGAGCAATGCACCATCACAGCAATTGCAGGACAACGTAGCGGGGCTAGGTCGTATAGTTCTTCATCTGATATTTATCTTCAGAGTCCTGATTGTTCTGATTTGGTTTTTAAGGGAAAACAGTATGGTTTGGCTGATAGTGAGGTGGTGGATCGTATTGGTGGTTTGATGGATGAAAATCCAAGGATGGTGGTGGATGTGGGGGTGTGGCAGTTGCCTTTTAGTCCTACGGTGATTGTGGGTGTTGAGGGTTTGGATTTGAGCAAGTAGCTGGTGCTATTAGGCAGATGAAGTGCCCCAAAAAAGTAGACCACCACAGGCCGAATCCAGTACACATCAGTCGCTACTCCTAGAGAAATGTGGGCCAGGGATCAAGCCTTGCTATACTTGGTGCATGCTGAGCCCAGACTTCATCTCCGAACGCTCCGACCCGGCAGTCCAACGGATTGTAGATCTCATCAAACCTGCACGTGGAAAATTGCGTACAGTTCTGATTGAAGATTTTGAGCCCCTCATGCAGAGTCTTGCTGCAGGAGTGGAGTTTGTGGAAATCTACGGGTTAGAAAATGCGACCCTGCCGCACGAGCTTCTAACTAAAGCAGCCGAACACAACATTCCGGTGAGAGTGATCGCAACTTCTTTAGCGGGGCAGATTTTCAAAATTGAGAAAAAACCCAAGCTCTTTGGGGTAGCACGCGTTCCCCGACCTTCACGTTTTACAGACTTAGAAAAAGCATCCGGTGACATCATACTTCTCGACGGTGTCAAAATTGTTGGCAATATCGGGGCCATAGTCCGAACCTCATTCGCACTCGGTGCCGCCGGAATAGTCCTCGTTAACAGCGATCTTGCAAGTGTCGCAGACCGTAGACTTATCCGTGCAAGTCGTGGCTACGTCTTCTCCCTGCCCGTCGTGCTCGCTACCCGAGAAGAAACCCTGAAACACTTTTCAAAGAACAGTAGCAGGCTAGTTTCTTTCGACCTTGAGGGATCAGTTAGCATTGAGCAGCTCGGTCACATCAAAGAACGACTAGTTCTTGTTTTTGGTAGCGAGAAAATTGGCGCCTCTGAGGCCATAGGCGCTATTTCTCAGGATAAGGTAACTATTCCAATGAACCCAAGAGCTGAATCATTGAACGTTTCCGTATCTGCGGGGATAGCCTTGCACTCCAGGGCAGATTTCAATCTCGCCTCAACCGCTCCCAACTAATCAAGGCCAAAAATAACTAACTATCTCGGGGAAACATTAGTGCCAGCATCTCCGTGTAGTTACTTTAGACATACGTGAGGGCTCAATTCTGTGTAAAAATTACCCTATTTTTTACACAGAATTGAGCCCTCTCGCTTTGATGCGTGAGCCCCTGAACACACCGACCAGAACACCCCACCCACCACAACAGTGCGATAATAGAGACCATGCCTAGCGTACTCATCAGACACGGACAGACCGACTGGAACCTCGTACACAAACTTCAAGGATCCAGCGATATCCCCCTCAATGACACCGGCCGCGACCAGGCCCGCGTAGCCGCCACCAACGTCCTCGAATACGCCCGCACCCTCCAGGCCACCAACCCCAACTTCACCTGGGACGGAATAGTCACCTCACCCCTCTCACGCGCGCGAGAGACCGGCCATATCATCGCCAAGGAGCTCAACCTACCCACCCTCGGCACCTACGAGGGTCTGGCAGAACGCTCCTTCTACGGGCTAGAAGGCACACCCAACAACCCTGCCCTCTGGGAAACCATCGAAAACGAAACCGCAGACATCGAACCGCTAGCCAGCTTTCTAGCCCGCGTTGAAGAAGCCCTCGACCGAATCGAAGCCGACCACGCCGGAAAGAACCTGATTATCGTTGCCCACGGCATGCTCATCTCCCGCCTGCTCACCGAGCGCACCAGCCACAAAGTCCCCGTACCTGCCAACGGCACCGTAGTAGAGCTAGCCCCCGCCCACAGGGCAGCCTCCATCATGCTCATCCGTCACGGCCAAACCGACTGGAACAAGAACCACCTCATGCAGGGCTCCAGCGACATCCCCCTCAACGAGACAGGCCGCGCCCAGGCCCACCAGACCGCTGACTCCCTCAAGGCCCGCGGTCTCGAGTTTGACGTCATTGTCTCCTCCCCGCTCTCCCGCGCCAAAGAAACCGCAGACATCATCGGTGCAGCCTTCGGCCTCACCGTTGGTGCAACCTACGAGGGCCTCATCGAACGCGGCTACGGTGAGGCTGAGGGTCTCGATATCTCAGCTGAGGCCCGTAAGGAACCCGACGCCTTCTACTCCGGTGTAGAAAGCGAGCGCTCTGTCTACGTGCGCGGCATTAGGGTGCTCCGCCAGATTGCCCGCGATTACCCCGGGCAACGCGTCATCGCTGTTTCGCACGGCTCCCTCATACGCCGCACCCTCTCAGCCACCCATGGCCGTGAATTCGGCACTATCGCCAACGCCGAACCCTTCGAGGTCAATCTGCCAGGCTTGGCCCACTGGGCCGAAGCCACCGAACCCCTGCTAGTCGGCAAACCCTAGTGGGCAGGGCTACCCTGGGGGTCATCACGGTTCTCTACCTACTAGCTGTGGCCTTCATAGTGTTCTGGCCAAGCCACGTGGACGCTGGCGCCAGCGGCCAAACCCTCACTCGGATCTTGGCTGCCGGGCACAGGGACGGCTGGCTACCGGCCTGGTTTGGCTACGCCCAGGTCGAGTGGCTCTCCAACATCGCCATGTTCATCCCCGGCGGCCTGCTCTTCACCCTGCTCCTCCGCCCCGTCCACCTCTGGCTGATTCCGGCAGGCGGGCTGGTTGCCACCTGTGCTATTGAAGCCACCCAGCACTTCATGCCTGAGCGAACTAGCTCGCTGGCAGACGTCCTTGCTAACTTTCTAGGGTGTGTTATCGGTTGGGTTTTTGCGCTGGCCCTGCTCAAAACTGCCCTAAAACCCAAAAATTCCCGCTGAAATACCCCGTAATTATAGGGGTTTGCATTGACGTGCCCACAGAAACCCACATAAAATCAACTGTAGACTAGGGTTCTGTAATCCCATCCCCCAGACGTTATAAGGTGATAGACACATGTTCGCTGAAGAACGACGTGCTGAAATAGCTAAACTCGTGGCTTCCGCGCGCCGTGTTAACGGTGCCGACCTCGCCCGGCGCTACGAAGTCACGATGGAAACCGTCCGCCGTGACCTCGCCGCACTCGAAGCCGACGGTAAGCTACGCCGAGTACACGGCGGCGCCGTAACCGTAGAGCAATCCACCTCGATTGAATCCTCCATCGCCCTGCGCCAGAATATGAACACCCCCGAAAAGCAGAGAATCGCCCTGCGAGCCTACGAGCTACTCCGTGATTCAGACGCCGGAGCGGTAGTTCTCGACGCGGGCACCACCATCGAGATCCTGGCCGACCGTATCGCCGCCGCCGACTTCTCCCTCAAATCAGGGGCAGACCGCCTCATCATCACCCACGCCCTGCACATCGCCGTCAAGCTAGCCGAGGCAGACGGTATCACCATCGATATGGTAGGCGGCCAGTTGCGCAAAATGACCTGGGCAGCCGTGGGTACCCGGGCAGCTGCTCACTTCGAAACCATCCGGCCCGACATCGCCTTCATCGGCGTCAACGGGCTTGATGCCGAATTCGGGCTCTCCACCCCCGGCCTGAACGAAGCAATTGTCAAGACCGCCATCGTCAAGTCAGCCCGCCGTGTGGTGCTCCTATGCGACTCCGCCAAATTCGGCCAAGAATCCCTGGTGCGCTTTGCCGGGCTCGAAGACGTCGACACCCTCATCACCGACAAGGCACCCGAAGGTGACCTTGCCGCAGCGCTCGAAGAATCCAATGTAGAGGTGCTCATCGCATGATTGTTACCCTAACCGCCAACCCCAGTATGGACCGCACCGTGGAACTTGCCCACGAAATCAAACGCGGTGCTGTGCAACGCGCTGTCGCCGCAGCCTCCGACCCAGGAGGTAAAGGCGTCAACATAGCCCGCGCCCTCTCGGTCTCAGGCTTTGAAACCATCGCCGTGCTACCCGGAGACTCCGAAGACCCCGTGCTCTCCAGCCTCAAAGACGCCTCCGTGCCTTTCGTCAACATGCCCATTGGCACGCCAATCCGCTCCAACATCACCATCGTTGAACCCGACGGCACCACCACCAAAATCAACGCCCCCGGAAAGCCCCTCAACGACGTAGCCCAACAGCAGCTCACCCGTCTGATGATCAAAGAGACCATCGACGCCTCCTGGCTGGTCCTGGCGGGCTCCCTGCCCGCAGGCGTACCCACCGACTACTACGCGGTCGTCGGGCGTTCCCTCCGTGAGTCCCTGGGGGAGAAGGCCCCCCGTATCGCTGTAGACACCTCAGGCGCAGCCCTGCGCGACGCCCTCGTCGGGCTGGACGGCATGCCCAACCTCATCAAACCTAACTCCGAAGAACTGGCCGAACTGGTCGGCAAAATCGAGATGACGGACGAGCTCGAAGCCAGCCCCGAACTCACCGCCCGCACCGCCCAAGAACTGGTTGACCGCGGCGTTGAAATGGTACTCGCTACCCTCGGCGGCGGTGGAGCTGTTCTCGTGACCGCCGAAGGCGCCTGGCACGCTGTACACGCCCCCATCAAGGTACGCTCCACCGTCGGCGCAGGCGACTGCTCCCTGGCCGGTTTTCTGATCGCACACGAACAGGGCAAGACCCTGCCTGAATGTCTCATCCAGGCGGTTGCCCACGGCTCCGCCGCCGCCGCCCTGCCCGGTACCCAGGTGCCCACCCTCGAATCCACCACGCCCAGCGCAGTGACCCTGCGCCAGCTGGCCCTCTGAACCATCGAAAGCCACACCCACCTAACACAACCACCCCGAGGAGGAGCACATGTCTGCTCTTATCACCGCAGATCTCATCAGCCTCGATGAGAACCTCGGCAGCTCCCGCTTCGACGTGATTCGTCGCCTGGCAGAAGCTGTCGCAGAGACCGGCCGTGCAACCGACCTAGAGGCTCTCTACACGGCCGCCCGCGCCCGCGAAGAGAAAACTGACACCGGCATTCCTGGCGGCATCGCAATCCCGCACTGCCGCTCAGAGGCCGTCACAGAGCCCACCCTGGCTATGGCCCGCCCCAACCCCGCCGTTGATTTCGGCGCCAAGGACGGCCCCGCCGACCTCGTCTTCTTCATCGCGGCTCCCGCTGACGGCGACGAAGCTCACCTGAAGATTCTCTCCCAAATGGCCCGCTCCCTGATGAAGAAATCCTTCACCGCAGCCCTGCGCGAGGCAAAGACCGCTGACGAGGTTGTTGTTCTGGTGGAAGAAGCACTGGGCCTGCGCGAAAAGGCAGCTGAGGCACCCGCTCCCGCAGAAGCCGGGGCAACAGCGTCCGGCACGAGCGCAGCGGCTGCCGCAGGCACCACTGAGCCCGCCCGCCGCAAGAAAATTGTGGCTGTGACCAACTGCCCCACCGGCATCGCCCACACCTACATGGCAGCCGACGGCCTCAAATACGCCGCCGAAGAACTGGGCTACGACTTCAAGGTCGAGCCCCAGGGCTCCTCAGGCGGTGAAAAGCTGACCCAGGCCGAGATTGACGAAGCCGACGCCGTCGTCTTTGCTGTGGCCCTGCCCGTGCGCGGACGCGAACGCTTCGCCGGTAAGCCCTACATCGAGGCCCCCGTCAAACGCGGTATCGACGAACCCAAGGTGCTGATTGAAGAAGCGCTAGCCGAAGCTGAAAACCCCGCAGGCAAGCGCATCACCGCAGGTAGCGCAGCAGATGCCGCCGAGGCAACCGCAGACTCAGGCCCCTGGGGCACCCGCATCTACAAGGCCCTGATGACCGGCGTCTCCTACATGATTCCCTTCGTGGCAGCTGGCGGTATCATCCTGGCTATCGGCTTCATGCTCGAAGCCATCACCATGCCCAACCTGGGCGAGGTAGACCCCGAAGCCATCCTCGAAGGCGCCTCCCTCACCAACCTGAACGGCACCCCGCTCTCCCTCTACCTGGGTGCAGCCTTGCACACCATCGGCGGGTTTGGCCTCAGCGCTATGGTTCCGATTCTGGCCGCCTACATCGCCTACGGCCTGGCTCAGCGCCCCGGCATCGCCCCCGGCTTCATTGCCGGTTCGGTGGCCGTCCTCGTCGGCGGCGGCTTCCTCGGCGGCATCGTCGCTGGCCTGCTGGCCGGTCTGTGCGCCTACTGGCTCTCCCTGCTTAAGCTACCCCGTTGGCTTGCCTCCATGATGCCCGTGGTCATCACCCCCCTCATTGCCACCCTCTTTGCCGGTGGCCTCATCTTCTTCCTGCTTGGCACACCCCTGGCCTGGATTACCACCTCACTGACCGAGTGGCTGAACTCCATGACCGGTGCCTCAGCCGTCATTCTCGGCATCATACTGGGTGCCATGATGGGCTTTGATTTGGGCGGTCCCGTTAACAAGGCAGCCTACCTCTTCGCCACAGCCGGACTCTCCGCAGGCACCCTGGCCTCGCAGCAGGTCATGGCGGCCGTCATTATCTCCGGTATGGTGCCCCCGCTGGCTATGGCCCTAGCCACCGCCGTTCGCCCCAAGCTTTTTAGCACCCCTGAACGTGAAAACGGCAAGGCAGCCTGGCTTCTGGGTGCCTCCTTCATCTCTGAAGGCGCCATTCCCTTCGCCACCGCCGACCCGCTGCGCGTCATCCCCTCCTCCATGATCGGTGCCGCAATAGCGGGCGCGATCTCCATGGGCGCAGGCGTAGCCTCACCCGCACCCCACGGCGGTGTCTGGATCATCGCTCTGGTAGAAAACCCCATTATGTTTCTTATTGCGGCGATTGCTGGCACCGTGGCAGGCGCACTCGTGTATATTGTTCTCAAGTCACTCGCAGGTCAGAAGACCGACGTTGCGGCCTAACGACCTCAACTTTCGAAGGAAAACACTATGACTACCTACAAGGGTGTCGGCGTCTACGCCGGCCGCGTTATTGGCAAGGTTCTACAGATGCCCGAGCCCATCAAGGCTCCCTCATCTTCCCTGAAACTCTCAGATAGCGAGACCCCCGAGCAGGCCGCAGAACGTATCAAGGCAGCAGCCGAAACCGTCAAAAATGGTCTGCTTGAGCGTGCCGAAAACGCTGGCCGCGACGGCAAAGCCGTGCTCAAATCCACCTCACAGATGGCTACCGACCGGGCCCTTCTCAAGAGCGCTATCAAGATTGTGGAGAAGCAGGGCAAGGCTCCCGAACTTGCCGTCTGGGAGGCCGCATCTGCCTTCGCCGACCAGATGGCAGCCCTGGGCGGCTACATGGCCGAGCGCGTTACCGACATCCACGACGTCCGCGCCCGCATCGTCGCCGAGCTGACCGGCCAGCAGGCCCCCGGCATCCCCGTCTCCGATGAGCCTTTCATCCTGGCCGCAATTGACCTGGCACCGGCAGACACCGCCACCCTGGATCCCAAACAAGTCATCGCGCTCATCACCTCGGACGGCGGCCCCCAGGCCCACACCGCCATTCTCGCCCGCGGACTCGGCCTGCCCGCCATCGTCGCCGCCAAGGGAGTCACCGAGATTCCCAACGGCACAGAAATCTACGTTGACTCCAACCAGGGCACCGTAGACACCGAGGTCACAAACGAGCATCGCACCCTGGCCGAAAAATACGCCAACCGAAAGGAACTCCCCGCCTTCGACGGTACCGGAGTCATGGCAGACGGCACCCAGGTACCCCTCTACTCCAACGTCGGCGACGGTAAAAGCGCAGAGAAAGCAGCCGGCCTCAAGGCAGAAGGCGTTGGCCTGCTCCGCACCGAATTCGGCTTCCTGGGTCACGATACCGAGCCCTCGGTAGAAACCCAGACCACCACTTACAAGTCTGTCTTCGATGCCTTCCCCAGCAAGCACATCGTCGTCCGTACCCTCGATGCGGGCGCTGACAAGCCCCTGCCCTTCCTCAACGTCAAAGAAGAAGAGAACCCCGCTCTGGGTGTGCGCGGCTACCGCACTGACTGGACCGTGCCCGGTGTTCTCGAACGCCAGCTCGAAGCCATCAAGGCAGCAGCTGACGGCTCCGATGCCGACATCTGGGTCATGGCCCCCATGATCTCAACCACCAGCGAAGCCCGCCGCTTCAAAGAAATGGTGGACGAAGTGGGGCTCCACACTCGCGGCGTGATGGTAGAAACCCCCGCAGCAGCCGTCAACGCTGAAGCGATCCTCGGTGAAGTCGACTTTGTCTCCATCGGCACCAACGACCTGACCCAGTACACCATGGCAGCCGACCGCCTGCTCGGCGACCTGGCCCATCTCAACAACCCCTGGCAGCCCGCCGTGCTCAAGATGATTAAGCTGACCGTTGAGGGTGCCAAGCGAGCATCAGCCAAGGCCGGCGTCAAGAAGTACGTCTCCGTGTGTGGCGAGGCGGCAGCCGACCCTGCGCTGGCTGTCGTCCTGGTGGGCCTGGGTGTTGACACCCTCTCCATGAACGCAGGTGCCATGGCGGCAGTCTCAGCCGTGCTCAAGTCGGTCACCCCGCAGAAAGCACAGCAGATCGCCATTGACGCCCTCGACCAAATCTCATCAGCTGAAGCCAAGGAAGCAGCGCGTAAGCACCTGCCTATCCTTGACGAGCTCGGGCTCTAAACCACCGCCGTCCACTCCTTGATAAATCACGCTCAAATCGTGCGTTAACACGCGCGAAACATACGCGACTGATTTAGACTCAGTAGTGGACAGCAAATCCACCCCCTTTGTAAGGAGAACACCATGGCAGAACGTATTGCCACCATCGCAAGCCGTGTTGGCCTGCACGCCCGCCCCGCAGCGATTTTCGCTGAGGCAGCCGGCGACCTCCCAGTAGAAGTCACCATCGCAGCTGAAGGCGAGCCCGCAGATGAGGCAATGGACGCAGCGTCCATCCTTTCCCTGATGTCACTCGGTGCCAAGCACGGCGACAAAGTCGTTCTGCGCGCAGAGGGCGATGGCGCCGAAGAAGCACTCGACACCCTGGTCAAGATTCTCGAGACCGACCACGACGCCGAGTAGACTCTAAGGTCTTTAGAACACTCGGTTAGATAAGGCGCTTGTTCCCCTTAGCTTGGGGAGCAAGCGCCTTTATCTTGTTGCGCGTTGCTTCTTGTTCTAGGAATCGTTTAGAGGTAGGCTTTGATATGAAAGCTAGTGGTGAGGGAATTTCCCCAAAAGTCCTCAGAGCATCACCCCGCAAAGCCCACGCTTAGGTGTGGGCTTTTGCCGTGAGAAGGAAGGTAACAAGGACAATGCTCCTAGCGTATATCGATGAGATAGGTGAGCCGGGAGCCTTCATCGCACGCGACCATCCTAAATACAACACTTCTCCCGGTTTCGGATATGCAGGGTTTGTCATACCTGAAGAGCACGCTCGTGAGTTTGGGTCCATCTTCACCCAGCAGAAGCGGAATCGGTTTAAAGGGAAGGCTCAAGAACAAGATATTAAATATTTAGAAGTCAAGGGGTCTGAACTTTTCCGTGGAGATACTCCAAATTTACATCCTGAGCATCTTCGCTTTTTCTGTTCTCTAGTAAATGAGCTAAGGTCCTTCGGAGGGCATCTTTTCTATTACGTAGACGAAAAGGAGCTTGGAACACCCAAGCAAACTCAATTAGACGTCGAGAAGAGAGAGGCCGATGCTATGAAGGAAACCCTCAATCGTTTAGCTCGCCATGCAGAATCGAAAGAACAGAATCTCTTGGTCACTATCGACAGCATTAATGAGAAGCAACGTGCACAGCGTGTTGCTCGCATGTATCAGCATATCTTTTCTCGGTCTACTGAGTTTGAAGAGATGCTTAGACTGCTAGAGGCTCCCATGCACTTGGATAGTAAACTGTCGTCTAATATCCAGTTCGCAGATTGGGTTGCTGGGTACCTAACACGGGCTCTCGACCGTCAACTGATTGAAGACTCGAACTACATGTGGATAGGTAGGGACAAATCAGCTGGACGTTTGCAAGGTAGCTTTACTTATGAATCAAAGCTCCATTTTTTCAATCGCTCTGTCAAAGATATTCATCATTGGTATATTCTGGCTCAGGAAAGGCCTCTCTACCCTCCCATTCACGGGCAGAAGGTGGGAGATGCCCTGCACCAGCAAGAGGTTGCCAAGATTTTCGCAGCTAGTAGAAAAAAATACTTCTTCCATCTTTAAGAAGGATTATTCATAAGAGCAGGTGGAGTAGTTTCGCAGTGAGTCTGGTGAGCTTGCGAGATAGCTAGTGAACTAGAGGAGAAGATCAGTAGCGACTGTGAGCCTGTCATACCGTTTGAATCAGCCTCTTTAGTGTCTGAAGCAGGAGGTTTCTTTTAAATGTGGAGTATGAGTAGGAAAAGACAGCTCATCTCACGCTGTTAAAGGATGCGCGCCCCGCCCCACAGTCGATAGACTGGGAAGCTGAAACCTTTCCCGCGCCCACTCGCGCACCGAAAAGAAAAAGAGGGACCTTGCGAGAATTCACAGCCCGCTTCGCCACCGACGCCGAAATCGCCTCCTGGGACGGCCACGTCATCGCTAGCCCCGGCGGCGGCAACCTGCTACAGTCAGCGTCCTTCGCCTCCGTCAAGGCCAAGCACGGCTGGAAGCCTCTTTACCTGGTCTACGAAGGCACTACCGTGCTCAACGGTGAAGAGGCCCCCTTTACCAGCTGTAACCTGGTCCTTGAAAAGTCGGTACCTGCCCTGGGCAAAATCTGGTACATGATCAAGGGCCCCGGCGTGAACTCTGTTGAAGAGATTCCCGCTATTCTCGATGCTAACAAGGACTTCATCAAGCGCGAGAAGCTGGGTGTCTTCGCGGTCAAGATTGAGCCCGACATCATCGCAGACGACTCCATCAACGCCTTCATGGCCAAGACCGGCCTGGTCAAAAGCTGGAACATCCAGCCCAACGACTCCACCGCCATTCTCGATACCGACAAGAGCGAAGAAGACGTGCTCAAGTCCCTCTCCTCCCGCGGCCGTAACGCTGTGCGCCGATCGGCGCGTGAGGGGTGCCAGGTGCAGCGCGTAGAGTTGACCGAAGAGAATATGAAGAAGATGTACGCCCTCATGGACACCGTGGGGCAGGGCAACGCCAACGTTCACCTGCGCTCCTACGACTACTACCGTGACTTCTGGACAACCTTCGAGAAGGCCGGCCAGGGCCGCCTCTACTTCACCTATGAGGACGGCGAGCCCTCCGTGGGTGCCTACGTGATTCGCTACGGTGAGAAGGGCACCTACAAGGACGGCGGCTCCAAGCCGCGCCGTAAACAGTACGGCGACTCCCACCAGGTTCAGTGGACTGCCCTGACCGACCTGATGAAGGAATTCGAGATTAAGAGCTACGACTTCTGCGGCACCCCGCCCAAGAGCGAGCTTAAGAACAAGGATCACCGCCACTACGGCCTGGGCCTTTTCAAGACCTCCTTCACCAAGGACGTCATTGACTACGTGGGCGTGTGGGATCAGGTCATCTCACCGGTCAAGTACCGGGCCTGGAACAGTGCCGTTGAGAAAGTCATGCGCCAGATTTGGGTGCGCAAGACAGGCCAGCCCTTCTATTAAATCAACACTTGGCAAGCAGCCCTAGGGCACAGATGTGCCACTTCACCGCACGAGGCGGAAGGAGTAAACCTGAACCGTGAGTAAGAGTTCCGCTCCCTTACAGCAGAAGGCCTACCCTTCCGCTTCTGCTTTTGATATAGCTTCATCTGCTGATGAGGCCAGCGTCGGGGCATTCGGGCAGACCGCGCTTCTACCGCGGGTCTCTAGCGGCACACCGGGGCAGAAACAGCAGGACGCTACCGCCCCACCTACCGGAGGGGCAGCTGGCGGGGAGCGGGGCGGTATCCAGAACCCGCCGGCCGCATCGACCGGTAGTAGTTGGGGCCCTGTACCGGTTATCTCACTTGATGAGGTACGCGATCCTCGGTTGCGCGATGCCCTCGCGCACCTGGGGGAGTCTGCGCCCCCAACCCCTGAGAACTCTGCCTTTGATTTGAGCGCGCCGGCCACCTATCAGGTGCCTTCCGCATTTGGGCCGGCTACCGACCTGACCCTGGGGGCCGCTGCAGAACCTGATTCTGCCCCGACCACCGCAGGGAACCCCACGGTCGATGAGGCTACCGGGTTGCAGCAGGCCTCCTACCCCTCGGCGTCTGGCCCACACACCGTCAACCTACCGGTGGCCCCACCGGCCGCGTCAGACGCTAAGCGCCCTTCGCGTGTGCGCTCTTCGCTCAAGTCTTTCGTCAGCACCGACCAGTCGTTGACCAAGCCCATGAGGGGTATCGCTCGTCTAGCCCAGCGGCCCTTCAACATTGCGGCCGCCCATCGGGCCGCCTACGTGCGCGAAAAAGAAGAGGCCCGTGAGGTGCTCAACTTCTCCCTGCGCCTGGCCGAAACCATGTTTCACTATGGGGCAGATACGGTCGATGTAGACTCCGCTATCGTGGCGGTATGCGCAGCCTATGGGCTCGACGACGTTGAAATTGATATCACCAACCAGTCCGTCATCATCAACTATGTATCAGACATTGATGAGGTTGACGACCAGACCCGCGCCATTTCCCTGGATGGCAGCACCGAGGCCGGTGCCGGTAAGGAGCGCTTTAGCCACACGGTCATGCGCGTGGTGCGTTCCTGGTCAGAGAATTACGCTGCTCTTGACGATATCTACAAGCTCATCAACGACATCACCGCCGGGGGGCTGCCCCGCCACCGCGCAGAGCGCCGCCTACACAAAATTAACACCGCCAAGAAGCCCTACTCACCCATGGTCATTATGCTGGCCAATATCGTGGCGGCCTTCTCGCTGGTTCTGGCTCTGGGCGGCTCGTTAGCTGCGGGCGCTGTGGGCGGTATCGTCTTTCTCGCGATTCACTTTGTGAACAGTCTGATTTCCCGGCTCAAGATGCCAGGTTTCTTCACCATGGCCGCAGGGGCGGGTGTGGTTACCTTCGCCGCGATTTATATATCAGATGAGGCATCTCTCTTCTCTCAGGTGGGATTCCACGTGAGTGCACCGCACATAGTGGCGGCAGGCTTGATTATGCTGCTCCCCACTGCTCGTCTGGTGTCAACGGTGCAGGACGCCCTCAACGGCTTCCCGCTCACGGCAGCGGGTAAGTTCGTCTCAACAGGTATGTCCTTCTTAGGTATCGTGGTGGGGCTGGCCTCAGCGGTGGCTGCCCTTTCGGTGCTGGGAGTGAGCGAGCTCGACATTACCGAAACACGCTTTGTGGGCGCCACCCCTGTGGTCTCCTATATTTTCTTCATGCTGGCCTCACTCGCTTTCGCTGTAACTACCCACGCCCGCTGGCGCACCCTCCTGTGGATTCTGCTCATCTCTACCTGCGGGTTTGCCGCCTATCAGGGCTACACCCTGTTCTTTGGTGCCGGTGCTGGCCGCGCTAACACCGCCTTTGCCGCGCTCGTCATCGGCCTGATGAGCACCTTCTTAGCCTTCCGTCTGCACGCTCCAGCCTCTATCTTCTACGTTCCGGCGCTGACCTTCTTGCTCCCCGGCCTCTCGGTCTTCCGGGGGCTCTACCTCTTCACCGTCGAGGCCAACTCGGCTACCGGAGTGCCCGGCATGGTCGCGGCTATCGCGGTCATTCTTTCCATGGCCTCCGGTGTGGTACTGGGTAGCTACCTGATGCAGTACATCATCCAGCGTTACCTGGCCACCGCTGTCAGCGGCACCGATTCGAAAGAAAAACGTGACCGATAGTTCGCGGCGGGGGCTGGGCTATGAGCCGCACCCTGAGCCCGAGACCACCCCATTCTCTGCACAGCCGCTCCCTCAAGCCTCCTACCCGGCCACCGTGCCCGTCACCCAGCCACCGGCGAAAAGACGGGCAGGCGCGTCCCTGCGCTCCTTTGCCCAGCCTCAACAGGCCCTGACCGTGCCCATGCGCGGTATTGCGCGCGTGGCCCAGCGCCAACTGGCCCAGGTGGCGGTAGCCCGATACCGGCAACGGGCGCAGCACAAAGAACATACCCGAGAGATTCTCGCCTTCGCCCTACGTCTGGCTGAAACCCTCTTCCACTACGGTGCGGATGCCGCCGACGTGGACGCCGCTGTGGTCACCGTCTGCGCCGTCTACGGCCTGCACGACGTTGAAGTTGATATCACCTACCAGTCCATCGTTATCAACTATGTCTCGGAGTTCGACCGGGCAGCGCAGGCCGGGACCCTGCCCGAAGCGATGACCACCACCCAGGGTGTAGCGGGGCAAGACCCCGCCGGGGGTGAGAAACTGGGCCTAACCCTGGTGCGCGTGGTGCGTTCCACCTCAGAGAACTACCGGGCCCTGCACCGGCTCTACACTCTGGTGCATGACATCGCCTCTGGGCAGGTAAGCCGAACCAGGGCAGAGCGCCGCCTCGCTACTATCAATTCAGAGAAAAAGCCCTATTCACCGGCCGCCCTTTTGGCCTGGAACCTGATCATGGCCGGGGCTTTTACTCTGGGCGTTGGCGGTTCCTGGCGCGCCGCGCTGACTTCACTGGTGGTCTACACCGCCGTCCACGGTGTGCTAGCTGCTGCGGGTAAACTGGCCCTGCCCTCCTTCTTCATGATGGCCCTGGGCTCCGGCGTCATCACCATGCTGGCTCTCTTTGTCTCAAGCCCAGAAGGCTACCTGGTCGCGCGCGGCTTCTACGTCTCAGCGCCCCACGTGGTCGCTGCCGGGCTCATGATGCTCCTTCCCACCTTCCGTCTGGTTTCAGCGGTGCAGGACGCCCTCCACGGCTTCCCACTCACCGCCGCCGGAAAATTCGTCATCACCGGTGCTAACTTCACCGGCCTGATTGCGGGAATCGCTGTTGCCCTCACCGTAGTCAACTTCTTCGACCCGGCCTCCTTCAACGTGCAGGCAACCGTCTTCAACCCTCCACCCCTCTGGGGCACAATCGCAGGTATGGCAGTTGGCTCCGCCATGACCGCTGCCGCCTGGCAGGGTTCAGCCACCAACATTTGGCTCGCCGCCCTCGTCTCACTCGCGGGGCAGGCTACCTACCACGGGCTAAACCTGGGTAGCGGCCTTGAAGCCGGGCGGCTCAACGTCCTCATCGGCGCCTTCACCGTTGGCCTGCTCTCAGCGCTCGCCGGCTACCTGCTCCACGCACCGGCCTCTACCTACTACGTTCCGGGCATGATGTTCATGCTACCGGGCCTAACTATCTTTCGGTCTTCCTACCTGGTGTTGGGCGGTGAAGACCTCTCAGCCGGTATACAGGGGCTTACCGCCGCTGGCGTCACCGTGCTGCTGATGGCCACCGGCATTGTGCTTGGCACCTACCTGTGGGATGCGGTCACGCAGAAGGTGCGCTCAGCTAGAGCTCCCAGTTGACGGGGGTAGCTCCCTGCCTGATTAGTAGCTCGTTAACCCGGGAGAAGGGGCGGGAGCCGAAGAAGCCGCGTGAGGCTGAGAGCGGTGATGGGTGAGCAGACTCAACGCAGGGGTAGCCGCCGAGCAGGGGCCTGCACTTGCGGGCATCCGCACCCCAGAGCAGGCCGACGAGAGGAGTGCCACGCGCCGCCAGCGCTTCGATAGCTGCGGTGGTGACCTGCTCCCATCCCAGGTTGCGATGCGACCCGGCGGTGCCTGCACCTACCGAGAGTACCCTGTTGAGGAGCATGACGCCCTGCGCGCTCCAGGCGGTCAGGTCACCGTGGGCCGGGGGAATGATGCCCAGATCGGAGTTGAGTTCCTGGTAGATATTTTGGAGTGAACGAGGCAGGGGCCGGACGTCGGGGCGCACCGAGAAACTCAGCCCCATAGCGTGCCCGGGGGTTGGGTAAGGATCTTGCCCAATGACCAGTACCTTTACCGCAGACAGGGGGTAGGTGAAGGCACGAAAGATGTCTTCCCCCGGGGGTAGAGTGGCCCGGCCCGCCTCATGCTCGGCCCGCAAAAAATTACCCATGGCTCGAATTTGGGGCTCTACGGGGGCTAGGGCGGCCGCCCAGTCAGCGGCCATAATGTCATGTAAGGGGCGGGCAGGCACTGGCTCTCTCCTTGCTGTGGGGTATCCTCCTCTAATAAGACTAGACCACGGAAGAGGCACATATGACCGCCAGCCAGCCAGAGTCACACGCCCCGTCTGTGCAGCAGGGGCACGGCTGTGAATCCCGCCCCGCAGGAACAGCGGCAGGGGAGAGGGGCCTAGAGCCTGGAACGCTGCGGGCTCTCGACGAGCGGCAGCTGGCTATTTTGGCCCTAGAGAAAAGACGCTTCAAGTATCAGGGCAGTAAAGAGCAGGCTATTGGCCGCCTGGGGCTTACCCCCGTTGCCTACTACCAACAGCTCAATGCGCTGATCGATAACCCTGTGGCTATTGCCGCTGAACCGGTGCTGACCGCGCGGTTGCGCCAGCAACGCGACCTGCTCACCTAAACCTACTCTCACGTGCACGCCAGGGCGTGTACTCTAGAGACTGTCAATCACGCCCGCTGTATGAAAACGAGGCCGCCTGTGAACACTTATCCTCGCGATGAGTTCGATGATATCGACGAAGCAACCGCTCGCCGTGGTGCCTACCGCGGGGTGAAGAAGGACGCCAACACCTCCCGCGCTGGACTCATTGCCATGGTGGTGACCGGTGTGCTGGCTCTTATCGTGGGCGGAGCCATGTTTGTGATGTCGCCACGTACTGCGGCACCTGAGGCTGTAGGGGGCGCCAGCACCGGCAGTCCGTCCGCCGCAGCCACCCAGCCTACACCCACTACCAACCCTGCTAGTGTCAGGGTTGAGGTCTACAATTCCTCTGCCTCACCCGGTGCTGCCGCCCAGGCTACAGCTGCCCTGGAGGCAGCTGGGTACACAGTCACCTCTACATCTAACTGGGAGGGGGCCTACAGCGAGGAATCCCTGGTTTATTTCGCCACAGGGGCCTCCTCTGAGGCTAACGAGGTCGCAGACACACTCAAACTGCCCACCATCGTCCAGGATTATCAGGCAGACACGGGGCTCGTCTACGTAGTGTTGGGGGCTGATTTTGACTCAGCCGCCTTCGAGCCAGCACCCGAAGAAGCTACCGTCACTGAACCTACCGTCACTGAATCCAGTAGTGCTGAGCCCACGCCAGCTGCCGTTGAGCGTTACAACTACGACCCCACCACCGGCACCTACTACGTTGACCCGGCGGGCCCCTACGTTTACGACGCCACCACCGGCACTTTTGTGCTCGGCTAGGCGAAGGTGCCTGCGGTTGCCGACTCCTTACTATCAAATCAGGTAGGGGTGAGTTTGTGCGCTGTGGGCGATTAAGGTTCGCCCAGCGTCCCAATAGGTTTGCACCCCCACCGCTCAAGTGCCAAGATTAGTATTAGCACTCGGGGGCTAAGACTGCTAAATCATGTGCTAGGTTGACGCAGCGGGCGCCCCCGGGCGGACCAACTGAAGCGATACTCTGGTGAGGCCCACCCCTTTCGCCCCGACGGCGAGAAACAGGTGGTGCCGTCCGTCGCGGGCACCGGTGTCGCACCCAATCTCACTGTTCCAGAAGGAGCGAAAGCCACATGGCAAAGCTGATTGCTTTTGATGAAGAGGCACGCCGCGGTCTTGAAAAGGGTCTCAACACCCTAGCCGATGCCGTCAAGGTAACCCTCGGCCCCCGCGGTCGCAACGTCGTCCTTGAAAAGGCTTGGGGCGCACCCACCATCACCAACGACGGCGTCTCTATCGCCAAAGAAATCGAACTCGAAGACCCCTACGAAAAGATTGGCGCCGAGCTGGTCAAGGAGGTCGCAAAGAAGACCGACGATATCGCCGGTGACGGTACCACCACCGCAACCGTCTTGGCTCAGGCCCTCGTGCGCGAAGGTTTGCGCAACGTCGCTGCTGGTGCTGACCCCCTCTCCCTGAAGCGCGGTATTGAAAAGGCTGTAGAAGCTGTTACCGCCGAGCTACTCGCCTCCGCCAAGGAGGTTGAGACCGAAGAGGAAATCGCCGCAACCGCCTCCATCTCAGCAGGTGACCCCGAAATCGGCAAGCTGATCGCTGAGGCTATGGAGAAGGTCGGTAAAGAGGGCGTCATCACCGTTGAAGAGTCCAACACCTTTGGCCTGACCCTTGAACTGAGTGAGGGTATGCGTTTCGACAAGGGATTCCTTTCCGGCTACTTTGTTACCGACGCAGACCGCCAGGAGGCAGTTCTTGAGGACCCCTACATCCTGATTGTTAGCTCCAAGATCTCCAACGTCAAAGACCTGGTTCCCGTACTTGAGAAGGTCATGCAGTCCGGCAAGCCCCTGCTGATTGTTGCCGAGGATGTTGAGGGTGAGGCCCTGGCCCTGCTCGTGCTGAACAAGATGCGCGGTTCCATCAAGTCCGTTGCAGTCAAGGCTCCCGGCTTCGGCGATCGCCGTAAGGCCCAGCTGGCTGACATTGCCATTCTGACCGGTGGCCAGGTCATCGCCGAAGAGGTTGGTCTGTCACTTGATACCGCAACCATCGACCTGCTGGGTTCAGCCCGCAAGGTTGTTGTGACCAAGGATGAGACCACCATCATTGAGGGCGCTGGCGATGCGGACGCTATTGAAGGCCGTGTAGCTCAGATTCGTGGCGAAATCGCCAACTCAGATTCAGATTACGACCGTGAGAAGTTGCAGGAGCGCCTGGCTAAGCTCGCCGGTGGTGTAGCTGTTCTGAAGGCGGGAGCTGCAACCGAGGTTGAGCTTAAGGAGCGCAAGCACCGTATTGAGGACGCCGTCCGTAACGCTAAGGCAGCCGTTGAGGAGGGTATCGTCGCCGGTGGTGGCGTCGCCCTGATTCAGGCTGGTGCTAAGGCCTTTGAGAAGCTGGAACTTTCCGGTGATGAGGTAACCGGTGCCAACATTGTTCGTGTTGCTATTGATGCCCCCCTCAAGCAGATCGCTTTCAACGCTGGTATGGAGCCCGGCGTTGTGGTTGACAAGGTTCGCAACCTGCCCGCAGGTACCGGCCTGAACGCAGCAACCGGTGAGTACGAAGACCTCATGGCAGCTGGTATCAACGATCCCGTGAAGGTTACCCGCTCTGCACTGCAGAACGCAGCCTCCATTGCAGGTCTCTTCTTGACTACCGAGGCTGTGGTGGCTGACAAGCCCGAGCCCGCAGCGGCAGCACCTGCCCCCGATATGGGCGGCATGGGCGGCATGATGTAATCACGCCCGCCCGAGAGAACCGGTTCGCTTCCGGTTTCTCATGTGCTGTCAGCTCCGCCGCTTCTTGCTTATGCAGGGAGCGGCGGAGCTTTTGCTCTATGACTCTGTGGCAGAATGAGGGAAACCCACACAGGGCTTACCGAGAGGCAGGGCTTACTACACCATGAATCTGCAGGACGTTACTGAACAGTCACTCGATATTCGCGCCAAATACCACAATCTTGAAGAAATCCACCACGATTCCCGCTGGTCGGTTGAAGAGGACGCTCTTGCGTTCCTGACGGATGCCGGGCTGGTAGGGCGCTATGCCATGTCCCAGCAGGGGCGCTGGCCGAGCGAGGCAGCTGATGAGCTGGCCTTCAAAATTGGTGAGTGCACCTGGTGGTTGGCAGTTCTAGCTGAGCGTATGGGGCTTTCGTACGAAGAGTGCGTGCAGGGTTTCTTGGAACAGAAGCAGGAGCAGTTTGGCTAGGACGCCTAGCCCGAGCTGGAGTGCCTGGGGGAGGGTCTGTATTCATGCTATGAACACCCGGGTCAGCGGCACCCACAAAAAGATGCCTAAAAATTTTAGATAATAGTATTGCACTTCACACTTGAGTGGGAGTATGCTTTAAATCGCTAGAGAGGTCTTCTCTACTTTTAATCATCAGTATCAAAGAGGAAACTGAAAGGTGTGAGGCATATGCTCAGCATTGTCGATTTGGTTCTCTACGCAGTTATTGTAGGGCTGGTTGCCATCTTGCTCGCGGCCTACGCATCGGACGGTTGGGCCAAACTAGAGAAAAAGAGCGCTGAGGCTCTTCATCGCGATATGGCCTTTGGTGCAGGTGGCTAAAAGTTATTAGTGATTGTGT
This sequence comes from Rothia nasisuis, assembly GCF_928381405.1. Taxonomy (GTDB): domain Bacteria; phylum Actinomycetota; class Actinomycetes; order Actinomycetales; family Micrococcaceae; genus Rothia; species Rothia nasisuis. The sequence continues at coordinate 21,605 of NZ_CAKMSB010000006.1, forward strand.
TTTCCTGGAACCGGTGTCTCGGCAACGAGGCACCGGTTTTTTCTCTCTGCCTGTAAAATGATGAAGCTATGCGTTGCCACTACTTTGATGCCGGCCTCTGCCGTTCCTGCACCCTACTTAACACCCCCTACACGCGGCAGCTTGAGGGCAAACAGGCTGACGCCCGTGCCCTCCTAGCCCCCTGGCCCAGCATCACCTGGGAAGGCCCCGTCGCCAGTAGCGAGACAGCCTTCCGTAACAAGGCAAAACTTGTGGTGGGTGGCACCGCCACCGAGCCCACACTGGGTATTCTGGACCGCTCAGGCTCAGGTGTCGACCTGACCGACTGCCTGCTGTACACGCCCCCGGTAGCTGCCGCGATTCCCGTCCTGACCGCCCTCATTCAAAGAGCCGGCCTCACTCCTTACCAGGTACCAACCCGTAAGGGAGAGCTCAAAAACATCCTGGTCACAGCATCCGCTAACGGTGAGCTCATGATTCGTTTCGTGCTGCGCTCTAAAAAACTTCTGGTTGCTATCCGCAGCCAGCTGGGCTGGCTTCAGAGCCAACTACCCCAGCTGGCTGTAGTAAGCATTAACCTGCTTCGTGAGCATGTGGCCCTCATCGAGGGGAGCGAAGAAATCATCCTGACCGAGCGCACCACTCTACCCATGCAGGTCAATGACCTGACCCTGCACCTGCGCCCGCAGAGTTTCTTTCAGACCAATACTGATATAGCAGCAGCCCTCTACCGCCGTGCTCAAGACTGGGTGCAGACCAGTGCACCGGCAAGCCTCTGGGATCTGTATAGCGGGGTTGGCGGCTTTGCCCTACACGCTGCCCGGGTCTTACCTGCAGGCTCCCGCGTCACCGGCATCGAAATTAGCCCCGAGGCGGTCGCCTCAGCTCAGCGCACCGTGCACGAATCCGGGATAAGCGGAGTTGAATTTATTGCCCAGGACGCTCCCGACTACGCCGCTGCCAGCAGGCAGGTACCCGAGATGCTGGTGGTCAACCCGCCCCGGCGCGGCCTGGGGGCTGAGCTTTCACGCTGGGTTGAGAGTAGCGGCATCGACCGGGTAATCTACTCTAGCTGTCACCTGCCTTCCTACGTCAAAGATATGGAACTCATGCCCTCCTACTATCCGCTGGTGGGCCAGGTCATGGACATGTTTCCCCACAGCAATCACTATGAAACAATTCTGCTCCTGCAGCGCCAGAGGTAACCGGGGCACTAACGCGGCCCCATCACCACCCGTAAAGTCCTTTCGATATTTTAGGCGCCCTGCCTGAGCTGGAGTAGCCTTGTTAAGGCCCAGCCCGTCTACCTGCCCGTGAAAGAAAGTGAAATGTCGTCAGCTTCAGCCCTCCCCTCGCCCTTCATGCTGGCAGAGGGGAGCGCCCTGGTGCGGGCTGAGGGCACCCTCACACCGGTAACCGAGGAGCAGGCCCTAGCCGTTGCTAGGCAGAAAAACTCGGCTGTGGTGGGGCTGATTCCCTTCGACCCGCACGCCCCAGCCCACCTGGCAGTTCCCGAGCGACTGGTGCGGGAGCAGGCTCCCGCTCGGGTGGGGCAACAACCAGCCCAGCCGCCGGCGTCCTCACTGAGTGGCGTTGATAACCCCGGCTACCGGCAGGCTGTGGCCCAGGCGGTCAGCCTCATCAATCGGGGGCTGCTTGATAAGGTCGTGCTGGCTAGGTTGGTTGAGGCGACCTTTGACGCTGACCTCCATCTAGGGGCCCTCTTTGAGACCCTGCGGGTGCAGCAGGCCCGGGCCACTGTTTTCGCGGCGCAATTGCCCAACCAAAACTACTTGATGGGGGCATCTCCCGAGCTGGTCGTCCGCACTGACGAAAGCGGCATCCGCACCGTGCCCCTGGCGGGTTCGGCCGCCCGCACCGAAGAGCCCGGTACCACCGACGACGCCCAGGGGGGTGAGCAGCTCCTACGTTCGGCCAAAGACCGTGCTGAACACGCCACTGTGGTCCGTGATATTGAGCAGCGGCTCACGCCCCTGACCACCCGGCTCCACGTGCCGGCTGTGCCCTCCCTGCTTTCCACCCCGCAGCTCTGGCACCTGAGCACACCCGTGACCGGTGAACTCAACCCCGGGGTCACCTCGTTGCACGCTGCGCGCGCTATTCACCCGACCCCGGCCATTTGCGGTACCCCGCGGGGTGTCGCCCAGCAGCTTATTGCTGAGCTAGAGCCCTTCGAGCGTGGTTTCTTTGGTGGGCTGGTGGGGTACATGGACGCCCGTGGCTACGGTAGCTGGTACCTGGTGCTACGCTGCGCTGAAGTGGGTCAGCGGAGTGCCACCCTCTTTGCTGGAGCGGGGATTGTAAAAGATTCCGTGCCTGCACGTGAACATCACGAGACCGCGGTTAAACTGGCTACCTTTGGCCGCGCCTTGGGGGTTGAGCTGGTGGGTTCACTCTAGAAAATAAGGTCTATTCATCAGGTTTTTCTCGAGGTGCCCACGGGCTCGCGCTCGGTGGAGCCAGGTGGTTTTGTTGTGTGCCTGGTTCACCTGACTACTGTGAATGAGTCCTTATCGAACGTTAAGCGCCGAGAACGCGCTTGACTGCTAGCGGGGTGGTGACGGTGTGCGCCATGACCCGGTGCGGGGTATCGCTGGCAACCGCCAGCAGATGCCTGCCGTGATAAACCTGCCAGGTCAGCCAGAACGTTGCGGGAGCCTCGCCACCGGGTAGGTGGGCGACGGCTCGGGCTGTGAGGCCGTGTGAGTCTTCAATAGAGCTGCTGATGGGTGGCAGTGACAGCATGACCCTGCTAGGTTCCACGGCGAGACCGTAGCCGCTGGCCTTCAGCACAGCTTCTTTGGCGCTCCAGAGCAGATGCCGAGCAACGCTAGCCTCGCTTTGCGCCAAGGAGGCCACCACGCGTTTTTCATAGTCAGCTAGCGCGATGCGGTCGAAGCTATCGTAATAGCTACCGCGTATCGCTATGACATCTAGCCCTACGGCTACATCGGCTGGTGCTAGGGCACCCGCCACCAGGCCTAAAGAGCGTGCCATCGAAAGATTGACCCCATCAATGCGGGGCTTGCCGTGTGTTTGAGCTGAGCCTGTGGGGGCGTCTGCGCAGAGTAGGCAGGTCCGATCCACCGGTATATTGGCGGCCGCAGTCGGTTTAACCCCTAAAACGCTTGCAGCAATAGCTCTCATGAGCGTGTGCTGGGCGGCGAAAGCTAGGGCTTCGTCTGGGTTAGAGAACTCGGCTGCCCGGGCCCGCTCGGCCAGGCCCACGTAGTCCAACCAGTTGATGCCGTAGCCGCCTCTCAAGGTCTCTGCGGGCAGAGTAAAGAGCGTCAGGGGAGAAGCCGTTTGCCCGGCAGCTGAGGGACCGTGAACCATAGCATCTATTCTAGCGGTGCAGGCCCGTGCGGTAGCGGGCCTGCTCCCAGCGTAGAATATAAGAGCCCGGTACCCTCAAACCTCAGAAGGACTATGACCGAGAAAATCATTGCAGCAGCCGACGGTTCAGCCCTGGGCAACCCCGGGCCAGCAGGCTGGGCCTGGTACATTGATGAGAACCGGTGGGCTGCCGGTGGCTGGGAGCACGGCACCAACAATATGGGCGAGCTCAAGGCGGTGCTTGATCTCTTCGAAGCGACCGCGCACCTGCCCCAAACCCACCTGCACGTCATCTGCGACAGCCAGTACACCATCAACGCTATTACCAAGTGGATGCCCGGCTGGAAGAAGAAGGGGTGGAAGAAGTCAGACGGCAAACCCGTGCTGAACGTGGATTTGATGAAGGCTCTCGACCGGGCAATTGCGGGCCGTGTCTATAGCTTCGAGTGGGTGAAAGGGCACACCGGGCACCCTCTCAACGAGGCAGCTGACCGTAGAGCTAACGAAGCGGCTCAGGCCTACCGTGACGGCAGGGCCCCTAATACTGGCCCGGGCTTGAAAGAACCGTCTGAGAGCGAGGTGAACAGCGGCCAGTCCGGCCAGAAGCTGGCTCCGGCAACTCGGAGTAGCTGGCAAGAAACCCTGGCTACCGTACGCGAGTGTGAAGCCCAGATGCTACGCCCGGCTATCTACGGGTCAGAAAAATTACTGGGTGCCCTCTTACACCCCGATCTTACGTGGGCGGTACCGACCGGGCAGCTGACTGACAGGCAGACCGTTCTGCGCTACCGCAGCCGCGCCTGCGCGTCGACCGGTGCGTCCGAAGAGATCACGGCTCTGGCTCTGGGCCCCGAGGCGGCCCAGCTAGTTTCTCAGGTGCCCACCGAAAAGGGCCTCATTTTACGCACGAGTACCTGGGTGGCTGACTCCGGCGGCAGCTGGACGCTCCGCTACCGCCAAGACACAGCGCTGGGCGGCTAGCCCACAAACATAGAGGCATTTGCCATTTCGGTCTCTGAGTAATTGACACCGGCGCGGGAAAGCGCCTCGTTGATTTCTGCGATGGACTCTTCAACCTGCCTCTGAGTAGCACGCCAGTTGGTCAGTACACCCTGAAAATTTGCGGACGCTGCGCCCGTCCAGGAGCCTTGCAAGTCTTGCAAAGACGCGGTCAGCGCATTGACCTCAGAGATAAGGGTCTGCACCTGTGAGCGGGCCTGGGCTGACTTGCTTGCAATCAGGTCAGAATCGACGTTGAACTGTGCCATGGGACTCTCCTTTGTCATGAGTCAGTTAAGTGGTGGAGATGCAGTCAGGCCGGGGTATGCGCCTGCCTGATCCGATACTCAAGACACTAACCCCGCCACAGTCTTCGGTCACGCCCCGGTACTGGGTGTGGAAAACCCCGCCCAGCACTCTAGCCTGCGCAGGCGGGGTTTTGTGGTGCTTGTTCCGCAACAATTGGTGCAGTGATGACTTTATGTGACGAGCTGCCAGTCGGGTTTATCCACAGAGCTAGACAGACCCTCACATCTACGCTAAGACTCCTTGCTGGCAGGTTCCACCGTGGGAATCGGGCCGGTCTTGCCGTTGCTGTACTGGGGTATGCGAATAGTGAAGGTCGCTCCGCCACCCTCAGTTTCTTCTACCCTCACGGTGCCGTCGTGCTGGCTCACTATGGCCGCAACAATGGCAAGCCCCAGGCCCGTACCACCCGTCTCACGAGTGCGGGAGGTGTCAGACCTGTAGAAGCGTTCAAAGACGCGTTCTGCCTCTTCACCGTGAATACCGGGGCCGTGGTCGCGTACCTGGAGCACAGACGTCCAGTTGCCATCCGCACCGGGAGCGGAGCCAACGACGATTTCTAGGGGGGAACCGGCCGGAGTGTAGCGCAGGGCGTTGGTCATCAGGTTAGCAATCACCTGGCGAAGACGCTGTTCGTCACCCCAGACCGGGGTGGTCAGAGCTTCACCTCCCTCAAGGCCCACCACTTCGATAGTGCGGTCGGGGGCTGAGGCGAAGGCGTCGTTGGCAGCGTCCTGGGCCAGTTTGAGCAGGTCGACACGAGCGTTTTCTGCCACCCGGCGCTCGTCCAGACGCGCCAGGGTCAACAGGTCTTCAACCAGTTGGCCCATACGCTTCGACTCGGATTCGATACGGCTCATTGCCATGCCTACGGCCTCATCGTTGGGCAGGCCGCCCATACGGTAGAGCTCTGAGTAGCCACGAATTGACACCAGGGGGGTGCGTAACTCGTGTGAGGCGTCCCCCACAAACCGGCGCATCTTCACCTCGGAGCGTTTCTGTGCGTCGAAGGCCTCTTCAATGTGCGAGAGCATGGTATTGAGTGAGGTCGTCAAGTGGCCTATTTCGTTGTAGGGGCTGTAGTTTTCAATACGCTGTGAAAGGTCACCGGTAGCAATCTGGGCTGCGGTCTGCTCCACCCGGGCCAGCGGTTCAAAGGCCCGTGTGACGATAACCCAGGTCAGGGCTATCGAGGCCAGCAGGGTGGCTACGCCAAAGAGCATGGTCAAACTGCCCACGATTGCCACCGTCTGATTTATTTGGGTGAGCGGGGCGGCTATGACCAGGGTTTGGTCAGTGTTCTCTACCGGGAAGGCAATCATGCGCCATTCGGTATGCCCGCTGGCAGAGCGCACGGTGAGGGCGGCCTTGTTGTAGCGTTTCACGTTATCAGCGGTCAGCCCGGAGATGACGGGTGACGAGGTCTCGTCGGCCAACGTTGCTACGGGGCGGATGATGTTCCCATCACTGTCGAGCAGATAGGCCTCGTAGGGAATGAAAGTCCCTTCTGTCTTAGATAACTGCTGATCAGCGTAAACCGCAGTCACCAGGTAGCTGTAGCTGGCTGCAATCTCATCGTCGAGCTGGTCCATCATTTTGGCCCGGATAGCAGAAATAGCCACGAGCGACATAACCGAGATAGCCAGCGCCAACAGCATGGATGTTAAAAGCACGAGCTGGGTTCGCAAAGACAGCGAACCCAGCCGGTGCACAGAGAGACGAGAACGCACTCGCAACCCCTTGAGCCTAGTTCTTGCTGGCGGTGCGTAGCAGGTAGCCTACACCACGCTTGGTGTGAATGAGCGGGGGCAGATTCTGGTCGTTATCAATCTTGCGGCGCAGGTAGGAGATATAGGACTCTACAATTGAGGCATCCCCGTTGAAGTCGTACTCCCACACATGATCGAGAATCTGGGCCTTAGACAGCACACGGTTGGGGTTGAGCATGAGGTAGCGCAGTAGCTTGAACTCGGTGGGAGAAAGGTCAATTTCGCGGTCGCCGCGGAAGACCTCGTGGGCATCGTCATCGAGTACCAGGTCGTCAACGCGGAGTCGTGAGTCTTCTTCGATACTGGGCTGGGTTCGGCGTAAAACGGCGCGAATGCGGGCTACGACCTCATCAAGGCTAAAAGGTTTGGTGACGTAGTCATCGCCGCCGACGGTCAGGCCTGTGACCTTGTCTTCGGTGTCGTCCTTAGCCGTGAGAAAGAGCACGGGGAAAAGGCGGCCTGAGTTGCGCAGCTTGCGGGTGACCGTGAAGCCGTCCATGTCGGGTAGCATCACATCGAGTACCGCAAGGTCGGGTGACTCGGTTTCAGCCTTGTCGAGGGCCTCTCGGCCGTTGGCTGCGGTGACAACCTCAAAGCCCGCAAAACGCAGGGAGGTTGCGAGGAGCTCTAGAATGTTGGGTTCGTCGTCGACGACCAGCAGTTTTGCTTCAGGTTCTTTGGTATTCACGATTTTCATTCTGCTCTTGCTACCTGTGCGTGAGCTGTGTGGAGCTGTGAGCCTGCCTGTGTTTCCTAGCGCTTTGATGGGTGAAGGCCGAAAGTACGCTGTGAGCTAAAGGACGCTGGCGGTTGGCTTTAGCTGGCCCTGCGGCGGAGCAGCGTGAGGAGGAGCGTGGCAAGGAACGCCAGAAAAGCGACCGGGAGCACAAGGAGCGGAAGGATGCTCAAAATATGAGGTGCCCCGCCGGTGGCCCAGGTCAGTAGAAGCATCGCCACACCCGAGATAGTGCCTAAAACTGTGAGCACCCCGGCCGTAAGACCCAGCACGCGAATAGCACCGTTGTAGGGGAGTTCAGCCTGCTCGGTGAGATGATCTGTCATGTTCTCTAAGGTACCAAAGCTTACAGTGACATTTCTTTGTCTCTAGCTGTTTGTGCTGAGTGGAGACCGCACAACTGGCGGCCTGGTTTAATGGAGGTATGACTGAAGAGGTAAAAGACGAGCTATCGGCTCCCAGTGCGGCCCTCAAGGGTGAGTACCGGGCTGAGCAGGCCACCGGCCATATTGCCGCGGCTGACCAGCTGAACCCGTCGGCGTCCGTGCCCGAGCCTACCCTGGGTGAGCCCATCAAGCGTCGCCGCACTAGCAAGGTTGACACTGTGCTAGCTGCGGCGCAGGGTGTCGCCCTGGCCGGTCTTGCTGAAGTCGCACCTGAAAACTCCATTGGGCCCGTACACCATTTGCGTGGTGAAGAAGAACGCCTGACCACCCATCTCTTTGAATGTGCCCTGCCCGGCTACCGCGGCTGGTTCTGGTTTGCGACCCTCGCGCGTGCTCCGCGCTCAAAGACCGCTACGGTGTGTGAGGTCGGCCTTCTACCGGGCGATGATGCTCTGCTGGCTCCCGCCTGGGTGCCCTGGGCCGACCGTCTGCTCCCTGAAGATCATGAAGGCCCTGACTATGAGTAGCAAGCCCCGGATCAGACTGACAGCGGCGGTAGAGTCAGGCTAGTTAGCTCCGCCCTGGCCCTTCTATGGAGAGCCTCCTTACGCACGGGGCGCCGCCCCTTACCAACTGCCGTACGGCAGAAGGGGGGGCGGCGTCCCTGAGCTAGGCAACGGGCCGTACCGGGTTTTATGCCAGGTTTTCTACCACGTAGTCGATGCAGGCTAACAGAGCTGAAACATCGTCTGGATCAATCGCGGTGAAGGTAGCGATGCGTAGCTGATTACGGCCCAGCTTGCGGTAGGGCTCTGTGTCAACGATGCCGTTGGCACGCAAAGTCTTGGCGATGACGGCGGCATCAAGGGAGTCGTCAAAGTCAACGGTCGCAATCACAGGGGAGCGCTCAGCGGGGTTGGCCACGAATGGGCTGGCGTACTCACTGGCCTCTGCCCAGGCATAGACCCGCCCGGCTGAATCGGCGGTACGGGCAGCGGCGAAAGCCAGGCCGCCCTGATCGTTCATCCACTTAATCTGCTCGTTGAGCATAATCAAGGTCGCCAGCGCCGGAGTGTTATAGGTCTGGTTGAGACGGGAGTTGCTGATTGCGGTGACCAGGTTAAGAGAGTCAGGAATCCAGCGGTCAGTAGCTCCGATGCGCTCGGCGCGCTCAAGGGCAGCAGGTGACCAAAGACCCAGCCAGAGCCCGCCGTCCGAGGCAAAGTTCTTCTGGGGTGAGAAGTAGTAGACATCAGTCTCCGTAATGTTCACATCGAGACCGCCGGCGGCACTGGTCGCGTCAATGAGCACCAGGGCATCGTCAGCAATGCCTGCCGGGCGGGTTACGGGCGCGAAAACACCGGTGGACGTTTCGTTGTGGGGCCAGGCGTAAGCATCTACCCCCTCTTCGGCCTGGGGGGCTGGGCGAGTGCCGGGCTCGGAGGCAAGTACGGTTGAATTCGCCAAGAAGGGCGCGGCCGTGGTCGCAGCGGCGAACTTAGAGCCAAACTCACCGAAGGTCAGATGCTGGGCCTTACGCTCGATGAGGCCAAAGGTCGCGGCATCCCAGAAGGCAGTGGCACCGCCGTTACCGAGAATAACCTCGTAGCCCTCAGGGGCGGAGTAGAAGGTACGTAGGCCCTCACGGATCTCACCAACCAGGTTCTTCACCGGGGCTTGGCGGTGGGAGGTGCCCATCAGCGTGGTCGCTGCGGCCTGAACCGCGGTGAGCTGCGCGGGGCGAACCTTCGAGGGGCCCGCACCGAAACGGCCGTCTGCGGGTAGTAGTTCTGCGGGGATGACAAGGTTATGAGTCACTGTAGCTCCTAGACGTGGGCAGAACCCGAGCCGGGCGGCGTATGCGTGTATGAGGGAGGGGTGCCGCCGGCGTCCTGCCTCTTCTATTGTGCAGGCTTGCTGGCCAACCGGCAGCTAGCACCGCGCGTCTGTCTCAAAATAGGCGAACGATATCTACATAGTGAGACCCGGCATGTCGTGGGTGGATGGAGCGGTAGGATGCTCACACCCCAGCTGGCCCTACAGATTTCAGCTGACAAAGAGAGCGGGCGCGTGGATGGTTGATAACCGCATACAATTAAGAGCAACAACATACCGTTCCATCTACCGCTAGTGCACTGCGGTAACTGGCCCCAGGAGATACGAGAAGGCATGACTGATCTGATTGATACCACCGAGATGTATCTGCGCACCGTCCTTGAGTTAGAAGAAGAGGGCATCACTCCTATGCGTGCTCGCATTGCCGAGCGACTCGAGCACTCCGGGCCGACCGTTTCTCAGACCGTTGCTCGAATGGAGCGTCACGGCCTGCTGACCGTTGCGCCTGACCGTTCTTTGCAGCTGACCAGCGAAGGCCGCCAGAGGGCTGTTGAGGTCATGCGTAAGCATCGTTTAGCTGAGCGCCTCTTGGCCGATGTGATTGGTCTAGATTTGGAGTATATCCACGAGGAGGCCTGCCGCTGGGAGCACGTCATGAGCGAACGTGTTGAACGCCGTCTATTGGAGCTTCTGAATGAACCTAAGTTCTCGCCATACGGTAATGCGATTCCCGGTCTTGAAAATCTGGGTGCCGAGAGCGAACAGAATGACGGGCGCACCGTGACCATGTCGATTGCTGCTAAGGATTCTTCTGAAGAAGATCGATTTACGGTATCGCGTCTGCCAGAGTTTATTCAGACCGATGTGGAGCTGTTGCGCCGCCTGGGTGAGGCCGGCATCGTGTACGGTGCGACGGTGTCTATTGTGGGCAGCGGGGATGGCTCGGTGCTGGTTCACGCGGACGGCGAGGAGCAGTCGTTGACTCTGAACGCTGAGGTAGCGGAGTCAATTGTGGTCAAACGGTAACAATTTGATAACAAAAAGAGGGCCCAGCTGTGTAGTGGGCCCTCTTTTTGTTACCAAACCGTTATTTTTGAGCAGGTTTGGGGGTGCATGAGGGCCCATAACCCGCCTTCATGGCGGGTTGAGTGGGTTCTTGACGGGGGTTAATTGCACTCTGTGCTCTTAAGTGGTGGGGTTCTCTTTTAAAAATATTCTGATAGAAACCTGATAGGGCGGTGGTGTTAAAGTTTTTATGAAGGCCTCTTTAGGGGTTGTATATCTACTGGTCAATGCGCATATTAAGACTCACCTGCATTCCGCCTGGAAACGTCCTGGCCGCCCCATGAAAAATCACCCTACTTCTTATTTTCAGAAAAAAGTAACTGATTCGTGACCAAAGCGTGACAATCTCGCCCGCAGTGTGTAATGTTCTATTCCGTGCCCATCACTGGTCGGATGCGCACCCTACGAACAGCACCGCCTAGTTCTGCCACTGTTCACAGGAAACAAAACAAAAATTATCAGGCAGAAGCGGGGGACCCACCTTTCGGGCTCACCACCTAGGAGCCCTTGGGGTTAAGTTGCAGGCAACTGTGACCGAGTGACTTCATACTCGAACCCGACAGCTCACCTCGTTCGGCAATGGAGGAAAAATTACAATGGCTAAGTCAACCGTTATCCGCACCGCAGGTATCGTCGCAGCATCAGGCACCATGCTTGCCGCAACCGTCGTACCCGCAAACGCATTTGCAGTAGCTGAAGTATCAGCACCTGTACAGTCAGCACCTGTACAGTCAGAACCCGTACTGGCTTCACACGCAGACACCTACAACAACACCTGGAGCTACAACAACTGGGGCTACCAGGCAACCGACGTTGCCCAGGTTGAGAACACCGCAGTGACCCCCCAGGCAGCTCCCGCAGCAACATCTTCATCAGCACGTGAGGCCGTACTGGCAGCAGCCTACGACGGCATTGGCGGCGCCTACGTATGGGGCGGCAAGTCCTACAAGTCATGGGACTGCTCAGGCTTCGTTTCCTACGTCTACGCTCAGGCCGGCATCAACCTGACCGCCTACACCTACGCCATGGCAGGCGAGCTGACCCCCACCTCGAACCCCCAGCCCGGTGACATCGTCTTCACCAACGGCTACGCACACGTTGGCATCTACGTTGGCAACGGTCAGATGATTTCAGCTCTCAACCCCTCACAGGGGACCATGCTGAGCTCAGTTGACGGCGGCGGCTTCATGCCCGTTGACGGCTACTACACCGCTGGTATCTAAAGCCTCTCCTACCTGAGCAGGGGCATACACCCCTGCCCCGCTCAACGGAGCTGCACACGGCCCTGGTCAATCACAAGCCCTCTGTGCAGAAAACTTCCTGCCACACATCACAACACGGTATGGATCCCTGCAAACCCAGTGTTTGCGAATGCGCCACCAGACGACCAGCTGGGGCGCATTTTTACGCCCATTTTTTCGCACCTCACCAGCACAGCTAAAATGGTGGTATGTCGCAAAAGTTCGAAAGCCCCCACTTTGAAAACCCCGTCAGCTCATCAGACCGGGAATTCACCTACATGGCAGTCGGCATGGTTGCAGGCGCTGTTCCTGGCATCATCGCTGGCCTGCTCATCGCCCTGTTTGTGGGCCACGCGGCCATGTGGGTCTCTGTCACCGGCGGCATTGGCATCGTCCTTGGCCTCATCATTTCTCGGGTGATGTTCAAAAAGAAAACAACCCAAAAGTAGACGGCTAAAGCCGGCCCTCAAGCTCTCTCATTTCAGCTGCGGTGTTCCTCGACGCCGACTCCGCAAAAAGCTGGCGGGCGGCGTCCGTAACAAAAATACCGTGCGCAGTCAGCTGCTTAAGCACAGCTAGGCGGCCTCGAACAAAATCATGCTCGGGCAGCTGTGAAAACTCAGCTCGCACCCCAGCCACATACCTGCGGTAGCGGTCGGGGGTGGATCCAAGGATCGCTAAATCAGCATCGAAAAAGAGGTCAAGATGCACCTGCTCCAGCCCCGCAGCTACCATAGCGTGAGTGAGCTGAGAAGAATGTGTGGCCGTGGCTTGCACCAGCTGGGCGGTGGCCTCTACCGTGGCGTCGCAGACGAGGCCCGCTAAAAGCTGCCGCACCAGGTCTGCGCTAACAGCCTCGTCCGAGCCTGGAACACCCTGGTAAACGGCGTCGTGAAACCAGGCCGCCAGCACAAGTGTATTGGGCAGGCAGACACCTTCTATTTGCGCTAGCCGCTCTAGGTGGTTCAACATCTCTAGCAGGTGTGCGCTGTTATGGTAAGAGCGGTGGGGCTCCTCCCACCGAGCCAACAGATTAAGGCCGAGCTCCGACTGCCCCGGAAGAAGCCGCTCCCACCGACCCACCAGGGTACGGCGTATCTTCGATGGCCGCTCTTTCAAAGGGACGCGAAGCCCGCTTGCAACAAGGACGCGAGTAAGCCGATTACCGCTGACGGGGCGGGCACCAGCAGCCACCAGATCATCGTAGCGGTGGGCTGGAACGTCGTAATGATCCATGTCAAAAGCGCGTTCGCTCACTCCCTGTGCCCGGGCAAAAGCGTGGAGTTCTGAGAGCGAGGTATCGCTGATCAGGTGCGAAAAAACGGTGCCGTGGGCCGCCCAGGTTGGTGGATCAATGAGGATGCTCATGTCACAAGTCTCGCACGCCGAGTTACGATCTTCTTCAAACAGCGACTATACTGGTGTGAGTCTTCGTAAAGAAGGTACGCCCTCGTAGCTCAGGGGATAGAGCACCGCTCTCCTAAAGCGGGTGTCGATGGTTCGAATCCATTCGAGGGCACTTACTCCCGCTTTATTGTTCGAGAGCGGTGAGCACCAACATCGCGGCTCGTGGCAGATACTCGCCACGGAACCAGACCTTCTCATATATATCGTCTGAGAAAATTCTGACCTCCCGCCAACCAAGGCTAGCAACTGCTCGTGCCCGGGTGATATCGCGCCGAATCTGCTCACGCCCACCGTGATGCTCATCCTCGTACTGGATGCTGAGTTTTTGGCCGATGAGGGCGAGGCCGGGTTGAAAAAGCAGATTCCCAAAAATCGTCGTAAACCGGCACGTTGCATTCGAGTCCGCGCACACCGGCGTCCTGCAAAATACACCGCAGGAGACTCTCCATATAAGAATCGCTACCTGTCACCGCATTCTCTACGGCATATCGACATTTTTTAATTCTGCGTTTGCCGGGGTGCTTGCGGAGGTACTTTTGAAGCTGTTCCCGCGTACGAATCGGCACGTGCTGATTGGCCCGATGCTCATGGTGAACCAGAAGTCCGTCTGCCACGGCGATGAGCTCGCGATAGCTCAGCACCTGAGCCAGGTCAAAGAAGGTGCGCTCATGGGTGGTGCAAGGAACCCCGTTCACGGTAAAAACTTCTTCGGGCTTGAGTACAGCACGAGAGCAACGCACGCCTTTTCGCCTTACCCGGGTGGGGCTTTGGCCCTGGAGGAGATAGACAGTCGAGTCTTGCTGAAGCCTGGGCGGCAATCTCATGCCGAGCAACCGAGCAACCGAGCTGCCGAGACTGACCCGATGACGACTTGTGGCGCGGTGCAATGAATAAGTTTAAGGAGCTCTTCGGGCGGCGGAGAATACCCTTCGAGCGCGTAGACCTGCAAGGCGATGCGGGTGGTGCCGCCCCGGACGACCTGGTTGCGAGTAATCCCTGAGGTTGCGGCGTCCTGCAGGGTAAAGAGCGGTGCTGGGAGGAGGTGGTGAAGTTTACTCATACCGGTATTTTCACCGCTGTGAGCTGCTCCCAGCACCTAAATCTGAAATCTGTGGATAACTCCTAGGCGAGGGCTCAATTTTGTGTCAAAAACAGGGCGATTTTTACACAAAATTGAGCCCTCGCGCACTTTAAAGTTCGCCCCGTGCGAAGGCGTCTACCTTGGAGCGCACCAGGCGAACCGCCATATAGCCGAGCTGGAGTAGACAGAGCACAAACAGGGCCCAGCGAGCAGAGATTAGGACGGAAGCCAGTAAGGTTGCCGAGCTCAGAGGCCGCGCCAGGGCGGAGTCTATGGCGAAACCGCCAGCAATAAATACCACCGCATAGGCCACGGGCAGGGTCAGCATGAAGCGCCCCTGCTGTAGCTCAAAACCAGAGGCTCGGACCATGTTCCACCACGTAAAGGCGAAAATGAGGGGCAGGATTAGGCCCGTGGATCGGTGTAATATCTGGTAGCTACGCAGCCCCTCTTCACCCAGACCCGCGGCGACCTCCTGTAGATGATCTGCATCAAAGTGAAGCATGAGTTCAGGTGCGGTCGCTCCGGCCACCGCTGAAACGCCGGGTAGAAGCATCAGGTAGTAGTAGAGCAAAAAGAGCACAGTCACCACAAAGGCAACGCCCACAAAGATGTAGGAACCACCGCCCTTGTTCGGTTCTGCGGTGAGGTCAGTGCGCGTGAGGTCTGCGACCGCACGCGGCTCTGATGCGGCGCGGGAAGAGGGCGCGGACGCCCGCCCTGCTACACCCCTTGAGGTAGCTGAGTGGGGATGCGAGGCCGGTGTGTCTGCCTGCTCGCCGTAGAGGCGCTTCTTTTGACCTTTTGAAAGACCCATGTGCTCTATCTTATCTGTCAGCTAAATAGGGTGGGACTCGAAAATATGTTCGCCTAAGATGGGTTAGGTAACGGTCAAGGAATCAGAAGAGGCTCACCATGTTTGACGATGATTTTATGCCTGCGATCTCGGGCAAGCGCCCCGCCGCGCCCACATCTGAGAAGGCGACGGCGGATGATGAGCCCCCCTACGACCCCTTCTACGATGAGGCAACTGTGGCCGGTGACTTTGTTCCGCCGTCCTACCAGGTGGGCGGGTTCATGCAGGATTTTGAGGACGCCCTTGGCCCGGCCCAGGTAGACCCGGAACAGTTGCTGGCGGGGTTGAACGAGAACCAGGAGCAGGCGGTGCGCCACGCGGGCTCGCCCCTGCTGATTGTGGCGGGAGCGGGTTCGGGCAAGACCCGTGTGCTGACCCACCGTATCGCCTATCTGCTGGCGACGGGCCGGGCCCACCAGGGGCAGATTCTGGCTATTACCTTTACCAATAAGGCTGCCGCTGAGATGCGTGAGCGTATCACAGCTCTAGTGGGGCCGCGGGCCCAGAGCATGTGGATTTCGACCTTCCACTCTCTGTGTGTGCGTGTGCTCCGCCGGGAAGCCAAGACCTTGGGGCTCAAGTCCACCTTCACAATTTACGATTCAGCCGATTCGCAGCGCCTGCTGACCCTGATTATCAAGCAGATGAACCTCGATACTAAGAAGTTCACCGCCAAGGCGGTGGGCAATCGCATCTCCAACCTGAAGAACGAGCTGGTCAGCGCCCGCCAGTTTGCTGCCGAGACAAGCCCAACAGACCCTTGGGAGGGCGTGATTTCAAAGGTCTACACGGCCTACACGGAGCGCTTGCGGGCGGCCCATTCTCTGGACTTTGACGACCTCATCTTTGAGACCGTCAACCTGCTCAAGGATCACCCGCAGGTGGCTGACTACTACCGCCGCCGCTTCCGCCATATTCTGGTGGATGAGTATCAGGACACCAACCACGCCCAATACCAGCTGGTACGAGCCCTGGTGGGGGCGGCGTCCGGCTCCGCTGGAGGAAACGCGGACGCCGGCAGCGGCACAAGCACTCCCGGCGAGTCTGCTCGCGGCCCCTACCCGGATGCCTACCCGCCCGCTGAGCTGACGGTGGTGGGTGATTCTGATCAGTCGATTTATGCCTTTCGCGGCGCTGATATTCGCAATATCACCGATTTTGAGCAGGACTACCCCAAGGCCCGCACCATCTTGCTGGAGCAGAACTACCGCTCCACCCAAAACATCCTTTCTGCTGCGAACGCGGTGATTGAGCGTAATACAGACCGCCGCCCTAAGAAGCTTTGGACGGCCAGTGGCGACGGCGCTAAAATCACTGGTTACGTGGCCGAATCGGAGCATGCTGAGGCCCGCTACATAGCCCAGGAGATTGACCGCCTGCGCGATGAGCACGGCACCGCCCCCGGCGACGTTGCGATTTTTTACCGCACCAACGCCCAGTCGCGTACCCTCGAAGAGATGCTCATGCGTGTGGGGTTGCCCTACCGGGTGGTTGGTGGCACCCGCTTCTATGAGCGCAAAGAAATCAAGGACGCCCTAGCCTACCTGCGCGTGCTACTCAACCCCGACGACGACATCAACCTGCGCCGCATTCTCAACGAACCTAAGAGGGGGATTGGGGCTAAGAGCGAGTCGGTAGTTGCTGACTTCGCTCGAGCCAACCGTATCTCGTTCATGGCTGCTCTGCGCCTTGGGGCCGATATTCCTGGCCTGGGTGCTGCGGCCGTGAAGAAGCTGGCCGCCTTCGTCCAGCTCATTGATGACCTGGCCCAGGTTGCTGCCACTGAGCCTGCAGCCACCTGCCTGGAGGCTGTGCTGGAGCAAACCGGTTATCTGGCTACCCTGCGCGAGTCCAAGGATATTCAGGACGAGTCTCGCGTCGAAAACCTCTCAGAGCTGGTAGACGCTGTACGTGAGTTCGAAATTGAGAACCCGGGTGCTGCCCTCGAGGACTTTCTGGAGCACGTCTCGCTGGTTGCTGATGCCGATCAGATTCCCAACAAGCCTAAGCATGATACTGAGGGCGGGCCGTCTGCCGCTCAAATTGCCGCGGAGGTGGCCGAGGCGCGCTCCCAGGGGGTGGTAACCCTGATGACCCTGCACACCGCTAAGGGTCTGGAGTTCCCGGTGGTCTTTTTGACCGGCATGGAGCACGGTCTCTTCCCGCACCAGCGGGCGCTGACCGATCAGGCTGAGATGAGTGAGGAGCGCCGCCTTGCTTACGTGGGCTTGACCCGCGCCATGGAGCGCCTCTACCTGACTCGCTCTGAGAATCGGAGTATGTGGGGTCAGAGCCAGTTTAACCCGCCTTCGCCTTTCCTCGAAGAAATTCCTGAGGAGCTCATTGACTGGAAGCGTACCGGTTCCTCCTACGGGGGTTACGGTAGCTACAGTGGGGGCGCCTACTCCGGCGGTACCGGTGCTTGGCGCGGACGCTCAGGTACAACAGGCTACGGGGGTACTGCCTATGGGGCACCCACCTATACGTCCCGCTTTGACGAGCCGGCTGGCGGGGCTTCTAGCCGCGCGCGGGCGTCCGAACCCTCAACCAGTGAGGTCAACGGGTCAGCCACCTACGGGCTCAAGGCCGCGGCCCGCAATGTCTCGCGTGTGCAGCCAAATAAGGAGATTCCTGCACTTGCGGTGGGGGACGTTGTGGAGCACAAGAGCTTTGGTGAGGGGCGAGTGACGGCGGTTGAAGGCACGGGCGATAAGACTGTGGTCAAGGTACGTTTTGCTACAGAGGAGAAGCGCCTACTGCTGCGGTATGCACCGTTGGCCAAGAAGTAGGGAGGCGGGGAGGCACCTCAGCTCTTCTGGAGGCGGGGGTGGCTCCGGCTCCAGGGCCTGCGCTCAGCGGGAGGCAGTTAGTATAGATAACAACCTGCCTGTCAGGGTAACCCTAACCCCAGCCTGCCAGGCTTTTATCACTCACACCCCGAGGAAAATACCGTATGGACTACGACTCTAGCGTTCCGTCAATCGCCGAAGAATTCACCGAGGCTATGGACGAGGTCACCGATACGAGGGTGCAGCTCCAAGAGATAGCTGACCTCGCTCTCTTCCGCATTGAAATTGATCCGGTAAGCGAGGCGGCCCGCCGCATCGAGAAAGTGTTGGGGGCTCAGTTGCCCGCTACCCGTGGCCAGGTCACCGGTGATGCCACGGCCCTGCACCTGCTCTATGGCACCCGCCAGGTGGTGGCCTGTCTTTACGTTGAAGAGGGTATCTATCTGGTGGTTACCCGCGTGGACGCCGTCAGGCTGGGGCGGGCGCTAGCAGCGGCCCTGGGGGGCGATGAGGGCCTGGTGCTCGACGTCTCGGTTAACCGTACCGTGCTGAATCTGAGCGGGGTGGCGGCTGCCGATGTGATTGATGAGGTTGTGCATTTTGACTTCCCTCCGGATTTCTTTGATCCGGGCAAGGCGCTTTCCTGCACCGTGGCCGAGGCCCGTATTATGCTCTGGCGCATTGATGAGCTGGAATATTTGATGGTTCCTCGGGCCTCAGACACTGCCCCCTTCCTGGTTAATATTCTGGATGCGTGCGAGAAAGTTAAGTAGCCCGGGGTGTAACGAAGTTCGCCCCCGTGTGTGAAGTGCGCTAAAGTTGCTCCTAGAGAAGTGCTCTGTGCTCTGGCTCTCGCCGGGGTGCGGCCTTCACAACTGTAATAGCTGAGCCGACGCCCGGTTTGGCAAGACTTCGACGAAGAAGGACACTCCTGTGGACCTGTTTGAATACCAGGCACGCGATCTTTTTGAGAAGCACGGCGTCCCCGTGCTCCAGGGCATCGTGGCTACCACCCCCGAAGAAGCAAAGGCAGCGGCTGAGAAAATCGGCGGCGTCACCGTAGTCAAGGCCCAGGTTAAGGTGGGCGGCCGCGGTAAGGCTGGCGGTGTGAAGGTCGCTAAGACCGCAGATGAGGCTTATGAGTACGCCCAGCAGATTCTGGGTATGGACATCAAGGGTCACACCGTCCACCGCGTGATGATTGCCCAGGGCGCTGACATAGCTGAAGAATACTATTTCTCTATGCTGCTGGATCGCGCCAACCGATCTTACCTGGCCATGTGCTCCGTTGAAGGCGGTATGGATATCGAAACCCTGGCCGCTGAGCGCCCTGAGGCCCTGGCTAAGGTTGAGGTCAACCCCGTGGACGGCATCACCGCTGAGAAGGCCGCTGAAATTGTTGAGGCCGCCGGTTTTGCTGAGGAGGTCCGCGAGGGCGTCGCTGCTGTGCTCGTCAAGCTGGGCGAGGTTTACAAGAAGGAAGATGCCACCCTGGTTGAAGTCAACCCGCTGGTCAAGACCGGTGACGGCACAATCCTGGCCCTGGACGGCAAGGTCTCCCTGGACGACAACGCCGAGTTCCGCCAGCCCGAGCACGAGGCCCTGGTTGATAAGTCAGCCGAGAACCCGCTTGAGGCTAAGGCTAAGGAGAACGATCTCAACTACGTCAAGCTGGACGGTGAGGTCGGCATTATCGGTAATGGTGCGGGCCTTGTGATGTCTACCTTGGACGTTGTGGCTTATGCCGGCGAGAAGCACGGCAACGTCAAGCCCGCTAACTTCCTCGATATTGGTGGCGGTGCCTCGGCTGAAGTCATGGCAGCTGGTCTCGACATCATTCTGAACGACGAGCAGGTCAAGTCTGTTTTTGTCAACGTCTTTGGTGGCATCACCTCCTGCGACGCTGTAGCCAACGGTATTGTCAAGGCCCTTGAGATTCTGGGCGATAAGGCAACCAAGCCTCTGGTTGTACGCCTGGACGGCAACAACGTTGAAGAGGGCCGCCGCATTTTGACTGAGGCCAACCACCCACTGGTTCACCAGGCTGAGACCATGGACTCAGGTGCCGATCAGGCCGCCGAGTTGGCCCATACCGCCTAAGTCACCGCTGATTATTAGTAGAAGGTTTTAAAATGTCTATCTTTTTGAACAAGGACTCCAAGGTCATCGTTCAGGGCATCACCGGTGGTGAAGGTACCAAGCACACCGCCCGTATGCTGGCTGCCGGTACCCAGGTTGTTGGTGGCGTGAACGCCCGTAAGGCGGGCACCACCGTTTCTCACAAGGACGCTGCCGGTAACGACATTGAACTGAACGTGTACGGCACTGTCGCCGAGGCTGTCAAGGAAACTGGCGCTGACGTCTCCATCGTCTTTGTACCCCCGGCTTTTACCAAGGACGCCGTCATCGAGGCTATCGACGCTGAGGTTCCCCTTGTTGTCGTCATCACCGAGGGTATTCCCGTGGGTGATACCGCCGAGTTCTGGGCCTATGCCAAGAGCAAGGTCGATGCTTCCGGCAAGCAGGTCACCCGCATTATTGGCCCCAACTGCCCCGGAATCATCACCCCTGGCGAGTCCCTGGTGGGTATCACCCCCGCTAATATCACGGGTAAGGGCAAGATTGGTCTGGTCTCTAAATCCGGTACTCTGACCTACCAGATGATGTTTGAGCTACGTGACATCGGCTTCACCACAGCTATCGGTATTGGCGGTGACCCCATCATCGGCACCACCCACATTGATGCCCTCGAGGCCTTTGAGGCTGACCCCGAGACCGAAGCTATCGTCATGATTGGTGAGATTGGTGGTGACGCTGAGGAGCGGGCCGCCGAGTTCATCAAGGCGAACGTGACCAAGCCCGTTGTTGGCTATGTCGCTGGTTTCACCGCCCCCGAGGGTAAGACCATGGGGCACGCTGGCGCGATTGTCTCCGGCTCATCTGGCACTGCCCAGGCCAAGAAGGAGGCCCTGGAGGCCGCTGGTGTCAAGGTGGGCAAGACTCCCTCAGAGGCCGCCCAGCTCATGCGGGAGATTTTCGCTAACAAGTAATCGTAACTAGTAGCCTCGCAAGAAGGTGAGGGCGTCGCACCCCTTGGGGTGCGACGCCCCTTCTTATCTTTTAAGTCTCGGTATTCTGCAAACCCGACGGGGTACTTTCTCAGGTCACTGTGTTGAGGTGCTGGGGGGAAAGGGCTAGAAAGGTAAGGCGATGGTGACCTGCTTGCCGACGAGGCTAATGATTTTAGAATCGTAGCCTGTTGCGGTGAGCACTAGTTGCGCGTTATCAATCGGGGCGATGGTGACTTCGCCCTGTTCCAGATATTCAGTGATGTCGTGGTAAACAGCGTGGTTGCTGGCAAGAATCTGACCCAGATTAGACTGATTATCCCGGTGACTGATGATGAGGTCTTCGGTTAGTACGGTGATGAGGCGGCCAGTCCACACTAACCCATCAATTTCTGGCGCGAACATGCGGGCCCGGAAAGCAGCACCATTACTGTAGCGAAGGCGGCTGGTGGGATTATCTTCTATGGCTAGGTAGGGCCCATCGGCACCCGTCCGCCAGCGTAGGGGGTCATTGATGGCGAACTCGTCATTAAAAGTAAACCGGTAGGTTACCTCAAAACTTGTTCCTGCAGCTAGAAGTGTAGTGCCTGCAGCTGCTTGTCGTGTTGCAGCGTCGTAGGGAGCTGAAGCCCAGAAACCCATACCGCCATAGCTGCCCTCACCTACGGTGCCACCGGGGGTAAATACCCCTTCACCGTGAGCTGCTAGACCGCTGGTTCCGGTAATCTGTCCATTGTCGTATTGGGCGTTACCCGATGAGTCTGTGACGTTACCTTCGTAGGAGTGGACACCTGCATAGGTGTCAAAGGGGTTGTCGATGCTGCTATTGATCATTTGGGCGAAGAGGCCGTAATCGGCCGAAAGCTCTGCACCTGTTGGAGGTGTCGATGCTGCGTAGGCGGGGACAGCTGCGCTGGTGAGTACGACTGGTGCGCTCCAACCTGCGGTTTTGAGTGTAGTTCTGCGGCTGAGTTTTTGCTTCTCAGAGGGGATCATGAGGGTGTTCCTTTATGAAAGAAAGATAAGGGGAGAGGCTGATGAGAGCTTGAGCAGGGTTTAGGGGATGAGGTTAAGAGCCCGGGCGTCATCTGCGGTGAGCTCATTGGGGTGGATCTGCAAGTCGTGTTCCTGATCAGGTGTAGCGCCGCCTGCGTACGCGCGGGTTTGAAAGCGCATGAGGAGCAGGTCGTTGGGGGCAGACAACTGAGTAAACTGGCCGTCATTGTTGAGGTCAACCTGAATGGGGTCTGCATCGATAGTGCCGTTCTGGTTGAGGTCGAGGTTCTTGTGGGCTAATGCGCGGCGGAGACTGAATCTGCTGTTGGTGTAGGTGTAACCGGCTGAGGCGGAGCCTAACCCGACCGCTTCGTTCACTGCATTTTCGTCGAGAGTCAGACCTGTGCGCTGGGAGAAACCGAAGTAGTTCAGGCCACCTTGCTTGGGCACGCCGGTGAACTGGTAGGCATAGTTCATGACGCTCAGATAGTGGGGCTTGTAGTTAACTGCGTCTGCCCCGCCGTGGCCCAGGCCTAGGTTATGCCCGAATTCGTGGATGAAAGTTCCTACCCGAATATTGCTAGATCCTCGACCGTAGTAGGTTTGCCCTACGGTGACGAGAAAGTCCATGCCGTTCATCCAGGCGATACCTGAGGAGGAGCCATTGCTGTAGAGGTCGCCCCAGATCATGTAGTAGAAGATACCTCCACGGGCGGAGTCAAAGTTTCCTGGCTGGTTCTTGATGGTGGTTAGATCGTTAAGGTGATTATTAAGGCGATTGTATTCGACTTGGTTACCGCCACCTAGGTTATATCTATCACCGCGAGCGTCACCAGCGTCTAGATGTAAAGTGATCCCTGTGCTTCCGTCGGGGTTTCGAATCGGGTATTTTGCAAAAACGTCGACAATGCGGTCGAGATCCTCTACCGGTGCCAGTTCGATGCCGCCATCAGCGCGGGGCATCCAGTCCATCTCGACGAAGAGATCCTTGCGGTAGGGGCTAGCTCCTAGGGCGGGAAAATCGATATCGATGACGCCGTCACTGTTGGCGTCGTAGCCACTGGTTTCCCAGGTGTCGGGCAGTTTATCACCGTCTGTATCAGTGAGATTGGCGTGGGCGGCGCTGGCCCAGGGGAGGGCGATGAGGAGGAGGGAGGTCACAACAGACTTGGCCGCCATCGAGAGTATTCTTTTTTTCATGGGGGATCGGTTACCTTTTGTGTGTAACAAAATAAATGGGGGATGATTGATTTTATCAAAGGTTTTACTGTGAACGTAAAAACGATTGTGCGAAGAGTCTTAAATTAACTCTATTCAAAGAGGCTTATTCAAAAGTAATCAGGCGACCCAGGCTCGCAGCGAAGCCGCTGGCTCCATCCAGCGCGAGCCTGGCTCACCTCACCCTTATAAATAGGCCTCTATGAAGAGGGGGCAACATGGACTTTCGTGTTTTTCAAATTGCGCAGTCCGGTTTTGAGCTCACCATCACCTCGTATGGTAAGAATGCACTGTCGCACTCCCTTGCTGTCATCGTTAAGCTGGTCAACCCGTAAGGTATCACGCCAATCAAAATAGGGAGTGTTAGTGTATTCTTCTGCTCGGGCCTGGCAATCCATGCTTTCTGTGGTAGTGGTATCTTGTTGATAGACTATTTCGCCGGTATGAGGCTGTGAACAATCAACAATGGGGGATATAGCTTGTGGTCCTGCAAAGCAAGCTCGAAGAGGGTCTATCTCAGCGGCTGGATTTGCCCATGCCCCTTCGACACTTGATTGCCGGGAAGGAAAATGAGCGATGCAATGACTGCCAGAAGAGGAGACAGAGACAGAGGGGCCGAAGTAGTCAAAGTCTGGGTTCCCTGAGACATATGCGTAGAGAGTAGAGATATCACAGGTGCCAATATCTGTAGAAATCACTTCTTGGTCATGTTCTGTGTCGCAGGGAACCGGGGTTCCAGAGAGTAAACAGGTACCAGTATCCATGGAAAGTTTCGCTTCTTCTGTACTGACGGATTTTGACTGAAGCGATGTCTGTGAAGAACTTGCTACTGCTGAACCGAAATTATTATGTATTTCTGTTGTGTCACCAATCTGCACAGAGGCGTTTATGCTAATCAATGAAACTGATAAGATCGCAAGGCTCCCTACGGTGATGCCGAGGACTGTTTTCGCAGGAGATTTCATCCAGGTTGGTAACTTCCCTCTCTCTGTTTTCTTTGCAGGAGCTTCGTTATGCAGTTGAGGAGTCTCTTCTGCTTCATCCATGAGGAGTCTACGGGTAATCAGCTGAGTTCAACGTTAAAAATGACGGGGACGATTGAGTTGGAGTAGCAACTTTCTCCAGCTGTTGCGGGCATGTAGAACTGAATGAAAATAACGTTCCTATCTTTGGTTGAAATTTCTACAGTCTTGTACTCATCAAATTTAACCGTGGTAATCTCACCAATTTGCTTAGAACCGTCAGTGATTCGAACAGCTAAATCTTGGTTGAGGGATTTAGAATCGTTCCCTTGACCTACTTCAAATTTGAGAGTATCAAATTTATGGCCGAGATTGAGCCTTAGTGTCTGGGTATTATTGCTGAAGCCATCCCCCATATCGTTGTGATCTGGTGCGGGGGTGCAGGAGGACAATTCGGTGCCAATCCCCGTGATGTCTGATTTCTCCGCTATGTGATAGACGCCGTCCTGCCAGCCTGTGGTGGCTCCTGAAAAGTCATTTAAAACGAGGTAGCTGTTAGCTTTTTCTGTGGAAAGATTTGAGGTGTAGCCAGTACTTTCGTCAGATGTTGCAGTAAGAGTAGAGGGGCTAAGCGAAGGAGTCACCTGCGCAGAAGCGGTTGAGGTCGTAGTCGCGCTCGCTGACGATGTGCTACTGGCTACCGTAGTCGGGGACGCAGATGCAGACTCTGACTCTGTTTGACTGGAAGTGGTTGGAGAGGTGCAACCTATGAGGGTTAGCGTTAATGTTGCTAGAAGGGTTATCGATTTTTTGCCCAAGGATGCTCCTAGTTTTAGGAGGCTTATTCAAAAGGGTTTAGGTGAGGCAGGTTCATAGCGAGTGTGAGCTTGCGGAACCCCTTATGAATAAGCTTCTGTAATGGTAATTGCAATAATTCTACAACTATGGATGCGATCTGGCTAGTAGAAATATTGTAAACAAGCCTGTGTAAGGAACATTTTTGAATGGGTCTTGTGAAATTACTAAAGTACCGCTGTATTGAAGAGCAGGCCCAGCAGGTAGGTGGCAAGGGCCGCCCCATAGCCTATGGCCAGCTGTCGCAGGCCGCGCTTAAAGGGGGAGGCTCCAGAGAGTAGGCCAACTACGCCACCGGTGAGCATGAGCGCAAAACCCACGAGTAGCATGGCCACCAGCATGGCAGTGCCTCCACCCAGGCCGAAGAGATAAGGCAGAATCGGAATCAGCGCGCCAGAAGCAAAGAAGCAGAAACTAGATGCCGCCGCCCCCACATCACTGCCGAGCGCACCGTGCTGAACCTCGGCGCCCTCACCCTCAAGGTCATCACGGAAGGAAAGCGAGGGGTCACAGTCACACGTGAAGTAGCCGAAGCGTTCCAAAGCGCGGTGGCGGGCGGCCTCCTCACTCATGCCGCGGGCCTTATAAATCAGTTCCAGCTCGTTCTGGTTGATATCGAGGTGGTGGGCAACGTCCAGAGTGACCTGGGTGGGGCGGGATGCATCCAGCATCTCGCGCTGGGAACGTACCGAGACGAACTCGCCTGCGGCCATAGAGAGCGCACCGGCCAGCAGGCCCGCAACCCCCGAGAGAAGCACCATGGAGCTACTGGCGCCCGAGGCGCCAATTCCCATAATCAGCGCTGCGTTCGAGACCAGCCCGTCGTTGGCGCCAAAGACCGCGGCGCGAAAGTTTCCCGAGAGCTTCTCACGGCCCTGGGTAGACAGCGCACGAATAATTTCTTCGTGGATGGACTCGTCGGCGGCCATAGCCTCGGTGGCATCGGGGTCAAGGGCGTAGGGGGAGCGGGCCTCTGCGCGCTGAGCCAAGGCCAGCACAAAAACAGAGCCAAAGTTCTTAGCAAGTAGCTGCAAGAAACGGGCTGAGATAGATGGTCTGGGCTCGGGGTGGGCATGCTCGCCCAAAAGCTCGCGCCAGTGGTTCTGGTGGCGCTGCTCGGCCTGGGCGACTTCGCGCAGAATTTCTGCGTCCTTACCCTCCGCGCGGTCGGCAAGGGCCGCGTAGATATGGGCTTCTGAGATTTCCTCAGCCAGGTAGCGGCGCCAGCGGCGAATCTGGGCGCGAGTAGGCTCGGGGCGAGAGGTGTGGGGTACGGCGGGGGAGTTTGGGGTGGCTGCTGGCACGATGTTTACCTTTGGTCAGGAGCCGAAGCGATAGCGTAGATATGCTTCGGCTAGAAACGGTTTGCTTTTAGCCGAAGGTCTCGCTCGCCGCCAGCGCTGAGCTAGGCGGTGGTTTACCGGGGGCCTCGGTGGGCTAACCAGTGTGTCGATAAACCGCGTTGGCGCTGTTGGTGTCTGAGCCTGCGCCTCATAGTGGCACCGCGCCGGTGGGAACTACTCCCCTTCGTTGTCTCTACTTTAGCGACCGTGTGTCGCTGTGGCAAAAAATTTTTTTGAAGCACGGAATAAGGTAAGGCAGGTTTTGCCTATTGGTGGGTGGTGGGCAGGGCGCAGGTGTTGGGCCCGGTCAGATGCGCTCAGGTTAGGCTTACTTAAGGTAAATATAAGGCGTACGACCAAGCCAGCCCAGGGTTTACTTATTATGATTTTCTCATAATAAGACTTGAAAAGGGTGTTCTTCCTGCGTAGGGTAAGGGGTGAAGCAAGCCCGCCGATAGCAATGCACACTCGGCGGTTATCACTGAAAGGAAGTCTCATCCCATGAGCAAGTACGCATCATTTACCGTTCCCGGCCTCACCGAAGAATCAGGCCACCACGTTGCAGACGTGCTACAGATGCGCCTGCACGCCCTGAACGACCTACACCTGGTACTTAAGCACGCCCACTGGAACGTAGTTGGCCCCAACTTTATCGCTGTTCACGAGATGCTAGATCCCCAGGTTGACCTGGTACGCGGCTTTGTCGATGCAATCGCTGAACGCATGGCGACCATGGGGGTTGCTCCCAATGGCCTCTCCGGTGACCTGGTTGAAAAGCGCACCTGGGCTGAGTACGACGTTGACCGCGCCGATGCCTTGGCCCATATCCGTGCCCTGAATGAGGTCTACAACGTGGTTGTTGAAGACCACCGTGCCGCTATCGCCAAGGTGGGTAGTATTGATCCCATCACCGAGGACTTGCTGATTGGCCAGACCGCTGAGCTTGAGCTCTTCCAGTGGTTCCTGCGTGGCCATATCGAAGACGGCCAGGGCAACCTTAAGTAGCCCACCCTCGTATAGGTACCGGAGTTACATCCGGTACCTATATTTTTTTTAACCTTCGACCAGGGCGCGGATTTTTTCTAGCGTGAGGTCGGTGTGGCTGTAGCGGGCGTGGCCTAGATGCTCCGGCACTTCGGTGAGACCCGGAACGACAATCACCTTCATACCCGCAGCCGTGGCGCTTTGAACACCGGAGGCAGAATCCTCGATGGCTACACAGTTAGCAGGGGTAACCCCCAGGTTCTGCGCCGCCTGTAGGTAGGGCTCGGGGTCTGGCTTGGCATGGGTAACCTGCTCGTCGGTGACCAGGGTCTTGAAGAGGCCCTCTGGTGCCAGGCGGGCGGTGTTCTGTGCGACGTCGGTGGTGGCGTTGGTGACGATACCGGCGGGCAGACCAGCTTCCGCTACCTGCATCAGCAGGGCTTCCATGCCGGGTAGTAGTTCAACGCGGGCATCCTTGAGTAAAACCGACATCTTGCCCTTGAGCTGTTCATATAACTCATCGGCTGACTCGGTAGCTCCCAGTTCCTTCATACGGGTAAAGGTGAAGGCGGCTGGCTTGCCCAGGGTGTCGAGGGTGTCTTGCTCGGACCAGACGCCACCGAATTCAGCGGCTACTGCGGTTTTGGCCTCGGCCCAGAGGGGTTCAGTGTCAACGAGAGTGCCGTCATGGTCAAAGAAGATTGCTTCAAGAGTGCTCATAGCTTCCACCCTACCCGGCAAAGACGCTTTAATGGGGAGGGTGAGCTCACCGCATCAGCAACCTCAGAAACCTCATTCTGCCCCCCACCTCCGCGAGCAGGGGGAACCTACCGTGCGCAGGGTGGCTGCCCCTGATCCCGGGCACAGGCGCGGCGGAGTGCTACTCAGTGCCCTGCACTACGCGGCTATACCCATGGCTTTTGTCTCTGCTCTCTGGATCACGGCAGGCCGTGCCCTTTTCGGCGCCGGCGGTGACCTGATGTTGATTTTTGCAGTGTCTTTTGGCCCCGCCCTGCTTGCCCTTCTGCTTGTGGCCTGGGGCTATTCCCATCGGGAGCTGAAGCTACACGAAGCGGGGGTTCGCGCTGGTCTGCCGCCGATAACGGCCCTGGTGCTAGCCTCTACCTGGGTGATGGCCGGCATTTTTGGAATGCTTGTTCCTGACCGCCTTGACGGGCGGAACGTCTCGGCCTCAGCTACCCTGTTGGGTCAGGATTTTATCGGCCTGTCGGCCGCTTTTGGTAACACTACCGGCATCCTGACCTTCTCATTCGCTGTGGCCACGCTCCTGCTGGCTATCAGCGACTACCGTAAGGCCCGGGCTCTCAGGCAGGGGCTAGACAGCGCTACCCGCGAGGAGCTCGAGCGGCAAGAATCAATGTACGATTTCCTCGACTAACTGCCGGGCGACTGTCAACCTAGAGAGCATTGGCAGTTAGCCAGGCCTCCAGCACCTCGGTCGCGGCTGCCGTTAGTTTTTCTGCGTACAGGGAGGCTTCGCGGCGAATTACAGAGACCTCCTGATCGGCTGCCACAATATAGTCGGCGTAGGCAATCAGCCACTGCTCAATATTGCGGGGGTTGACCTCAAGATGAAACTGGAGGGCCAGCGCGTAGGGGCGGCCTTGTTCGTCGTCCAGTGTGAAAGCCTGATGTTCGCACAACTGGGTGCGGGCCAGGTGGGTGCTCTCCGGGGGGAGGGTGAAAGCGTCCCCGTGCCAGTGCAGAACCGGGGTGGCCTCCAAGGGTGCCAAGACAGAATTGAGGCCCTCTGGGGTGAGCGTGACGGGGGAGTAGCCCAGCTCAATCACGCCGTTAGGTTCGACCGCTGATCCAGCAGCCACAGCAATCTGCTGGGCGCCCAGGCAGATGCCCAGCACAGGCTTCTTGTCTGCAAGACGAGCCTTAATCAGCTCGACCTCTTCGAAGAGGAAGGGGTAGTCCTGGGCGTCGTTCACGCTGATGGGTGCTCCCAGAACAATCAGCAGGTCTGCCTCTCGCACCTCGCGTGTATTGAGAGGGGCTATGCCTGCGTCCCGGTACTCCACGGTAAAGCCGCGGTCGGTGAGTAGTTTTTCAAAGATGCCGAGGTTCTCAAAGGCTACGTGGCGAACGGCGTAGACGGTACGGTTCATGGTTCTCCTTGCGGTGAGTGACTGCTACCAGTGTACGGCTCTTTGGGTGGTTTTGAAGAAGAGGGATGACGGTACCCAGCTTGCGCAAGGGTGGGTGGCAGGGCGCAGCTAAAAATTTTACCTAAAAGATAGCGCAATATAGTTGAGTGTAGTAGACTCAATGTAAAGCTGAGTGGAGTACACTCAGGTATGAACGAACAACCTCCCAGTAGGTAAGGAGAATCATGACCGCTCAATTCACCACCAAAAGCCAAGAAGTGCTCTCGGCTGCCACAACAAACGCCCATACTGCGGGCAACCCAACACTCGACACCGCCCACATTCTCAAGGCTCTCATGGACCAGCGCGAAGGGGTGGCGGTCGCGCTACTCAAAGCCGCAGGGCTAGATGTGGACGCTATTTCACTGGCTGCTTCCACCGAAATTTCTAAGCTACCCAAGGCGCAGGGGACTTCTGTGGCCCAGGCTCAGCCGAGCAGAGGCGTCCTTGCTGCCCTCCAAACAGCTCAGGCCAAAGCCGAGAAGCTGGGCGACACCTACATCTCCACCGAGGTTCTGCTCCTAGCCCTGGCTGCCGGTGACGACGCCACCGCCCGCGCTCTGCACAAAGCCGGAGCCACCGAAAAGCTACTCGAAGATACCATCCCCACCGTGAGAGGAGACCGCACCGTGACAACCCCCGACCCCGAAGGCACATTTGGTGCTCTCGAACAGTACGGCACAGACCTGACCGCCGTTGCCCGCGAAGGCAAGCTCGACCCCGTCATCGGGCGCGATAGCGAAATCCGCCGCGTGATTCAGGTGCTCTCCCGCCGCACCAAGAACAACCCAGTGCTCATCGGTGAACCCGGTGTCGGTAAGACCGCCGTGGTGGAAGGCCTAGCCCAGCGCATGGTGTCAGGAGATGTGCCCGAATCCCTGCGCGGCAAGACCCTGATCTCCCTCGACCTGGGTGCCATGGTCGCCGGTGCCAAGTACCGCGGCGAATTTGAAGAGCGCCTCAAGGCCGTACTCGAAGACATCAAGAAGTCCGAGGGGCAGATTGTTACCTTCATCGATGAGATTCACACGGTTGTGGGGGCCGGTGCCTCCGAGGGGTCCATGGATGCCGGTAACATGCTCAAGCCCATGCTGGCCCGCGGTGAGCTGCGCCTAATAGGCGCCACCACCCTGGATGAATACCGCGAAAATATTGAAAAGGACGCCGCCCTCGAGCGCCGCTTCCAACAGGTCTACGTGGGTGAGCCCAGCGTTGATGACACTATCGGTATTCTGCGCGGTCTGAAAGAACGCTACGAGGCCCACCACAAGGTCGCTATCGCTGACTCCGCCCTGGTGGCTGCCGCCAACCTGTCCAACCGCTACATTCCCTCGCGCCAGCTGCCCGACAAGGCCATTGACCTGATTGACGAGGCAGCCTCCCGCCTGCGCATGGAAATCGACTCGGCCCCCGAAGAGATTGACGCCCTGCGTCGAGCCGTTGACCGTCTGACCATGGAAGAGCTGGCCCTGGCCAACGAGACCGACCCGGCATCCGCCGAGCGCCTTGAAGCCCTGCGGGCCGATATGGCAGATAAGAAGGAAGAGCTGGACGCCTTGAACGCCCGCTGGGAAGCCGAAAAGGCAGGGCTCAACCGCGTCGGCGACC
Organism: Rothia nasisuis; assembly: GCF_928381405.1. GTDB lineage: Bacteria > Actinomycetota > Actinomycetes > Actinomycetales > Micrococcaceae > Rothia > Rothia nasisuis. The sequence continues at coordinate 52,641 of NZ_CAKMSB010000006.1, forward strand.
TCAAAACCCAGATCGATGAGCTACGCTCCAAGGCAGAAGTCGCCCAGCGCGAAGGAAACCTGGCCGAGGCCTCCCGCATGCTCTACGGCGAGATACCCGCCCTCGAAGCTGAACTGGCCGCAGCCCAGCAGGCCGAAAACACCGCCTCCGAAGAGTCCATGGTCTCTGAAGAGGTCACTGCCGACGACATCGCCGAGGTCATCTCCGCCTGGACCGGTATTCCGGCTGGGCGTATGCTCCAGGGTGAATCTGAGAAACTCCTGCACATGGAAGACGAACTGGGCAAACGCCTCATCGGCCAGAAGAAGGCCGTCACCGCCGTGGCTGATGCCGTGCGCCGCTCCCGCGCCGGAATCTCAGACCCCGACCGCCCCATCGGATCCTTCCTCTTCCTCGGCCCCACCGGCGTCGGTAAAACCGAGCTGGCCAAGGCCCTGGCCGAGTTCCAGTTCGACGACGAGCGCGCCCTGGTCCGTATTGACATGAGCGAATACGCCGAAAAGCACGCCGTTGCCCGCCTGGTTGGTGCCCCTCCCGGGTATGTTGGCTACGAAGAGGGCGGTCAGCTCACCGAAGCTGTGCGCCGCCGCCCCTACTCGGTCGTCCTGCTCGATGAGGTAGAAAAGGCCCACCCAGAGGTCTTCGACATCCTGCTTCAGGTGCTCGATGACGGCCGCCTGACCGACGGGCAGGGGCGCACCGTGGACTTCCGCAACGTCATCCTGATTCTGACCTCCAACCTGGGCTCCCAGTTCCTGATTGACCAGAACCTCGATGACGAAGCCCGCAAGAGCGCCGTCATGAACACCGTGAACGCCTCCTTCAAGCCGGAATTCCTCAACCGTCTCGACGAGGTCATCATGTTTGAGCCGCTCTCAGCTGACGATCTCTCCTCGATTGTCGGGCTACAGATTGACTCGATGGCCCGCCGCCTCGAAGATCGCCGTCTGACCCTGGACGTCACCCCCGCCGCCACCGAGTGGCTGGGCCTGGCAGGCTACGACCCGGCCTACGGTGCCCGCCCGTTGCGCCGCCTGGTCCAGCGTGAAATCGGCGACCGCCTGGCCAAGGGAATCCTGGCCGGTACCATCAAGGACGGCGACACCGTCCGCGTCGACGTCAACCCCGACGTCGCCGTCGACGGCCTAGTGGTCACCGCCGAGTAGAAGCTGAATTGAGAGCTCAGCCACAACCCTATCGTTTCTCTCTTGACCCCACGGATTATCCCGGGGTCAAGAGAGAAACGATAGGGTCTTTAGTCTTTTAAACTGGAAGAGTGAACCAGCTCCCCAAGGCACCCGACCAGCTCGATACCCGCTTTGCCGGGGCGTCCGCGTCCATCACCGCCAAAGCCGACATCGCAGCCACCCACGCCGCGGCCCTGCGCTCCATCGACCGGGTTGTGACCGAAACGGCCCAGCCTACCGAGCCTCAGGTGGCTGCGGACGGCGTGCGGCAACTCCTGGCAGGCGGGCAGGTGCTAGTGCTCACCGGAGCCGGGATTTCCACCGGCTCTGGTATTCCCGATTACCGGGGGCCTGCTGGCTCCCTACGTAACCACCGCCCCATGACCTACCAGGAGTTTCTCTATGACGCAGTGGCTCGGCAACGCTACTGGGCCCGGTCGTTTGTGGGCTGGCGGCAGATGAGCCGCGCTCGCCCCAACACCGCCCACTATCTGCTGGCAGACCTCGAGGCCCGGGGAAAACTGGCCGGGCTGATTACCCAGAATGTAGATGGCCTGCACACTGCGGCAGGCTCCCAAAAAGTAGTCACCCTGCACGGAGACCTCTCCCACATCGAGTGCCTGGACTGCGGAGCAGACGAGGGGCGAACGTCACTGGACGCCCGAATCGAGGCCGCCAACCCCGGCTACCTTGAACGCCTGGGTAGCACCACCCTGCACGTAAACCCCGATGGTGACGCCGAGATCGACACCCGTTTCATTCAAGATTTTCAGATGGTCGGTTGCCTCGCCTGTGGCTCCACCAAACTCAAACCCGCCGTGGTCTACTTTGGTGAACCTGTGCCACCTGCCCGCAAACAGGCCGTGAAAGAACTGGGGGAGCGGGCGCGCTCCCTGCTGGTGCTCGGATCCTCCCTTGCCGTCATGAGCTCCTATAAAATTGCCCTTGATTTTGCCCGCGCCGGCAAACCCATCGCCGTCATCAATCGCGGCCCAGGGCGCGCCGATACTCGCGCCACCTACATCTGGCGGGCCGATGTAGCCGATGCCCTGTTCGAGGTAACGCAGAGTCTCTAGGGGTGCGGTGCCAGGTGGCCAGGTGCTCCGCCGCACGAGACCTTGCGCAGGGTACTTCATATTTCATAAGCGGAGGCTAAACTGGGCACAGGCTAGATATAGCCTCTGAGATTACTCTAATGATGTAAGTAAACAAACGGACTAGAACTTAAGCGGAGCGCACTCGTGAACACCATTATCATTATGGCTGCTATCAACCTCGTGGCCATTCTTCTTCTCTGCGGCATGTACGTGGCCCGCCACCGTCGCCGCGATTTGGTGGTCTCGTACATCATCATTAACGTGGGCGTCTTCGCCGTCACTGTGGCCCTGGCAAATGCAGATGCAACCAGCGCCGGCATGGGGTTAGGGCTCTTCGGAGTCCTCTCCATCATCCGCCTGAGATCAACCGAGCTGGATCAGCGTGAAGTGGCTTACTACTTCGCGTCCCTGGCCCTAGGCCTGCTCATGGGCATAGGCCTCGAACCCATCGGCCTTGCTATCGGTCTCTCAGCCCTGCTACTGGTCATTATGTTCATCGTTGACCACCCTAAGCTCATGACCAGCCTACGTAACCAGATCGTCATCGTAGATCGCGCAATCGGTGACGAAGAAGAGCTTAAGAGCTACCTGGGCACTCAGATGGGCTATACCATCGAAAACGTCACCATCACCGAGCTTGATCTCATCAATGATAAGACTGTTGCTAACATCCGTTACACCGTTGGCGGAGCCTCTAAGATACCGCCTGCCTCGGGCGCTACTCCTCTGCGCTAAATCAAGCCCAGACCGGGCTTTCCCCGTGAATCTCTCCCCAGCCATCTGTCACAGCTGAGAAATAATAGACTGGATTGCTCAACTTTGAACCAGAGCTAGACCAAAATTAATCCTCAGTTAATCCTCGTATGAGAGCATATGTAGAAGCTACGTTCACTACAGCTCAAACATAGGTTGGCCCAGAACACTGATAACAACAGCTCAAGGAAAGCCGGTCGCGAGCCGACCGAGGTAATGCAGATACAGGGAAAGAACATGACCGCAACCGCAGTTGACGACCAGATTTACACCGGCCAGCAGAGTACCTCCACCATGGTGCCTTCCTCCTGGCCCGGTATCTGCCTGGCAGAGCTCAACGCCAAAGCAGCCATGCAGACCCGTGTCGATCGCAAGTACATCGTCGAGGGCCGCTACGCCGCAGAGATCCTCTCAGCCCTCCCTGGCGAGGCTTCTGTGCTCGAAATCGACGGCGAGCGTCATTTTGCCTACAAGTCGGTCTATTTCGACACTGAGAATTTGGACTCCTATAGGCTGGCAGCCACCGGCCGCCGTAACCGCTATAAGATCCGCACCCGCTCCTATCTTGACACCGGTGCTACCTTTCTTGAGGTCAAGACCGAAGGCGCTCGGGCAGTGACGGTCAAAGAGCGCATCCCCTACCCCAGCAATGACCGGGCCTACCTGAACGCAGCGGGACGGGACTATGTTGAAGAATCACTGCGTGGCCTCATCGAGACACCGGTCACCGCTTTTGAGCCTGTTCTGACCACCTCCTACCGCCGCACCACCGTACTGCTCCCGGCATCTGAGAATAACCCGGTTGACTCCCGCATGACCATTGACACCAACCTGACCTGGACCCCCATGAGCGAGCAGGCCCTGGCCCGCGCCTCTATGTACGAGGTAGGAACCGACTACACCGCCGCTGGCATGGTCATCATCGAAACCAAATCAGGATCTTCCCCCTCAATCGCTGATAGGCATCTCTGGCGGGCCGGCGTCCGCCCCTCCAAAATCTCCAAGTTTGCTACGGGACTAGCGGCCCTGAACCCCGACCTTGTCTCCAACAAGTGGAACCGAACCATCGCCCGAAACATCTACCTACAGCCGGTAGAGACCCCGGCCCGTTTTGAAGTTCACGCACGCTGGTAGCCCATTAAACGCTGACCCATACCTAGGTCGAAATCTAAGGAAAACCCTATGAAAATGCCCGATAAGTTCACCAAGACCCTAACCTCAGTGGCCCTCTTAGCCTCCCTCGCTCTGGCTGGCTGCTCGACGGGTTCCACCGATGCGAGTTCTTCGGTGTCTGCTGACCCGAGCTCCACCGAGAGCTCAGATGCGGCGACCCCTGTGGCAGATGAACCCGGCACGGTTCCTGCTAGTGTGATTAGCTACGACACCCACTACGACGCAGATGACCTCACCTGGGATCGGGCGGGTGAAGTTACCGTTAATCTCTCTAACCCCACCTCCGCTGACGGGGTGACCGTTGCGAACGGCGTTATCACTATCACCGGGGCGGGAGATTACCGGCTCAGCGGTACCCTGACGGACGGGCAGATTGTGGTTACCGCCGGTGAAGAGGACGTAGTCCGCCTGGTTCTGGATAACGCTTCCATCGCCAACAACGACGGTGCGGCCATCAATGCTGAAAGTGCTAACGAGGTTATTCTCTATACGGAAACGGGTACCACCAACACCGTCGCTGATGGTGTAGCCTACGCCGCAATCGGTGAGGAGGACCCCGATGCGGCTCTCTACGCCCGCACCGATTTAACCCTGGCCGGTGAGGGTACCCTGGCCGTCACCGGTAACTATGGTGACGGTATCGCCAGCGCAGACGGCCTTACCATCGCCGGTGGCACCGTCAACGTCACCGCAGCAGATGACGGCATCAAGGGCAAGGACTACGTAGATATTCTTGGTGGTACCATCAATGTCGCAGCCACCAGTGACGGCATCAAGACCACCAACGCCACGGACGCCGAGCGCGGCTGGGTCCGTCTAACGAGCGGTGCTGTGATGATTAGCGCCGGGGATGACGCCTTCAAGGCAGAACGTGAACTCGAAATCTCTGGCGGCAGCCTGACTATCGAGAATTCCCTTGAGGCGATTGAGGGCCAATACATTACCATCAGCGGCGGAACCATCCAGGCGACAAGCTCCGATGACGGCATCAACGCCACGATTCCCACTGGCGGTGACGTGGATGTAGCTGTCGATGCAGGCCTGACCATCACTGGTGGTCAACTTACTCTCAATGTTGAAGGTGATGGCATTGACTCCAACGGCACCGCTGAGATTTCGGGTGGCACGGTAGTTATCAACGGCCCCACTACCGGTGGTAACGGTGCAGTTGACGCTGCTGGCGGTCTGACTGTTAGCGGTGGAACTCTGATTCAAAGTGATTCTGGCGACCTGTTCGAGGGGCTTCAAGGGGCCTACGCCCGTTTCACGGCTAGCATCTTACCCGGCAACACCGTGACAGTGACTAACTCAGCCGGCGTGGTGGTAGCTGAATACACCTCAACCAAGACCGTCTCAACGGTTGTTGTTGCTGGCGCTGGCATCACTGAGGGGGAGGCCTACGCTATCTCGGTCAACGGCATAGGTGCGGGTACGGTGACTGCAACCTCCGGTACCGTAGCAGCTGGTGGTGTGGCCCCCGGCGGTCAGGGGTAAGCAATCGGCTGGCTCCTGGCTCACACATCTCTTCTCACGGGCGGCGAGGAGCTCCTTTGGAGCCCTCGCCTGGTGAGCAGTCGGCCTTGATTTGCCTATCTCGAGTTTCGTGTGAGTTTCTTACATCTCACGTGGCGAACAGGCAAGCAAAGCCGCGCAAAAACCTGTACGCTTAGATACAGAAAAGACTGAAAGTTTTTCTGGTACACCCCTGCGTGCACACGGGTGGCCAGATACAAGCGATAAAGAGGGGGTCTCGCCATGGGGCGCGGCCGTCAGAAGGCTAAAGCAACTCGGCAGGCTCGGGAGATGAAATATTTCAGCCCCGATACCGACTACACTGCACTCGAACGCGAACTGAGTAAGACCTCGAGTTCGCAACCGAAGACATCTAGTTATCAGTATGATGATGACGACGACTATTCAGAGTACGCAGATAAGTACACCGACGAATATCGAGAGAAGTAAACCTATCTAGAGCTGACCCGGGTTAGTTTCTCACCTCAGGGGCCTACCACCGTAACCGGTGGTGGGTCTTTGCGTGTCTGAGTGACCTCACAGGGTAAGGTGTTTATAGTATAAACGGCCCACAAGCCCGAACACACCTGCATGAAGATATTCCTGATTACGCACTACTATCCACCTGAGATTGGCGCACCGCAGCGCCGCTGGTCAGCTCTTGTGAAGCGCTGGCAGGCTGCGGGCCACCAGGTGACTGTGTGCTGCCCTCCTCCTCACTACCCGGACGTAGCGGCAACGGCGTCAATCCGCAGCGCCTTCGCGGGTACACCGCGAATCCACTCAGGCAAGTACGGGGAGCGGATTATTCGGGTGCCCTACATGCAGCACGGGGTCTCTGGGCTTGTTCGAACTTTCGATCAGATGGTTGCTGGGGTGGCGACTGTGGCTGTTTCAGCTGCTTATGCGGTACGCCGGCAAAAATTCGATATTGTGGTCGCTACTGTTCCAGGCGTCCCCTCAATAGGGGCGGGGCTGCTAGCCTCTAAACTCCTCCGTGCCCCTCTTGTACTTGAAATGCGGGATGCCTGGCCCGACGTCGTTGCTGACCCCGATGCGCAGGTGACGGGCCTGGCCCCTCTTGCCCGTGCCCGTCGCGTCTTCGCCCGGGTCCTTACCTCAGCCCAGCGTAGAGCGGATGCTGTAGTGACCACCACTGAAAGTTTCGCCCGGGTACTCAAGAACCGGGGCCTACCTCGGGTGTACACAGTCAGCAACGGTGTCACACCCAGCCTCTTCCACAGCACCATCACTCCCTTACCCCACCGACCCGGTGAACTGCGCATACTTTACACCGGAACGATGGGGCGTTCACAGGGGCTGACCGTGCTGTGTGAAGCCCTTGAACAAGCCATCAGCAACTCACCCAAAACCAGATTCACGGTACGTTTTGTGGGGGAGGGCTCCGACCGGGCTAGGCTACAAAGGCGCGCACAGAAGAAAAACCTACCGGTTGAGTTCTACCCGCTCCAGCCCCGCGCCGAGGTAAGAAACCACTATGCCTGGGCTGACGTAACATTCGTGTCGCTCCGGAACAAAGAGGCATTCAGCTGGACGGTTCCATCGAAAATCTACGAGCTTTTGACCGTCCCCCGCCTGCTCATTGGCCTGGTAGCCGGTGAAGCTGCGCATATTCTCGATAGTTCAGGAACAGCGGTGTGCTTGAGGCCCGAGGCTACCACTGAACTTGCCACCCTGCTCATAGAGCTGGCCCACGATAGATCTCGACTTGAGGTCAGCCAAAACGCCAAGCAGTTCGTACTGGATCATTACAATTATGATGTGTTAGCAGCCAGCTACCTGGGGTTACTTGAACAGGTAGCCAACAACAGGGGGCCGTCGTGGGAGCCGTAATCTACCTGGTACGCAATACAGTGCTAGCTGGCGGTGTTGTTGCGGGCCTGATGCGCACTGACCCCGCAGCCTTCATCGCTCAACTGACCCAGCGCCTACCTGTCACAGCTCGCAGGCTTGCAGGCCCCCTGCTCCTGCGCTTAGCCCCCAAACAGGATGAGGCTCGTGCCCTCTTCTCAGCAGGGCAGGTTTCGGACGCTCTGACACTGGCTCGCGCAGACGGTCGCCTACGCCTTGCCGCCAAACTAGAGGCCGAAGCGCAGCTACTACACCCCACATGGCGCCCATGCCTGCCTACCGCACCCACTCTCACCGACGCCGGGCAGGGGGCACCAGCGTCCGCCTCTCACAACCCCACAGCCCATCAGCTGCGGGTCTTGCACCTGCTCACCAACTCGCTCCCGGCCACCCAGTCCGGTTACACGGTGCGGAGCCATCGCCTGCTGAAGGCACTGGCGCACCGGGGGGTGCAGCTGGCCGTGCACACCCGCATAGGCTACCCGGTGATGGTGGGAGGGCTGACCGCCCGTGACTCAGTTCGGGTTGAGAACCTGACCTACCGGCGTTTTCTACCGTGGCAGCTAGCTAGCACAACGACCGCGCGGCTGGAGCAGTGGGCGGCCCACCTGGCCCGAACCTATGACGTGCAGCCGCCCCAGCTCATCCACACCACCACCCACTTTCACAACGCTCTGGTAGCGCAGGCGCTCGCCGAGCGGTGGGGGATCCCCTGGGTTTACGAGGTACGCGGGGTACTTGAGCAGACCTGGCTTTCGAAACAGCCCCCTCACCTGCGCAAGAGCGCTACTGAGAGTGAAAGATTTAGGCTAACTCGAGCCCGCGAAACCCAGATGATGCGGGCAGCCCACCGGGTAGTGACGCTCTCGGAGACCATGAAAGCTTCACTGATTGAGCGGGGCCTGCCCACCGAGAAGATTACTGTGGTACCGAATAGCGTAGATACAGCTCTGCTTGAGCAGGGGCTGCCACCGCAGCAGGCTCGCGCCCAGCTGGGACTACCCGCACACGGTTTCTGGGTGGGATCGGTTAGTTCCTTGGTGCCCTACGAGGGCTTTGAGACCCTGCTTCGGGCAGTGGCACTGTTACGGGAGCAGGGCGCGGACGCCCGGGTTCTGCTGGCCGGGGACGGCACCAGCCGGGTTTTTCTTGAAGAGCTGGCGGGAAAGCTGGGCCTGCGTGAAGCTGTTCTTTTTCTGGGGCGGGTTACCCCCGAGCGCGCTCTGATTGTTCACCAGGCCCTCGATGTTTTTGCGGTGCCCCGCACTGATGACGAGGTATGCCGCACGGTCACTCCGCTGAAGCCGGTCGAGGCGATGGCACTGGGGCGGCCTGTGGTGGTGAGTGACGTACCGCCCCTGGCTGATTTAGTCTGCCCTGCCGGTGTAGCGCCTGCAGGCTTGACGGCCACCCCCGAGGACCCGGAATCGTGGGCGCAGGCCCTGGGTGCGCTACTGAGGGACGAGGGAGCCCGGGCCCGCCTGGGAGCGCAGGGGCGGGCTCTAGCGCGAGAGCGCACCTGGGAGGAGCAGAGCAAGGCAGTCACGCATTTGTATACTCAACTTGTCAATCAGTGTGCCCCACGGCCCGGTCATGAGGAGGAAGCATGCCCCAACGATTAGGTAATCGTGTGCTGAGTGCCCGCCACAGCCACTACCAGGGGCTGGTTCAGCGGGGTGAGCTCAAGCCCGTAGGCTTGCGGGGTAGCTACCGCTTGTACCTTGCGCGGCTGTGGAAGTATCGGGCCTTTATCTGGCACCAGTCTCTCTACCGTGTCTTTGCGACCAACAGCGATAACCGACTGGGGTCCCTGTGGCTGTTTTTAAAGCCCCTCCTTGACGTATTTTTCTACTGGGTATTTTTTGGCGTTGTGCTTCAGGCCAACCGGGGGGTTGAGAACTACCCGGCGTTTATCATCGTGGGCATTTTGATGTTCCAGTTTACTGCTCAGTCAATCACCTCTGCGTCTGGCGTGATGAAGCAGAATAAGGGGCTCATACAGGGCTTTAACTTTCCTCGGGTTTTACCTGTCTTCTCGTTAGCCCTGAAGAACGCTCTTGAGGCTCTGCCCATGGTGCTGGTGATGGTTGTGGGAATCTTGCTTATTCCGCCACATGTGCCTTTTTCTGTGACCTGGTTCTTGCTGCTACCTATCTTTGTGTTTCACGTTCTTTTTAATACGGGGCTGAGCTTAATAGTGGCTAGGCTCGGGTATTTCGTTCCCGATACCGGAGCGCTCTTCTCTTTTATCACCCGTATTCTGATGTTCGGTTCAGGCGTTATCTTCCCGATTGAACGGTTTATCAGCCAGCCCACAGCCCTGGCAGTGGTTGAAGCGAACCCCGTGTTCATCATCCTTAATATGTACCGGGAGGTGCTGGTTGAGGGGGCTGCCCCCGGTGCCTACGAGTGGTTACTTCTAGCGCTCTGGGCTGCCTTGATTATGCTTGTAGGGTTTGTTTTCTTCGTGAGAGCTGAGGAGCGGTATGGTTCGGTTTCCTAGGGGCGAGTCGTCATCTCAGCGACTGAATGTGCTGGTGGACGGCGTGGAGGTTGAATACACCACTCGGTATAAGACGGGGCGTTTCTCGGCTCGGCACAAGAGGGTTCACGCTCTTAAAGGGATTTCTTTTGCCGCCCGCGAGGGGGAGTTCATCGGCCTGGTCGGCAAAAATGGGGCGGGCAAGTCGACCCTGCTGCGGGTTATCGCCGGTTTACAGACTCCCACTGAGGGGCAGGTGTTCGCTGCTGATGAGCCCACCCTCATCGGTATCTCTGCCGCCTTGAACCCCAGCCTCTCAGGCGATGACAACATCACCTTGGGGTGCCTGGCTATGGGCATGAGCCTCAAGGACGTTGAGGCCCGCAGAGCGGGCGTCATTGAGCTGGCAGGTATTGGTGATGCTGTTTACCGGCCCATGAATACCTATTCAGCCGGTATGGGGTCACGTTTGCGGTTTGCAATTTCTATGGCGGCTCAACCGCAGATTATGCTGATTGACGAGGCCCTCAGCGCTGGTGATGCTGCCTTTGCAGAGCGTGCTCGGCGTGCTATGCAGGGCTTGCTCGACCAGGCAGGCACGGTCTTTTTGGTGTCGCACGCCGCTCAGACTGTAGAAGAAATGTGCACCCGTGCTCTCTGGATTGATGAGGGTGAACTGATTATGGACGGTGATGCGCGCGCGGTTGCACGCAAGTACCGTTGGTACGCCCACACCCTTTCTCTGGGAGACGAGACGAAAGCTGCGGGTTTGCTCGCAGATGCCCGGCAAGAGGGCCAGGCTGGCTATGTTCATGAGGGCGGATAAAACGTGCCAAGACACCCTATCTGCCGCGCGCTGGGACGCAATAAAAACAATTTTTCTCAGCCAACTAGATGTACTTCATCATTATTCACACCCTCTGAGGTTCACACATGAAAAAAATTATGACCGTGTACGGTACACGCCCTGAAGCTATCAAGGTTGCCCCCATTATCAAGGCGCTTGAAGCCTCAGCGAAATTTGAATCTATAGTGGTGGTAACCGGTCAGCATCGTGAGATGCTTGACCAGGTTAATGCGCTTTTTGAGATTGCACCGGTGGAAGATTTAAATATCATGTCTGCGGGTCAGGGGCTCAACGGTATTGTGTCGAAGGTGATCACAGGTGTAGACACTATCTACGAGAAGTATGCGCCCGATGCTGTGATTGTTCAGGGAGATACCTCTACCGTGATGGGTGCGGCCGTGGCAGCCTTTAACCGGCATATTCCGGTCGTGCATCTTGAAGCTGGCCTACGATCTGGCGATATCACCTCGCCTTTCCCCGAGGAAGCCAACCGTAAATTGACCAGCCAAATCACTACGTTACACCTGGCACCGACCGCTGAGTCTAAGGCCAATCTGCTGCGTGAAGGTATTCGAGAGACAGATATTGTAACGACCGGTAACTCAGTTATCGACGCTCTGCTGACAACCGTTGAGAAGCCCGTGAGGTTCGAGGACGCTACGGTTGGGCAGGTGGTCCAAAGCGGCAGACCGATGGTGTTAGTGACCACCCACCGCCGCGAAAACTGGGGTGAGCCTATGAAGCGTATCGGTCAGGCCGTTGCCACTCTGGCTGGCAGGTTCCCCAACTTTGTGTTTATCCTCCCAGCCCATAAAAATCCCCTGGTGCGTGAGGCGGTCGTTCCCGCCCTGCAAGGGCTCAAAAACGTCGTGGTGACCGAGCCTTTGGCCTATGCAGAATTTACCCACCTGATGAAAGCAGCCTACCTGGTGCTCACCGATTCTGGCGGTGTTCAAGAAGAGGCTCCAAGTCTGGGCAAACCCGTCCTGGTCTTGCGCGAGAACACGGAGCGCCCTGAGGCCGTTGCGGCGGGTACGGTTCGACTGATTGGAACGGATCAAGACCGTATTATTGATGAGGTAGCAGCACTCATTGAGGATGAGGCTCACTATGCATCGATGGCAAATGCCGTAAACCCCTACGGAGACGGCAGGGCTGCGGCGCGTACCGTGGCCGCCCTGGAGCAGATGTTCGGTTTGGGCCATCGAATCGAAGACTTTTCGTAGGCGAAGACAAAGTAGAGAAGATGTAGGTATGAAAATAACTCCTCACCCCACAGGTATCGGGCGTGTAGCTCTTCAAGACTCCCTGGTCATTATCGACGCTTTTCACCGTGAGCACCTTGGGCTCGATTTCGTTGAAGATTCGTGCGAGGTCACCGATGACTGGACAACGACCCTGAGAGCAGTTCATAAATCTTCGTTGGCTCTGGTTGATACCAGGCCAGAAGCCTTTGAGGCTTATCTTGACAACGTGGGGACCGCGAACGGACTTGGCGGTAAGACGGCCTGGTGCGTCTTTCCCAAGAATCACGCCCACCTGGTTGAGTGGGTTGTGACGCGCAAGAGCATACAGAAGCTTGCCGTGCGCGACTATGTGGTTGACGAGCAGGTTATCGCTCTTGAAGTGGGCACGCCGCAGGTTGAGGACGTAGACGCGGCAACTCTGTTTAGAGGTATTACGCTGGGGTTGGAGCTCGCGGGCCAGAAAATTTCTAGCCACAGCGATTCTTCGGCCGAGATCGAGGTGCGAGAGCAACTGATTTCTGTGCTAGAGAGCCTTGAACTGGTTGCCTTTAAGAAGCCTGAAGAACAGAGCCTACTGGAGGTTGAAGGCTCCGCCGGTAAAACGGACGAAAAAGCAAAGCAGTACATTGCTGAGCTTGAGGGGCGGGTCGTTAGCCTCAACCGGAAGCTCGATGCTCTGCAGAGAAAGTATGACGCGCTAGCGAACTCAAAGCTTGGAAAAATTATTCTGACCCGCTGGGACAAGAACCGGGAGACAGGCACGGGGGAAGACAGGTAATGGAACAGGAATACGGCCGAAAGATTCTGCTCGATTCAGCAGCACGGGAAAAGCTCCTTGCAGACAACAGAAAACAGGTCACCGAGCTAAAGAAAGCTAACCTGGGTGAGTTCGACCGGGTTCTGGAGTCTGGGATTTCCGTTATTATCGCTACCTACGATGGCGCCGAGAGAATTGGTTTGGTGCTTAACTCTCTGGCTCACCAGACCCTAGATCCCCGCCGGTATGAAGTTATCTGTGTGGTGAACGGTAAAGACAACGGAACATCAGACGTCATTAAGAACTACCAGCGCACCTACCCCTCGGTGAGCATCCGTCAGTTTTGGCGAGAAGAGGGGTCAGCAGGTGGCGCGCGTAACCTAGGCCTGGATTTAGCGAGGTTTTCTCGCGTCACGTTCGTCGATGACGATGACGATGTGGAACTTGGCTTTCTAGAGACGGCTTTGGGCAGCTCGACCGGAACAAATATTGTGCTGTCTCCCATTATCAATATTTCTCCTGACGGTGTGATTGATGGTGAAAACACGCTCAACCAAAGGATTCATAAGCTTCGGGGGCAGACGGTTCCACTCGCTGAGGTCCCGTGGGCCCTGGGCTTCAATGCGTGTAAGCTCTTCCCTCGTGAGTATGCCCGGCGGGCCCGCTACCGTGATGACCTGGCGAGCGGCGAAGATCTCGTGTACTTTGCTGAGCTCTTGCAGTACCCCGAGCTTAAGGTCACCGTACCTCAAGACCTCGATGCTGCCTCATACCTGCGCTACACCCGCGATCAGTCCGTATCACGCCAATCACTCACCTTTAATTTTGCGGTTGAACAACGACTAGCCTGCATCAAGGCCCTAGAGAGCATCCCTATTAAGGAAAATACACCCCAGATGAGGGCTGCCGAACAGCTTAAGGCCGCGCAGGCTGGCTTTGTTGGGCGCTACCTCAAAGAGAATCTTGAAGAAAAAGAGGCCGTCTTCTCTGCGATTGAGCACAGCGGAATCAGGACTTTTCCCTGGAAGACGGTGCAGCTTGACCAGGCTAAGGATCTAGCCTTCGTCTACTGTTTTGCGCCTTTTTCTGATACCAGCGCGGTTGTAGCGGCAAAAGCCATTGTTGAACGGGGCCGCGTCACCGACGTTATTACCAACGATATGTCTAAGGTGCGCCGCTATGACTACGCTGTATCGGCACTGGCTGACCGTTGGATTGCTGACCGTGAAATAATCAGCAGCCACCCCTCATTTGCTGGTTGGGAACCAATCTGTGATTTTGCAGAGAAGGCCCTGGTCGTGGCCGAACGTAAGCACGCCCTGAACGGGTCGTATGAGAATATCTATAGCCGTGCTTTGTGGGTTGGTTCTCATGTGGCTGCCGCCCTCTTTAAAAACAAGCACTGGAACGTTCGTTGGACGGCTGAGTTTTCAGATCCGCTACGCAGAGATGCAGAGGGGCAGGAGCGCCCGGGTAAGCTGACCGATAATTCAACTGCGGAGTACCTAAAATCCTGTATCGCTGCGCGCGGTTTCGGCTATCTCCCAATGAACACCCTCTTTGATGTGGTTGAGCTGGTCACCCTGGTCACTGCAGACGAACTGATTTTTACTAACCAAAACCAGATGGATTACATGCTGTCTCTGTACCAGGACAGCTCGCTTGAGGAACTTGTACGGCGCAAGTCGGTTGTACGGCATCACCCCACACCGCCTGCCTATGCGTATGACCTGGTACAAACGAGCTATACGGTGCCCGCAGGCGTGGTGAACATCGCCTACTTTGGTAGCTTCTATAGCAACCGCGGCATCGGGGATGTACTCCAGGCTCTCACTAATTCACAGCAGGAGATACGGCAGCAGATTCGGGTGCATATTTTTAGCAACAAGCCTGAAGAGGTCGCGCAGGCCGTCAAAGACCTCGGGCTTGGGCCGAATATCTACAGTAACCCCTACCTGTCGTATATGGAGTTTTTGAACGCGACAAAGCTGTTCGACGTACTCCTGGTCAACGATGTTCAGCGAGATAGCAACCTCCCCGTGAACCCCTTCCTGCCGTCTAAATACTCGGACTACCTCGGCTCGGGCGTGGGTATTCTTGCCCTGGTGGATGAGGATTCTCCCATGTCTCGGATGGACGTTGACTATAAGGTTCCGGTGGGTGACGTACCGTCACTAATCGCCGTTCTCGAAAAAATTGTTAAGCAGAAAAATCAGAACTTAGCAGCCTAGGGGGCAAAGGATCATGCATAAGGTTTACGTTCCGGCCCTGGGCGCCCAGACCGTGTCTGGACTAGAAGAAATCCAGGGCTGCCTATCGGTTACGCGAGAGGGGGACTACTGGTCAGTGCACGTGGACGATACGGATGTCTTCCTTGAACACTGCACTCAATCCGCACCTCAGCACCGAAAGTACCCCCTGGTGGTTCTTTTGTCTGGGCAGATGAGAGGTAGCGCTACTCTGCTCAATGAAAAGCAGATAGCACGGGAGTGCGAGGCCTCTGGAGCCCAGTTATTGTATGCGGGCGAGCAGGAGATAAGGCGCTTTGTATCACAGCTACACCGGGCAGAAACAGTTCTTATTCTCGGGGACGCAGAAGCTCACTGGGCGCGGTACTGCAACGCTGAGGCGAACATTTTCTGTGTGTCTCAGGCTGCGCAGAGCACCATTGAGAGCTACTCTCGCCGGGTGAGCCTGCTGCCTACAGAGGAAGTGGGCTTCACCCTGAGTATTCTGGCTGTAGACACGCTTCGTGAGGTCATCCCGGGGTACGAACCACTCAGCCCGACTCCGCGCATCCTCCGTCCCCAGGATCAGAACCAGCTCTCTCAAGACGGTACCCACGAACTTGTGCTGGCAAGGTGCGAACACGGCGGAGAGTCGTTGCCTATCCAGGCGCTTTTCGAACCTAACCCGGGCAGTAAAACTTTGATTGTCTGTTTTCACGGCGGCCTGGAACCCGGCCCCCTGAGACTGCCCCACTACGAGTGGCGGGGTACGCTCGCTGAGGTTGCTGATAACAAGCTCTATATCTCTGACCCCACACTGTGGTTATCTCATGCGCTAAAAAATGGGTGGTATTTTGGCACAGTGGCTGACGATATCACCCTCGGCATCAAAGAGCTCATCGCATATGTTTCTGATCAGCTCGGTATTGAAGACATCATTTTGGTGGGAAGCTCAGCCGGTGGGGTAGCGGCCTTGCAGCTCGGTGCGCATTTTTCACGCGCAGTAGCCCTCGGGTACTCTTTGCAGCGTGACATGAGCAAAGGCCCTAAAATTCATACAGTTGGGTTCTATGAACATGTATTGCAGGGAATGGACTGGGCTGAAGCATACGCAAAAGTTGGCTCTCGTTTAGCCGTGCGAGACCTCTTTGAAGAAGGCTCTACCTACCGCGGACAGGCCGTGTGGCTACAGAACCTAGGCGATGCTGAGCACATGAAAGACCACTATCTCCCTGAGCTAGCCTCGCACGGTCAAAGCCCGGTCAAAGGCCTGCAAGAAATAGCTGAAGATAAGCTAACCGGGTACCTGACCTACTGGGGCGAGGGCCACCCCATTCCGCCCCGATCCCTGTTTCTGGGTGCCCTCGAGGCGGCTAAGAAATCCTTGAAACAAGGTTCCCCCTTCGAGTTGACGTGGGATAAAAATATCAAGATTCCGTCACTCCAGCTGCCGGTTGACCGTAACCTTGCACGGCCCATCCTCCACCAGGCGTCACACTACGCCCGGCCCCTCAAGAGCGGGTTTATCTCCTTTAAGGGGCGGGCTCCTCTCGGAACAGCAGTGGCCATACAGATCGGTGATAAGTACTATCAGGCCACGAAAGTTGATTCAGACGGTGAGTGGTCGCTCGATGTCTCATTCGCAAAAACCCCCTCCTGGCAGGTACAACTGAAAACCTATGACTATGAGGAGCAGAGAGTTTCTCATGCTTTAAGGCTCGTTGTGAATACCACAGCAGAAAGTTCGGAAGTGGCGGTGTCTGAACCGACAGGTAGGGAATCACATCACAGCCTTGACGAGCTCGGAGTTCTCCACCAGACAGATAGTTCATCTCTGGTACACAACTATTTGGTTGAGTACGAAAAAATATTTAAAGACCTCAAAGAGGACCCACTGCTGGTAACGCTCATTGGGGTTGCACACCCCGGGCTCCTTAAGACCCTGCTCGACTACTTCACACACGCCGAGTTCCTCGCGATAGAAACAGATGAAGAAACGACCCAGGGGTTCGATGGCAGGGTGTCATGCGTGCACCCCACAGCCTACAGCCCAGAATTTTTCAAGAAGATAGCAGGTCAATTTAACCCTGGTATCGTCATTGATGACGGCACCCACCGCTGGGACCATCAAATGCGGGCCTTTGAACATTTATTTATTGCCCTCAAACCCGGCGGCTACTACATTATTGAAGATATACACACCAGTTTTGGTGTATTCAAGAAAAACTATCAGGGCGGCGAAAGAGAGAGCGCCTATCATCAGATTCTGTCTTATGTGACAGATTTTGTTGGTGGGAACCAGAGCGCCACCCCTGAGAGCGGATTTGATTTCTACTTCCGCGAATCCGTAGCATCAGTGAAATTTTTGAAGCACGCGGTCATCATCCAAAAGAGCGATAACCCAGCTCGCCTGTTCCCCGTCCGTAGCATGCGTGACGTGAGCAGCTCCTTCGACCTGCACGAATCTGGCAGCTACCACCGAATACCGGGAACTGTTGTGGGTGGTGCGCCGCACATCCAGCACAGCTTCGCTGCCCTGTCATCACCCAAAGAGCCTGTTTCGATGGGCCCCCTAGCCTCGGGCTACTTGAAGGACGCGACGATGATAGGGGGTGGCGTCGTCTGCACCTCAGACGGGTACCTGGTCGCAGAAACCATGAACTGCGCCAGAAAACTTGACTCCTTCAGAGGCGTGTACCGTCTTGAAGAAGACCGCCTGTGGACGGGCCGGGAGCTGGCGCCCGACCACTATGTTGAGGCTGTTCCAGAGCGCCAACACGTGCTTCTGCAATCAGTGTGGGATGCCAATTACGGCCACTGGCTTTGGGATACCCTCAGCCGTATTCAGCTGGTGAAGGAGGCCAAGCTTCCGGGCGACCCGATATGGGTCATCAATGAGCCACGAGAGGCCATGCGGAGCATCGTCTACGACACCCTGCTCCTCGCCGGCATTCGCCCGGACGACGTGATGGAGCACGATAACTCGACGGGGCAGTTTGAATCGGTGTATATTCCAGCTGCCCTAACGGTTCACCCCATCATCAAGAGCCCAGAAGCCCTTGGCTTCCTGACCCAGCTAGTGGACAAGGTGCCAGCCGGGGTGCACCGGAAAATCTATATCTCGCGTAACGAGTACGGCCGCCGGTCGCTAATTAACGAAGACGAAATCTGGCCCCTTCTCAAACAGAGCGGCTTTGTGAAGATTATTCCTGAGCAGCTCTCTTTTGCGGAGCAAGCCTCACTGTTTAAGGGCGCGCACGTGGTTGTGGGTAACCTGGGGGCGGCCTTTTCGAGCTTGGCCTTCAGCCCGGACGGGGTGAAGGTGCTTGCGCTGACAACCCCCAGCATGAGGCATGACTTCTTCTACGATATTGTGTGCCATAAGAAGGGTCTCTACTATGCGCTACAGGGAAATTCCGCTGAGACCACAGCCGATATGGCCAGCAGCTTCTCGATTGATCCTCAAAAGCTGGAGCTCGCCCTTCAAGAAATCCTCAGCGAATGAAGCTTATTCACAAGGTTTTTCTCGGGGTGCTCTCGGGCTCGCGCTCGTTCTGAGCCCGAGGGCGGCGCCCCTGCCTGATGAATAAGCCTTCTTAGCGCCAGATTCCTTTGGTGTCTACAACCTTCTTACCTGCCAGTGCCGTTGCTGGCACGGTCAAGAACTCCTTGTGATCTACCAGAAGAACTACCACGTCGGCGTCCTCAATTGCCTGACTGTATTCCGCAAACTCAACATTTGCGTAGTCTTGTAG
Source organism: Rothia nasisuis (assembly GCF_928381405.1). GTDB lineage: Bacteria > Actinomycetota > Actinomycetes > Actinomycetales > Micrococcaceae > Rothia > Rothia nasisuis. Next base: position 71,551 of record NZ_CAKMSB010000006.1, read on the forward strand.
CCGAGGGGGAAGCCCAGACACATTCGGTTCTACCGCCAGCACCCTACCGTGCTTAAAGGTTTCTGCCAGTTCCACCGTAATATCTAGAGCCGGAGATTCACGCAAATCATCAATATTCGGCTTGAAAGCGAGCCCCAGGGCAGCAATGACCGGGGCCTCCAATGACCCCGCAGCGTTCCTGACCTTTTCAAGAACCCAGCGGGGCTTACCATCGTTCACCTCGCGCGCCGTGCGAATCAGGTTTGAATTTTTGCGGTCTGAAGACACGATAAACCAGGGATCAACAGCGATGCAATGCCCGCCCACACCGGGGCCGGGCTGCAAAATATTCACACGGGGGTGGTGGTTGGCAAGGCGAATTAGCTCCCACACGTTAATTCCCAGTTCGTCAGCAATCAGCGACAGTTCATTCGCGAACGCGATGTTGACATCCCTGAAGGAATTTTCGGTGAGCTTAGCCATCTCAGCGGTCACATCGTCGGTGGGTAGTAGCTCACCGGTGCAGAACGACGTGTATACCTCGGTGGCTATCGCAGTTGCCTTTGGGGTCTGACCGCCAATAATACGGTCATTCGTCTTCAGCTCCTCCATGGCGTAACCCGGCAGGATGCGTTCAGGGCAGTGGGCAAAATAAAGCACGGGCTTGTTACCGGGGTTTTCTGCCCCGTCAGCTACCAGGTCAGGCCGGTTAGCCAGAATGCGGTCTGCCATTGTGGCGGTAGTTTTGGGGGGAGAGGTTGACTCCAGAATCACCAGCTCGCCGCCGCGCAGGTGCGGTGAAATAGAGTCTACAGCAGAGAAGATATAGCTTAGGTCGCCTTCGTAATTTTCTTTGAAAGGGGTGGGCACAGCAACGATGTACACGTCGGCGTGAACCATCTCAGTAGTCGCCTTGAAGTTACCGCTGGCTAGAGCCTGCTGTAGTTGCTTCTCAAGGCCGGGTTCAACGATGGTCACCTCACCGCGATTAATGCGGTCAACATTCTTGGTGTTGATGTCAATACCGGTAACTTGTACCCCGTGATTGGCAAGAACAACAGCGGTTGGCAGGCCAATGTAACCTAGGCCTACAAAGGCAACAGAGCGACTAGTCATGACAGAAATCCTCAAAGTGAATATGTTGTATAAAAATATTTACAGAAAGTGGAGGCTTTTTCAAAAATCTTACTTTTTGGCTCCCTCGAGCCGGCAACCGGCACGGGCTCACGGAGGCTGATCCATAAGGTCTTTCTCATAAATAAATAATCTAAAACATCATATCGGCTCTATTGAGCCCAGCGTAGGTAGCCTGACCGTTGGCGAGTAACAGGTAATCATCAACCTGCCAGGTATGACTCTGATCAGCCAACCTGCGCTGCACAAAATTGTAACGGTCAGTCGCATACACCAACCCGCCGCTATCCACCACAGATCGAACAAAAGCTGTATCTTCACCTCTTGTTCTATCTTCAAAGGGGTGCGCCCTGAATGTCTCGGCCCAGCCCACTAAGGTTGGGCCAGCAATAAAATCCGTGAAACGATGCTCAAGCTCAGGGCGGCGTAGCACCGTTACATTGTGGCCCTCAAGGTAGACATAGTAGGCGCTCTTACCGACCACATCTGCCCCCGAGAAGCGTAAAGCATTAATCATATCCCGTAGATAGTAATCACCGTACAGGTCATCATCATCTATCTTGGCTAGTACGTTACCTGCCGCTCGGGCGACCATGAGATTGAGGCAGGCCCCCAGGGTAAGGTCAGAGTCAGCGCTCAGAAGCACCACATCGGCCAGCCCATGCTGATCAGCCAGTTCTTGGGCGGCCTGCTGAGGCACCTCAAAACCGTGCGTTAGCGCTACCAGCTGAACCCGAACGTCCTTCTGCCGGCCGACCGTCTCAAACACGTGGCCCAGCTGCTGCGGGCGCATAGTTGGAGCCAGAACCGATACGAGCGGGCTGGCTACCAGTGAGCGTGGGTGCGGCTGGGCGGGCAAGCCCAGCGTATCTATCAGCTGCTGAGCCCGATGAGCGTAGGTATGCCTGGCCCAAATCTCCCGTTGTGCCAGGTGAACCGACCGACCCCGTAGCATAGACGAATTGAGCAGGGCGCGGATCTTGAGTTCGGCCTGCTCCGCGTCATCGGCAACGAGTACCTGCTCTTCGTCAAAAAAATTTCGCACTGCTGCCGACCCCGTGGTAACCACAGCCGTCCCCGACGCCAAGATCTCAAAAATACGCCGGGCACACATGCTCGGGGAGTCAACCACTGAATTCACGTTTAAGAAAACCTTGTGCGCCTTATAGGCTCGCACCATAGCAGGGTAGGGGAGCGAACCCACCACCTGCCCATCGAACGGTTCAGGGAACTGGTACCTCTCACCCTTGCCCCAAAACCGTGAGTAAATTTCAAACGGCTCCTTGCTCTTACGTGCGGCAACGAGAGCTCCCGTCAGAAGGGCGTCCATCTGCTCGCGGCGTTCTGGGAACTTATGCGCAAAATAGGTTCCCGCAAAAGCCACCCCGCGTGAGGCCACGAACCCGCTTGCACGAACCGGGTTATGTACCGAAGGCGCCGCTGCAAAAGACAGCGGGCTAACCCGTTCATGCCCCAGCTCCTGCGTGTACCGGGGCACCGTGTTCGAATCCGAGGTCAAAACATAGTCAAAGAGCCGGGCCGTCGCTAGAAAGTCGTCAAAGTGGGGCGGGTCCTCCTTATTCCAAAAGACCGTAGGAATCTTATGCTCCCTACACCAGGTGACCAGCGCTAGGACGGCGGGGCGAGGGGCGCTCGGGCCCGTCAAGTGATACTGCCAAGCGCCACCGTTACCCGCCCAGGCGGACTCCACCAGCAGAAAATCTACGGGTGTCTCGTCGAGCTGGGCCTGCCAGGTGTCAGGTCGAAGCACAAGCGTTTCAAACTCCGCCCCCCATGCCTGCAAAGAAAAATCGTCAAGAATAACCGCTACCTTCACACCCGGGTAGGTTTTCGGCAGGGGTAAAGCCCGAAGCGGATCAAACTCAAGCCGATAACCAGAGCCGAGACGGGCGTCCTTGCGCACCGCTGGAACCTCAGCAACTGCCTCTTGCCCCCAGAGCAAGCCAGAACCCTGGGCGCCTTGGGCCAGGCTTCCCTGGTTCCTGCCCAGGGCGCGTTCCCGCTGAATAAACACCTTCAGCTGCGTGAGGCCACCGTGCCGTAGGTGCCACACCTTCTTGCGAGTGTTGAGCAGCATGGTGTGCACACGGGTACGGCCCAGCATAGAGCTACCTCTTCTTCGACGCTTCACAGCAGAAACTTTACTTTTCACCTACTATAGTTCGTAACTGGCCTGTTACAAGAGAAAAGGAGCCAGCGGTGAGCACACCACTCCGCATTTACATCTATGGCTCCTGCGTGGCTCGGGATACGGTGGCCACCCTGCCGGTGGGGTCCTATACTTTATCCGGGTACGTTGCCCGTCATTCCCTTCTCTCTCACGGTACCGACGCCGCCTACAAACTCCCCAGCAACCTGGGCCTGCCCTCTAAATTTCAGACACGCATGGTGCAGCAAGACTGGTCCGGGGCACCTCTGAACGCTGTGCTCGCTCAGGCAGAAACCATTGATTTACTCCTGTGGGACCTCACCGATGAGCGTCACGGCGTGCACTGGTTCATGTCAGGGGAGGTCGTCACTCGCTCCATTGACCTCATGCAGTCTCGAGCTGCCCGAGAACAGCTGGAGCCAGGTTCTCACGTACCCTTTGGAAGCGACGCCCATTTCGAAGAATGGAGCGACAAAGCTACCTGGTTCATAGAGCAGCTTCGTACCAGCGGGCTTCTTGCGAAAACACGCCTACTGAGGGTGAACTGGGCCGAGACCACCGTGGCAGGTGAGCCCACCCCAGCGTCCATGGGAGTAGTGGCGGCAGAGGCCAACCGCCTCTACGCCCGCTACTATGAGCACCTAGCGGCGGCAGGTGCCCTCACCCTTACCGTGCCTGCAGAGATAACGCACGCAGACCCGAATCACAGGTGGGGTCTAGCTCCCTTTCACTACGTGCCCGAGGTATACAGTTACGTAATCGATCACCTGCGGGCAGGCGGGTTCACCGTGTAACGAGAGCGGCGTGCACAGTTTGTAATTGAGGCTTATTCATAAGGGTAGGTGAAGCAGGTTCACAGCGAAGCTGCTGGCTCGGATGAAGTGACCGGATGAGCACCAGTTTCCGCCCCCAGGTGACAAAAGAAACTGGTGCGAATCATCTGAGCGAAGCGAAGATGCAACGCCCTCAGGGCACGGAATCCGCCGCAAGGCGGGGCACCAATCGCCTGGATAAGCAAGGATTTTTCGCGAAGCGAAAAAGAAAGCCTTGCGCATCTGGCGAGCTTGCGAGCCAGGAGCGAACCAGGCGAGAGGGTCGGCAGATGAAGTGAAGCGGGTGCGTCAGCACTCAAGAGCGAACGGAATCACCTGAGCTTGCGAAGGTGTGAGCCTGCGGAACCCCTTATGAATAAGCTTCTTACTTGTAGTTATTCAGCAACACTGCCGCGCCGCCGTCCACGCCCTTGGCGCCCTGCACGTAGTCAGGGCTGGCTCTGTATTCGCCAATATCCTTTTGGACGGTACCCAGTACCCAGGAAGGCAGGCCGCGCTGGTTTAGACGCTCAACGGCCGCATCGGCAACGGACGGGTCAACCACGGCAATCATTCCCACACCCAGGTTCAGGGTGCGTTCCAGGTCGGCCTGGGGCACAGAACCCAGCTCACCAATCAGCTTAAAGATAGCCGGGATCTCCCAGGTGGAGCGGTCGACCAGACCAACAGTGCCCTGGGGGAGCACACGCGCCAGGTTAGCGGCCAGACCGCCACCGGTCACATGCGAGAAGCCACGCACACCCGAACCGGTCTGCCCATCCTCACCATTCACCGGGAAAGCCGCAATCAAATCCAGGCAGTCAGCGGTATAAATACGGGTGGGCTCCAGCAGCTCTTCACCCAGGGTACGGCCCAGCTCGGCAACCTCACGCTCGTACCCCCAGCCAGCCACCGAGAGTACCTTGCGCACCAGGGAGTAGCCGTTGGAATGAATACCGCTTGAGGCCATAGCAATCAGCACATCGCCTTCGCGTACACGATCGGGGCCCAGCAGCTCATCGGCCTCAACGATGCCGGTAGCAGCACCGGCCACATCGTACTCGTCCTCAGCCAGCAGACCGGGATGCTCAGCAGTCTCACCACCCACCAGGGCAGTACCAGCCAGGGAACAGCCCTCAGCAACACCGCGCACAATATCGGCAATGCGCTCAGGCACCACCTTGCCAGTGGCAATGTAGTCAGTCATAAAGAGGGGGCGGGCACCGGTCACCACGATGTCATCCACCACCATACCCACCAGGTCATGGCCGATAGTGTGGTGAATATCCAGCTTCTGGGCAATGGCCACCTTGGTGCCCACACCGTCGGTGGAGGTCGCCAGGTAGGGCTTGCGGTAGTCCTTGAGCGCAGACAGGTCAAAGAGGCCGGCGAAGCCGCCCACTCCGCCCACCACACCGGCGCCGTGTGTGGCCTTCACAGCGTCCTTCATCAGCTCAACAGCGCGGTCGCCCGCCTCAACATCAACACCCGCCGAAGCGTAGGTGACTGCCTTCTGGTTCTCGCTCATTTAGCGGGCCTCTCGGTCGGTGCCGGTGGAATCGGCAGGAATCGTATCTTGGGGGAGTACAAGGTCTTCGAGGTCAGCGTCGGGGCCCGGTTCACAGGAGCCGGTGGTTGCCCCACCCCCGGCAGCCGGGTCAAGGGAGTCCGCCTGAGCCTCAAACTTGTTCTCAAGTGCCTCGGTGCCGGGGCGGGTGTCAATGGAGACAGCGTGAGCCTGCGAAGGCTTGTGGGCAACCGGACGCTCAACGGTCACCTCAGCTGCCGTACCGGCAAGGGGCCCACCCTTAGAGTCATCAAAGATGGACTTGCCGCGGCGCTCTTCGCCGGGCAGCTCAATGGGATAGGTTCCGGTGAAACAGGCGGTGCAGAGACGCTCGCGAGGCTGCTCAGTGGCGGCAATCATGCCGTCCTCTGAAATGAACCCCAGAGAATCCGCGCCCAGAGACTGACCGATTTCTTCAATAGTCAGGCCATTGGCAATCAGCTCGGAACGCGAGGCAAAGTCGATGCCATAGAAACAGGGCCACTTGACCGGCGGGGATGAGATACGCACGTGCACCTCTTTGGCCCCGGCCTCACGCAACATGCGTACCAGGGCGCGCTGGGTGTTACCGCGCACAATCGAATCGTCAATCACGATGAGCCGCTTACCCTCTACCACCGAGCGTAGGGGGTTGAGCTTCAGCCGGATGCCCAGCTGGCGAATCGTCTGTGACGGCTGAATAAAAGTACGGCCCACATAGGCGTTCTTGACCAGGCCGTTACCGAAAGGGATGCCGGATTCCTCGGCGTAACCAATAGCGGCGGGGGTACCTGACTCGGGGGTAGGCATAACCAGGTCAGCTTCTACCCTGTGTTCACGAGCCAGCTGGCGGCCCATCTCTACACGGGACTCGTAGACACTACGGCCCGAAATGGTGGTATCGGGGCGGGCCAGGTAGACGTACTCGAAGACGCACCCAGCTGGCTTGGCCTCGGCGAAACGGGTGGAGCGCAGACCGTCCTCATCAATCGTAATAAACTCGCCAGGCTCAACCTCCCGCACATAGGAGGCCCCCACAATATCGAGTGCTGCGGTCTCAGAGGCAATGACCCAGCCACGGTCAAGCCGCCCCAGCACCAGCGGGCGCACGCCCTGGGGGTCGCGGGCCGCGTAGAGGGTGTTTTCATCCATAAAGACTAGACAGAAAGCACCCGAGAGTGTGGGGAGTAGGTTGAGGGCTGCTTCTTCGAGGCTGCCAAAGTCATGATCCTTGAGCAAGGCGGTGACCAGCGCAGTGTCAGTAGTGTTACCCTGCGCTAGCTCGCCGCGCTCGGGGCGCTTACCGCCGTTCTGAGCCAGTAGCCGGTCGTAGAGATCTGCAGAGTTCACGAGGTTACCGTTATGTGCCAGAGCGATGGTGCCGTGCGGAGTATCGCCCAGAGTGGGCTGGGCATTCTGCCAGATGTTACCGCCCGTAGTGGAGTAGCGGCAGTGGCCCACAGCCATGTGACCGCCCATAGAATTGAGCGTTGCCTCGTCAAAAACCTGGGAGACTAAGCCAATATCTTTGTAGACGCTCAGATGTTTGCCGTCGCTGGTTGCAATGCCAGCTGACTCCTGCCCGCGATGCTGCAGGGCGTACAGGCCATAGTAGGTCAGTTTGGCGATATCTTCGCCTGGAGCCCACACGCCAAAGACACCACATTCATCTTTGGGTCCGTGGTCTACAGGGTCAAGATCGAAGGAGAGTTTTCCGTCAGGACGAGCCAAGGTGGTTTTCCGTCTCTTGTCGTGGTGGTTATCCCGCTCATACCGCGCACGGGCGTCAGAGCGAGCGAACATCTTTAGTGTACCCGGCCCGGCTAGCACCTGATAAGAACAGCCCACCGTGTGAGCTGTGCAGGCTCATGGGTGGGCCGAGGCTAGTCGTTGGTGCTGATAGCACTGTAGGTGGTAGTGCGCTTGGACGAGCGGCGGTCAAGAAGCAGCGCGAGCACGATGGCGGCGGCAGTGCAGAGCGTCCCAAAAATTACGGCCATCACACCGTAAACCGCGCCAAAGGTGTAGTCGGGGTTTTCGGGGCCTACGGCGGTCACGATCAAAGCTACCACTAGGCCGATGAGCAGTCCGGTCACCGCGAAAGCCGGGAGTGAGGGGGCCCGGCGCACGGTAAGTTCGGCACGTTCTGGTGCCGTCGCTGGTTCAAAGTGCTGGCCGGGAGCCGCCTGCCTATCAGCATCGGTAAGCGGTGTTTCGGGGCTGGGCGGGCGGCGGAAACGGGACATCAAGCTCATAAGTATCAACCTTACCTCAGTGAAGCGGTACGGGGTGGGCCTAGAGAAGAGGCAGACGCTCACGTAGGTCTGAGCGCAGACCGGACGCAGCTACCCGAGAGGCTGCCCGCTCCCAGGTAGTGTACCCCAGGGCGAGGGCACACCAGGTGACCGGGTCTGTCTCAACCACGTTGGGCGGAGTGCCACGAGTGTGCCGCGGCCCGGCAATACACTGGGCCACCCCAAAGGGTGGCACGCGCACCTCTACCGAGTTACCCGGGGCCAACGTTGCCAGCTCTTCAAGGAGAAAACGGACGCCGGTCGCCCGCACGCTACGGGGCAGGGCAGCAAAAGCCGCCGCGTGGTCGTCCGCGACCTCTGCTGTCTCAAAAACCTGCCGTACCTGAGCGACGGCTACCAGGCCGTCCTGCTCTGAAATCTTGCGCCGAATCGCCACTAGAGTAGCCCCTCAAAGGCAACGCCCAGCCCAATAGCTCCTACCGACCGCCCGCCACCAGTTATCGGCAAAGTTGTGCCCTCAACAGCGCGGTCGGCAAGCTTGCTCTCGAGGAAGCCCGCTGCCTGTAGTGCACGCACCGCCACCAGAGAAGCAGCCCGGTTGGAACCATCAAGCATTTTCAAGGCTACTGACGCGCCAGAGCGCAACCCTATAGCCAGTACGCCCTCGGCGCCCCGCTTGACCACGGCGCTCAGGGTTTCAGCCAGCACCGTATCTGAGCCGCCGGGGGCATGGACGTACTCGGGGTAGTCCACCATGGCCGTTGCAACGGTAGCGGCGCGGGCATCGGCCTTGATATTTTCAACCGCTGAACCCAGGGTGGAGTAGGCACGGGCCAGCCCCACCAGCGAGGTGGCAACTACAGGTGCACCGCACCCGTCAACCGTCACGTGCTGGGGTGTTCCTCCCGTGAATTCCTCGACGGTCTGAAGCACCAGCTCTTGCAGGGGGTGGCCGGGCTCCAGATAGGTTTCGGTTGGCCACCCTGATTTGACGCAGCCCCACAGAAAGGCCGCGTGCTTACCTGAGCAGTTAAAGGCCAGGCGCTGTTTACCGTGCCCCGCTGTCACCAGGGCATGGTAACTGGGTTCATCTGCGGGCCAGGCCGGTGGGCAGAGCAGGGCATCAGCGGTTAGACCGGCCTCAGCCAGCACCGACTGGGCCACCTTCATGTGCTCAAAAGACCCGGTATGTGAGCCGGCAGCCAGTGCAATCTGGGCCCCTTGTAGCTCGGCCCCCGCGTTCATCGAGGCAATAGCCTGTAAGGGCTTGAGCGCTGAACGGGCATAAATAAGAGCCTCGGGAGCGCCGAAACTCAGGGCCGTAGAACCGTCGGGCGCCAGCACCACCAGCGACCCTACATGCCGTGATTCGACAAAGTCGCCACGGATTACGACGGCCAGCTCTGCTGCCTGCTGCGCGGTAAAAGTCTGCATGCCCTTCAGTTTAGCGGCAGAAAAGCCCGCATTTATTCTGATTTACCCGCAACTAGTTGCGGTGTTTTCAGAATAAATGCGGGCTAATGTTGTGCGTAGCCGGTGCCGCGGGTACCTGGGGGCGCTCTCTTCCTATTGGGCCTGAGTCTCGAGCTTGGTGCCCTCAACATCCAGGTCGGGTAGAACCCTATCGAGCCAGGCAGGTAGCCACCAGGCCTTTTCACCCAGCAGGTACATGAGCGCCGGAATCAGGGTCATGCGCACGACGAAGGCGTCGAAGAGCACACCGACCGCCAACACGAAGCCGATAGAGGCAATCATGGGGTCACCCGAGAAGACGAAGCCGATAAAGACACCGGCCATAATCAGGGCAGCTGCGGTGACCACGCGAGCGCCGTGGTGGTAGCCCACAACAACCGAAGTCTTAGCCCCGCGGCCGTGTGAATAGGCCTCTCGCATGCCAGATACCAGGAAGAGCTGGTAGTCCATAGCCAGGCCGAAGAGAATACCCACTGCCAGAATCGGCAGGAAGGCCAGCAGTGGGCCGGGGGTTGAAACGTTGAAGAGCTCAGCGGCCCAGCCCCACTGGAACACAGCCGTGGTCGCACCGAGAGCTGCCAGCAGGGAGAAGAGGAAGCCCAGGGTCGCGGTGACCGGTACCAGAATGGAGCGGAAGACCAGAATCAGCACCAGCAGCGACAGTCCCATGACCAGGGCAACATAGAGGGGCAGAACATCTGCCAGGTTCTGGGCGATATCAACGGCCATAGCGGTCTGACCGGTGACGCCGAAGGTCACCTCACCGTTGTCGGTTGAGACAGTCAAATCACGCAGAGTGTGTACCAGGTTAGTGGTTGACTCGGCGTTGGGGCCCTCACCGGGAATCACCTGGTAGAGCAGGGCAGAGTTATCATCAGAAATCATGGCGGGAACGACCGCTGAGACGTCGCCTTGTTCCAGCAGATTCTGACCCACTTCAACCTGCAAGGCCTTAGCCTGCTCCTCGGTCGTTCCCTCGGGTAGGCGGGCTGCCACCACGATGGGGCCGTTCTGGCCCTCACCGAAGTTCTCAGCGACGGTGGTGTAGGAGATGTAGGCAGCAGAATCAGTCGGCTGAGAAGCGCCGGTCGGTAGACCCAGACGCATATCGGTCACCGGTAGAGCCACAGCGCCCAGGGCAAGCACTACAGCCGCAACGGTAGCGAGCGGCTTCTTGAGAACCAGGCCAATCCAGCCACGACGGGCTTCTTCGTGGTCAGCCGCCGCCCGCTTAGCCTCTGCTCGAATAGCAACTGCCTGAGCATCGTCCCCACTGGCTGCCTGTGCACCAGCCGCAATTTTCGCCCGCTGCTTTTTACTCAGGATGCGCTCGCCCAGCAGAGACATCACAGCGGGGGAGAGGGTGGTGGCTACCGCCACGGCAACCGCAACCGCAAAGGCTCCAGCATTACCCATCACGCCCAGGAAGGGAATACCCACGACGTTCAGACCCAGCAGGGCGATAATGACGGTAGCGCCTGCGAAGAAGACCGCGCCGCCGGAAGTGCCGGTTGCTAGGGCAATAGACTCCTTTACACCCATGCCCTTAGCCAGGTTAGTGCGATGCCGGTTCAGAATGAAGAGGGTGTAGTCGATACCCACAGCCAGACCCAACATGGTGCCCAGGGTTGGGGTGGTCGAGGTCATGTCGACAACACTGGAAAGCGATAGGACGGCCAAGGCAGAGATACCCACGCCGATTACCGCCATAATAATCGGCAGACCGGCTGCTACCAGGGTGCCAAGCATGAGAAGGAGGATGATAAAGGCAATGCCGATACCGATAATCTCCGCGGTTGCATTCATATGGGGCTCAACGCCCTGCATGTACTGGTCGTAGGTGACGGTCAGGCCGCTATCTGCCAGTACATCAAGCTTCTGCTGGGTTGCTTGAAGGGTCTCAGCAGGAATAGAACCGGTCTCAGCATCGAAGGTAACAGAGACGATAGCGGTGGAGTTATCCTCAGAAATCGCAATACTGCTCTGGGACATCTCCAACAGGGCGGCGTTCTGCTCAAGGGTGCTCTTGCCGCTCTCTACCTGGGAGCGGGATTCTTCGAGCTGGGTAAGGCCGTCCTCGTAGTCGGCACGCCCCTGGTCAAGCTGAGCCTGGGCTTCATCGAGCTGGGCACGACCCTGGTTGAGCTGTTCAGCGGTCGCATCCAGCTGAGCCCGCTGAGCATCCAGCTGGGCCTGCTGGCCGTCGAGCTCACCGAAAGTTTCCGGCGGTGCTCCCTCACCCTCAAGACGGGTGCGGGCCTCGTTCAGCTGATTCTGGGCGTCCTCAAGCTGGGCGTAGCCCTCATCAAGCTGCTGCTGGCCTGAATCTAGCTCAGCACGGCGAGAATCAAGCTCGGCCTGCCCCGAATCCAACTGAGCCTTGGCCTCATCAAGCTGGGCCTGGCCGTCCGCTATCTGCTGCTCGCCGCTGGCCAGCTCGGCCTGCCCAGCATTAAGCTGGGTCTGGCCGTCCGCAAGCTGCTGAGCAATAGCAAAGGGGTCGCTGACGGTATCGACACCCTCAACGCCCTCAGCCTCAGCAACGGCACCGGCTACAGCAGCTTTTTGTTCGTCGGTGAAGGCTGAACCGTTCTCGGTCTGTAAGATGGCAGAGCCGGTGCCCGCATTGAGATTCAGGTTGAAGGTGTCGGTGAGCTCTTCCTGAACCAGCTGCGCCTCGGTGCCAGGAATGGTAATAGAATCGGTCAGTTCACCCTTAAAGGATGCGTAAGCGCCGCCAGCCAGCGCAATGACCAGCGCCCAGATGCCGATGACGGCCCAGGCACGGCGAGCTGCGAAGCTACCGACTTTGTAGAGGAATTCAGACATGCTCTGCCGGTTTCCCTTTCGCGTAGTTGTATTTTCTCTTAGGTGGTCTGATCTGCGGCAACGCTGCCGTCAGCTGTAAATACCGGGGTGCCTGCGGCTACCTGGTCAATGTAGGCATGGATATAAGGCACAAACATATGGGGCTTGATAGTGAACGGCACAGAAAAGCCCTTAAAAATGCTGGCGTCAACGTCCTGGGCAAAGCGCACCCAGCCAATCATGTAGGCCGTCATCAGGTTGTGAATCAGCAACCCTAACGCTAAAACCTGGTCAACGGAGAGTGTGGGGTAGAGCCGGTTCATCTCGTTGAAAAGAGTGTTGCCGATGTCGTCCAGGGTTAGCCTGACTTCTCTAGCTACTAGTTCAAATTCGTCATGGCCCAGAGCTGCTGCCAGAGTCATAAAGCGGATAATACTCTGCTGTGAGCGGTGATTCTCTATGGCATCGTGAAAATGCTGAACGAGAGCGCGGGGGAGCTCTTCTGCCGGTAGGTTCTGGGGCAGGGGCGGCTCATCGATACAGGGCTCCAGGTGGGTTGCTAGCTGGTGGGTAAGAGCGTCCTCAAGTTTTTTAAAGTGGTTGAAGACGGTGCGCTCTGAGACCCCTGCCTGCTCTGCTAGGGCAGAGGCGGTTAGTCCTGCCCGCCCGCTGGTGAGCACAATATGTTCGGCTGCTGAGGCAATTTTATTTTTAGAAGCGGTTGAGCGCGCTCTGCGCTGGTCCGGAGGGGGAATATTTTTCAGCATATATTTACAGTAACTGCAATATTGCAGGAACTGCAAATAGTTGGTGTGTGGGGTTAGGCACGGAGGGGAGGGTGGATGGTTGGGTGCAAGAGGGCGGTTAGGTACGAGTGATTGGGTGGAGATTTGAGTGCGGCCGGTACGAGGTTTCCGCATTTATTCTGATTTACCCGCAACTAGTTGCGGAGTTTTCAGAATAAATGCGGAAAGAATCGAGGGTCACCTCTCCAGCCTCTTCACCCCAGAACGCATGAGACGGTGAAGAACAACCTGAGGCTTATTCATCAGGTCATCCCAGGTGGCCCGAACTACCGTCCATCCCGTGAGCTCAAGAGAACGCTGCCGCAAGGCGTCCCTGCGCAGCTGTTCCTCCGTCGGGCGGTAGGCGCCGTAATATTTGTGCAAACCGTCGACCTCCAACAGAAGTTTCAATGACTCCCACGCAAAATCTGCTCGGTGCACCCTGCCATTATGAGTTCTAATTTCCAGCTGTTGACGAGGGCGTTCGAGGTTATACTGCACAATTCTGAGCATCGCTAAGGATTCAAGAGGCGATTCAGTCAGAACGCTCATTGACTCGGCGATAAGAGAAAAACTATTTGTTCCATAACCACTGGTGCTCTTGAGCTGGGTGTGCACATCTTGATAATTCACATGAGCCCGGTGCAGGAAATAGTCTGTAATCGCCAAGGCTTGGACTACAGGCAGAGTACGGGCACAATCAAGAATGGTCGTTAGCGGATCTGTTACCGAAAAACCACCTATCAGGTAGGCTGAAGCACACACCTCTGACCTGCAACTATGGTACTTGACCTGGCTGTGGTGCCGATGATTAGAACGAGGAAGGGACAGCTCAACTTTTGGGGGTAGCCCAAGGAGCGGGGCGCCCCACATCAGCGCAGCAGAGGCATGACTGAGCACTGCCTGCCGATGAGACATCGCGAGCGCTACAGTTACAGCAATACACCGCTCTTCAGGTGTCAACTGCCGGCCTTCTGATGCTGAGATGTAGACACCCCGTGTGAGCCTAATGAGCTCACCTCTTCGGCACATAGCACCAATGAGGTTTTTGCTGAACCCTTCGAGATTGAGCTGTTGAGATGTTTTTACCTTCGCAGCGATGCGTTCGATTCTGTCGTGCATGGGGCTACTGTTGCAGAGTAGCCGCCTGCGACTCAAGTACTATTTTTAAACCTGTGGATAACTTTCCTTATCACTTGTCATACCGCAGTTTAATAACGACAATAAAATCGCAACAGAAGGTCACAGTTACACCCTCCCTGTGGATAACACGAACGAAAACACCTTGCCGCATATACAGAAGCCGCCACGGGCATCCGCCTTTCCGCATTTATTCTGATTTACCCGCAACTAGTTGCGGGTAAATCAGAATAAATGCGGAAAGTGTGGGCGAAGGCTACGAGTGAAGCAGGTACGGACGCCGCTGCCCCTTATCTTGCCTTGGGGCTGGGAGGTGCGCTGTGGCGTCCGCAAAAAATCTATCGGCAAAAAGTGCCCACGCTGAGGTAAAAACTCATCAAACCATGGCCTTGCCGGTAGCCTGAAAGAATGAAGGTTTTGGTACTGGGCCCTGGTGGTCGTGAACACGCAATTATTCGCGCTCTTCTCAAAGATCCGGCTGTGACCGAGGTGCACTCAGCGCCGGGCAACGCCGGTATCGCTCAAGACGTTCCTACGCACGCCACAGACGCGAACAGCCCTGAGGCTGCCGTGGCACTGGCCACTGAACTAGCCGTTGACCTCGTCGTCATCGGCCCCGAAGCCCCCCTGGTGGCGGGCGTGTCGGATGCCCTGCGCGATGCGGGATTCGCGGTCTTTGGCCCCTCCAAGCAGGCCGCCCTGCTTGAAGCTTCCAAGGCTTTTGCTAAAGAGGTTATGGCCTCAGCTAACGTTCCCACCGCTATGGCCCGCGTAGCAGCCAGCCGTCAAGAAGCTGAAACCGCACTAGCTACCTTTGGCGCCCCCTATGTGGTCAAGGACGACGGCCTGGCAGCCGGTAAGGGCGTTGTGGTAACCGATGATTACGAGGCCGCTCTGGCCCACGCCGAAACCTGCTTTGCAGCCGGCGGCTCTGTGGTCATTGAAGAGTTCCTGGAGGGCCCCGAAGTCTCTCTCTTTGTTATCTCAGATGGGGCTACCTGCCTGCCCCTCTCGCCTGCCCAAGATTTCAAACGCATCTATGACAATGACGAAGGCCCCAACACCGGCGGCATGGGAGCCTACACGCCCCTGCCCTGGTTACCTGAAGGCTTCATAGAAGACGTCATTGAGCGTGTAGCCCAGCCCACAATTGACGAGATGGCCCGCCGGGGCACCCCCTTTGTCGGTGTGCTCTACTGTGGTCTGGCTGCGACCAGCCGCGGGATCCGCGTGATTGAGTTCAACGCCCGCTTTGGTGATCCCGAAACCCAGGCCGTGTTGGCGCGCCTGCGCACCCCACTCGGCGGCGTCCTTCTGGCAGCTGCTCAAGGGGACCTACCCGCAGGCTTAACCCTTGACTGGGATCCCCGCTCCGCTGTGGACGTGGTGATGGCCGCTGAGAACTACCCCGAAGCCCCGCGCAGGGGGGACGCTATTACCGGCCTTGAGGTTGCTAACGCGCTCGAGGACGTCCACGTAGATCACGCCGGAACCGCCCTTGAAGGTGACTCTATCGTCACCGCAGGGGGGCGTGTGCTCGCTGTCGTCGCGCTCGGAGGCACCCTGGCGGAGGCTCGCACCGCAGCCTATGAGGGCGTCAGAGCCATTAGCTGGGAAGGCTGCCAGCACCGCACCGACATCGCTCTCGCCGCCGCAGAAAATCGCATCACAATCCCAACCCAGAACCCATCTCTGTGACTGCCCACCGATACGCCGCGTAGGCAGTCACTGGGACCGTCACCCCATTGCCACCCCCAGGAGAAGCACCATGACTCATCCCCCCGCCGAGATTCCCGGCTGGAAGCACGTATATTCCGGTAAGGTTCGTGACCTTTACATCCCGAGCGAAGATACCCAAGACGCCACCGGCCTTAACCTGAAAGATGACGCTGAGCTACGCGCCGGTTCGGTCATGGTGGTCGCCACCGACCGCATCAGCGCTTTCGATCAGGTGCTACCTACCGAAATTCCTGACAAGGGTAAGATTCTGACCCAGATGTCGCTGTGGTGGTTCGATCAGCTCAAAGGTGTACCTAACCACGTGCTCTCCACCGACGTGCCCGAGGTTGTGGCTGGCCGTGCCATGATCTGTAAGTCTCTCAACATGTTCCCTGTGGAGTGCATTGTGCGCGGCTACCTGACCGGTTCGGGTCTGGCTTCTTACCAGAAGACCGGGAAGGTCAACGAATACACCCTGCCTGCTGGCCTGGTGGACGGTTCCCGTCTGCAGCCTGCGCTTTTCACCCCCACCGGTAAGGCCGAGGTGGGGGAGCACGATGAGCCCATCACCCGTGAAGAGCTCGACGCTGAGGTGGGAGAGGCTATCGCCGATCGCTTACAGGAGCTGACCCTCTACGTCTATGAGACTGCCGAGAGGATCGCCAGGGAGCGCGGCATCATTCTGGCAGATACCAAGATTGAGTTTGGCACCGACTCCTACCGGGGTGAAATTACACTGGGCGATGAGGTGCTGACCCCCGATTCCTCCCGCTTTTGGGATGCGAACGATTATCAGCCGGGCCGCCCCCAGCCGTCCTTCGATAAGCAGTATGTGCGCAATTGGCTTAGGGGCGATGAGTCGGGGTGGGACGGTGCCGGCCCTGTGCCCGAGCTCCCCGCTGAGGTGGTTGAGAAGACCCGCGCACGCTACCTAGAGGCTTACGAACGCTTGACCGGGCAGACGTTCTAGCCCCGGCCCCGCCGGGTGACAATAAGGTGTGATGCAGGAGGCCCCGTCATGTGTGACGGGGCCTCCTGCATCAGGGTGTGAGGTGTGCGACTAGGTGCCTCGGCCTTCTTCGCTACCTCGCACCTTCTGGTGGTACTCGTAGTGTGCGGCGCCAATTTCTGAGAGGGCGTAAAACCAGCGAATGTGCTCGGCCACGGTGCGGCGGGCGCGTTCGGGGTCTCCCGCAAGAACAGCTGCATAGATGGCGCGGTGCTGTTCTTGGAGCTCACGCTTGGTAGCGGCCCAATCCTCAAGGTAGGGCACGGCTTCTTGTACGTAACTGACGGTGGCTAAGTGCAGGGAGTCAATGACGGTGTCCATCACAATGTTGCCGCTGAGTGATGAGATTTCGTAGTGGAAGCGGGTGTCACAGAAGTGGAAGCGGTCATCTGAGATGTCGGCCCGGTCCATCTCGTCGAGATAGCGGAGGGCGTTAGTTAGGGACGCTGTGCGTTCGGGGTCGCTGGCTACGCCGGCTGCGCGGGCGGCAGCTTCGCCTTCGAGTAGGACGCGGGTGTTAACGATGTCGGCCACGGGCAGGGTGCGCGTGGCGATGTGCATGCGCAGAGCCCAGCCGAGAGCGTCCGAGGGCTCTGAGACGACAACGGCACCGGCTTTGGGCCCTGACCCAACGCCAGAGCGTATCAACCCTACTGCCGAGAGAATACGCAGTGCCTCGCGTACGGAGGCCCGGGAGATACCGTATTTTTCGGCTAGTGATCGTTCGCCGGGTAGCCGGTCACCTACTCGCAGCTGGCCGTGTCGCAACCGGTATTCGATAGATGTAAGCAGGGCCGTGTAGGTGGGTTCTTTTTCTTTCACACGCTGCCTTTCGGTGAGAAGGTGTGCGGCGGGGCTATCTTGGGCATAAACCGAGGGCGGCGCAGAACCAGCCGTGTGTGCTGTGGTTCTGCGCCGCCCGCCGTGGTGGGGCTTTATCCGGGGCTCACCGGTGTGAGCAGGCCTCGGTTTAGCGGTCGCCCAGGTAGGGCTCGACCATCAGGCCCGAGAGAACGGTGGCCTGGAGCAGAACCAGCACGCAGACCGCGATGAGCAGGACGAAAGACCAGCCCAGAACCGATTTGAAGATTTCGGATTCTTTACCCTCCATGTCAACTGAGGTGGCTGCAATGGCCAGAGACTGAGGTGAAATCATCTTACCGACCACACCACCGGTGGTGTTAGCTGCCAGCATGAGTTCGGGGTGGGCGCCAGGAACGCCGTTGGCCTGAAGGTTCTCAGCTGCAGTGACCTGCAACTTAGAGAAG
Source organism: Rothia nasisuis (assembly GCF_928381405.1). GTDB lineage: Bacteria > Actinomycetota > Actinomycetes > Actinomycetales > Micrococcaceae > Rothia > Rothia nasisuis. Next base: position 89,649 of record NZ_CAKMSB010000006.1, read on the forward strand.
AGTGCGTTGGCTGAGGTATCGGAGCCGGTGACGGCGGTGCCGACCCAGCCTAGAACGGGTGCCAGGAAGGCGTAGACAACACCCAGGGAGGCGACGTATTCACCGATGGCAACGGTCTGGCCGGAGTAGTTCATGACGAAGGCCAGGGCCAGAACGAGGGCGATGGTGACGGCTGTCCAGCGCATCTTGTATGCTACGGCGCCGATTTCCTTGATGGCATCTGCAACGGCCAGCTTGTAGGTGCCCTGTTCGTTGAAGGTGGAGTAGAGGACTGCAACGAGCAAGCCGGAAATCAGCAGGTAGGTGCCGGGGTTGTTGAGCCAGGACCAGGTGTAGGCGGAGTTGACGGGGTCGCCCGATGCGGTGAGCAGGCGCTCTGAGAGCAGGGGCATCTGGAACTTGATAGCGGTGGTTTTCAACCAGTCAACAAGCGGGGTGAAGAGGTTGGCAATACCGAAGATGATGACAACGACCAGGTAGGGCATGAGGGCCATCCAGATACGGCGGCCGGGTAGGTGTGCAGCTTCGAGGGGAGCGGTGATGCCGTAGCGCTCGCGCACGCCCTCAACACCGCGGGGCTTGACGAAGCGCATGAAGACAACGGCAACTGCGATGGACACGATGCAGGCTATGACGTCGGTGAGCTGGTAGACGAAGTAGGTTGCGGCCCACCACTGGGCGATGGCGAAGGAGGCGCCAATAACCGCTGCGTGAATCCAGGCGTCCTTGAGGCCCTTGATGCCATCAAGGATCCAGAGCAGGATGAAGGGCACGAAGAAGGCAATAAAAGGGGCCTGGTGGCCAACAATTGCGGCAACATTAACCGCTGCCTGCGCGCCTTGTTCGTTGGCGCCGTAGACTACTTCACCGGCGGTGGTGATGGGGATTGCTACTGCTCCGAAGGCAACGGGGGCAGTGTTGGCAATCAGGACGGTGGTGGCAGCCTTGAGGGGCTTGACACCGAGAGCCAGAATCATGGTTGCAGTAATGGCAACGGGGGCGCCAAAGCCTGCTAGAGCTTCGAGCAGGCCACCGAAGCAGAAGGCAATCAGGATGGCCTGGATGCGCAGGTCTCCGCCACCAATGAGGTCGAAGGTGCGGCGCAGGTCTTCAAAGCGACCTGAGAGTACGGTGACCTGGTAGAACCAGATGGCCATGAGGATAACCCAGGCGATGGGGAAGAGGCCGTAGATGCCGCCGCGGAAGGCGGACATGCCAGCCAAATCCCAGGGCATACCGAAGCCAAAGACAGCAACGAGCACGGCAACGACGAGGGAGACGAGGCCTGCGACGTGGGCTCGGGCCTTGAAGCCCAGCAACATGATAAAGAATGCCAGAAGCGGCAGGGTTGAGACGAGCGCGCTGAGCGCCAGGCTACCCCCTACAGCATCGGTAACAGCGGTGTAGGTGTTTTCCACTGCGGTTCTCCTTTGTGTGATGTGTGTTCTGGTAGGTGCCGCTTCTGCGGGGCATCTGCCAAAAGAATGTGGTCTAACCTTGTGTGGTCAGACCATTATGTTCGAGGTCTAGGTTACATGACTCTGTTCACAGAGACCAAGTTTTGGAGGGAGCTCACGCCCGGTAATTTTTTCTGCCTGCCTAGTAGTGGGCTTTCGCGGGCTCAAACTGCCTGTATAACCGTTATTGCGACGGGGGGCGTGGCCTGACCAATAGGTTATTTGCTGAGGAAAATGTGCCCTATTTAAAGTGTTAATTCGTGCCTGCAATCGTGTTAAATGAAGAGTAAGAACAGAGAATCTAAACAGGCACCTGCCTTGGTGAGCCCACCCTTCTGCGCCCCGGCGTCCTTGTGACGCACGGCCGCCGGGGTGCCGCTCAGGCATCGCGCCGTACAGCAGATAGAGAGAACCAACATGCGTGTCGCACTGTTTTCAACGTGCATCGTCGACGCAATGTACCCCAAGGTAGCCAAAGCTACCGTAGACATTCTGGAGCGCCTGGGCCACGAGGTCGTGTTCCCGCAGGGTCAGACCTGCTGCTCGCAGATGCATGTCAACTCGGGGTACTTCGACGATGCCTACCCCATCGTCAAAACCCACGTGGAGGCCTTCACCGAATGGGACTTCGATGCCATCGTGGCCCCCTCAGGTTCCTGCGTGGCCTCGCTGGGCCACCAGCAGCCCATGATTGCAGAACGAGCAGGTGATCAAGCAACCGCCCAGACCGCTACGTCCCTAGCTGCCCGCTCCTTTGAACTGGCAGAGTTCCTCATCGACGTCTGCGGTATCACCAACGCAGCTGAACAGCTCGGCTCCTACTTTCCCGAAAAAGTCACCTACCACTCCTCCTGCCACGGCATGCGCCTGCTACACCTGGGTACCCGTCAGGAGGATTTGATCCGCACAGTGGGGGGCCTGGAATACACCCAGATTGACGGCCTGGACCAGTGCTGCGGCTTTGGCGGCACCTTCTCCTTCAAGAACGCTGACACCTCAGGTGCCATGGTCGCCGACAAGGTAGAGAACATCGAAGCCACCGGCGCGTCCGTCTGCACCGGTGGTGACTCCTCCTGCCTGATGAACATTGGCGGCGCCCTCTCCCGCAAGAGCTCGCCCGTCCAGACCGTTCACTTTGCCGAGATTCTAGCCTCCACCCAGGAGAACCCGCTCACAGTCACCGGCCCCGTAGCAGTTACCACAGGAGGTAAGTAAGACATGTCAACTACCGCACTGGGTATGCCCAAGGTCCGCCACGGCGTTGGCAACATCTTCGAGTTCGAGCCCTTCCCCGAATACGCCGAAAAGGAGCTACAGAACGAGCAGCTGCGCGCCAACCTGGGCTTTGCTACCCACAAGATTCGCACCAAGCGCGCCAACGTCATCAGTGAACTGCCCGACTGGCAGGAGCTACGCACCGCCGGTTCCATGATCAAGCAAAAGGTCATGGCCAACCTCGACACCTACCTCGAAGAATTCGAAAAGAACTTCACCGCCCGCGGCGGCCACGTACACTGGGCGCGCGACGCCCACGAGGCCAACGAGATTGCCCTCAAGCTCATTCAGGCTGAAGGCGTCACCGAGGTCAACAAGATTAAATCGATGGCCACCGCAGAGACCGGCCTCAACGAGTTCCTTGAAGAGCACGGCATTTCGGCTATCGAAACCGACCTTGCAGAAGAAATCGTGCAGCTAGGCGACAATGACCGCCCCTCCCATATTCTGGTGCCCGCTATTCACCGCAACCGCACCGAAATTCGTGATATCTTCCTCAAGAAAATTGAGGGGGTCAACCCCGACCTGTCCAACGACCCCGCTGAGCTGGCTGAGGCCTCCCGCTTCCGCCTGCGCGAAAAGTTCTTGGTCAACAAGGTCGCTATCTCGGGCGTCAACTTCGGTATCGCAGAAACCGGCACCATGACCATCGTTGAGTCTGAGGGCAACGGCCGCATGTGCCTGACCCTGCCCGATACCCTCATCACCTTCATGGGCATCGAAAAGCTACTGCCGACCGTCCAGGACCTTGAGGTCTTCACCCAGCTGCTGCCCCGCTCGTCCACCGGTGAGCGTATGAACCCCTACACCTCCATGTGGACCGGAGTCACCCCCGGTGACGGCCCCCAGAACCTGCACGTGATCCTCATGGACAACGGTCGTACAGCCGCACTGGCTGACCAGGTTGGCCGTCAGGCTCTGCACTGCATCCGCTGCTCGGCCTGCATGAACGTTTGCCCCGTCTACGAACGCGCGGGCGGCCACGCCTATGGTTCCACCTATCCCGGCCCCATCGGCGCGATTCTCTCACCCCAGCTGGGCGGTATAGAGAACCAGTACAACTCCACCCTGCCCTACGCTTCCTCCCTCTGCGGTGCCTGCTACGATGCCTGCCCCGTCAAAATCAACATCCCTGACGTGCTGGTCCACCTGCGCGGCAAGGCCGTTGACCACGAAAAGGCCCAGGGCGAGTTCGCCGGTGGCAAGAAGGAACGCCACGTGCAGATGGACGCCATGATGTTCGGTGCTAAGAAGCTCTTTAGCTCCGGTAAGCTCATGGCCCTGGCTACCAAGGGTCTGCCCGCTTCCAAGTTGATTACTGGCAAGAAGGGTAAGATTACCAAGCTACCCGGTATCGTTGGCGGCTGGACCGAATACCGCGACATTCCCGAGCCCCCCAAGAGCTCCTTCCGCAATGAGTGGAAGAAGGAGCGCGGCTCCGCCCCCAAGCGTGTGGGTGGCGAACGCGTTGACCTGCAGGCCATCATCGCAGCCAACCAGGGCAAGATTGCCGAGGCCCACGCTAACGCTGAGACCGCCAACCCCATCGCCCCCAAGGAGGCTAACTAATGTCTGATGCAAAAGCCGAGATTCTGGGCCGCATCCGCTCCTCCCTCTGGGACCACCCGCAACCAGAAGAGCCGACCCGTGCCTACCGCCGCGAGAGTGACAAGGGCACCGAAGAGATTATTGAGATGCTGGTCGACCGTCTAGTCGACTACAAGGCCAACGTCTACCACGAGACCGACGAGACCATCGCGGCCCGTGTGAGCGAACTGTTGGGGCAGTCCTCTCGCTACGTGGTTCCCAACGGCCTGAAGTCAGAGTGGTTGCCCGAGGATACCGCCGTCCGCTCTCGTGTGGTTGACTCCGGTAATGTAAACAAGCCCGGTGCCCTGAGCGTGCGCGAGCTGGACGCCATTGACGCGGTTGTTACCTCCTCGACTGTCTCCTGCGCCGAGACCGGCACGATTGCCCTGAACTCCACAGAGCAGGAGGGCCGCCGCGCCATCACCCTGGTGCCCGACCACCACATTTGCGTGGTTCCCGTGGACACCATTGTTGAGCTCATCCCTGAGACCGTGGCCCGCCTGAACTTTGACAAGCCCATCACCTGGATTTCAGGGCCGTCAGCGACCTCAGACATCGAGCTGATTCGCGTGGAGGGCGTGCACGGCCCCCGTACCCTGGACGTCATCATTCTCTCGTAGACCCGCCACCCAACTTATGGATCAGTCAGTTCGCATTTTGCGGGTAAACAACCCCACAAAATGCGAACTGACTGGTCCATAGGTTTAGAGTGGAGATGACGAGATGAGGGGAGGGGAACTATGGCATATATGGCCGGGGCGGGCAGAGTCATTGGCGTTGACCTGGCGCGCTGCGCCGCCCTGATAAGCATGTTCGTTGCTCACGTTGCGCCGGGGCGCGGGCCCGGTGGCGTATTTAACCTGAGCGAGTTTCTTGCGGCCCCTCTCTTCGCTTTCCTGCTAGGCGCTGCGACCTTCCTGTCGTCTCAACGCATGAGCTTCTCAGCTCTCTTTGCCTCGTCAGTAGTTCGCGCTATCGCCCTGGTGGCGGTTGGTCTCTATATCGGCTCTTGGGGCGCGCACGTGGATATCGTGCTGGAGTACCTGGGGCTTCTGAGCCTGCTGATGGCTCCGCTGGTTTTTCTGCCCCGGTGGGCGCTGGGAATCCTAGCGGTAGCAAGCTGGTGGTTCGCTGCACAGGCACGCGACTATTTCGCTCCCCAGTACACGGACGCCCTGGCGGACGGCAGCCACACCGCCTATCTTGTGCAGTGGATGTTCACCGGGCCTAACTACCAGGTCTTTACCCTGTTGACCTACGCCTGTGCGGGCGCGGTGATTGCAACCTTCATGGAGCGCTGGGGTGTGCTGGGCGACACCGCTCTGGCGGTAGTGGGTAGCACGGCAGCCGGAGCCCTCTTCTGGTACTCGCGCACGGCCGTCCCCGAATTTCTGCCCTACACCTCTAGCCGCCTGGAGATTGCTTTTAGCCTGTCGGCCTGCCTGGCTGCAACAGGCTGGTGCTGCCTCTTGGCACGTGCGCTGGCCAGCCGAGAGGCGCTACTTGCGCCTCTGATACTGGCCGGGCGTATGACGCTGAGCCTCTACGTTCTGCAGGTTGCTGCGCTGGCAATCTATGCGAGCTACGCCCCAGGTCGCGGGTTGCCCAGTGCCGACGACTCCTACCCCATGATGGTGGGTCTAATTCTAGGTGCCCTCCTCTTTGCCTGGCTGTGGGACCGCCTGCTGGGGCACACCCCTGTGCACCGCGGCCCTCTTGAGACGCCGTTAGCGTGGATTTCCGGCAGGGGATAGACTCTCAGCATGCATACTTTTCCTTCGGGGGCAGGCTCTGCCAAGGCCCGTTCGTCCTCGCGCACCTGGGTGCGGGTAGCCCTGGCTGCCCTGCTTACCCTAGCCTGGCTGGCCGTGGCAGGTATCGGCGGGCCCTACTTTGGCAAAATTTCTGAAGTTTCTACCAACTCTCAGACCGACTTTCTGCCCGCCTCTGCTGAATCCACCCAGGTGGTAGAGCAGCAGGGCGACTTTTTGGGCACCGACGCGGTGCCCGCAATCCTTGTCTTTGAGGCGGACGGCTCCCTCACCGAAGCTCACCGCACCTACCTGGAGGGTTTGACCGACCAGCTGGCGGCGTCCGGAACCTTCACCGGTGAGAGTTCCCCCGTCATCTACTCAGAGGACGGCCGGGCGGCAGAGCTGGTCCTCCCCATCTCCACCGATGTGGAGACCCGAGAGGTCGTTGACGGCATCCGTGCTGAGATAGCCCAAGCACCCAACGGTCTGACCGGGTACGTGACCGGCCCCGCGGGCTTCTCTGCTGACCTGGTCGAAGCCTTTGGCGGTATCGACGGTATCCTGCTGGCGGTAGCCCTCATCGTGGTCTTTGTGATTCTGCTGGTCGTCTACCGCTCACCCCTGCTCCCCATCATCGTATTGATCAGCTCGATGGTTGCCCTCTCGGGCGCGATTTTCGTCATCTGGCACATGGCGAATGCTGGCTGGGTGATGATTAACGGCCAGGTGCAGGGCATTCTGCTAATTTTGGTGGTGGGTGCCGCCACCGACTACTCCCTGCTCTATGTAGCCCGCTACCGTGAGGCCCTGACCCAGCACGTTTCCCGCTGGGAGGCAACACGGGCCGCCTGGCGCGGCTCCCTCGAACCGATCCTGGCCTCTGGTGGCACGGTGATTGCGGGCCTGCTCTGCCTGCTGCTCTCCGAGCTGTCGTCCAATAAGGCTCTGGGCCCCGTGGCTGCGACCGGTATCGTACTGTCGATGCTGGCCTCGCTCACCTTCCTGCCCGCCGTCCTGGCCCTGATGGGCAGGGTGGCCTTCTGGCCTGCCCGCCCCCTATACTCCTCTGAGGTGAAGGACGCTTCGGCCGGCTTCTGGACAAAAGTTTCAGCTTTTGTGGCGGGCAAGCCCCGCAAGGTCTGGCTGGTTACCGCCCTGGTGCTGGCTCTTTTTGCCGGCTTTTCTGCAACCTTTCAGGCCAACGGCGTGCGTCAGTCTGACCTGGTGCTGGGAGAGTCCCAGGCCAGGGACGGCCAGAACGTGCTTGCTGAGCACTTCCCCGGTGGCTCAGGTTCACCGGCTAACGTCATTATTCCCGCAATTGAACAGGAGGCGGCTGTGGCGGCCCTCGATAGCCTGGATGGGGTAAGCTCCATCGCCGCTGTAGCCCAAGACTCACCTGCTGGCACTGTTCCGGTGGGGGTATCCGCTGAGTCGGCACCGCCCGCTTTTGCCGGTATCAGCCCCACGGAGGTCGGGGGGCGTATCATGCTCCAGGTAACCCTGGCCGACCCCGCTGACTCACAGCAGGCAGAAGAAACCGTTGGCCAGATGCGTGAGATCCTTGCCAGCGAGGCCCCCGGCTCGCTGGTAGGCGGAACCACCGCGTCCGCACTTGACACCATCGACAGCGCCCAGCGCGACCGGGCCCTGATTATCCCGGTTGTACTCGCAGTGATCACCCTCATCTTGATGGTTCTGTTGCGCTCAATTCTGGCACCGCTGACTCTGGTTGCCGCCACGGTGCTCTCCTACCTCACGGCCCTGGGTGTTTCTGCCCTGGTTTTCAACCACCTTTTCAACTTTCCCGGGGCCGACCCCACCGTGCCCCTCTACGGGTTTGTATTCCTGGTAGCTCTGGGTATTGACTACACCATCTTTCTTATGACCCGCGTAAGAGAAGAGGCCCTGCATCAGGGAACCAAGAGTGGCCTGCGGACCGCCCTGGTGGCAACCGGCGGGGTGATTACCTCAGCCGGTATCGTGCTGGCTGCAACCTTCGCCGCCCTGGGTGTTATTCCGCTGATCTTCTTGGCCCAGCTTGCCTTCATCGTTGCCTTTGGCGTGCTACTCGATGCGACCGTGGTGCGTGCCCTGCTCATTCCTGCCCTTGTTGAAGACATCGGCAAGAAAATCTGGTGGCCTTCTCGGCTGGCTCGGTAGAATCGCCCGCGGTCACGCACAAGGGCCACCTCATCTGAGGTGGCCCTTGTTAGCTATAGGAGCTCGGGGTTTACTTGCCTAGGAACTCCAGGTAGGCATCGACGAACTCGTCAACGTTCTTCTGCTGCTCGCCGTCGAGCTCTAGCTTGCCGGTTCCCCATGCTTCACCAGGAATGCGGATGCCCAGGCCCTCACCCTCCATCAGGTTCGCACGGACGTAGGGCACCAGGTGGCGCAGATGCTCGCGCACAAACTTGCCGTAGGTTGAGTTAGCAGCGGAAGCAACGCCAACCTTCTTGCCGTTGAGAACGGTGGGAGACTCGTTATCACCGGCGATAACAGCGCGTGAGGCCCAGTCAATCAGGTTCTTGAGACGTGCAGGGTAGGAGCCATTGTACTCGGGGGAGACAAAAATCAGGCCTGTTGCCTCGGCAATGTCTGCACGTAGCTGTTGTACGGAGGCAGGAGCGGGGAACTCGGAGTTCTGGCTCAGCATGGGCACGGCAGAGAAATCATACACCTCAGCGGCCTGGCCCTTGGCTTCGAGAGCTTCGGTGAGCTGCTCGGCCAGCTGGGTATTGAAAGAACCCTCACGATCGGAGCCTGAGATAATGAGTACCTTGGTGGACACGGTAGACTTTCCTTTCACGTCTTAATTTTCATAGTAACTATAGAACCAAGATGGTTTACCTTGCAACTACTTTGGGGTCGAAAAGCAGAGAAACCGCCCTCCGGGAGTACCAGAGAGCGGTTTGAGCTTGGTCGGGATGACAGGATTTGAACCTGCGGCCTCGTCGTCCCGAACGACGCGCGCTACCAAGCTGCGCTACATCCCGAGAATTGATTTACACCGAGGTGATAACAACCTCTCAAGTATAACGTGCAGCCCCTACCCCTGCAAAACAGGGGTTCAGCCCACTGGGCTTGCCGGGCGAGCTACCCAGGTAGCGTTGAGGAATCCGGTGCGTTGACCCGGTTGTTCTTGTCCCAGGAAGCCACCATACCGGCGAAGCGGCCGCCGGCCTTTACCAGAGCAGCGGGGGAGCCGTCCTCAACTACCCGGCCAGCAGCGATGACCAGTACCCGGTCTGCCGTCAGCACCGTAGAGAGACGGTGGGCAATTACCAGTGAGGTGCGCCCGGCCAGCAGGGTTTCTAGGCCGCGCTGCACCAGCTTCTCGGTGGGTATATCCAGCGAGGCGGTGGCCTCATCGAGAATCAGCACGGCAGGGTCAGCCAAGAAAGCGCGCGCGAAGGAAATGAGCTGCCGCTGACCGGCTGAAACACGCCCGCCGCGCTTGGAGAGATGGGTATCAAAGCCCTGTGGCAGGCTTGTGATGAAGTCGTAGGCGCCCACGCGGCGGGCAGCCTCAAAGACCTGTTCGTCCGTGGCACTGGGGTTGCCCAGGCGGATGTTATCGGCCACCGAGCCCTTGAAGAGGAAGGCCTCCTGCGTCACCATGACCACTTCACGGTGCAATTGCTCATCAGCTAGATCCCTCACATCCACCCCGTCCAGGGTGATGGAACCTGCGGTCACGTCATAAAAACGGGCCACCAGTTTAGCGAGGGTTGACTTGCCCGCGCCGGTCTCGCCCACCAGAGCCAGACGCTGCCCGGCAGGGACCTCAAGGCTCAGTCGGTGAAGGGCAGGGAGCCCTGCCACGTACTCAAAGTCAACACCGTCAAAAACCAGCTCACCGGTGGCCGGTTGCTTGCGAGCTACAGGGTGCTCAGGCTCAGCCACCTGGGGTTCTTCGGCCAGAAAGCCCGAGACTTTCTCGAGTGCCGACACCGCAGACTGGAACATGTTGTAGTAGTCAGAGAGCATAAAAATCGGTTCAAAGACGCGGTTGGCATAGATGACAAGCGCGAGCAGGGTACCAGCCTGCATGGTGCCACCCAGAATGGAGTACCCGCCGATGATTAGCACAGCGGCCACAAACGTGTTCCCTAGGGCCTGGAGGGAGGGCATGTAGGTGCCGTGAACCTTGATGGACTGCATGGCGCGCACGCGGTACTCTTCGGCGGTCTTAGCGTAGGCGGCGCGGGCAGGGGCCTCGGCGCTGAAGGCCTTGACGGCACGGAGACCGGTAAAGGTCTCAGAGAAGCGGGAGATAATTTTGGCTGAGGCAACGCGCCCGGCCCGGTAGGCCAGCTCCGATTCGCGGCGGAACCAGGAGGTTAACCAGGCTAGCGGCAACATGATGACGACGAGGGCCACGCCGGCGCGCCAGTCCATGAGGGTGAGGGCGAGCACGGTAAAAATGATGGCAAGTAGCATGGCGGCCAGCTCGGAAAGCCCGGAGTCAAAGAACTGGCGGATGGTGTCGAGGTCACTGGTTAATCGTGAAATCACGCGGCCCGAGGTGTAGGTGTCATGGAAGCCTACCGAGAGTTTCTGCGAGTGTTCAAACATGCGCAGGCGCAGGTTGTAGAGTACCTGCTGCGAAATCTTGTGGGTGAGGAGCACGTTGGCGTAGGTGGCGATGCCGGAAACCGCAGCAGCCGCTGCATAGGTAATGGTCAGCCAGATGGCGTAGGCGGGGTCGTTGGCTAGCAGAGGTTCGAGAGCATCGTTGATGGCTGTAGAAATCAGCCAGGGCATGGCCGTGGTCAGGGCAGTGGCCAGGACGACCAAAAAGAGGGTAACGAGAAGCTGGGCGCGAAGAGGGCGCAAGGACTCCTTCAGCAGGGCCAGGGAGCGGCGGCGAACCTCACGCGCCTCGTCCTTGCTGAGCGTAATCTTGTCTTCAGACTCGATAATGTTGTTACTTGCCATGGGCTATTTTTCTTGCCTGCCCGGGAGTGAGGTCGCTGCACTCATCAGATCTCTGTAGGCGGGGTGGGTGAGTAAGTCGCTGTGTCTGCCCACCGCAACTACCCCGCCGTCTGCGATCAGGGCCACCCGGTCAGCCAGGGCTACGGTGGAAGGGCGGTGAGCAGTCAGCAGGGTGGTGGTTGCGGTGAGTTCACTCTTGAGCTGTGCCAGCACCTGCTCTTCGGTATCTACATCAAGTGCAGAAAGAGGGTCATCGAGGAGTAGGACGGCCGGTTGGGCAGCGATAGCTCGGGCCAGTGAGAGGCGCTGGCGCTGGCCACCGGAGAGGCTCATACCTTCTTCACCAATCACGGTATCGAGACCCTCCGGGAGGTCGTACACATAGTTTGCTGCCGCCACGTTCAGAGCCCGGGCCACCAGGGCGTCCAGCTCTTCTGCGGTGTAGCGACTACGGTTGACACCGAGCAGGACGTTCTCCCGCACCGAGTCCGAAAACAGCAGGGGATCTTCAAAGGCGATAGCCACCTGCCCCCGCAGTTCGGGGAGGGAGAAGTCTTGAATATCGCGACCGCCCAGTGCAATGGTACCCTCCGTTGGCTCGTAGAGCCGCTGCACCAGCTGTAGAACCGTGGACTTGCCTGACCCCGTTGAGCCAACCAGTGCAATAATCTCGCCGGGGTGTACATCAAGAGTGAAGTCTACGAGAACCGGTTTCTCCTCAAGGCTATAGGAGAAATGAACCTGCCTGAAGGTCAGCGGTGCGGCATCGTCCCTGCGAACGGCAGGGGCGCGGGTGAGGCTCACATCTTCCCCCGCCGGCCCCACCATGACCTGCCGGTGGCGGTCCAGAGAGACCGAAGCTGCCAGGTACATGGAAAGCAGCATGCCTGAGCGCTCCACCTGGGTAAAAAGAAGGGTGGCGGTCGCAAAGAAGCTGGTGAGGGCACCCACGGTCAGCTGCCCTAACGAAACCAAATTCAGGCCCCAGATGAGGGCGGCACAGAGGGTGGCGCCGCTCATCAGGGCGGTTTGCATGCGGACAGCACCCATGGCCCTGCCGCGCTCTATTTCAAGGTCGCGCAGCTCGGCAGCCTCGCTGGTGAAACCTCTCAGGGCATGCGGTCCGCGGCCTAGGGCTTTGAGCACTCGAAGGCCCTGCACTGACTCTTCAACGGTGGTAGCCATATCGCCGGTCTTTTCTTGAGCAGCTCGGGTGAGGGCGCGAAAACGAGTCACGAAGCGCCAGATACAGAAGAAGGTAATAGGCAGGGCCGCGAGAAAAAGCAGGCCGAGCTGCCAGGCGCCATTAAACATGTACAGAGTTCCAAGCGTAACCTGCACGGCTACGGTAATCACCTGAATCAGACCAAATGCCGTCCAGCGGCGTATCGTGCTCAAGTCACCCATGGCACGGGTCAATAGCTGCCCCGAAGGCCACCGGTCATGGAAGCTGACCGGGAACCGCAGTAGGCGGTCAAACAGGTCAATACGCATGGTGTTTTCTACGGTGGAGGCCGGTTCAAGAACCAGCTGGCGGCGCAGAAAGAAGAGGGCTGCCTGCACGATTCCCAGCGCAAAAACCAGCCCTCCGCCGGCCCAGACCGTACCGGTAGTGGGGGAATCGGTGAGCATAGCATCCACAATCCAGCCCAGAACCTGGGGGATGGAGATTGCGATGACTGCGGCGGCCAGGGATACTAGGAGTCCGGCAACCCAGCGGCCGCGAATGGGCTTTGAGTACGTCCAGAGGGTCACATCGTGCTCGGTGCGAGGCCCGTGGGGTACTGGGGCAGGGGTTGGGAGAGGGCGAACGCGTAACAGTCTAGAAGCCACAGTAATAACCGGGGGCCTACGCTCGTAATGGTCGGTCTGCTGCCGTCAGCGTGACCAGTACGGCCTCGGGTGGGCAGAAGAGACGCACCTGCGCAAAACGGGAGGTGCCTAGCCCAGCCGAGACCTGTACGGGAACGTCCTGCTGTAAACTCACGCCCTTGGCCCGTGCCGGTGGCAGGTCACAGTTAGAAACCAGCGCGTGCCCACCCGGTAGGCAAATTTGCCCGCCATGCGTGTGACCGGCAAAGATAGCCTGGGCACCATCACTGACAAAGCGATTTAGGGTGCGCAGGTAGGGGGCATGGCAAATGCCCAGCCGGACGCTCGGGCTCGGTTCCGGGTCAAAAGCGGTGGGAGCGAAACCGGGGTGGCGGTCATACTCCAGGTGGGGGTCATCCACGCCAGAGAACTCCATACGTAAACCCTTGAGCGTGAGTGTGTCGAAGCGGTTGATGAGGCCGAGCCAGCCGCGTGCGTCGAAGGCATCGTGCATGGCCTGAGTGGGCAGCTCAGCCCGGGTCTGGGCGTTAGCCTCGCCCCCCGTGTTCTTCTTCCACAGGTAGCGGGCCGGGTTCTTCATGACAGGCGCAAAATAGCAGTTAGAACCCGGAACGTAGACGCCCGGAAAATCCAGAAGCGGATCAAGAGCCTGCAACAGAGAGGGCAACCCACTCATATGTGACAGGTTATCACCGGTATTAATAATCAGGTCAGGCTCCAACTGTGTCAGTGAACGCATGAACTCAATCTTTGTTTTCTGGCCCGGAATCATGTGCATATCACTGATATGCAGAACCCTAAAATCAGGTGCCCCTACTGGGAGCACAGGCAAAGTCTCGTGGCGTACCTGAAAGTTGTTGAGCTCAACGTAGCGGGCATAAGCAACCGTGGCAGCCCCGGCAACAGTACCCGCCGCTAAAACTGCCGAGGCCGTTTTGGCCAGGGTACCGGCCGAGGCTACCAGGCCATCAGAATTTAAAGAAGCCATGAAACTCTTTCTTACCGGTTTTTACTGGCCTGTGCCCAGCACCGTGCCCGAGGGCTCATCGAACTTATCGGTATTAAAGTTCTTAGCCTGTGACTGCATAAAACGCTGCCACTGGGCACCCGCGTAGGTTGCACCGTCCACGTAGTCCAGGGTACGGCCGTTGATGGAGAGGTTATTGAGGGAACGGGAGGTGTTCTCAACATTGCCCACCCATGAAGCGGTGGAGAGGCCGCGGGTGTAGCCCACCATCCAGGTCTGGGTGGAATTGTTGGTGGTACCGGTCTTGGCAGCAGAAGCGTCGCTGAGCCCGATACCGCGCTGGTAGCCAGAACCATCCACCAGCACCTGCTTGAGCACGTAGCTCACCCCGTTAGCGACCTCCTCATCTAGCACACGCTCGCAGGAGGACTGGTAGGTCTTTACCTCGGTGTCGCCCTGAGACACCTTTTCCAGGGAGAGAGGTTCACAGTAGGTGCCACCAGAGGCAAAAGTAGCGTAAGCAGAGGCCATAATCAGCGGGGTCGTACCCTGGTCCCAACCACCGAGCAGATAGGAGGGGCGGGAGAGGGTGTAGGGGTCGCCGCCCATGCCGTCAGTGATACGCAGCTGGGCCCGCAAATCGTTAATATCGCAGGCGTCGGTCTCCGAAGCCATCTTGACGGCGTAGGAGTTGATGGAGTTCTTCAGGCCGTAAGCCACAGTGCCCCACCCCCGGCTACCACCCTCGGCGTTATCGAAAGAAAAGCCCTCCGCATCTTCAGAAAGCACGTGACCGCCCTCAAGGCAGCGGGCAGGCCAGGGGAAGGACTTGGGGTAGCTGATGGAGGTGCCGTCAATAGTGGCATTAACGCCTTTACCGTCCTTAATCCACTGAGCCAGAAGCACAGCCTTGAAGGTCGAACCGGGCTGGAAACCGGCGGTACCACCGTGTGATACCCCCACGTTGTAGTTGTAGAAGTTCGCCGCGAAATCTGTCTCTTCAGAGTTGCCGTAGTCAGAGTTCTGGGCCATAGCAATAATCTTGCCGGAGCCGGGGGCAACAGATACCAGTGAAGCGCTGACACGGTCAGGGTTGTTGTCTGAAGGCTGGGTCGCCTCGACCTGCTCCTTGGCGGCCTCTTGCGCGTCGGTGTCGACAGTGGTCACAATCTTGTAACCACCGCGATAGAGGGCATTGGCGCGGTCGTCCTCGGTGGCACCGAAGGTCTCATCGTTCAGGAAGTCAGTGACGGCGTAGTAGCAGAAGTGCGCAAAGTCTCCAGCCGTTGAGCACCCCATGGGGGTGGTGTGAATATCGAGCTCTATCTCTTCATTCAGAGCGTTCGAGTACTCTTCTTCGGTAATTTTTCCATCACGAAGCATGGTGCCGAGCACCACGTCACGGCGCTCCTTGGCGAGCTGGGGGTTTACGTCAGGGCGATACATGTTGGGTGAAACCACCATGCCCGCGAGAAGAGCCGACTGGGCGACACTGAGCTCGGAGGCCTTGATGCCCCAGTAGTAGTAGGCCGCAGCTTCTACGCCGTAGTTGGTGCCCCCCAGGTTGATGACGTTCAGGTACCCCTCAAGCACCTCGTCTTTGGTCATGTTCTGCTCAACAGAAATAGCCAGCTTGATTTCCTTGATTTTATCGAGGTAACCCTTGCTAGCGCCCATGGTGCTGGCTTCTTCACCTGACTGTTCAGCCGCGTCGAACAGGAGGTTGTTCACGTACTGCTGGGTCAGCGTTGATGCACCCTGACGGTTGTTAGGGTTGATGACGTTGTTAATCAGCGCACGGGCAATACCCATAGGCGAGACGGCACCGTGTTCGTAAAAGTTACGATCCTCAGACGAGAGGATTGCATCCTTCATGTTCTCAGAAATCTGATCGAGGGGTACCTCGGTGCGGTTCTGGGCGTAGTAGGAGGCAAGCTCGGTCTCACCGTCAGATGCATAAATCACGGACGGCTGCGAGAGCGGGCCATTGCTTAAGGTGGCAGGAAGACTCTTGAACCAGCTCATAGATGCGTTAGCAGTGGCGCTGAGAGCTGTGGTCGGTGGTACCAGAATCAGTGCCGCTATAAAACCGGCGATGATGCTCAGCGCTATAAACTGAACCAAATCACCGGGGGTGCGGCGCCGTGTGCGAACATTCTTTGAAGAAGCCATTGCAACAGTTTATCGGTTTGGGCTGAAAAGCGCACCGGAGAGCACGTCACAGCCGCCAAAGAATCGGCTGAGAATGCCGCCAATATCGCCTTTTGCACCCCGGTGGTCTAGGCTTGATGCTATGGAAAAATGGGAATACGCAACAGTGCCCCTGATGATTCACGCAACCAAGCAGATCCTCGATAACTGGGGTGAAGACGGTTGGGAGCTCGTAACCGTGCTCCCCGGTGCGCCCGCACCAACAGGTGCCACCCCCGCCGGGAACATGGTTGCTCCTACTCAGGGTAATCCGATAGCCTACTTCAAACGTAAGAAGGCTCTCTAAACATATCGCATCGCCGGGTTCACGCAACACACAGGTTGCGGGGCCCGGTTTTGCGCCCCACCGCCGATATCTTCTGCACAGTTTGAGGAAGGTGCACCGTGTCAAAGATTGAAGACCGTATTAAAGAACTCGGTTACGAGTTACCTGAACTGGCGGCACCCGTTGCTGCCTATGTGCCCGCTGTTACCAGTGGTAACTACGTCTACACGTCCGGGCAACTGCCCTTCGTCAAGGGTGAGCTACCGGCTACCGGTAAAGTTTCAAGCTCGGGAGGAGAGGGCTTCGTTGACCCTGAGACCGCCCAGAAGCTAGCCGGACTTTCTGCGCTGAATGCGCTGGCGGCTGTCAAGTCAGTCATCGGTGACCTGGATCGTGTCACCCGCGTGGTCAAGGTTGTGGGCTTCGTATCTTCTGACCCCGCGTTTACAGCCCAGCCGGGGGTCATTAATGGGGCTTCCCTGCTTCTGGGTGATATCTTCGGTGACGCTGGCGTTCACGCCCGGTCCGCGGTTGGTGTACCCGTGCTACCGCTGGACTCACCGGTAGAAGTCGAAATTATTGTGGAATATGTCTAGCCAACCTCTATATACCGGTGCTCTCAAACGAGTGCCGCCACCGGCGTCCGTGCCCTCAGCTCCGCGGCCTGCCACCGCCAACTTGCCGGTTATTAAAACCCACCCCATCCCAGCCCACCAGCAGGAGTGTGCTTTGACCTGGCTTGAAGAGGGTCAGGGAACTCTTCGCCCGGCCAAGCCGGCAGCTGCCGTGGTCTTTGTGCGCGACGGCGCGAACGGGGTAGAGACCTATATGACTTACCGGGTTAAATCTCCGATGGGTCGCATAGCCTTCCCAGGCGGTCTGGGTGTAGCTGAGGACGCCGCCCCCGTGGGCTGGGTTGGCCCTACCGGTGAATACTGGGCGCAGGCCTTTGCTGAGGATAATCTCGGAGCGGCGGCCGCTACAGTCGTCACCGCCACCCGTGAAGTTTTTGAGGAAACCGGTGTGCTTTTGGCAGGCGACCGAGAGTCTTCGACGATTGAGCTGACCAGCGGCCACGAGTGCATGGTGTCGCGTCAGGCGGTTGCACAACAAGATAAAACCTTCGCCGACTACCTTGATCGACGTGGCCTAAAGATTCGGGCTGACCTGCTAAAGCCCCTGGCTCGCTGGCAGTCTCCCGGCTACTTTCATAAACGTTACGACGTGCATTACTTCACCTGTGCCGTGCCAGTGGGCCAGAGCCCGACCCTTCTCAAGGACAAGGGCGTGTGGGGAAGCTGGGTGAGCCCGCGCGAGCTGGTGGCTGATACGGCCAGCACTGCCCTGGGTGACGAAATCGGCCAGCCCGATACCGTGGGTGTGCCCCTGTGTGAGCTGGTGACTCCCGGCGTCATGTACCTGCTGGAGCAGCTAGCTGCCGCCTCAGGTGCGGTGGCCTTCTTGAGCAAGCGTCGTCAGGTTTCTCTGTACAGGCCTGAGGTAAGGCAAGACGCTTCAGGCACCTGCTACCTGGCTATTCAGGAGAAGAAGGTCTAGCCGCCCCGCAGCTACTAGCCCCCCCCCGACGTCCTTGCACGCTCAACCTGAGGCCTCTGCTTCACTCGCCTCGGCCAGGGCACACAAAACCGGGTGGCCAGTCTCAACTGGCCACCCGGTTTTTCAGTGAAGGCGGACGCTCGTGCCAGCTGGTGCGCTTAGCGGGAGCGCTGGCGCAACCGCTGTAGGTCAAGAATGACAACGGCGCGGGCCTCCAGGCGAATCCAGCCGCGGGAGACAAACTCAGCCAGAGCCTTGTTCACGGTTTCGCGAGAAGCACCGACCAGCTGGGCCAGCTCTTCCTGAGTCAGCTCGTGGGCTACGAGCACGCCGTCGGTAGCGGGGCGGCCAAAACGGTCAGCCAAATCGAGCAGGGCCTTAGCAACGCGGCCGGGAACGTCTGAGAAGACCAGGTCGGCTAGGTTCTCGTTGGTGCGGCGCAAGCGGCGAGCCAGGGCCTGCAAAACCTGAGCGGAGATGTTGGGGGACTTCTCCATGGCCTTGCGTAGGGACTCGTGCTTAACACCGGCTAGGCGGGTCTCAGAGACAGCAGTTGCGCTAGTGGAACGAGGTGAAGGGTCAAACAGGGCCATCTCACCGAAGATTTCGCCGGGGCCCATGATAGCAACCAGGTTCTCGCGGCCGTCAGAGGCGGTGCGGCCCAACTTCATCTTGCCCGAGATAACAAAGTAGAGCTGGTCGCCCTGGTCGCCCTCGTAGAAGAGGGTAGCGCCGCGGGAGAGGTCAACTTCGGTGATGTCTTCGGTCAGTGCTGCGAATGCTTCGTCGTCGAGTGAAGCGAATAGCGGAGCACGGCGTAGTACTTCAATATCCATGGTTCTCTTTTACTCCTGGTGATAGATCTAGAAGGGTGGTTCGAGTGCAAAGCCCTGTGTATACGGGGCAGGAAGACTTCTAAGCATAATCTTTGCCTAGCTCATCACACAGCACTTCTATCTGTGACTTATTCAACTATTACGAGCCTACAGGATATTTAATGTTTTGACACCCAAGACCTGCGGTAATGACCTGTTCTACAAGAATTTTTCTCGACCCTTCCACCGATTTTTTCAGATTGAGAGTGTAGGCTGTGGTATTCCTGTGAGGGTCGTACTGCCAGCGGTGCCCTGCCCAGTACCTCGGGATTATGCTATTCCCTGAGGGCGGTCAGGTGCGTTGCGGGCTACGGCTCTCCCCGTTGAATGGAGAGTCATGACCGTACTTGATTGGGTCATTATCGCTATTATTGTCCTCTACTTTTTAGCCGGTCTGCGGCAGGGGCTGTTCGTCACACTGGGCACCTTTGTGGGTTTTGTTCTGGGCGCGGTAGCAGCCCTCTACGCGACCCCCTGGGTAATTAGCCAGGTCGATTCTCAGTGGTACCTGCTAGCTGGGCTAGGAACGCTACTGGGTTGCCTGGTGCTGGGCCAAACCCTGGGTATGACCCTGGGTAGCGCGATTCGCAAGGCCAGCGATCGGACGCCCCTGCGCGGCCTGGAGCGACTGGCTGGCGGTCTGCTGAACATGGTACTGGCAGCACTGGTCATTATCACCGTGGTGCTCGTGGTGCGCCCACTGGGTATCCCAGCGGTGACCGCCCTAACGGCCGATTCTAAAGTGGTGACCTGGATGATGCAGGTAACCCCGGTATCAGCCCAAGAGAAGGTTACTGAGATTCGCGGCCAAATCGTGCAGGCCACCGGCCTGCCCGAAATCTCTCAA
This sequence comes from Rothia nasisuis, assembly GCF_928381405.1. Classification (GTDB taxonomy): domain Bacteria; phylum Actinomycetota; class Actinomycetes; order Actinomycetales; family Micrococcaceae; genus Rothia; species Rothia nasisuis. The sequence continues at coordinate 109,224 of NZ_CAKMSB010000006.1, forward strand.
CTGCTCTACCCAGAGCAGGCCGCCCCTACCGAGACTCTGGCAACCTCTGCACTTGAAGAAGCCAGCTGGTCTGTAGTGCAGGTTCTAGGTGCGGCTCAGGCCTGCAGCTACACCTCTGAGGGGTCGGGTTTTGTGGTCGATGGTGATCTTGTGGTGACTAACGCCCATGTGGTTGCGGGGGTGAGTACTCCGTCGGTACTGGCTCGCGACGGCCAAGCAGCCACGGGTGAGGTCGTTTATTTTGACGCAGAGCGTGACATCGCGATTATCAGCGCCCCCAGCCTGAACGTCAACCCGCTTTCCGTCAACCAAGCTGAGGTCGCAACTGGCACTACCGTGGCCTTCATGGGCTACCCCGGCGGCGGCCCCTACGAGAGCCGCCCGGCCACCGTCCAGGGCCTGGGCTACACCCAGACCGTTAACGCTAAGACGGGTGAAACCAACCCCTCACGCCTGGTCTACCAGTTGGCTGCGAATGTGCAGCAGGGGAACTCGGGTGGCCCGGTGCTGACCGACGACGGCCAGGTGATGGGCATGGTCTTTGCCAAGTCAACGCAGAGCCAGACTGGCTACGCCGTTCCGTCCTCACAGATAGCTGAGGCGCTCGCGCAGGTTAATGCCGGTTCACCGGCTGTGGCGACCGGCCAGTGCGCCTCTAACTAAGGGGTTGTAGCTCGAGGGCGGGCATAGAGGGTAAAAACCGCTAGGCCTGCCCCGAGCAGGATCAGCCCGCCCACGATGGAGGCGAGCGGCAGCGTCCAGACCACCACACAACAGCCTGCTGCCCCGGCAACCTGTAGGACGCGTGGGTAGCGGCGGTAGGGGGCGGTTTGGGTGTAGGCTGCCAGGTTCGCTACGAAGTAGTAGAGCAGTACCCCGAAGGATGAAAACCCGATAGCTTCACGCACGTCAAAGAAAAGAATCAGCACGGTAACCGCCGTCGCGACCGTAATCTCTAGGCGGTAGGGTACCCCGTAGACCGGGTGCAGGCGCGCAAAGTAGGTGGGAAGGTCGCGGTTGGCGGCCATGGCTTGGCCGGTGCGGCCGATACCCGTGATGAGGGCTAGCAGGGCTCCAAGTGCGCCGATCGATGCGGCCAACCCCATGAGGGCTGAGAGTGGGGCTGACGCACCAACGGCGGCAGCTAGCGGGGCGGACGCGTCCGCAAGACCCCTGTAGCCCAGCTGGTTGATAAGGGCGAGAGCAACCAGCAGGTAGAGTAAGCCCACCAGCGTCAAGGCAATAATGATAGCCAGCGGAATAGTGCGGGCAGAGTCTTTGACCTCAGACCCCATGGTGGCTATGCGGGCGTAGCCAGCAAAAGCAAAGAAGAGCAAGCCAGCCCCCTGTAGAATCCCGTAGATGCTTGCCGCCAGACTGGTGGGGGCGGCGGACGCGATCTCGGTTCCTGCTGTAGCGTCGATCAGCGCGGGGTCGGGGGCTACCCCGGCCAGAATCGCACAGAAAAAGACTGCCAGAGCTAGGAGCACCAGGCTAACCAGGATTTTGGTGAGGGCTGCGGTGCGAGTGATACCCCTGTAGTTGACGGCGGTGAGCGCAGCAACTGCGGCGATAGCGAGAGGCTTTTCATAGCCCGGTGCCAGGTAGGCCGCGCAGGTCATGGCCATAGCTGCACAGCTAGCGGTTTTACCGATGACGAAGCACCACCCAGCTGCAAAACCCCAGGCATGGCCCAGCTGACGGCTGCCATAGATGTAGGTGCCACCTGATTCGGGGTACTGAGCGGCAAGCTGGGCTGAGGAGGTTGCGTTGGCGAAGGCGAGAAAAGCTGCTAGGGCGAGGGAGAGCAGGAGCCAGTTGCCAGCTGCTGCCACCGCTGGGGCGAAGGCCGCAAAGAGACCTGCCCCTATCATGGAACCGGCCCCAATATAGACCGCGTCGGTGAGGGTGAGCTTGGGCTGGTGGTTCATAGGCTGCTTCCTCGACCCAGGGGGCCAGATTTCCTCAAAAGAATCGCATATGATGCGGTTTTTGGTTTTGTGGTCACCTCATGGTGTGGGTGAAAGTGCGGGGCTGGGCTAACCCAGGTGGCGGGCCAGGAAGGCAAGCGCCAGCTCGTAGCCCTGGGCTCCAGCCCCGGCAATGACCGCAGTGGCCTGGGGGGAGACGTAGGAGTGGTGGCGGAAGGGCTCACGCTTGTGCACGTTTGACAGGTGCACTTCAACAACCGGCAGGTCGGCGGCTTCGAGGGCATCGTGCAGAGCCACGGACGTGTGGGTGTAGGCGGCCGGGTTGATGATGATACCGGCGGACGCTGTACGGGCAACCTGGATTGCGTCAACCAGCTCGCCTTCATGGTTTGACTGCATGAAGGTGATCTCGTAGCCCAGGTCGGCGGCCTGCGCCCGCAGTGTTGCCTCGACGTCGGCCAGGGTGGTGTGCCCGTAGATTTCAGGTTTGCGGGTACCCAGCAGGTTGAGATTGGGGCCGTTGATGACGGAAATGAGCCGTGGTGCAGTCTGTGGTGTTGCCATAGCTTCTAGTTTTTCACACCAAAACGCCCGCCTCCAGCATACTCACCATCTATAGAGCAAAGTGGGGCGGGCTTCTAGTCAAGAACCTTCACAGAGGGAAACCATTACGATGTAGTTCGACTGATGTGGGGCATACGTGTCAGAGCTAACTGGTTGGGGCTGGCATGAGCTGCTCGCGAGCCAGCAAGAAAGTTAGTTGGCGGGCACATATGCCCCACATGCTGTTATTTTATTTTATGCGTTCTAGCCTTTCTTGAAGTTGGCCTCGATGGATTCCATAACAGTGGGGTCGGCCAGGGTGGTGGTGTCACCAACCGGGCGGTCCTCGGCCACGTCCTTGAGAAGGCGGCGCATGATCTTGCCGGAGCGAGTCTTGGGCAGGTCATCGACAATCAGCACGCGCTTGGGCTTAGCGATCGGGGAAATCTCGACGCCAACGTGAGCGCGAATCTGCTCTGCCAGCTCGGCCTCGTCGTGCCCAGCTGCCTTGGCCTCGTCGTTGAGGATGACGAAGGCCATGACAGCCTGGCCGGTGGTCTCATCGGCTGCACCCACCACCGCTGCTTCAGCGACGGCGGGGTGGGAGACCAGGGCGGATTCAATCTCGGGGGTGGAGAGACGGTGCCCGGAGACGTTCATGACGTCGTCCACGCGGCCCAGCACCCAGAGGTCGCCGTCAGCGTCGCGCTTAGCTCCGTCACCGGCGAAGTACATGTTCTCAAAGCGGGACCAGTAGGTGTCGACGAAGCGGTCGTCGTCGCCCCAGATGGTGCGGAGCATGGACGGCCAGGGCTCGCGGATGGTGAGGAAGCCGGACTGTTCGTTGGGCAGGGAGTCACCCAAATCGTCGACCACGTCGATGGTGATGCCGGGGATGGGCTGCTGGGCGGAGCCGGGCTTGGCCTCGGTGATGCCGGGTAGCTGGGAGACCATAATGGCGCCGGTTTCGGTCTGCCACCAGGTGTCCACAATGGGGCAGGTGCCGCCGCCAATGACGCGGTGGAACCAGCGCCAGGCCTCGGGGTTGATGGCCTCACCGACGGTACCGAGCACTCGCAGGCTGGTCAGGTCGTACTTGGCGGGGATGTCTTCGCCCCACTTCATCATGGTGCGAATGGCGGTGGGGGAGGTGTACATGATGGTCACCCCATATTTTTCGACAATCTCCCAGAAGCGGCCCCGGTGCGGGGCGTCGGGGGTGCCTTCGTAGATGACCTGGGTGGAGCCGTTGACGAGGGGGCCGTAGGCCACGTAGGAGTGGCCGGTCACCCAACCGACGTCGGCGGTGCACCAGTAGATGTCGGTTTCAGGCTTGAGGTCAAAGATATTCTTGTGGGTGAAAGCGCCCTGGGTCAGGTAGCCGCCGGTGGTGTGCAGAATACCCTTGGGCTTACCGGTGGTGCCGGAGGTGTAGAGGATGAAGAGGGGGTCTTCGGCGTTCTGACGGGAAGGCTCGTGCTCGGTGGGCTGTTCGGCGGTCAGCTCATGCCACCAGATGTCGCGGCCTTCAACCCAGTTGATGTCTTCACCGTTGCGCTTGACGACCAGCACCTTCTCAACGGTGGCTCCGCCCTTTTCGAGGGCGGTGTCTACGGCGGGTTTGAGCATGGAGGGCTTGCCGCGGCGGAAGGATCCGTCGGCGGTAATAACCAGCTTGGCTTCGCCGTCCTCGATGCGGGAGCGTAGCGCGTCAGCTGAGAAGCCGCCAAAGACGACGGAGTGTACCGCACCGATACGGGCGCAGGCCAGCATGGCGATGACGGCTTCGGCAATCATGGGCAGGTAGATAGCCACACGGTCGCCCTTGGTTACGCCCAGGGATTCGAGGCCGTTCGCTACACGGGAGACTTCGTCTTTGAGCTGGGCGTAGGTGTAGGACGCGGTGTCGCCGGGTTCACCCTCGAAAAGCAGGGCGGTGCGGTCGCCCTTGCCCGCTTCAACATGGCGGTCTACAGCGTTGTAGCAGGCGTTGAGCTCACCGTCTGCAAACCACTTGGCGAAGGGCGGGTTGGACCAGTCAAGGGTTTCGGTGAAGGGCTTGTACCAGGTCAGGAGTTCGCGGGCCTGTTCAGCCCAGAATTCGGTGCCTTTTTCTTTGGCTTCGTCATAGATGCCGGGCTGGGCGTTGGCCTGGGCGGCGAATTCTGCACTGGGGGCGAAGGTTGCCTGGGTTTCGCTCATCGTAGTTTGTGCCTTCCTATTGGGGTATACATGGCGCTGTTGACCTGCGCCACAGTGGGCTTGGTATCACCATAGCGCACCATGTAGTACTAGTCACAAATATAAAGGTTCGTGTTACGCGTAGATAAAGATAGAAGCTGCTGGCAAAGCGGCTCACTGGGGGAGCGCAAGCAAGCCCCGATCACCCCGGTACCCCAGGGAGTCAAGGGCGGCGTTGATGGTCTGGTGCATCAGGTGTTCGTCGGTAGGCTCCAGGCCTGGTAGGAGCGCTCGCATGAGTAGGGGCCCGGTGAGCACGTCGGCAATCCAGGCGGAGTCTGCGCCAGCGGGTATTTCGTCTCTGCTGGTAGCGCGCTTAAGAATTGTGACGGTGTGGGCGCGGTGGGGCGTTAGATAGTCCCTGATGAAGGCTTCGCCTGCCTGGGGTTGGTTGCTGACGTGAGCCAGCCAGGCTGCCACCCCTCGTGAGACCACGGGGTCGGTGAATAACTTACGTTGACGGCGCTGAACTTCAAGGAGGTCGCCCACCAGGCTGCCGGTGTTGATGTCCTCGTCGGTGCCGTGCCTGGAGGCAAGAATGTGGGGGATCACTTCAAAGAGGTGTGAAAACCTGCGGTAGAAAGCTGGTTTGTTTGTGCCTGCGCGAGCAACAACCTGCTCCACTGTGACGCTAGAGTAACCCTGCTCTGCGATGAGACTGGCAGTGGCGTTGACGATGTTTTCATGGGTTGCATTTTTGCGGGGTCGGCCTAGAGGGTTCATGGTTCACCATCGTATATCGTTACTCATGATAACGTAAATATTGTGACTCATAGAGAGGCAAACCCGTGTACAAAAAAATTGTTAGAGCCCAGGTGCGAGCCGTCTTTGAGCACATCAATGCTGGAAATTACCAGGCAATGCTAGATAGCTTTGCCCCTTCTTTTGAATACCGCTTCCATGGAGACCACGCCCTGGGCGGGGGTCGTACCACTCGCATACCCATGGTTCAGTGGTGGGAGCGTGTATTGTGCCTTTTGCCCGGTGCTATATTTGATATTCGCGAGGTGATGGTCAACGGCGGCCCCTGGCGCACTCGGGTATCTGCGCGGATGCTGGTATCGGGTAACCTACCTGGGGGAGCACGCTATGAAAATACCGTCTTCCAATTTATGACCCTGCGGTGGGGCAAGGTGGTCTCCGTGGAGACACTAGAGAATTTACAGGTGCTCGAAGAGGCCCTGCGAAAGGTAGCTGAAAGCGGCCAGGCAGAGGCGCTGGCCGGACCTATCGTTGACGCTGCGTAGTCTCGCAGTGCCACAGAAGAAGTGTTTAAGGGTTAGGGGTGTATGGTGAGTCGAAGTGTGCCAGAAGTCATTATTTGCTGTGTGACCAGAAGATAAGCTTCAGTATGCTTTGAATAAGCTTTAGCGACAGAGATGTGAGTCTATGGCTTTAGACCGCTCTTACACCTTTTGGGAGCTGTCTTGTGCATTAAAACGACCAATCAGTTGTGGTTGAAGATGTCTGTGTCAGGCTTTTAATAATGAACACATTTTAGATTTGTGTAGACACATTGCTACGATGGGTAGCATGCGGAGCTTAGACTGAAATGTCTGAAGGGGTTGGTATGGCGCGGGCTGATTTACTACTTGACCTTGTTGAAGCCGAGAGGCGTGGTGATCGTGACAGGTTTCGCGTCCTTGTCGAGGCAGTTATTGCTGAGGAGCGGGCCAACCAGCACCACCTTGTTGCCGACCGCTTGTCCGAGCTGATTACCACTACTGGGCAGAGCGCTCCGCGTGACGACCATGCGGCAGCTATGCGCGACCTGATCCAGGAGATCGTTCCTCAACGCCGCTTGGAAGAGCTAGAGCTTGCACCGGTCCCTCGTCGGGTCGTCGCTGAGTTGATTGAAGAGCAAAAGCGTTCCGAGCTGCTCCGCAGCTACGGAATCGAGCCCCGCAACCGACTCCTGTTGTCTGGTCCGCCGGGTAACGGCAAGACTAGCGTCGCCGAGGCGATCGCCTCAGAACTGATGCTGCCCTTCTACGTCATCCGTTATGAAGGAGTGGTCTCAAGCTTCTTGGGCGAAACCGCTGCACGGCTCGACAATGCCTTCGAGTTCGCACGGACGCGCCGTTGCGTCCTGTTTTTCGACGAACTTGACACCATCGCTAAAGAGCGATCGGACGAGCACGAGACAGGAGAGATCAAGCGCGTGGTCTCGACACTGCTGCTCCAGATCGACCGGCTGCCTCCGCATGTCCTTCTAGTCGGGGCGACAAACCACAGCGAGCTTCTCGACCGGGCAGCATGGCGACGCTTCCAGATTCGTGCTGAACTCGAACCACCCAGCCGTGCTCAAGCGACACGCTTTCTCGAACGCCTCGCCACCCGGCTGGGCGGCGATCTCGGATTTGCCCCGCGCACTCTGGCGGACAAGCTTGCAGGAGCTAGCTTCTCCGAACTGGAAGAGTTCGCTCTTGACGTGCGGCGCAGAGCAGTCCTCGAATTTCCCGACAGTAACCTCCGGAAGATTGTCCAAGAACGTCTGGAGCACAGACGAGATCAGGCAACGGGATGACTGCCGAGCCCCGGCCCCTCCTGGCATTCGGGCCACCAAAGGTTGTAAGCCGACCGAAACAAAAGCCACGCGATTTGCCACGATTGTCCAAACCAACCAGCGGCAGGCAGGGTGCACGCCTGACACCGCAGTTTGGCGAACTGCGCTCGGCGTTCGATGCCGAGCGCGCACGTCTCTCGCCTGACACGCCGGACGAGGTAGATCCGGCCTTGGTGGTGGTCTTTGATCTCGCCGGCAGCGTCACGGGTTTCCGCAACGCGATTGACAAAGTCGACGGGCTGGAGTTTTTGTCTGAATTGATCGGGGAGCACTCTGACCCTGACGACGATTTCCACATGGTGGACTCCAAAAGCGGCCGTACGGACAAGCCCGTTCAGCACTCCCTGTACCTGATGCTGTCGAACGCCAAAGCGATTGATCAACTCATCAGCTTGTTCGAGACTTGGCAAACAGACCCGACAACAAAATTTGCTCATGGCCTCGGCAGGTTCAAGACAGCGTTCGAACAGCTCACCTCAATCAGACGCTGGGGGCCAGAGGATCGCATCCGAGAGACCGGCCTTCGCAAACAGTGGCAAGAGACCCTCGACCTCGTCGGCCAGTCCGTGAGCGCTGTGAAGGTTGAAATCGAGCTGTGGTACCGCTCCGATGCTAGACAGCGCATCACCGCGCAAGCGCACGTCGAGCAAGTCATCGCCGACAGTGGCGGACGTGTGCTCGATTGCTCTCAGATTGGGGAGATCAGCTACCACGCCATGCTGGCTGAGTTGCCGATACAACAGGTTCATTCGCTGACGACCGACGGTGCCGAGTCGATCCAGTTGTTGGCCACAGACGAAATCATGTTTGTCAGCCCGTTCACCCCTATGAACGTCGCACCGCCGACCACGGAAACAAGTATTCAGTTCGACCTGGCACCCCGAGGAGATGCTCCTTCTGAGTTGCCTAGGGTCGCCTTGCTGGATGGGTTGCCGTTCGTTAACCATGATGCCCTCGCAGGTCGACTGGTAGTCGACGATCCTGATGATCTTGGCGAGGATTACCCGCTGGCCTCTCGTTACCACGGTACGGCAATGGCGTCCTTGATCATTCATGGAGATCTCGCCACACGCAGTGAACCGATCGACCGCCCCCTATACGTACGACCAATCATGCGACCCCACGAGTTCATGTCAGAACACGAGCAGACCCTGCCAGACAGACTGTTCCCCGACCTGCTACACCGTGCAGTCAAACGAATTGTCGAAGGTGATGCCGGCCGCGACCCTGCCGCACCCAGCGTGCGTATCATCAACCTCTCCATCGGCTCCAAAGCACGGGCGCTCGTGAGCAGGATGAGCCCCGTTGGCCGACTAATCGACTGGCTAGCTCACTCCTACAACCTGCTGTTCATCGTCAGCGCCGGTAACCACCTCGGCCCGATCGAGATTCCTGTTGCCGCGGCCAACGACCCCGAATCCGCTCGATCCGCTGCAATCCGAACCATCCACGACAGTGCACTGTTGCGTGGCATCTTGCCTCCAGGGGATGCTCTCAACGCACTCACCATCGGAGCGACCCACACCGACGGATTCGGCGATATCGACGTACCGGACACCGCCTGGGATATTACGCACCCGAATGGACCTGCCCACTACGGCGCAACGGGACCCGGTGTCGATCGATCGGTCAAGCCCGACCTAAACCACACCGGTGGCAGAGCGCTCTACACCCGCCCTGTCATTCCATCAGATCGACCAGAAACCGTGGCCGTGGAACTGGCTCAGACCGCAACCACTGGTCCGGGGCTCCAGGTAGCTACACCTGGGCGAGCTGGCGCAACCAACTACACCGTCTTCACGGTTGGCACGAGCAATGCGACGGCATTGGTGACCCGCGAGGCCAGCCGACTCTTCGACGTCCTTGAAGCTGGCTCCGACGATTCAGAAGACGCGCCGCTGCCAGATCCTCAATATCATCCTCTACTAGTGAGAGCCCTCCTTGCCCATGCGACAAGCTGGGGCGATTGGGAATCGCAATTGCGCCGCGAACTCAATCTGAGCAAGCAGGAAGCTCGTCGACGCCTGACCGCTCTCCTGGGCTATGGGCGCCTCGATACAGATCGACTCGGCGCTGGTGCCGTGAACAGGGCCGTGCTAGTCAGCGGAGAGCTGATTACCCGCGATCAGCGCCACACCTATGAGCTACCCCTCCCGCCTTCGCTTCGGGCACGCGCAGAATGGCACCGTCTCACTATCACCCTGGCGTACATGGCCCCAACTGTCAGTCGGCTCAACCGTTACCGACATGCGAAGGTGTACTTCGCCACCCCGGACACGACACTCGCAGCCGGTGAGCGCATTGATGCGGAGCACAACTCGGTCAGGCGAGGGAGCCTCCAACACGAGATCGTCCAAGGCAGCCGCGCCATGGTGTTCGGCGACGATGACACGTTCCCGATCCACGTTGAATGCATGGACGACGCCCAACACCTTGGTGCTGGTAAGACGGTGCGATACGCACTCGTAGTCTCCATCGAGACAGCAGAGCAGACCTCGTCCACGATCCACGACGAAGTACGGGCAAAACTCCGCCAGCGCGTTCATGCTCAATTACGTGGTAATGCGGTACAAATTTAAAAGCGATTTCAAGGTTTTCCTAGCTACAAGATACTAATCGCTGAAAATATCGAAGATGCTTTTCAAGAACATAGTTGAGATATATCATCAAAAATTTCTTTGCTAGGGAACTTTGACTCGCAGTGAGGTAATAACGAAAAACAGAAGCACTAGAGTTAAACCATGCCTCACACTTCGCAACCTACGACCCTAGAAGCTGAGACGGCAGAGCCGCTCAGTACTGACGAGCTCGCCCGGCTCGAGATCCGCACAGTTCCTGCCAGCAGGGCACGAGCGTCCGCCCGTAAAAGAGCCCGCACCGTTGCCCGCGGTGAGAGTGAAAGCCCCCTGGCGCTGACCCGCCGGGCACGCAAAATTAACCGTATTCTGGGCGAGACCTACCCCTACGCCGTAGCCGAACTCGACTTCGAGAACCCCTACGAGTTACTGGTTGCCACGGTGCTCTCGGCCCAGACCACCGACGTCCGTGTCAATGCCACCACCCCTGAGCTCTTTGCCCGCTACCCGGACGCCACCGCCCTGGCTACAGCCCGCGTCGAAGACGTAGAAGACATCGTGAGGCCCCTGGGTTTCTACCGCTCCAAGGCTAAGGCCATTGTGAACCTGGCCTCCCAGCTGGTAGCGGATTACGGCGGGCAGGTACCAGGAAAGCTTGACGAGCTGGTTAAGCTCCCCGGCGTGGGCCGTAAGACTGCCTTTGTGGTGCTGGGCAATGCCTTCGGCCAGCCCGGTATCACCGTAGATACCCATTTTGGGCGGCTGGCCCGTAGGCTCGGCTGGACGGAGCAGGAGGACCCGGCCAAGGTCGAGCGCGACGTCGCTGAACTTTTTGAGCCTAAGAGCTGGACCCCGCTCTCGCACCGCCTGGTTTATCATGGCCGCCGTATCTGTCACGCCCAGAAACCAGCCTGCGGGGCCTGCCCGATTGCTGACCTCTGCCCCTCTTACGGGGCAGGTGAAACCGATGAGCTGGCCGCCGCAAAGTTACTTAAGTACGAGATGGTGCCAGGGCGGGAACGCCTGCACCTGCGTTTTGTGCAGGGTGCAAGCCGCCGCCAGTTGCGGGCGGAGGGGTGGAGCCTCAGTGCCTAGTTCTCCCGTATCTCAGACCGACGAGCACCTGGCGCTGGCGCAGCTACGGGAGCTAGTGAACCGCTCCCCTGAGATTGTTCGCTCGGGTGACGACTCCTGGCCTATTGGTGCCATGGACCCGGCTACGGCCAAAGACGCAGCTGTGCTACTGCTGATGGGGGTTCTTGACGATGCCCCAGCCCACCGGGGCGACTGCCCCGCCGTCACCGCTGACCTGGATATTCTGCTGTTGGTGCGTTCAGATGGCCTACGCCATCATGCTGGTCAACCGGCCCTGCCCGGAGGGCGGATTGATCCTGAGGATAGGGACGAGGCCGCCCGCCGGGGTATTCCGGTGGAGCAGGTTGCCGCCCTGCGCGAGGCGGTGGAGGAGACGGGGCTGGATGCGGCGGGCGTCCGTCTGCTGGGCCAGCTACCCCCGATTGATTTGCCGGTCAGTAACTACCGGGTGACGCCCGTGGTGGGCTGGTGGGACTTGCCCACCCCGGTTGAGGCTGTTGACATCAACGAGTCAACCCTGGTGGTGCGCGTTCCGGTGGCTGATTTGCTTAACCCGGTTAACCGGTCGGTTATGACCGTCAAACGCGGTCGCAGGGTGCACAGGTCCCCGGCTTTTAGGGTCACCGGTGACCATGAGCCGTTCACTATCTGGGGCTTTACCGGCAACCTGCTCTCCCGTGTCTTTGAGGAGCTGGGCTGGGACGAGCCTTGGGGGCCCGACCACACCCGTAAGCCTGATGCCTAACTCAGCAAAACCAGCCTGATATGTTATGGAAGAAACTGACTGGCTGAAGCTGGCCCGAATCTCGTGTAACTTGCGAGCCTGTGAGAAGGTTAGCTGGCAAAGGCGGGCCTGCCCACCCACGTCGTCCTCTTCTCACTTAGCCCTCGAGTAGTCGTCCGTGGTGACCACGGTGACCGGGAACTCAACCTCGGTGGGGCCAAAGATGAGCTCAGCTGCGACCTGAGCGGATTCACGCACAATCTCAGCAGCACGGGCAGCCTCACCGACCGGGCCGTAGAGCATAATCTCATCGTGTAGAAAATACACCAGCCGAGTCTGCATGCGGCGGCCAAAACGGCGCTCGGTACGCAGACGCTTACGAATCTGGGCCATCCAGATGACAGCCCACTCGGCAGCCGTCCCCTGAATCACGAAGTTGCGGGTGAAGCGGCTATGAGCACGGGCCGCAGAAAGGGCGGCACGCTCGTCAGCGGCTGTCACCTGGTTGCGCTGTGCCTCGAACCAGGCATGAGACGGGGCGGGGGAGGTACGGCCCAGGTAGGTGGTCACCTGCCCGCCGCGCAGGCCCACCTCAGCGGCCCGCTCAGTGAGAGCGATAGCAGCCGGGAACATTTTCTTCAGGTGAGGCATCAGCTGCCCGCCTTCGCCGGTCGTGGCCCCGTACATGGCCCCGAGCAGGGCAACCTTGGCGTGCGAGCGGTCGTTGAGCACGCTGCCGGTGCGTTCGCCGATTTGGGCGATGCCGAGGTAGAGGTCGGTGCCGCGGCCCGCCACGGCCATGGCCCGGTCGCCACTCATCACCGCCAGAATACGCGGCTCAATCTGCGCGGCGTCCGCAACCGTGAGCACCATGCCCTCTTCGGCACGGATGGCGGGGCGCACGTCCTTGGGAATCTGCATAGCTCCGCCACCGTGCCCACCCCAGCGGCCGGTGGCGGCGGAGCCGACCTCGTAGGTGGGGTGGAAGCGGTTGTTGTGTACCCAGGTGTCGAGCCAGTTCCAGCCGTTGGCGGTGTAGAGGCGGGCCAGGCGTTTGTAGTCGAGCAGGGGGCGTACGAGCTGCCAGCGGGTCTCACGCAGGTGGGGCACAGCATTGGCCCATTCGGTGAGCTCCCATTTGCGGGTTGAGGTGACTGAATGCCCGGCGGCCTGTAAGGCCTTGAGTACCTCGTGCGGGGAGTCGGGGTTAAGACCCGGAGCGCCGAGCTCCTCACGGATGCGGGCCGCCAGACGCTCCATCTGGTAGGGGCGGGCGTAGCCCGCAGGACGGGGCCCTAACTCGTGTTCCAGAATTTTTTCGTGGATAGTGCGGTTCCAGGGCATACCGGCGTGCTTCATCTCAGCGGCAATCAGAGCACCCTGAGACTCGGCGGCCAGAAGCAACTGTAGGCGTGCGGGAGCCGGTGAAACTGTGACTGCCCTCAGCTGGGCGCGCAACTCGGTGAGCAGGGCGGACGCCGTCGGTTCGGTATCACGAGTAGATGCACCTGGTTCGGGGCCCGCCAGACCGTCGAAGAGAGAGGCCTGCCCCTCAATTTGCAGGCGGGCGGGCAAAACACCCGGTGGGGGGCCAGGGGCCTGAGTAAGGTCAACGGTGGGGGTGTACGGTAGCTGGTTTTGGGCTCGACTTGCAGCGGTTTTCAAGATGCGCTGGGCTAGGCGTAAGTCATGGCAGGAGGCTGGTGAGACCCCAGCTTCAAGGAGCTGGGGCATGACCGTGCGGGCATCTGCCCAAGCCCAGCGAATGGTACGGTGGGGGTTTTGGTTTTCAACGGCGCGGACGAAGCTCGGCAACTTTTCACGGTCGAAGACGCGGTGGGTGCCCGAGCCGGTCTCGTTGAGCGTGACGGCCTCCCACCGAGGCAAAGAGCCGGGGGAGGTAGCGGGGCCGAGCACGATGTACATCTTTCTATTATGCGGGTTGCTCCCTACAGGGGCTAGACAGGGCTAACTTTCAGTGGCGATAATTGGAACAGAGAAAGCAGATGGGTGAGGGCCTGACCCGAGGACGCGACCATGCCCCACACCGTTGACCCAGCCCAGGTGCCCGACCTCTCAAATGTACCTGTGGGCTCAGACCCAGACTATGAACTAGCTCATCACATGGTGGTTCGGACTGCCCGTAGCCGCTATTTTGATGTTCCTCTACAAGCGCTCAAGCAGCCACAACCGAGCGCTAATCAGCCTAAGGCCAGTGAACCTGAAGGAAGCCAGGCTCAGTCAACTCGGTCTGAGGTTTCTGCACCAGATACGGCTCACCTCAGCCGCAAGAACCCGTCGCTTCGACTAGAAACCCTTGATTTGGGGCCGCTTCAGCCCCTACTGGCTGAACCGGGAGTGACCGATATTTTTGTCAATGGCCCACAGCAAATCTGGTACGAGGCAGAGGGTCAGTTACGCCGCTCAGCCCTGACTCTCGCGAACGATGCAGCTGTGCGTGCACTGGCAACGCGCCTGATTTTGGCGGCCGGAGGGCGCCTAGACGACGCTTACCCCGCAGCCGATGTGCAAGCCGACGGCGGGGTGCGGGTGCATGCGCTACTACCACCGCTGAGCCAGAGCGGCACACTTCTTTCCATCCGGCTACAGACCGTTGCTCAACCGTCCCTGTGCGACCTGACCCGCTGGGGCATGATGACTCCGGAGCTTGAGACCCTCCTCAGATTTTTGGTGCGGCGCCGGGCAAACCTGCTCATCAGCGGGGGCACGGGGACGGGTAAGACAACCCTGCTGGGGGCGCTACTCACTGAAGCTGGCCCCGGTGAGCGGCTGGTTCTGGTGGAAGATATTGCGGAGTTACGCCCCGACCACCCCCATGTAGTGAGTCTGCAGGCCCGCGCCCCCAACGCTGAGGGGCAGGGGGCGGTGAATCTAGCAGAACTGATTCGGCAGGCACTGCGAATGCGCCCCACCCGTCTGGCGGTCGGGGAGTGCCGCGGAGCCGAGGTGATGGATATGCTCACCGCCATGAATACCGGCCACGCGGGGAGCGGTTCAACCCTGCACGCCAACTCTGCTGACGCGGTACCTGCCCGTCTGTATGCCATGGGAGCCCTGGCCGGGGTGAGCTCTCAAGCGGTGGCCCTGCAGTCGGCGACCGCCCTGGACTTTATCGTCCACCTGCACCGGCAGGGGGCGCAGCGCCAGGTCGCCGGTGTTTACCGGCTGACGGGCAGGGCTACTGAGACAGGAAGCGCCGCTGAGGCTCTGGCCGTTGAACCGGTATGTACTGTAGAGCCGCGCAGACGCGGAAGCTACCTTTTCTGGCACCCCGGGAGCGAGCCTTTACGTGCTGAACTTGAACAGATTCGTTCCGGTAGTGGCGCACCTGCTGAGGTGAGCCAGTGAGTGTCAAGAGATTATTTCATCGGGAGGCGGCTCACAGCCCCGAAGAGAAGGAGCTATGGCCGGACGCTATCTGGCGGCTCGCTGCCCTACTGCGGGCGGGGTGTACACCGGCATTCGCCTGCCGGGCGGTAGCTGATTATCTGACTGACCAGCGTGAGCTGGCCCAGGGGCTGGCTCGGTCGGTGCCCTGGTACGGCAGGTGGGGCCCGGCCTTTAGACAGAAACAGACCCTGGGGCTGGCACTTGAGCAGATGCAGCACCTCTTTGAACAGTGTGCCGATGACGCAGAACGGGGCCTGCTGCTGGCGCAAACATGCCGTCGCCTCAGCACTCAGCCCCTACGAGAACCGGTCGCTACTGGCCTGGTTGCGTTGGAGGCCTGCTGGCATATCGCACAGAGTAGCGGCGCTTCGGTCGCCGGGGTGTTTGAGAACCTGGCGGCCTATCTGGAAACAGAAATCGATGTGGGCGCTCAACGCGAGACCGCCCTGAGTGGACCCCGCGCGACCGGGCGCATCCTTTCCTGGCTGCCGCTCTTGGGTCTGGGGCTGGGCATACTTATGGGAACTGATCCGCTGGGCGTACTGTTCGGGTCAGTAGGAGGTGCGGCGCTGGCCCTTGTAGGGGTGGCACTTGCCTGGGGTGGTCACCGCTGGACGGCCCGTCTCATTGCCCGTGCAGAACGAGGGGAGCTGTGATGGGTCTTCTTCTTACCATGAGCTGTCTTTGCCTGCTGGGTGCACTCGGGCTACTGGTGTTCACACGGGTACGAGCACGTGCCGCCGCAGGTCAGAAAAGAGAAGAACGAGTTGCCTGCCCCCACAGCCGCCCCCGCACTGAGCCTTCACACCTGTCGCTTGCCCCTGCCCTCTACCTGGAGCTGGCTGCCACCATGCTCGACACCGGCTTGTCAGTTCCCGCTACCTTACAACGCCTAGGCCAGCTGGAAGCAGGCCGCTATGAGAGTTTTCTCGATGGGGTAGTATCTGCCCTCTTCACCGGTGCCAGCTGGAAGCAGGCCTGGGGTCATGCCGTACCAGAAGAACTGACGGAGTTGCGTGACACCCTAGGCCTAACCTTGAGCACCGGCGCTCCCAGCGCCCAGCTGGTACGAGCGTTGGCGGCCCGTGAGCGGCGGCACCGGCAACGGATTCACGAGAAGGCCGCTGCCCGACTCGCAGTGAAACTGGTAGTGCCCCTGGGGGCCTGCTCACTGCCGTCCTTTATCTGCCTGGGGGTTGTGCCGGTTCTGATCGCCCTCCTGCCAGCCATTTTCTGACCCCGGGCGGAGCCAGAACGCTGGTTATCCACAGGGTGCACCGTAAGGGTGCACGTTACGTCATAGAAGCGTCATCACTGCACCGATGAGGGTCACGGTGGCGCATAAAACCGCAGAAGCCGGGGCCTGAAAGCAGACACAACTATCCACAGCCCGCACCGCCCCTTTACCACAGTCGAGACAATATACCAGGCTAGGAGAACCTCATCAGAGCTACCGTGCTTTCTCAAGAAATAACCTTTTACCCCTTACCCATCGGTCTCTGAAAGGTAACCGCCCGGGCCCCAAGGCGCCCGGTTCAGCTAGGAGCCCCGTCAATCTAGGTTCTGGGGCTCAACAACCTCAAAGGAGAGAACATCATGTCACCCTTCACCCCTTCCGCTAGCTCTCGTATTCCCCAAGAGCAACTAAACCCTCACCTCCCGAGCGGGGAGCTGATGCGGGCCGGTCTTGAAGACCCTGAGGCCGGGGCTACTACCGCCGAGTACGGCATCGTGATGATGGCAGCAGTAGGCTTTGCAGGTCTGCTGGTCGTTATCCTCAAGTCAGAGGAAGTCCGCCAAATGCTCCTGGGTATCGTGCAAGCGGCCCTCTCGACCGGGGCCTAGGGCCATGCGCGGCACGGACGGCCGTGAGCGCGGCTCCTTAACCGCCGAATTTGCGGTGGTCCTCCCGGCGGTTGTTTTTGTGCTTGCTCTCGTGCTCGGGGGCGCGGCCACCGGTATAGTGCAACTGCGACTGGAAGAAAGCGCTCGACTGGGCGCCCGTGCCGCAGCGCGCGGTGAAAGCACCGAAACCGTAGAAGGCATTGCCCGTCATGTAGAGCCGGATGCCACCGTCACGGTGGTGGTTGAGGGCGAGATGACCAGGGTGCAGGTCAGCCGTCTAGCCCCGGGCGTAATCGGAAGTATGAGCGGCTGGACGCTCACCGCCGAAGCCCAGGCTCTCACCGAGAACACAGCAGGCATGGCAGACTGATGGCCCCCAGAGAGCAACAACCTGCAGATGGGCAGGCCCGTGCCCGCAAGCCTACTCATAACCCAGAGCGGGGGAGCGGGGCCGTTTCAGCCATCGGGATTGTATGCAGTCTTCTCCTACTGGGTCTCATGTGCGCGGGCCTAGCAGGCCTGGTTACTGCCAACCATCGAGCAGCGACCGCAGCGGACCTGGCGGCTCTAGCAGCAGCAGATGCTGCTAGAGGAATCGCCAACGGTGATCCTTGCACCCGTGCAGCCGATCTTGCCGCCGCTCATGGCGCCAAGCTCATAGGTTGTGCGCAGCCGTCGGGGCTGAGCGGTACTGTAGATGTGCGCACCAGCGTCCCTGTTCATGGGCCCCTAGCTTTTCTGGGCCCAGCCGAAGGTATCTCGCGGGCCGGGCCACCTAGCCCACCGCCACCGACCGGGTAGAGCCTACTCAGAGGAGGGTGGCTAGAAGGGGTCTGTGCCGTCTGAGGTACCAGTGAGCGACTCCACGACGGATACCGGGCACCCTTCATCTATCCCCTCCCCGGCCAAGCCCGGCCCAGCCTGGCGTGAACCGGAGCGGCCCGGCCCGGTAGAACCTACCGGGGTGGGGGCGTCCGGGGAGCCCAGCGGAGCCAGTAGCCTGCGGCGCTCACCGTCGGTGAGCTCGTCAGCCTCCACCAGCAGAGTTGCGAGCAGACGGGCTGCCCCAGCCTTATGCAGGGGCTCATTGCGGTTACCGCACTTAGGTGACTGCACGCAAGAAGGGCAGCCCCTCTCGCATTCGCAGGCCAGGACCGCGTCAAGGGTGGCGCGAACCCAGTGAGCTGCCTGTTCAAACCCCCGTTCAGCAAACCCCGCGCCCCCCGGGTGCCCGTCATAAACAAAAATAGTGGGCTGCTCTGTATCAACGTGAAAGGCGGTAGAAAGACCACCGATATCCCAACGGTCACAGGTCGCCACCAGCGGTAGCAGACCGATGGCAGCGTGCTCAGCTGCATGTAGAGCACCGGGGATATCTCTCTCATGAATACCGGAGGCATGCAGAAGGGTGGCGGGTATGGCCCACCAAATAGCACGGGTCTGTAGTTCCTGGGGGGCCAGGTCAAGCGGCTCGTCACCGAGTACCTGCTGGCCAATCAGAGACTTGCGCTGGTACCCTACCACCTGTGATCGTACCCGCACCTGCCCATAGTTCAGACTGACCTGCCCCTGCTGCACCGTCTCCTCGCTACCGAGCACGGTCACCTCGGTGATATCGCGGGACTGTGTGTAGTAGTCGGGGTTCACCTGGCAAACTGCCACCACGCGGTTGTGCTCATCCAGCTCCTCCACCACGTAGGTGAGCCCCTGGTGAGTGTAGATGGCACCTGGGTGCCCCTGCGAGTGGGCATGGCCGTCGTCCATGGTCCCGATAACGGTGCCCGTCTCAACCTCGATAATCTGAAGCGGTGCCCCACCACCGCGCAGGTTAACCAGGTCAGCAGCCGATTCCGGGTGCGTCCAGAACCAGCCTGTCGACCGTTGCCGCAGATACCCCTCAGCTACCAGCCGCTCTAGCAGAAACTCCGTGGACCGCCCAAAAACCATGAGCTCCTCCCTACGCAGGGGTAGCTCCGCCGCAGCAGCACACAGCTGTGGACTCAACACGTAGGGGTTCTCAGGGTCAAAGACCGTCTTCTCAACCCCCGTATCGAAAATATCCTCGGGATGGTGTACCAGGTAGGTATCGAGCGGGTCTTCACTGGCGATAAGCACAGCAAAGGAATCCTGACCAGCCCTGCCAGCCCGCCCTATCTGCTGGTAGAAGGACGCGCGCGTACCCGGCCAGCCACCGACTAGCACAGCGTCCAGCCCCGCAATATCGATACCGAGTTCCAGGGCGTTGGTTGATGCCACCCCCAGAATCTGGCCTCGGCGTAGCCCCTCCTCCAGGGCCCTCCGTTCTTCGGGCAGGTAGCCAGCACGGTAGGCGGCAACACGGCCAGCCAGGCCCGGCTCGACCTCGTCCAGGTAGTGACCAGCCATCTGGGCAATGGCCTCCGCCCCCCGCCGAGACTTAATAAAGGCAATCGTGCGTGTACGGTTCACCACCAGGTCAGCCAGTATCTCGGCACTCTGCGTAATGACCGACTTCCGCACCGGTGCCCCATTCTCACCGCTCTCTGCGCTCCGGGCCTTGCTAGCTGCACTCACACCGTTAGCGTGCGCCGACAGTTTATCGACCACAGCCCCCGGATCAGTGAACTCGGGTTCCCACAGAAGCACATGGGTGGCCCCGCGCGGTGCTGTTGATTCGGTCACCGCCGTCACTGCCTCTGGCCGCGACCCAATAAGCCGCCCGAACGAGGCCGCTGGCTCCGCGCTCGTTGCCGAAGCCCCCACAAACACCGGGGTCGCCCCGTAATACCTGCAGATACGCCGCAGCCGCCGCAGCAGCAGGGCAACGTGCGCACCAAACACACCCCGGTAGGTATGTGCCTCATCAATAATCACGTACTTAAGTTTGCGTAAAAACCCAGCCCACCGTGCATGGTGAGGCAGAATCGCGTGATGTAGCATATCGGGGTTAGTTAAAATCAGGTTGGCACGCTCACGAATAAACCGCCGATCAGCTGCCGGTGTGTCACCGTCATAGACCTCAGCCACCAGCCCAGGCACCCCCAAGCTGTGTAAGGACGCCAGCTGATCGGCTGCCAGCGCCTTGGTGGGGGAGAGATAGAGGGCCGTGGCTCGCCCCGAATCAAATCCTGAAGCCTGAGCCTCAAACTCCCCCCGATAAATCGCGTCCACAGCGGGTAGCTGGTAGGCGAGCGACTTACCCGATGCCGTTCCGGTAGCCACGATGACATGCCGATTGCCCGGTGACTCATGCGCGGCGCTCGCTGCCTGTACCTGATGCAGATAGGGTTCATGGGTTCCCAATCCCTGAAAAGCGTCCACCACCTGAGGGTGCACCCAGGAGGGCCACGGTGCGGTTTCTGCTGCGTGCGCAGGTAGGGTGCGCACATGGGTGATCTGTTCGGGGAGGGCTGATAAGCCCAGCTGCTCCAAAACCACGGCTAGCTCATTCTCGTGCGGAGCGCGAGAGGCCGGTGGCGGATTGCGGTGGCGCTCAGAAACCGGTTCTGGGTAAGGGGTTGCTTGGTTGGGCACCAGTCCATTATGGCACTGGAATTCTAAGGCTGAAATATTGGTGAAAACATCTGTGGCCCAGCTTATAGGAGTGGAATAATGGGGTGTATGAGTATGCCAATGAATATTCAGGGTCAGCACAAGAGCGAGCCGGAGCCCACGGTCACGGTGCTCACCGACGAACAGGTGTGGGAACTGATTGAAGGCACCCGTTTCGCCCGGTTAGGTACCGTAGATGAGGACGGCTATGTGCACATCACCCCATTGAACATTGTGACGGACGGGGTGCGTATCTTCTTCCGCACAGCCGCAGGGAGCAAGGTAACCCAGTTGCTTCTGAACGACAGGGTTACGGTGCAGTTTGACAGGGTTGAAGGTCTGCACGCTTACTCGGTCAATATCTTTGGCACGGCCCGGTTGCTCACCGAGACCCGTGAACTTGACTACATGAACACCCTCAATCTTGAACCCTGGCTAGATACGGTCAAGCTGGAGGGTGTTGAAATTACACCCGTACGGGTGACCGGCCGCCGCTTCTTTTTGGGTAAATAGCTCGGCCTTACCTTCTACCTGCTTTTGCCCAGTTCCCATGCCGGTGCTCAGGGCTGTAAGCCCTACCGGGTTGCTTGTTTGCGCTGGGTGAGCCCCGGTGAGACTGAGATAGTTCGCTGTGAGGGGCTCACAACGAGTAGAGAAGCCAGCGCGGAGACGGCCAGAGAAATCGCTACCATTTCTAGGTACTCTTCAGCGTGGGTCACCAGAATGTAAATGACGTGGTTGGTTATTTCTCCGTCCGTGACGTAGAAGCCGGAGATGGTTTCTAGCACGATGACGGCGGTAAGAAAGAGCGCTCCGGCCCAGATGAGCGTGGTGCGCACCTGGCGCGGCAGAATCCGCATCAGTCTCAGTGAGACCAGCCCCACGAGAAGGGCGAGAGGCAGACCGAAGAAGACCACCCACGGCCAGGTGGGGATATCGGTTCCCAGGGAGCTACCAAGCGTATGCCCTACAGCGTTAAACATCTCGTGAATCATGGCGGTCTCATCCATTGAGGCATAGAAGCCTATAGCCGCAAACGTATAGAAGGGGCCCCGGATACCGGCCAAGGCTCCTATGACGAGGCAGAGAATCCCAAAGACGAGCCATAGCCCGGCAGAGAACCAGACGGTGAGGTTGCCTTCACCGTTAACGTCAATGAGCCGGTGGAGTTCACCCGTATGGAGCCATGTGAGGCCAGGGGTGAACTGGAAGATAACGTGCCGCACCCCGGAGAGTAGCACAAACACCGTTGGGGGGATGAGGAGGTAGGGGAAGAGTTTCATAGTAGAGGGGAGGGAGCGCGTCAGAAAGCTCATAAGCGTGACCTTAAAGTGTGCTGGGTGTACCTTAGGGTCTGATTTTACCGGTGATTATGAAGAAATTTTTGCCCACGAGGGGTAGCTGTGTAGCCACTATTGCCTACACCTGCTGCACCTAAATGTGTAAGGTGACTACACTCCCAATGGTCTGCACAGGTGGGATGAGGCGGGCGTGGGGTAGAACTTTTCATCTAAACTGGGGGTGTGGCTCAAGAACGAATTATCCTGTATTACTGCTTTGCACCCGTGACCGATCCCCAGGCTGTGATGCTGTGGCAGCGTGCCCTCTGCGAGAAGCTCGGACTCACCGGGCGCATTCTGATTTCCAAGCACGGTATCAATGGCACCCTGGGTGGCGATATCAATGCCCTTAAACAGTACGGCAAGACCACCCGCCAATATTCCGGCTTTGAGAAATTAGAACTCAAGTGGTCAGACGGCGGTGCATCTGACTTCCCTCGCCTGTCGGTGAAAGCTCGCGACGAAATCGTAGCCTTTGGAACTCCAGATGAACTGGTGGTCGATGACAACGGCGTGGTCGGCGGCGGTGTTCATCTTAAGCCCGAAGAGGTCAATCAGTTGGTTGAAGAACGCGGTGATGAGGTGGTCTTTTTTGACGGGCGCAACGCCTTTGAAGCCAAGATTGGCAGGTTCAAGAACGCGGTTGTGCCCGATGTGCGCACCACCCATGACTTCATCCGAGAAATTGAATCCGGTAAGTACGACGACCTCAAAGACAAGCCGGTTGTCACCTACTGTACCGGTGGGATCCGTTGCGAGATACTCTCGGTACTCATGAAGAATCGGGGCTTCAAAGAGATCTATCAGATTGACGGTGGCATCGTGCGTTACGGTGAAAAGTTTGGTGATTCCGGTCTTTGGGAGGGCTCTCTTTACGTGTTCGACAAACGTCAGCACATGAATTTCTCGCCTGACACCGTCACTATTGGTGAGTGTGAGCACTGCGGAGCTCCCGCCAACACGTTCGTCAATCTTGACGTCAACGGTGTGCGTGACTTGGTGCTACTCTGCCCGGAGTGTGAGAGCAGGGCTCTGGAAACACGAGAAGCGGCCGTAGCCTAGCCATGGGTCAGAATAAGCCTTACGAGACGGCCCTGATTGAGTACGGTGCTTTCATGGTGGCAGGAGTGACCGCACCTGCCACTGAGACCAGCGATTTCGGTTCCTGGTGGGAGCGCCTCTATGAGAACCTCGATGAACCTGGCCTGGCAGCAGTGGAGAAATTGCAGAGGGTGGGGGTGATGATGCCGGACGCCGACGACTCGGGTTTCACCTACACCGCAGGTTTCATTGTGCCCGGTGGCGTTAAGGACGTTGCGGCCTTAGGGCTGACCGGTGTGATGGTGCCAGGCTCTATGTATGCCACGGTGCTGGTTGAGGGCCCTATTCTTTCGGGCGTTCCTCCCCTGCATATTAGAAAGGGGTTCGATTACCTGGCGAACGACTTTATACCCTCCAAAGGGTGGCAGCCTACCGGGGTCTGTCTTGAGGTGTACGGCCCGGGCGAGGTGACCGCCAAGGACTACCGCCTCTATCTCTGGCAGGCCGTTACCGGTCAGGAACCCTAATCTAGCGCCAGCGCTGGCAGGTGCTACCTGTGAGTTCCGGTATGAAAATACCTCCCGCAACACCGTGGTGCGGGAGGTATCGTTTCTCGTAAGGTTCGCGGGCGCGTCCCTTATCTAGGTGGGTATTTACTGGATTGTACCGAAGGGAAAAGACCTAGGAGTTGCGCTCTACAGCCAGTTCAGCTTCGAGCTTCTCAATGATTTCTGAGATGAAGGAGGGGCCGCCGTTGTCGGCCTTTTCCTTCCAGTCAGCGATGGACTTTTCGAGTTCGGCGATTTTCTCTGCATTTGCCATAAGGTAAATATAACCCAGACCGCTAGAGAAAATCACCTTGGTTACTATTTGACCTTTTCCCAGCTCTCAATTGGGCCGGGGGTGACGGTGAAGATTGGGTGGGCTACTTTGATAGGTGACGTGGCAAAATGCTGCTTATACCACTGGGGCGAACGGGTCTTTACTTTTTCTGCCAAAAATGAAATCTCGTAGTCTAGCTGGCCCTCAGTAACCGGCAGCGGCTCCAAAGCCGTATGCGAGGGAAGCACTAGAAGGCTACGGTTGAAACTGTAGTCACGGGCATCTGCCTCATCAGCCAAGCCGTGCAGATAGGTGCAGATATAGGCCAGGGGATCGTGGGATGCTTTGAATCGGTCTAGCTGGGGATGGTTCGTATAACCTTTGGTGAGCCCCTGAAGCACTTTTTGGGCAAGGAGGGTTTCACGCCAGCAAGCTACCAACCCTTTGGCATCGAGCAGAGATGGATGGACTGACCAGATGCGCATTAGGGTTCAGACCTGCGGGCGATTGCTTCTTCAAGGCGGTCGAGCTTGCCGGTGAGCTCTCCCGAGTCATGACCAGGGCGTATATCGGCTTTGACTACTAGGGAGACCCGGTTGCCGTACTTTCCAACGGCTTCGGTGGCGGCTTTGATGACGGCCATGCACTCGTCCCAATCACCTTCGATGGTGGTGAACATGGCGTCGGTGCGGTGGGGCAGGCCCGAATCACGAACAATCTGAACGGCTTCTGCAACGGCGTCGTGCACGGACCCGGACGGGTCGCCGCCGCCGGTGGGGGCTACAGAGAATGCAAATAACATGTCTCTACCGTACCGTGCGCATACGGTTAAATAGAGAGCGTGAAGACTTCCGATTTTTCTCGTGTTCCCGGTGCTCCCGTAAGCGCCGATACTGCCGCCCTCACTCGTCTGCACGCCGCCCTGACAGAACTCAACTACACCTATGAGGGGGTCGAGGCCCTCTTGGGTTCCCGTGCCTTTGAAGCAATGACGCGTGACCAGGTGGTTCCTGGCCTCTACCGGGTGAAGCAGATTTTGGGGCAGGAATCAACCCCCGAGATATTCACCGCTGCCCAGAAAAGCTTGGCACAGGTGGTGCGTTTCTTCCTTTTTGGTTCGGCTGTTCCGGTAGCTGAGCTTGAGGACGCCCTCGGTCAGGGTAGCGGTGACCTGCTGCTTGGTCTTGGCCTAGCGGAGCCAGCTGCGGAAGGTTCTCTTCGGGCGGCTGTTGACCTACGGCCGCATTCGGCAGATGATGGCACCGAACTTGTAGTTGCCAGCGACCTGGGCGCCCACCAGCGCCCCGGCGTCCTGCGTAGGGATCATGTGCTGGGCATCGGGCAGGCCTCTCTCACCCTGGCCCAGCTGACCGAACGTACTGAGGTCAATCGGGCCCTCGACTTGGGTACCGGCTGCGGTATTCAGATTTTTCACCTGCTGGCCCACGCCCACCACGTCACCGCTACCGACATCTCGGAGCGGGCCCTGGCTTTTACCCGCTTCAATCTAGTTCTCAACGCGCAGCCCCTGGGCCTGGACCCTGCCAACCTCCAAGAGCGCGTCTCACTGCGCTTAGGTTCCCTGCTTGAACCGGTCGCTGGGGAAACCTTTGACCTGGTCGTCTCGAACCCGCCGTTTGTCATTACCCCTCGTAGTAGCCGGGAGAAATCGGGTGATCTTTTCACCTACCGTGACGGCGGCATGGCTGGTGACGGTATTGTCTCCACCCTGGTGCGCGAACTGACGGGGGTGCTGGCCCCCGGCGGGCGGGCACAGATGCTGGGCAACTGGGAAATCCCCGTTGATGGGCCGGGCACCGCCACCGACTGGGCCATGCGACCCCGAGAGTGGGTGGGGGAGAGCACAGAGGCCTGGTTTATTCAGCGTGAGGTGCTTGAACCAGAACAGTATGCCGAAACCTGGTTGCGCGATGCCAGCGAAAATCGCGACCCCGCCCGCTACGAGGCCGCTTACACCAGCTACCTGCGTGACTTCGCTGCCCGCGGGGTGGGCTCTATCGGCTTCGGTATGATTTGGCTGCGTAAGCCTGCCGAGGGCGCTGGGGGAGAGCGACTGAACCGCTTTGAAGAAATAACCTACCCCATCCAGCAACCGATTGCCCCTTATATCACTGAAGCCGTTCAGCACTGGGATACGGTCACAGCCCTCACCGACGACGAACTTCTAGCCCGGCACCTGGTGGTGGCCGGCGACGTCACCGAAGAACGCCATTTCACCCCCGGTTCTGAGCACCCCGCCGTCATTCTGCTCCGCGCCGGAGCAGGTCTACGCCGCACCATCCTGGAGACAACGGAGACCTCCGGCTTTGTTTCTGCCTGTGACGGCGACCTGACTGCCGGGCAAATTATCAACGCCCTTGAGGCTCTCCTAGGGTGGGAAAATGACGAACCCAGGCAGGTATTAATAGGTAACATTCGTGAACTGCTCGAAAAGGGGTTTTTACGGATTCACCAGGGCGACTAGACTGGGGTCATGGTAGAGAACCCTATTAAAAACCTGACCGAAGAGCGTTGCTGGGAGCTACTGGAAGCCCACGAGTTTGGTCGTCTGGCCCTGGCCGTTGGTGGCGAAGTCGATATTTACCCCGTCAACTATGTAGCGCACGGGCAAAAAATTTACTTCCGCACCGCAGAGGGCCAGAAGCTCTCAGAAGTCGTCATCAGCCGCAAGGCCGCTTTTGAAATTGACGAAATTGTGGACGGCAC
Source organism: Rothia nasisuis (assembly GCF_928381405.1). Taxonomy (GTDB): domain Bacteria; phylum Actinomycetota; class Actinomycetes; order Actinomycetales; family Micrococcaceae; genus Rothia; species Rothia nasisuis. Next base: position 135,617 of record NZ_CAKMSB010000006.1, read on the forward strand.
TGCCCGCTCCGTAGTGGTTCACGGCAACGCCCAGTGGCTCACAAGCGAAGCGGATCTCACTGCCGTTGAGGCACTGGGTCTACGCACCTACGCTCCCACCTACAAAACTAACTGGGTTGAGGTCGAACCGACCTCGGTGAGTGGCCGCGAATTTGAAATTGGCGAGGAACCCACCGACGAACTGTAGTCCTTAGGTCACACCCGGGTAAGTAGACACAGGGTGGGCTACGTCGGCTATTGTTGTGCTTACACGCGTACGTCCAACCCCAAGGAGCCCTCAGTGCCCACCCAGGCAACCCCCTCACACGGCAAGTCACTGCTGATTGTGGAGTCCCCCTCCAAGGTGAAAACTATCAGCGGCTACCTGGGGGATGCTTTCATCGTGGAGTCGTCCATGGGGCATATCCGTGATTTACCGCAGCCTTCTGAGCTCCCTGACGAGCTCAAAAAGTCACCGGTGGGTAAGTTCGCGGTCAATGTTGATGAAGGCTTTGAGCCCTACTATGTGGTGAACTCTGATAAGAAGAAAAAGGTGACAGAACTCAAGAGGCTACTCAAAGAGTCTGATGCGCTCTATCTGGCGACCGATGGGGATCGCGAGGGTGAAGCTATCGCCTGGCACCTTCTTCAGGTGCTCAAGCCCAAGGTGCCGGTCTACCGCCTGACCTTCCCAGAAATCACCAAGGAGGCTATCCAGCGCGGCTTCAACGAACTGCGCGATATCGACAACAACCTGGTCGACGCGCAAGAGACCCGCCGTGTACTTGATCGTCTCTACGGCTACGAGCTTTCGCCGGTGCTGTGGCGCAAGGTATCCCGTGGCCTGTCTGCGGGCCGGGTACAGTCGGTGGCTACCCGCCTGGTTGTGGAACGCGAGCGTGAACGCATGGCCTTCCGCTCAGCAACCTACTGGGATTTAACCGGCACGTTCACCACTGAAGCCACCGAATCTTTCACCGCCAAGCTCTCGGCTGTTGACGGCGCCCGTGTGGCCACCGGTAAGGACTTCTCAGATGACGGCACCCTCAAGGCAGCCTCGAAGAGCAAGGTAGCCCACCTGGACGAGGCCGCCGCCAGCTCCCTGGCCACCGCGCTCGAGAGGGCCAGTTTCAGCGTCCGCTCCGTTGAGACCAAACCTTACACCCGCCGGCCTGCCGCGCCCTTTACCACCTCAACCCTGCAACAGGAGGCCGCGCGTAAACTGCGTTTCTCGTCGCGTTCCACCATGCAGGTGGCCCAGCGTCTTTACGAAAACGGGTACATCACCTATATGCGAACAGACTCGGTTGCCCTGTCTGATCAGGCCATCACGGCGGCTCGTAAGCAGGCTGCTGAGCTGTACGGGGCTGACTTTGTGCCGGCCTCCCCTCGCGTGTATTCGTCCAAGTCTAAGAACGCGCAGGAGGCTCACGAGGCGATCCGCCCCGCCGGGGATTCCTTCCGTACTCCTGCCGAGGTCAAGAACGCGCTCAGCTCTGACGAGTTCCGCCTTTACGAGCTGATATGGAAGCGCACCGTGGCCTCTCAAATGGCCGACGCCAAGGGCTCCACCGCATCCGTGCGTCTGGGCGCAATAGCAGCTGACGGTCGCGATGCCGAGTTCTCAGCCTCCGGCACCGTCATTACCTTCCGAGGCTTTCTCGCTGCCTACGAGGAGGGCAAGGACGCCCTGCGCGGCGAAGAAACGAGCAGGGGCGAAAGCGCAGATACCAAGGACGATAAGCGTCTACCCAACCTGGTTGAGGGTGCCCCCCTCACGGGAAGTGACATCGAGGCAGTCCATCACGAAACCTCACCCCCGCCCCGCTATACCGAAGCATCCCTGGTCAAGGCCATGGACGAGCTCGGTATCGGCCGCCCCTCCACCTACGCAGCCGTCATTTCTACCATCATGGACCGCGGCTACGTCAACAACCGATCCGGCTCCCTGGTGCCCTCTTGGACCGCTTTCTCGGTTGTGCGCCTGCTTGAAGAGCACTTCGCTAAGTACGTGGATTACGAGTTCACTGCCCAGATGGAAGAAGACCTCGACCGGATTGCCCGCGGCGAGGAGGCCCGCCCCGAGTGGCTCTCCCACTTCTACTTCGGTGGGGGAGAGCAAGGGGGCCTTAAGCCCATCGTCGATAACCTGGGCGAGATTGACGCCCGCGCTATCAATTCCATTGAGGTGACTCCCGGTGTCAACCTACGTGTGGGAAAGTTCGGCCCCTACCTTGAAACCGGCGGCGAAGTCGATACTGAAACCGGTGAAATCAAAGACCCGGTGCGCGCTAATATCCCCGCTGATTTGGCCCCTGATGAGCTGACAGCAGAGAAAGTTGCTGAACTGCTGGAACAGGGTAAAAACGACGGCCGTGAACTCGGCGTTGACCCCGAAACCGGCCGTACCGTTGTGGCTCGCGACGGCCGCTTTGGGCCTTACGTCACCGAGGTAATCCCCGCGATGACCGAAGAGGAGGTGGCCGCCTGGATGGAGGCCCAACCCACCGAGTACTACAAGAACGGTAGGCCTAAGCCTAAGAAGAAGCCTAAGGTGGAGAAGCCGCGTACCGGCTCGCTTTTCAAATCTATGGATTTGGCGACCGTGACCCTTGAGGATGCCCTCAAGCTTATGAGCCTGCCTCGTGTGGTGGGTGTTGATGACGAAGGTACAGAGATTACCGCTCAGAATGGGCGCTTTGGCCCCTACCTGAAGAAGGGCACAGACTCCCGTTCCTTAGAGTCTGAAGATCAGATTTTTACCATCACTCTGGATCAGGCTCTTGAGATTTACTCCCAGCCCAAACAACGCGGCCGGGCTGCGGCTAAGCCCCCGTTGGCTGAGCTCGGAGTTGACCCGGTGTCTGAGAAGAAGATTGTGGTCAAGGACGGCCGTTTTGGCCCCTATATCACCGACGGCGTCACCAACATTACGGTACCCCGGAGTGAAACTATCGAGTCGCTGACCCACACTCGCGCGGTTGAGCTGCTGGCTGAGAAGCGCGCCAAGGGGCCGGTTAAGCGCAAGGCCGCTGCTAAAAAGCCCGCTGCTAAGAAAGCTACCGCTAAGAAGCCCGCAGCCAAGAAGATGACTGTGCGCAGGGCTGCGCCCAAGAAGTCCGCTTCGCAGTAGCTTCTGCCTTTACACTGGTAGCCAGAAAAATTTTTATGTCACCACTGAGGGGGATTCATGCGCCTGGGCGTGCTTGATATTGGCTCTAACACAGGCCATTTGCTTCTGATTGAGGGGCAGCTGGGCTCCCGCCCCGAGGCCTACACCGCGTCACACAAGGAGCCCCTTCAACTGGTGCGTTATATTGATGCGGACGGCAATATTACCGACGAGGGCCGTGACCGCCTGACCGCCTTTGTGAAGTCAGCGGTGCTCTACGCTATTGAACACGGTGCCGAGGATTTGCTGGCCTTTGCCACCAGCGCGATTCGTGAGTCTAAGAACGGGCCGGCGGTTCTGCAGCACGTGCAGAATCAGACCGGGGTGAACCTGACCGAGATTACCGGTGACCAAGAGGCGGCTATTACCTACCATGCGGTACGCCACTGGCAGGGGTGGGGGGCTGGCCGCATACTTAACTTTGATATCGGTGGGGGCTCTTTCGAGTTCTCTACCGGTATGGATGCCTACCCGGACGACGCGATTTCGGTGCCTTTGGGGGCTACTCGCCTGACCGGCGACTGGTTCACAGGGGAGGTGCCTGCCCCCAGAGAAATCAAGAAGGTACGTAAGTATGTGCGTGAGACTCTAGAGCCAGTTGCTGAGCAGCTGCTGGCCTACGGGCAGCCGCACATGGTGGTGGGCACTTCCAAAACATTCCGCTCTCTCGCCCGTATCTGCGGTGCCGCCCCCTACTCTGCGGGCCCCTACGTGAAGCGTGAGATGATGCTGCGTGATTTACGTCTGTGGACCCGCCGTATGGAGGCCATGCCTCCGTCTGAGCGGGGGGATTTGCCGGGTGTCTCTGAGGTTAGAGCTGAGCAGATGCTGGCCGGCGCTATCGCTGCCGAAACCGCCATGGATGTTTTTAATGTTGACCAGATGCGGGTTTCTCCCTGGGCCTTGCGTGAGGGGCTGATTTTGCGCCGGATGAACTACCTGAGCCAGCAGGGCCCCGAGGCTATGATTGACCCTCGCTCACTTGCTGAGTACGTGCAGGGCTAAACTCTCAGCAAGCTCATGCGTGAGGCACCTACCATAGAAGAGCAGGTCGTTTCATTACACCAGGAGAGTACACCCCATGACTGAGACTAACCGTACACCTGTGCAGGGGCACCCGGACTCGCGGGAAGGCCTTGCCCAGGGGGCAGAAACCGTGAGCAAGCCACCGATACCGGTGGCACTTTCTACCTCCTGCCTCTTCCCCCTGGGTGTGCCTGAGACTTTCTCGACTGCGGTTGACCTTGGGTATGACAGTGTCGAGGTTATGATTACCGGCTCCGCGCTCTCTCAGGAGCCCTATGATTTGCTGGCCCTGATACAGAAGTACCAGATTCCCATCTCGGCGATTCACGCACCTACTCTGCTCCTGACTCAGCAGGTGTGGGGCCGTGCCTGGAATAAGATGCAGATGGCCGCCAAGGTGACCAAGGCGGTGGGGGCAGATGTGATTGTGGCTCACCCGCCCTTCCGCTGGCAGCGGCACTATGCCAAGAATTTTGTGGACGGTGTGCGTGAAATTTCTGAGTTGGAGGGCGTCAAAATCGCGGTGGAGAACATGTACCCCTGGTCGGTCAAGGGCCGTGCGGTTGAGATGTACGCCCCGCATTGGGACCCTTCCCGCTTCGATTATGACTGGATGACCTGGGATTTCTCGCACGCGGCCGCTGCTGGCGACGATTCCCTTGAAGCAGTTAAGCGTATCGGCTCCCGCCTGGGGCACGTTCATCTGACCGATGGGTCGGGCGACAAGGTTATGGACGAGCACCTGATTCCCGGGCACGGCACCCAGCCGGTAGCTGAAACCCTGCAGTATATCGCTGCCAGCGACTTCAGCGGTGTGGTCTGTGCTGAGGTTTCCACCAGTAAGGCCAAGGGCGCTGTGCAACGCGATGAGTGGCTCTACGAGACTCTCCAGTTTGCCCGCACCCATCTGGCCCGCTAAGCGTCCGGGTTCACCCCAATCCAGCCCAAAAGGAGAGAACTATGACTACCGTTGCTTTTATTGGAACCGGCTCCATGAACGGCGCTATCGCTGCAGGCCTTCTAGCTGCCGGTGCCAATCCGGCAAGCGTCCGCGCCACCGTTGGTTCGCACGCCAGCATCACCCGGCTAAGCCAGACACTGGGAGAGGGCGCTGAGCAGGTCACGATTCTGGCCGGTGAAGATGACGCGGATGCGAATCTTAAGGCCGCTGAAGGGGCAGACGTGGTCTTGCTGGGCGTCAAGCCCTACGCTATTTTGGATCTGGCGCGTGAGATTTCCCCGGCCCTTGAGCCCGGAGCCGTGGTGGTGTCGGTGGCTGCAGGTATCACCCTGGATGCCCTGCAGGGGGCCCTTCCGGAGGGGCAGCCTGCTATCCGCTGTATGCCTAACACCCCTTCGCGTGTGGGCAAGGGGGTGCTGGCTATCTCGGTGGGTAAGTACACGGGTAAGGAACACAGGGACGCTGCCGCTCAGGTTCTCGGGGCCGCAGGTAAAGTCGTTGAGGTTGAGGAAGACCAGATGGGGGCTGTCACAGCGGTGTCAGGGTCTGGCCCTGCCTACACCTTCTTGCTAGCAGAGACTATGGCTGCCGCCGGCGTTAAACTGGGGCTGGATGTAGAGACTGCTACCGAGTTGGCCGCCGCCACTGTGGCTGGAGCTGGCTATCTGTTGGATGCCGACCCCAACCCACAGAGTCTGCGTAAGGCCGTGACCAGCCCTCAGGGCACCACTGACCGGGCTATCACTACCTATATCGACGGTGGTCTCTTCGACCTCACAGAGGCAGCTATGCGCGCCTGTCTGGCCCGAAATGACGAAATGACTGAAGAGTTCAGCAGGGGCTCAGAGTCATAGAGTTCTAGTGAGGCTAACTCAAAAGTGCCTTTATCGCGGCCCTTGGCTTGCGTTCAGTGAAGCCCGGTGGCTTCGCTGTGCGCCTGCTTCACCTACCCTTATGAATATAAGTCTCTAGCGCCGCCCGGTGCCGGCTAGGGGCCCTGAGGGAGCCCTCTTGGTCGCATGCGCTATTTTATTTCCCGTTCAATAAAAAATTTAGCTACGATAACTCAATAAGAGCGGGCTGTGTAGTCAAAACTTTGTTGAAGCTGGGTGAGCAGTCTACTTTTTATTGTGAGTGACTTTAGATACACAGAAGGCCAGTCCGTAGGGAACCGGACTGGCCTTCTGGTTTCTCTAATAAACCAGTAGGGTTCTGGTTTATCGAGAATGCTTTTACTTTGAACAATGGCGGCATTAGGGGGAACCGCCTTGTGGTTGTTCAAAGTTCAAGCTACTTGAACGGGTTCGCGGACCGTTCAGTAATCACTCGCACCTTTAGAGGTAGTTATTACTATATGCGAGATTTTGTGTTTATGCACCCTCAAACAGCAAAAATGACAAATTATTTCAAAATTGCTCAAACAAAGTGCATGCCTAATAAGTAATAATCCCATGTCATGCTGACTTTTGTGGGGATAAGTGACTAGGGACGCGCCGCAAACCTCTCGATAAGGTCTACTTGACCTGACACAATCAGCAGGTCGCGCGACGAGACTCTGGTTTCAGGAGTAGCGTAGGCGATCTCTTCGCCCGGCGACTTTACGCCCACGATAGTCACACCGTATTTGGAGCGCACATCAGACTCCGCCAGGGTGAATCCGTGCGTTTCCTTGGGCGGGTACATCTTGACGATGGCGAAATCGTCATCGAACTCAATAAAGTCAAGTAGCCGCCCCGAGATGAGGTGGGCGGCGCGCACCCCTGCATCTGACTCCGGGTATACGACGCGGTGAGCACCAATGCGCGAGAGGATTTTGCCATGCGAAGGGGTGATGGCCTTAGCCCAGATGCGCTCAATCCCAAGGTCAACAAGATTGGCTGTGATGAGCACTGAGGCCTCTATCGAGGTGCCCACGCCCACTACAGCTGCTGTGAAATCCTGGGCCCCGAGCTGGCGTAGTGCATTCATGTCGGTCGCATCGGCCTCCACCACATGGGTTAGGTCGCCTGACCACTTCTGAACCAGAATCGGGTCTTTCTCTACCGCGAGCACCTCCTTATTTTGGCGAACCAGCTGGGCGGCGGTAGCTGTGCCAAATCGTCCTAGCCCAATCACAAGGACGGGCGCGCTGTGGGCCGTGCGGGGCTCTTTTCTAGCCAATGATGGGCCTTTCTTCGGGGAACTTATAGAGGCGGCGTCGAGACCGCATCGCCAGGCCGGTCGCCACCGTGATGGTGCCGATGCGGCCAATCAGCATGAGTACTGACAGAACGTAGGTGCCTGACGGTGGCAGCTCGGCTGATAGGCCTGTGGAGAGACCGCAGGTCGCATAGGCTGAAATGACTTCAAAGAGCGCTCGATCAAGCCCTACGCCGCTGATGAGCATGATAACGGTAGTGCCTATGAGTACAAAGCCAGCGCTCATCATAATGACCGAAATTGCAATGCGGAGCACGGCATCGGGAATGGTGCGGTTGTAGGCGACCACGAACTGATCACCGCGAGCCTCCGCCAGGATGGCTAGGAACACAACGGTGATGGTGGTGATTTTGATGCCACCGGCTGTGGACGCTGACCCTCCGCCGATAAACATGAGCACGTCTGTGAGGAGCATGGTGACCGGGTGAATGTGGGTCATATCGACCAGGTTGAAGCCACCTGAGCGGGTCATGATGGAGGCGAACCCGGCGTTCAGTAGTTTGTCGCCCAGGCCCATGCGGCCGATGGTGGCCGGATTGCTCCACTCTAGGGCTGCCCAGGCAAGGGAGCCAAACACGAAGAGCGCCAGAGTTCCTACAATTGTTAGTTTGGCGTTGAGGTTCCACTTGCTAAACCGCAGGTTGTTGCGGAGCACCAAAATTACGGGGAACCCGAGAGAACCTACCATGACACCGATGGCGATGGGGATGAGAACCCAGAGGTCGTGACCGTAGGGGACGATGCCGTCTGAGTGGGGGGTGAAACCGGCGTTGTTAAAGGCGGAGACCGCATAGAAAATACCGTGCCACACTGCCTGCCACAGGGTCTCTCCCAGAATGAGGAAACGGGGGATAAGTACGGCCGCAATAAAGGCTTCAATGGCAATAGACGTAAAAGCTACCGTGCGCAGAACTGAGCCGACCTCGCCCAAGCGCCCGATGTTCAGGGACTCCTGGGCAATAATCTTGGAACGTAATCCCAGCTTGCGCCCTACTGCTAGAGCCAAAATTGAGGTGAGCGTCAGGGTTCCTAGGCCTCCGATCTGTGACCCTAGGAGGATCATGAGCTGACCGAAGAAGGTCCACTGCTCTGCGGTGGATACCGTGGTGAGGCCCGTGACCGTCACCGCGCTGGTGGCGGTAAAAACGGCGTGGTGAAAGTCAACCCGTTGGCCACCCTGAGAAGCCCAGGGGGTGGCTAGCATCAGGGAGAAGAAGATAATGACCACCACGAAAGCTGCAATTGCTGTGCGAGAGGAGGAGCCAAAGAGGCGGTTGGTCACTCCACGCACCCAGGCCAACCTACCGGGGGCGGCGGACGGAGCTCCCCTGGGTGAAATCCGCTGGTTGTGCTCAAGCGTGCCAGACCCCGCCGCGTGCTGCCTGTTTCTGTTCATGCTCTCACCTCGCTTTCATATGCAGTCTCTAGCGTAGTCTGCGTGTCATAAAAGCGGGGTGTGGTGCCAGCAGAGTTTTTGCATGTTTAATGTTAACTGTGACTCAACTTACCTAGGAGGTGGTGCAGATGTCTGCCGCTGATAACCTCAAACCCACAGATGTACGTGTGCTGTGGGCGCCCGCCATGGCCAACTACTTTTTTGGCGACTATCACCCCATGCATCCTTCCCGGCTTGACGCGACTGCACGCCTGGCACAAGCCCTGGGGGTCTTTGACCTACCTCAGGTCCAGGTTGAAGAGCCAGAAGTTGCTACGGTTCATCAGCTCATGCTAGCCCATGACTACCCCTACATCGACGCGGTGCAAAAGATTAGCGCCGACCCCACCCTCACGATTGCCAGCTGCGGCCTGGGTACTGAAGACACCCCCGGGTTCGAGGGCGTCCACGAGGCAAGCGCCCGCCTGGCTGGCGGAACCTACCAGGCCGCTGAAGCCATTTTGGGGGGCAAGGTTAAGCACGCGGTAAACTTTGGTGGCGGCATGCATCACGCCTCACGGGATCATGCCAGCGGTTTCTGTATTTACAATGACTGTGCTGTGGGCATCGCCCGCCTACTTGAAGCCGGTGTTCAGCGGGTGGTTTATATTGACGTGGACGCCCATCACGGTGACGGCACCCAGAGTATTTTTTGGGATAACCCCAACGTCATGACCGTCTCACTTCACGAGAGTGGAATGACCCTCTTTCCAGGTACCGGTTTCGCCAACGAGGTGGGGCCCGAGGGGCTTGCAGCCGGAACTGCTGTTAATATCGCTATGCCGGAGTCGACCACCGACTCGGGGTGGTTACGCGCCTTTGACGCGATTGTTCCCAGCCTGCTACGTCAGTTTCAACCAGAAGTGATTGTCAGCCAGCACGGCTGTGACTCCCACACAGCAGATGATATGTCGCACCTCAATATCTCCATTAACGCCCAGCGTGAAATCGCTGCCCATATATCACTGTTGGCTGATGAGCTCTGTGAGGGGCGGTGGATTGCCACGGGTGGGGGAGGGTATTCCATCTACAACGCTGTGCCCCGCTCTTGGAGCCATCTCATTGCTGTTGCTGCTGGTCAACCACTTGATGTGCACATCCCTACTCCGGATTCCTGGCGCAGGTACATGCTTGATACCTATGGGACGACCGTTCCCACGATGATGGGTGATCCGGTTGATCTTTGGTGGCACTCCTGGGAGGTTGGCTACGATCCCGCCAGTAGCGTTGATCGAACCATTATGGCTACCCGCAAAGAAGTCTTTCCCCTGTGGGGTCTTGACCCCTGGTATGATTAATTGCTCTGTGTCTTACTCAGAGAACGTTTGATGCAGAAAGACCACCCCTTCCCCAAAATAGCCCACTTTCAAGTCAGAAATAGCCCGTAAAAACCCAGGAATGTCCCCCTAGTTTGCTGGCTACGCATACTTGTGTGGGCATATCTGTGTATATGATGACCTTATGAAAGACGACGTTTTTGCAGTGATCGCCGACCCCACGCGCCGACACATCATTCAGGCGCTGGCTGTTGAACGGTTGGCAGTTGGAGAGCTTGTAGAAGAGCTGGGCGTCAGCCAGCCCACGGTCTCCAAACACCTGCGTGTTCTGCGCACCGCCGGGCTAGTAGAAACAGAAGCAGATGGCCAAAAACGCTTCTACTCCATCACTCCAGAGCCTCTCAAAGAGATTACCGCGTGGATTAATTTTCTGCTTGAAGCTCCCCGGCTTGCCTCCCCAGCCGAGGCGGGCGAACTGCCCCCGCACAGCGCCGATCCCTCAGGCACCCCTGTTTCGGCTGCTCCAGCCTCGGGAGACGAGGCGGACCAGCCGGCCGCAACGGGCATCACCTTTACCCCTCTGACCCCCTTTACCCCCGCACCGGATGGTGTTTCAGGCGGCACCGTAGACTTCACACCGCTTCCCGAACCCCCAGTTGAAAGCACCCAGGCCTTCACCCAGACAAGTGAAGCCGTGGTACAGACGGCACGCGAAGAAGGTGTGAGCAGGCACCTGGATGTTCTGGCCCAAAGTCTCAACCTGGGTGAGACCAGCGACTCAGCACAAGACCTGGTGGAACCGCTCCCACAAGGTATTATCGAAGCAGAAGTCGCTGCCCGCCAGGCGGCCGAAGTGGCTCGTGCCACCGAAGCGCAGGCGTCCGCATCTAACGTCACCCCTGAGGACGGTGGTGACGACGAGCGCGGCATCCTGGCTAGGCTCACACGCTGGAGTCGGCGCTCCTCCCGCTAAACCACCCGCCCACCCACCGAAAGAAACCAGCACGTTTTATGGCACACCATCAGCAGCTCCTTGACTGGATCGAAAACGAACTGGTCAACCAGACCCTGCACCTGGGTGACGAACTACCCGATGACAAGGAGCTGACACAGCGGGTGGGCATGAGCCATAACCACGTGCGTGAGAGCCTGAAACACTGTGAAGAAATTGGGGTGCTCAAGCTCTACGAAGGGCGCAAGAAGAGCATCATCGGAGTGCTGGTGCGTGAACCCGCTATCTCAGCAGGGCCGGCTATAGGGCTCTACCTGGCAGGCTCACGCTCACCCAGACAGGACCTACTGACTACCTGCCTGCTCCTGGAAAATTTTGCGCTAGCTGGGCCAGAGTATGATTCGACGGCCTTCGTTGAGCTCGACCGTATTCTGGATGAGCTCCAGGAGCACGCCGGTAGCCTTACCGACTTTCATGAACGTGAGGCCGATTTTCACATCCAGCTGGGCAGGCTCTCGGGCAACCCCCTGATTTCAGCCCTGCTGGCTACTCTGCGTGACGCCATGATTGAGGCTCGCTTTGAGCTGGTGAGCCAGGTTCCCCTGTGGAGCGCTACCGCAACCCGACTGGTCATGGAATACCGAGCTATTACCGATGCGGCTCGAAGCGGCGACCCCGCTCTAGCTCAGACCCTGTTGCGTGCAACCTTACAGGACCGCTTCACCGAGGCGGGCCACCCCCTCCACCTCGAAGAGCCTCAGCAGGGTGACCTTACCGATGCCCAGTTCACGCTCAAACCTCTAGATGCGGAATTATTAGAGCTTGCCACCGGCGCCCAGGGCGGGTCGCTTGACCCCCACCTCTACCAGGCACTCTTTACCATCCAGCCCAAGGACGCCTCAGCTGACAGTCAGCCTCAGGATGCCCAGGCTCACGGCACTTCTGCGCCGGAGGAGGACTGCGCCAGTGAACAGTCGCCCGAAGCACCTTCTTCCCCTGCCCTCCAGCCCTCACCGGCTGAGAGCCGCAAATTTCCAGGAACAGTGGGCCCGGCCGTCCGCGCGGTCACGACCCCACCGGTGCCCACCGCCCAGCTCAGTTCCGCAGAAGCAGCGGACTCCGCGAGCGACCAGCAGTCCTTAGAGGCAAAACTGCGTGCCGAGGAAGAACGTCTGGACGCTCTCGAGGCCTCTGCCAGCAGTGGTGCGAAAGATGCCGCCGGTGACCCACCGGTTACGCATCCGGTCAGAGAGAAGACCGAGAAAGCAGACACGTCTTCTGGTGAGCAGGGCCCCCCTCACGGGGCGAAAGCCCAGAAGCGCACCAGCAGCTGGTCTCGTATAAAGCGTTTTGATCCGGTTAAGTACTTTGGTTTTTCCCAGCAAAACCAGCGCCCGTCGCAGGATAAGATAGGGCAGGCGCAGGCAGGGGAGGGGGCACCTGATAGCCCCGCAGACGACCAGCCTGTAGAGACTGCCGATCTGCTCGAAGCGGTGGGAGCGGAGCAGCCCAGCCCACCGGCTGAGAGCCTTTCTGCGCTCCGCGAGGGCTACGAGTACGCTCATGACGAGCAAGCCTCGGGTAGTAATCCGCTCGATGACGGTAACAGCGACGGCCTCGAACCTGCTACTACCACACCGCTGACCCGCGAACAGGAGCCCCAGAGTAAGGCTCTGGTCAAGAAGAGCTCACGACGCAAGAAGAGGCGCCGCTAAGCGGCCTGGGCGCTGAGGCGAAAACGAGAAAATACTCTCACTTGCCGGTGAACAGTCGGCGAAAAGATCTGTTTGCCTGTAGGCTTGGATGAGAGCGTTTTTGCGCCGAGGGTACCACTGTGCCCTCACGGCGTTCCTTTGAGCGTTTATACCGGTATAACGCCCGGATAGCTACCAACCCACAGCCTTCGGGGGGTGGAGTTTGGCCGGGTATCGACCACTATTTAATAAGTGAGGTGAATCCAATGGGTTCAGTTATCAAGAAGCGCCGCAAGCGTATGTCGAAGAAGAAGCACCGCAAGCTTCTTCGTAAGACCCGCCACCAGCGCCGCAATAAGAAGTAAATTCTGCGCCGTGAGCCCCGCACCAAGGTGCGGGGCTCACGCTGTTTAGAGCGGCCTTCGACTGTCATAAGGACGTCCGCAGGAGCGGGTGTGGAGCAGGCTAAAGTGGTGGTATGCCTAGACCGAAAATTGAACTGCTGACCAAACCGGGCTGTCACCTGTGTGAAGCGGCGCGGCAGACAACGGGGGAGGTGGCGGCCCGTTTCGGGCTGACCTTTACCGAGGTCAATGTTGAAGAGTACCCGCATCTTTTGGAACAACATCGCACCGAAATTCCGGTGCTGATGGTGGACGGAGAGGTGAAGGATTTTTGGCAGGTGAACGCTAAACGCCTGGTCAAGCTACTTGAGAAAAAGCTGGCAGGCTAACCCTAAGGGGTGCTAGCCGCATCGGTTTTACCCGGTGCCGCAATGTGAGGTGTGCCTGCTATGGGGCCGGTTCGCGCTCTGTGCCCGGGTTTGAGAGACTAGTAGCATGAATACTCCTACCCAGGCCACCATCACCGTCCACCTTATGCGCCACGGCGAGGTTCATAACCCTGACCGTATCGTCTACGGGCGTCTACCTAACTATCATCTGTCTGAGACCGGGCAGAAGATGGTTCGGCTCACCGCCGAAGAGTTCAAGCGCCGTGCAGACACGGGCGCCAACATCGTGCACCTGGTGTGCTCACCGCTGACACGAACCCGAGAGTCCGCTGCCCCCATCGAAGAACTGCTTGGCCTGACCGCACAGCCCGATGAGCGCGTCATTGAAGCTGGTAACCACTTTGAGGGCCTGCACGTGAATAGGCACGAGCTGCTCACCAACCCCTCGCATTGGCCCCACCTGCTCAACCCCCTGCGCCCGTCCTGGGGTGAACCCTACCGTCAGCAGGTGGCCCGTATGGCTGAGGCAATTAAGGACGCAGCGCGCACCGCCTACGAGAAAGGCGGGGACGGCGCTGAGGCGATTATAGTCTCGCACCAGCTGCCCATCTGGATGGCGCGAATCTCCGTTGAGGGGGGTGCGCTCCCGCACGACCCCCGAAGCCGCCAGTGCAATTTAGCTTCCGTTACAAGCTTCACCTTTCCCAACATATTTGCCTCTGACAAGCCGAAACTTGCATATATGGAGCCCGCAGCCGAGCTCTACTCAGGTGTTATTCAGTTACCGGGCTCATAATGTCCCTGGATACAACAGCACACATCTTTCAATCTGAAGGAATAGATTTCATGTCTTCAGCCCGCCGTATTATGGTGAACCGCAAACAGGCCCTGAGCATCGCCGCTCTAGGCTCTGTTGGGTTGCTCTCAGCCTGCTCGCCTAGCCAAGATTCCCTCGCTGCGCAGGCCGACGCGGGTGACTCTAAGGGCTACATCGCGGGGGACGGGTCGGTGACCGAGTACACCGAAGCTGAACGAGGTGAACCTGTAGAATTTGAGAGTGAACTTTTTGATGGCACCGTGGTGAAAGCCGCCGACCTGCGCGGCAAGCCCGCCGTCCTAAACTTCTGGTACGCAGGCTGTGCCCCCTGCCGCGCTGAGGCCCCCCTCCTTAACGAGCTACACTCTACCTACGGCGAGAGTATAGCCTTCTATGGCGCTAACGTACGTGACGAAAAAGGCACCGCTGAGGCCTTTGAAAAGAATTTCTCCGTGCCCTACCCCTCCTTCCGCGATATTACCGGCAAGGTCCTGCTGGCCATGAGCAAGTACGTGCCTGCCCAGGCGGTGCCGACCACCGTCGTCCTTGACGCCGAAGGGCGCGTAGCAGCCCGCATTCTGGGGCAGATTGACAAGTCTGTGCTCGGCACTCTGCTCGAAGACCAGGTTCGTGCCTAGCTTCGGTCAAATCGTTCTTGATGGCTCCCTCTGGCTCGCTCTGCCGCTTGCGGCCCTGGCGGGCCTGGTCTCGTTTGCCTCGCCCTGCGTGCTTCCGCTTGTTCCCGGCTACCTGGGGTATGTGACAGGGCTCTCCGGTGGAGAGATGAGCGCCCGCCGCCGCAACCTACGCATGGTCGCGGGCATAGGCCTCTTCATCCTCGGCTTTTCTCTCATCTTTGTGCTCATGTCAGTAGTCCTGGCCCAGTTGGGTGCCGCCCCCTGGCTCCGTGGCCAGCGCTGGGTAGACCTGGTGCTTGGCCTCCTTGTGATAGTGATGGGCTTGGTTTTCATGGGCCGTTTCTCCTTCTTTCAGCGCGACCGCAAAATTGAAGCGAAGCCCCCCGCCGGTCTTTGGGGCGCACCAATTCTAGGCCTGACTTTCGGCCTGGGGTGGGCACCCTGTATCGGGCCGACCTTCGCGGCGGTGCAGACTCTGGTCTACACCGGCGGCTCTGGGAACACCAAGGCCATCGTGCTGACCCTGGCCTACTGTCTGGGGCTGGGCATTCCCTTTTTGCTGGTCGCGCTCGGGGTGGCCCGTGGCGTCAGTACTATGAACTGGGCGCGTAAACACCGCCTGCTCCTCCAACGCCTGGGCGGTGGCATGCTCATCCTCATCGGTGTGCTACTGGCCAGCGGTATCTGGACGGCCATGATGTCGTGGTTTCAGGCCACCATGCCGGTCTATGAACTGCCCATCTAAACGCCCGCCCTTACTCTCCCCACCCGTAACTGATCTAGGACACCATGGCTGAAAAACACGACGCGCCAGCGCTCGGCCCCATCGAGATGCTCCGCTGGGCCTGGACCCAGCTCACCAAGATGAACACGGCCCTCTTTCTGCTGTTGATGCTGGCGGTCGCCGCCGTCCCGGGCTCCGTGTTTCCCCAGCGCATTCAGGATGCCGCCAAGGTCAACGACTACATCGAAGCTCACCCCACCTGGGGGCCCATCGCCGATAAGCTTCAGCTCTTCGATGTGTTCTCCTCAGTATGGTTTGCAGCTATCTACCTGCTGCTCTTTATCTCGCTCATCGGTTGTGTTATCCCGCGTGCTCTCAAACACTTCAAGACCATGCGCTCTGCACCAGCCCGCACTCCCAAGAACCTGACCCGGCTACCCCAGCACCGCACCCTCACTATTCCTGCGGCCGCCGGTGACCTGACAGCTACCCGGGCGATTGACGACGCAGCTAAGATTCTCAAGAAGCGCGGCTACCGGGTAGAGATACGCCAAGAAAGGGACGGTGTGGTGAACGTGGGTGCTGAACGCGGCTACCTGCGTGAACTCGGCAACATCCTTTTTCACCTGGCCATGATTGGTGTGCTCGTGGCGGTAGCAGTGGGCTCCCTCTTTGGCTACAGCGGTCAACGCATCGTCGTTGAGGACGAAACCTTTGTTAACTCTCTGGTCTCCTACGATTCTTTCAGCCCAGGCACCAACTATAACCCCGACTGGCTTACCCCCTACTCTGCCACCATGGACTCCATGGTTGTTGAATACGACCGCCAGCAAGGGTCGCCAACCTACGGCACAGACGTCCACTACGAAGCGACCTTCACTCTCAGCAACTCCGCTGGAGAGACCAAACAGCAGACCCTCAAAGTAAATGACCCCATCTACTTTGAGGGCACCTCAATGTACCTGCTGGGCAATGGTTACGCGCCAATCGTGCGTATTACTAATACTGACGGCACAGTTGCCTACGAGGGCCCTGTGGTAGGCCTGCCCTCCGGCAGTAGCTACCTCTCCTCGCTCGTGCTCAAGGTGCCGGATGCTCACCCCGACCAGCTGGGCCTCGTCGGAATGTTCCTGCCCACCGGCGAACGTACCATGGGGTCAGCGCCCACCTCTATTGACTCAGACCTCATCAACCCTATGCTGGTGCTCCAGAGCTATACCGGTGATCTGGGGCTAGACTCCGGTGTTCCGCAGAACGTCTATGTACTTGATGTTGACCAGCTGACCCCGCTCAATACGATGGCCTTGGGGAACGGTATCGTACTTGATGCAGAAGACTCCACCGCGACTCTGCCCGAGGGGCATGGCACTATTGAGTTTCTGGGCGTCAAACGCTATGCCGGTATTGAAATCCGCTCCGATCCCGGCCGCCCCATCGCTTTAGCGTCAGCCCTTCTACTTTTTGGTGGCCTGCTTATCTCTGTCTTCGTGGCCCGCCGCCGCGTCTGGGTGCGCGCCACCGAGACAGGCACCGGTGAGAGTGCCGTCCTCACTATCGAATACGGCCTGCTTGCTCGCGGCGAAGACCCCCGACTCGCCACGGAGGCAAACAAACTTACCGACCTCTTTGCCGAACGATGGGGGCTAGAATTTGATGAAGCCTAACCTACCCACGGCCCGCCCCGAGAAAGCCCAGCCGGGCACCGGCCCCCGCCCCTACCTCAACCTGTGAAGTGAGAACACCGTGTCAGAAGTCAACATAGAGCTCGCCCGCTGGAGCGAACTCTTTATGTATTTAGCATCCATCACCTACATGTTTGCCTTCGTCGCCTTCGCCTGGGACGTCGCCGCCCACTCACGCACCACCAAGCGGCTCGAAGAAGCAGCAACCGTTGGCGGCCAGGACCAAGAAAAAGAACTCGTGGGGGCAAGAACCGCCTCCTCAGGTTCTATCAACGCCAGGTCTGCCCGGCTCACTGGCACCGAGCAGGGAACCGGTGAACGCGGTATGGGCTACAAGCGCTCTGCCGCTACTAAGCTGTCTTCCCATGTTGCTGACTCAGATATGCGCTACGGCACCGGTGAACGCCGCCCCGCCGCCCGCGCTGGCGTCGTCATCCTTGCCCTGGGCTGTCTGATTCATGCAGCAGGTGTTTTCTCCCGGGCCTTTGCCGCCAACCGCGTTCCCTGGGGCAATATGTACGAGTTCTGCACTACCGGCGCCTTTTTGGTGGCGGCCGTCTACCTGATTTTCCTGGTGTTCCGTGACCTGCGCTTCGTTGGCACCCTGGTTTCGGGCCTGGTCTTGACCATGATGGTTGTTGCCAACGTCGTCTACCCCACCCCGGTCGGTCAGCTGGTTCCTGCGCTCCAATCCTACTGGCTGGTTATTCACGTCTCTATTGCTGTGCTTGCCTCCTCCATCTTCACCCTGACGTTCGCCATGGCCGTCCTACAGCTGTTGCAAACCTCCCGCGAACGCCGAATCCTTGCAGACCAAGACACCGCCCTGACCCGCCTGGGTTTCATGCGCCTGATCCCCTCCTCTACCGCCCTGGAGAACTTTTCTTTCCGTCTCAACACCGTCGGTTTCGTCATGTGGACCTTTACCCTGGCAGCCGGTGCTATTTGGGCGGAGAAGGCCTGGGGCCGCTACTGGGGCTGGGATACCAAAGAAGTCTGGACCTTCATCATCTGGGTTGTCTACGCCGCCTACCTGCATGCCCGCGCAACTCGGGGCTGGTCTGGCCCGCCTTCGGCCTGGCTCTCGATTGTTGGCTACCTCTGCGTGATTTTCAACTTCACCATCGTCAACGTCTTCTTCTCGGGCCTGCACTCTTACTCAGGGCTGTAAAGCGGTTTTAGCGCAACGTTTTCTCGCAGGTAAGGAGCCCTCGCACAAAGGTGCGGGGGCTCCTGCGTACCCTGGGAGGCTTTCTGGTGGGCTACTTGTACGGTTAAATCGCTCGAAGTCTTGAAAACCTATCTAGGTATATGATGTATTTAGGTAGAGAAGGAGGCGCCGATGAACCCCATCACCTATCCACCGGCCCTGGTACGAGCAACCCTGCCCACCGCCGTCCTGGCCTGCCTGGCTCAAGAGAACCTGCACGGCTACGGTTTAGCTGCCCGCCTCGAAGAACTGGGCTACGGCCGTCTGCGGGGCGGCTCCCTCTACCCGGCCCTCTCCAAACTCGAAGAAGCCGGGTACGTCACGACTACCTGGACGGAAGGGGAGAGCGGCCCCGCCCGCCGCCAGTATCAGCTCACGGACGCCGGTGCCCGCCAGCTCGCGAGCGAACGGGAAACCCTGGCCCGCCTTGCTCGTACCCTCGGAGTCTAAAGCTACCTGAACCGCCCCTACATGCCTCAAGGAGGAGACATGGCAAACAATCCCTACGAACGCCTGACTATCGCTATCGAAGAAGCAAGTGACAACCCAGCAGACGTGGACTGGGTACAAACTGCCTTCGCCACCCTGGCAAGCAACTACGTCAAAGCAGTCACCAGCGAGAGCGCCCTGCAGAAAGTAATCCGACAGATCACAGAAACCGGCGAAAGCGCCGCCGAGCTCTACGGCAGCCCCCAGGACTGGGCTACAGAAAAAATCACAAGCTGGCGCGAAAAAGGTACCCAAGCCTTTGCTACGGATGAACCACTGACCCTGCGGGCAGGAACCATCTCTGGCTTCTTCGTAGGAGCCATCTTTAGCCTACTTTTCTGGCTGATGAATCTATTACCTAGCGACAGTCCCTCCGACCAGCCCCTCGGCTTTTACCTGCTACCAGTGGTGCTGGGATTTGCCGTCATAATTCCACCCGTTATTTTCAGACTGGTTCGCGCTAAGGCCGGTTTTACAGCAGGAGCTCTGGTAACAGCCCTTATCGTGCTTCTTCTTGCCTGCGGCATAGGTTTTTCTCTGTTCTGGTCTTACGAAGTCGTCACAGCAACCTTTCCAGCCTGGTTTCATGTGGTTGTAGCTACAGGTTCTGCCCTGCTGGGTTCCCTAGCTACTGTGCTTCTTCCCAAGAGGCTCGCCCCCTCTCAAGAAGATACTGATAACTACAGCGAACCTGCCACCTGGCTTGAGCGCTTCACACAGGAGCTCTGGAACCGCGGTGATATTTCAGATGCCCGTGTGCGTGAAGAAGTCTCGCGCGTTAAAGAGCACGTAGCAGAAGGGGGCGGCAGCTACCTCGAAGAGTTTGGTCACCCGGCAACCTATGCCCGTTCCCTGTCACACCAGAAAGTAGTGAAACCCTACCGGCTTTACCTCTACTCTCTGCTGATGATCTTCTGCATAGGGTACTGGGGCTACGGAGTCTTCACGACTCAAGATACAGCCAGCCAAAGTTGGCGCCTACCCCTGCTGATAGTCGTCTTTTGTGCCTGGGCACTGGAGCTCTGCAAAAACTATCGGGCCTACCGTCAGACTAAGACACCCAGCAGCTCGTAGCCAACAGAAAACCCCACGCTCTATCACGAGATCCGTGTGTGAACCGCGGTGCTCGTGACACAGCATGGGGTCCGAGGCAAACTAAGAGTCACCCTCTTCTGACCCTGGGTGATCGGCATCGTCCTTGGGCGCAACAGGGCCGCCTCCCTGCCCGGTAGCATCCTCGCCCCGGAGGGAATCCTGACCACCGGCGTCCTTACGGTTTTTGCGTTGCTGCCACTCGGTGTCCTGGCGTTCGCGGCGGGCACGGGCCTCAAGGAACTTCAAAAACTCAGGGTCATCATCGGGAGCTACCGGTGGCTGAGCCGCAGGTGCCCCAAAAGACCCGTGACGCGACCTGCGCGGGCGCCCCAGCCAGAACCAGAGTACCGACCCCAGTAGGGGGAAAGGCACTAGCACAGCCAGCCAAGCCCACTTGGGCAAGGTACGAACGCGCAAGCGGTCGGTCTGGGCGGCGTCCAGAATCGAATAAATCCACACGCCCAGCAGGAGGGCGGCAACGCCAATAATCAAAATAGCTCTACCCATACCCCCATTTTTCCACGAACGCACCCGCCAGCCCCGCTTTGTGCGCTCACAGCGTGCTAGATGAGCGGACGCCCACCCGCCC
>NZ_CAKMSB010000007.1 GCF_928381405.1 Rothia nasisuis
CCAGTTCGGTCTTGGCCTTATCGAGGGCGGTCTTGGTTTCGGGCCAGGTTGAGCCACGGAACTGCTGGGCTAGGGGGCCGTCCCAGTTGTTGGGGTCTGAGAGTAGCTGGCCTTGGCTGTCAAGGGCGGAGATTTGTTCGGTTAGGCCGCCGTTGATGATTTCCTGGATGCGGGAGATAGCTGATTTGGCTTCCTCGGTGGAAAGTACGCGTGACATAGAATTGAACCTTTCGAGAAACAATATTTAGAGGTGCAGGGCAAGCACACACGGGCGCTCCACTCATGCAGAGAGCCACCTTGGCCCTACACAAGAGGATACTGAACATCACCCGTGCTTGTCAGGAGGCAAATGTACCCATTTTATCCAGCAATCACGCAACACTTTCTAGAGAAATCAAATAATTGTTGTGACTAGTGTAAACAGTGATTTTTTTCTGTGGTCACTTAAAAATTTCAGCTATTTTAAAGATGGCTTCATGTTTCTACCCAGTGAGATTCACGCCGCAAATACCACCGGGCATAGCCAGTCACAGAAGCTTATTCAAAAATACTCAGGCAACCCTGGTTCGCAACGAAGCCGTTGGATTCCATCGAGCCCAGCCCGGGGAGCGGTGATCACGGGACTTTTGAACAAGCCTCGCAGTGGGTGCAACCAGCCCTAATCTCTGGTAGTGATGACGAAGTTCTCGCTTCTCAAATCGGTAAAATTACCCACCTGGGCATTCACCGTGCATCGGTCTGATACAGACAGCGCCGTCACCTTCAACCCACTTGAGTCAACCATTAGGTGGCCCGCGCAGCCGTCCGAAAACCTCACGGGGTTCTCATCACCCGCTACAGCCTGAAGCATCCCCGAGGGCCTACCTGTACTCTCAGAAGAAAACAGGGGATTCAAGGCGTCCTCACCACTTGGCCATACCGGAAGAAGCGTAATCGGCACGGCGGTTTGGCTCACCGTACGCTCGGGCACCTTCACCGCAATATCCGTCAGCCGCTGGGCAGGGTAGGCCACGCTGCTGTAATCCTCAGACATCACAGCCTCCTGGGTCTGCGACGATACCTGATCGAGCCATTTCTCTAGTTGCTGCTCGTCGGCCACTTCTGCCGCAATAGTAGTGGTCACCGCGAACTCCTGGTTAGACTTAACCTCCACTCCCTGTAACCTCCAACCGCACTCAACATTCATGTCGGTCACCGAAGGCTGGTTACGCTCAGCATCAACCCGCTCCCAGGTCGCATTAGGGCAGGTGGAACCTTCTGACGTTGCCGGGATTACCTCCAACAAATCACCGGAGAGCGGGGCCTTCTGGGCACTGTAAGTAACCGTCAGATCAATGGTCGATGACCTGGGGTCATAGGTAGCCTCACGGCGAACGGACAGACCCGTGGGCAAAGGAGCCTCCTGCTTACCCGCCACAGTGAACGGATCCTTGGGTGCGGAGCTAGAAGTCACCGCCCAGTAGATAGCCCAGCCAGTGCCGAGCAGTAACACAAAACCCAAAATGCCCAACCATAAAGCCTTAGACTTCTTTTTATCTGAGGACTCTTCACCGCGGTCTGCGGCACTCTCGCCCCAATCTTCGTCGCCGAGTGCTTTGCGTGGCTTCAGAACGGTGGCCCCTACAGACTGGCCCAGAGCAGGTGCTGGGTCCTCCATCACCTGAGGTTCCGCATCTGCCGTCTCAACATTGAGACCGCGAACCACAGTCTGCGCCCGTGCGGATTCAGTAAAATGCTCAGGCTCCTGAGCCAGCGGTAAAGCGCCCAGTGAACCGTAACGGTCAGCAAGAGACCGCAAACGGGCAGCGGCGTCCAGTGGGTGAGGGCGTCGCTCCGGGTTTTTATCCAACAGGGCCAAAACGCCATCCATCATCGGCTGAGGGAGATCAAGCAGAGGAACCTCTGACGTGACGTGCCGATAGGCAATCGTGAAGTCAGTACCCTCTCCTGCGAAGGGAGTACGCCCAGCCAGCAACTCGTACAGCAAGATGCCCGCAGAGTACACATCTCCTGCCGGGCCGCTCGTACCGTTTTTTACCAGCTCAGGCGGCAGGTAGTGAGGTGTTCCAACAATGCCCGTGGTCCTGGCATGATCGGCAGTAATGATAGAAGAAATACCAAAATCGGTCACCCTGAGCATTGCCTCATCGGGTGCAGATGTTTTCTCAGTAAAAAGAATATTATCTGGCTTAATATCTCGGTGAATAACGTTTTGCCCGTGTGCGTAGGCAAGGGTTTCGAGAATGACCGCTGTCAATCTCAAAGCCAGTGACGGTTGCAAGGTGCCCTGCTGATTCAAAATATTGCGGAGTGAGCCGCCTCCGAAATAGTCCATCACCAGAGCCAGGGTGCTGCCTTCAACCACCAGGTCATGGATTCGCACAATGTGGTTATGTTGCAACCCCATCAGCACAGAACGCTCACGAACAAAATGCTCAACAATGGCGGAATCTTGCGCCAGATGAGGGTGAAGAATCTTGGCGACTAGAGGCTCAGATTTTTTTGAGTGCTCTAAAGTCCAGACCTGACCTGAGGCGCCCTTCCCCGCTAGGTCAACCAAAACATACGACGCGCCTAACGGCATTCCCGCCGCAGCTTCAGCCATGTTTGCTCCTCGCCCACAATAGAAAATTCTCCCAACATTCTAGTGGAGGTTTTTAGGTTTATAGAGTTCCACAACAGCGCAAACCGTAGCTCAGGCGTAGGTAAAAACTTATTTCACAGCCCCACCAGAAAAGGCGCGACAGAGGTGTAAAGAGGCAGATATGAACGCGGTTCCCGATCCATCAAAGCCCCGTGAATGGCCTTGTGAAAAGGTTTAATCAGAGAAGGAGGGCAGGTGCGTCATTACTGCGCGCGGCAACGGTGAGAACCTTTGAATAAGCCCCACTCTGAGCTAGTATTTAGTCTTAGTTCCACATACTACACCTGAGGCGAGATTATTATGCCCCTACGCACCGTTGCCCCCTCACGTCGGCGAGTCTTCGCTCCGCATAAGGCTGTATCAGCGCTCTTTCTAAGTGCGGCCCTTGTTTTCTCTGCCTGCACCGCTCAAGACACAAACTCGGTTGAGGCGTCCAACGTCCTACAAAATGTCAGCGTCGACCTCACGTCATCAGCAGAAGTATCAAAGATCAGCTCCACTGTGGTCTCCTTCGACTCAGCTAGCGGTGCATCATCCAGCGAAGAGAACACCTACTCTCTGCGTGACGCAGTCAACGAGCTCCCAGTGCGCGTCACCACCCGCTACACCACAGACTCCTCATCAGGTAACGATTTAAGGGATCTCGAAGGCTACAGCGGAGATGTGAGTATTGACATCACCGTAGAAAATCTCACGGTTCAGCCACAGACCCTCACCTACGACGTCGCAGGCACCCAGAAGAGTAAAAGCGTCCTGGTCGGTGCCCCCCTCTCTGTTGCCGCATCCACAACACTGACCGGCATTAAGCCTCAGAACATTATTTCTGAAGCAACCGTAGGGGGCGGCTCAACCAACGGAATAGTCAGCACCAATAGCGATGGTGACTCCGTTCTGCAATGGGGCAAGATCCTGGCAGGGCCCGGGAACAGCTCCACCGCCACCTTTACAGTCAACCTTAAGGCAGAGGACCTCGCTGTACCTGAATTTGCTATTGCGGTGCACCCGGGGCTATCCAACGACCTCACCGCTTCAGGGGCTGTCACCTCATCCTTCAGCAACGACCAGAATTCCACGATGCAGCTCATGCAACAGACCGTTGACGTGGTCACCGAAGCCAATGAGGCGCTGGCAGATGCGGCATCTACCGTCGCAGACGTGCGGCAAAACCTCAATTCGACCTCAGAGTCGCTCAAGTCCTCCACCATCCAAGAGCTCCAGCAGAGCTCAGGGCAACTCACCGGCCAGCTCCAAGACCTGCAAGAAAAGCTAGCCAACTTACGTACCAACCTTGACGAAAGCGCCCAGGGGTCGCAAGAAGAGCTCATCGCCCAAATGCAGCAAACAGTTGATTCCCTAGAGAACTTCCTCGGGCGCCAGGGGGAAGAAGTGCCTGCCCCCGTCATCGACTCCCAAACCTGTAACTTCAACGTCGCCCAGCCTGCCAACGGCTCAACCGTGTACTCCAATATGGTTCAGCTTTCCAGCGTTTTCAGTGCCTACAGCGAGGCAAATATCGACTGCCGTGACCAAGTTCTCACCGTCATCAACACCATGCTTGGCCCCGATAACCCCACAGCAGAAACCTGCCAGGGAGACACTGCGGGGTCGTCCTCCTGCTCTATCTTCGCCTCCAAAGCTATCTTGGATTCCAATCTGGTGATGTATACCCAGGAGACCCAGAAGCAGCTTGAAGACCTTGCACCCGGAACTCTCTCTCAGGTTAAAAGCGATTACGAAGCAGCAAACGCCGCGCTAGAAACCCTGCAAAAGCACGTTGAGGCGCTCCCTGCAACCAATCCAGCTGAGCCCTCACCCTCCTCGACAACACCTTCGGCAACGCCGACTGCCTCTCCCGCCCCCTCTACAAGCGCAAGGCCTCAGCCCCTACCCACTGAAGCTATCGCTCAAAATCTCGACGATATTGATCAGAACGTTCAGTCTTCACAAGAAAACCTGGCCGCATTAGAGAGCCTGTTCAACGACATTCACGCCACAGCAAAAAAGGCTATCGCTGAGGTGAACGGCTCCGGGTCAATGCTCCAGCAAAATCAAGAACTCGCTGATCAGCTGTGTGCCCTAGCAGACGGCACCAATCCTCAGTCAGGTAAAATTTCTGCCAGCGAGGCTGACAGGCTCCGTAGCTACCTTACCGACACCCCCTGCCCCGTAGCGGCTGAAGCCCCTGACGCAGCCACCGCCTCTCCCTCTTCAAGCCCCTCACCCACAGCAGTTAACCGGATCGGTGGCGGAGCAAACGTTGTAGCCGCCCCTGAGGGCTATTCAGCTCCTATGGATCAGCGCCTCAACAATCAGGTTGCCCTCTGGAACGAGGTGTTGAACGCAAGCGATACCGCTTCTCAGGACTCTGAGACCGCTCAAAAAATCGCTGACCTCAAAGCCGCTAACAGCGACGTTTTGACTAAGACAAGCGATATGCGAGAGATTCTGGGCCAGGAACAAGAACAAGCTGAGGAGGCTACTCCCTCCGCTTCTGCCACGGGTTCCCCGCGTCCCAGTCTCCCAGCTCCTTCAGCGACGGCCGCAAGTGGCGAAGTAGAAGCGGTTAAAGAGGCCCTGCCGGAGCTCACCACCTCCTTTGAATCCCTCAATACCAGCCTTAACGCCCTAGAAGCACAGCAGGTTGCCCTGGACGAGGCCCTCCAAAAGATTATCGACACCCTCCCCGCAGAAAACGCGGATGAAATCAACAGCATCCTCGACACCCAGGTACGCAATATCAGTAATCAGCGTTCCTCCAGCGAGCAGGCTATCACCGATCTTTTTGCGCAGCAGGTCAGCAACCTCACCGGTGCAGCCGATACCCTGTCTTACGGGGCCGACGCCCTGGTTCAGGAGCAGGGTGCCCAGCTCAATGAAGCTGCCCAGCGTCAGGCCGAGCAGGCGAGCGCACGCACGCAGTCAGCGCTTGAACGCATCCAGGCTAGCCACGACACAGCAACACAGGATGTTACGAGCGCATCAACTATTCTCACCGGCGAACTTGAGAAGATTATGCTCGATATCGGTGACACTTCTGTCACCGGTTCAGGCCTCCTCGGTTCACTCCAGAATAATGCTGGCAATGCGGGCAACGCCGACTATCAGCTTTCTCTCGCCACTCAGAACGCAGAAAAATACGCTGTGATGAGGGAAGAAGATATGGGTGCCATCCGCTTGAAGCAGGCTCAGTACAGCGCCTCACTTCAGAAGCTCTCATCCATGCCTGCCTTCAAGCTCTCTGCCCCCTCGGGTTCCACCGTCAAAACTATCTACACCTTCACCATCGGAGCTGAGGAATAAAGAGCGTGAAAGAAAAAATCACCAACATTGGTATTCCCCTCGCTCTGCTCCTGCTCGTTCTTGCTCTGGTTACAACGGCGCTGATTAAACACAATTCGCAGGTTAAGGACGACGCGGTAGCGGTCACCGTGCCCGTTGAACTCAATGCATCAGAGACGGCCCGTAATACCTCCATAGGTCTTATCGTTACTGTAGGCAACGAGAACGCTGAAGGCTCGGAATGGAACCAGGCAGCGTCTGGGGCCAAGGTCGCTGTTGAGCGTTTTAATCGTTCTGGTGCGAATATCACCCTTGTCACCGAGGACGACCGGGGGACGGCTGAAGGTGCCGTCCGCGCGGTCGAGTCTCTGGCAGGTCAGAACGTATCTGGAATTGTGTTTGCTTCACGCGGAGAGCATACGCAGCAGGCTTTACAGGCTGCTCAGGAACACGGGATTCCGGTTATCATGCCCTACGAAGAAAGTGGCTACGGTGCCTGGTCGCTGAGGCCCCTCAACGACGCCATGCGCGAAGTGCTGGAACAGCACAACGCGAGCTCTACTCGGGTGGTGAGGATTGACCAGGAAGATTTCTCAGGCGTGGCTGTACCCGCTGAAGAGACCCTCACAGTGAACGCCTCAACCGATTTAGGCCAGCTTGCCCGCGAAGTCACTGACGCCACAGCAGAGCAGGGAGACTCGGCCACTGTGGTCATCAATGCATCTTCCTACATGCAGGCACGCCTTGTCAAAGCTTTGCAAGAGTCGGGCACCAGGGCGAAAATTGTGCTGGGCTACGAGGCGACAAGCCCTACCTTCAGCGAAGCTTTTATGCAGGATAACGACTCAACGGTTATTAACGCCCTCAGCATGGGTTTCAATACCAGCGACGCTGTAGCTCTGCAAGCGGACGGTCAGGGGCGCTCTATGTCGGCTTTTCTGCAGATGGTCAGGATTCTCAATGAGACCCCCACTGCCACAAACGCTCTCGGTGACCAAAAGTTCAGCGACGTTGCCCACGCCGCTGATTCTAGAAGTCATGACGCGGTGGTCGCGCTCGTCCGCGCAACCGAGAGAGCGAGCTCAGCTGCTCCGGAGGACGTCAGGGAGTCCCTGGCCACCCTTGATTTATCTGCGTCAGACGGAGTGACTGGCCCTAACCTCGATTTTTCCTCGACCTATGCGGTGGCCGCATCGCCCATCATGCTATCTCCCACAGTGGGTGATGTAGAAATCCGTAACCCTTCTGCACCTGACTACCAACACATCATCTGGTTCAACAACGGTGATTAGAATTCTAGGGAGAGGCTTATTCAAAGGCCACTAAGTACCCCGTCTACCTGCTAACACTGATAGCACCAACCTCAAAGGCCCCCCACATGCGTGTTCTTATCAGCATCGACTCTCTTCACCGATCAGTGGAAATTGACAGTTGGAGAGGAAACACCACGCTCGGTGAACTTATTGAGGCTGTGGGGGGCCCCGTTTTAGGCGAGTCAGATCAGCTTTTTATCGACTCGCTGAGCGTTTCACCTCACGATGCCCTGGAGCAGGCGCCGCTTCTAGAAGGCTCCCGTATTTCGAGGGCTCCCCTGGTCGAAGCGGCTACCTTGTCAGGCTGGGTTGTCAGCGTCAGCGGGGGAACTCATACCGGCACAATCAAAGCTGTGACCCGTACCCGGCCCATGGTCTTTGGTCGTTCGGATCATGCTGATCTGACTCTCTCCACAGAGAGCGCCTCGTGGGAGCATTTCACGGCCTCTCTCACTGACGACGAAGAACTTTTGATTGAAGACAAAGGCTCCACCAACGGCACCTACGTTAATGGCAACAGGGTGCAATCCGATGAACCGGTCACTCTTACCCAGCCCTCAGAGGTACAGGCCGGTGGCGTCACTCTGTTCTTCCAGCCCCAGCTACACGAGTTCTCCGCCCCAGCCCCCGGGGCCCTACACAATCTAACACCGGCCAGAACAGCCCCCTTTAACCGCCCACCGCGCCCTGCCCTTCCGGAGCTACCGGAGCGCGTCACCCCACCCAGGCGCGAGACCGTTACAGAGAACTCCCGCTTTAACATTGCGATTGTAATTGCCCCTATTCTGATGGCCACCGCCATGGTCATCATGCTAGGTAGTATGAGGTTCGCTGTCTTTGCTCTGCTGAGCCCCCTCGTGATGGTGGGTACCTGGTTTGAAGGGAAGCACCGCTACAAGAAACAGTTAGCGGCCGAAGAAGAACGCTTTGCCGGGGCGCTAGAAGATTTTAAAAAGACGCTTGAAGCTACCGCAGATACCGAGCGTGCCCGCCGCCAGGAGCTCACACCCGATAACGCTTCAATCATTCGCCGTAGCGCAGTGCCCACCACCCAGTTGTGGCAGCGCCGGGCAGACGCGGCTGACTTTCTGCTGACCCGTGTGGGGACGGGCAACAAAGACTGGCGCCCTGAACTTGACTCACGCGCCCACCCCGATCTCGAAGACGAGGTCAAAGAAGTCTACAACTCATTTCAGCTCAAGGGTGCACCGCTGATGGCTAACCTCAACAGCGGCGGTGTGGTGGGAATCGTCGGCCAACGAGAGGGAAGTCTTGCCCTGGCCCGCAGCCTGGCCCTACAGCTGGCTACCCATGTTGGCCCTGCAGACGTGACCCTCAGCTTTTTTTGTGACGAAGGCAAAGAATATGACTGGGCTTGGGCTTCTTGGCTTCCGCATACCCGGCAGGCAGGTAACGCGCAGGGCGGACGCTGGATGGCAGCCGGGCGGCAGTCAAGCACCGAGATGCTGCGGGGACTACAGCAGAACATCGATCATTTCATCACTCCGGCCCTGGTGCTGATTCTCGATTCTGAAGTGCTGACCGAGGGCCGTGACGCACCCGCCCGTGACCTTCTCGGATACGGGCGGGAGGCCCCGCGCCAACGGCTGGGGCTAGGTGCCCAGAAACCAGACCGGACTGTCTCAGGCATCGTCATCGCCAGCTCTGAGGAGCAGCTACCGGCTTCGTGTACCAGTATTGTGCGTGTGCGTGCCGATGCCGAAGCAGATCTCTTTGAGCCCGAAGAGCGCGCACTCACCGAAGATATCGTCATTGCGGGCCTTGACCTTGAAGAGGCTGAGCTAGCTGCGCGGAGGCTTGCCCATTTTGACGACCCCGAACTCGTTATCCCGGGTGCGGCCCTCCCCCGCCTCGTCCGTGCCCCAGAACTGTTCGATCTGGCACCGGCGACGTCTGACAAAGTACAGAAACTGTGGCGGGAGCAAACAGGCGTCTCTGCACCTATCGGTATTGGTGATGACGGGCAGGTAGTGCTAGATATCGTGCGCGATGGCCCCCATGGCCTTGTTGGCGGTACAACGGGCTCAGGCAAGAGCGAATTTTTGCGCACCTTCGTGGCCGGTCTAGCTGCCCGAAACTCACCCGAGGACCTTAATTTCATTCTGATCGACTTTAAGGGTGGTGCAGCCTTTAAGGCTTGTGAGCGTTTGCCCCATACCATCGGCACCATCAGTAACCTCGATGAACAGCTGGCAGACCGTGCGCTACGCGCGCTCGACGCCGAGATGCACCGCCGGCAGGTTCTGTTCTCTGAAGCCGGTGAGGGCGTTGATAACATCAAAGATTATATGGCGACCAACCCACCCGAGCCGATGCCCCGCATCCTGCTGGTCATTGATGAGTTTGCTATGCTCGCCAAGGACTTTCCCGATGTTCTTCAGTCACTCGTTAACGTAGCTGCGGTAGGCCGAACCCTGGGAGTGCACATGATACTCGCGACCCAGCGCCCGGCAGGCGTGGTTAACGACGACATTCTCGCTAACACCAACCTGCGGGTGGCTCTGCGAGTGCAGAGTAAAGAGGACTCAGCGAACGTTATCGGGGTTCCTGACGCTTCAGCAATTGAGCGCACCCAGATGGGGCGTGCCTATGTTAAACTCGGGCAAGAAGATATCTCCGCTGTTCAGACCGCGCTTGTGACCGGCCAGACTCCGCTTGAGGGAGCCGCTCAGCTAGAACTGCGCGAGTCGAGTATCTTTGGTGTTCCGCTCAAGCCTCTGACGGATCGGCCCAAAATCGTTTCAGATGAGAACGATCTGGATTTGCTCATTGACGCAATTTGCGACGCCCATGACGAGCTGGGCATCAAGGAACCGCGCCAGGTATGGCCCGAGGCTCTAGGGGAAAGAGTGGCGCTAGAGGGTTTCTCAGAGCCCATCACAACGGGTCTTGGGAAGGTGCAGCAACCCGTGGGCTCCTTTCACGAACAGCAGCTCAATGTTGCCCTTGCTGATCAGCCCCATCTGCAGAGGCAGATACCGGCCGGGTGGAGCCTTTCTCAAGGCAACCTACTCCTCATCGGTATTCCCGGTAGTGGCACGACCACCACTCTGGCCTCTCTTGCGCTCACTGCGGCACGTGACTGTGCGCCGTCCGCACTCGATATTCTTGTACTTGATTTGGGCTCTGGCGGGCTGAAAGATTTGCAGATGCTACCCCACACTGTTGCTTACGTTGGTCACGGTGGCCGAGCCAGGGAACAGCGGGTACGTTTCATGAGGTTCCTGCAAACTGAGCTGGAACGTCGCCACGCTAGCACAGAAGCTGAAAAGCCCATGATAGTTCTGATTGACGGGCTGGCGAGCCTCCGCGATGAGTTTGACGACTACGACGGCCAGATACTGCTGAACATGCTATATCGAGCGTATTCAGAGGGAGTCTCGCTGGGCATGCACTTTGCAGTGGCAACCCCCCGTATCAAAGCGGTGCCTATCGCCATAGACGAGGTGACCACGCAGAAGTGGCTCTTCCGTTTAGCCGACAACTACGACTATTCGGGCCAGGGGGTTAAAGGTAAGGATATTCCCGCTCCTATTCCCGGCCGGTGCGTCAACAGCGAGGAATTACTACAGATGCATATAGCCACTGCAGATACCCGCCTCAATGAGGCGGTTCTGAAAGTGCAAGAGCTCTGGCCTGACTCTGGTAGCAAGGCTGAAGTCATTGGCCAGCTTCCCGCTTCAATCAGTGTCTCTGAGCTGGGGGCGCATGCAGATTTGATGCACGAGCCCTGGCGTATTCCTGTAGGCCTCGGTGAGCAGGATTTGCGGCCCGTTTTCTTAGAGGTGTATCAGGGTGAACATGTCTTGATAGCCGGTGCGGCCCGTTCCGGTAAGTCAACCCTGCTACTTTCCATCAAGGCTCTCTTTGATCAGGCGTCGGTACCTGCTGGGCAAACAGCTCCAGAAATCTGGGCTATCTGCACACGCAGGTCACCGCTGGCATCAGCGGGCATTAATCATCTAGCCGTCGGCGAAGACGAAATACCCACCCTGACGGCTCAACTCCGCATGGCAACAGGTATAAACATTCTGTTGATTGACGACGCCGATGGGTTTGCAGACGGCGATAAATCCCTCGGTAGTCTCATTGATAGCCCGCCGCCGGGCCTCTGCGTCATTGCGGCCGGGAGGGCAGACGAGCTGCGGACGCTCTATAGCCACTGGACGAAGAACCTGCGCAAGGCTAAGTGCGGTGTTTTGCTTCAGCCCAATGTGGATATGGACGGGGATCTGCTGGGTGCGAAAATCCCAAGGAAGTCACCGGTGGAACTCACGCAGGGGCGCGGGTATGCGGTTTCGAACGGAACAGTACACCTCATTCAGGCGGTGCAACCTTCAGCCTGACCTTGCCAGCCCAGGCCAAGGGTAAGCCCGGGAGCGTGAATAATGCCCGCAGTTTCAAAGCCTGGTGCTCACTTCACTGAGCACCGAGCACAAAGTATGAGAGCATGGAACCATGTTTGACCTCCACTCAGCTCCCGCCGGCTTTACCCCGGCCTGCGCCGTCTTTGACTGCGACGGCGTCCTTCTCGACTCAGAAACCCTCTGGTGTGAGATTCAGGCCGAAATGTTCAAACATTACCGTGTTCCTCTGACACCTGAGCTCGAAGCCTCCCTCGTGGGTATCTCTGCAGACGACCTGGCCACCCGCCTGGCAGATCTCACCCCGTTAGCCGCTGATTTCGATGGCTCTCCCGAAGCCTTCCGCGACAGCGTCTACACCACCATCGCTACCGCCGAGTTCGACATTATCGACCGGGGCGTCACCGCCATCGAGGGTGCCCTGGCCGTCGTCAAGTTGCTCTCTGCCAAAATCCCCGTGGCGGTGGCATCCAACTCCGGTAGCGCTCTTCTCACCAAGAAACTGACCCACTTTGGCTACACCCCCTACCTGAGCACCTGGGTCTCCTCCCACGATGTGCGCAACGGCAAGCCGGCCCCCGACATCTACCGTGAGGCCGTGCGTCGCCTGGGCTTTACCCCCGAGCAGGCACTGACTGTGGAAGACTCCGTGGTTGGCCTGGCTGCTGCCACCGGGGCAGGCACCCGCTGCCTGGTGTACCAGAGCGAGCCGGACGCTGCCACACCCGCTCCCCTGCTCACCGCAGGAATTGGCCGGTTCAACTCCTTTACTGACCCTGCCCTCCTGGCCCAATTGGATGCCTGGGTGGGGCACCTTCCCGACCGCGAGTGCCCGGCCACCTAAGGATGAGTCATGGCAGATACCCCCAACAGCAAGAAGCCCTCCCGCTACGGGCGGCGTCTCGAGGATTTGAGCGAGGATGAGCGCGCCTACTACCGGGAGTTCCTGCCACCAGGTGCAACCCCGGCTCCTACCCCAGCTGAGCAACCACCTGCCAAGGCAGGCCAGGCCGCGCACGAACGACCTACCGCTCAGGTAAAGAAACCTCTCTCTCGCTGGTTCTGGCTACCCCACTCACTGACCCTCGTTGCGGTGTTGCTGGGGGTGGCGTCCTTTCTGGTGATTCCGCACATTTACGCGGACGCACCGCACGACTTACGCCGTAACTATGTGATTATGTGGGCGGAGCTGGCCTTCTTCTTTCTGCTCTTCGCGGCCCTGCTCTACGGGATTTTCTTTCTCGCCCGCTTCAGCGACAACGACGACGAGGACGACAACCGCCTGGTGCGCCCCACCGACTTCGCTGAGCGTCTCTACGAAAGGGATATAGAGCGGTCTGGTAACAAAGACCCGGGCGACTTCTACGACTCCTCCTGGATCAGCGGCAAGAAATAAAACATAAAATATGCAAAAGGGCCGGTTCCCTAAGGAACCGGCCCTTTAATTTTGTGCAAGTACCCCCGTTTTTACCCGGGGTATCTGCACCAAAACTGGGGTATCTAGCAGAAAGAGAGGCTGGCTGGCATGCGCGGCGTCTGCTGGCTCGGGGCTGGCGTGAATCATGACGAGCCCCCAGGCGAGGAATGAGAGGGTCGCAGACGCAAGCGTGCCTGCCAGCCCACCCTGTACCGCCTTATCGGCGCATGACCTTGCGGGCCAGGAGATTACCGACCAGCTGAATCAGCTGTACCAGTATGATAATCACAGCAACAACAGACCAGGTGATGACCTCATTGAAGCGCTGGTAGCCATCAACCAGGGCGACCTTACCCAGACCGCCACCGCCGATGTAGCCAGCCATGGCCGACATATCAACCACGCCTATAACCAAGAAGGTGTAGCCCAGAATCAGCGGCCCTAGGGCTTCCGGAATCATGACGGTAAAAAGAATACGCATCTTGGAAGCGCCCATAGCGCGAGCCGCTTCAATCACACCGGGGTCAATGGAGACCATGTTCTGCTCAACGATACGAGCAATAGCAAAAGTCGCGCCAAAAACCATGGCGAAGATAGCGGCGTTAACGCCCAGACGAGTGCCCACCACAGCCTGAGTCAGCGGCCCCAGGGCTGCGAGCAGGATGATAAAAGGGATGGGCCGGACCACGTTCACCACAACGTTCAACAGGATGTTGATGAAGCGGTTGGCCAGAATGTTGCCCTGGCGGGTGGTGTAGAGCAGCAGACCAAAGACCAGGCCTAGGGCCCCCGCGATGAGCATGGTAATCGACACCATGTACAGGGTGTCTCCCAAGGCCGGAATCAGTTTGCTGTTGATAAAGGTTGCGTCCACGAGCTAGCGCACCTCCTGTACACGAGTGACGGTCTTGAGTTCGGAGACCACAGCGTCCAGACTGGTCACATCGCCTAGAAGTTCCAGGGTCAGGTTGCCGTAGCTTTTGCCCTGCAGGGTTTCAAGGCCGCCCTGGACAATGTTGAAGGAGACCTTACGGGAACCCAGGTAAGACAGAATCTTGCCGATGCCGGTGTTACCTTCAGTGATTTCAATATTGATGAGGTAGCCCTTGTGGCGGCTTTTCAGTTCGGCGGCCTCGTCGCCCACAGGCAGGGATTTGACGGTGGTTCCCACAAACCGGCGGGCCACCTCGGTTTGTGGGTTCGAGAAGACGTCGTAGACGTTGCCTGATTCGACAACTCGGCCGTTTTCCATGACGGCTACACGGTCGGCAATGGTAGAGACCACGTCCATCTCGTGGGTAATCACAATGACGGTGATGCCCAGCTCTGCGTTGACCTTTTTGAGGAGGTCGAGCACCTCGGCGGTGGTCTCGGGATCCAGGGCGCTGGTGGATTCGTCAGCCAGTAGCAGGGAGGGGGAGGTCGCAAGTGCGCGGGCGATACCCACGCGCTGCTTCTGCCCTCCGGAGAGCTGATCGGGGTAGTTCTTGGCCTTGTCAGCCAAGCCTACGAAGTCAAGGAGTTCAGAGACGCGGGCCGCCCGTTTCGCCTTGTCCCACCCAGCAACGATGAGGGGGAACTCAACGTTACCGGCTACGGTGCGCGAATTCATCAGATTGAATTGCTGAAAAATCATGCCGATGTTGGTGCGCACGTGGCGTAGCTGCGATTCCCGTTTGTCGGCAATCTCGAACCCGTCAACGGTGAGTGACCCGCTGGTGATAGCTTCGAGGCCGTTGATGAGTCTCACGAGGGTTGATTTGCCTGCACCGGAGTAGCCGATGATAGCGAAAATCTCTCCCTTGGTGACGGTGAGGTCTACGCCGCTGACTGCGGTGACGGTTTTTTTGCCGACCTTGAATTCTTTGGTTACCTTGGTCAGCACGACCATAGGCTCAGCCCCGGCGTGGGCTGGCTGTACTCGCTGTTCGGTCATGGTGTCTTCTTTGGGGGTAGTGGCTGGGTTGTGGCAGGACGCGGGTGGGCAGATGCACACACAGCGGCAGCCGGGTGGGGCTGGGAATCGGCGCCGAGCGGGGCCGAAGTGTCTAGCCTACCCCAGGTTGGCTGCCGCTGGGTGGGTTGCGTGAGCTAACTCAAGAGTGAGAGTTCTTGTAGTTATTGGGAGTTGCGCTTCTGCTCTTCGAGGTCAGCCAGGGTGGAGCGCAGGTCAGCCACATCGGTGGTGACCTCCACCGCGGTGCCCTGGGTATCTTCCTGAACAACTGCCTGGACTTCTTCGGTGTGGAAGAGCTCAACAATCTTCTTGTAGGTCTCGTTATCTGCCTGGTCTGCCTTAGCTACGAAGAGGTTGACGTAGGGGCGGGCTGACTCGTTGGCAGGGTCGTCCTGCGCCAGGGCGTCCTTGGGGTTCAGGCCTGCGTCCTTGAGGAAGTCGTTGTTGACGACTGAGCCGTCTACAGATTCTAGGGCGAGCACGGTCTGGGCGGCGTCAACAGGTGTCACCGTGACCTTGGAGGCATCGGTGTTGATGTCATCGACGGTGAGGCTTGCGGTATCTGAGGTGAAGGAAACCAGGCCGTTAGCTTCGAGCAGAAGCAGGGCGCGGGCCTCGTTGACGGTGTCGTTGGGGATGGCGATTTCAGCGCCGTCTGGTAGGGCTGAGATGGAGTCGTGCTTGTTGGAGAACAGCGCCATGGGGTAGATAACGGTGGGGCCTACGATCTGCAGGTCGTCGTTTGCTTCTACGTTGTAGTTGGAGAGGTAGGCGATGTGCTGGAACCAGTTGAGGTCGATTTCGCCGGAGCTCAGAGCGGGGTTGGGCTGGGCGTAGTCGGTGAATTCAACCAGCTCAATGGTGATGCCTTCGGCAGCTGCAACCTCAACGAGCTTATCGTTGACGGGGTCGGTACTAACCACACCGATTCTGACGGTTTCGTTATCTGATCCAGAGGTGGAAGCTGAGTCGGAGGATGAGCCGCAGGCTGCAAGACCGAATGCGAGGGGTACGAGAGCCAGAGTGGCAACAAATTTCTTCACGGCTATGAATCTTTCTGTTGGGTGTCAATAGTGTGTGCGGCCACGAGTCAGCGGCACCGTATCTAGCGCTGGAGTGCTGAATGTGGTTTCGGGCGGCCAGGCTAGGCGCCTCTTCTATTAGAACACTGCGGTGGCACTAAGCTCTTCTGCGGATTCTTTTTGGGTCAAATGTCACGTGTATGACTGCAACAAAAAGTTACGGTGTCATAAAACGTCACACAAGGACGAGTGGCTTTATCCCTTATTTTCCGCAATCCAGTTGGCTTGCCAGGAGGTGAGTCGCTCCCGAATACCCACAAAGTGTTCGCGCATCAGGTGAGTGGCGGCCTCCGCGTCTCTGTCTCTGATTGCTTCATAGAGCTTGCGGTGGGCCTCAAGCAGGGTGCAGGTCTGCCCCTCATCGAGGGGGGCAACGGTATCGAGCACCCCTGCAATGGCGTCATATACCTGCCAAAAGACATCGAGCAGGCGGGAAAGTAGCTCGTTACCTAGGGGCTCGAAAATGGCGGCGTGAAAGCGCTGGTCGTGCTCTGCCAGCCAGGATCCCTGGTTCACACTCGCCTCCATGGCCTCATAGGCTTCTTTGACGCGAGCGAGCTGTTCCTCTGTCATGACGGGGATGACCGAGCGTAACAAACCAACCTCAAGAGCTTCTCGCACCTCAACAAGCTCTAGGGCTTCCTGACCGCCGTGGTAGAGGGCCAGTTGCCCGCGAAAGCCGAGGGCCCGCACCATGGAGGTCAGGGCGTTACCGCCCACAAAGGTGCCAAAGCCGTGGCGAACCTCAACAATGCCAAGGGCTTCAAGAACTTTGAGTGCTTCGCGTACCGAGTTACGGCCGACTCCTAGTTCGTCAATAAGCTCCTGCTCGGTGGGTAGGGGGTCTCCTTGGCCCAGTTGCCGTTGAAAGATGAGGTTGATGATGTCGTTTTGTAGTTGTAGCTGGCGCTTTTGGGCCGCGCTGAGGGTGGACGCCCGGTGTAGAAAAGCGGGTACGGGCGGCTCTACCCGGGGGCTGGTGAATGAGTCGTGGTGGTTCATACTACTGATTCTTACATCTTCTACTTGACCAATTTAGACGTCCGTCACTACTATACAGGATATAGGTAGGACGTCCTACCTCCAGTTTAGTTAGACAACCTCCCGCTCCTTCCCGGAGCGTAGCCCCTAAAGGAGTGAGACATCGATGTCACAGCTCACCCGCGTCAAGGAATTTGACACCTCACGCCGAGGCTTCTTCAAGATTGCCGGCGGCATCAGCGCAGCCACTGCATTCGCCGCCTCCATCGCAGCCTGCGGTAACTCGTCAACTGGCACCAGCTCATCTGCGAATGGCGGTAGCGCCAATGCCAACAAGGACGGCACCATCAACGCCGCAATCGCCTACGACGTCTCCACCACCTTCGACCCCTCGCAGGCATCAGGCGCTGCCCCTTTCGCCGCCAATATGCACATCTTCGAGGGCCTCTACGGCCTCGATCCCGCCACCCGCGAGCGCTACAACGCGCTGGCCACCGGCGACCCCGAAGTTGTGGACGAGACCACCTACCGTGTTTCTCTGCGTGAGGGCGCTAAGTTCCACGACGGTGCAGCGGTCACCGCCGCAGACGTTGTCTCCACCTTCGAGCTCTACACCTCAGAAGAATCACTCTTCAGCCAGTTCCTCTACTTCATCGACACCGTCACCGCTGTAGACGATGCCACTGTAGAGTTCAAGCTCAACCAGCCCTTCCCCCTCTTCGCTGACCGTATCGCCCTGGTCAACGTCATGCCTGCCTCAGCCAGCGACGACATTGAGGCTTTCGGTGCCCACCCTATCGGCTCCGGCCCCTACAAGTTCGTCTCTGCGACCAAGGGTGACCACATCGCCTTTGAACGCTTCGACGACTACAACGGCCCCCGCCCCGCCCTGGCCAAGAGCATGAAGTGGCTGATTCTGGTGGAGTCCTCAGCCCGCGTTACCGCCATGAGCTCCCAGCGTGTACAGGCCATCGAGTCCGTGCCCTACGACAGCGTTCCCGTTCTGGAGAACACCAACGGCGTGACCGTCGAGTCGGTGCAGTCCTTCGGCCTGCTCTTCATGATGTTCAACTGTGCCAAGGCCCCCTTCGACAAGAAGGAAGTTCGCCAGGCCCTCTTCTACGCCATCGATATCGAGAAGGTCATCTCCACCGGTCTGCTTGGCAACGCCACCGCAGCCACCTCCTTCCTGCACAAGGAGCACCCTGACTACACCGAGGCCTCCACCGTCTACACCTACGACAAGGCCAAGGCCCAGCAACTGCTCAAGGACGCCGGCGTCGAGAACCTCTCCATCACCCTGCGCACCACCGACCACGACTGGGTCAAGCAGTGCTCCCAGCTGGTTCAGGAATCCCTCAAGGACGCCGGCATCGAGGTTACTCTGCAGGACTCCCAGAGTTCCTCCCTCTACTCTGACTACGTTGATACCGGCGACTTCGACGTCGTTCTGGCCCCCGGTGACCCCTCCGTCTTCGGCAACGACCCCGACCTGCTGCTCTCCTGGTGGTACCGAGGTGCCACCTGGCCCGAGAAGCGCTTCCGCTGGTCAGACACCGCCGAGTACACCCAGCTGCAGGATGCTATGGCCGA
Source organism: Rothia nasisuis (assembly GCF_928381405.1). Taxonomy (GTDB): domain Bacteria; phylum Actinomycetota; class Actinomycetes; order Actinomycetales; family Micrococcaceae; genus Rothia; species Rothia nasisuis. Next base: position 18,652 of record NZ_CAKMSB010000007.1, read on the forward strand.
AGCCGTCGCATCAGACAGCCCCGATTGGAAGGGCATCTTCGACATCGTGGCAGAGAATGTTCCCCTCTACCCCCTCTTCCACCGCAAACTGCCCACCGCCTGGTCGGCTGATACCCTCACCGACTTCGCCCCCATTCCCACCACCGGCCTGTCCTTCCAGAAGGTAGGCACCACCCAGGCCTAGGTGGTCTCACCGGCCCAGCCTCCCCAGCTGGATAAGCCGGTAACCCGTGAAAAGGTAAACCTATTTCCACACATCGCACCCCCTTTTCACACCCCGCCCGGCACCTGCCTCACCCAAACAAGCAGGTGCCGGGCCCACACAAGACCTCTCACCCCACCGGGGCAGCCCCTCACCCCTCAGCCGCCCCGGCCCCGTCCTAAAACTTCAGGGAGCCAGACCCGTGTCAAACTTTCTCAGACTGCTCGGCAGGCGCCTCATCGCCCTGCCCATCATGATTCTGGGCGTCACCATCTTGGTCTTCGTCATCCTGCAATTCACCCCCGGCGACCCAGCAACCATCGCCCTGGGTGAAGGCGCCTCAGAAGAAGCCAAAGAAGCCTACCGAGAATCACGGGGCCTCAACGACCCGCTCATCGTCCAGTACTTTGCCTTCCTCTCCCGGCTTATCCGCTTCGACCTGGGCATGACCACCCCTCCGGCCCAGCCCGTCATCGACCAAATCAAGGTTGCCTTTCCCACCACCTTGCAACTGACCTTCCTGGGCGTACTGATTGCTGCGGTAGCCTCCCTGATACTGGGCGTGATCGCGGCTCTCTACCGCGACCGCTGGCCCGACCAGATCATCCGTGTGCTCTCCATGGCCTCCATCGCCACCCCCTCCTTCTGGCTGGGTATTCTGATGATCCAGTACTTTGCTCTAGGCCTGGGCTGGTTCCCCACCGGAGGCTCCGCCCCTCCCGGCAGCGGCTTCGGCACCTGGCTCTCCCACATGTTCCTGCCCGCCGTAGCCCTCGCCGTTCCGGTCAGCGCCTCACTGACCCGCACCGTCCGCACCTCCATGGTTGAAGAACTCGACAAAGACTACGTGCGCACCGCCATCGGCAACGGCGTACCCCGCCGCGAGGTCATCACCAAGAACGTACTCCGCAACGCCCTCATCACCCCGGTCACTGTGCTCGGCCTGCGTATCGGCTACCTGCTCGGCGGTGCCGTAGTCATCGAAATGATCTTCTCCCTCAACGGCATGGGCAACCTCATCTTCATCGGTATCACCGGTAACGACATCAACCTGGTTCAGGGCGTCGTGCTCACCATCGCCGTCACCTTCGTGCTCGTCAACATCATCGTTGACCTGCTCTACCTACTCATCAACCCCCGTATCAGGAGCGTCTAACCATGCGTAGCGGACTAGCAGAACGCCTCTCAGCGCCCGGCATCCGATTCAGGGCGCTCCCCACCGGCTCTAAAATCGCCCTCAGCTTCCTCCTCTTTATCGCCCTGGTCGCGGTCTTCGCCCCCTGGCTGGCACCCCACGACCCGCTGGCCTCCACCGGTGCCCCCATCGGTGCCCCCAACTCCGACTACCTCTTCGGCACCGACCGTCAGGGCCGCGACATCCTCTCCCGTCTGATGTACGGTGCCCGCGCCTCCCTACAGGTCGGTCTGGGCGCTGTCGCCCTGGCTCTCATCATGGGCGGTATTCTGGGTGCCCTGGCAGCCACCAGCTCCAAGTTCGTCTCCGAGCTGATTATGCGCGTCATGGACGTGCTCATGGCCTTCCCCGGTATCGCCCTGGCCGCTGTGCTGCTGGCCTCCCTGGGCAACTCGGTGGGCACCATCATCTTCACCATTGCCGTGGTCTACACCCCGCAGCTAGCCCGCGTGGTCCGCGCCCAGGTGCTGGCCGCCTGGGACGAGGACTACGTCCGTGCCGAGCGAGTTATGGGATCCCCCCGCTTCTACATCCTGCTCAAGCACGTCGTGCGCAATACCATCGCCCCCGTGCTGGTCTTCGCCACCGTCATGGTTGCCGACGCCATCATTCTCGAAGCCTCCCTGAGCTTTCTCTCAGCCGGTGTGCGCCCGCCAGATCCTTCCTGGGGTAACGTCATTGCCGACGGCCGTGCCCTGGTGCTGGCAGGCGGCTGGTGGGCCACCACCTTCGCAGGTGCCATCATCCTGCTGACCGTCCTGGCCCTCAATGTGCTCTCTGAGGGCATGACCGACGCCATGGTCAACCCCAAGCTACGCCGCAAGGTCAAGATTGACGACACCTCCGTGGTTGCTGGCACCACCGCCGGTGCCCTCACCGCAGCACCCTCCACCGCCGACGACAAGTCCATCGCAGCTACCTCCCCCGAGGAAGAGGGGCAGGGCGCCGCCCCCTGGGGTGAGCCCGTCAGGCACGCTGGCTCCCGCCCGGCAGCCGAGAGGGACGCTGTGGTTGCCGCCAACCTGGCAGGAGTCCTGGCCGAACTCAAGAGCGCAGAAGCCCGCCGCACCGACCGCCTACAGGCAGACGCATCCGCCCGCGTCATCCTGGAAGTCAAGGACCTCTCCATCTACTTCCCCGAACGCTTCGGCGATACCCCGGTAGTAGATCGCGTCTCCTTCACCGTCACCGAGGGCCAGACCATGGGCCTGGTGGGTGAGTCAGGTTCGGGTAAGTCCATTACCTCCCTGGCCATTATCGGCCTGCTCGACAGGAAGGCCAAGATCACCGGCTCCGTGCTCTTTGAAGGCCAGGAACTGGTCGGGGCCTCCGAAGCCGAATTCCAGAAGCTGCGTGGCTCCGTGATTTCCATGGTCTACCAGGACGCCCTGAGCTCCCTGAACCCCTCCATGCTCATCAAGGACCAGATGAAGCAGCTGACCCGCCGCGGCGGCCGCAAGAGCCCCGAAGAGCTCCTGCGCCTGGTCAAGCTCGACCCCGAGCGCACCCTGGCCTCCTACCCCCACGAGCTCTCCGGCGGTCAGCGTCAGCGCGTCCTCATCGCTATGGCTCTCTCCCGCTCCCCCAAGCTGGTCATTGCCGATGAGCCCACCACAGCCCTTGACGTCACCGTGCAGGCCGAGGTCATCAAGCTCCTCAACGAGCTACGCGAGCAGCTGGGCTTCGCCATGATCTTCGTATCGCACGACCTGGCCCTGGTAGCCCAGGTGGCCCACCGTATCTCGGTCATGTACGCCGGTCAGATCGTAGAAGCAGGTGCCACCAGCCAGCTACTGAGCAACCCCATGCACGAGTACACCCGGGGCCTGCTCGGCTCCGTGCTCTCCATCGAATCCGGCTCCGAGCGTCTCTACCAGATTCCCGGCACCGTGCCCTCCCCCTCCGACTTCGCCACCGGCGACCGCTTCGCCCCCCGCTCCCAGCGCCCAGGCGCTGACCCCGAGCAGAAGCTGGTCTTCACCCCTGTCACCGGCGATACCGACCACCACTGGGCCTCCCACCTGGCCCCCGCCACTACCTCACAGGAGACAGCATGAACACCCAGCCTGTGACCCCCGCAGCAGAAAACCTGCTCAACACCACCGGCCGCGCCGCCGTCCACCGCGTCAGCGAACCCATCATCGAGCTCAAAGACGTACAGGTCCACTACCGGGCCCGCACCGGCGGTATCTTCAAACCCAACATCGTCAAAGCTGTGGACGGGGTAAACCTGGCCGTCCGCCGCGGTGAAACCATCGGCCTGGTCGGCGAATCGGGCTGCGGCAAGTCCACTCTGGCCTCCATCATCGTCGGGCTGCAAAAGCCCACCGGGGGCGACGTGCTCTTCAAGGGCAAGAGCGCCCTCAAGCGCAATGCGGCCCTGCGTAAGGAATTCGGTTCGGACGTCTCCATCGTCTTCCAGGACCCCTCCACCGCCCTCAACCCGCGTATGACCGTGCAAGACATCCTCAAGGACCCTCTGGATGTGCACGGCATCGGCGATAAGGCCGGGCGCGACCGGCGCGTCCGTGAGCTCCTGCACCTGGTGGGCCTGCCCGCCTCAGCAGCCGACGCCCTGCCCTCCCAGATCTCTGGCGGCCAGCGCCAGCGCGTCGCTATTGCCCGCGCCCTGGCCCTAGAACCCAAGGTGATTGTGGCCGACGAGCCCACCAGCGCCCTCGATGTGTCAGTGCGAGCCCAGGTGCTCAACCTGCTCTCAGACCTTAAGGAAGAGCTCTTCCTCGGCATGGTCTTCATCTCCCACGACATTCAAACCGTCCGCTACGTCTCCGACCGTATCTGCGTGATGAATAGGGGAAAGATCGTTGAAGAAGGCAGCGCCGAACAGGTCTTCGACACTCCCAGCCAGGACTACACCCGAACTCTGCTGGGAGCAGCACCCACCCTGCTCCACGTCTAAAGTAACCGCCCGGGCGGCGCAGCTCACCGCCGAGTACCGCGCCGCCCCAATCCCACCAAGGAGAACACCCCATGACCGCTCCCGCTTTCTCCGGCATTATCCCGCCCCTGCTCACCCCCCGCACCGCGGACGGTGCCCTCGATATCCCCTCCCTGCGCCGCCTGCTCGACCACCTCATCGACGGCGGAGTAGACGGCATCTTCGCCCTGGGCTCCTCATCCGAGGTGCTCTACCTGACCAACCAAGAACGCGAAACCGTGCTGAGCACCTGCATCGAAACAATCCAGGGGCGGGTCCCCCTGCTTGTCGGTGTCAACGACATGACCACCGCCCGCGTCATCGACGAAGCCAAGCGCCTGCTGGCCATCGGCGGTGACGCCATCGTGGTCACCAGCCAGTTCTACGCCATCGACAATGCCTTCGAAGAAGAACGCCACTTCCGCGCCATCGCCGATGCCGTCGACGTCCCCGTCTTCGCCTACGACGTGCCGGTACGCACCAAGCAGAAGCTCCCCCTGCCCCTGCTCACCAAGCTAGCCCGCGAGGGCGTCATTGCCGGTGTTAAGGACTCATCCGGCGACGACGTCTCCTTCCGCCAGCTCACCCTTGCCACCCGCGACCTCAAAGGCTTCGCCGCCTTCACCGGCCACGAAGTTGTCTGCGACGGGGCCATGCTCTCAGGCGCTGCAGGCCTGGTCCCCGGTCTCGGCAACGTTGATCCCGCAGGCTACAAGCGCCTCTACGAGGCAGCCCGCGCAGGCGACTGGGAAGCAGCCCGCACCGAACAGGATCGCCTGGCCAAGCTCTTCGACATCGTCTTTGTCGAAACCCCCAGCGTCTCCGGCGGCGCAGCAGGCCTGGGCGCCTTCAAAACCGCCCTGCAGGTCATGGGAGTTCTCGACTCCAACACCATGTCCCAGCCCATGGAAACCCTCGGCGACACCGAAACCCAGCGCATCCGCGCTATCGTCCAATCAGTCGGGCTCATCTAGCCCCTCCGCCTGAGAAAGGGACGCTTTCATGACCCACCAGCCCGTAGCACTCACCGCAGATCTCGGCGGCACCAAAACAGCCCTCGGTATCGTCTCCTCCACCGGCGACGTCCTGCACCGCGACAAAATCCCAACCCAGGCCCAGGCCGGAGGAACCACACTCGCCGAGCACACCGCGTCCGCCCTCGCCGACCTAGCCGACCTGGCCCGCAGCCGGGGCTACCAGCCGGTCGGCATCGGCATCGGATCAGCGGGTGTCATTGGTAAAGAAGGGCAGGTCATTACCGCGGCCAACCTCATCCGCGACTGGAGTGGCACCCCGCTGGCAGCCATCGTCACCGACCGCACCGGCCTACCGGCTTACGCCGTCAACGACGTCCATGCCCACGCCCTGGGCGAAGCCTGGCAGGGTGCCACCTCCACCGCCGAAACCAGCCTCATGGTCGCCTTCGGCACCGGCGTTGGCGGCTCCTACATCAGCGGTGGCACCCAGATGCGAGGGGCCCATTCCCTGGCCGGGCACGTCGGCCATTTCTCCTCCCCCTGGGCCGTCGGCATCACCTGCACCTGCGGCGGAGCGGGCCATGTAGAAGCCGTTGCCTCCGGCACCGGCATCGTCGCCAGCTACCACCGCCTCGGCGGCGAAAGCCCCGCAGCCAACCTCTTTGATCTCGAGCATCTGGCCGAGACAGGTGACCCCATCGCCTGCGACTCCATCGCCCTCGGAGCCCGCGCCGCCGGTATCGCCCTGGGTGACCTGGCCACCATCCTCGACCCCCACCTGATTGTGGTCTCCGGCGGCGTAGTCAACCTCGGCAAGCGCTGGTGGGACGACATGGCAGCAGCCTACCTCAGCTCAGCCCTGGGCCAGGCCGCCGAAACCACCATCGTCCGCGCAGCCCTCGGCTCCGATGCTCCCCTGCTCGGGGCCGCCACCCTCATTCCCGACTTCGCCACCCGCTAGGAAAACACCGTGTTCACTCCCGACCAGCTCACCGAACTTCTCGCAGGCCAGCTCATTGTTTCAGCCCAGGCCTACCCCGGCGAACCCATGCGCGACCCCCGCACCACCGGCCAGGTCGCCGCCTCCGCCGTCCTGGGCGGAGCCGCCGCCGTACGTGTGCAAGGCCTGGCAGACATCCAGTTCACCCGCACCGCCGTGGAGGTACCCGTCATCGGGCTTTGGAAGGACGGCCACGACGGCATCTTCATCACCCCTACCCTGCACCACGCCCTCGCCGTTGCCCAGGCAGGAGCCCACATCGTCGCCCTCGACGGTACCCTGCGCAACCGCCCCGACGGGCTCACTCTTGCCCAGGTCATTGAGGGAATTCACGCCTCTAGCAATGCCCTGGTCATGGCCGACTGCGACTCTCTTGAATCAGCTCTTGCAGCTGCCGATGCCGGAGCCGACTTCATCGGAACCACCCTGGCCGGTTACACCGGCACCCGCCCCAGAACCGACGGCCCCGACCTCGAACTTCTCGAAGCTATCGCCGCCCGTAACCTTGGCCGCCCCCTCATTGCAGAAGGACGTGTGCACACCCCCACCCAGGCCCGGGCCGCCCTCGACGCCGGAGCCCACGCCGTCGTCGTTGGTACCGCCATCACCCACCCCATTTCTATTACGGGCTGGTTTAAAGAGGCAATGACTCAATAACAGAAAGGCTTCGCAGGCTCGCACTCGCTGCCGCCCCTCTCGCCCGGTTCGCTTCTGGCTGGCAAGCTCGCCAGCCACCGAGCGTGAGCCCGGGGCACCTCTACCCTTATGAATAAGCCTCAAAGGTTCATAGCGGCCCTGCCCCACCCAGATACTAAAAATAACCAAAGATAAAACTGGGGTGGGAGTTATAAATATACCCCCACCCCAGTTTTATATATTTTCATGCCCCAATATTTTCTGGCTTCTGAAAGAAGGGAATATTGCTTTGGGCAAAACGGTAATATTCTGCATTTTTAAGCTGGGAGGCAGCCGCCTCATCGATAACCACCGTGACATCGGGGTGCATCTGCAAGATGGAACCGGGGCAGGAGGCGGTCACCGGCCCCTCAGCCATACCGGCTATAGCCGCTGCCTTCTTCTCGCCGTCGGCAACCAGCACAATCTTGCGGGCCTCCATGATGGTGCCGATACCCTGGGTCAGGCAGTGGACCGGCACCTTCGAGGTATCGCCGTCAAAGAAACGAGCGTTATCCGCTACCGTCTTAGGGGCCAGTGTCTTAATACGGGTGCGCGAAGCTAAAGATGAGCCGGGCTCATTAAAGCCTATATGCCCATTGGCACCTATACCGAGTATTTGCACGTCAACCCCACCTTCAGCCTTCATATCTGCCTCGTAGGCGGCACATTCGGCGGGGATGTCTTCGGCCATACCGTTGAGCACATGCACCCGCTCAGCACTCAGTCCCACCTTCTGCACCACCTGGTCATTGATAACACTGTGGTAAGACTCGGGGTGGGCAGGGTCAAGGCCCACGTACTCATCGAGAGCAAAGGCACTCACAGCACCCACATTGAGCCCAGCCTGCACACGGGCCGCAAGGTGCTCATAGGTGCTCTCAGGCGATGAGCCGGTAGCCACACCCCACACGGTTGAAAGACCCCGCTGATTGTTTCGCTCGGTCACCATAGCAATAAGCGAAGCAGCATAAGCTCCCGCTTGATCCTTTGAATCACATATAATTATTTCCATAAGAATATAGTACAAAAAATATATGTTTAAATACCCGCCAGCACAACAATATGACGTATTGATAAGGGACCCTATGTCGCACACCATTCTTTTTCATTCCCTCACCCATCTCACCCCACATGCTCACCCCACCATCTGGGTTCTGACGGCGGGCGAGCGTCTGCTGGCTATGGGTGAGGGCGAGAGTTGGAAGGAGCACGTCAGCGGCCCGCAGTTCTCGTCCGCGCAGGTACGCGATGCCAGCGGCTGGGTGCTGGCCCCGGGGCTGACCGACATCCACTGCCACGGTGGGGGCGGTACCGCTTTTGAGGACGCCCCCGATGTAGCTACCGCCCTGCGAGTGCACGGGCAGGCCGGCACCTCTGCCCTGGTGGCCTCTCTGGTATCTAACCCCCTCGGGCAGATGCAGGCCACGATGACCAGCCTGCTCCCCCTGCTGGACCAGCAGGAGCCGGGGCAGGCCACTCTTGTAGGTTTTCACGCTGAGGGGCCCTTTATATCCCCGGCCCATAAGGGGGCTCACGCCCTCGAGACCCTGAAACCCCCCACCCCAGACGCTGTTGAGCTCCTTTGGGAGGCCTCCGAAGGCAGGCTTCTCCAGATTACTCTCGCCCCTGAGACCGACCCTGGTCTTGCCACCCTACAGCGTTGCGTAGAGCTGGGTATCACAGTAGCGGTAGGGCATACGGACGCCACCTACGAGCAGGCCAAGGCTGCCTTTGACGAGGGCGCTTCACTCTTGACTCACGCTTTCAACGCCATGCGCCCCCTGCACCACCGCCAGCCCGGCCCGGTAGCCGCCGCCGCTGATAGCCCACACGTAACCCTCGAGCTCATTTGCGACGGGGTGCACGTACACGGCCCCATGGTACGGGCTGCCTTCGCACTGGCCCCCAGGCGGGTAGCCCTGGTAACTGACGCTATGGCGGCAGCTGGGTGTGCGGACGGCCCCTACCGGCTGGGTTCCCTAGCGGTAGAGGTGCAGAACTCTGTTGCCCGAATCAAGGGCACCGAGACAATTGCCGGGAGCACGCTCACTCTGGCACGGGCCCTTAAGCAGGCTGTTGCATTCGGGGTGCCCCTCGCAGAGGCGGCCCGGGCTGCTACCAGCGTCCCCGCCACTGCCCTTGGCCTAGCAGAACCCGCACACAGCTACGCCCTGCTGGGGCCAGATGGCTCCCTCCAGGGCGTACTACGAGACTAACCCTTTAAGGGCTGAGACCTATTCACAAGGCTCCGCAGGCTCACACTCGATGAAGCCCAGCGGCTTCACGGTGAGCCTGCTTCACCAACCCTTGTGACGAAGCCTAGCTGTACTTGGCTTCTAGATTTTCGCGCACCTTGCGGCGCAGGGTCTTACCCAGCATGGAGCGGGGTAGCTCGTCAACCTCATAGTAATTCTTGGGCACCTTGTAGCGGGTCAGACGTTCGTAGCAGTGCTGTTTGAGCTCGCTGGGGTCGATGGCATGCCCGGCTGCGGGAATAATGGCGGCGGTGACTTTCTCGCCACCGGAGCCATCCGGCAAACCAACCACAGCGCAGTCATCAACAGAGTCGTGCTGCTTGAGCACGTTCTCAACTTCTGTGGGTGAAACGTTGAACCCGCCTGTAATAATGACTTCTTTGATACGGTCGACGATTTCGATGAAGTAGTCTGCGTCGAGGCGCACGATGTCGCCGGTACGGAGCCAGCTGCCCTCAAGCAGGGTTTTGCATGTGTCTTCGCTACGTTTCCAGTAGCCGCGCATGACCTGGGGCCCACGCACCAGGAGCTCGCCCTCGTCCCCGTTGGGTACGTCTTCGAGTGTCTCGGGGTCAACGATGCGGATGTCGGTGGAGGGGAAAGGGACGCCAATGGCTCCCGCACGGCGGGTGGTGTTAAGCGGGTTACAGGAGACCAGCGGCGAGCATTCAGAGAGGCCGTAGCCTTCAACCAGCATGCCGCCGGTAGCTTCTTCCCATTCCGCAACGAGTTCAACGGGGAGGTGCATAGCGCCAGAGACGGCATAGCGGATGCCCCGTAGCGAGACCCCGCGCTGTTTCGCTTCAGCAAGAATGCGGCGGTAGACCGGGGGGACCGCAGGAATCAGGGTAGGGGTGGTTTTCTTCAGGGCTCTGAAAATCAGGTCCATATCGACCGTGGGGAAGAGCACCAGGCGGGCCTTGCAGACAGCTGAAATGGTCTGCCCCAGGGTCATGCCGTAGGCGTGAAAGAGGGGCAGCACGGCATAGATGACTTCGTCATCACCGGGCTTAATCCACTCTTCGCCCATACGGCCGTTGGATTCGAGGTTGCGGTGAGTGAGCATGACGCCCTTGGGAAGGCCAGTGGTGCCCGAGGTGTACTGGAGCAGAGCCAAATCGTGGGCGGTAGGGCGGTGGTGGTTGGCGGCCAGGGGCTCATTTTTCATAAAGGAACGCCAGGGGGTTGTGCCTCGGGCGGTGCCTTCGAGCTTTTCACGGGAAGCCTTGAGACGGCCGATGGGCAGTTTGAGGGCCGCGCGCATCATCAAGGGCATTTCCTCAATCATGTTGACCGCATAAATATCTTTAGGGCGAATATCGGCGGGCAGGGAGGTCACATTATCTGCAATCTTGTCCCACACGATGGCAGCCTTAGCCCGGTGATCTTCGAACATGTGACGCAGTTCAGCTGAAGTGTAGAGCGGGTTGTGCTCCACCACAATGCCCCCCAGGCGCAAAATGGCGTAGAAGGCAACGATGTGCTGGGGGCAGTTGGGGAGCACAATGGCTACACGGTCGCCGTGCTGAATACCCGCCTTGCGGAGGCCCTCGGCAACGCGCAGAATCTGGTCGCCCAGCTCACCGTAGGTGGTGGTGGCGCCAAAAAATTCGAGGGCAACCTTATGCGGGGCTGTACGCACGGCTTCTGCCATGAGGTGAGACAGCGATGTCTCTGGAAGGTCAAGATCGACCGCGCTCTCAGGCCTGTAGTTCTTGGTCCAGGGGCGGTGGGCCAGCGGGAAGTCCGCGGAAATCTGTGAATTTTCAGCTGAAGACATACACATGATTGTGCCACAGCGGGCTCGTTGCTGACATACTGATAGGTATGGCTCGACGTAGAAATAACGATATTACTCCCGAGGAATTCCGCGCCCTCATGCGCGAAATCAATAAGCGCCTGATTATTGCTGGCCTGATTGTGATTGGGTTTGGTTTAGGCGTCATCGGTCTCATGCAGCTTCTTTACGGGGGTATGTAGCTATGACCAGCTGGGAGCAGCTACGCGCTGGCAAGAGCGTGTTTGATCAGATGACGGCAGGCTACGCTTACAGGCCAGATGCCGAGTGCGCTGATACCCACTACCGGGTGGTCGCTCTCGTTGAGGAATACACGCGTCTGTATCGGGCCCGTGACCCGCGCTTTTCCCAGGTGCTGGCGCGCATGGTGGGCTCCCTGGGTGAGGGCTCTGTGATTCGCCCGTCGGTTGATTTCGATTACGGGGTCAATACCCACATTGGGGCAGGCTGCTTCTTCAATTTTGGGTGCGTTTTTTTGGACGTTGCCCCCATCCGCTTTGGCGACGGGGTATTGGTTGGCCCTCACGTCCAGTTCCTCACGCCCACGCACCCGTTGAACCCGGTGGACCGCGCTGACCTGTGGGAAGGCGGTCTCCCTATTACTGTGGGCGATAACGTGTGGATTGGCGGCGGCGCTATTCTCTGCCCCGGCGTGACGGTGGGCGAGAACGCCGTGATTGGAGCCGGTGCTGTAGTCACTGGGAGCATCCCCGCCAACGCGGTTGCGGTGGGCAACCCGGCTCGCGTCATCAAGTACGTCAGCGCGGACGAGCGCCCCACTGATTCCGCCCACCAGTACAGTGCCCAGGCTCTGGGGCTGGGGTAGGGCGCGGGTCTGGGTTAGGCTTGTAGTTCTATGAAGCTTGAGTTGAGGGGAATCGATGACCGACTCTAACCCTGGCCGTAACGGTCAGAACCGTTCAGACCACCAGGATTTTGAGGACTGGGACGCCGTCTTTGAAGACTCCGATCCCACTCGTGTACTCAATCCGCGCGCAGAGCAGTGGTCAGCTGCCGATCCGGCTACCCAGCAATCACGGGTGGCTACACACAGCGGCGCTGACCTTTCGGCCACGCGCTACGGGCAGGCTCCGTCCGGGTTCCCCGGTTCAGCAGGGCCAACAACCCCGGCTGCTCCCCTGCCAGCAGTTCCTCCTGCCCCGCAGGCAGCGCCCGCACAGATAAACCCGGCAGCATTGTTCCCTGACCCCCCTCTCAACGTGCGCGCAAGCCAGGCACGGGTACAGTTCCTGCCGGCTTTGAGCGGTGCGCTGGTGGCAGCCGCTGTGATTGCCGGGACGCTGGCAACCACCCGCTTCATCTTGACCTCGATGGGAGCGGCCGTCTACCCGGGCCCCACCGAAGCTGTACTAGCTGTAACGGCTACATCAACCCAGCTGGCAGCCCTGCCCTGGACTATCACCACCGCCCTGGCTCTTCTGCTGGGCTATGCTCTGGCAGGCTACACCGCCACACGCATGACCGCTCTGGCACCCGGCAAACAGGCTTTAGGAGTGGTTGCGGTGAGTGCCTTTGGCGCACTTCTGGCAACCCTGCTTACCTGGGCCACCTCATCGGCGGACGTTCCGCTCAGACCCGGTTTCGCCCTGCAGCCCCTGGTCGGCCCCGACCCGGTTTTCGGCACCCTCACCACCTTAGCTACGGGCGTCCTCGCCCTGCTCGGCGCCCTCCTAGGTGCCAGTGCAGGCACCCGTTACCACAAACGTCTGGGGCCCATTTCATACGCTGGTGCCGGACGCTGACCGCCGGGCGCTCTAGTGCGGGCCCGGTAAAACTCCGTTGCAGCCCACGAACCGCCCTCTTTGCCTGTAAAATATTTTCATAAGAAAAAATGTAATCTGCTCCGCACGCAAACATCAGGTGGAGCAACCAGCTCAGTAGCCACCCACAGCGGTGGCACCGGCACACGAGGTAAGTTAAAGATTATGACCGTAGTACGTGTAGGAATCGTTGATGACCACGAAGTTGTACGCGAAGGCATGCGCGCAGTCGCAGCCGGAGCCAGCGAAATCGAACTGGTCGCAGCGGCACCCACCGCAGCAGATTTGCTTGTGGCGCTCGGCCGTAGCCTGACAGACCCGTCATCTGCTGACCTAGGCAAGCTCAAGCGTGATTGCGACGTTGTACTCCTTGACCTCTCACTGCAAGACAAGTCTCGCCCTTCAGAAAACGTCGATATTCTGCAGCGGGCAGGCATTAAGGTGCTGATTTTCAGCGTCGGCGAGAACCCGGCGCTGATTCGTGAAGCCCTGAGGGCAGGCGCTCTGGGCCTGGTGCGCAAGTCAGAGCCCCTCGAACATGCCCTGGCTGAAGCTAAGAACATCGCAGAAGGTAAAGCTGTGGTCACTAAAGAACTAGCCGCAGCAATTGACGGTGACCACGAGTTCTCGCGCGCCAACCTCTCACCCCGTGAGCAGGAGACCTTGCGCCTCTACGCCTCTGGCTTCGCCCAGGTACAGGTGGCGCGCCGTATGGGCATCAAGCAGTCAGCGGTGAAAACCAATATTGACCGTATCCGTGAAAAGTATGCCCGTGTTGGGCGCCCGGCTCCCACCAAAATTGATTTACGCATCCGCGCTATCGAAGACGGCCTGGTTGACTCTATGGAAGATACCTCCACCGCAGACCGCAACATCTAGTACTTCCCCCACCGCCCCAAAGGATTCACACTCTGTCTACCACCTTCGGCGGCGCCTCACGAGACCTTGCCAATGCGCTCCAACCCTCCCGCGCCGACCGCATCCGCTCCTTCTCTTTCAAGTCGCTTGCCCTCACTACTGGGCAGCAGCGGCTCATGGGCCCCAGCTCATTTGGGCTCTACTGCAACCTTGAGATTATCTACGCTCTCCTTGCAGTAGGCCTGCTCTTTCAGGCGTTAGCCAACATTTCAGAGACTCCTGGCGGTGATTCCGGCTGGTACCTGACCCTCGTTCCCCTGCTGGTGGCCCATGCCGCCCTACTGATGTTTAACGGGGTGCGCAAAGAGGTCTCATCCAAGGTGGTCAGCTTTATGCTGGTCATTGCCTACGGCTCCTACATCCTCTGGCCCTTCAGCGCAGGTGCCCAGCACTCTGCCATACCTTGGTCCTGGCTCTTTGGCATCTACGCTATGCTCGTGCCGGTTTTTGAAGAGTCCCCACGCGATAGCATTCTGCACTTTTTTATTTTTCCGGCCTTACTGACTGCCAGCTCTGTGTCTGCCCACTTAATCACCGGTGTGGATCTTAACCCCACGGAGCTCCTTTTTCGCGTAGCCTATCTGGCCTTCTGTTGCGCCCTGCTGGCGGGTCTTGCCCGCTTCGCCCTCAACGCTGTACGTGAGTCAGATAAAACCTACTATGAGACCCTCTCAGCCCAGCTCTTACTCAGCCGTTCCCAGGACTATGCAAAGGAGCTCCAGGAGTTCGACAAACTTGTCCATGACAATGTCATGGCTGCTCTGCTCGATGCCAGTCGCAACCCAGGAGAGCTCCCCCAACGCACCCGTTTACTGGCCCGCCGCGCAATCAGCGTCCTCGAAGAAGAGGGACTCAAGATCCAGCCCCAGCGCCCCATCACCTTTCAGGCACTCACAGAGCAGGTTGCCGAGGGCATAGAGCCCTGGAATCAGCGCCTCCGCTTTGTCTCTGATTCCATCGATAAGTACCCGCAGGCCAGCCCTGACTCCACCCTCCCCTACACTGCGGCGAGGGCCTTCACCCACGCCGTCACAGAGGCCGTTTCTAACTCGGCCCGTCACTCGGGCACCCGCACCACACAAATCTCGATTCGCACCGAGATGCGTAGGCCCTTTAGGTCTACTCGCTCCGACGAGGTGCGCCCCTATATTTTCTGTACCATCTCAGACCGCGGCCAGGGCTTCTCTGTCAGCGACATCGACCGCCGGCGCTTGGGTGTGCGCGTCTCTATGATTCGCTCCATGAAGGAGGCCGGGGGCATGGTAACCATCACTTCGATGCCAGAGAGGGGAACCACGGTCGTGGTTCAGTGGCCCCACGAGGAACCTAATGCTGGTTAAGTACTACCGTTCCCGGCTGCTCACCCTGATTCTGACCACCGTCACCCTACTGATTACGGGGTCTTTCATTTTCTGGTACAGCCACTACACCACCCCCCGTGCACCGCACTGGGCGATTGTGCTCACCTTTTACGCGCTGGCGGCCCTGCCGGTCTACCTGCCCACTAAACGTCTGGCTCTGCCTGACGTCATGATGCCGATTATCCTGGTATTGGCCCTCAACTCGGTAGAGACCACCCTGAGCGCTATCAGTCATTCCGTTGTTTTCTCGAACCTGTCTTGGCCGCTCATGGCCTACACCTTGCTCGCGGCCGGTCTGATGTTGCGCCGCCATACCGTTTTTGCCTGGCTCTTTTTTGCCGGTTTTACCGTGTTGGTGCTGAGCTGGCACACTAACTACTTCGACACCCGTTTGGTGCTATCAACAGAGTTCGCGGTACCCTTCCTTGTCATGATTGTGAGCATGGTGGTGCCGAAACAGATCGAGCAGGCTGTGGCGAAAACCCGGCAGGCGCGCGGTATGCGTATTATCGCGGACGCTGGTAGCGCTGAAGAGACAGGTATGGGGGCTATTGCCACTCAGCGTGTACAAGAGGTACGCACCCTCACCGAGGACATGCTCTACCGCATCGCTTACAACGAGTCACCGGTGACCCGTAGCGAGATGGACGAGTTCCGCTTCACTGAGGCCCAGCTACGCGATACGATCCGTGGCCGCTACATAGTGAACAGAGAGATACTGGATGCGGCCTGGCGGGCCCGCCAGCGCGGTGTTAAGGTCGATATTTTGGACGAGCGCGGCTCAGCCTTACCTGCCCGTGTAGCGGTTACACTCACCCAATGCGCCGTGGATTTGTTCGATAAGGCTTCGGGCGGCACCATCACTGTGCGAGCCTTCCCCGCTGACGATCTGACCGCTGTGATGCTGGTTCATGACGGTAATTCTGAGGACGCGGAACCCAGTGCCATTGAGATCTCACAGACCGGTGCTGTGGAGCGGATATAGCCCTTCTAGCAGGGGTAGTTCGTTTTTCCTAGCCTGTGTTTGTAGGCGGTTTAAGGGGAAGACCTCGGGGCACCTGCGAGGACGTTAACCCAAGCGTGGCCCCATATGAGGACATACAAAGCGAGGGAATCTAACTACTATTTTAAATAGCTTGAGAGCTTCTTGAAGGCTGAGTCGGGGGACTTGGCTTTCTGGTGACGTTGGGGGACTGACCCAGAAGAACAAAAGAAGTCTTTCAAGTGCATAAGGTAACCTACGGAACTTGAACCCGCTTGGCCCATAGCCTAGTGATTCGGATTTCTTGGGGGAGACAATTCGGAAATTTTGCTCCAGGTTCCGCACCTTGGCGTTGTGAGGCTCCCACCTTAACGGGTGGGGGCCTCACTTTCGTTCGCACTGACACCACGGGTTCTGATTCATCGTTTTTTGAGCCCAGGTCAACCAGTAAGGTTACACGCTGAGGCCCGGCCACTCTGTGAGTGGCCGGGCCTCAGTCTCGTATGGCCTCAGTGTTGCCAGGGCGGACTAGAGCCATGGGTCAGGGATTGTGAGGCTTAGGTTATAGGCAGAAAAGTGTGTCCCACCCCGGGCGCGTCACCACCCACGATTTCTGATTCGCTACGCGAAAATCATTGTTCATCACCTTGCCAAGGTGGATGTCGCGAGTTCACATCTCGTCAACCGCTCCACGTAAGCCCCGGCTCAATTGAACCGGGGCATTTGTGTTCTGTCATTGCGTATGTGTCAGCCGTGAGCGGATGAGGGGTGTGGGAGTAAGCCAAACGGGGCATTCCTATGACTGCTTTCTCGGTGAGCGTGCGTCAAATCGCCGAGCGTGCGGCAGGTGGGTGCACGCTCGGCGATTTGACGCACGCTCGCTTATTTTAAGGGGCCGGTTACTTACGCTTCGAGTATTGCCGATTGGGGCTTTTACTGAAGCTTATTCATAAGGGGTTCCCCAGGCTCACAGCGAAGCCGCTGGGCTCCATCGAGCGCGAGCCTGGGAAGCCGAGGTGAAGGCACTTTTGAATAAGCCTCACTGTCTGCCAGACCGAACTACATATCCAGGAGCAGGGCTGGCTCCTCAAGAATAGAAGCCACGTCTGCCAGGAACTTAGCCGAGAGGTCCCCGTCCAGCACACGGTGGTCAAAGGAGCCGCCCAGGGTTGTGACCCAGCGGGGAATAACCTCACCGTCAACCACCCAGGGCTTCTGCTTGATGGTGCCAAACGCAATAATGGCCGCTTCGCCAGGGTTGATGATGGGCGTACCCGTGTCAATCCCCAGGGACCCGATGTTGGTGATAGTCAGAGTTCCCTGCTGCATCTCAGTCGGCTGGGTTTTACCCTCGCGGGCACGGGCGCTCAGCTCGTTGAGGGCAACAGCCAGCTCACGCAGATTCATGGTCTGGGCCTCCTTGATGTTAGGAACCATGAGCCCCCGTGGGGTAGCTGCGGCGATACCCAGATTCATAAAGTGCTTAAGCTGAATCTCCGAGTCGGTCCAGGTAGCGTTGACCTGCGGTGTGCGAGCAGTGGCCCAGATAACGGCCTTAGCCAGAATCAGAAGCGGAGTCACCTTAATGCCCTCGAACTGAGGTGACTTCTTAAGCCGCTTGACGAACTCCATGGTGCGAGTGGCGTCCACGTCTACAAAGATAGAAACGTGCGGGGCTTTAAAAGCCGATTCGACCATAGCCTTAGCGGTCGCCTTACGCACACCCTTGACCTTGATACGTTCAATGCGGTCGCCACCGGCCCCGGCTGGAATCCAAAAACTGGTGGGGTCAGCGGTATCAGTAACTTCAGCCCGTTCACTGAGGGAGAGGTGTGCTGCATACTTGAGCAGGTCGCGTTTGGTAACCTGCCCCTGATCACCGGTAGGTGTCACCTGCGCCAAATCAATACCCATCTCTTGGGCGGCCTTACGCACCGGAGGCTTAGCTAGGGCCTGGCGGCGAGGCACCTCACCGCTAGCGCCAGCTGCGGCAGGTAGATCCTGGGAGCCCAGGCGGCGCAGAGCGCTAGCCCCGCCCCCCAGAAGTTTGCCTGCCCGGGCTGGCAACAAACCCGTGATGAGGGCCTTGCGGGGGTCGACCGCCGCTGTGCCCTGTGCCGGGGCAGGGCTGGCAGACCCGTCAGGGCTAGCGGCTGCATGGTTAGCCGGTAGAGGTGGAGTACCGGGCGCGGACGCCCCGCCCTGGCTCCGCTTGCGGGGCCTGCGCTTCACGGGGTCAGCCTTAGGGCCCGAACCGACGAGCGCCGTACTCCCCTCACGGGTATGCTGGCCAGCACCCGAGCTGCCCTTCTGCCCGTCAGCGGCGGCCGGGGCCTCCTGCTCTGCGCTCTCACCAGCGGTTGCGATAGCGATGATAGGTGTGCCCACCTCAACGGTCTCCCCCTCGCCCACCAGAAGCTTTTCAACCGTGCCCTCAAAGGGCGAAGGTAGCTCAACCACTGACTTGGCGGTCTCTATTTCAACGAGCACATCATTGACCTCAACCGTGGCCCCTTCGGCCACCTTCCAGCTGAGAATTTCGGCCTCAGTGAGGCCTTCGCCCACGTCGGGCAGGTTAAAAATCTGTGACATCTTGCTGCCTTTCACGGGTTTTAGTAAGCCAAGGAACGGTCGATAGCTTCTAGCAGGCGGTCAATACCGGGCACATAGTCCTCTTCCACGCCAGAGACCGGGTAGGGCATGTGATAGCCGCCCACGCGCACCACGGGGGCCTCAAGGTGGTAGAAGCACCGTTCGGTGATGGCCGCCGCAACATCTGATCCTATGCCGCCGAAGGTGGGCGCCTCATGAGCAACCACCAGGCGGCCGGTTTTCTGAATTGACGCTTCAACGGTCGGCAGGTCAAGGGGCGAAAGAGAGCGCAGGTCAATGACCTCAACAGAATTGCCGTCTTCTTCAGCTGCTTGGGCGGCGGCCAGGGCCACAGGGACGAGGGGGCCATAGGTAGCGATGGTCAAATCATCGCCCTCGCGTACCAGCTGGGCTGTGAAGGGGTCGAAGTCAGTCTCGTCAAAGTTGACCTCGCCCTTCATCCAGTAGCGGCGCTTAGGCTCAAAGTAGATGACGGGGTCAGGGTGGGCAATGGCCGCCCGTAGCATCCAGTAGGCGTCGTGCGGGTTGGAGGGGCTGACCACGCGCAGGCCGGGGGTATGAGTGAAAAGGGCCTCGGGTGATTCGGAGTGGTGTTCGACCGACCCGATCATGCCGCCGTAGGGAATGCGCACCGTCACCGGCACCCGGTACTGGCCCTGGGTTCGGCTGTGCATCTTGGCTAGCTGGCTGGTGATCTGGTTAAAGCCGGGGAACACAAAACCGTCGAACTGGATTTCGGGCACGGGCCGGTAGCCGCGCAGAGCCAGGCCAATAGAGGTGCCGATGATACCGGCCTCACCCAGCGGAGTATCCATGACGCGGGTGGGGCCAAAAGTCTTCTGCAGGCCCTCGGTAACGCGGTAGACACCGCCGAGCTTACCGATGTCTTCGCCCAGGGCCAGTACTGTGCGGTCGCTAGCCATCTCATCGTGCAGGGCGCGGGTAATCGCCTTGGCCAGAGTCAGAGTTTCGGTAGTCATGGGTTAGTTACTCCTCCTCAAAGCCGTCAGTGTAGGTGCGGTAGAAGGCACGGTCATCTTCTACCTGCTGGTGGGGGGCCGCGTAGGCGCGGTCAAGGTAGGTTTCAAAATCTTCGGGTTCACCGGCAAGGACGGCGTCGCGCACCGTTTGCGCGGTGGCTTTGGCCTCTGCGGTAACAGACTCGAAGAAGGCCTCATTTGCTACACCGGAGTCACGCAGATAGGCTTCGAGGCGAATCATGGGATCCAGCGGATGATAGATATCGCTGTGGTCTTGAGGCCGGTACTTGGTGGGGTCATCGGCGGTAGTGTGCGGGCCTAGGCGGTAGGTTTCGGCCTCAATCAGCACGGGCCCCTCCCCCGCCCGGATTCTGGTCATGGCATAGCGGGTAGCGGCGTAGACAGCGAGCACGTCGTTGCCATCCACGCGTAGCCCCTCAAAACCGTATCCGGCAGCGCGAGTTGCCACTGGCACACGGGACTGCACGCTGAAGGGAACCGAAATAGCCCAGTGGTTGTTCTGCACGAAGAAGAGCACGGGTGCGTTGTAGCTGGCCGCAAACACCATGGACTCGTGCACGTCGCCCTCGGTGGTGGAACCGTCACCGAAGTAGGTAACCACGGCTGGCCTATCGGCGTCCTTTGTCGGCTCGGTTGCCTGCCCGGTTTCAGCCTCAATCTCAGCATCGAGATTCAGACCCATGGCGTAGCCTGTTGCGTGGATTACTTGGGCCGCTAAGACCAGAGTATAGGAATGCACGTTGTGCTTCTTGGCATCCCACCCTAGAGTGCCCGAGCCACGAAAAAGCGGGGTTATTTCCGCCGCCTGCACCCCACGCTGTAATAGCACGCCGTGATCACGGTAGGAGGGGAAGATGTAGTCATTCGGTGCCAGAGCGCGAGCGGACGCTACCTGCGCAGCCTCCTGCCCCCTTGAAGGAACCCAGAGCGCCAGTTGGCCCTGGCGTTGCAGGGCCGTCATTTCATCGTCGAAACGGCGCGTTACAGCCATGGTGCGGTACATGTCTTTGAGGTCTTCGCCGGTGAGCTCGTTGGCGAAGGTGGAGAAATCGGCGTGCGGGGTCAGTTCCCCCTTTTCGTTCATGAGCTGAATACGCTCCGGCACGCCCCGGTTGCTATCGGGGCTGTGTGTTTGCGACATGTGAATCTCCGGTCTAGCTGTTTCTGTACCTCTGCTTAACCCTACGCCTGTGCAGTGGGCAGGCAGGGGCATTTTTAGAATTTTGTGGGATAAATTGCAAATACACCGGGGTCTCTCCCCCAAAGGCCCCCACTCCAACTCCTCGGGCACAGGTTCGATGCGAGCCCGGGTTGTTCGCCCGAAGACTCGTCACTGAGCCTCCGGGCTGGCGCATAGGGCAGGTAGCGGGTAGGCAAGTAACGGGCAGACAGGAGCAGGGGCCTCTACATCCGTTACGTGCGTCTGCCTAGGGTTGCTGCGTCCTGTACTCAAACCTCTCGGCGAGCGCCAAGAAACGGGTGTTGGCTTCGTCTTCGCCGATACTCACGCGCACGCCCTCACCGGGGAAGGCGCGCACAGAGAGTGCGTTGGCTTCGGCCAGCTGCGCCAGGGCGGTGGAATGTTCCCCCAGGGGCAGCCAGACAAAGTTAGCACGGGTCTCGGGCACCCAGTAGCCCAGGTCGGTCAGGCCCGCGACCACGCGCTCGCGCTCTGAGACCAGGTGGCGGACGCGATTCATAACCTCATCGCTGTGCTGGATAGAGGCGATAGCCGCCTGCTCTGCCAGGGCGCTGACGGCGAAGGGGGTAGCGCCGACACGCAGGTGGGCGGTGACGCCCGGGTGCGTGACCGAATAGCCCACGCGTAGACCGGCCAGCCCCTGTGCCTTGGAGAAGGTACGCAGAAGAGCCACGTTGGGATAGTCGGGGTAAATGTGCAGGCCGTTGACGGGCGGTTCGACCCCGTCAACTGCGGTGGAGGCCGCGCAGAACTCAAAGTAGGCCTCGTCAATGATGACTAGGACGTCCTGCGGTACTTTGGCGAGGAAGTCCCGCACCTGCCTTTCGGTGACGGCGGGCCCGGTTGGGTTGTTGGGGGTGCAGATGAGGATTATGCGGGTGCGGTCGGTGACGGCGGCGGCCATGGCCTCTAGGTCGTGGGAGCCGTCGGGGCGGTTGGGAATCTGCACGCTTTTAGCGCCTGCCAGGCCGACGCAGATGGGGTAGGCCTCGAAGGAGCGCCAGGCGTAGATAACCTCGTCTTGCACGCCGTCCGCGTGAGTGCCCGCGAAGGTGGCAAGGAGCTGGGTGAGTGCACCCAGGCTACCGGCACCGGTGACGATGTCTGCCGGGTCAACCCCCAGGTGTTCACCCAGGGCTTCGCGCAGAGCGGTGGAGAGCGGGTCGGGGTAGCGGTGTACGGTGTTGAACTCGTCCAGAATTCGGGCAACAGCGGGCACCGGCCCGCAGGGGTTCTCGTTGGAGGAGAGCTTATATTGGGTCAGCCCCGGGATTGGTGTCGGGGGTTTACCGGCGGCGTAGGCGGGGAGCTGACTGAACACCGGGCGGGGGTGGAGCCCGGAGCGCTGTGATGAAGTGGTCATGCGGTCTATTCTAGTGGCACAGGGCACACGGTCTAGGGCGGTGAGTACCGTCCTTTTGGCCGAGGGCGCAGAGCCCTTGGGTACTGCCGCCCAGCCACTGGTCTCAACCACTGGTCGTAGCCCTAGCGTTTCTGGTAGAGTTTTCTTTCGTTCGGCTCCCTCACGGGGTTCGAGCAGGCCTCCATAGCTCAGGGGTAGAGCATTTCCCTCGTAAAGAAAAGGTCGTCGGTTCAAATCCGACTGGGGGCTCCATTGAAACCGTGTGCACACGGTGTACCCAAGCCGAGGTGCTCAAGGCACCCCTAGCAGGCAGGCACCTTCTACCTCACCGTCCTAGCCGGTTCTGCCCCAGACAACTAGCTACGCCACAGCCCGTAGGTCTTGGCCAGGGACGAAACCTTACGGGCGCGGGCCAGACGGGGCAGGTAGGAGCCATCCTGGGGAACATCGTCACCCTCTGACTTCTGCAACAGCTCCCGAGCCCACTTAATTTCATCAGCAGAGGGAGCCAGGCCCACGTTAATGGTTTCAGCCTGGGCAGGGTCGAGAGTGAGCTTGCCGGTCATACCGTGGCTGGTAGTGATAGCGCAGTCCTGGAGCAAATCTCCACCGTATTTACCCACCGACGGGCCGTCAATAGGTCCAGCTAGGCCGCCCACCCGCGAGGCCAGCACCAGCTGGGAGCGGGCGAAAGCCAGGGCAATACGGTCATCAGAAACACCGGTGTCACGGCGGTAATCGCCCACACCGAAGGCCAGGCGGAAGGTACCGGGAGCCTTAGCGATACGCACCACGTTGACCATGCCGAGCGCCGTCTCAATGAGGGCGATGACAGGGGTACCTGCCGGGAGCATCATGGCGGTGCGAGTCACGTGATCGGGGTGCTCAGTCATAGCCAGCATGACCCCCTTAAGACCGCCAGCCTGGTTGAGCGCCTCAAGGTCTTTAGCCCAGTGCTCGGTCTCGATACCGTTGATACGAACCCAGGCTGAGGCGCCGCCGTTGAGCATCTCAACAATGCGCTCGCGGGCTGCGTCCTTCTGTTCTTCGGGGGTGCCGTCCTCAATATCGATAATGATCGAATCTGCCTCTGATTCGAGGGCTGCGGCGATAGTTTCTTCGCTAGAAGCCGCCGAGACCAGCAGCCAGGACCGAGAGAGACGGGCGGGCAGTGAGGCAGCGCGTTCATTGCGGTGAAAGTTGATCACGGGGCATCCTTATTCAGGTGTGTTGGGCCTCTACCAGTCTACCCCTGCCTCAGGGTGCCAACCAGCCGCCCGTCCACCATGTAGAGGGTTCGCGGAGCGGCCTCGGCGTGCCTCTCATCGTGGGTAATCATCAGGGTGGCGGTATTGAACTCAGCGGTAACCTGGGCCAGTAGCTCAATGATAGCGGCGGAGCGTTCGGTATCAAGGGCGCTGGTGGGCTCATCGGCCAGCAACAGGGAGGGGCTACCCATGAGAGCGCGGGCAACGTTGACGCGCTGGCGCTGACCGCCAGAAAGCTGATGCATGCGACGCCCGGATGCCGCCCCCAGCCCCACGAGATCAAGCAGATCGTCGCCGCGGCGACGGGCTGCGTTCAGCGCCTCCCCGCGTGCACCCGCAATGCGGGCCACCAGTTCCAGCTGCTCGGCTGCTGTCAGGGACGCAATCAGGTTGGGCTGCTGGAAGATGATACCCACCGTGGTGCGGCGCAGGGCTGCCAGCTGGCTCTCCCTGTAGTTGGTGGTGTCAGTGCCGTTGATGAGGCGCTCACCTGCGCTGGGAGCAATCAGGCCCGCGGCCACAGAGAGCAGGGAAGACTTGCCAGAACCCGAGGCCCCGGTCAGAGCCACAAACTCACTACGGCCCAGAGTTAAGTTCACAGAATCCAGGGCGCGCATGGTCACTGGGTTTCCGCCTGCATCAACGCCGTCGGGGTAGTCCAGGGTGATGTTACGCAGTTCTAGGACGTTTGTGCCTGGCGTTCCTGATTCGGCCAGGGGGCAGGTGAGTAGGTCGATCACGGCTTGAGGCTCCTTACTGAAGAGTTACGGGGGCAGCGCACTGAAAACAGGCGCGGGCTAGTTGCCGCCCAGAGCAATCATGGGGTCAACCCTGGCAACACGGCGCAGGGCAATCAGGGCCCCTGCCATACCCAGTGCCCAGATGCCGGCGGCGGGGCCAGCAACGGTAAGAGCGCTCAGCTGAAAGGGCACAGCGTTCACCGCAAGGGCACCCAGGCCTGCACCCACCAGGGCACCCAGCCCCGCACCCGCTGCCAGAATTACGGCTGCCTGAGCCAGAGCGTCCAGGGTCAAAAAACGGTGGGAGGCACCCAGGGCACGCATCACGGCGATGTCACGGGTGCGCTGGATGGTCCAGACGGTCAAGAAGGAGACAATCACCAGAGCTGAAATACCGTAGAGGAAGCCCTGCATGGTGACCAGTGAGCCGTTCTCAGACCTATAGGCAGGGAGGGCCGCAAAGGCCTCGCGGGTAGTGAGAGCCTGAGCGCCGGTCGCATCAGCGGTAGCGGCGTAATCTGAGCCGCCGGTAACAGCCAAGACGGTGCCGACGGCGGCGGCCGCGCCCTCTACCTCACGCTGGTGGGTGATAGCCTGCCAGGTGGCGGTCGTCGTCCACCCTGAGTTGGTGTGGGAATAGAAGGTATCAGCGGTGACCCCCGAAACGGTCAGGTCAGCACCTGAGAAGGTGACGGTGTCGCCAATCTCAGCACCGAGCTCCTTGGCAACAGCTTCAGGCAGGGCAACCTGCCCGTCGGCGGGGGCGGCCCCCTGCACAAGCGCGGCGGTTCGTTGTAGCAGGTCGCTACCAGCAGGGGCTGCAATCAGGGTCAGGTTTGAGGCGCCCTCCCCCTCGATCTTGCCGGTTGTAAAACCAATAGGGACGGCGGTCGCACCGGTGGCTGACCACTCGTTAGCATGGGCGGCGGTCACGGCCGAATCCGCAAAGGAGGCCTGCCCTCCAGAGCTAGCCGGAAAAAACACGAACCGGTCAGCCCCCATCTTCTCCAGGGCCTCGGTGTTCTGGCTGCCCAGCCCACCGGTCAGGCCGGTCAACATCACCAAGAGCAGGGTTATCAGGGCAACAGTCACCCCCATGAGGGTAAAGCGGCCCTTAGCAAAGAGGATGTCACGCCACCCAACAAACATCGTGAAAGCCTTTTCTCTTGAACGAACGGATATATCCATTCAAGCTGCCACCGCGGGGGCGCACATCGGGGTAAGGGTTGAACCTGCACTCAACCATGTGGTTGATATGAGGCCCCTCCCGCGCATTGTAAGCGGCGGCCTGGCACAGGCACCCCTGGCCTCCTTGGCTTCAACCGGTAAAGTGAGTTTTTATGATGACTGTGAAGCCACCGGCCGCAACCTCGCGCCAGACGCTACTGGTGCTCAAGACCCTGCGGGTAAGCCTCCACGTCATGTTCGCCTTCTTACTGGGCTTCGGTGCGGTGCTAGCTCTCATCGATAGTGCCTACCAGATGAAGCACACCGTCATCGGGGTGCTGGTGATTACCCTGGGCGCTGTGTACCTGTGGGGCACTGTCTACGAGAACCGCCGAGGGCTCCCCCACAGCTTCGGCCGCCTCTTCTACCGCCCGGGCACGGAGGCCACCTACCAGCGGGCTACCCCCTTTACCCCTGCACACCTGTGGTTAGCTACCATCACCGCCCTGTGGCTGGGGCTCATGTGCCTAGACTCCGCCTTCACCTGGGTCGTTTTCCCCATCATGTTCCTCTACCTGCACCTGCTCCAGCCGGTCGCTGGCGTTCTGATCACCGGGGTGCTGTGTGCCGCGGCAATTGCCCTGCCACTGCTAGGCCCGGCAGGCTTTGGCATGGAGCACCTGCGTGCTCAGGGCCTGGCCCCCGGTTTCATCATCGGCCCTACCCTGGGGGCACTCCTGGCCACCGTTATCTCCTTTACCTACCGGGCGCTTCGCGAGGACGCCACCAACCAGTTCCACCTGGCCGAACAACTACGGGCAGTTCAGGCTGAACTGGCGCAACAGCAGTACTCAGCCGGTAAAATTGCCGAACGCGAGCGCCTAGCCCGAGAAATTCACGACACGCTGGCCCAGGGGCTTTCGTCCATTGTGCTGGTTTCTCGCGCAGCGTCGGACTCCTTGCGGGCGGGCAAAACGGGCACCGCAGCCGAACAGGTGCGAGTCATCCAGGAGTCGGCGGCTACCAATCTAGCTGAGGCCCGCCGCTTCATCAGGGACCTCTCCTCCCCCGCCCTAGCTACCTCCCTGGTAGGTGCGCTGGGTGCGCTCGCGGGCTCTACCGAGAGGGCCTCACAGGCAGCCGGAGCCAATCTGGCCTGCTCATTCATTCTTGAGGGCAGTGAGGCCGAGGCCAACGCCCTGCCAGAGCCTATTGCCGCCACTCTGCTACGGGTAGCCCAGGGGGCGCTCGCGAATGTGGCCGCTCACTCCGGAGCAGCCCGGGCTGCGCTGACCCTGACGCTCTGGCCTGACGAGGTCACTCTCGATGTGTTCGATAACGGGCGTGGCTTTATCATGCACCCACTGGCCGCACCGGGTGCAGTGCCCGATCCCCTGCTGGCCGGGGGCGGAACCGGTTTTGGGCTGCCCTCCCTAGCCGCGCGAGTGGGCGAGGTGGGCGGTAGTCTAGAGTTTGAGTCTGGCCCTGACGGCACCGTGGTCACGGCCCGCTTACCAAGAGAGGTATCTGAATGACTGTTCGTGCCCTGCTCGTTGATGACCACCCCGTAGTACTCGCGGGCCTGCGAGCTATGTTCGCTTCATTTGAGGGGGTTCAGGTGGTTGCTGAGGCCTCGGACGGCTCCGAAGCAGTTGCCTTGGCAGCTGACTTTGCTGCGCGCGCCGAGCCTCTGGATGTGGTGGTGATGGATATTCAGATGCGGCCGGTGGGTGGGGTTGAGGCGACCCGGCAGCTGAGGGAGGCGGGCGGCCCACCGGTACTGATTTTGACCACTTTTGATACCCAAAGCGACATTGTTGCGGCGATCGAGGCCGGTGCTTTGGGTTATCTGCTCAAGGACGCACCGCCCGAACAGGTGCAGGCTGCGGTGTTGGCGACTGCGCGGGGGCAGCGGACCCTTGCCCCCGAGATTACAGCTGCGCTGATGGAACGTATGCAGCGGCCGGCGGTCAGCCTGTCGGCGCGCGAGATGGAACTGTTAAAGTTGCTGGCCACCGGTGCCACCAATAAGGAACTGGCCGAGAAGCTCTTCATTTCGCAGGCGACCGTGAAGACGCATCTGGTGCATATTTACGCCAAGCTGGGTGTAGATAACCGTACTGCCGCCATTGCTGCCGCCCGCGCTGAAAGGCTACTCTAACTCCTAGTGGCCCTAGTGCCCCTAGGAGCCCTGGTGGCCCTGTGCCCGGGGGCTTTTTTGGCTGCATGCTTCTTCCATTTGGCACCGAAATGACGGTCTTTGAAGCGCATCACGGGCACCTCTACACTCAGGTACATGAGTACACCCACGCCCACGCCCAGCGGGGCTAGCAGGGCTACCTGAGCCAGGGTCGTCCAGCCGTGTAGGTAGGGTTCTATAGCTTTGAAGAGCACATCGTGCACCAGGTAGATGCTGTAGCTTGACAGGCCAATCAGCTGTAGGGGCTGCCAGGCTAAGACCCGGTGTACGTAGGCTCCCAGCGGCTGGCGGGCGGCAGCCAACCCCCAGAGCATGAGGGCCGATGCAGACCAGGCCTGCAACGAATAGCGCAGGGTGTCGCGGAAGGTCTCATCACGCAGAACGAGAGTGAACAGGTACACGCCGACCGCCGCAATCAGCACCACATTCCGCCCGAACACCGGGATGGTACGCCCATTGTTGAGCCTCGCTCCGGAGCGGTAGTGCCTGCCTGAAACCTGGCGGCCCACCAGCATCTCGTCCTGAGCGTAGGTGTGGTACCAGAGAGCTGTCAGCATACCGATAGCGATGGCTTCCATACGGGTATCGGTACCAAAATAGATGCGGTCGATGCTCGCCCCAG
Source organism: Rothia nasisuis (assembly GCF_928381405.1). Classification (GTDB taxonomy): domain Bacteria; phylum Actinomycetota; class Actinomycetes; order Actinomycetales; family Micrococcaceae; genus Rothia; species Rothia nasisuis. Next base: position 46,912 of record NZ_CAKMSB010000007.1, read on the forward strand.
CATCGTGGAGTACGAAGCGGGTAATAGACGAGTAGAGAATGACGGCCACGCCCAGCACTGTGAGGGCTCGGTGGCAGGAGCGCCAGCGAACCATGACCAGCCAGATGAGAGCGAAAACCAGATAAAACTGTTCCTCAATCGACAGTGACCACATCACGTGCGTGCCCGGAAGCACCGTAATCTGTGAGTCCAGGTAACGCAGGTTGAAGAAGAAGAAAATCTGACCTAGAAAATCTAAGGTGTCGACTTCGCCGCCCGCAACCCGATAGATGAGCGTGGGGACCACAATTGCTAGGAGCAACGGCGGCCCGATTTTGAGCAGACGGCGAATGTAGAAACCGGCTACATCAAAACCACCGGTTTTGTCGCGTTCCCGCAGGAGCAGGTAGGTGATGATGAAACCGGAAATCGCGAAGAAGATGGTAACGCCCGAGCCGCCGGGTACAAAGTCCAGCCCAGCGTGGGAAAAAACCACCAGTAGCACCGCAAAGGCGCGCATCGCGTCAATGTGGGCATAGCGATTCATTGGTGATTCTCCCCCGATGTGAGTGTGTATAGCAGGTGAACGTGCCCTAAAAAGAGTGCGAACGGGTACCCCACCACTTTACCGCCTTGCCCCCGTCATGCACAGGGATTTTTTGACGCGATATTGGCGACAGCGAGTCGGGTGAACAGATGCGGGTTGCGTTAGAGCGCCACGTTCTGGGTCTCTTCTCTAGCGGCCTTGAGATGGGCCTCAGCCTCCGCGATGTGTGCTTGTACGGTAGTCACACGCCGTGCGATGGTTTCGGTGCGGGCACAGGTAGCGGCACAGTCACCTGCACAGCGGGTCATGGCAAGCGCTTCAGCACACAGCGCCAGGGCGTTGCCTGCTTTAGAGAGGGAGCGGTGCAGGTTGGAGTAGGCGCCGGTGGGTGAGGCGGGGATGTCGGTACTTTCGCTGGGTGCCAGTTTTTGAGCTTCGGTGGCAATGGCACGGACGCGCGGGAGTAGGTCGGCCAGGTCATTGGCTAGTGGGACGAGTTCTTCGAGGGTGGGTCCGGCGGGGACGCGTTCGAGGATTTGGTGGAAGCGGTCAAGCCCGCGGACGAAGCGGTCGTGGGCACGGCGCCAGAGGCCCTTACCGAGTTCGGCGTCGTCTCTGCGGCCTTGCAGGAAGTCTTTGATGCCCACGGGGTGCTCCTTTCGTCTCTCACTGATACTTAGGTTACCCTAACATTTGCTGCAAGGTGACGGAAAGAGTGAGGTGCGGGGGCGCACTTCGCCAGCTAGCCTTCTCGCCGGTTCACTTCGCCCACAGGCGATTCAGGCCAGCCCCAGCCAGTCGGCTTCGATGTGCCCCCGCACCTCGCTTTATCAAGACTTCGTTTAAGCGCTACGGCAAGTCTGCCACTCGCGCTCAGCCTCTCTCCCTGCTCCTAGCAGCACCTAGCGCCGGGGTTCGCATCGAGCCCGTCGGTGTAGTCCTTCCAAAACTCGCGCTCGCTCATGGGGGCATGGGTGCAGCCGCTGGCACGGTGGTGGGCCAGGTATTTCTGGTATTTATCTGCTCCCAGCACCCCGCTGGCGAACCAGCGGGCGCGGGCCAAGAAATCACGGATTGCTTGCACAGGCTCCTCCTAGTGGCCGCTGTTCCCGGCAGAGCCGCTAATCTGGTCGGGGTGCCTGCGGTAGAACTCCTGCCACTGGGCTTCGAGCTCTCGTTCGGCCGGGGTGGCAATCATACCGGCCGGAGCGTAAAGCTTTGACTCAACGTAGGGGTTTTCCTTGCTTTCCTTCGCGTGCCCGTTCTTAGCCTTGATGACCTCAAGGAGGGCGGTCATAACGACCACCAGGGTCAGCACCACGAAGAGAATAGAAAGCGAACCCTGCACGAAGGTGTTGCGTACAACCGCTTCCATGGCGGCAACGTCCTTAGCCGCCCCTAGGGAGGTCTCACCGGCAGCAAGGGCTTCTTTATACCTGAAGTGGTTGGCCCAGTAGCCCACAGCGGGGTTAGACGAGAAGATTTTCTGCCAGGAACCGACAACGGTCACCACTAGGTCGAAGGCCAGGGGCAGGGCGATGATCCAAAGGTACTTGAAGCGGCCCTTATTGGCGGCGATAGCTAGGCAGACAGCCAGCGCAACAGCAGCCAGGAGCTGGTTGGCGATACCGAAGAGCGGGTAGAAAGTATTGATGCCTCCCAGCGGGTCGGTAACCCCCAGAATCAGGATAGAGCCCCAGCCCGCCACCATGACGGCGGTGGTCAGCCAGGCGCCTAAACGCCAGTTGTGGTCTCGGAACTTGGGGAAGAAGTTGCCCAGGGTATCTGAGAGCATGAAACGGGCAACGCGGGTGCCTGCGTCTACGGCGGTCAGAATAAAGAGGGCCTCGAACATGATAGCGAAGTGGTACCAGAAGCTGGTGAGTTCGAACCAGGGCAGCATCTGGTTGAGAATGAGAGCCATACCTACGGCCAGGGTGGGGGCGCCACCGGTGCGGGAAACGATGGAGTGTTCACCCACGGCGTCCGCAGTTCCCTGGAGCAGTTCGGGGGTCACATTTACGCCGGTCAGGCCCAGGGAATTGACGAAGACGGCTGCGGATTCGACGGTACCGCCGGTTGCGCCAGCGGCGGAGTTCATGGCGAAGTAGATGCCGCGGTCAATGGTGACAGCTGCGACCAGGGCCATGATAGCCACGAAGGATTCCATGAGCATGCCGCCGTAGCCGATAAAGCGGGTCTGGCGTTCCTTCTCGACCATCTTGGGGGTGGTGCCCGAAGCGATGAGGGCGTGAAAGCCAGAGAGGGCACCGCAGGCGATGGTGACGAAGAGGAAGGGGAAGAGGGAGCCGGACCAGACGGGGCCGTCGGAGCGGCCCGCAAATTCGCTAACAGCAGGTACGGTGATTTCGGGGCGTACCACGATGATGCCGACGGCGAGCAGGACGATGGTACCCACCTTCATGAATGTGGAAAGGTAGTCGCGGGGCGCCAGCAGTAGCCAGACGGGCAGTACAGCGGCGATAAAGCCGTAGATGATGACGCACCAGGCCAGGGTGACGCGGTCCAGGAGCAGGTACTGCATGCCCCACTCAGTGCTGGCAACGTAGCCACCGCCCACGATGGCTGCCATGAGTAGCACAAAACCAATCAGTGACACTTCACCCACCTTGCCGGGGCGCAGGTAGCGCAGGTAGATACCCATGAAGAGGGCGATGGGGATGGTCATGCCGACGGAGAAGACGCCCCAGGGAGATTCGCCCAGGGCATTGACCACGACCAGGGCCAGGATGGCGGTGATGATGATCATGATAGCCAGGGTTGCCAGAATGGCGGCATAACCGCCCACGGTTCCCAGCTCCTCCTTGGCCATCTGGCCCAGGGAACGTCCGCCTCGACGCATAGAGAAGAAGAGCACCAGGTAGTCCTGTACGGCACCGGCAAAGATGACGCCCACGATAATCCAGATGGTGCCGGGCAGAAAGCCCATCTGGGCTGCTAGGACGGGGCCAACCAGGGGGCCAGCGCCGGCAATGGCGGCGAAGTGGTGGCCGTAGAGCACGCGGCGGTCGGTGGCGGCGTAGTCCTTGCCGTCGGCGTCGTACTCAGCCGGGGTAGCCCGGCGGTCGTCGGGCTGGGCCAGCTTGGCCTCAACAAAGCGGGCGTAGAAGCGGTAGGCGATCAGGTAGCTAGAGACGGCCGCGAAGACGAACCAGATAGCGTTGACGGTTTCACCGCGGAAGATAGCCAACATGGCCCAGGAGACTGCGCCCAGCAGGGCAATGGCTACCCACATGGCGATGGTCTTGGGCTTCCAGGTACGGTGTTCGGCCTCGAGTACGCCCGGGTCGACGTAGGGCTGCGGGCGGTCTTGCTCCACGGTAGAGGAGCTTCGTTCAGTCATGGTGAGACTCCAGTGTGATGTGTGTGGGCCACCGCGGAAAGCGGTGTGCGTGCTCTCACACTCTACTCTTGGTGGCAGCGCGTGTCACATACACTTGCTCTTGTGACGTACGGTTTCTGTCAGAGCGACTGCAAGGGGCGGGCCCTCACGCTGAGACGGCAAGCAGGATTTTACCCCGGTGCTCACCGGCTTCTAGGTGGGTATGCGCAGATGCTGCCTGCTCCAGCGGGTAGACTGCGCTGGTGTGAACAGTCAGCTCCCCGCTCTCATAGAGGGGCCACACCAGCTGCCCCACAGCGTCCACAATACGGGCCTTATCAGCGGCGGAGCGAGTGCGTAAGCTTGTGGCATGGACGCTCAGTCGGCGCGGCAGCATATACCCTAAATTCAGTTGCCCCTTGGGGCCGCCCTGCACCCCGATTACAGCCATCGAGCCCTCAAGGGCCAGGGTCTTAATGTTGTCTTCGAGATAGGCTCCGCCAACCACATCCAGAAGATAGTCGACCCCACGGCCGCCCGTGGCTTCGCGCACGGCTTCGCGGAAGTTCTGAGTACGGTAATTGATGGCTTCAGCACCCAGCTCACGCACATAGTCGCACTTCTCATAAGAGCCCGCGGTGGCAAAAACCTGCACTCCCAAGGCACGCGCCAGCTCAATAGCGTGCGTACCGATGCCACCGGTACCGCCGTGTACCAGCAGGGTTTTCCCGTCGTTTTCCTCCGGGGTGACGCCCATGCCCAGAGTGAGCACAAGGTTGGAGTAGACGGTTGCGGCCACCTCAATCAGACCGGCGGCGTCCTCAAGACTCACCCCCTCAGGCACAGGGAGGGTATGGGCCACGTCAACCGCCACGTACTCGGCGTAACCTCCGCCGGCCAGCAGGGCTACCCGCTCCTGGTTCAAGAAGGCATCGTCCACCCCCTCCCCCAGGGCTTCAACAACCCCAGAGGCCTCCAGCCCATAAATGGCACTAGCGCCCGGAGGCGGCGGGTAGTTACCCTGCCGTTGAGAAACGTCCGCGCGGTTGATACCTGCCGCCGCCGTTGTGAGAAGAACCTGACCCGGGCCCGGCACAGGGGCGGGCTGCTCCGTCACCACCAAAACCTCCGGGCCGCCGTGCTTCTCTTCAAGAATTGCGCGCATCCTCTAGCTCCTAACTCACTCTCCCCCTGCCAGCGGGCAGAGGCAGGCACCGGCGTCCTTGCACAGCACCTACAGCCCAGCCTAACGAGAGCAAGGGCACAGGGGCCACCATTTTGTTTTATTAACCGCTTTATGTACCATGGTTAGAAGTGCCTTGCACATGTTTGGATGGTTGTCCGAGCGGCCGAAGGAGCTGGTCTTGAAAACCAGTAGGCGGCAACCCCGTCTCGTGGGTTCAAATCCCACACCATCCGCAAGAACAAAACTCGTCTGCTCACGCAGACGAGTTTTTTCGTGCCCGACCTCAGATATCATGGGGAATGCGCCACCTTATTTACGCTTGCCCACCCTAAAAACCATCTGACATTCTCGTAGGTGGAGTGCTCACGGCCCTCCACCTACGGCGGTGGAAGCCTTATTCAGTGATGAGGCCTTCTTGAAGCATCCAGTCGCGAGCCACCGCGCCGGGGTCTTCACCCTGAACGTCCACACGATAGTTAAGATCTCTCATCACATCATCGTTCAGGCGCTGCGCTACCAGGTTAAAACGGTCCTCAAGCTCAGGAAATTGTTCCAAAGTCTGAGCGTAAAAAACAGGAGCACCGTTATAGGCGGGAAAATACTGACGATCGTCTTCAAGCACCACCAGGTCAAGGGAATTGATACGGCCGTCAGTGGTAAAAATTTCACCGAAGTTGCAGGTGCCGTTATCGGTCGCAGCATAGATTGCGCCGGTATCCATAATCTGCACATTCTGCTCAGGAACACCGCTGCCGCGGGGGAGCTCGTATTTTTCGAGCATACCGTTCAGCCCGTCGGAGCGGGAGTTGAACTCCGCCTCGATACACAAGGTTCTGTCTTCCACCGGCAGGGAGGCGATATCTGAGATGGTTGTGAGATTGTGCGCCTCAGCAAACTCCCTTCGCACCGCCATACCGTAGGTATTGTTCAGCGGGCTAGGCTGGCCCCACACGAGCCCGTTGGCTCGGTCAGCTTCAGCCACAGACTGCCACATACGCTCAGAGTCAGCGATACTTTCCTCTTGCCCCAGGTAGGTCAGCCAGGCAGTGCCGGTGTACTCCCACTCCATATCAACTTCACCAGAAACCAGCACCTTGCGTGCCGGCTGCGAACCGGGAATATTCGTCATATCCACAGCGTCAAACCCTGCCGCCTCGGCGGTCAGCACCGCCATCTTGCCCAAGATAATCTGCTCTGTGAAGTTCTTCGAGCCAATAGTCAGCCGGTGGCCTTCTGCTCCTTCGATGGGTTGAATCAGCCCCGGTTCAGCCGGTTGCACCGCAGAGGTTGACGGTCTCAAACCGCACCCCGTCAACAGCAGTAGGGCCACCGCCATCAACACTAGAGGATTCACTAATTTTTTCATGATGCTTACAGACCTTTCGGAGTTGCATAGAACTCCACCACACGCGCTACCCAGTCAACCGCTAGCGCGAACACCGCGACCAATACCGCACCGAAAATTAGCACCCGGTCCAAGGCCAGGTTCACGCCCGTAGTAATCAGCAGGCCAAGCCCACCACCGTTGATGAAAGTTGCCAGGGTGGCTGAACCTACGAGGAGCACCAGGGCGGTGCGCACACCAGCGAGCAAGATAGGCACCGCAAGCGGTAGCTCCACCTTCCAGAGCACAGCCCAGGCGCTCATACCCATGCCCCGAGCAGCCTCGATAAGCCGAGAGTCCACCGCTTCTAGACCCACCATGGTGTTTTTGAGTACCGGCAGAAACCCGTAAATCACCAGGGTCACCAGAGCCGCGCGTGGCCCGAACCCCAACCAGAAGGCGAAAAGAACGATTAAACCCACGATAGGGGCCGCCTGCCCTATATTCGCTAGGCCCATGACCGCACCCGTAAACCGGTGAAAAGGCCTACGGGTCAGCAAGATACCTAAAGGAATAGCGGTAATCAGCACGAAAAAAGCTGACACAAACGTGAGGTACAGGTGCTGGCCGGCGAGAACCATCAGGTTAGCCGGCTCAAGGGTTATTTTCTCGGTTTCTGTGAGCTCAGCAGTCATCAGCCACACCACCATGGCACCCACGACCAGGAGCAGACAGAGAGGCTGTATCGCCAGGCTACGCCACCCGCTCGCTGCGGTCAGAGAGGCTGTTTCGGGGGCTGTTCCCTCACGTGTTCGGGAGCTCGGCGCCGCTTTCGTCATCTCACTCATGCCTGTTCACGCCCTACCGCAGAAGCTTCTGACTCGAGAGCTTCTGCACTGGGAACGGCGGAATCTCCCGATGAGGATCCGCCCTCTGCCACCCGGTAGGTCACAATTCCGTCTTCGGTGCGCGTGGCAATGGGGATTTGCCCCGTATTGTGCCCTACCGGCAGATCCACTTCAGCCACATCGGAGGAAGACGCCTCATCGATGGACGAAATGATGGTCTGTGCGTGCAGTAGACCCCGGTAGCGGCCGCGCGGTCCGGTCACCACTGCGACCGAAGATCCCGCCACAAGCATGGTATCGAGGGCATCGTCAAGCGTTGAAGACTCGCCAACAGTGTGGAGAATCTGGTGAGGCCGAGTGGTCACGGTGCTCATCTTCTGAAGAGCCTGCACACTCACTAAATCAAGGGGGCGGTCGTTGGCGTCCACCACCACCGCATACCTGTGCCCGTCCTCACTGACCCGCAGCGCGGCGTCCTTGGCATCGTCCCCCTCACGGAAAGCAGGGACACGGCTCATCGTGGTATCACGCACACGCGCCAGGCCTAGCTGCTTGAGCCCGGCCCCCGAGCCGATAAAGTCCTCTACAAACTTGCTCGCGGGGCGGGCCAGTATCTGCTCCGGTGTACCGTACTGCTCTATATGACCGCCTACATTGAAAATGACAATCCAGTCGCCCAGCTTAACGGCCTCGTCAAAATCGTGAGTAACGAACACAATCGTCTTATGCAACTCACTTTGAATGTGCAACAGCTCTTCTTGCAGACGCTGGCGGGTGATGGGGTCAACTGCGCCAAAAGGCTCATCCATCAGCAAAATAGAGGGGTCTGCCGCCAGGGCTCGTGCCACGCCCACTCGCTGTTGCTGACCACCCGAGAGCTCTTTGGGGTAGCGATCACGGTAAATTGTGGGGTCAAGCGATACCAGGTCGAGGAGCTCGTCAGTACGCTCAGCGATGCGCTGCTTATCCCACTTCAGCATCTTAGGTACCAGCCCAATATTTGCTCCCACCGTCAGGTGCGGCAGGAGGCCGCCTGCCTGAATCACGTAGCCGATCCCACGGCGGAGCTTGTCACTGTTCATCGAAGTCACATCTTCACCGTTAATGACGATGCGCCCAGAGGTAGGCTCAATCAGCCGGTTAATCATCTTGAGGGTGGTCGTTTTACCGCAGCCGGAGGGGCCAACGAACATGACGGTCTGCCCCGCAGGAATCTCAAGCGTGAGCTGGTCTACTGCGGGCTTTTTACCGCCATAGGTTTTGGTGACATTCTCCAGAAGAATGGTCGCACCGGTGATATTCGATGGTGAAGAGTCTTTAGTGTGAGGAGACACGGATACCTCGCGAAGTCGTCAGACGGCCCAGAAGAACCAACAGGCCGTCAAGAATAAGAGCAATAACAATGACAGCAACCACGCCCGTGACTACTGCTTCAAAAGAGTTCGCCCCACCAAGGCGGGAGAGACCGGAGAAAATAAACCCGCCCAAACCGGGGCCCAGTACATAAGCGCTCACTGCCGCAACGCCCATGGTCATTTGAGCCGATACGCGCATTCCCGCTAAAATCACCGGCCACGCCAGCGGTAGCTCCACTTTGAAGAAGGTCGCTACTCGAGACATACCGATGCCTCTCGCCGCTTCTACCAGTGATGGGTCAACATTCGACAGCCCCACCAGGGCGTTACGAAGAATCGGTAGCAGACAGTAAAACGTCACCACAATCATCGCGGGGGCCACCCCAAAACCAAAGGGAGCAATCATTAAACCGATGAGCGCGAAGGAAGGAATCGTGAGACCGGCCGCTGAAACGCCGTTCGCCATACCGGCCAGAGCGGGCCTATGGTAGCAAAGGGCAGCTAGAGCGACTGCGAGAATGGTTGCTAAGAGTAGGCACTGCACCACCAGGGAGAAGTGCTGCCAGCTAGCAAAAGCAATCTGATCCCAACGATCAGAGATGTACGAAACCATAAGCTTCCTTATACATTAAGTGATGGTGAGAAATATACTCCCCTCACCTCTGAATGTTAAGCACCCGTGTGTCAGGGACCGGTCATCTACCCCAGCTGCCGTCATCGTCTTTTGACCAGCGCTTTATTTGCCGCTAGTATTAGTGGAGCTGTGTTGCTAGGCCAGGTTGACGAGCCAGCTCCACCAGCGATGGAGACGTGCCAGAGCGGCCGAATGGACTTCACTGCTAATGAAGGGTCGGGGTTAAACTCGACCGGGGGTTCAAATCCCCCCGTCTCCGCCAGCACCGAAAGCCCCGTGGAACCGAGCAGAAGCCAGTTTCCATGGGGCTTTTCATGTTCAGGGGATGTCTTTTTGCCAGCTGCCGACGTCACCAGGGCCGCTCCCCCGTAGCCAGAAAAAGTGGGGACAGAAAAGCTAAGGACGTAGGTCTCTGACGAGAATGGTTCCTAGAAGGTTGCGAAATGGGTGAGGCGCGCCTCGCCTTCCACCAGCCTCTCCCAGTCTTCGGGCACCTCGAAGACGGCCAGTGATGAAGGAGCGTAACCATATGAGGCGTCCATGAGTGCCTCATAATCTGAAGTAGGGCTGGCGAGTCGCAGGGCGGCGTCCTGCACACCGGGCAGATGCGCGACAACCATGAAGGACTGCACACTCGCCGGGGTGCGGTTGATGGTGGTCAACAGTTGCGAAGAAGGGGCGTTGTACAGTCGTTCATCGAGGCTGGCAGTGGGAGCTTTTTCACCCAGTGCCTCTGAGACCCAGGTAGTGGTCTGCCTGGTGCGTAGCGCCGATGAACACACCACCATTTCTGGCACAAAGCCCTGCTGCAGAAGCCAGCTGCCAGCTCGTTGCGCCTGCTCGTGCCCGCGGCGGGTCAAGGGGCGGTTGAAATCGTCTAGGCCCCAGTCAGCCTCAGCGTGACGCATGATAATCAAGGTGCGGGCATCGTGGCGAGGCAAAACAAAGTCGGTCATATCTTCCATCCTACGTGTCTCTTGCCCGGTCGTCCTGTTCTCCCCAGAATCGACCTCCACACCGGGGCGCTCTCAGGTACAGACCCTAACTGAGCCTCACCGGTGGTTTCACCTGGCAGGCTCATGAACCAGCCGGGTTCACACCGAGGTTCATGTGGCTTCTCCCTAGATGACCGAGCAGGCAAGGCGAACTAGTCAGCGCTCAAAAACCCCCTGAGCAGATACACCGTCTCGTCCGGCTTCTCTGCATGAACCCAATGGCCAGCGCCCTTCATCACCACACGGCGCATACGTGGGAAGAGCCGTCGCATAGGCTCGATATCGGCCTCGGTAATGTAGGGTGATTTGCCACCTGCCACCCAGAGCACAGGTTCGTCAAAGCTCCCCTCTGCACCGGGCCAGCCCATAATTTCGGGCAGGTGGGCCCGTAGCATAGCCAGGTTGGGTTCCCAGCTGTTCCCCGTCTTTGACAGACTCAGGTTCTGTAACAGGAAGGCCCGGGTGCCCGTCTCTGGCACGTTGACGGCTAGGTCGGCATCAGCCTGCGAGCGTGTGGAATAGTCGCCAAGAGGCAGGGCCAGCATGGAGTCCATGAGCACCTCAAAGCTTCCTTTAGACTCCCCCGGGGCGATATCGAGCACCACCAGCTTACTCACGAGATGTGGGTGCCGAAGCGCCAGTAGCATGGCAATCTTGCCGCCCATAGAGTGGCCTATGACCGCCACCCGCTCGCCGGCGGCATATTCTGTGACAGTCTCAGCGGCTATATCAGCCATCGCTCGGTAGTCAAACGTCTCGGTCCAGTAGCTCCCCCCGTGGTTGGGTAAATCAACGAGCAGGGTCTGCGCTACGTCCCCCAGTCCCTTAGCGATGCGGGTAAAATTTTTGCCCCTGCCCAGCAGGCCGTGCAAAAACACGGTTTTGCGGGGGCCAGAACCAACGATTGATGTTTTGAGAGCGGGTGACGTCATGCCCTCTACTCTACTACCGTGCTCTCCTCGCCCCGACACCCAGTGTTCTGGGCGGGCGGCTCAACACAAGGACGCCCTGCACCACCTCGGTGAGGCAGGGCAGGGCGTCGGCACGGTTGGGGGTCGCCTAATCCTAGATGGAATATTCGGGAGCGGCCCAGACAACGACTTCGGGGTGCTCGTAGAAGCGGTAACCCTGGCCACGCACCGTGCGCACGGTATTCGATAGGCGGCCCAGCTTAGAACGCAGACGGCGAATATGTACGTCAATGGTTCGCTCGTTGGGAACCTCTTCGGCATCTCGCCAGAGACTGGTCAACAGCTCCTCGCGAGCAACCGTGCGCTGGCCGTTCTCCACCAGGTAGTTGAGTAGCTCAAACTCCTTATAGGTCAGATTGAGCATCTCGCCGTCAAGGTAAACCTCTCGGCGTGAAAGGTCAATCAGCACACCCACAGAGTGACTGGGCTTGGACTCCTCCGAGACCGTATGGTGCGACGGGGCGCTGGCCTCGGGCTGGTAATGCACCGCGGTAGGATCCCCTAGTGCGTTGCGTACCACTTCGAGGTCACTACCCTGCGCATCTGAGGGGGCCAAAGCGACTGCCGCATACGATTCGGCGCCGCTGACGAGGTTCTGCACATAGGCACGGGTATCTTGAACAATGCGCACCAAAGAGGTGCCTTGCTGGGTCGCAGCCTCTTCGCTGAGACCTACGTAGATAACGAAACCTCGGGCTTCGTTTTCTGGGGCAGCTGCTCGCTGCGGTTCTGGCTTATACGTCATAGGGCGAAGATTTGCGGGTTGCTGCTTTGCAATACCACGACCATGACCCGCAACGCCGGGTTGGCGCTGAGCGGCAGAACGGTTGCGCTGCGAGATGTGAACGTATCCCGGTGCACCTGACATTTGTCTACCTTCTCCCTGATTTGGCTACATGAGTGTGTGGTTCCGCAAGACTACACAACCGATGTGAGTGCGGCTCTGCTGTCTACTTTTAATCGTTGTCGCAATTTGTTGTTAAAGCAAGTAACAATCGCGTATTTTTTCAACCAATCCGAGTTTACACCTCTCGCAAGACTTAAAGAGGTGAGAACTCTTGCGGTCTTTAGAATACTTTTACACTCATATACCCAAACGGCAAGGCTAGAGTTTCTGTTTTCTGCATATTTTCACCTGCATAGCAGGGTGGGTAGCTAGATAGGCCCACAGGGCACTTGTCAATACCCAACTTCCCCTCAATCTCATCATGCAATACTGTAAGCCTCTTTTCTCAGCTACGCGATGGCAGCTGCCCCGCCCCCTGGATCTACCGCGCCCACAGTCACAGCTGAACGCTACTCAGCTACACCGTAAAGGCGGTCACCAGCATCGCCCAGGCCTGGAACAATATAGGCCTTCTCGTTAAGACGCTCGTCTTGAGCGGCTAGGAAGAGGTCGATACCGTCCATGCCCTCCACTCCGCTCTCTAGGGCGGCCATCCCTTCAGGTGCGCCCAGCACACAGATGCAGGTAATACGGTCAGCGCCTCGGGCACGCAGGAATTTGATGGCTTCAATAAGGGTGCCGCCGGTGGCCAGCATGGGGTCAAGCACATAAACCTGGCGGCCGGTCAGATCCTCAGGCAGACGCTCGGCATAGGTGACAATGTCAAGGGTTTCTTCGTTGCGGGCCATGCCCAAGAAACCGACTTCGGCTGTGGGGATAAGGCGGGTCATCCCCTCTAGCATGCCCAGCCCAGCACGCAAAATAGGGACGATGAGTGGGCGGGGGCTGGCAATGCGTGAACCCGTAGTTTGCGCCACGGGAGTCTCCACGCTGTGGGGCTCCACACGGATTTCGCGAGTTGCCTCGTAGGCCAGCAGGGTCACCAGCTCATCAACAAGCTGGCGGAAAACCGGTGAGGGGGTATCTTTATCTCGCAGAACAGTGATTTTGTGATCCACTAGGGGGTGGTTCAGAACTTTAATACGCATAGTTAAAAGCTATCAGCTGAGGGAAAGTAAGTATCTCAGGCATCTACCATCGTTACATCCTCGTAGTTTTCGGGGAAGGCTAGAATCATGAACCCGAATCCACTCAGCCAGCAGCAAACACCACCAGCACCCAGCCACACCCCCCGCCCAAACTCGCCACACTTTAACACTAGTCTTATCCCATGCCCCTAGTTACCTACATTGACGAGTCCTACACCCAAGAACTCTTTTTCCTCGGGTGCGCGGTAGCAGAAGAACATAGCTGGGAACGAGTAGACCAAAGACTAATCCAGTTCCTAGACAGCCAAATCGAATACCACAACCTGCCCGCCAACGCCGAACTGCACGCCCACGAAATACTAGGCGGGGCCGGTAAATGGAAACCTCTCAGAGGAAAGCACAGGGAAGCTAACTACATCATCAAACAGGTTCTAACTATCCTGCATGAAGAGAACGTTAAATTTATCTTCCGGGGCATAGACGTAAACCGCCTAAACGCACGTTACAAATACCCAGACCCGCCCCACGCTCTAGCGCTTCAACACGCCCTAGAACGCGTCAATGAGCACGCAAAACGAACAGGGCAAAGAGAACCCGTCTTGCTCTATGCCGATGTAGTAGACACCAAAACTGAGCTGCAAGCCCAATTCGCGGGTTATCAGCAGCACTCAACGGGCGGGTACAGGCCCAGCCATCTGGAACACCTAGCGCCGCATATCCAGTTCCTCGACTCACGCCTAGCGCCAGGGCTTCAAGCAATAGACATAGGCGTTTACCTCTACAGGCGTTTTCAAGCGGTGCCCTATGAAGGTCACCCCAAAGCGCAGAAAGCCCGTGAGCAGCTGCAAGCCCTACTCAAAGATATGACCGTTCATGCTTGGACGTGGGAACCCTAGGGCAAATAAATAGGCCCCCAAAAGCGGGGGCCTATGCTGGCAACGTTCTGGTAACCAGCCCGTTGTAACTGCAACGATACAGAACCCGCACAGGTTAATCAAGCGCTCGCAGACACGCCACCAGCGCCCCCGGGGTTAGACTGACACCAAGCACCAGCACCGCAGAGGGGAACCGTATGGACACCACACCCACCAGCAGCACAGACCCGGAATTTAACGCCGCCTTAGAGAAAGTCCTTGAAGAGCTGGCCGGGGTAAACGCTATCCTTGCCGACCAGTAGAGCCACCTAGCCCCCACCGTCTGCGCCCCTCTTGCTGCCCCCTGTTAATCTGGGAACCATGAGCACCACCAGCCAACACCAAACCCCACCGGCCCCAGCTCTCACCGACACCGAACTAACCCAACTCGCCCACGCCCTGAACAGCTACACCGCTAGCGCCCACCCTGCCTACCGCGCCGCAGCTGCCCGCACCGCCCTAGACGCTCTAGCCTCTATCAAGGCTCACATCTGGGAGTCAGCAGCAGCCACGCAAACTAGCCACCCGCGCCGGTACGTTGCTCAACAAATTTACGTGGTATTTACGTGGCGGGGCCTTTTTCGGGCACGAAAAAACCCGTCTCACCTAGCTCTTACTAGGGTAAACGGGTTTTTATCTGTGGCGGTGACGGAGGGATTTGAACCCTCGGTACGGGGTTACCGTACACAACATTTCGAGTGTTGCACCTTCGGCCGCTCGGACACGTCACCAAACCCCAGAAATTTTACCCTAGTTACTTCAACGCCTCAAATCAAAGCTGATTACCGGTAAGTGCCCTGGCACGCCAGGGACCTGCACAAACGCAGGCATGGCACCCGCAGCCATCCACTCCACGGTCAGCAGGAACCCACAATGTACCCGTCTATGGTCAGCATGACCAGTTCGGCAGCCTCGTCAGGGGTACGTTCGGCACCGTGGCGGGTCTCGTCCATAGACAGCATGAAAACAGCGCCGAAAATCATCAGCGCCACCCCCTCAGCTGAGCGGTCAGGGTGCACCTCGTAGCGGCGGGAAAGCCCATCAATCAAATCGCGCAGAAACCTCATGATATCAGCGCGAATCATGTCGGTCGTCGGGGACCATTCAGCCTCAGCCCGCCAGAGTTCGGACACCCAAAGGCGAGCGAAACCTGGGTGAGCACTCAGGTAGACGACAGCGGCCAAAAGCGCAGCGCGTAGTGCCTCACGAGGGTCGTCCTTGATACTGGCTAAAGTCATCTCTGCCAGTAGTAGCTTGGCACCGTACTGAAGCAACTGATCAATCATGGTCCTCTTGGACCCGAAGTTGTAGTAGACCGTGCCCTTTGAAACACCTGCCCGTTCAGCAATATCTTCAACGGTAGTGGCGGTGGGGCCGCCCTCACTCATAATCTCCATAGCAGCTTCAAAGAGCTTGAGCTGAGTTTTGTTGGTGCGCCCGGGGCGGCGAGTGGATGCACCAACCACCGGAGTCTGGTGAGCGTAAACAACAGCGTCAGCCTGGCGATCAACCACCCCTACCCCCTATTTATTTGAAAAAATCATATTACTTTTTCAAAGATACATGATTTTACGGGCCAGCACCCGGGGCTGAAAGAGTGTCGCCCCTAGCGGTGCCCACTAAAGAAATCGGTCAGGAGCTGCGCACAGTCAGCTTCAAGCACCCCAGGATAGACCTCAACCCAGTGGTTGACCTTGCGGTCACGCAACACATCATAGACGCTCCCTGAAGCCCCTGTCTTTTCCTCCCATGCACCCATGATGACTGTGGGTAGGCGGGCCAGCAAAATCGCCCCGGCACACATAAGACAGGGTTCGAGCGTGACCACCAGGGTGCAACCGTCAAGCCGCCAGGTTCCCAGGTGCTCTGCGGCCTGGCGGATGGCCAGCACCTCCGCGTGGGCGGTGGGGTCTGCGTCAACTTCGCGCCGGTTATGCCCCCGCCCAATCACCTGCCCGCTGGCATCTACCACAATCGCCCCGATGGGTACATCGGCATGAATCAGGGCCAGTTTAGCCTGGTCTATGGCCTGATACATGAGGGCCTCATGGGCTGAGTTTCGGGGGCGGTTGGTGAAGGCTGGGCGGGGCATGGTTCTTTCGTCGAGAGTGTGATGAGTCAGGTCACTCACAGCTGACTCCTTGAACGGAGCCAGCTAGTGGGTTACGGCAAGTGCGTAGGGCAGGACGCCGGTAGCACCTGCTGCGCGCAGGGCGCGGGCAGTGACGGTGGTTGACCAGCGTGAGTCTATTCTATCGGTGACCAGCAGAACAGGCCCGGGGCTGGCTGCCAGGTAGTCTGCCGCTGACACAGGCAGGCGATAGGCACTCAACACGCCGGCGCAGCGAAAAACACTGTTACCGCCAAAATGAGCGGGAGCACCCACCATCTCAAAGTCTCCCAGGTCAACCAGCTGCCCTGCGGCGGCGATACCGCGGGCCAGCGTTGAGGCTAGTTGCGGGCGCACCGGAGAGGGCAGGCCAATCACCGCCGTGGGGCGCTGTTTCCAGCCCCAATCGCGGAGCACCCCCAGGCTGGCCTGACCCAGGTCAGCAGGGACGGGGCCGTCCACGGGGTTGCCGTCTGGGCCGGGGGCAAAGATTTCGCGCAGACGGTTGCCCCAGCCTAGGTCAGTGAGGCGGGCCAGTGCACGGCCCTCTTCAGCCCGTTCCGCTTCAGCTATTTTGCCGCGCAGAGGTTTGCCCGTAACCTCATGGGCTGCACCGGGCACCAGCTGCCCTAGGCCGGAGGGCCACATACCGCGCGGCTCAACAGGTACCCCGGCGCGCGCCAAGGTTGCACCAGCACGTTCGGTCAGCGAGCGGTCATAGTCGGTGGGGTACCAGGGCCCAGCACACACGTCACAGATACCGCAAGGCGCTGCGGTTGTGTCGTCCAGCTCATGAACTAAAAAGACCATGCGGCAGGTATCGGTCTGCTGATAGGCCAGCATGGATTGCTGTTCGCGTTGACGGGCCTGGCGCACGCGGGCGTAGCGCGGGGCATCATAATGCCAAGGCGCACCCGTTGCTACCCAGCCGCGGGAGCCGCGCTCAGCTGCCCCCTCAACGGCCAGCACCTTGAGGAGCAATTCCAGGGAGGAGCGGCGCACATCCACACGCGCTTCGAGAGCAGGTACGCTCAGCTCTTGCCCGGCTGCGGTTGCCTCGGTCAGGGCCGCCAGCACCGCGCCAGTATTTTCTTCGGTAGGCATCGAAGCGGTGGCAAAGTACTCCCAGATTTCCTGATCTTCATTGCCGGGCAGCAGGAGCACGTCGGCCTTGATAGCGCCGCGCCCGGCTCTGCCCACCTGCTGATAGTAGGCAACGGCGCTGGGCGGTGCCCCCAGGTGCACCACGAACCCCAGGTCGGGTTTGTCAAAGCCCATGCCCAGAGCGCTCGTAGCGACCAGAGCTTTCACCCTGTTTTCTTTGAGGGAGATTTCGGCTTCGCGGCGTTCGTCCGGGTCGGTTTTGCCGCTGTAGGCTAGCACCTCGTAGCCTGCAGCACGCAAGTAGGCAGCGGTGTCGTCCGCCGCCGAGACAGAAAGTGTGTAGATAATACCCGAACCCGGCAGGGAGCTAAGATGGGTGGCCAACCAGCCCAGCCGGTCGGTGGCTGAAGGCAGGTGGAGCACACCCAGCCGTAGCGAGTTGCGTGAGAGCGGCCCGCGCAGAATGAAGACGCCCTCGCCCCCCTGCGCCGCATTCCTGCCTCCGTGCGCTCCTAGCTGTTCGGCGACGTCCTGCACCACACGCTGGTTGGCTGTTGCCGTGGTCGCCAGCACCGGGACGGAGGCCGTCAACCCAGCAATCAGGTCACGAATGCGGCGGTAGTCGGGGCGAAAGTCATGGCCCCAGTCAGAGATGCAGTGGGCCTCGTCGATGACGAGCAGGCCGCAGGTTTGCATGAGCTCGGGCATCCAGTCGCGGCGAAAGACCGGATTGTTGAAGCGTTCCGGGCCGACCAGGAGCAGGTCAAGTTCACCGGCGGCCAGTTGTGCCCGAATAGAATCCCATTCGGTCATGTTTGAGGAGTTGACCATGGCTGCCTTTACGCCTGCCCGGGCGGCTGCCTGCACCTGGTCGCGCATGAGCGCCAGCAGAGGTGAAACAATCAGCGCGGGCCCGCTTCCAGCGCGCCGCAGGAGTAGGGCTGAGATAAAGTAGACGGCTGACTTACCCCAGCCGGTGCGCTGAATGACCAGCGCCCGTCGGCGGTGCTTCACGAGCGCTTCGATGGCCTCGTATTGGCCGGGGTGAAAGTCAGCTGTCGGGTTGCCCGTGAGGCGGTGTAGCAGTTCGGCGGCTTCGGTCAGCAAAGACCGGGGGGCGGGGCTTTCTACCACGAACCTGTACTAGCCTCGGTAGCCCTGTGGATTCTGCCCGCCGCCTGTAGCGGTACCCATGTAAGCGCTCTGCAGCTTCCATTGCCGGTAGCTTCTGACCTGCTGCATGTAGTGGGAAACCGGGCGTTTCCAGGCGAAAACCAAAAAGACAATTGACAGCGCACCGACGATGGGGTCGAGCAACAAGGTCCAGTGGAAGTAGAGGAAGAAGCTCACGACCCCAAGCAAGCTAAGGATTTGAATGGCTGCGATGATGGTCAGCACGATACGCGCCCAGTTACGCCCCTTGGCCATAAACACCGTAAACATGACCAGAAGGGCCGACCAGATAAGGCTAAAGATAAGACCTATGACAAAGACGATAGATGTTGCGGGCGGATTAGCTTGCAGAGTTATTTCAGATTCCAGCGTGGCCTGTTCTCCGGCTGAGGTACCCCCTGATAAAAGTGACAGAAGCCCATTGGCGGTCCCCCGCTGAATCTCTTCGTAGTAGAAAATCTGAAGCACCGAGCCCAACAAGCCCAGAGCGATGATTATGTACATCATCATGGTAGCAGTCTTAAGCGGCTTTGGAGCTACCGGCTCCTCCATGTGGGCAGGGAGACCCTGGCCGTAGGCCTGGGCGAAGGTAGCATAGCTCTCCTGGTTGGTGTATTGGCCTTGGGGGGCACCGTACTGCTGGGGTGCGTTGTAGTTGGGGTAAGCCGGTGGCTGGTTCGGCGAGGGCTGCTGGTAGTTGCCAGTGGGCTCGGTCATGGGGATGAGGCCTCTTTCTGGGGCTGTACGGGCTGTCTACCCTTTAACCCTACCGGCCAGCGGCAAAATCAACCAGAGTTTATGCTCCCCATAGGTGAACTTCTCGCGTGTGTCGTTAGCATCTCTGCCAGAGCTGAGATGGGTATCGCGCCCCAGGCCAGGGTTAGCTGCCCGATATGAGCGGTATTCAAGCCCCTTCAAAGATGCCGCGAGCGCGGTTTTTCTTTACCGAGGACGCGGGAAAAATACGACCGCTCATGGAGATATAGACTCCGGGTTCAAGTAGGTTGAGGGCGGCTACGGTTGCACCCAGGTTGAAGCTGGCATCGGACTTGCGCATGGACGCGGGCTGCATGGCCCCGGTGAGTACCACAACCTTGTGGCCCAGCTCGGCGTTTGCCTCGATGTAGCGGGCGGTCTCGGGCATGGTGTCGGTACCGTGGGTGATGATGACACGGTCATTCTCTACAGCGTCCAGGGCTTGCACCAGGGTAGCGCGGTCGGCGTCGACTATATCGAGGCTGTCGAGCTTGAGCACGCTTCGCACATCGAAGGCGGTGTCGGTGAGCACGTAGCTGAGTAGCTCGGGCACCGAGGGTTCGCCGATTTCGAGTTCACCGGCTACGGAGTAGACCTTGTCAAAGGTGCCGCCGGTGGTCAGGATGGTGACGGTTTCTGCGTTATTGATGGGCATGGCTTCCTTGGGGTGAGTTTTAAGGGCCTTTTAAGTGTAGTGGAGCGATGATTGCGGGTGCCTTAGCCTGGCGCTTTGGTTCGGTGTGGTTGAGGAGGCATTAGCATGATGAGAGAACCTGTTTGCGAAGGAGAACACTATGACCGTTTCGGGAGCGGCTATCACCCTCAGCTTCCCCATTGTTGGGGCCCAGTGGCTGGCAGCCAATATCGCTGCACCTAACCTGATTGTTTTGGACGCTTCGGTCGGCGAGTTCGCCGGAGCCAGCACGGGCATTCCCGGTGCCCGCCGTTTTGATGTTGACGGTGAGTTCAGCGCGCCCGAGGGCGTGCACACCATGCTAGAGGCCCAGGACTTTGAGGCCAAGGTGCGTGCCCTGGGCATAGGTGAAGATTCAGCAATTGTGGTCTATGACCGCCAGGGCATGTTCTCTGCCGCCCGTGGCTGGTTTATGTTCGTGGCCATGGGGCACGATAACGTGGCCGTCCTTGACGGGGGCTTGCCCGCCTGGGAGGCAGCCGGTTTCAGCCAGCTCCCCCTCAATGAGGGCCCCTTTACCCCCGGTTCTTTTGTGGCTGAGGATCGCGGGGTCTTCGTTGACGCTCTGACCACCAAGGCCTTCGCTGAGCGTCAAGATGCCGCTGTTATTGATGCCCGTAGCGCCGAGCGTTTTGCCGGCACTGCGCCTGAGCCCCGCCCGGGCCTGCGCGCCGGGCATATTCCCGGTTCAGTCAACCTGCCCTTTACGTCCCTGCTGGATGAGCAAGGACGCTTCCGCGCCCCCGAAGAGGTCAAGGCCGCCGTGGACGCGGTGGCGGGGGATGCCGAAACCCTCATTTTCTCCTGTGGTTCTGGCGTCACCGCCTGTATCGATGCCCTGGCCGCCTATGTTTCGGGCTACACCGAGCTCGCTGTCTATGACGGCTCCTGGGCCGAATGGGGCGCGCCCGACGCCACCGGCGTCCGCCCGGTCGAGCGCTAGAGGCGAGTCAAATCAGCACCCACTTTGTGTCTGCTGGCGTCCAGGGCATCCAGCGCGTGCCAAATCTACTGAAGTCTTATTCAAAAAGTAATCGGGCGACCCAGGCTCGGTAGCAAGCGCGAGCCTGGGGAGCTGCAATGAAGGGACTTTTGAATAACTTTTGAATAGGCTTCAAAGTCTCCCAGCGCACTCTAAGGCCCGCTTCCCTACCAAACAAGAGTCTGCGCAGTATTCTCCGGAGCAGCTCGCACACTTTTCTTACAACCCCTATAGGATGTAAGTATGAGAATTTCAGTTCTTGGAGCTACCGGAACAATAGGCTCCCTCGTCAGCAAAAAATTGGAGCAGAAAGGCCACGACGTTAGGCGCGTTAGCCGGTCGCTTGGCTACGATTTGACGCAGGAGGCCCATGTACAACGAGCAGTTGAGCAAGCTGACCTAGTGATTGACTGCCTCAATATCGACACCCTGAGCACCAAGAAGGCCCTTGCTTTCTTCGAAGGCACCGCTTCACGCATAGCAGCTGCCGCGCAGGAGGCAGGTGTTGGGCGGATAATCTGCCTATCAATTTATGGGGTGAACAAGCAGGCGGTAGCGCGGGGTTACGGCTATTATGCCGGAAAGGCCGCTCAGGAAGCGGCCTATCAGGCTGGTGCAGTTCCGGTGACCATCATTGAATCAGCACAGTGGTTTGAGCTTCTTCCTGTGATAGTCAGCAAAACGACTATGGCTGGGATTTGCTTATTAGCGTCGATGAGAATAGCCCCTGTTGCCGCAGAACGGGTTGCTTCTTTGGTTGCAGACCAGGTGGAGGAGCGCTCTGAGGGCCAGAACAGAATTACTATTCGAGGCCCCGAAGTACTGGATATTAAGACCGCGGTGGAGAGTTGGCTCAGTATCAAGGGAGAGATCGCTGGACTGAACCCCCGGTTTGTATTTCAGCTCCCCTATTTGGGTAAGGCTATTGCAGGTGGTGACTTGGTGCCTGAAGAAGGACTGGTCGATGAGGTAAGTCTGAGCGATTGGCTCAAGGGTACCCCGGAAGGCACGCGCCCCCGAAGAGGTCAAGGCTACCGTTGACGCCGTTGCCGGGGATGCCGAAACCCTCATTTTCTCCTGTGGTTCTGGCGTCACTGCCTGCATCGATGCCCTGGCCGCCTACGTTTCTGGCTATACCGAGCTCGCTGTCTACGACGGATCCTGGGCTGAGTGGGGTGCAGAGGACCCTGCCGGGCTGCGTCCGGTTGAACGCTAACCGCATGGTCAACTGAGTCCAGCGCTAAAAGCTGCCCGGGAGGTCCTCTGTCAGGACCTCCCGGGCAGTTTGTGCAGAGGAGAGGGGTTTGAGGTTACTGACCGAAGTTTTCGGTCCAGTAGTTGTTGGCGCCGGTGATGTTGCCGTCCTCGTCGTAGAGGTAGAAACCCTTGCGGTCGGCAACACCGCTGAAGCCAGCTTCGAGAGCTTCCTTGAGCTTGGCACCGAACTCGCGCACGGTCTCGTCGTCACTCGCTGAGGCAATATGGGAGGCGACGTTGAAGCCCACAGTGTCATAGGCGGCGAAGGGGCCGGACTTGGTACCGGTGGCGATAGTCCATGCCTTATCGATTTCCTCGGGGGTGCCTACGCCATTGACGTAGAGCTTTGCACCGGCATCGAGCCAGGGAATGAGCAGGGAGTTCAGCAGGTAGCCGGGCTGTTCCTTGCGGACGTAGACGGGAACCATGCCGGTTTCTTCGGCGTAGCGGATGGCGTCCTTGATGTTCTCTTCATCGGTCTTGGCGGTGCCCATAATCTCTGCGGTGTTGCGGATCCAGACGCGGTTGGCGTAGTGGATAGCCAGGAAGCGGTCGGTGTGGCCGCTGGCGTCTGCAAAGTCAGAGGGCAGCAGGGACGAGGTGTTGGTGGCAAGCAGAGTGCGCTCGTCAGCCAGCTCCCCTACCTTAGCCCAGGTTTCGCGCTTGAGGTCGAGGTTTTCAGGCACAGCCTCGATGACGATATCAACGTCGCCGACCGCTTCTTTGAGGTCACTGGTGGGGACGATGCGGGCGATGGCTTCGTCGAACTTTTCGGGGGTGTAGTCGGGAAGGTCCTGTTCGTAGCCCTGACGGATCCAGGTCCAGCGG
Source organism: Rothia nasisuis (assembly GCF_928381405.1). Classification (GTDB taxonomy): domain Bacteria; phylum Actinomycetota; class Actinomycetes; order Actinomycetales; family Micrococcaceae; genus Rothia; species Rothia nasisuis. Next base: position 69,847 of record NZ_CAKMSB010000007.1, read on the forward strand.
TCGGTTAGTTTTTCGAGGGCTTCGGGGAAGGCATCGTAGGCAAAGACCTTCTTGCCGTGCCAGGCTGCCTGCATGATGATTTGTGAGCCCAGGACGCCGGTGCCCAGAACAGCTACGGTCTTGAATTCGCGTGACATGGTCATCTTTTCCTTCGAAGTTGTATTTCATTGATGTAATAAATGCTACGTCCACTTATCCCAAAAGGGAAACTTTACAAGGAAAATATTAAGAAGTGTGTCGGGCACCATCGAACACAGAATGCCACCGACCCCACAGGCACACCCGCCCTCCCCGCGACACCTTCCAGCGCAGTAACATCCTCCACCAGAAGCCCAAAATATGCCCACTTGGCCCATAAAAACCCCTCACCTGTTTCACCAAGCGAGGGGCTGTTATGTGCGCCTTGTGGGGCTAGAACCCACGACCCACGGATTAAAAATTCCAATCTACAGCCTCATGAATTGCAGTGAATATCTTCCGAAACATAGCAAGTTTCGCACGAGCACCCACCCTCTTCCACGGGCCACCCGTGCCCATTCATCATCTCGTTACCGTGAAACTCAGTATCTGGAGTCAGAGACGAGAACCGTTGAGTCTCCCACTCCCCCATCGACAGGCTCAAGCGCATAGACCAAAAGAATAATATATGATGCAAATCACTATAATGTGCTGCTATCTAGATATACTTCAGGGGCACCGTAGCCCAGCTATTTGGAGAAGTCATGATTGCTCAGAAGCTACGCAAAGCACTCGCTATTACCTGTATAGCGCTTGCCCATGTTGCCATCTCTCATCAGGTTGCTTTCGCTTTCCCATCACCTATTGCTGATCAGTCAGCGTCGACCACCAATCTTGAACTCGGTGAGTTAACCTCAGGTGTCGAAAGACATTTAGTCCCAACCAGTTCAGGTGTAGCATTCGATACAGAGGCAGCCCTAGCTGCTGGTGAACACAACCAAATTATCGAGGCTGGACAGAATTTTAATCGCATCCAGCAAGCCCAGAGTCACGATTCCTCACCGCAACCAGCTCACGCAAGCAACTCTTACAGTTCTGAACACTATGCACAACCGCAAGGTATTAAGATTCCAGTTTGGGGTAATTGGTGTGGCCCTGGGCATAGTGGTCCCGGCACCCCCGTAGATACACTTGATACACTTTGCATGCGCCATGACAAGTGCTACGCACAACGCGGCTATCTCAGTTGCTATTGCGATGCTCAACTCAAGGCAGAAATCGACCGTTTTTCCCACAGGATGGGAAGCAAAGAAAGGGCCATGGCAGCTGCCGTAAAGCTTGCTTTTATGCATCCGATATGCAACCCCTTTTCATAAGAAGCTACGAGAGCTAACCAGGAGTCAGTCATGAAATTGCAGGAGGGCACCTATCAGAAACTGGCTATAGCAATATTCATTCCTACGCTAGGTTGGTACATTGCGGTTTTCTTCATTGGAACCAATTCGCCACAGACAACTCTCATCACAGTAGTTGGTATTACCAGCCTCTTTTTGCTATCTGCCCTCTTATTCGCCCTAGGGCGGATGAATAAAACCGCTATCGCAGTTTTTCTTCTAGGTATCACAAGTATCCTTATTCTGTTTCTTGTAGTCGGTTTTATTGAATCCTTGCAAGGAATCACTTAAGCAACCTTGAAAGTGACCTGCCCAGAGTGAAGAAGCAGAGTAAAGAAAAGCCCCTCACCTGCCCTGCCAGGTGAGGGGTAATATGTGCGCCCTGTGGGGCTCGAACCCACGACCCACGGATTAAAAGTTTTCGCCTTGGTTGCCTCCAGAAACCTGAACAAGGATTCACTGCGCATGCTGGTTACTTTGATAAAACAGTAACCCCGGCGATGTGCAAGAGCAGGGATCGTTCCGGGGTTTTCACTCTTCAGTGTAATACTAGGAACCATGGGAGACAAGCAGGTATCAATAATAGACTTAGAGGTATGGTTCTCTGAGCCTCGACTTCATAAATACAGGATGTACCGGAGCCCTGAACAGGCCTACCAGTGGAACGCTCACATCACTAAGGAACTCCTTGTTGATATCGGCCACTTTGAGATTCTCCTGAGGAATGCAGTAGATAGAGCCCTCAACCACCATGAAAGATACGGCAAACACTGGTTTCAAAACCCTGCTCTACCGCTGAGTACTCAAGCCAAGAAAAGCGTAGACAAGGCAGTAGAACGCGCTACGAGACGTGGCACCAAGCCCCTAGAGGCTGGTCGGGTCATTGCAGAGCTACCCTTTGATTTCTGGAGATACCTGTTCTCCAAGTACTACCAAGCAACGGTCTGGCCAAAGTTTGTTGCTCGCCTTTCGAGAAAGGTTAGCAGAGTCGAGTTTGAGCGCCATCTCAACTTTGTGTATATCAACCGCAATCGTTTTTCCCACCATGAGCCAGTCATCAAGGGAAGCCACGAGGAAGATGTGGCATACGTACAGAGCTTACGAACTTCTATCTATTTCTTAGCATCGCTCATCTCAGACCGTGCTGCTCTATGGATTGAGCAGAACTCATCCGTCAATGAAGGGGTAAGGAAGCATCCAGATGCCAACTCATGAAAGCCACGCACAAGCTATCTCTGCCTACTCTGAGCAGGCGCAAGAGTACTCCACGGTCTTAGGGCATCTCAAAGTTACGAAGGAGCCTGACCGCAAGCTGATTAGTTCTTGGTCCAGCTCCGTAGCAGGAAGCATACTTGACCTTGGGTGCGGGCCTGGGCACTGGACAAACTATATCGCTTCGTTGGGCAAGAGCGTAAAAGGAATTGATCCTACTCCCCGTTTCATTGAAATTGCCTCTGCAAAGTTTCCCCATGAGCAGTTTGAGGTAGGAACAATTGCAGATGAGAGGGGAAATGAATACGGCGGCATTCTTGCTTGGTACTCGCTCATACATTGTTCCCCTGACGAACTCCTACAGGAACTTAAAGGTATTTGGTCAGCTCTTTCTGAAGGCAGTACCCTTCTGCTTGGATATTTTCGGGGAAGCTCCCTGGAAGCCTTTAACCACGCAATTGCCCCAGCCTGGTACTGGCCGGATAGTTTTATTACCGAGATTCTTAAACAGGTAGGGTTCCATATCCTTTATCAAGAGCATCGAGCTGATCTGAATGTTCGCCCTCATGGCGCAATAGTTGCCGCTAAAACAGAAACCAGTCTGTGAAAGGTACAAGTGAGGTCCCCAGGTACAAGTAGTATCTTGTACCTGGGGACCTCACTTGTACGTTAGGAACCCCGACAAGAATAAGCTTGTACCTACTCATCACCGAGTTTCCCCGAGTGGCCACTTTTGTACCGAAAATCAGAGAAAAACGGTATAAAAATGGCCACTCTGCAAATTTGTACACCTGGATATACACCCAGCATGTTTTAGAACCTGCTTTTCTGCCTATAACCCCAAATTCTTGTCAAACGATGGCTTCAGGAAAAATAAAACCCCGCTAGTTTCTTGCAAACAAAGGGAACCAACGGGGCTATACGATGTGCGCCCTGTGGGGCTCGAACCCACGACCCACGGATTAAAAGTTCCAATCTACAGCCAGGCAGCCCTAGTAACCTTCCTAATCCAAAGAAGCCTAGACAACACCTACAAAGACCCTAACAATCAGACCTGCAGCTGCCGCAGCCAGGATGCCGATCATCAGTAACCCGGTGGAGAAGAAGACGGTGTTCTGGTTGTCCCGGAAGACCACAACACCGAGGAAGGTCATCGTGCTGCCCGGTGGGCGGTCTGCAGCGACTCTGCCCACCTGGGCCCTCAACCCTGCTGTGGGGGTTACTCGTAGCGAAGCGAGCTGACCATCCCGGCTTCCATATGATAGGCGTTATGGCAGTGAAATGCCCACTCACCGGGGTTCTCAGCGATCAGGTCGGCGATCATGGTTTCACCCGGGCGGAGAAGGACGGTGTCCTTGCGTAGCCCGCCGCTGCCGGGCAGCGCCCACGTGTGGCCGTGGATGTGCATGGGATGGGGCATCATGGTCCTGTTGCGCATGACCATCCGCAGGCGCTGGCCCTCCTGCACGGTCGCGGAGGAGGATTGGCCGTCGGTGAGAATGCTCCATTCATACGGCATCATCTGCCCGCCCAGGTCGATGCTGACTTCTCGGTCTGGTGTGCCCTCGGGCAGGAGTGCACGGTCTGCTGGCTTCAGGGAGGACAGAAGCAGTCCGGTGGACGACAACTCGGGGAAGTCGACATCGGGGCGGGGGGCCTGACCGCCGGCGGTGCGGATGACAGCGAAGGCGCGGTCGTCCTTACCCACCGCCAAAGCCGTGAGCGGGAAGACACCGTCGCCGAGGATGACCTCGACGTCGACACGCTCGCCCATGGACAGGTAGATCGATTCGGTCTCCCAGGGCTGGACAGGGAAGCCGTCGGTGTGGGTGACGGTCATGCGGTGACCACCGAGGGCCACCTTGAAGATGGTGTCACCGCCGGAGTTGATAAACCGCAGACGGGCCTTGTCGCCCGGGCGAGCCTTGAAGGTCCGGTGAGCACGGGGGATACGTCCGTTGATGAGGTAGTGCGGATACATCACATCGCCGGCATCCCCGCCAAGTACCTGATCCGGGGTGCCGTGCATCATCTGGTCGTGACCTCCCATTCCCATTCCCATTCCCCCGTTATGGTCGCCCGAACCCATTCCGGTGAGCTTGTCGAGCTCATCGTCGGGAGTGCCCTGAATGCCATCGACCCAGTCGTCGAGCACGATGGTCCACTCGACGTCCTGGTCCTCAGCGTCTTGCGGGTCACGGATAATCAGTGGGGCGTGGAGGCCGCGATCAAGCTGCAGGCCGGTGTGGGAATGGTAGAAGTAGGTGCCACCGTGGGGGACTTCAAAGACATAGGAGAAAGACTCGCCAGGTTCAATGGGGTTCTGGGTCATGCCGGGCACACCGTCAGCTGCATTGTGGAGTGCGATGCCATGCCAGTGGATGGAGGTGCTCTCAGGCAGTTCATTGGTGATATCGACCTGGAGGACGTCGCCGGCGGTGGCCTCAATGGCCGCATTCCCGGTGTCAGAGACGTACCCCCACGTCTTGGCTTCGATGCCGCCGATATCCAGGGAGAGGGGCCGGGCGGTCAGTGTCCGGCGCACCGTCGGCTCACCGAGCGCAGTGGGGGTGGGAGTGGGGCGAAGGGAGGGACCTGATCCCGAGGCAGCGGGTCCAGGGGCGCTGGTGCAGGCGGTCAGGGCCCCGGTGCCGGCGAGGACGAGCCCCCCGAGCAGAAACTGTCGTCGGGAAGACGCGTTTGTCATGATTTAACCTTTCTTGGTGCAAGATTTCAGTGATACGGGAGATAGGCGCAGGTGAGGACCCTGCTGAGCCATCACGTCAGGCGCAGGTCTGTGACACAGGTGGCACCGTCGTCGGTGGTGGAAAACTCCGTGGTGCCGGTACGCCCCTGGTAGCTGACCTCAATCAGGCCGGTGGTATCATCAGGAAGCCAGAAGCCAATAAACCCATTATCGAAGGTGGTGGTCGCCTCATCCACCAGCACCTCACCGGTCGCCTCATCGGTGATCGTGACCTGGATATCCTCATTGTCGAGCTCCCCCAGGCAGGTTGTGAGGCTGTGGTAGAAGCAGTCGTGGGTGGAGGTGAGATAGGGTGCGATCGAGACATACGTCTGATTGTCGGGAAGATCGACCACGACTTCCTGGTCATCGCTCGAGAGCAGCAGTTCATCGGCACGCACTGAGGCAATCAGATCCGTGGGACGCTCAGTGACCTTCTGCCGGTCGAGGTGATCAATGATCTCCACCGCGTCCATGTCGGCCAGGCCATGGGTAGTCAGGAATGTATCCTGGGACACTGTCCCGTCGGCGGTGGGTTCCGGGTCGGCGGCCGAACACCCCGTGAGGGCGAGGGCAAGGGCGGCGGCTGCGATCGTTGCTCGTTTCACGTCAATCTCCTTGGATCGTGGTAAGACCGTGAGAAGACACCGTCTCAAGGTCGATGCCATACCTTATGTCTAACACGGGCGCCTGACGGACTAGAAATCAAAAACCCTGCTCACAGCACTATGACAGGGCGAAAAGGGGGTGAATTCGGTGGGCTGGGTCACCACCCCACAGCCGTGGGCGATGTCCTTCTACCCGCCCCGGGTATGCGGTGCAGGCAGTGAAATCCCTGGTGGCGCCTGCTGAACCTACCAGTGGAGGCGATGCCGCCGGCCCGGGGTGGGGCACAGGGGTGACGGCGGTCGAAGGGTGATGTTTGAAGATTTGATGAAGATTTCCCCGCCGGGCACTGAGCGAGGGTGGTATTCCCCCCTGGCCGGAGCGATACTGGGGTCTATGGCTGACTACACACCGACCACCGCCACGCCCCCGGGGCGGGTGCTGGTCGTCGATGATGAACAACCCCTGGCTCAGATGGTGGCCTCCTACCTCATCCGGGCCGGCTTCGATACCCGCCAGGCTCACACCGGCACCCAGGCCGTGGACGAGGCCCGTCGCTTTTCCCCCGATGTTGTGGTGCTGGATCTGGGGCTACCCGAACTCGACGGCCTGGAGGTGTGCCGACGGATTCGCACCTTCTCGGACTGCTACATCCTCATGCTCACCGCGCGTGGCAGCGAGGACGACAAGATCAGCGGTTTGACCCTGGGGGCGGATGACTACATCACCAAACCTTTTAGCATCCGGGAACTGGTGACCCGGGTGCATGCGGTGCTGCGCCGCCCGCGCACCAGCACCACCCCACCGCAGGTGACCACCCCCTTGATCGTTGGTGACCTCATCCTTGACCCCGTCGCCCATCAGGTGCGGGTGGGGGAGACGACCGTGGAGCTCACCCGCACGGAGTTCGAGCTGCTGGTTGCCCTGGCTCTGCGCCCCGGCCAGGTGCTGACCCGCCACGACCTGGTCACCGAGGTCTGGGACACCACCTGGGTCGGTGATGAACGCATCGTCGATGTCCACATCGGCAACTTGCGTCGCAAGCTCGGCACCGACACCCGGGGCCGGGGGTTTATCGACACCGTGCGTGGCGTGGGCTACCGGGTGGGGCAGCCATGAATCACGGACCCGGCCTGACCTTCCGCTTCCTGGCCGCCCAGGTGTTGGTCGTGGTGATTAGCCTGCTGGTGGCTGCGGCCGTGGCCACGATGGTGGGCCCGACCCTGTTCCATGATCATATGTTGATGACCGACCAGGAGGACCCCTCGCTGGAGCTGCTCCATGCCGAGCAGGCCTACCGGGACGCCAGCCTGATCACCCTGGCCGTCGCCCTGCCCACCGCCTTGATCAGCGCCCTGCTGGCCAGCCTGTGGTTGTCGCGTCGCCTGCGCACCCCCCTGCAGAATCTCACCCGCGCCGCTACCAGCCTGACGGCCGGCAACTACCGTATCCACGTGCCCGCCGGAGAAGCAGGCCCCGAGGTCACCACCCTGGCGCATGCCTTCAACACCATGGCCGACCGGCTGGAACACACCGAACAGGTCCGCCGCCAGATGCTCTCTGATCTAGCCCACGAAATGGGCACCCCCTTATCGGTGCTCACGGTCTACCTCGATGGCCTCCAGGACGGGGTTGTGGACTGGAATAATGCCACCCACACGATTATGGCTGATCAACTCGCCCGCCTGACCCGGTTGATGGAAGACATCGACGATGTCTCCCGGGCCCAGGAACACCGGATCGATTTGGACCTGGCGGAGGAAGGGCTCGGGGATCTGCTCCATACCGCCGCTGCTGCCGCGGGGGAAGCTTATGCTGACAAAGGCGTCGATTTACAGGTCGAGACCATTACGGACACCGCCCGGGTGCTCGTGGACCGGCAACGCTTCGGCCAGGTGATGAGCAATCTCCTGTCGAACGCGCTACGGCACACCCCGGCCGGCGGGCAGGTCCGGATCAGCGTCCACCGACAGGGGGCATCCACCGCGCTCATCCACGTCGCCGATGACGGCGAGGGCATCCCACCTGGCCAGCTCGGACACATCTTCGAACGCTTCTACCGGGGGGATGCCGCCCGTAGCCGGGACAACGGCGGGGCCGGTATCGGTCTGACCATCTCCAAGGCATTGATCGAGGCCCACGGCGGCACTCTCACCGCCATCTCCCCCGGACCCGGTCGCGGAGCGGTGTTTACCCTCCGCCTCCCGCTGTCCCCTCCCGGCAGTGAGGAGGCTGCTCGGTGACCGTACCCTGCCCCGCGTGAGGGCCGTACCCTCCACCCCTTCCAAATATACCCCCCTGGGGTATATGCTAGAGAGTAGCATCGCCGCATCCCGCCAACCCGTAGGAGCTTTCCCATGACCACCTCCCCGCCCCGCCTCTTGCCGATGGCCTCCCACGGCTGCAGCTGTTGCGGGCCTGCCTCACGTACCGACACCACCTCCATCCCTGCCGCCAGCGACTCGTCAGCAGGAGGGTCCTCCCCTAGCTACCAGGTCACCGGCCTGACCTGCGGGCACTGCGCGAAAAGCGTGATCCAGGCCCTTCAGGCCCTTCCCCAGGTCGACGACGTCCAGGTTGATCTCGCTACTGGTGGTGTTTCCACCGTCACGGTCACCGGTGTCGTACCTCCGGAGATGGTTCGCCGGGCCATCGAGGAGGCCGGCTACGCCGTCTTATCCTGATCAGTTTTACCAATCACCTCAACCCCGACCGGGTTGAGCGGAAGGAACCTAATGAGCACTCCCCACCATTCCGGTAATCACCATGGTGATCACCCCGCTCCGGAAACAGACCACACCCACCACCCGGATTATGCCAGCCACGAGCACCACGCAGATGCTGACACCCATGGCCAGGCGACGCCCCACGATCACCCGCACTCCGTCCTGGACGAAGACCACCACGTTCATGGTCACGGCGAACACGCCGGGCACAGCACCGCAATGTTTCGGGACCGCTTCTGGTGGTCACTGATTCTGTCCATTCCCGTCGTTATTTTCAGCCCCATGGTCGCCCACCTGCTCGGCTACCACCTCCCGGCATTCCCCGGATCCACCTGGATCCCCCCGGTACTGGGCACGATTATCTTCGTCTACGGCGGGACGCCTTTCCTCAAGGGCGGATGGACGGAACTGAAATCCCGCCAACCCGGGATGATGCTCCTGATTGCCATGGCCATCACCGTGGCGTTTGTCGCCTCCTGGGTCACCACTCTGGGGCTGGGCGGTTTTGACATGGACTTCTGGTGGGAGCTGGCCCTGCTGGTGACCATCATGCTGCTGGGCCACTGGCTGGAGATGCGCGCTCTCGGGGCCGCGTCCTCCGCGCTTGACGCGCTGGCTGCCCTGCTGCCGGATGAGGCCGAGAAAGTCATCGACGGGACCACCCGCACCGTAGCCATCTCCGAGCTGGTCGTCGACGACGTCGTGCTGGTGAGGGCTGGTGCCCGGGTGCCGGCCGACGGAACCATCCTCGACGGAGCCGCCGAATTCGATGAGGCGATGATCACCGGCGAATCCCGCCCCGTCTTCCGCGACACCGGTGACAAGGTGGTCGCCGGTACCGTGGCCACCGACAACACCGTCCGCATCCGTGTGGAGGCTACCGGCGGGGACACCACCCTGGCCGGGATCCAACGCATGGTTGCCGACGCCCAGGAGTCCTCCTCCCGGGCCCAGGCCCTGGCGGATCGGGCGGCGGCGTTGTTGTTCTGGTTCGCGCTGATCTCCGCTCTGATCACCGCGGTGGTGTGGACCATCATCGGCAGCCCGGACGATGCCGTGGTGCGCACAGTCACGGTGCTGGTCATCGCCTGTCCGCACGCCCTGGGCCTGGCGATTCCGCTGGTCATTGCGATCTCCAGCGAGCGGGCCGCGAAATCCGGGGTGCTCATCAAGGACCGGATGGCGCTCGAGCGGATGCGCACCATCGACGTGGTGCTCTTCGACAAAACCGGCACCCTGACCGAGGGTGCGCACGCGGTCACCGGTGTCGCGGCAGCTGTCGGCGTCACCGAGGGCGAGCTGCTGGCCCTGGCCGCCGCCGCGGAGGCCGACAGCGAGCACCCCGTGGCCCGCGCCATCGTGGCGGCCGCAGCCACCCATCCCGAGGCCTCCCGTCGGCAAATCCGTGCAACTGGTTTCAGCGCCGCCTCCGGCCGGGGGGTCCGAGCCACTGTCGATGGCGCTGAGATTCGCGTGGGCGGGCCGAACATGCTGCGCGAGTTCAACCTCACCGCCCCGGCCGAACTCACCGACACCACCAGCGCCTGGACCGGGCGCGGGGCCGGTGTGCTCCATATTGTCCGCGACGGTCAGATCATCGGCGCGGTGGCCGTCGAGGACAAGATCCGCCCCGAATCCCGCGCCGCCGTGCAAGCCCTGCAGGACCGCGGGGTGAAGGTCGCAATGATCACCGGTGACGCGCAGCAGGTGGCCCAGGCAGTTGGCCAGGACCTGGGGATCGATGAGGTCTTCGCCGAGGTCCTGCCCCAGGACAAGGACACCAAGGTCACCCAGTTACAGGAGCGTGGCCTGAGCGTGGCCATGGTCGGCGACGGTGTCAACGACGCCCCGGCCCTGGCCCGCGCCGAGGTCGGCATCGCCATCGGGGCCGGCACGGATGTGGCGATGGAATCCGCCGGAGTGGTCCTGGCCAGTGACGATCCCCGGGCAGTGTTGTCAATGATTGAGCTCTCGCGGGCCAGCTACCGCAAGATGATCCAGAACCTGATCTGGGCCTCTGGCTACAACATCCTCGCCGTGCCGCTGGCCGCCGGAGTGCTCGCCTCGATCGGGTTCGTGCTGTCCCCGGCCGTGGGCGCGATCTTGATGTCTGCCTCGACCATCGTGGTGGCCCTGAACGCCCAGCTGTTGCGCCGGATTGATCTGGACCCGGCCCACCTGGCTCCCACCAGTCCGAAGGAGGAACACACCACGCCTACTCCGGCATCCACTGCCGTCCACTGATTCACCATTTCTCTCCACTGCCCCATATGACACTGAAAGGCTCCACCATGAAGCGCACCCTTGTTCTTTCCACTCTCGCCGTGGCCTCCACCCTGGCGCTGGCCGCCTGCGGTGAGGCCACCGACGCCACCACCGACGCCACCACCTCTGCCACCAGCACTACAACGACTACACCTGAGACAACCGAGACCACCACGGCGACGACTGAGGCGGACGGGGAGATCTCCGCCGATCACAACGACGCGGACATCATGTTTGCCCAGATGATGATCCCCCATCACCAGCAGGCCGTGGAGATGAGTGAGATGCTCCTGGCCAAGGAGGGTATCCCCGCCCAGGTCGTGGAGTTTGCCCAGGGGGTTATTGACGCCCAGGGACCGGAGATTGACCGGATGAACGCCATGCTCGAGGCCTGGGACCAGCAGCCGGTCACCGACTCTGGTGGCATGGATCATGGCAAGATGAGTGGCATGGATCACGGCGAGATGGGTGGCATGAGCGGGATGATGAGCCAGGAGGACATGACAGCCCTTGAGGAAGCCCAAGGCACCGAGGCTGCTCGCCTCTACCTGGAGCAGATGACCACCCACCACGAAGGTGCGGTCGACATGGCCCGTGACGAGGTTGCTGACGGCCAGAATCCCCATGCGATCACCCTGGCCGAACAGGTTATCAGCGACCAGGAGGCCGAGATCGCCCAGATGAAGCAGATGCTCACTGGCCTATGACAGGTGCCCGTCTTTTTCTGATCCCGAGGACAGGAATCTGAAAAAGAGGGATAACCGTGACGATTGCCACCTGTTGCGGGCGATGGGTCGTTGTCACCGCAGCAGGTGCACCGGGGTGGATGTTTCTTCTCCCTCTGGTCGCACCACTGAGGAAAGGGGTAAGCTCCTGTGTCCAGACCCTTGGAGGACTACGCATTATTGTCCGATACTCACACGGCCGCCCTGGTCTGCCGGCAGGGCAACATTGATTGGTTGTGTCTGCCGTGCTTTGACTCCCAGGCGGCCTTTTCCGCTCTTCTCGGCGACCATCGTGATGGTCCTGGCTAGTAGATGTGCCCGGGGGTTGTCCCGCCGGGCTTTTCCTCATAGCCTCATCCGCCCGCGTCTTATAGGCTGTGAGACAATCTAGTATTGAAACAGACTTTTAAGCACCGTCGCTCAATGTGTCAAAAACGACCGTTCTTGACCAAGCAACCAAAAACCGGGAATCCCCGGCATATGACTGTTAGTTTCAATTGGCGGTTCATCACCGTTAAAAATGGCGCATCGCACAGCACGATTCACTTTAGTTCTAAATGGTTGAAGGCGGGGTGCTAATTTCCTGGTGGAAATAGTGCCCGTTACCTTCAACAGCAACGAAACCAGCGCTAATGTAGGACGTTGCCAGGCTGCTGTGTGAGCTGCTTGCGGTGGACGCGGGAAATACGAAGTCCGTTGGCAATCACGATGACTTCTGCGACCTCGTGAACCAGCACTACCGCGGCCAATCCCAGCACTCCGGTAATAGCCAAGGGCAACAGGACAACGATGATCGCCATTGACAGGACGATGTTCTGATTCATGATCGCCCGGCCCCGTCGGGCATGGGACAAGGCTTGCGGAATCAGTCTCAAATCATGGCCGGTGAAGGCTACGTCGGCTGATTCTATGGCGGCATCGGCACCGGTAGCGCCCATCGCAATCCCCACAGTAGCGCTAGCCAAGGCAGGGGCATCGTTGATCCCGTCACCGATCATCCCTGTAGGAACCTGCTGCACCGACGAAGCGAGTTCACGGGCCTTGTCTTCAGGTCGCAGTTCGGCATGAACGGTGCCTATACCGGCGATTGAAGCCAGCGCGTGGGCAGTACGGGAGTTATCGCCGGTGAGCATCACCACGTCGATTCCCTGGTTATGCAGGTCTCGAATTGCCTCGGCCGCTTCAGGGCGTAGTTCATCGCGCACGCCGATCACGCCAATGACCTGCTCTGCACGAGTGACCATGACGCAGGTTTGCCCGGAGGCTTCCATAGATTCAACAGCGGAAGCAAGCGATCCTGGGGCAATCCATCGAGGACTACCGACCCCGACCTGAACACCATCCAGGACGCCGGTAATGCCGTGTCCTGGCTCTTCGTTAACCGCCGTTGCCTCCGGGATCGCGGGTACTGCTGAGGTGATGGCCGTAGCTAGAGGGTGGGTGCTGTGCTGTTCCAGGGCGGCGGCAACGGCGAGCACCTCATCGCGGGTCGCATCATCAACAGTCTGGACTTGCGTGACCACTGGCTGATTGCGTGTGAGTGTTCCAGTTTTATCTACCGCGATGCGGCGCAGGGAACCAAGCCGTTCGAAGGCTGCTCCGCTTTTGATGATGACACCGAATTTGCTGGCAGCTCCGATGGCGGAAACAACGGTGACAGGAACGGCGATGGCCATCGCGCAAGGCGAGGCTGCGACCAGCACGATCAGTGCGCGTGTGATCCATGTTTCGGGATCGCCGAAGATCGCTCCAAGCACAGCGACCAGTACTGCCAGGACGATGACACCGGGAACCAGCGGGCGGGCAATGCGGTCAGCGAGCCGTGCCCGTTCGCCACGTTCCGACTGGGCTTGCTCGACTAGGCTCACCAACGTGGTCAGGGAGTTGTCCGTGCCGTTCGCCGTTGCAGTGACTACTAGAGCGCCGGATAAATTGATGGAACCAGCAGCAACCTGGTCACCCACGGTTACTCCCATGGGAATTGATTCCCCCGTGATAGCGGAGGTGTCTAAGCTGCTTGAGCCTTGGCTGACCACGCCATCGGTTGCCAAGCGTTCACCAGGCTTCACGCGCAGTGAATCGCCAATCTTGATCTCTGCTGCACTGACCGCGACCGGTGCGCCGTCACGGATAACGGTGGCCGTTTCAGGGACGAGCTTCAACAAAGAGCGCAGGCCCGAGCGTGCCCTGTCCATGGCTTTGTCTTCCAGGGCTTCGGCAATGGAATACAGGAACGCCAGGGCTGCGGCTTCCTCGACATAGCCGAGGATGACCGCACCGGTGGCGCTGATGGTCATTAGCAGCCCAATGCCGAGTTTCCGTTTCGTGAACAGGTTTCGCAGGGCGCCGGGCACAAAGGTAAAAGCGCCTAGTAGCAGGCCGATCCAAAACAGCACCAAGGCCACGATGGCGGTGCTTTCGTCGTGGGTGCTCCATTCAAGGACAAGCCCAGTGAGGAAGAAAACACCTGAGGCTATGGGGACGAGCACATGCCAATCCCGCCACCAGGGCAGTTCCTCTTCGAATTCTTCGGTGGGTTCCGGTGAATCGCAACCGCAGGCGGAACTCATGCTTGCTCCTTGTGTTCTCGATCGGCGCTGGTGGCGCAGTCAGGGCAGGAAGAGTCCAGGCAAGGTACTTGATCATCGACGGCCAACGTCACCTCAACCAGGGCGCGCAGGGCGGTGGTGAGGTGAGGATCGGTGATTTCGTACCGGGTTTTGCGGCCTTCCATTTTCGCCACGACAATTCCGCACCCGCGCAGGCAGGTCAGATGGTTGGAAACGTTGGCGCGGCTCAGTCCCAGGGCCTGGGCAAGTTCCGCTGGGTATCCGGGTTCGTGCAGCAAGGACAGGAGGATGCGTGACCGGGTGGGGTCGGCCATGGCGCGGCCAAGCCGGTTCATCGCATCGATCCGCGACTCAATGTTCATCATGCGATGTACTATACAGTATTTGCTGTACTAGTTGCAGCGCCCAAAATTGATGGTTTTGGGGATGAATAATCGCGCCATTCGAGCTGGATGCTCGAATGGCGCGATTTTACTGGTGCTGGTTTCTCATAACTCTGTTTCGTTAGCTTATAGCTCAAAACCCTATGGTGGACCTTTTTGGACCGCTCGTTGCGGGATGACTCCTTCGGAAATGTTAGTAAGTTCCTCCGACTTCGCGGAATACTTGTTTCATGCTCTCTTTGGACGTTGATTCAGCGAGCCGAAGTTCCAGCCGGTCATCGCTCTGTCCGGAAAGTTGAATTGCTAACAGTTGCCCTGCCGAATCTTTGATGACAATCGAAGCTCGACGGAAATCAGCATCATGTTCCCGGACATATCGTGCGAGAGTAGACTATTTCGGAGCGGTGTCTGCCAATGTAGGACGAGTGCATTGAGCGCGGTATCTCAAGTATTACCGATACGGCGTCGCATGGTCTTGAGAAACATCAGAAGAGACGGGAATTGGAGGCCCGCAAAGGATAGAGGCAGCCATAATCTCAGGCTGCACAAGACTGAGAGCGATCAGAGCACTTCAATGTCGAACGTGTCCAAATGAGATAGGACTATAAAGAAGAATCCGCGTCTTTGATTCTTCGGTAAAGCGTCGCACGGGACATCCCCATATCCTTGGCAACTTGGGTTGCAGGTTTGCCGGCTTGGATGAGTTTGAATGCGGTGCGGATTTGGGATTCAGTGAAGGTGGAGCGTCGGCCACCGAGGTCGCCGCCGGTGGTGCGGCGTTTGGTGACGGAGTCGGTGATGCGTTCGCGTTTAATCTCTAGTTCCACTTGGGCCAGGGCTGCCATGACGGTGAAGACCATGGCGCCCATGGGTGTTTTAGTATCCACATCACCACCACCCAGGTTGAGCACGCGCAAACCGGTATTGCGATCTCGTAGTTCCTCGGCGAGTTCGAGTATTTTCTGGGTGGAGCGCTCGAGCCTGTCCAAAGTGGTGATCACGAGCGTGTCACCGGATGCAGTGCAGTCAGTGCTTTATCCAAGCCGGGTCGTTTGGCCAGTGCGCCGGAGAGGCCATGGTCGGTGTAGAGGTCATCGCGCCGTAGGGAGGCATGATGCCTAAGACATGGACAAGTGGCCCTGTTTCTGAATTTGAACTAGCTGTTGCAGGGGAGGTAAAGGCCTGGATGGGAAGACGTGGACTAAGTGCCCGTCAACTGGCAGACAAAATAGGCATGGCCCACTCTGCTTTGTCAAAGAGACTTCGAGGAGTAAGCGCGTTCACCATCAACGACTTAGGTGTGATTGCGGCACATATGGGAATCACCCTCGGACAGCTTCTTGGTCCTGTAGTTGATGTATCTCTTACCGTTGAAGATACAGAAAACCCCGCTCCGGTATCGCCGGAACGGGGTGAAACTGATGAAGATGTGCGCCCTGTGGGGCTCGAACCCACGACCCACGGATTAAAAGTCCGATGCTCTACCAACTGAGCTAAAGGCGCTCCGCTGAAAAAACTCAGCTCAACTAACTATACACCGCCTAACAAGAAGCACCAAAATACAGGGGCAGCCGAGCAATCTTCAGTGCTCCCCTCCTGCGGCGGTCGGGCCCAGCGTCCGAGCCAGAAGGTTTAATAGCTACCATGAATGCCCTTCTAGCCCACCCTGTAGCTCACTATGTGGTGGCTCTGACCCTCTTTGTCGGAGCTACCACTGCCTTGCTGGCCTACTTCAAGATTGACCTGCGCTGGCAGCCTTACATCACTATCGCCCGAGCCTGCCTACAGCTGGCAGTAATCGCCCTGCTCCTGCACGGCATCATGTCAGCCCCCTGGGCTCTTGCTCTCTTCCTTGTGCTGATGGTGGGCACTGCAACTCATGCCTCTGCCCGGCACGCCAAGAAACTCTACCGGGGCCGCACCGCCACCGCTCTAGCCATCACCTCAGGTGCAGGCCTGTCAACTGGGCTCATTTTTGCGCTTGGCCTAGTACCTTTCTCGGCGCAGAACCTCGTGGCGGTTGCTGGGATTATCATCGGCGGCACCATGACCATCACAACCCTCACTGCCCGCAACTTCGTCAGCCTGTCAGCTGCACGCTCCGGCGAAATAGAAGGCTGGTTGGCCCTCGGCGCCCCAAGCCCAATTGCTTTGAGAGACATTGCACAGGCCTCTATTGTTGAGGCGCTCACCCCGGGCCTAGACCAAACCCGGGCAACCGGGCTGGTGACCCTCCCCGGCACGTTCATCGGTGCCCTCATAGGCGGAGCCTCCCCCCTATTAGCTGCCCAGCTGCAGATAGCTGTGCTGGCAGGGCAGGCACTCGGCGGCACGGTTGCGTCACTCGTCCTCACCGCAATCGTGACGCGCACCCGCCAATTACCCCTGTAGCGCACCCGTCCCGTTCAAAATCGGTGGACGGGTTTACACTGGTAGACATGCCAGCAAACGCCAGGTTCCACCGCCCCGCCCGCTTCTCCACCGAAAAGTTTGAGCGCTTTACCGGCGGAACCAGCCCAGAAGATATGACAGCAGCAGCCCAGGCCTCAGCGAGGGCGCTCCTGGCCCGGGGGCGGGCCAATGAAGACCCCTCGGTGACTAAGCGCCTAGTGCACTACACCGACGAATTCGGCATCGACGCGGTCGCCGAGCTCTGGGCGAGTGCACCGGCTGTGACGGTGGCCGGGGCGCTGTGGCGTATCTATGCATTACGCGGAGTCATTCGCTCTAACCCGCAGCTCATGAGCCACTACTACGAGCGCGGCATGCACTCGTCTTTTCTAATGCAGGCTCTAGCAGGTGTACCCTCACCGCCAACTGCCGACGAGATAGTGGCTACCGTGGACGCGATTCTGGCCGGCGCCTACACCGGCGACTTTGATGTGGCCCTCAACCGGTTCGCGGCCTTCTGCCGGGTGCTGGCACTGGGCCAGGACGACATCGCCCTAGAACTGAGGCACGGGCAGGCCCTGAGCCCCTCCGGCATTGACAGCGAGAGAGGTTCCCCGGCGCACCTCCCCTCAGCGGAGGTGCGGGGTGAGGCCGCTACGCGGGCCCTGCGTCTTCGCGCAGCCGCCCGTAAGCTCACCGGCAGGGCTCGTGAACTTGAGGAGGCTGCCCTGCGCTGGCGGGCCGAGACTCTCGACTGACCGCGCCTCAGAAAACAACCTGACCAGACAAGATTCTTGCACAAAAATACTCTACAGGGTTGACAGCAGGGCACCGGAGGAGAATGATGGATACCAAGATGTCAGGCTGCTAATAGGTAGCCCCGGGCTCCAAATCTTTAGCCGCTTCGAGCGGCCTTCCGCCGAGAGGCGCTCCCAGCCTGACATCGCTAAACTTTTAGCGCACCTACCGGGCTCCCACCCCCTAACTTCACAGGGGCTAAGGGCCCGGTTTCTGCGTCCTCTACCTCTCCATCTCAGGTGCGCCCCGTTAACCTTCAGCCTGTACCATGGGGCACAGACCCACACACATCAGCGCACTGCCAGGAGAAACGGCCCATGCTTCAGCGTATGTTCCCGCAGGAAAACACATCGCTCACAGCGCTAGCCGTGCTCTCAGCTCAGGTTACCGGGTCAGCCGCGCTACTCTCAGAGATGGTGGGCTCCCCCGAAGAACGCTACCCCGAGCTACTCGAAAAGGCACTCACTCACGAAGCTGCCACCCTCGACATGCTCCTCACCACCATGACCGCGGTGCGCAGTTCCTTCTCAACCCCTATTCCCCGCGAAGACATCTACACCCTGGCTGTCTCGCTCAACACCGCCGTCGAAAAACTCACCTCGGCCGCACACATTCTGCAGCTCTACAAAATCGTGCGTTTCTCCCCCAAAGCCGCAACCCTCCTTGATTTGATTCAGCGGCAAGCCGTGCTCACCACAGAAATCATCCCCAAACTCAGCAGTCTGCGCGATCTCGACGACTACTGGATTACTATGCTCCGCCTCACCAAGCAGTCCGTGCGTATCGCTGAGGACTACGACGCAGACATCCTCGAACGGTATAAACAGAGCCGCTACCTGCAAACCACGCACTTCGTGCACAAGCTAGCGGAGGCGACAACAGCTATGCACACAGTCGCCACCGAAATCGGACGAATTATCGTGCAGGAATCCTAGTGACTCTCGCCCTCTTTACACTTGCTTGCCTGGCGCTGATAGGGTTCACCTTCGTCACCGGCTTTCGAGACGCGCCCAACGCCACCGCTATCCCCGTCAAGGCAAGAGCCCTCACCCCAAAAATTGCGCTCCGCCTCAGCGCCCTCTTCAACTTCATCGGGATGGCCCTGACCGGCATAGTGCTCGGGCCGCTCACCCACCACTGGCTCACCGTACCGCACGACAACACCGGGCTGGGGCTCGTTCTGGCCGCCCTGATTTCGGTCATTGCCTGGGGTCTCATCACCTGGTGGTTCCGCATACCTTCCTCCTCCACCCACGCTCTACTCGGCGGGCTAGCTGGAGCTGCCTGGGCTGCTCGAACCACCGGCCTCGGGGACTTCAGCCCCTTCTCAGACCCGCTCACCACCTTTATCTTAGGGCCACTCGTCCTAGCCCCCATTCTCCTATTCGCCGTAGCCTACGCCGCTGTCTTTCCCCTCTACAAGCTTCTGCAGCGCACGTACCCAGCTACCGTCAACCGCTTCTCACGCATCATTCTTTCGCTCTCCAACTCGGTCATCTCGTTGATACACGGCATACAAACCGGCCAAAGAGCCGTAGTCATATACGCGGTGCTCCTCCTTTCAGCAGGGCTAGAGATCCATCACACCACCTACACCATCGCCACCCTTTTTCTAGCCACGGTGCTTGCCCTGGGCACGGCTCGCGGTAGCTCCCGCATTGGTTACACGTTCGCCCACCAGATGGTGCGCCTTGACCCCTTCCGAGGTGCAGTCGCTCAAAGCTGCGCGGCCCTGGCGCTGGTCCTACTGCAGTTCTTTTTGAACACACCTGTCTCATCCTCCCACCTGTCAGCTTCGGCGGTGTTGGGGGCCGGCATGAACCAGCGTTATGCCGCTGTTCGTCACAAAATCGTGCTCCGCATCGTCCTCACCTGGGTCATTACCATGCCCCTCTGTTTCCTGCTCTCTGCGGTACTTTTTCTGGCGCTGTCACCCTTGCTCTAGCGCCCCCAAAACCCGTTCGTCAACGTAACAACCCCGGGGCAAACAGTGCGTAAACTATAGAGACAACATTCTCTCGCACCGCCTCAGAGCGGTATCGGAAGGCATCGAGCGGGCACCCCTTTCACGGTGTGCCCGCCCGTCTTGTGAAAGGAAAAACCGCTAGCTATGCCTCGCATACTTGTGCTTGCAGACCTAGGGCAATCTGCTTACCACGTTGGCAACGAAGCCACGGGCATCGTAACAGCCGACGAACTCACCCGACGCGGCTACGAAGTGCTCATCGCGACCCGCAACGTCGAACGCTCCCAAAACTACATAGGAACCAGCATCAGCTACGTGCATGCCCTGGACTTCCCCCAGGCCCCCGCCGAACGTGAAATCCTTCTCGACCACATTCGCGCGCACCTCAGCGGTGAGCCTGCTGCCAGCCCAGCCATCGCCAGCTTCGTACAGCAGGTTGCCGATATTGACGGTATCGTCATCGCCGGGGGCGGAGCCATGAACTCCACCACCGGCCACCTACTCTCAGAGAGAGCCGCCTACTCCCTGATTGCCGCAGCCCGCAATATTCCCTTGATTATCTCGGGCCAGTCACTGGGCCCCGTCCTCACCGATGCCGACGCCAGCACCCTCACCGCCCTGCTGTCGAGCGCGCAACTGGTTGGCCTACGCGAACGCTTCTCTTACGCCTGGGCCGCTGAACGCGGTATTGAGGCCCACCTGCTTGCGGAAGACACCGCCCTCTACCAGCACCAGCACCGTTTCCTGCCTGGGCGCCCTGTCGTTGAGCTTCCCGAACGCTACATCTGCGCCACCTTTTCTGAGCTAAGCCCCAACCAGGCCCACGTCATCGGCCACCTCCTCGACGATATGCACCGTGACTACGGCCTACGCACCGTCTTTTTGCCACACCTAGGCGAACCCAGCACCGGCGGGGGCGATGTCGCCACGCATGCAGAAATCGCTTCGCATATGTTCTCGAATCCGATACAGCTACCCATGGTTCACGCGGACGACGCGGTTCAGGTGCACCGCAACGCCTTCATCGCGTTCTCTACCCGCTACCACCCGGCAGTCTTTTCGCTGTCTGCAGGCGTCCCCTGCCTGGCCCTGCTACCAGATGCCTTCACCGACATGCGGATCCGTGGACTCATGGAGCAGTACGGTACCGAAAACTACGCCGTGCCGCTGGCGCTTCTCAACTCCGACGCACCGAGCGGAGCACTGCAAGAAATTATTCAGCTCCGCGATGAGCTCTCTGCCACCCTACGGGTACGTGCCGGGCAGCTTAAGGAGGTCACCGCTAGCTGGTGGGACGCTGCCTCGCAGGTACTCCTAAACGGCACCCGCCAAGCCCCACCCGCTATCTCGGAGGTTGGCAGCACCTCAACCGTCTTCACCGGCGACTGGAATATCACCAACCTGCTGGTGCGCGACGACATCGCCGCGATCTCACTGGCCGCCGCCAAGGCCAGCGCCGAAACCGACCGCGCTCTCTCCTGGGACTATCAGCGCCTGCTCCAGCGGGATCGCGCCCAGGCGCGCGCCGACGAACTTGAACGCAAAAACGCCGAGCTAGCCGACTCTCTTCATGCGGCCGAAGAAAACGCCACCCTACTCGGTTGGATGCGCCGTAAGATGCGCGGAGCCTAGAATAAAAGCCGCCCAGCCCCGCCCCCTTTCCAGCAGCGAAAGGGGGCGGAGCCGGGCAGAACACACATTCCCATGGTGTCCCCTCCCCCGCACAGCTACGAGGAAGGGAAATGAAAGGATCCGCCAGCAGGCGGACGGCCAGCCTGGGAGCTGGTTTAGCCGAAGCGGCCTGAGACGTAGTCTTCGGTGGCCTTTTCGCTGGGGTTATTGAAGATTTCTTGGGTGGGGGCGTACTCGATGAGTTTGCCGGGTTTACCGGTGCCCGCGATGTTGAAGAAGGCGGTCTTGTCTGAGACGCGGGCCGCCTGCTGCATATTGTGGGTCACGATGACTACGGTGAAGTTTTCTTTGAGCTCGTTAATCAGGTCTTCAACGGCCAGGGTTGAGATGGGATCAAGGGCGGAACAGGGCTCGTCCATGAGAATCACATCGGGCTTGACCGCGATAGATCGGGCTATGCAGAGACGCTGCTGCTGACCGCCGGAGAGGCCAGAGCCGGGCTTATCCAGGCGATCCTTGACCTCGTTCCAAAGGTTGGCACCGCGCAGGGAGCTTTCAACCAGCTCATCAGCGTCGGCCTTGGAAATCTTGCGGTTGTTGAGCTTCACGCCTGCCAGTACGTTTTCGCGGATCGACATGGTGGGAAAGGGGTTAGGGCGCTGGAAGACCATGCCCACCTGGGAGCGGACAACCACGGGGTCAATACCCTTACCGTAGAGGTTCTCACCATCGAGCATGACCTTACCTTCAACACGAGCACCGGGGATAACCTCGTGCATGCGGTTGAGGGTGCGCAAGAAAGTGGACTTACCACAGCCGGAAGGGCCGATAAAGGCGGTGACAGTACGGGGTTCAATTTCTATGGTGACATCTTCAACCGCAAGAAAGTCTCCGTAGTAGACGTTCAGGTTTTCTACATCAATACGCTTTGACATGGTGTTTTATGTTCTTTCTCGTAAATTTTAGGGGCCGGTGGGCCAAGGGCATCGCTACGCTCACGCGCTGGCCCTCTTCGGTATAGCTCGTGCAGGCTCGCGCTCGCTTCTGCCTGTCTTATCGGCCGGTTTTGGGAGCGAAAATCTTGGCGACGGCACGGGCAATCAGGTTCAGCACCATCACGATGATAATCAGGATGAGGGCGGCAGCCCAGGCGCGGGTCTCAGAGACGGACGCGGCGGTGGGGCTGGTGGGCGTCATAATCTGGTAGTAGATGTAGGTAGGCAGGGTGGCCATCCAGCCGCTAAAGGCGTTCCAATTGATGGAGGTGACAAAACCTGCGGTCACCAGAATCGGAGCGGTTTCACCGATGACGCGGGCAATAGCCAGGGTCACGCCCGAGGCGATGCCCGAGATTGCGGTGGGGATGACCACCTTCATGATGGTGCGCCACTTGCGCACGCCCAGGGCGTAGGAGGCCTCGCGAAGCTCGTTAGGTACGATGCGGAGCATCTCTTCGGCGTTACGCACCACGGTCGGAATCATAAGGACGGACAGCGCTACGGCAGCTACCAGGCCCATGCGGTTCATGGGATTGCCCGAGACCAGCGCAAAGAAGGAGGCAGCAAAAAGACCAGCCACGATGGAGGGAATGCCGGTCATGACATCAACGAAAAAGGTGATGCCTTTAGAAAGCCACTTTCCCTGGCCGTATTCCACCAGGTAGATAGCGGTCAGCAGCCCGATGGGTACAGAGATGACGGTGGCCAGCAAGGTAATTTCGAGGGTGCCAACAACGGCGTGGTAGATACCGCCGAGCACTGCCCCTTCACCGGCCGCAGCAGCGTTGTCGTGCACACCGGTGACCCCCTTCATGGAGGTACTCAGAAAACTCCCTGAAAGGCCGGGTATGCCCTTGGCCAGCACGGTGTAGAGCACCGACACAAGCGGGATGAGGGCTATCAGAAAGGTGCCATAGACCAGGTAGCGGGCAAAGGCGTCCTGGCCCTTGCGCCGCCCCTCGTAGAAGCCTACGGCCAGCGGGCCAGCTATCACGAAAAACAGACCCGCAAAGAGGGCGAAGGTTGCGATCGAGAAGCCGATGAGGGCGCTCGCCGCGGCACCGAGAATCAGGGCACCTGCACCAACAACGAGAGGCAACCACGCGGGGGCCTGGCGGCTGGTGAAACGAGATGAGGTGGTAGCTACAGACATTAGTTAGCTCCTGAGAAGTCCTTGTAGCGGGCCACGATCATGCGGGCCAGGATATTGACGATGAGGGTGATGACGAAGAGCACCAGACCGGCGGCGATGAGCTCTGACATGCGCAGGCCGTATGCCTCGGGAAAGTTGAGGGCAATTTCAGAAGCAAAGGTCTGGTTGCCGGATTTGATGAGGGAGGCGGTCAGTGGGCCGGAGGCCAGCACCAGGGTCACCGCCATGGTTTCGCCCAGGGCACGGCCTAGGGCCAGCATGACGGAGGAGATGATGCCGGTGCGGGCGAAGGGAAAGACAGTCATACGGATCATCTCCCAACGGGTTGCCCCCAGGCCCAGGGCTGCTTCTTCTTGCAGGGTGGGGGTTTGGATGAAGATTTCGCGGCACATGGAGGTGATAATCGGCAAAATCATGATGCCCAGCACAATACCTGCGGTCAGAATGGTTTTACCGGTCTGCGAGGCGGGGCCTTCAAAGATGGGGATGAACCCAAAGTAGGTGGCCAGCCAGTCGTAGAAGGGCACTATCTGGGGCGCTAGGACGGAGGCTCCCCAGGCGCCGAAGATAACGGAGGGGATCGCTGCCAGCAGGTCGATGACGTAGCCGATGCCCTTAGCCAGCTTACGGGGGGCGTAGTGGGAGATGAAGAGGGCCACGCCGATGCCAATCGGGGTTGCAAGGAGCAGGGCGATGATTGAGGCAATCAGGGTGCCTATGGTTAGCGGGATGATGTACTGAATGAAGCTGCCGCTGGTCAGGTCTGCCGGGTCTGCTGTAAAAACCGGCATGGCCTGGGCGACCAGGAAGATGGCGACGGCGGCCAGAACAACGAGAATCAGGACGCCTGCGCCGAGTGAGACGCCCGAGAAGATTTTGTCTGCTGCCGGGTTTCCAACCTCGGGAAGATCTTTAGGTTTCGCGCGGGCGCTGCTGGTGCCCTGCTGCGGTGCTGCTGTGGGTGACATGGTGAATGTGAGTACCTTTGTCGTGTATCGCTAGCCAACAAGGTGCGGCCGGGTGTGCCGACCGCACCTTGCGTGGACTGAACAAGTTTTACTTGGTGCTGATGGACTCGATAGCCTTCTGCGCATCGGCGGTCAGTGATGCGGTCAGAGGGGCTGAGTGAGCTGCATCAGCGGCGTCCTGCTGACCCTGCTCTGAAACAACATAGTTTTCGTAGGCCTTGACCAGGGTGACGTCATCTTCTGATGAGTAGCCGGAGCAGACGATGTGGTAGGAGACCAGAACCACGGGGTAGGCGGTTGAATCCTCGGGGGTGCGGTTGACCTCGATAGCCATGTCGTTTTCGTGCATGCCGCCGACGCGCTCTGAGAGCTCAACGGTCTTCGCTGCCGCATCTGCTGAGAGTTCTACGTATTCCTCGCCAACCTTGACCTTGACCTTGCCCAGGTCGCCGATAGCTGAGGCGTCGGCGTAGGTGATAGCACCTTCGGTTGAAGAGGTCGTGGAGACAACGCCGGAGGTTCCCTTGTTGGACTCACCCGAGTATTGTGAGGGCCAGTTACCGTCTGCTTCTACGTCCCAGGCTCCGTTGGAGGCTGCTGCCAGGTATTCGGTGAAGTTTTCGGTGGTACCGGAGTCATCGGAGCGGTGCACCACGGTAATTTTGGTGTCAGGCAGGGTGACGCCCTCATTTTGGGAGGCGATGGCCTGATCGTTCCAGGTAGTGATCTCGCCCTTGAAGATTTTGGCGATGGTCTCGGCGTCAAGGTTCAGGGAGTCAACGCCGGGCAGGTTGAAGGCCACGGCTACTGGAGAGATGTAGACGGGGATGTTGATAGCGCCGCCATCACCGCAGACCTCCTTGGACTGCTCCCACTCTTCGGTTTTCAGGGCGCGGTCAGAACCTGCAAATTTAGCGCCACCTGCGAGGAGGGCGTCACGCCCCGCACCTGAGCCGTCAGGTGAGTACTGTACGGTGCCGCCGAGGTTAGAAAAGCCGGTCTCCCAGGCGGTGATTGCTGCCTGCTGTGAGGAGGCACCTACACCGGTCAGCGGGGTAGAGGGCAGGGAGGCTGCGTTGGAGTCGCCATTACCGGTGTTTGAGGTGCCGGTTGCGTTATCTGAACCGCATGCGGTGAATGCGAGTGCGCCTACAGCTGCGAGTGAGCCCCAACGAGCAAGTGACTTAGCCTTCACTGTGTGAATTCCTTTGGTTGATAGGCCCCTGTTGCGTCTCATTCTTGAACTGTGGGAGACAGTGGACAGGGGTGGGAATGTATCTAACGGGTTCGACTTTAGGAGCGCTAGGTAGCAGGTTGGCTAGCAGTGGGTGAACGGTTGGTTAACTCGCGGCGCACAGTTAGGGTGAGGTAGGCCCCGGACGGTGCGCGGGCAGCCGGGCTAGAATGGTGCGTATGGGTTTTGGTCAGCAGGTTGCGGGTTTAAAGGGTAGGGCGCATAAGCGGGCTCGGCAGGGCTGGGTGCGCATGAAGGACGGTTTCTTTCAGTCTCTTCAGATTGTGGTCTCGGGTATCGGGGCCTATCTTTTTGCGGAGAAAGTGCTCGGGCATACCGAACCGATTTTCGCGGCGACAGCTGCGATTGTGTCGCTGGGCTATATTACGGGGGCAACCCATGCTCGCCGTATTCTTGAGGTTTCGTTTGGTGTGACTCTGGGTATTCTCATCGGCGATATGATGATGCTGGTTCTGGGCCGGGGCATCTGGCAGGCGGGGCTGGTAATGTTTCTGTCGATTATGCTGGCCCGTTTCTTAGATAACGGCATACTTTTCACCATTCAGATGGGCTTGCAGTCCTGCCTGGTGGTCTTGCTCCCACCGAATGTTGATGGGCCTTTTGCGCGCAGTCTTGACGGCATTGTGGGTGGGCTGTGCGCTTTCTTGCTCATGTTCCTCTTCCCTAAGGATCCCCGCCGCGCGCCGCGTGAGAACGCCCGCGCACTGATGGGGGCTTTCGCTGCTGTTTTCCACGATGCGGGCACAGCGATGGAGCACTATGACGGCAAGGAGGCCTGGCATGCGCTGGCTGCCGCCCGCCGTTTACAGCCGCTCTATAACACCTGTGAGAAAGACATTATTACCTCTAAGGGTATGGCCCAGCTGGCCTGGACTGGCCGCGCGCACATGGAGGAGCTGGAGCGTTATAGCCAGACCTTGAGTAAGATTGACTACGCTATCCGTAACACCCGCGTGCTGAATCGGCGTATGGCGTCCACCGTTAACAATGTGGAGATTTCTCACGAGGCCGTGACCTCCATTTCCGAAGCTCTGAAGAGCGTCGGCGATTCGGTTGAGACGCTGGGGCAGGGTATGTCTGATGCCAGCGCCGAGGTTCGAGCCGCGCGCAAGATGCAGGCCCGCCGTGACCTTTCGCAGCTGGCGGGGCGATTAGAGCCGCATATGATGGGCGTGCAGACTATGGAGGCCGAGGCTTTGGTGCTCATGCTTCGGCCTCTGGTGGTTGACCTGCTTGAGGCCTCTGGCCTGACTCACCAGCAGGCTGCTGATATGTTGGTCCCGCTGGGTGATTCGATGACCAAGCATGCGCCCACTACAGCCCAGCTGGTCAGGCAGGAGCGCGGGAGCGCTGAGGCCCGGTATCAGCGGGCTGAGCAGAAGCACAGGGACGACACCCGCCAGCTCACCACCGTCTTACGCGCCAAGGATCGCGCTCCTCTGCGCGAAATCCGCGAAGCCTCGGTGCGGGATCCGAGATCTTTACCGTCGGTGGCCTCACCGGTTTCTGAGCTGCGCGATAGTGCAGCTCGCGTTGAAAAGCAGCGGGCTCTGAATACCCAGCAGCTTGAGATTATCGAGGAGCAGCTCAAGGGCGGTAAGGGCACCGGCTAACTCTTACACTCCGACTGCTATGCCCCGGATGTATCAAGCTCCTGACGCGTGGAGAAAATCTTGGGGAGTCGCTGGGGAATCTACTGGGGAAAGAGGAGGGCAAGGGCTTCAGTCAAAGAGGCAACCTCACGCACTGAGACTCCCGCGGGCACCTCGCCCACTCCGGCCGGGGAGGCGGGCACAATGACGTGGGTGAAGCCCAGCCTGCCCACTTCGGCTATGCGTTGGCGAATACCTGGCACGGCTCGCACCTCACCCGCTAAGCCAACCTCACCGAAGACCGCCAGCTTACGTGGCAGAGGCTTATCTTGGGCGGCTGAGGCCAAGGCAATGACGCAGGCTAAGTCAGCTGATGGTTCTGAAATTTTTACGCCGCCCACAGTGGAGATGTAGCAGTCAAGCTTACCCACGTTGAAGCCCGCGCGTTTTTGCAGTACGGCTAGCAACATAGAGATACGTGAGGAGTCAAGGCCACTGGTGGTGCGCCGGGGTGCCGGGGTAGCGCTCTGGTCGAGAAGGGCCTGTACCTCCGCTAGCAGGGGGCGGCGGCCCTCCATGGTCACGGTGACGCAGGTGCCCGATACCGGGTGCGGGGTGCGTGAGACGAAGAGCCCCGAGGGGTCGGTGACGGGGGCGATGCCGTCCTCGTGCATATCAAAGCACCCCACCTCATCGGTGGGGCCAAAGCGGTTCTTGACGGCCCGTAACATGCGGATAGGTGTATGCTTGTCACCCTCAAACTGGCAGACCACATCGACCAGGTGTTCCAGCAGGCGGGGGCCCGCGATGGTGCCTTCCTTGGTCACATGCCCCACCAGCAGGGTGCACATGTTGCGGCGCTTGGCTGAGGCAATGATGGAGGCCGCCACCTCACGCACCTGGGTCACTCCGCCGGCGCTCCCTTCGACTTCAGAGGAGGCCAGGGTCTGCACCGAATCGACAATCAGCAGGTCAGGGTTGACCTGCTCAATGTGAGCGAGGGCTGTGCCCAGGTCGGTCTCGCTGGTTAGGTAGAGGGTCTCAGCTAGCGCCCCGATGCGGTCTGCGCGTAGCTTGACCTGCGCTGCGGATTCTTCGCCCGTCACGTACAGAACGTTGTGGGGTTTGCCTGTTGACTGCCCGCGGGCAAAGGTGGCGGCTACATCAAGGAGCAGGGTGGATTTGCCGACGCCGGGTTCACCGGCCATGAGAATTACCGCGCCGGGTACCAGTCCGCCGCCGAGTACACGGTCGAATTCCGGGTTGCAGGTTGACATGTACTGGGCAACCGTGGAGTCTACCGTGCCGATAGGCTGGGCCGGGGCCTGCACGTTAGAGGCCACGGTGGTTTTAGCGGTGACGGCGCCGCTGGCTGCTTCTTCGACTGTGCCCCAGGATTGGCACTCGCCGCAGCGGCCTACCCATTTGGCTGTGGTCCAGCCACATTCGATGCAGCGGTAGGCGTTAGCGGAACGCGAGCGGGGTGTTTTACGGGTTGCCATACACCCAGCATAAGGCCGGTGGCTGACACTTTAAGAATCGAGTGACCGCTTGTTTTGAAGTGCTGCCGTTGGTTGCTTTAAAGATTATTCAAAAGTAGTCAGACGACTGATGTATACCAAATCTCAGAATTTACACCTCCTCATAATCGAGGCTTGCAACATGCCGCGAACAAGGTCGCTGGTATCCGTTGCTCGCGGCATGTTCATCAATTAGCTTCGCGATTTTAGGATTAGCAAGCAACTTTTTCTCAACCGTATCAATTTCGGTCTTATCAGCCGGGTCTTGTCGTAACCATAGTAGTCATTCCGGTCTATCTTCCCACATGGACATAGAACCCACGCACAAGCCATCTGATGTCCTTGGATTATAGTTATATGGTTGACTCACTTCTACCCATAGTTTGAACCACACCGATATCCGGGCGATGGCCCCAACAGAATATGATAACGAATCGGCCTAACGGTCACAGGTTTGTATACGTCACCAATATCTGTGCTGTTGTTCTGCCTTGAAGGCATTCATATGATGGCAGACTCGCGCTGCACTACCAGTCTCATGAGGTGTTACAAGAGGCTACGGAGCAGGTGCGTGAAATATGGGATCCCACACGGCAGTAACAATCCATCGGTGATAGATAGTCCAAGTCCCGTTAAATCCTACGAGTATCCCCGCATCAGTTTTAACACCCGGGATGAGAACCTTGCCAATGAATGTCCTGGAGGGGACATGAATAGTTAGTTCGCATTCTTTGAAGTCAAGCCAGATTCCGGACAACGGGAACCAGGCCTTATAAATGCTCTCTTTAGCACTGAATAATAAGCGGTCCCATGCAATCGTGGGTTCTATCTCAAAGAGGTGAGCAAGCATCTGAGATTCAGCCCCAACAGTAACCATTTCAGTAACGCCTTCAGGCAACGGTTTGTTCAGCTCTGCATCAATACCGATAGCTAGAACTTCAGACTTACGGGCTACTGCTGCGGCACGGTAGCCTTCGCAATGGGTCAGACTCCCAACTATGCCCTGTGGCCACTGAGGTTCACGGTATTTACCCGGAACGATGGGGCCTGCTGGATATCCAAGCCGACCAAGCGCGCGGCGAGCACAAGCTCTGACTGACGCGTATTCGGCAATCCGCAAAGGTGCTGCGCCCATAATCGCGGCACGTTCCTCGGGCAACAGGACACTTTGCGGCGCATCAGCTTCCATATATTCAAATACTACTGAGGCGTGAAGAAACGTAGACAATTGCCCATCCACATCTGAAACTTTTGTCAAAGAAGCTTATTCATAAGGGGTTCCGCAGGCTCACGCTCGCTGCCGACCCTCTCGCCTGGTTCGCTCCTGGCTCGCAAGCTCGCCAGATGCGCAACGACTTCTTTTTCGCTGCACGAAAAATCCTTGCTTATCCAGGCGATTCACTCCCCGCCTGACGGCGGATTCCGTTCGCTCTTGTATGCTCGCTCGAGCGCTCGCCCCGCTCACTTCATCCGAGCCAGCAGCTTCGCTGTGAGCCTGCTTCACCTATCCTTATGAATAAGCCTCACAGGTTGAGATCTTTCTTCCGGAATAGCAGTAGAGAACATAAAGCAATGACGATTGCCGCCGCAACGAGCGCAATGACCGTTAAGGTAAGAGCACCGGGGTCGTCGCGAAACTTTTCCACGTCGAAGAGGGTAAAGACCGTAGTATATCGCAACCAAGTGACGTCGGGCGCGAGGCTACGAGCGATGTGAATAAAGTACTCAACAACAACCAGAGAAGCACTCCAGGCCAAAGCCGTAGTACCGGTCTTCGTCATCATACGTATAAGGAAGCACACGGCCCCTAGGGGTGTAAAGATTGCAAACAGAAGCAGGTTCAGGGTGAGAATGCCCTCCCATTCAATGTTCCCCTCAGCGAACATAAGATGACCGAGTGCAGCGAAGAGTACCGAGCTGACGGTGACGACCAAGAGAGCACCCACAAAAACCAGTATCTGAGTCATCAAATATGACACACGCGAAGTGCGCCCGCTGAGAAAGTAGCCAAGTGACGTGGTATCAATGGGCACAGAGGCCAGGCGGTAGACAAGCAACACCACGAAGGCCATAAGAAACATGATGTGCAGAGAGTTATAGTAATTGGCGCTTAGAAAGCCGAAGTATTCACTTTGATCTGAGACAACCCCTAGCGCATCACGGAGTTCGGGCGGCAGAGCGCCAACCATACCGGTGAACGATGCGTTCGTTGATAAGGAGGGGAAAAGCCAGGCAAGCGAAAGAATCATGCTGCCAACAAGAGCCGCAAAAATTGAGACTAACGAAAGGTTTGTTTTTACACCGTACTTCAATACCGGGGCGCTTATCATGATTGTTTTCCTCCATATGCATCTCTGAAATATTCGCGAAGCTCCACCCTTCGGGTTTCAATCTTTTTCACTCCGGACTGCGAAAGTTCTCCCAGCAAGGGGGCGATATCACCATCAAGCGGAAAATCGAGTTCTGTAGCGCTTACTACAGTGGCTCCGACCGTAAAAGCGGCTGGGTCCACGGGGTGGTCAAACCAGGCGCGGAGTGTTCTGCTTAATTCGTTCTCTAGGGTAGACATAGACTGTGATGCCACAAGATGGCCCTCGCGGATAACTGTGATGGAATCTGCCACTGCTTCCACTTCTTCGAAGATATGAGAGGACAGCAGTATGGTCTTGCCCTTCTTCTTCTCTTCTTCAAGTAATGAAATCAAGGTGTCCTGCATCAACGGGTCTAACCCGCTACTTGGTTCATCAAGGATTAGCACCGCCGGGTCACCCATGAAGGCTGCAACCAGCGCCAGCTTCTGTTTGGTTCCTTTCGACATAGCCTTGATGGGCGTAGACAAATCTAGTTGGAAGCGCCGCACGAGGTCATCTCGCAACGGCTGGACTGTGTTCTTGCGGATTTCGCTGAGCAAATCCAGAAAGGTTCCTGCCGCTACCCCAGAGGGGAAAGCTATTTCTCCGGGGACGAATCCTAGCGATCGCTTGGCCTCAATGGGCTCGCTCCAGCAGTCGAAGTTATCAATCGTAGCCTGACCCTCATCTGGCCGAAGGAAGCCAAGTAGATGACGAATTGTTGTCGATTTTCCGGCACCGTTTGGCCCGATGAATCCCAGCACCTCCCCCTCATTGACAGTTAAGTTAAGACCGAATATCCCTTTTGTGGAAGAGAACTGTTTGGTCAGTCCTTCAACCTTAATCATGGTTGTTCCTTTCTATTGGCCGTCTCTCCCCACTCGAGGTCGATTATGCGGGCAACTTCTTGTACGTGGGGAAAACGCATCATTGACGTGTGATCTCCGGGGATGTCAGCGAAGGTCACAGGTCGAGTGGTGTATTCCTGCCATTCACTGAACAGATTTAACACATCAGCAGTGTGCTTAGTGGTACGTAATACACTAATTGGAAGATTAAGCCGTTCTCGGGGTAGCGTAACTTCACGGGAATACATCAATTGATGCATTTGTAGGGTTAGAAACCTCTCGAGGTAATCTTCATTCAGTAGGGTTGCTACGCGTGCATCATCCCGTGCCACCTGGAGCAGATATTTCTTTGCCTGTTCATAAGGCATTTCACGGAGCCGTTCCGCCTCAGCTTCAAGAAAGCCTCCGATTCCCATGGCAAGAATGAATACTTTTGTCTCTTCCTCACTAAAATCCGCATCAGCTGTGGATATAGCGCCGAGGTCTGGGGGCGTGTCAAGGATAATGAGTCCTTTAGGAGGGTTACCGGAAGCAACAAGTCGACTACACAGATGGAAAGCTATATGTCCGCCAAGCGAGTGTCCCGCAAGCAAAGTATCAGGCCCAACCACATCAGCAACTGCAGCTTGGCAGAAATCTACCATCTCTTCAAATGAAAGTAATGATTGACTTTCCCCTCTACCAAGACCTGGCGCCTCTACACCGTATGCTGACCCAAAACCCCTCAGATAGCGCGCAAGTTGAATGTACCCGAGGATAGTTCCACCGGCAGGAGGAAGAAACACTAGCTTACGACTAGACTCCAGGGATAGTCCAAGGTCAATAAGCTTGTCCTTCGGATTACTAGAACTCATGGTAGGTGGGTTTTCAAGCAAGGAAGCTAAAGAAGCAACATCTGGAGCTAGGAAGATCTGTTTCGCATCTACTGCAAGGCCCTTATCTGTGAGTCTCGAGACAAGTTTTATAGTTAAGAGAGAATCCCCACCATGGTCAAAAAATGAGTCCCTGAGGCCTAAAAGTGGCACATCGAGCACCTGTCGAAAGACTTCAAGTATCGTACGTTCTGGCTCAAGAAGATTCTCGAGATTAATCTCATTGTGTGGTGTTTCTTGAGTAGTCGATGTAACCAGTTGATTGGTATCTACTTTGCCGCTTGCACGTAGTGGCAACGCATCATAGACATAGAAAGCTCCAGGAATAGCTTCTGGTGGCAGTTCTTTGCGTAGCGCAGATACAAAATCGAAGCCATCCAGACTTTCTTCACCTGCAACGTGCCCCACAAGCACTGCACGGCTACCGTGGTGAGAGACTGTAACAAAAGCATCACGGACGTTATCCAATGCCTGTAAAGCATTGCGAACCGACGCCAACTCAACTCGATGCCCTCGGATTTTGACTTGGTCATCACGCCGACCGCAAAAGCGCAGGGAACCGTCTTCGCCAAGCCTCACAAAATCACCAGTACGATATAACCGCATATCCGGCAATGACACTGTCTCAACAAATTTGTCGGATGGTGTATCGCCCCCTACGTATCCTGTTGAAAGCCCCTCACCGCCTACGTACAGTTCCCCTTCAACGCCCACTGGTACAACATGGCCCCATACATCAAGTGGGACTGCTATCGATCCACGCACAGGCCTGCCGATGGGCACTGGCCCTAATGTCTCAGGTTCTATTTGATGAGTAGTCGAGAATGTTGTGTTCTCTGTAGGCCCATAACCATTGATAAATTTGACCTCGGGTGCACATTGAGCGACTCGTTTAATATGTTCAGGAGAAACTACGTCGCCACCAACCACTATAATTTCACACGAAGTAAACATGCTAGGGTCAGCATCTGCAAGTTGATGGAATAGCGGAGCGCTCAGCCACATAACTGTCGGACGGTACTTTGAAAGTGCGTCTGAGAATCTACTCGGGTCGAGCAATGTCTCGTTATCGACAAGAATTATCTCACCTCCGGCAAGTAAAGGACCCCAAATCTCGAAGGTAGATGCATCAAATGCAATTGACCCGGTCTGAACTAGGCGGCAATTCTCATCAAGCTGAATCCAATTGGGGTCGGTGACCAGCCCAAGGACACTCGAGGAACGAATCGCAACACCCTTAGGTCGACCAGTTGTCCCCGACGTGAAAATAACATATGCTTCGTGATCATTGTATGGTTCCGATATAGGGGTGCGTCCTGTGCCAAAAAAATCTAGAGCAATTGGGAACATCGACTCATTTGTAGCCTTTATCCCTTCAGAACCGATAACCCATGTAACTTCGCCGGTATGAAGTATATTCTCTCGAACAGAGAATGAAGCTTCCGGATCGAGTGGGACATAGGAGCAACCGATTCGGGCAATAGCAATAATTGCAACTATAGTCTCTGGCTTCTTCGTACCAATCAGTCCAACTCGGTGTCCTGCCTTCACCCCAGCATCTTCAAGTTGTGCAGCAAGGGTTGCGCTGTGTTGATCTAAATCAATGTATGAGAGTAACTTTTCTCCATATCTCACGGCAGGACGATGGGCGTGTTTGGAGACCACTAAGTTAAACGCAGCGGCAAGAGATGTTGGAAGCGCTGCTGTTCGTCTGTTCGTGCACATCTCCAGAATATTCTTGCTCTCCTCTGGACTAACAAGTCGCGCTAGTGATATGCGCTGACTTGAATTCGTAGCAATCGAATTTAGCAGGTACAGGAACCAACCTTGCCAACGTTTAATTGTATTTGAATTGAACAGACTACTCGCGTATTCAAAAGCAAGGGTTAGGGAGTCGCCATCCTCATACACATGCACCGACAGGTCAAATTTTGCTACCCGATGGCGTATATGCATCGGTTCGGTAACTACTCCAGTGAGATTTAGTGAATCTTCTTTTGGCACATAGTTGAACACAGCTTGAACGAGCGGAGGGAAATTAGTGGGACGTTCTGGCGCAAATAGAGACACTAAGCGATCAAACGGGAAATCTTGATTCTCAAGTGCCCTGCTGACTTGGTCATGTAGGCCTGCGAGAAATACATCGATAGTTGTGTCCTCCCGGACATCAATAACGATTGGAAGGGTATTAACAAGCATACCTACGATGTTGATAAGTTCAGGCTTTGCACGTCGCATCGCAGGCAATCCGAAGACCAGACGCGGCTGCCCTGAGAGCTTAGATAAGAATACGGCAAAGACACCGGCTAGAAAAACCGAGCGCGTCACGCCACATTTCTGCGCAGCACGATCCAGGAGATTAACAAGTGCTGAATCAATACTTATAAACAGTGTGTCACCAGCATAATTTCGAACAAGTGGTCGTGGATAATCAAGCGGTAGCCTAAGTGGCTCAATTTCCTCTAGAAGGGTTGAACGCCAGTACGTTTCAGCAATAGAGGACTTGATTGCGCTGTCGTCGAGTTTGGCAATCATGCTACCAATGTCTTGACTTACCGGGGGTAAATCTGGAATGTTCTGGGTTTGCAGTGCGGTATAGAGCACACTCAGTTCACGTAGAAAGACACCGAGGGACCAACCATCAGAAATCGAATGGTGATGACACAGCACCAGAATGGCCTCGTTTTGTGAGGCCCGAACAATAAAGTATCTAGCAAGCGGCGCGACAGATAAGTCAAACTTATGGCTGACTTCCTGCTCCAACAAATTATTAATAGCTATTGCGCATTCTTCGGAATTGAAGGCTGTAAAATCGAGGTGCTTCACAAAAACCGCAACTTCGTTGGCAATAGAGTATTTTGGAACCCCGTCAATCAAGCTAAATGAAGTGCGGAGCGACTCGTGACGTTGGGTGAGGTGAATAAGAGCCTTTTCTAAATAAGTTGTCTCAACATCTCCAATCAATCGCCAAGCTGAGACAATATTGTATAATGCCCTATCATCTGCGGTCTCGGCAAAGAAGATTTGTTGCTGAGCATGCGATAGTCTGTCCTTTGCTTCACAGGAGTCGATAACAGTTGATTTTTCTGACTGCTTAATCCCATTGCTCTTAGCATAATCGAGAATATGAGCTGCCATCGAGTCCAGGCGCGAATAACGATAAATCAAGTGCAATGGAAATGAAACGGAAAATTCAGCTTGAATCGCTACTACGAGCCTAGCAGCATTAAGTGAGTTTCCACCCACTAAGAAGTAATCATCGTACCGACTGAATCCTGTAGTGTTTAGTACCTCCTCCCAAATACATGCGAGTCGACGCTCCATGTCTGTCTCCGGTTGGACTTTTTCTGCCTTTGATGCAATAAGTCGTGCAAAGTCCAGCAACCCGTTCGCCGCACGAGGTATGCGGTCAGTTCGAATTACTTCCAGCTGAGGGTGTAATAGCTGGGGATCAATGATTTCCTGATCAGCTACGTATGCACAAATCGGCCATAATGCCCAATTTTTCTTACGAAGAACCTCGCGGGCTATATCCGTGTGAGCTCCATCCAGTCCAACGTACACTGGAGAGCACCCACTCTTGTCAGTTCTTGTAAGTAAATCCAAACAGTCCAAGGCCTGCTCCTGAGACAGCGCGGCAAATCCACGAGATTTCAGTAAAGTCTCGGAACTACCATTTCGAGACATACCGATGCCACGCCATGCGCTCCAGCCTATGGTTGTTACTGTATGTCCAGTTTTTTGAAGTATTTCGGCAACTGCATTGAGGGCACTGTTCGCAGCGGCATACTCCGCATGCCCAACGCCGCCAAAATAGGCGTTTATTGACGAGAACGCAATTATCGGGACACCTTGACCCACCACATTGGCCACAGCAAGTAACCCATCTGCCTTGACAGCTGTGAAACGAGCTAACCTTTCTGAGTTCCATAATTGTTGTGGTGCCCCGGTGACATTTGGGGCTGAGGCTACACTGCCAAACGACCCAAGCCCCGCTAGATGGTATGCCCTAACAACCTGTATCCCGCCAAGAGAAGCGAGCCGCTGAGCGAGTTTAGACTCTGCATTGGGGGCACCTAAGTCTACGTCCAAGTAATGGCATTCTGTTCGATTACGTAGCTCAGAAAGTGTCGCGCGAGCTTCATCTGAGAGTTGAGACTCTTGAGTCTTCCCAACGAGAATAAGACCTCTTGTAAATCTTCCGCCAAGGTGTCGTGAAACATAGGACCCGACTCCGCCAAGACCGCCAGTGATTAGTGCTGCACCCTCCTCCGCAGAAACCGGCAAAGCTTGTACGGACGGAGTAACTGGAGACAGCGATGTAACCTCACGTATACCCCTACGTATACGCGTGCGCGGGCGACGGTGCGTCGCAAGCGCTTCACGCACAAGAAGGGCCGCTGTTTCTTGGCTTTGTTCGTCAATGTCGCACACCGTTGCTGTGATAGTACTTTCTGAGTCAAAGCTGCGAACTAGACCATATAGTTGCGCCGCACGCGCCAATGCTTGTGCGTTGCGAGCTTGGTCTGCGGCGGTCACAATAAGTGTGTGCTGACCACGAACCGACCTAGCTAATCGCTCAATGACTTTAGACACATCATTCGTAGACCAGTTACGCTGGGTCAGCGTCATATCGATAACCGTTTCGATCTTCGGAAGCACCTGCGCCGGGGGAGTATTTTCGCTTAAGGAACTATTGGATCGATTAGGCGATGAGGTGACTTTTGCAAGATTCTCCTTGATTGCATTCGCAAAGATATCACTCAGGCCTCCCCCTACTATCTTCACCTGTACGTCAGTAAACATAACCTGGACTTTAGCCGGGACCCACTCCTCGCTATAGAACCAGGGCGGCAAGGCTTCTGGCTCGTTTCCTTCGAGCATACGAGCTTCCGATACCTCTTCTGCTAGGTCCCCCGCAAGCAACGCCCTGACAAGCTTACTGCGTTGAATCTTTCCAATACTTGTCTTTGGGATTTGTTCGCGTTCTAGCGCAAGTAAATATCGAGCATGCGTGCCGAACTGGCGCATAAGTAACCCTTGAATTTGGGCGTACTGGTGACGGAGACTAGCCTCATCAACAAATGATGTGACATAGAACACAGCAAGCTGATCAGTAGCATCCTTCTGGTCACGCACTGCGCAGGCTGCAACATAAGAAGGGACAACCCCTTCCACTGACTCCACACCTGACTCGATATCAACATTTTGCAGATTAACACCGTTAATGATAATTCGGTCCACATCACGCCCGACAAAGACGACAGCATCATCAACAAAGAAAGCTAAATCACCAGTGTCGAACCAACCGTCTGATGTGAAAGCTGACATGTTAGCTTCTGGATTGTTGAAATACTCAACTAGCCTTGTGACGCCTCTTACTTGAAATCTTCCAACCTGTCCCTTCAGCAGAACAAATCCAGCGTCATCTACGACTCGTGCTTCAGTGCCGGGGTACACTTGCCCACACTCGACATAGAGTGTTGCTTCTGTATCCTGAAATGTTGTAAATACAACAGTTCCGTCTGTTGCGATTTTTGATACGGCATGGATACCACCATAGCTGTCGCGAGACAGTCGGTCTGAAGCTACAACCATATTACAGGTTTCCGACATCCCCCATTCTGGCCGGACGGCGTCTCGTGGTAACGCTGAAGGCTCCAGTAGTTTAAGGATACGTTGACACGTCGCAAAATGCACCTGCTCACCTGCATTTATCCACCGCTTTAGGCATGAAAGATCCCATTTTCCCCGCTCTGAGGGGGAAATTGCATCGGCAAGCAAAGCAAACATTGAGTTTGGCGCCCAAGTGATGCTTACGCGATATTGGGAAATTATGTCTAGCCAACGACGAGGATCAGCTAATACTGCTTGGGTCACTGCATGTACTTGGTTCGCCCCTAGATAGATAGGAAGGATATGACTATGAATAAGTCCAACGACGTGTTCTATGGCTAACCAGTTGAAAAATACATCGTCGTCGGCATAAGCACTGTGTTGAACTGCTGCAAGCTGCTTACTAATGATTGTATGGTGTGTTTGAACAACACCTTTCGGGATTCCTGTACTCCCTGAAGTGAATAAAATTACAGCTGGCGCATCTGGGTTTATATTGGCTTCTATAGCACCCGGCTTCTCTTTTTCAATAGTGTCTATGTCATGTAGCTCTGCATCTACAAGCACATCCCCTACCTGAATCATAAGGTCGGAGGAAACTAATACCACTGGCCGTTTAGCTGTTGCCCAAATTCTACGGAGTGCTTCAGCCTCAGATGGGCGAGCTGCATAATCACTCGATGTTACTGGAACTGCGGTTGCTCCGGCCAACTGTACTGACCAGAACGCCACTACGAAATCCATGTGGGAGCTGGCAAGTAACATTACCCGATCCCCCACTTGCACACCGAGCTCATGCAACCCCGAAGCAATAGCCTCGGATTTATTGAGCAACTCACGATAAGTTAGTACTCGCTCTTCCATATCGTAATCGATGAAGTGACAACCACGGCCCCCGAGTCGCTCAGCCGTTCGACGAAGCACATCCGGAAGTGTTGACACTTCCCGCAGGCCACGAAGATGCTCACCGACGAGATGAGCCGGTTCAGCGAGAACGGGAAGAGCTTTAGCCGTATAGGGCTTTGCGCCATGCGAAACTATTGAGTTGTTACCATGCTCAGAGAGAGATAGCTGTGTTCCCACGTCGTAATGTTCGC
This sequence comes from Rothia nasisuis, assembly GCF_928381405.1. Lineage (GTDB taxonomy): Bacteria > Actinomycetota > Actinomycetes > Actinomycetales > Micrococcaceae > Rothia > Rothia nasisuis. The sequence goes on from NZ_CAKMSB010000007.1 coordinate 109,489, forward strand.
GATACGAAAAAGCCCAATCACTGAGTCCAGCCGATAAGCTCCATTTATCGTACATTTCCTCACGCCGACCTGAATCAATAACAGAGATGTCACGTAGCCTTTCGAAATCAACCGCACCATCTCTATCGAGTGGTAAGGCGCTAACAGGGATAATCTCATGAACAGGTAAATTCTCGACAGCATCAGGAGGAATTTGAGAGCCTTCAGCTAGCTCAACGAAGGCGACAACACGTCCATTTCCTACGCTACTTCTCGATTGAACAACGGCTGCATCCTGCACCACAGGAATACGGAGCAAGTCAATCTCAATGTCACCCGCCGAGTAGCGCTTCCCCTCAAATCGCACCCGATCAAGGTTTAGACGCTCATTATGTAAAGCCATGTCTTTTTCACCGTCTATCCTTGTCATCAAGGTCAATCGACCAGCGTTACGCTTTCATCTGACTCTACCACACCAAAGTCACCCGTCGGATAAAGGGGCATGGTCTCTGGGCCTCCGGAACGTCTGCGCTCGGTCATCCAAGCAATCGTTGCATCATCCAAGGGCAGTCCATCTAGTGTATCGACAGCCAAATATACTCTCCCGCGCGCACCAGGCGGGCACAGTCCGCCTTCTGCATTGAGAACGTAAACGGGACCATCAAATACCTCAAACAATGCGCGCTGGTCCTCATAGAGGCAATTTACCCGAGTCCTCTGGCTCCTCCTAAGAGCCTCCGTGGAAGCGTCAATGTCCGCTACAGTGCGTCTTCCTTCGGAGATTTGGAGCAGTACTCTGCGTAGAGTTACCCCAAATGAGGTGGCCCAGCGTGTGTTAATTTGATTCGTTGTCACAGAAATCCGTAACAAGAGTTCCTCACCCGGAATCGCAACAACTGTTACGGGGAAATTAGTACGTTCGTGGCTGGAAAATGAACCAAGTTCAAGAGTTGTCGACTTGAGCACATCAGGGCCCAGTGGGTAGTTCTCGATAATTAATGCGACATCAAACAGATTATGTCCGGGAGGAAGGTCTGCGCACTCGGAAATTTCGGTTGTCGAGAGCGTTGAGTGGGTTACCGCTTCAAACATATCTGTTTGTACACATCGGACAAGTTCATCTATAGGGTGCTCAGGATTGACAGGAATACGTAATGGAACGGTACTAATCAGCATACCTGCAATGTCCTCAACCCCTGGCAAGTCAGCAGTACGGCCTGAGGTCGTCACGCCCAGGACTACTTCGTCTAGAGTCGAGTAAAGGCTCAGCGTAAGCCCAAGCCCCACCTGGAGCAAAGAACCAAGAGTGCAATCAATTTTTGTGGCAAGAACCTCGAGTGCATGCGTCTCAGCTGATGTGAGACTGACCTGTGACTGGATAAATACGCCCTCGATATCATTATCGCCACGGGATTCTGCAGGCAATATTGCTGTCTTCTTTAACCCAGTTAGGTAGTTTTGCCAGTAGCGGCGGTCAGCTTCGGTGTCCTGTTGCGCGAGCCAACGAACGTATTGTCCGAAGCCTGGGCACGATAGTGCTGGTTCGCCAATGCTTGATTCAGATGTTATGCTCTTCCGTGGTTGACTCACACCCCGCTCATAGTCCTGTAGTACTTCATAAAGAATGTGAAAAACGCTCCATCCGTCCAAACTCAGATGTGGGAAGCTGAGCATAAATAGGTATGTATCCTCACCTATACAACAAACCTTTACTCGCAGAAGCGGTCCAGAAGTCAGGTCAAATCCAGCTGTGATATCAGCAGATAGGACTGCGTGAACTTCTTTGTCTACATCAGTAGCTGACCTTGTGAAATCCTCATATTCGACCTCAAAAGGTAGGTTATCTAGAACAATTTGGATCGGGTGTTCCATTTGTTCCCATAAATAAACGGTTCGTAAAATGTCGTGCCTGTTGACAGCTAATCGCCAAGCCTGCGCAAAAGCATCGAAATCGAGGTTACCTTTGAACGTAGTCGAAATCTGACCGAAATAATCGTCATTATCAGTAACTAGACCGTGATAGAATAAACCTGCCTGTCCCGGTGTAAGAGGCAAGATATCACTGACATTACTACCAAATCGGTCTCGCACCATGTCTAATGAATTTTCATTAAGGGTAACTAGGTCAAAGTCACCTGCAGAATAAACGCGACCTTGTTCTGATGACAGCTTAGAACAGAGCATCATAAGTGTCAGCTCATAGTTCTCAATCAACGAAACCAGTTCCGGGGAAATACCACCGGCTTGCTTTTCCACAGTCCATACAATTCGAAGCAAGCCTTCTTCTTGCAGCACGTTCAACTCGATAGGCGCGCTCCTGGGCGAGTCAGGCGAGCGAAACTCACCGAATTCTGGATCGGCAAATCGAAGACCGTGAGGGATAACCCCCAGATAATTGAAGGCTAGAGGTGGATTGATTGCAAATTGTTCACCACCATCCATCATATATCTCAGTACACCAAAATCAATTCCTCCGTTTGGCAGGGCGCGCGCATGGTCTCGTACATCCAACACAGCCTTTAACAAATCTCGATTGGCTGGAGCCGAAATAATAGCGGGATATATGGAGGTAAACCATCCAACTTCCCCCGAAATATCTACATCAATTTTTGCGTGCGTTCGACCATGCCCTTCTAGTAGTACCGGTAAATAATCTCCACCGAATGTTTCAGTCCAAGCCATAACCAATGAAGCGAGAAGAACATGTTGCACTTCCGCACCATGAATCAGACTTCCCACTCTATTAAGTTGCGCCGTCAGCTCTGAATCAAGTGAACGCATAATATCTATAGTATTTCCGAAAGTAGAAGCTTTGACTGGCAAAGTCTGACTACGCGCAGACCTAACAACATCTGCCCAATACAACCTTTGCTTTTCAATCTCTGCTACACATTTTGCACGGTCATCTAAGGCCCTAATCCAGGCCTCGATACTGTTGTTTTTTGAATCCTCTTGTTCATTTCGACCTTCGAGTGAGCTTAATAATTCATCTGAAAGAATTCGCAGTGTTACCCCATCGGAAACGAGGTGGTGAGGTGCCAAGAGAACGTAAGTACCGTCACTTGAACGTACGATAGCAACTGCGAGCAGACGCCCAGCCTCCAAATCAAGGCTGCTCTGGAGAAGAGTGAGAGTTTGAGTCGCTTCATTGATTTCTTCTACAGTTATATCCATCACTGCTGGAGCTTGAACTGGATTCTCAGGCAAAAACATATGCCACCGTTTCCCGTCGTGAATGAAACGAGCACTAAGCAACCGGTGTTTTGCGATAATCTGGTCAACTGCTCCACATACAGCTTCATACGTTGTTCTCGAGTTAACAAGTATGGCCACCGGTAGATTCCAGTGCGACAGCCACCCACTATCAGCATCCGCATCTGTGAGTAGCCAATGTTGAGCTGGAGTAAGTTGGGCGGTCGTTGCGCGTGAGGTCACGGGCGTAATAAGTGATTGTTTCTCAGCTGGTCGAAGAACTTTTGCAAGAGCTTCGACAGTCTGATGAACGAATACATCACGTGCAGAAACTACAAGTCCTTTCTGTCGTAACTTATTGGTCATCTGAATGACTTGAATCGAGTCACCACCGAGGGAGAAGAAGCTTTCGTTATTCGTGAAATTCGTCTGGTCAAGTAAAGACTTCCATATGTCACGAACTATCGATATTATGTCGTTTTCCCCTGAAACTGTCGATGCTACTTCTGACGGCCCTTCTTCGAGGCTACTTGGTGACGGGAGAAGCGTCCGATCAACTTTTCCATTGGGATCAAGCGGTAAGTAATTTAGATGAATAAACCTGTACGGGATAGCGTAATCAGGTAGGCTTACCTCAAGTTCCGCACGAACTCCCTCCGTCCGCGGACCACAATGATAAGCAACGAGCTGCATCCGCCCATCAGAGGCGGGCAGAGCAATGACTACAGCATCCTGTATGCCATCTATCGTTCGGAGAGCAAGCTCAACCTCAGCGAGCTCGACGCGAAACCCCCTAATCTTGACCTGGTGATCCTGCCGTCCAATAAATTCAATTTCACCTTCGGCATTAACCCTTGCGAGATCACCGGTTCGGTACATACGTCCACCGTCACCCACAAAAGGATCCGGCAAGAAGCGTTCAGCGGTTAACTCATCATGTCCGAGGTATCCCTGTGACACTCCCTGACCACCCACATACAGTTCTCCAACCACGCCATCGAGCTGAGGCGTATGCCCGGGGCCAAGTATGTAAGCAGTGGAACGCTGAACTGGCATTCCAATTGGCAACGGGCAATCAAGCGGGAAAGATGCCGGAACACGATAAGTGGTTGAAAACGTTGTATTCTCTGTAGGTCCGTAGCCGTTAATAACATTGAGACCGGGGGAAGCATCAAGCGCGGCACGGACGTGCCGCGGCGATACAACGTCTCCACCAACTAGAAGGTCACGAATACCTGTAAGTGCTTTCGGATTAGAGTCAATAATTTGGTGAAATAAAGGAGCGCTTAACCACATGATTGTTGCGGAATTACGTGAAATCTCCTCGCTAAGAGCGTGGGTATCCAGAATGGTTGCATCGTCAATAAGACGCAAGTGAGCGCCAGCCAGAAGTGTTCCCCATACCTCGAACGTTGAAGCGTCGAAGGTCAGAGAGCCAGTCTGCAGAGTTGTGTCGCTACAGCTTAACTTAATAAACTTCGGCTGGTAGGCAAGACTAAGTACATTTTCATGAGTTACTACGACTCCCTTTGGGGTGCCAGTGCTTCCTGAAGTGTACATAATATATATAGGATTATCTAGCGTTACCTCAGGTTCAACAGGTATGTCACGCGAATACTCATCGAGCGGAAGAGGAGCTACTCCTGCACGGGTTTCTTCAGTGCTGTCAAGCAAAACAGTCGCACCTGAATCCGCCATAATTGCGGCGTGCCTCATGTCAGGGTCGTTGGGGCGGAGCGGCACATATACGGCCCCGAGCCGTATGAGTGCAATCAATGCAATGATTACCTCAGGCGTTCGCCTGGCTACGACAGCGACTCTGCTTCCCTCACTGACACCATTCTCTGCAAGAAAACCAGCGTAACGCCCCGCTCGCTCCCATAATTCGTTGTATTGGAGGGCAACGCCGCCCTTACTTAGTGCGATTCGCTCACCAAAGTCACGCACAGTTTTTGCAAGAGCAACCCCGAGCGAAGATGGTAGCAGCGATTTTGCTGGTTCCGCAAATAGTAAAGAGCCAGTTTCCTTTCCAACTATATCGATATCAGATACGCGAGTATCAGGCTCGGCACAGAATCTTTCAAGCACCCGTGAATATGCACGTCCCCACCGGGCGACTGTTTCTGCATCAAGCAAATCACGACGGTACTCAAAAACAATATCCATTGCTCTCGGTCGTTCGAAAACCTGTACAGAAAAATCAAACTTTGCTGTATCATTTTCGTGGATTTTAAGATTCCATTCAGCCTCTCGGCCATGGGCACACTCTAGTTGGGCATTCTGTAGAACAAATAGCACTTGGAACAAGGGGTTACTATCACTAATTCTCTCAGGTTGCATAGCTTCTACGAGTGCATCAAACTGAACATCTTGGTTATCTTGCATCGTGATTGTCTTGGCTTTAGCTAGTTTGACAAGTTCACGAACAGTCATATCATCTGCAACTGTGAAGTCAACTGGGAGGGTGTTAACAAAAAACCCAACCAATAGTTCAGTCTCAGGCCTGTGTCTGCCAGCAATCAGTGTGCCAATCCGGACATGATTATCTGTGGTAAGCCTCGCATGTAAAACAGCATATGCAGCGAGGGTTACGACATACATCGATGAGTCAAGTTCATGGGCGAGTCTTTTTAGATTAGCTGTAAGTTCACCGTCGAGTGAGAGAGTGAAATGTCCGCCAGCATTTTGATTTTGTGCTGAGCTCTCTTTGTTTGAACTAGAGTTGTAAGATGCAGCAGATAGAGGGGGAGCTGAACTTTGCCCAGCCATTTCGGTAATCCAATAGTCGAGCTGCCGACGATAATTGTCCGTGTTCTCTTGAGCAAGAATATCAGCGACATGGTGGCGATATTGGGACTTTAGAGCAGGCAAGCGAGATGCACCATGAGCAAGGATATCGTCATACAGCTGCTGGAGTTCCTCAAGAATGACCCGCATGGACCATCCGTCAGAAGCAATATGGTGGATAGTAATTACCAGTACTGCTTCATCTTGCCCAGTGCGCGCGATTGCCAACCGCAAAGGTAATCCACTACTGATGTTAAGTGGACGTGCCCCGGAAGTGTCAATCAACTGTTTGAGTTGTTGATTCTGTGAAAACTCTGATAGATGACGCATATCTAATACTGGAATGTCAATGTCTATACCAGATATAGGCAGAACTTGCTGTAATGGGATATCCTCAACAATCACGTAGCGGGTACGTAGTATTTCGTGTCTTTCTATAAGGGAAACTAGTGCCGCCTTGAGGCATGGCTCCACAATGGTTCCTGTGACGGTGACAGTAATTGTGTTGTTGTAGTACCCGCTGGAAGGGTTAAGGTTATAGAGAACCCACTGACGGCGCTGTTGGGGACTAAGCGGAAACTGGTTTTCCGCTTCATCAATATGTACCGAACCTATAATCTTCAATTGTTTCAGGTTTGATGCTAAGCCCCGTACAGTTGGACATCTATAGAACCCTTCATGACTTACATCCAGACCCAACTGATTACGGATACTGCCAAGAAGCCGAATAACAGTGATTGAATCTGCTCCGAGATTGAATAAGTTTTCGGTTACACCAATTGATGGTATACCTAACACCGATGTGCAGACATCCAACACACGAGCCTCGGATTCATCTGCAGGGGGCTCAATCTGAACGGTACCACGCAGAATATCAGCGCGAGCGTCTATGAGAATGTCATCGATAGCCCCAAAGCGGTCTCGCGGTAATGAATCAAGGACATCAACGATATACTCGCTTCCGCCTGCCTCAGCAACAATGGCATCAATCTCATTAGCTCGGTCCACAAGAATACTTGCAGTGGGTGCATCCGTCACTATCTGGATTGCAGGTGGCTGCAATTCTGAAACCTTCGGAAAATCCAAATCTCGGTCTTCGATGCCATAGTAGATAAGTCCTAAATTGCTTTCAAGCGCACCAAGTAATGCATTTACTCCCTCGAGGACATCGAATGCGGTTAGACCTCGATGAGCGAGTGCCTTTTTAACGCTCAAATTTCTACTCATCCCAGTCTCATTCCACACGCTCCACGACACCCCAACAGCATGCACTCCAAGCTTTTGGAGGTAGGCTGCGTATCGAACGGCATGTTCAGTAGCTGCGACATAGTCTGACACAGTCACGCCAGGAGAAAGGCTACGAGCACTACCGAAAACGGCTAGAAAGGCACCGGCGTTTTGCTTAACTAATTCGCCGATACGATGAATCGATATAATGCTAGCCCCATAATTTTCTCGCGTCCGACTTAGTGTGGAGTCAGTAATAAGGACCTCATCAATTGCTCCAGCGAGATAGAATATTCCAGCAAGTGCCTTCCCATCTAACTCACTGGTTATCGCTAGGCTTATATCAGTTGATTCATTTAAGTCCATCTCCATATATCGCAAGCGCCCACGATTGCCTGAGCGATTGCGCACATCATCAAGAATGCTACTGACTTGATGATACGGACGCCGCCCTAATACAAGGACATCAGCCTCATATCGAGCTAACAACACTGTAACAAGCCACTGCCCTACCCCGCCGGTACCGCCAACAACGACCACTACCCCAGATGACAGCCTTCGTGTCGTGACTTCGGTCGGTGCCGTAAGTTCAGCTCTGCGAAGTGCACGAACATAACGCTGCCCAGCACCAGTAACTATGCGGTCCGTTTCGGGCTGAAGCCGGAGCTCATCCTGGACTGCTTGTATCAGGTCAGCTCCCTCTACTAAATCTAGATGGTTGATGGGATGCCCTTCAGCTCTCGCTGCTCGTACAAATGCTGACATTCCAGCGTGTAAGGTAGCTGAACTTTGAGCTCCGACGTCTGACGCATTACGTGTAACGACGAGAGCACGGTTCATCTTGATGGCTTGCTGTGCGAAAGTTCGCAATGCCTCACCAAGTCCAGCGACCCCTCGCATCAGATTGCCCCAGATAAGACCTTCATTCCTTATAACATCATGTGGGCTCTCTTCAGCTGTCCAGAGATTGATAAGTGTAACGGCTTGATTCATTTCTGCGATGACTTCTGAGAAGGGATCTGGTGAGTATAGATTGACATGAACTACTCGAATACCTGAAGCACGCAAAATTGCTGTTTCGTCGTCCTCAGGGCAAGAGCGAACTACCGTCACCGACGCAGGTGCGTCTTTACATAAAGCGAGGGCTGTCTGCCCATTGTCAGTGAAGACAATCCACGGGACCTCAACCTCGGAAACTGAATCGAGATCAGATTCCGGATAAGGCAGAAGCGCATCTACGTGAATAACTCTTGTCGGGTTCCCGGATCGGCGCGAGCTGGCAGTACCTAAAGTGCTAGCAAGCACAGAGGATAGCCATCTACTATCGCACGTAGCAATTTCTGAAACTATTTGAACGTCGTTTATAGCAAAATTATAGGGCCGAAGTACTTGCGCAACGCGTTCATGAACAACTTCAAATGATGCTTTCCCAGCCTGGCTTTGGCTCAACCGCAACTACTACCCCACCAAGGCCAGCAGGTAAATCAGTGCTAGTCCAGACTCGTGTCTCCCGGACACCGAGTGTACTATTGAGTTTCATTTCAAGATCGGCATTTGGCTTCCACGTCCCTGCAACCATGCCTAGGGGCACAGATTCCTCATCTAGTCGCTTCTCTCGACTCCCAGGCGTATAAGGCCGCACTGTGATAGGAAACCCGCTGAATTGTTCAAGAAGTGTGGTTCGTACTCGCTCAGATAACTGCTCCCCGGTCGCCGCATCGAGACGGTAGTTTTCGAGCGTTCCATCTTTAAGATTTTGGGCCAACCGGGTGCGTTGCTTTTTTCCAAGATTTGTACGCGGAATTCCCAATCGTCGAACTGGAATAATCCGACTGGGACGTAGGGCCAAACGGCGTCCAAGGTGATTTTGCATCATTTCAATTTGCGCGGGGTGGTATGTTTCACTCCGTGGTGTGTAACATACGATAATCTCGTCATCCGCCCCTGCTTGAGATTCAGCCCATACCACCGAATGGGCGGGCTCAACGTAAGCCAGTTCCTCTATTACAGATTCGACCTCAGATGGATCAAGATTAAGGCCGTTAACAATTAACACTTGTTTATTTCGCCCGGTCATAACAACCATATCACCAGCGATATGTGCAATATCCCCCGTGCGGAACCAACCGTCGGGACCAATTGTTTCGGCATTGGCTGTGTCATTCCGATGATATGAGTTCAATACAGCCCGTCCGCGTATAACTAAGTGCCCTGACTCTCCAACGCCTAGAGGATTCCAGGCATCGTCCATTACAGCAATTTCAACTCCTGGGATAGGAACCCCTAGAGGTACAGTAGAATTCGCGCTCTCCTCTGCAAGAAAAGTTGTGTGATAAACCACCCCGGAGCAGGTTTCGGCCATGCCCCAGGCTGGCAGGAATACATCAGTTGCTAGACCACATGGTTCAAGTTGACGGGAAAGACGCATAAGCACTTCACGATTGACCATTTCACCAGCGTTTATAAAGTAGCGGACACAACTTAAATCCCAATGTGGTTCGATGCTCGCAGTAAGATCACGGAGCAATGTGTAAGCAAACTGAGGTGCCCAGGTATATGTGACACGGTGAGCATCAATTAAATCAAGCCACCTCAAGGGTTCTTCTAAGATATATTCTGTAGCAACCTGAACCTGTTCGCTTAATAAGTAGACACCTCTAAAGTGTGCCATGAGAATGCCAGCAGCGTGATCAAGTGGCATCCAGTTAAGTTGAATATCCGAGCCAAACTTGCACAGTTCTGCGACACCTGCTTCTCTGCAAATAATCGCATCGTGAGTCTGAACGACCCCCTTGGGGGTGCCTGTACTACCCGACGTGAGAAACACAGTCGCAATCGCATCACAACCAGGAGGTTCATGCCAACGAGCTGATGGAAAAAATTCTATACTCGGTGGAGCATATAAAACCTGTTTTGGCCAATCTTTGAAGGTAGGTGTCGAGCTCTCAAAGTTAGCAACATCCCGATGACCAATAAGTAGTTGCCCGTCACCGAGCATTTCTAGCGCTTGCTTAGCTACACCTTCAGTCTTACCAACAGGTACAGCCACTATACCTGTAATGAGGCACGCCCAGAAGAATCGAATCATCTCATGTTGGTCAGAACACTGGATAACTAGATAATCTCCGCTTCGCAGACCTGCATCTTCAAGCCAAGCCGCTGCACGCCGCGCATCATCCAGTAATGCTGCATAGGTTGTACATGTGTGGCGACCTGTTACATCGTAAAAATGTAACGCTACCTCTGGGGCTTCCCGTGCGGCGCGAAAAAGAGCTTCAGCGGCTCCTGACCAGCCTGGAAGATTAGCAATAGTGCCGCCAGTTAGTAGCGAGATATTCGCACTTTGATTAGTCAAGACTCATTCACCCTACCAGTCTCGGATAGTACATTGTTAATAATCGCCCAAATTCTAGGTAAATTAGAATCAACAAAGAAGTGGCCTCCATCGAAAGTATGAAAAGTGGAACGTTCTGTAGTAACAGAAGCCCATGCGTTTACTATGGCTTGGGGATTACCACAAGTAGTATCATCTAGGCCATTGAGTATATGGACAGGACAGTTTACAGAACGGTCTAAATCGAGCTCCCGAGCATCTTCAAGCAACGCAAAATCAGCCCGAATTATTGGCAGAAACAGCTCACGAATCTCTTGGTTGGTGATCATTGCATCCGGCAAACCACCAAAAACTCCTAACTGAACGATTAACTCATCATCGCTCAAATGCGCAATGGGTCTATCTAAAACTCTTGAATAATATGGGGTTCCGCGACCCGCCAAAACAAGCCCCAATGCTTGGTGTCCATGCAACTCAAGATTGCGCTCGACAGCTAGACCGAGCACAGCGCCTATACTGTGCCCAAATATGCAGTACGGAGTTGTACAGGTGCGCAAAGAACTAATTACCTGCTCAGTCAGCTGAGCGACAGCATCCTTGAAACGCTTATGGGGCACAGAATTAATGCGCGTACCACGTCCATTAAGCTCCAAAGGAACAACAGACACACCAGGAAGTTCCCGAGACCAGCGATGATACTTGCTCGCAGAAGCACCAGCATGGGCGAGACAAAATAGTAAACGCTTGTCTTTCACGAGGTCCCCTCTCTCTTGGGTACCCGGATGTGAGCAACAATTCCGTTATACACTCAATCATCCATTTGTCGCTAGAATATCAGAGCCAAGTTCGTGTGACAAGGAGACTTATCTCAAAAAGATAGAGGATTCTTCAAAAGTCCCTCCCGCCGCCAAAAACACCAACCCTCGCACCACCGGCAACACCACCCCTACACCACTAAGCAGCCGTCTGAACCCAGAGTGAAAGATCTGCCAAGTCTTGACATGAGCAGTTACCTTTGGCGCGCCCATTCTGCCACGGGTAGTTTTCTCACGCGCCGAGACAGAGAGGCGGAGAGGCGGCGCGCCTGCCCCTACATAAACCGTTCCAGGAGTGAGCTCTCAGCCATACGGGAAAGTGACTCTCGAATCACGCGGGCACGCTGTTCACCGATACCTTCAACAGCGCGCAGGTCATCGAGGCTGGCAGCCATGAGCGACTGCAAACCATCAAAACGTTCAACCAGGCGGTCGGCAACGGCACCGGGCATAGATTTGATGCTGGCGAGCAGGCGGTGACCGTGGGGGTGCAGAGTCGACTCAAGCTCTTCACCCAGCCCGGCAGTCCGAGCGATGGTGAGCGGGTCCACAATTTCTTTGTCATCAAGGCTGGCCAAAGCCCTCACAGCCGCCTGAACCTCCTCGGGGGTAGCAGCTACAGGCAGGTAGTCGCGTAGCACCAGCCAGCTCTCAGGCAGATTGTGGCTGGTGAGCTCTTCCAGCTGCAAGGCGACCAGACGCCCCACATTGCCAAGCTCAACCACATAGTGCCCAGCTTCTACAGTGATACGGCGAACCATCTCCATTCGCTGTAAAGTCAAAACCACATCGCGCAAGGTCACGCTAGCTTCAATCTCAAGGGAAGAGAGCTGCTGGAGTACCTGCTCTAGCCGTTCGGTGTAGCTATCGAGGGTGCGTATGGCCTGATTGGCCCGATTCATCAGTGACTGGGTATCTTCGACCGTGTAGCGGATTCCCTCGGCGTAAACAGAAATCATCGACATAGACGCGCTGACCGCAATGACGGGAAAGCCGGTTTGTTTGGCAACTCGTTCGGCGGTACGGTGACGGGTACCCGATTCGTTAGTTTCGATTGCCGGATCAGGCAACAGCTGCACCCCCGCAGCGAGCAGGGTAGAGGCGTCCTTATCGCAGATGATAGCGCCGTCCATCTTGGCTAGCTCCCGCACACGGGTGGCTGAAAATTCGGTGTTGATGGCGAACCCGCCGGACGACATGTGCGCCACAGTCCTGTCATTTCCCAGCACAATCAGAGCGCCGGTGCGGCTGCGCAGAATACGTTCTAGGCCCTCCCGAAGCTCGGTACCGGGGGCGATTTGGGCAATTATTTTGAGCAGGGACTCACTAAACATCGTTTGCACCCAACCCAGTGTAGTGCACCCGCGGGGCCGGTCAGGGCACAGAATCGCCCCGGCCCGCTATCTGCGAGCCGGGGCGGCCGGTCTGAGGTGGGGGAAGGGGGATGATTCGGTGTTAGCCGGTGACGATGATGCGGACGGGCTGCGAGCTGACGCCGTTGACGGTCGCCGTAGCCCAATAGTAACCAGGCTTGATAGTCTCGGTGGTGTCGCAGCCTAGGACGTTGAGCGAACGGTTCCAGGTGAGCGGGGTAGTGTTGGTGGCACCGGCTGCAACTTCTGCATCTTCTGCTGGGTTGGCATGGCACTTGGCGTAGTTGAAGACCTGGGCGGGGCCTGAGGTGATATTGACATCTACGTTGTTAGCGCCGCCAGTGACCGTGCAAGGGGCACCTGAGGTGTTGGTGTAGGTGACCGCGAGCGCGGGGTTCTGGCCAGCAGCGTAGGAGGTGCTATCGGCTGTGAGGTTGACCTGTAGGTCCGCTGCGGTGCAGGCTACGGCCGCTACGGGTGTGGTTGGCTCTGAGGGGGTAGGTTCAGCAGTTTCAGTGGGCTCGGTGCTGGCGGGCACGGATTCGGTCGGCTCAGCGGATTCGGTGGCTGAGGGGGCCTCGGACGCTGACTCGGTGGGGCCCGTTGATTCAGATGCTGAGGCGCTCTCTGAGGGGCTTGCAGAATCGGTGGCACGTTGGCTAAAGTCGCTGAAGGCTTCAGCACTGCTGGACGTGGTGGCCGCGGGGCTTGCGGAGTCGCTCTCGCCTCGGCCTGCTAGCCAGCTAATCAGGCCGATGATGAGAAGCAAAGCTAAAACTAGTACGAGCAGAGCCATGATGCGGCGGCGGCGGTAGACTTCGGGGGAAACTTCTTCTACCTGTGAATCGAGGTTTTCAGACATACCATCTAGCCTACCGTTTTCTATGCCTTGTGCGGAACTTTTGTGGAGAATGCACGCTGGTCATTGCGGATGTTTTAGAGTGTTGGGGTGTCTTCTACTTACCCTTTGAGTAACCTGACTGCTGAACAGGTTGATGATCTACACACCCGCATTAACCGCTGGTACCTTGAGAACCGCCGTGATTTGCCCTGGCGCACCGGCGAGAATACGCCCTGGGAGGTGCTGGTCAGTGAATTTATGTTGCAGCAGACTCCGGTCAAGCGGGTGCTCCCGGTGTGGGAAATCTGGCTGGAGCGGTGGCCTACCCCCGCTGATTTGGCGGGAGAAGAGCCGGGTGAGGCCGTGCGCGCCTGGGGCCGTTTGGGCTACCCCCGGCGGGCGCTACGGCTTCATGCGGCTGCGGTTGCTGTAACGGAGCAGCACGGTGGTCAGGTGCCCTCAACCTATGAGGAGCTTCTGGCTCTGCCCGGGGTGGGCTCGTACACTGCGGCGGCTATTGCTGTGTTTGCCTTTGGCCGTAGAGCCACCGTGATTGATACCAATATCCGGCGGGTGCACGCCCGCCTGATTTCAGGTAAGGCGCTGCCTAGCAAGTCGCTGACGGTAGCCGAGACCCGCTTAGCTAACGAACTGATGCCAGCTGATCTAGCGGCGTCCTGCCTGTGGAATGTCTCGGTCATGGAGCTTGGCGCTCTCGTCTGCACAGCGAAGTCGCCTGCCTGTGGAGCCTGCCCGGTAGCGTCCTCCTGCGCCTGGGTTGCGGCCGGACGCCCCGAGCCCGACTATGTGCCCAGGGGGCAGGCCTGGGCCGGCACCGACCGCCAGCTACGGGGTGCCATGATGGGCGTGCTACGTGCCGCCCAGGAGCCGGTACCGGTTGAGCTACTGACCAGTGTGGGGCGAGCCGATATTGTCTTACCAGAGGGCCTTGTGCCTGCTGTGGCTAAGCTACGGGCACTCACTCCCCCACCCGAGCAGGTTGAGCGCTGCTTCTCGGGGCTCTTGGCGGACGGCCTGGCCCGCCGGGTAGGGGTGGATCGGGTCACCCTGTAAGTTGCCCTGTTCACGGGTTGCCATTGGGTGAGAAGCCTGTATAAGCCTGGGGCGGGCAGACCACCGAGCCAAGCCCTAGATTTCTATAATCATGCGGGTATTGCCTAGCGTATTTGGCTTTACACGAGCCAGGTTGAGAAACTCAGCCACACCTTCGTCATGGGAGCGGAGTAGCTCCATATAGGTTTTGGCCTCTAGCTGCTCCTGGTTTTCCATGACCCTAAACCCCTGACGTTTAAAAAAGTCCACCTCAAAGGTCAGGCAGAAAACGCTGCTCACTCCCAGGGCTCGGGCTCTACCGAGCAGGGCAGTAACCAGGGTGTGCCCCACTCCCCTGCCGCGAGCGCCGGGCGATGCGGCCAGGGTGCGAATCTCTGCGATGTTCTCCCACATGACGTGTAGTGCGCCGCAGCCGAGTACCTGCCCGGCGGTGTCCTCAACGAGCAGGAACTCTTGGACGGCCTCGTAGTAGGCCACGGTCTCTTTATCAAGCAGAATTCCCTCCAGGGCGAGAGGGCGTACCAGAGCTTGAATGGCGGGAACATCGTGAACGGTGGCTGGGCGCACCTGTAGTTGGTTCATGTTCCCAGGCTACTGCCCACACGCCTGTACAGAAAATAAATCAGCCCCCGTTTCGCCTTTCGGCGCGGGGGCTGATTTACATCATTACACACACATACACACAAGAGTCTTCTTGTCCTGAGAAACCCTACACACAAGGGCCTGTAACCTCAGGGGTTCTGTCGAACCGTATGACTCAAGTATGGCAAGCCTGCCTTGAGCCGAAGTTTAAAAGAGCTGGGCAAAGCCTGAAAGGTTAGTCAAGCTTTGGTTACGTTTCGCCACGACCGTCATAAGGATGGTTATATCCACACGGCCCCTCCCTTAGCAGCTGGCCGCTAGGGTACGAAGGCCGCTGGGGTACGAACAAGCCGCCTACCGGCGTCCTTGTGTTCAGAACGCCAGCAGGCGGCTTCAATCCCGTAGCAAGGCTAGCGGTCGTCGGCCCCGCGGGCCTCCTCCGCTACCACACGCTGCTCGGCGGTTTCATTCACCACCGGAGCCTCCGGAATGGCAGGGATTTCGTCATCTTCAGAGTCGCTGAAGGCACGGTTGAAGCTCTCGCTGTCGAGCTCGCCCATGGGGGCAGAAGAGAAGGTGAACTTGGCCAGGTCACCCTCGCCCTCAGCGTCCACGGTAATCTTCTCACCGGGCTTGATGTCACCAAACAGAATCTTCTCAGACAGCGGGTCCTCAAGATTGCGCTGCATCTCGCGGCGCAGCGGGCGGGCGCCCATTGAGGGGTCGTAGCCCTTGGCTGCCATGAGAGACTTGGCCTTATCGGTCAGCTCAATCGACATGTCCTGGTCGCGCAGGCGCTCAGCCAGACGGGCAACAAAGAGGTCAACAATCTGCAGAATCTCAGACTCAGAGAGCTGGGGGAAGACGATAATGTCGTCCACACGGTTGAGGAACTCGGGGCGGAAGTGCTCCTTGAGAGACTCCATCACCCGAGCCTGCATACGCTCGTAAGAACCCTGATCGTCACCCACCTGCTGGAAGCCCACGGGCACGCGGCGGGCCATCTCGCGGGAGCCCAGGTTGGTGGTCATGATAATGACGGTGTTCTTAAAGTCCACCACGCGGCCCTGGGAGTCGGTCAGACGGCCGTCTTCCAAAATCTGTAGCAGGGAGTTGAAGAGGTCGGTGTGAGCCTTTTCAACCTCGTCAAAGAGCACCACAGAGAAGGGCTTGCGGCGCACCTTCTCGGTCAACTGGCCACCCTCCTCGTAGCCGACGTAGCCGGGAGGGGCACCAAAGAGACGGGAGACGGTGTGCTTCTCCTGGTACTCCGACATATCCAGGGTAATCAGGGCGTCCTCGTCCCCAAAGAGGAATTCAGCCAGAGCTTTAGCCAGCTCGGTTTTACCCACACCGGTCGGGCCAGCGAAGATGAAAGATCCACCAGGGCGCTTGGGATCCTTGAGGCCCGCACGGGTACGGCGAATCGAACGGGAGAGCGCCTTAATGGCGTTCTCCTGACCAATCACGCGCTTGTGCAGCTCTTCTTCCATCTTGAGCAGTCGGCCAGACTCCTCCTCAGTGATTTTGTAGACGGGAACACCGGTGGCTGAGGCCAGGACGTCCGCAATTACCTCGGGGGTGACCTCACCGAAGGCGTCGCCCGCGTTGCGCCACTCCTTCTCGGCCTCGTCCTTCTCAGCAGTCAGCTTCTGCTCCTGGTCACGCAGGTCAGCGGCCTTCTCAAACTCGTTAGCCGCGATCGCTTCTTCCTTCTCGCCCTTGAGCTTGGCAATGCGCTCTTCGAGCACCTTGATTTCGGGCGGGGCGGTCATACGCTTGATGCGCAGGCGGGCACCGGCCTCGTCAATCAGGTCAACAGCCTTATCTGGCAAGAAGCGGTCAGAGATGTAGCGGTGGGCCAGGTTAACAGCGGTTTCGATAGCCTCATCAGAGATGGTGACGCGGTGGTGAGCCTCGTACTTATCGCGCAGGCCCTTGAGAATCTCAACCGCCAATTCGGGGCTGGGCTCATCTACCTGGATGGGCTGGAAGCGGCGCTCCAAAGCGGGATCCTTCTCGATGTGCTTACGGTACTCATCGAGGGTGGTTGCACCGATGGTCTGTAGCTCACCGCGGGCCAGCATAGGCTTGAGAATAGAAGCGGCATCAATAGCGCCCTCAGCGGCGCCTGCGCCCACCAGGGTGTGAATCTCGTCAATGAAGAGAATAATATCGCCACGGTTGCGAATCTCTTTGAGCACCTTCTTCATGCGCTCTTCAAAGTCGCCGCGGTAGCGGGAGCCAGCAACCATAGATCCCAAATCGAGGGTGTAGAGCTGTTTATCTTTCAGGGTCTCAGGCACATCACCGTGGACGATGGCCTGAGCCAGCCCCTCAGCCACAGCGGTCTTGCCCACACCGGGCTCACCAATCAGCACTGGGTTGTTTTTGGTACGGCGAGAGAGCACCTGCATAACGCGCTCCATCTCCTGATGGCGCCCAATCACAGGGTCAAGCTTGCCCTCGCGAGCTGCAGCCGTAAGGTTTCGCCCGAACTGGTCAAGGATAGCCGAACCGGCAGGGGTACCCTCACGGGAATTACCTGCACCCACTCCGGCAGTTTCTTTGCCGCCCTCAGCGTTGTTGCCGGGGTAGCCAGAAATCAGGTCCATGACGGTCTGGCGCACCTTAGCGGGTTCAGCGCCCAGCTTGGTCAGAATCTGGTTACCGACACCCTCATTAGCGCGGACCATACCCAGCAGAATATGTTCGGTACCAATGTAGCCGTGGTTCAGCTGGATGGCTTCACGCATCGACAGCTCAAGAACCTTCTTAGCTCGGGGGGTAAAGGGGATGTGGCCGCTAGAGGCCTGGGGGCCAGAACCGATAATGTCTTGCACCTGGTCACGCACGGCGGTGAGGTTAACGCCGAGCGATTCGAGGGCACGGGCGGCGATACCCTCGCCCTCGTGAATCAGACCGAGCAGAATGTGCTCAGTGCCGATGTAGTTGTGGTTCAGCATGCGTGCCTCTTCTTGAGCAAGCACGATGACGCGGCGGGCGCGGTCAGTAAACCGTTCAAACATTGAACACTCCTTGGGAACTTACTATTACCCAAAAGGTTACGCGCGTTTTTGGGTGTGTGGGCGCCTGTTCGCCACGGAATGAATGGTGTTCGCCTGCGAGAGAAAAGAAGGCCCGTACCCGGCCTGACCAGCCCGGTTCAAGAGCTCCACCCAACTCAAGCCTGGGTCGCCTGTTTACTTTTGAATAAGCCTCAATATGCCCACCTACAGAAAACACCACATAAAGCAACTCTATAAGTATCACTATTTATGGTGACATATTCTCTCCCCCACCGAGAGTTAATAACCTGCCCAGTCAGGTTATATTCTCTGATACACCAGTGGGCGGTGTGCCATACACGGCACACCGCCCACTGGTAAGGGGGTAAGAAATGATTATTTAGCTTCTTTACCCATTGCCTTGTAGTAAGCGTCCTGAACTTCCTGCTGAATACGGCCGCGCTCTGAAACCTTGTGGCCGTTTTCCTGAGCCCACTTACGAATAGCAGCAATCTCAGGGTTACGCTTGCTGGCGGTACCGCGTGAGCCAGCGGGACGCCCCGCCGAGCGCTGGGCACCCTGCACACGGCGAGCCTTAGCTGCAAACGGGCGGATAGCATCGCGCAAGCGGGCGGCATTAGCGCTGGACAAATCAATTTCAAATGAGCCGCCGTCAAGGCCGAATCGTACGGTCTCGTCTGCGGGGCCGCCGTCGAGGTCGTCCTCAAGAATAATCTTGACCTTCTGAGCCATTATCTATCTCCTTGTAGTCGTTGTAATCAGATTGGTAAAGCAAATATGTACCGTAACCATTATGGGGACATCAAGAGATAGCTCTAAAACACCCTACTTTGAGGTATAGATGGGCTAGTTACCCTCGATGACTTAAACAAATAATACATATTATTTTCAGCAAAAGGAAATAGGAAAACTCCTATACGGGGAACTTTCTGTTTTTAGTCAGAATCAGAAGTACCAAAAGGATCCCGAGAACCCTCCGAATTTCTGACTGAACGGTACCAGGCCTCAGCGTCCTTTTCTATATCGCGGCGGGCAGCTCGCTCGGTACGATCAGCCCGGTTCATCCAGCGCAACAAAAAGAAAAGCGCCACGCCAGCCCCGATTGAAGGCACCAAACCAATAAGAAACTCCACGGCTACGCCCCCTCCCTTTACTCTGCCTCAGGCTTCATCAGCGGGAAGAGAATAGTCTCTCGAATACCCACTCCGGTAAAGAGCATGATTAAACGGTCAATGCCCAAACCTAGACCGCCCATAGGGGGCGCGCCGTGTTCAAGGGCACGCAGAAAATCCTCGTCCAGCTGCATGGCCTCGTCATCGCCACCTGCTGCCAGCTTGGACTGCTCAGTCAGGCGCTCACGCTGGATAACAGGGTCAATCAACTCAGAAAAAGCTGTGCCACGTTCCATACCGCCAATAATCAGATCCCAAGCCTCAATCAGGTTGGCATCAGAGCGGTGCTGGCGGGCTAGAGGCTGAGCACTCGGCGGATAATTGTAGACAAAGGTGGGGTTAAGCAGGGTGGGCTCCACGATTTCTCCAAAGAGCTCAACAACCAGCTTCTCGGCGTTCCACTTGGGATCCACCGGCACCCCGTGCTTCTCAGCGATAGCGCGCAGTTCTTCTGCGGTGGTGGCAGGGGTAATCTCAACGCCCACCGCCTCAGAAAGACCGGGGTAGACGCCCAGCCACGCCCATTCGCCGCTCAGGTCAATGGTGCCTGCTTCGGTCTCAATCTGGTGCACCCCTAGAGCATCGGCGCAGGCCATAATGATTTCCTGCATACGCTTAGCCATGACGAACTGGTCGGCGTAGGCCTCGTAGCATTCCAGGGTTGTGAACTCGGGGCTATGGGTGGAATCCACACCCTCGTTACGGAAGACACGGCCAATTTCGTAGACACGTTCCAGGCCGCCCACCTCTGCGCGTTTCAAAAAGAGCTCGGTGGCAATGCGCAGGGTCATAGGCTGATCAAAAGCGTTCAGGTGGGTCTCAAAGGGGCGGGCAGAAGCACCACCGTGAATCAGCTGAAGAATGGGGGTCTCAAGCTCAATGTAGCCGTGGTCATTCAGCACCTTGCGCACGGTCTGAGTGATTTTGGCACGCTTGATGACCAAGTCACGGGCCTCCTCACGCACCATCAGATCCAGGTAGCGCTGGCGCACCCGGGTTTCTTCGTTCAGGTCAGAGTGCAGGTTAGGCATGGGGCGCAGGGCCTTAGAAGCCATAGCCCACTCATCGGCCATAATGGAAAGCTCCCCACGGCGAGAAGAAATCACCTCGCCCTTCACAAAGACGTGGTCACCCAAATCAACCAGGGCCTTCCAGTCAGCCAGGGCCTCCTCGCCCACAGAAGCCAGCGAAATCATGGCCTGAATACGGGTACCGTTACCCTGCTGCAGGGAGGCAAAGCAGAGCTTGCCGGTGTTGCGCACAAATACTACACGCCCGGCCACACCCACAATATCGCCCGTGGTCTGGTCGACTTCGAGTTTGCCGTCGTACCTCTCACGGATTTGGGTGATGGTGTGGGTGACGGGGACGCCCACGGGGTAGGCTTCACGGCCTGATTCGAGGAGCTTAGCGCGCTTCTCCAGACGAATCTGCATCTGCTCCGAGACACCGCGATCGATAGCGGCGGTTTCAGCTGGGGTGGTGCCCTGTTCAGTCAATGATGTACCTGTTCTTAGGTTGGGTGTAGAGGTCTTAGTTGATTTCCATGTTATCGATGAGTCGGGTAGAGCCCACGTAAGCCGCCGCGAGCGCTAGAACACGTGCCTGCTCACTCGTAGGGGGTTCGAAGGTATCAGCGTCTACCACTTCAAGATAGTCCAGTCGCACGCCTTCGGTCGCTTCAATCGCCTCACGGGCCGCCTGCACGTCGTCCTTGTTGAAGCTACCGGTGATGTACTTTTCGCGCAGAGTGGCCAGGGTGCGGGAGAGCACCAGGGCCGCCTCACGTTCTTCAGCGCTCAGGTAGTGGTTGCGGGAGGAGAGCGCTAGGCCGTCGTCGTCGCGCACGATGGGCACGGGCTTAATGGTGACGTCGTGATTGAAGTCCTTGACCATGCGCTGAACCAGGGCCAGCTGCTGGGCGTCCTTTTGGCCGAAGTAGGCGTTGAGGGTCGCCTCACCAATCAGGGGTTTGAGAATGTTGAAGAACTTGTTGACCACCGTGAGCACACCGTCGAAATGGCCGGGGCGAGTCTTGCCCTCAAAGAGGGTGCCCAGCTTACCTGAGACAACGGTAATTTTAGGGTCGCCGCCGGGGTACATATCTTCGACGGTCGGGGCAAAGATAACATCTACGCCCGCTTCTGCCGCCAGCTCCGCGTCCGCCTCAAGGGTGCGGGGGTAACGGTCGAAGTCTTCGTTGGGGCCAAACTGGAGCGGGTTAACAAAGATAGAGAGTACGACCACGTCGTTCTGTTCGCGGGCACGGCGAATCAGGGTGGCGTGCCCGTTGTGGAGGGCACCCATGGTGGCTACGTAGCCGACGGTGAGGGGCTTGGGGTCTGTATCGGAGGTTTTTATATCGGTGCTGTGGTCAACGTTTGAGAGGGCCAGCAGTATTTCTTTACCTAGCTCAGTGATGGTGTGTGCTGTGGGGATTTGGCTCGTCACGGTGGTGGGAGGTCCTTTCGTGTTTTGCGCCCTCCTAGTTTACCCGGCGAGCGCTTTAAGCACAGCCTGGTAGCTCTCATCGGTGAGGGCGCCGCGGCTGTGAGCCCGTTCGGCGGTGGCGCGGGCCAGGGCCAGGTAGGCGGCGTTGACGTCGTCGGCGTTTTCTTCGAGTGCGTAGCTGGCCAGGGTTTGGGCGTGAGCGGCAACGGTGTGGGCGTCCCCTCGGGCGACAGGGCCGGTGAGGGCGCTATCGCCGTTGGCCAGGGCATTGTCGAGGGAGGCTCTGAGGAGGGGTGCGATGTAGCGGGCTGGGTTCTCGATGCCGATGGAGGCCAGAATTTGCAGGGCCTGGCCGGTGATGGTGACCAGGTGGTTGGAGCCGTGGGCAAGGGCGGCGTGGTAGAGGGGGCGGTCGCCTTCGGCGATGAGGACGGGCTCTCCCCCCATTTCAACGACCAGGGCCTGAGCGATGGGGGTGAAGGGGGCTGGACCGGTGACGCCGAAGCTGGTGTTGGCTAGGCGGGGCAGGTCGAGAGAGAGGCCGGTGAAGGTCATGGCCGGGTGGATGGCTAGGCCGATGGCTCCCTGGGCGGTGGCGGGGGCTAGTACACCAACGCCGTGCCGTCCTGAGGTATGGATGAGGATTTGCCCGGGGCGCCAGCCGTCGGTTTCGGCGATGCCTTTGACCAGGTCGGGCAGGGCGTCATCGGGTACGGCAAGGACTACCACTTCACTGGTGGTAATAATCTCTGGGATGGTGGAGATGGGGACGCCGGGAAGCAGGGCCTCGGCCCGGGTGCGGGAGGCCTCTGAGACGGCATGGACGCCGGTGATCAGGTGCCCAGCGGCGCGTAGGGCTGCGCCGAGCACGGCCCCCACCTTGCCTGCTGATATCACGCCGATGCCCAGACGGGCGGGCTTAAGGTGGTTGGTGCTCTGCATGGGGCCCTTTCTGTCTGCGTCCTGCCTGCTTAGTTTACCGGGGGCAGTCTCTTACCGGGTACGGCCTTTACTGTAGTGCTGCCCAAGACGCCACAGGCAGAAGGCTAGGGGAATAAGTAGCCCTTGAATAGTGCCACTAAAAACGGCCAGCGCAACCACCCCAATCTGAAAAGCAACGGTACTCGCAGCTACCAGAGGCTGAACCGGAACCACTAATCCCGACGGCAGGGCAACGACAAGGCTGTAGTCGTATTCCTGTAGAGGGTCAGTCTCTCCTAGCGCCACGGCAATCCCGAAAAAGAGAGCAGCGCCCGTAATAATGCCCGGAAGCTGAAAGATGATGGTCATTGCCACGGCATAGATTACCGTAGCAACGCCAGCGCCCACGATAAACCCCAACAAGGTTGAAAAATAAGGAGCTGTAAGCCACTGCCGAAGAGGCAGCTGGGCTGACCATTCCCGAGGTAGCCAACGGTAGAAGAAGGCAATCAACCAGACACCTACAATCGTTACGATACCGATGCCAGACGCTCCGAACCCGACCCCCACAAAGATCCCCAGGGGGATACTCAGTAAGGTAATAAGAACGAGCGGGGCCAGGCTATCAGCTAAAGCGGCCATCGATAGAAGGTAAGAACGGGAGTTCACAAGTTTTCTGCGGAAGGTACCTCTCTGCCCACCATAGTAGCGGTAACCCTGTGCTCCGCTGAGATTACGGACGGCGTATAGAAGTAGCGTACTTCTCCCAAACCCCTGAGTAGCAGCAACCCGTTCCAGAGGACTATTCTGAGCTGAAATAACGAGCACAAGCGTTCCAAGTATTCCGAGGAACAGAACAAGCACTCCAAGACAGTAGATTAAAGCAACGTTTGCGCTTATGACTGAATCGGTGGTCGTAGCGATGAGCAATAGAAGACCCGTAACCGCTGCCAGACCTGCCCAAGCCAAAAGAAACTTTAGCCGTCCCAGTAGCTGCGCCGCAGCCATACTGTGCAGCATAAGCACCCCAAACGCGACAGCGCCCAGTGCCGTTCCCACCAACCAAGTCACCGAGAGGGGCGCAAAAATAGTCGCTAGCATTACGGAGAGCAGGGCCCACGTGCCTAAAGCAACCCATATAGCCCGAAAATGCCAGGGATTACGGCTGGGATATGAAAGTCCAGAGTAACGCCAAAAGAGTTCAGCCGGCGAGTAAGCCAGCGGTCCCAACTGATAAAAGAGCCAGACTAGCCCAGCTCCTGCAATCAGCAGACCGCCCATAAAGAAACCGGGCGCTTGGAAATCTTCTAATGTGAAATATAGGTAGGACCCTCGAACCTGACGCAGGGAGACGCTGAATGACCCTGCAAGAGCAAGCCAGAAAACCAGGTAGAAAAATACCTTATAGACCGCACCGAGCCGATACCCCAGCGTCCTGAGCGCTACCATGCGTTCTCGGCCCCCAGACCCAGCCCATCAGTCTCCAACGGAAACACCAAATTTTTAGTTCTTGGCAACGCGTTAAGCTCCGGGTCATGTGTGGCTATACAAACCGCTGCCCCAGCAGAGACTGTAGACTCCGCCCACTGAGCAATCCACTGCACTCCAGCAGTATCAAGACGCTTTTCTGGCTCGTCCAAAAAGTAGTAACGGGCAGGACGGAGCAACAAGGACGCAAGGCGGGAGCGTTGCTCCTGGCCAGAGCTCAGGGTGTGTGGTTCTCTGTCATAAGCCTGGGGTACTCCAAGTTCTTCTAGCGCCTGACGCACGCTCATACGCTGAGAAGAAGCCATTCCCAGCTTTTGAGCGATTTTAGGGCCTTCATCGGCCAGTATTTCAAGATGCTGCCCTACGGTTAGGCCGGGAAGCCACCCCAGAGCGTCGTTGAGCCCAAAAACCTGTAAACGGAAGGCCTCAGACGCAGAGGTCACCGGTGCCCCATCAATGAGCACCTGCCCTTCGGTTAAATCCTGATGCAAAAGAAGACAGCTCATGAGGGTCGACTTACCGGAACCGTTAGGGCCAGTCAAAGTGTAATACACTCCTGGCTCCAGCGTGACAGAAGCACCAGAGAAAATAACATTCTCGTCAAAGGCTTTGGCCCCCTGATTTAGTTGAAGTGCAGGAACCTTTGTAGGTAAACCCATCAGTTTCCTATCTCAGTACCGGGCAGAGGTAGTAGCTCATAGGGCGGGAGCTGCGAAGACCTATCGGAGGCTTTCCCGGCATCCGCAGATGTCGGCACCGGCGCAGGTGCAACCCCCAGCTGAGCCAGGCGGATGGTCAGGGCGCGGGCGACCTCGGCGTCCGCGTTATGAACCGCTGTAGACAGGGTTCCCCCGGCGATTCGCAGCGATAGGTGGGCCAGCCCGGCCCGCTTCTGCAGGGGCCCCTGGCTCAGTTCAAAGCTCTGCACCTTGCTGTACGGAACCAAGGAAAGGCGACGCACCCAACGGCCAGACCTCACCAGCAGGAGCAGGGGCGTTACCGCAAAGCCGTTGCGGCGGTAGGTCAGCGGGTCAAACCAGCGGGCGGATACCGGGGAGACCGTAAAGTCCTGCTCTGCCCCGTTACCTGCCAAACCGGCCATGAGCTGGGCAGGCGAAACACCGCCGTCCTGCTGAGCCGGAACCACCAGGGGGAGCACCCGCATCACGTCAGCAAGGGTGCCCACCGGTAGCAGCTCCCCGGCGAACTCACCCTGGTCGCCGGTCTTGCCCAACAGGGTCACCTTGACCCTGTACCAGCCGGTTATACGCCAGAGTAGGGGCTGCTCCACCGAGATACGCTGAACGCGCCCCTCTGGCAGGGTCTGAGTGGTGGTATCGGTAAAACCAAACCGGGTTTTCAGGCCGTCCGGGCTGGTAGAGAGCGAGAAGTTGAAGCCGGTGTTAAAGCGCTTCCAGGTGCTAGACACGATAGCCAGAATAACCGCTGCATTCGAGGCAAATATAGCGCCCAGGGACATCTCTGCCCAGAGCATAAGGCCGCCCAAGCTCAGCAGGAGGAGAAGACCCACGACCCAGCCCAGGCTCAGCACCATCGACCCTAACAGCCGCGCAACCGGCACCTTGACGATGAGCCGCTCACCGGCGTCCTTAACCCCCAAGAAGTTCTCGCTGATGTGGTCAGCCAGGCGGTCGGTGAGGTCTCGGCGCTCTTCACGCACAGAGGCAGACGCCAGCTCTCGCTCCCCCGCCCCGGCAACGGCACCGTGGGTAGCTTTCTGCCCGGGTGAGGCCTCCACTTTTTCAGCCTTGAGGGTACGCACCCGGATCAGCAACTGTTCACGGAGCTCGCGGGCAGCGCGGTAGCCCAGAAACTGCACGCGCAAGGCAGACGAATCACCATCTGCCACATCGAATTTAAGCTCGGCCAAACCCAGTAGGCGAGCCATGAGCGGGCGGTTCACGTCGATAGACTGCACACGATCCAGCCGGGCTTTGCGCTCGGTCTTGAAGAGCATACCGCTCTTGACGTAGACGTTGCGGTCGTCCACGGCAAAGCGGTAGAAGAACCAGGTGGAGAGAAAGGGGAGCAAAAGGAGCAGGAAGAATACCGCCAGCACACCCAGGAACCAGAAGCCACCAAAAATACCGGTCCAGGAGAGAAAGACGGTATCGGGCGGGCCGCTCTGGCCAAGTTCGCGCAGGTCAAAGGGCTCTTCGCCGGTGAAGAGATCGTTGACCAGGTTGTTCGCTATGGTGTACATAAAAACGACGATAATCAGCCAGGCCCGCACCAGAGGCGAGAGCGGGTGAGCCCGGCGCCAGGTCAGGGCAGCTTCTTCGCGAGCGGTGATGGCAGTGGAGACCGCAGGTGTCTCTGAAGTGGGTACCTGCTCGCTCATTTAGAGGCCCGCCAACCTTGCATCTGACAGGTCGGTCAGTACCTCACGCAGCTGGTCGGCATCGCCCTTGGTCAGGCCGGGAATGGTGATGCTGTTAGCCGCGGTTTTCACCTCGACGCTGGCCAGTGAGAGCGCGTTTTCGAGGGGGCCGGAGGAAACATCAACATACTGGATACGACCATAGGGTACGGCGGTGACCGAGCGGAAGAGCAGGCCAGAGCGCTTGAGCAGGTGGTCGGCGCGTTCGCTGTAACCAATTGCCTGCACCCGGCGCTTGACCAGCACCAGGGCCCACAGCCGCCAGATAAGCACCAGACCACACAGGCACCAGTAGGCCCACGGGGCCCAGTTCCAGCTCTTGACCAGGAGGGTCATGATCAGGGGCAGGGAGGCAAGCCCCAGCAGAATGAAAGACCAGATGAGAGAAGTAATGAGCTTGACCCGCACATACTTGGGCGAAACCCGCTTCCACTCCACCTCAGGCAGGTCAACTGTTTGTTTGCCCAGGCCATCAAGGTCGAGTGGGGGCAGGGCGGGGGTAAAGCGGGGTGCGTGAGCTACAGATTCTGGTGAGCCCTCAGCGGTACTAGGACGCCAGGGCGCGGCTTGCTGCGCGAGTCCGGCAGAAAAGTTGTGCGGAGGAACAGATGGTGCGCGCTGCGGCTCGTTCATAGTGTCTTCTCATTACGTATAAGGCTTATTCATAAGGGTAGAAGTGCCCCGGGCTGGTAGCGAAGCTACTGACTCGGAGCAGTAAACAGATGGGCAACAGTTCCCGCTCATAAACAAAAGAAACTGTTGCAAATCATCTTAAGCGAAACGAAGGCGCAGCACACTCATCGAATCCAGCCCACCGCTAGGAACGTTACCCACTAGGAGGAAGCGTCCGGCTTATTCCTAGCCAGAGGACCTGTCTGCGGGCTGACCTCGCCAACCCCACCATCAGCGTCCTCATCTCCCGGAGGGACCTTGCACCAGCTCTCGGCAACCAGGCCGCACACGAGCATGACCAGGCCAGCAGTCAGCGCAGCCAAGCTTTCCACCAGGAGTAGGGCCGAGGAGCGGCTACCTGCCAGGCCCAGCTGATAGACCACAATCGCTACCTGCCACCCTCCCACCAGAGCACCGGTAAGAGCTAGAGCCTGAGCAAAAACCGCCACACGGGCAGCCAGAAGAGGATTCATAGAACCGGCATCTTTGCGGGTCTCAACCCGGCTATATTTGAGTACCTGACGGGCGTAGAAGAGAGCTACGCCGCCCAGAATCAGCGCGGCC
The DNA here is from genome assembly GCF_928381405.1 of Rothia nasisuis. Lineage (GTDB taxonomy): Bacteria > Actinomycetota > Actinomycetes > Actinomycetales > Micrococcaceae > Rothia > Rothia nasisuis. Next base: position 137,391 of record NZ_CAKMSB010000007.1, read on the forward strand.
AACAGAGTCAGCGCAGGCAGAGAAAGCTCGGGCCCACCGCCCTGTACACTCAGCAGGTTCAGCACAGCGCCGGCAGCCACGCCGGCACCTGCCAGAAAAGCCAGAGCCCGGTTGCGTAGTTTCACGCGCAGACCACCGGGGCGGGGTGAAACTCGCGGATTCCTTCTGCGTCTGCAGCGTCATCGGCCAGCTGACGCACCGAGGAACCCAACAGCAGAGCCGAGGGGTCCATTCTGGCCCATGGCTCAAGCACAAAAGCCCGTTCGGCTGCGCGCGGATGCGGCAGAGTAAGATCAGGGTCGTCCATCTCAAGAGAGGCGATATCAATAATGTCAATATCAAGAGTACGCGGGCCCCAGCGCACATCACGGGTACGGTGGTGCTTGTGCTCTATCTGCTGGGTATACTCCAGCAGCATGAAAGGCCGTAGTGAGGTCTCAATTTCGACCACCATATTGGCATAATCAGGCTGATTCGCGGGGCCCCCCACCGGAGCGGTAATTGCGATAGGAGAAATCTTGGTGACCTCAATCTTCTCGTGCGAGCAGATATCACCGATTGCCTTAATCAGAGTGTCTTGGCTGTTGCCCAGGTTAGATCCCAGAGCGAGAATGGCTTTAACCGGCATGGTTCTCCCTAAATATCGTTACTGACACATCAGCGAAAGTCACTTCGATAGGTGCCTTGGGCTTGTGGACGGTCAGTTCTACAGCCAGTAGTGGAAAGTTGGTGAGCACCGCTGCGGCGATACGCTCGGCTAGAGTTTCAATCAGGTCGAAAGATTCACCGGTAATTATTTCGCGGATAACCTCAGCTACCTCGGCATAGTCAACGGTGTGCGCCACCTCGTCGGTGGTAGTTGCTCGGGCGAAATCGGTGAACATGACGATGTCCACGAAGAAAGGCTGACCGGTCTGCTTCTCAGAATCAAGCACACCGTGGTAGCCCACACTGCCCACACCCGTGAGCGTTATGCGGTCAGCACGGGAGTAGTCGCGAGCCGCCCGCGCCTGTGAGGAGCTAGGAGCGTTCATGGACACCTTTCACCGATTTTGTGCGCCGGGCGGGTGAGCTCCGGTACCTTGGTTGTAATTATCCACGTTCCAGTTCAAATATTTAGTGACCTTTAGGTGTGCCCTTAGACATGCCTAAAGCTATGCTTAACCGCTCTTTTACAGGGTTTTAGACTGTGATACCCGGTGGGCTGGCCCGCCCCCAAAGCGCTTAAAGTCACAGAGACACTTTCCTTTATGACGCTTCTATTTCGCTCAAGACTACGGGTGAGCGCGGAATAGGCCCTTAGGTGCTAGGAGTTGCGGACGGTTGCCGCCCGCCAGGCCGCGCGGACAGCCAGGGCATCAGCGGTCGCCTGCACATTATGGACGCGCACGGCCCAGGCTCCCGCCTCAGCTGCCATGACAGAAAGAGCCGCGCTGGCGACGTCCCGCTCGGTTGCCGCTCGCTCTGCGACCTGTTCTGCGGGCAGGCCGGAGGCTACGGCGTCCTGCTCCTGCAAAAGTCGCGCGATAAAGCGCTTGCGGGAACCTGCCACCAGCACCCGGTGCCCCTCAGCCACCAGGGCTTGCAAGCCCGCTAGGATCTGCCAGTTCTGCTCCCCCTGCTTGGCAAAGCCGGGGCCGGGGTCAAGAATAATCTGCTCGGGTGCCACTCCCCCGGCGAGCAGTCGCTCGCGCAGGGTAAAGAGCTCGCTGAAGACCTCCCCGGCAACATCGGTGTAGACGGCTTGGGAGTCCATGGTGATGGAGGTGCCGCGCGAGTGCATGAGAATGTAGGGCACGCCCAGCTCAGCGACGGCCTCAATCATGTCATCGCGCAGGCTCATACCGGCAACATCGTTGATGATGTGGGCGCCAGCCGCCACGGCGGCTCGGGCGGTTTCGGGGTTGAGGGTATCAACCGACATGACGATCTTTTCAGCTGCTAAAGCTTCGATTACGGGCAGGACGCGGCGCTGTTCCTCGACCAGGTCCACGCGGGTGGCGCCGGGGCGGGTTGATTCACCGCCCACGTCGATGATGTCTGCCCCCTGGGCAACCAGGGCCTTGGCGTGTGCAACTGCCGTGGCGGCGTCCGCGTGCAAGCCACCGTCGGAGAAGGAGTCGGGGGTGACGTTCAGAATCCCCATAATCAGGGTGCGGCCGGTGGGCAGATTTGTAAAGGAGCCGTGAGCATGAGGAAGGGTCATACATCGAAAGGTACCATCTAAGTCAGAAAAACCCACATAGTTCGTGGGTTTTTCTGACTTAGATGGTACCTACTGGGGCGGGGCTAGAGCGGAAAGGGGGCTAGGACGCGTTAATCAGGCTCATTGCCTCGGCACGGGTGGCAGGATCGCGCAGGGCCCCGCGGACGGCGCTGGTCACCGTCTTAGTTCCGGGCTTCCGGACCCCGCGCATGGACATGCACATGTGCTCAGCCTGAATCACCACAATCGCACCTGTGGGCTGCAAGTGCTCTTCGAGAGCCTCAATCACCTGGGTGGTCAGACGCTCCTGCACCTGGGGGCGCTTAGCGTAGACATCCACCAGGCGAGCCAGCTTTGACAGCCCCGTCACCCTACCCTCACCACCGGGAATATAGCCAATGTGGGCGTGCCCGTAGAAGGGCACCAGGTGGTGCTCACAGGTCGAGTAGAAGGGGATGTCCTTGACCAGAACCAGCTCGGAGTGGTCGATGTCGAAGGTGGTACCCAGAATATCGCCGGCACTCTGGTGCAGACCGGCAAACATTTCATCGTAGGCACGGGCTACACGGGCCGGAGTATCAAGTAGGCCGTCACGGTCGGGGTCTTCACCGATAGCCAGCAGAATCTCACGCACAGCCGCCTCAATGCGGGGCTGATCAACAGCCACTACCGCTGCCCGCCCAGGGGATCAACATCAGGGTTGCCGCCCGGACCCGCCGCGCCCGGGTGCGGGTCACCCGAATCCATGGGATCAATGGTTGGTTGCTGAACAATGACTTCGTCGGTGGTGGGCTCCTCGGTGGCAGGAGCTTCTTCTGCGCCCGCCTGCCTCACCTTCACCGGGGGCACAGTAGAGGGTTCACGGTTGGACTTGGAGTACCAGTAGCCGCGCTCTGGGCGCTTACGTACATTGGCAAAAATCTCGGCCAGCTCGCTCTCGAGCAGGGTTTCTTTCTCCAGGAGAGCCAGCGAGAGGGTATCGAGAACGTCGCGGTTATCGCGCAGAATCTCGTAGGCCTCGTCGTGGGCCTGCTCCAGCAGGGCAGCGACTTCTTGGTCAACCAGATAGGCCATCTCATCCGAGTAGTTGTTGCTGCTACCGGCGCCACCGCCCAAGAAGGGGTCAGACTCCTTGGCTGCCAGGCGCACAGAGCCCACCTTGGAGCTCATACCGTACTCGGTGACCATCTTGCGGGCGGTGTCGGTGGCCTTCTGAATATCGTTGGACGCCCCGGTAGAGGGGTCGTGGAAGATAAGCTCCTCGGCTGCACGGCCACCCATGGCGTAGGCCATCTGGTCAAGTAGCTCGTGGCGAGTAGTGGAATACTTGTCGTCCTGCGGCATCACCATGGTGTAACCCAGGGCGCGGCCGCGCGGAAGAATCGTAATCTTGGTGACCGGGGCGGAGTTGCGCAGGGCGGCCGCAACCAGGGCGTGGCCGCCCTCGTGGTAGGCGGTGACGGTGCGCTCGTGCTCGTTCATGATGCGGGAGGAACGCTGGGGGCCAGCCATCACTCGGTCAATAGCCTCGTCAATAGCGCGCTCGTCGATGACGTTGCCGCCGTCACGGGCGGTCAGCAGGGCCGCCTCGTTCATGACGTTGGCCAAATCAGCACCGGTGAAGCCAGGGGTACGCTTGGCGACGGAGGCCAGGTCAACACGGCGGTCAATGGGCTTACCGGCTGCGTGCACCTCCAGAATGCGCTGACGGCCCTTGAGGTCGGGGGCGTCCACACCGACCTGGCGGTCAAAGCGGCCAGGGCGTAGCAGGGCTGGGTCGAGCACGTCGGGGCGGTTGGTTGCCGCGATGACAATGATGTTGGAGGTGCCGTCGAACCCGTCCATCTCAACCAGTAGCTGGTTGAGGGTCTGTTCGCGTTCGTCGTTACCGCCGCCCATACCGATGCCGCGCTGGCGGCCGACCGCGTCAATCTCGTCCACAAAGATAATGGCGGCCTTGTTGGATTTAGCCTCCTTGAAGAGGTCTCGCACGCGGGAGGCCCCCACGCCCACAAACATCTCAACGAAGTCAGAGCCGGAGATGGAATAGAAGGGTACGCCCGCCTCACCTGCAACTGCCTTAGCCAGCAGGGTCTTACCGGTACCGGGAGGGCCGTAAAGCAGTACACCCTTGGGGATCTTAGCGCCCAGACGGGTGAACTTCTCGGGTTCAGCCAGGAACTCGCGAACCTCTTCGAGCTCTGCTAAGGCCTCATCAACACCGGCTACGTCGGCGAAACGCACGGTGGGGTTGTCCTTGTTAAACTTCTTAGCGCGTGACTTGGAGAAGTTCATAATCTGTGAACTGCCACCACCCATACGACTCATCAAGAACCAGAAGAGGGCCACGAGAATCACGAAAGGTAGCAGGAAGGACAGCATGGAGGTAAACCAGTTGGTCTGCACCGGCTGATCGGTGTAAGACTCCAGGTTGGCGCCGTCCATGGCGGCAACGACGTCGGTGGCGCGGGGGGCTACGTAGTAGAAGCTGACGCTCTTGCCCTGGTTGTCGCCTGCAGAGTTGACGTAGTCTTCTTTGAGTTCTAGGTCAACGCGCTGGTCACCATCATAGATTTTGGCGCTCACAACCTTTTCGTCGTTGAGCAGGCTGATGCCCACGTTGGTGTCAACTCGGGTTGAAGCCGCCAGGGAGTTGGCAAAGAGCATGGGCACGGCAATCAGAACAGCCAGCAGGACCCAGAACCAGGGCCCTGAAATGAGCTTGCCGAAGAACCCCTTCTGTTTGGGGTCAGGGGTGTTGTCCGTTTTCTGCACAGCCGCGCCTTCCACAAAAATAACGGGGCGGGGCGCCGGGTGCGCCCCGCATACAGGTAGAGCCCCAGCACCCTAAAACGGGTGCAACCGGGCCTAGACCTATCTAATGTACCTAAAGATTCTGGGTGCTTGCTCCATGGCCTGGAGTTTTCACCTCAGGGCTAACTCTCTTAGGAGTAGACGTGCGGGGCCAAGGTGACGATGCAGTCCAGGTTGCGGTAGCGTTCGGCGAAGTCTAGGCCGTACCCGACCACGAATTCAGGGTCGATGTCCCAGCCAACGTATTTAACGTCCACATCGGTTTTGACGCTCTTGGGCTTGCGGAGCAGGGTGCAGATTTCTACGGAGGCCGCGCCCCGGGAGACCAGGTTCTGCTGGAGCCATTTGAGGGTCAGCCCGGAGTCGATAATGTCTTCCACAATGAGAACATCGCGGCCGGTCAGGTCGGTGTCTAGATCTTTAAGAATGCGGACGACGCCCGATGACTTGGTGCCGGAGCCATAGGAAGAGACCGCCATCCAGTCCATGGTGTAGTGGGCCTTAAGCGCGCGGGAGAGATCAGCGACGACCATGATGGCGCCCTTGAGCACGCCGACCAGCAACACGTCGCGGCCTTTGTAGTCCCGGTCGATTTGGGCTGCTAGTTCCTTGATTTTAGCGTCAATCTCTTCTTTGCTGAAGAGAACGTGCTTGATGTCGTTCTGTACGTCGAGTGCGTCCACGGCTGATTGCTTTCTACTGGTTGACAAGGGGTGAGCGCCCTGACCGGGCGGGGGTCACAGCGCCTGCTCACTGTTAAGTATGGTTGATGGGGCGGTCTTGAGTAAAACGATGAGGCCGGTTTTCTTAAGGTTTGTACTCTGCCCCTCGCTGGTGAGCGTGACCCCGGGGCGGCGGCGGTAGGCCGAGATGTGACCGGGTAGTTGCAGGGGGCCAGCAACGGAGTGTTCACTGACAAAGGCATCAAGGGCAGCCAGTCGTTCGAAGCCGGGGGCGATGCCGCCTACCCGTTCCAGGGCAAGGGCAAGGACGCGGGTGCGCAGGGCCGGGTGCAGGCCGGTGAGGGTGGCGCGGTTGAGTAGAACCATGCTCTTAGAGGGCGCTGCCTCCAGGAGAGCTACCAGGCCACCGGTATCGGGCCCCAGCTCGTCCGCACCTACCAGGACTGTGCCCAGGGCCGTTCGAGCTTCCGTGTCAAGGTAGTCGGCGTCCGCGCCCGCGATGGTTGCGGTGCGGGCCAGAGAGACGGCGACTCCCCCACCCAGGTTCTCTTCGAGGTGGGGCAGGACGCTGTGGCGCACCCTAGCGCGCATGAGGGCCTGATCGGTGTTAGTGGGGTCCTGCCAGGGGGTAAGGCCTGCATCGGCACAGATGTCTTCGATGTCTGACCGGCGCAGGGTGAGCAGGGGGCGGATGACTCGCACCGGGCCTGCCGGGTGGTTCTCAGTGCGGTCAACCGGCATACCGGCCAGCGAACGGGTGCCCGAGCCACGGGCCAGACCCAGGAGCACTGTTTCTGCCTGGTCATCGAGGGTGTGCCCCAGGGCGATAGCGGCAGCCCCGGTCTCTGCGGCTGCCCGTGCAAAGGCCCCGTAGCGGGCGGTGCGGGCGGCCATTTCGGGGCCCTCTGTGCCCGCGCTGACGGTCACCTTCTTAACCAGGACGGGGGCAAGGCCCAGCTCTCTCAGTGTCTGTGCGGTTGTCTTGGCAACCCGAGCTGATTCTTTCTGAAGCTGGTGATCCACCACCACCGCCCCCACGCGCAGGTCCCCGCGCCGGTTAAAGTGAGCCAGCAAGGACGCTAGGGCCAGCGAGTCCGGCCCGCCAGAGACAGCCGCTAGCAGCAGGGGCCTCTCCCCCGGCGTCTCACCCGCGGCACCGGGGGCGGCTGCACCGGGCCGTCCTTGCCTATCAGCTGCCGCCTGTTCTCTGACCCGTCTGCCAGTGGGTGCGACCGTTCCAACCCCAAAACCCTGATTGAGCACGTCAGCAACAGCCCGCCGGGCTGCCCCCACCACGGGGTTGAGGCGGCTCTTACGCTGGTTCTGCATTCTTTGGGCCCTCTTCGGTTAGTGCACTCGCACCCAGTACACGCTCAATCCAGCGGTGCGGCTCGTAAATTTCAACGGTGGAGGGCAGGTTCTCCGGGGCCTCCCAGATGCGGTTGAAGCGTTCCATGCCTACCTCATCAACAATGGTCTGCACAAAAACCTGGCCGTTCTTGTACTGGGCCATTTTGGCCTCCATGCCCAGCAACTTACTCATGAAGCGGGGGAAGAAGCCTTGGGTACGGGAGCGTCGGTCAAAGCGGCGGCGGATGGTTTTCACAGAGGGCACGATGGATGAGTCCACGGCATCCATGACCACGTTGGCATGGCCTTCAAGCAGGCTCATTACACCGGTGACGGCGTCCATGAGCTCCCGGCCACGGTCGGTCAGCAGTAAAGTAGCTCCGGTGGGGCTGGGTAAGCTGGTGCTGCCTTCGGCTCTTTCGCCGGGGGCTTCTTGCTTTTTCATGGCTTTAATCGCGCCGGTAGCTGCCGAGGCGATGCGTTCGGGCAGGTTATCGGTGGTCTCTCCCAGTTCTTTGCCCAGCTCGTGCATGAGGTCTAGCAGGTAGTCGCGTAACCAGGGCGCGGCAGCGAACTGTACCCGGTGGGTCTGCTCGTGCAGGGCCACCCAGAGGCGGAAGTCAGCCGGATCTAGGGTAAGTTCTTTTTCGAGCTTGAGCAGGTTGGGGGCCACGATGAGGAGGCGGCCGCCGGGTGCCCCGTGGCCTGCCAGTGCGGCGTAGGGGTCGTATTGACCGAGGACGCGGGTAGAGAGAAAGGCGAGTACGGCGCCGATTTCTGCGGCTCCGCCAGCCTCGGTGACCGCTTTTTCGGTGTCAGATAGTTTAGCTAGGCGGTCACCCAGCACCTGCTCGGCGATGGGCCCGAGCATCACGTCAAAGGACTGGGTGTTGGCTTTGACCCAGGTGGCACGATCGACGATGAGCAGTTCGGAGTCGTGTAGGTTTTCGGCTGCGTCTAGGCGGGTGATGGTGTGCACGTGATCAACAGCGGCCGTGGCGGCGTAGCGCATCTCTTCAACCGCTTTGCGTTTGGTGGCTACCTCGGCGTGAGGGCCTGCTGGGGCCAGGGTGCCTGCGATTTTATGGGCCAGGGAGAAGTTGAGCTTCATGGGAACCCACTCTACCGGAGGTTTACCGGAGGGAGCCCGGTCTTGAATCTGGTAGCTGCCAGTGGGCCCGCCCTCTGCTGCGTCCCGTGCTGAGAGGTCTTGATGGATATTCATAGCCCAGCCCATAACCCGGCGGGAACGGCTATCACGGACTACACACAAATACAGCCAGCCTTCACCAGTGCGATCTTGAGGCTTATTCACAAGGGGTTGCGTAGACCCGCGCTTGTGCCACCCTCTCCTCTGGTTCGCTAATGCTCACAAGCCGATTCACGCCAGCCGCCAAGCCAGCAGTTGCGCTACATGCCTGCTTCGCCCTGTACTTTTGAGTAAGCCACCTTGAGGCTTATTCAAAAGTCCCACCAGCAGCATAAAACACCAACCCCCGAACCACCGCAAACACCCTCGAATACAACCCCAAGCGGCCGTCGAAACCCAGAATGCAAAACCCGCCACCTCTTCACACCAGCAATCACCCGCTCCACCACAGCCCTGCGTGAATTAATGAACCTGTTCACCACCATCACATCCCTAGGTGTCTTGCGGGCTTTGTTGCGCCGTACTGGGGTGGCCAGTCCCAGCCCTACATAGCCCTTATCAGCCAAGGTGGATGAATCCAGCAGTTAATCTAATCCATGATGCTTGAAAGCATAGGCATCATGCCTAGCACCAGGTACCGGGTTAGTGATGACTAGCAGTTTCCCATCCAAGGTGCACATGACCTGGTGATTAAAACCAGCTTTCTTGTGCTTGCCAGAAAAGTTTGTTTTACCTAGTGAGCGCCAGTTCCAGGCAGGTATCAGAGTCCCGTCGATGACCAAAGATCCCGGGTGTTTTAGCGAGGCCGATTGATTGGGGTGATTGATGCTCATAATCAGCGTCAGTCTATGGCCTATGACCAGCACGGCAACCTGGTCTCAGTCACCGAGCGTGATGGGTCTGTGACTGTTCATGCCTATGATGACCGGGGCCGTCGGGTGGTGGTCGGCGTGTGGTGGTCGGCGTGTGGTGGGTGGTATTGCTGATGCAGCTGCTGATTCCGGGGGTAGGAGTGCTACTCGGGCTCTGAATGGCAGGGTTTTGGAAGGTGAGGTTCTACCGCCTTCTGGTGCTGTTGTTTCGGTGGGTCAGCGGGCGATTGGGCCTGGGGTGTATGGGACTTTGCCGGAGTTGATGCCTGCTGGGCAGAAATTACAGAACCTGTCTCCTAGCCCTAGCCCCACCACACTGCATGGCCCACTTGCTCCTAATCTGGCTGAAACTTTCAGTGGGCGTAAGTATGATACTCATGTTCTACAAGAAACATCCACTTTTTACAGAGCTGGGACAGAGGAACGGCCACTGGGACAGTTCTTTTCAGCAGCGCGCCCTGTAGGAGTAGTCCAGACTAGAATTGATAAAGCAATACCTCCAGTATGGTCTGATGGAACCCCAGCTCCATTGACAACTGGGTGGGCTATACAATTTCCGCCCGGTACCACAGTCCATGTTGGTGAGGTTGCTAACCAGGGAGGTTTATACATGGGTGGAACACAACAAATATTGATTGAAAAACCATGGAATATTGAAGGCGTGAAAGAGGTTGGCCATTGGAATCTTCATTAAAACATCGAATCACTAAGTGTGTCGAAGAGATAGGGGGCATTCTAAAACCTTTAGCTTATGAGCCCCATTCATCATACTTCGAATCTATCCTCCAGAGAATTAATAATGGAGAGGATATGAATTCGATAGTTGAGAGTATTCTAAAAATTTACCGAGGGGCTGGCAGTTTCAATGATTTGGTTCTATCATCCCCAGGCAACTTCTACAGGCAGGAAAATTTAGACCTAGATAATTTGAGAAGTGAGTTGCACCGACTGTGCGTAGAATATGTTGAAGCTTCGCTTTAAATTTTAAATTTATAATAAGGCTTATTCATAAAACTGAAAGACCAACGCTCATGCAACACAGACTGTTAACCAGTGATGAGCTCCCACAGGGGTTTAGCTACCCAGGGCAGCTCAAGCGATTAGCGGAAATAGAAGCTTTAGAATTTCAGCCTTGGACGATTCTCACCGGGGAGAGACTTCGTGAAAAATATCAAGGACTAAAAAACAGGTATCCGCACCGCTCTTTAGTTCCTATCGCTGCGCGGCAAGATTATGATGACGTAGCCTGCTTTGATCTCAATGCCGACAACATAATTTGTATCATTCATGATTACGCTTCAGCTGGATGGGAGCAACACAATAAGAAAACCTACTCTACTTTTCATCAGTGGCTCAGAGATGCTTTTGAAGACTTCTTATTATGGGGTGATGAAGAAGCTGATGATTACTAATAACCTCAGCAAGCTTGTCTCATACGCATTACGTCATCGCCCTGAAGAGTTCAATCTAACGCCTGACTCCCAGGGATGGTTAGACCTAGATGACCTTGTAAGGGGCATAAAAAATTATTCGGCAGATTACTCCAATGTCACTATTGAGGATCTCCATCAAATGGTGGAAACTGCCCACAAAAAAACGGCACCAGATTCAAGGCCAGAAAATTCGGGCTTTCTACGGGCACTCCGCAGAATCGATAAAGATGATTGAGCGAGCCCCAGGGACTCCCCCTGTGACCTTGTATCACGGTACCAGTAAAGCTAATTGGGAGTGCATCCGGCAAGAAGGACTGAAGCCAATGAGTCGGCAGTCTGTCCACCTCACAGAAAATAAAGCTGATGCGATAGCTGTAGGTCGTAGGCATAGTTCTGAAGTGGTTTTATTGAAAATTGATGCGGCTGCAGCTAGCCAGGCGGGTGTTAGCTTTTTTCCTAGTAGTTCGAAGGTGTGGTTGGTCGATAGTGTGCCTGCGTGTTTTGTTAGTTTGGCGTTGTAAAGTTTAGCTGTGGTTGGTCTGTAGCTGTTGGCGGCCTTTCGGTTCTGAGGCCTAGCTAGGAATTATCCCCTCTCTAGTCTTGGTGGTTGGTGCCATTTGGGGTTCTAATCCGTATTCGTTTGCTGGGAATAACCCGGTGATGATGAGTGATCCGTGGGGGTTGCGGCCTGCTACGGATGCTGATTTGGCTGCTTATCGTGAGGCTAATCAGGGCGCGCTTGCT
>NZ_CAKMSB010000008.1 GCF_928381405.1 Rothia nasisuis
GTGATCCGTGGGGGTTGCGGCCTGCTACGGATGCTGATTTGGCTGCTTATCGTGAGGCTAATCAGGGCGCGCTTGCTGATGCTGGTGATTGGGTTGCTGATAACTGGGAGTATGTTGCTGCTGGGGCGATGGTGGTTGCTGGTGTGGCGTTGATGGCTACGGGTGTGGGTGGGCCGGTTGGTGGCATGCTGGTCTCTGGTGGTATTTCCATGGGGATGCAGAAGGCGTCGACGGGGTCGGTGGATCCGGTGCAGTTGGCTTTGGATATGGTTCCTGGTGGGCTTCTTGTGCAGGGTTTGGTTGCTTCTGGGTCTGCTGCGTATTCGTATGTGAGGTCTCCTGGGCCGCATAATGTGGCTGGGTTTGTGGGGGATGTTGCGGTTGCTGGTGTGGGGGGTGTGTTGCCGGGGCCGTCGGTGGTGGGTCGGCGTGCGGTGGGTGGTGTTGCTGATGCAGCTGCTGATTCCGGGGGTAGGAGTGCTACTCGGGCTCTGAATGATAGGGTTTTGGAAGGTGAGGTTCTACCGCCTTCTGGTGCTGTTGTTTCGGTGGGTCAGCGGGCGATTGGGCCTGGGGTGTATGGAACTTTGCCGGAATTGATGCCTGCTGAGCAGAAATTACAGAACCTGTCTCCTAGCCCTCTTACGTCCTCCCAGATTGATGATTATTTGGGTGGGATGAAGGAGCGTGGGGTTTTCCATAAATCTAGTAAGTATGAACAATGGAATATGCCTGGTGGAAGTGAAACACTCGATAAAGATTTTACCCACCTAGCTCAGGGCCTAGAATATAGAGAAATATCAATTAAGGGGCAGAACTCTAGAATCGCTCAATTATCAGATGATACAAAAATAATTCAGAGGCCAAGCAGTGAAGGTAGCCCAACTCTAGAGCTGCAGCGACCTTCTGGAAGTAAAAATCTTAAATTTAGGTACCCAGATGAATAAATATTTTAAATACCAATTTGACCCCCAAGCTATAATCGAAGATTTTAACACCCTCAATAAAAACTATCTTCTGAAAAACAATTTATTCTGTATACCACAGGTAGCAGACGAATTCCATATAGATGAGAATTTTCTTAAGGGGATGGCCAGAGTTCTTACTTCCAACCCAACTAAATGTTTCACTGTCATACCATTTTTTGGAGATGGGTTTGAACATGCCGCAGACCCCCTAACTCTAAGCCGCGATGATGTGGACAAACTTGAAAAGATATTCAGAGAACTTTTTGGGGCGGCAATTTTAATTGTCAACACCGAAAAGGACTTTATACTATTTACTACGTATAATGACTATAGGCTAGTGGCAGGCAGTTTAAGAAATCTCAAATATTATTTTGAGGGAATTGATTCTGGAGTAAGTAATTTCGAAAACCATTTATCCAAAACCTGCGAGTTAGCCAAAAATGACATAGGCGCCGCTAATTTTCTAAAACTATTAGAGGTTGCCAAAAGTCAATACATTCTCCCAGAAGAACCGTGAAGGGCTCCTAACATGACTGAAGTAGACGGCAGTGTATGGAATAGGTAAACTGCTAACCCCGCAGCTAGACCCTTTGACGTGGAAACAAGTACAAATACCGCGAGACTTCGCTCCCGATTACCCGGGGCAGACTAGGAGTCAGTATGCGTCAAGTAGGAGCCACATATTATTTGAAGAGGAATAGTAAATGAAGAATACTTTGAACCAGAAAATAATTCTTGAGAGTTTCCCTTTCACAGTTAAGAAAGTCTTTACTCATCTAAAATCTCGTGTGTTCTATATCAATCTCACCAATCACCATGGCGATATCCTCACCTTGTCCTCAAATGATTTGTGGCAAATAGTCACTCCATCCCAAGCTTTTGGGTCCGAATACCATCGCGAGAACCAGGATGACCCTAGAATTGCAAGCTACATAGAAGCATTAGGGGATGCTTGTGATCAACTAGTAGGTACGCAAATTACTAATATTTGTGGCTACCATAATCTTTACGACAATACCTTTATCTTCAGCAACGGGTTTATCGTACGATTCATGACAGCAGGCGATGACTGGGTTGGTGAATTAGGAACTAGTGTAAAACTGGAAACTGCTTCTGGCGTAGTGCAAACAGAATATAGCTCCCCAAGATACCAACGCTTAGAATACTTTCCTCAGCCTTTAATTACCTCCCCCGAGAACAACCCCTTCGATAGACCACTTAGCCTTATTAATCAAGTATTAATTTATGCGATAGGTTCAACCATTACAAATGTTCTTTGTATGCAGAACGATAAACTAGCAGCTGCAGCATATAGCCTATTGATAACATTACAAAATGGTTCAGAAATTGTTATTAGTAATGCGTGGACAGTCAACAGTTCCACTGGAGTATGGTGTTCACAACAGGAGTTTCACGAAATTGAGGGGTTAAAATACAAAATATGCGCTAAAGAGTACGAGCAAATGGCACGAGAGATGGAAGGGAGAAGCCTTATCGGCTTTGCTGGTCCTGATGACTTATCCCAGCCAACTTTACTTTTCAGTGATGGTTTAAAAATCGATCAGATAGCTGAGCATTCAATTCAGGGTGCAAAGTTTGCCTATGGTGAGTGGTTAGTTGCGAACGAAGTTGGCACCTTCAAACGATAAAGAACCACCAGCCTATCCACCCAGGGAAACCACGCTTATTTCTGCCTCCTCTTTGTAAGAAGCTCTATAGCTAACTGCCCCAAACACATATCACTAGATCCAGAGTTTGGCGGCCTTGCCTTTAGACCCAGGACAGGGAAAGGGCTGCAGGTTGTGTCCTGATACAGATACTGAGCTTCGGCTGGTTAATCGTTCCAATACTCTTTTAGGGAGATTGATGAGAAACTTAAAATTAACCCATGACTTCCTCGATACCCATGGGCCTTTTTGGGTTACAGATGTACAAAGCTCCATATTTGCAAGTATTGAGATAACCCTCAAAAATAAACAAAGACAGCTTCTGCGATGGTCGTCAACGAATGATTGGGAATTTATTGCACCTCACAAAGTTTATACATGGGGTGATGAAGAATGCAATCACGAAATTGAAGAAATTCTAATAGGGACAAAACTAACTGGCGTAAGCGGCTTTCAAAGAGGGTTATTCATAAGGTCCCACCAGCCACCAAAAACAGCAACCCCCCGCACCAGAAGAAAACACCTGCCCATACGAGCTCAACGGCCGCCTGAACCCAGTATGCAGAACCCGCCAGCTTTTCACCTGAGCTTTTCCCCCGCTCCACCACCGACCGCAACCGATTGAGCACCCGGTTATTCTTCTTCTGCTCCCGACTAAGCCGCTGCCCCGGCCTGCGTTTGGTAGGGGTAGCTAGGTTCAAGCCAACATAACCCTTATCAGCCAGAGTCGAAACATCTAGCAGTTGATCTAACCCGTGAGCTTTGAAGGCATGGGCATCATGTCTGACAGTCCCGTGGTTAAACCCTGCGCGTTTGTGCCTTTCAGAAAAGTTTGTTTTGCCCAGTAAATGTCAGTTTCAGGTCGGCACTAGGGTGCCATCGACGACGAGGGGTCCAGGTGCTTTCAGGCTCTCTTTCAGGGGTTGGGCCATTGGGGTAAGTACTTTTTCTAGGGCTTTTTCGATGGTGCTGATGGTTCGTGAGATCGTCGGTTGTGAGACTTCAAAAAAGTGGGCTAGGGTTTCTTGGGTCATAGTTATAGCCAACCATGCCGCTCGCAAGCTCCTCGCCTCAACGCTTCGCTATGCTCGGCGAATAACTTGATTTTCTATTCCGCCCTTTGGCGGAAAATCAGGAAAGGAGCGAGCAAGCTCGCCCCCTCCCCCGAGACCCGCAAGCGGCAGCCGCACTGAGTCAACCAGCCGCTCGCAGGCTCGCGGACTAACAAAACGAGGAGCTCGCTACGCTCGCAAGCTCCTCGCCCGAGGCCCGCAAGCGGCAGCCACACTAAGTCAACTAAACCGCTCGCAGGCTCGCGGAATAAACCAAATTTTTATTTCCTCGCTCGCTCGGAAAATTTGGTTTATTCCCACTCAATCGTTCCCGGAGGCTTTGAAGTTACGTCCAGAACCACTCGGTTCACCTCAGCAACCTCATTGGTAATCCGGTTAGAAATCTTCGCCAGCAGGTCATAGGGCAAGCGTGACCAGTCAGCAGTCATCGCGTCCTCAGAAGAGACCGGGCGCAACACAATCGGGTGGCCATAAGTGCGGCCATCCCCCTGCACACCAACGGAACGGACGTCCGCCAGCAACACCACGGGGCACTGCCAGATCTCCTCGTCCATACCGGCTGCCCTCAGCTCCTCACGCACAATCGCATCAGCTACACGCAAGGTGCCCAAGTTACGCTCGGTAACCTCACCAATCACACGAATACCCAAGCCAGGGCCTGGGAAGGGCTGGCGGGCAACAATCTTCTCAGGAACCCCCAGCTCACGGCCAATAGCGCGAACCTCGTCCTTAAAAAGAGTGCGCAGGGGCTCAACCAGCTCAAACTGCAGGTCATCAGGCAGGCCACCCACATTATGGTGAGACTTAATATTGGCAGCGCCCTCGCCGCCGCCTGACTCAACCACGTCCGGATAAAGGGTTCCCTGCACCAAGAACTTAATATCAGCGCCGTCAGCACCAGCCTCTTCAATCAGCTTGCGCTGGGCAGCCTCAAAGGAGCGAATAAACTCGCGGCCAATAGCCTTACGCTTGGCCTCAGGCTCGGTGATACCCGCCAGAGCACCCAGGAAGCGCTCTGACTCGTCAATAGTCACAACCTTGATACCCATGGTTGAGGCGTAATCCTGCTCCACTTGCTCACGCTCACCCTCTCGCAGTAGACCGTGGTCAATGAAGAAGCAGGTCAGCTGGTCGCCCACAGCCTTGTGCACCAGGGCCGCAGCAACAGAGGAGTCTACACCGCCAGAGAGCGCGCAAATCACCTGGTCGTCACCGACCTGCTCACGGATCTTAGCGACCTGCTCATCGATGATATTGCCGGTGGACCAGGTCTTCTCAAGCCCTGCCACACCGAACAAAAAGTTCTCCAGGGCAACCTGGCCGTAGTCGGAGTGCTTGACCTCGGGGTGCCACTGCACGCCACCAAACTTACGCTTCTCATCCACAAAAGCGGCAACCGCCGCACCGGGAGTCTGGGCCAGAACCTCAAAGCCTTCGGGAGCCTGCGAAACAGAGTCACCGTGACTCATCCAGACCTTCTGGGTAGCCGGGGTGCCGGTGAGAAAGGATGAGTTCTCTGCACAAACCACTGCATCGGTCGCACCGTACTCACGCAGGCCAGTTTGAGCCACGGTACCGCCCAGGGTCTGAGCCATCACCTGAAACCCGTAGCAGATCCCGAATACGGGCACACCTGCCTCAAACAGGGCTGGATCCCCCTTGGGGGCGCCGTCCTCGTATACGGAAGAGGGGCCACCAGACAGGATAATGGCGGCAGGGTTCTTAGCCAGCATTTTATCGGTGGGCATAGTGTGAGGTACTAGCTCCGAGTAAACGCCGGCTTCTCGGACGCGGCGGGCGATGAGCTGGGCATACTGGGCACCATAGTCAACGACCAGGACGGGGCGCTCTTCGAGCTCCTCGACGGGGGTGTGAGTAGTCACAGGTATTTACCTTTTCGTTGGGTCACGTACCCGGTAGCAGGTCACAAGGACGCTGCCACCCGGGCCTGGAGGGGATTTTGAGTTCTATTCTAGTGGAGTCTCTCACGGCTTTAATAGCGTTTGGTGGCCTGAGGGTTAGCTTCAAGCAGGGCCAGGGTTTCGGCGTAGATACGACGCTCGACGATGAAGGAAAGGAAGGGCACAACACCGCCCAGGGCCATGACAATGAGCTGGGGTAGGCGCCAGCGCATGAGCAGCCACAGGCGGAAGCAGGAGAAGAGGTAAACCACGTAGAACCAGCCGTGAATAATCAGAATCCAGGTGGAGATGTTCACACCACCGTGCAGGTTGCCGGTTTCACGGTTGAGCCAGCCCAGGGCTACGGTATGACCGGTTTGTGCATCAGTACCGCCAGCGACCAGGTCGTGGCCAAAGATATAGCGGGTCACCATTTCGGTCACGAGCAGGAGCAGGAAGGTACCCGAAATCCAGGCGCACCACTTGTAAAAGGTCAGAGCGCCACGAATTTGGGCTTCGGTTCCGCCAAATTTTTTTCGCACAGTGAAGCCGGTCTGGGTCTTAGTTTCATCAGTACCGCTAGCTAGCGTGACCTTTTTACCGTCGGTTCGTTCGGTGGGGCGGGGGGTTATGTTCTCACTCACTGTTAGGGTTCTCTTTTCAGGGGTTGCTGGTGGATGTTCTACAAGGACGCTACTGTACGCCTAGGTGCCGGGCGGCAAGCGGCTGCCGCTAGCGTCCTTAATCTCATCAAAAAAATAGTAGGCCTGGTCAGCTGGGTCAAAGTAATAGGGGCGGCCGGTGGCTTCATCAACCCAGTACTCACCCTCGTATTCAAAGTAGAGGGTGGGGTCTTCTGCCTTCTCAACTGAGTCTTTGAGCATACGCCACCAGAGGTAGAGCGCAAATCCTGCGAAGACCAGCCACTCTAGCGCGTAGAAGATATTGAGCCAGTCGACAGAGTCGTCAGTGTACTGGGTAGCACGAATGGGCTGCAGGGTGCCGCTCTGCTCCAGCAGGCTGGCGTTCTCGGCAATGGTTCCTTGACCGGTGAGGGGGGTTGCTCCGTGGGTTTCTGAGTCGGCAGTGAGTATACCGTTGTAGAGGGCGGCGTTCCAGGTGTTGGTCAGGTAGGAGGAGTTAGCCGAGGCCAGCATGCGGTCATGGTTACGGTTCTCGTCCGTGATCAGGTCGGAGGTCAAAGGTGGGTCATTACCCACCAGCCGCCCGGCGACCGTCACGGTGCCCCCGGGCTCGGCGGGTAGCTCGGGGGTGGGAGTCCAGCCGCGGACCACAGCAATACCTCGCGGCCCCTCCCCCAGATTGGTCACTACGGTGCTCTCGCCGTCGGGAACGAAAAGGGAGATAACCCAAAACCCCTCCTGCCCGCCGTGGAGTTTCTCCTGCACCAGGTAGGAGGAGCCAGGGAGGTAGGAGCCGGTTGCCTCAATCACCGTGTCAACCTCAGTGGCGTCGAGGCTGTCATGAGCCTTGAGCACCTGGCTGTAGGGGCGCACCACGTCCTTAGCAGGGTCAGCAGTCAGCTGCCCCAGAGTAGAGGCGTTGAGTTGCCACTTGCTGAGCGCCACAAAACCACTGGCCAGGGCCAGCACCAGCAGGAGCCCTAGCAGCCAGCGGGGGGTGAGAGCGGTTTTCAGCACTGAAGCGACCTACTTGACGTAGGGGGTGATATTGACGTCGATGCGCTGGAAGGATTTCAAATCGGTGTACCCGCAGGTAGCTAGCGCACGTTTAAGGGCGCCCACGAGGTTAGCTGAACCGTTGGTGTCAGCGGAGGGGCCGTGCATGACTTCTTGCAGGGTGCCCACGGTGCCCTGGTAGGTACGAATCCCGCGGGGAAAGTCAGCTGAGTGAGCCTCATTGCCCCAGTACCAGCCCGCTCCGGGGGCTTCGGCCGCGCGGGCTAGGGGCGCGCCTATCATCACGGCATCCGCCCCCATAGCCAGGGCCTTAACCATATCGCCGGAGCGGCCCAGAGAGCCGTCCGCGATGACGTGCACGTAGCGGCCACCGGACTCGTCCAAGTAGTCGGATCGGGCGGCGGCCACATCAGAAATCGCGGTAGCCATGGCGGCCTGAATCCCCAGACCGCGGCGGGTGGTCAGGGTGGCACCGCCGCCAAAACCGACCAGCACACCGGCAGCACCGGTGCGCATCAGGTGCATGGCGGGGGTGTACCCGGTGACACCACCGACCATGACCGGCACGTCCAGCTCGTAAATGAACTTCTTGAGGTCAAGGGGCTCACGGCGGGATGAAACGTGTTGAGCTGAGACAGCGGCACCGCGGATTACGAAGAGGTCAACACCTGCTTTGACCACGGTCTCGTAGAACTCCTGGGTGTTTTGCGGGGTCAGCGACCCGGCAACGATGACGCCCGATTCCCGGATTTCTGCCAGGCGGGCGGTAATCAGCTCAGCCTTGATGGGCTCAGCGTAAATCTGCTGCATGCGGCGGGTTGCGGCCGGCGCGTCGTCAGCGCTCAGAGAAGTGATTTCGTCGAGGTAGGGTGCCGGGTCCTCGTAACGGGTCCATAAGCCCTCAAGGTTGAGTACCCCCAGGCCGCCGAGCTTGCCCAGGGCGATAACGGTCGCCGGTGACATGACCGAGTCCATAGGAGCACCGATGATGGGGGTGTCAAACTTGAAGGCGTCAATCTGCCAGCTCAGGTTTACGTCGTGAGCATCACGGGTGCGGCGGGTGGGCACCAGTGCGATTTCGTCGAGCGAATAGGTACGGCGGGCCCGCTTGGACATACCAATCTGGATGTCAGTCATAGTAATCCTTTATGTCTGCAGGGTTAGCGGCGGTAGTTAGGGGCTTCAACGGTCATGGTGATGTCGTGCGGGTGTGACTCCTTCAGCCCTGCCGAGGTGATACGCACGAATCGGCCCTTGTTCTTGAGCTCTTCAACGGTGTGAGCACCCACGTAGAACATGGTCTGACGCAGGCCGCCCTCAAGCTGATGTAGTACAGAGGAAAGGGGCCCGCGGTAGGGAACCTGCCCCTCAATGCCCTCGGGAATCAGCTTCTCCTCAGAAGAAACATCGGCCTGGAAGTAGCGGTCCTTTGAGAAGGACTTCTTACCGCCGCGGGACTGCATAGCGCCCAGTGAGCCCATGCCACGGTAGGCCTTGAACTGCTTACCGTTCACAAAAATCAGATCGCCGGGTGACTCAGCGGTACCGGCCAGCAGGGAGCCCAGCATAACAGAATCGGCACCCGCTACCAGGGCCTTACCAATTTCACCGGAGTGCTGCATACCGCCGTCCGCGATCAGGGGAACGCCTGCGGGAATGGCCGCCTTAGCGGATTCGTTGATGGCGGTAATCTGGGGCACGCCCACGCCAGCGATAATGCGGGTGGTGCAGATAGAGCCGGGGCCAACGCCCACCTTCACAGCGTCTGCGCCAGCGTCAATAATAGCCTGGGCGCCGACGCGGGTAGCCGCCTGGCCGCCTACCACATCAACGTGGGTGGCAGCGGGATCTTTCTTCAAGCGGGCGATCATATCGAGCACCCCCTGAGAGTGGCCGTTAGCAGTGTCAACGAAGAGGGCGTCAACTCCCGCCTCAACCAAGGTCATGGCCCGCTCGTAGCCGTCGCCAAAGAAGCCGATAGCGGCACCCACGCGCAGGCGGCCGTCATCGTCCTTGGTAGCGCGGGGGTACTGCTCACTCTTGGTGAAGTCCTTAACGGTAATCAGACCGGTCAGCTTACCCGCTTCGTCAATCAGGGGCAGCTTTTCAATCTTGTTTTCTGCCAGCAGGGCGAAGGCTTCGTCCTTGCTCATGCCCTCGTGGCCGGTGATGAGCGGCATCTTGGTCATGATGTCGCGCACGTAGGTGGTTTCAAACGCTGACTCGGGCAAGTAGCGGGTGTCGCGGTTAGTGATGATACCTACCAGCACCTTATCTTCGTCCACCACGGGCAGGCCAGAAACCTTGTAGTGGCCGCAGAGGGCATCGAGCTCGGCGATAGTGGCATCGGGGCCCACGGTCACGGGGTTGGTAATCATGCCGGACTCGGAACGTTTAACGCGGTCAACATGGTCGGCCTGATCTGCGACGGAAAGGTTGCGGTGGATGACGCCCATGCCACCCAGGCGAGCCATGGCAATGGCTAAGGCTGACTCGGTGACGGTATCCATGGCCGCCGAGATAATCGGTGAGGAGATGGAAATTCGCTTGGTTAGGCGGGTGGTGGTATCTGCATCTGACGGAATCACATTCGTGTTGCCGGGGAGCAACAGCACATCGTCATAGGTCAGGCCGGTGAAGCCGAAAGGGTCTTCGCTCAGTGCAGTGGGCGTAGTCATAAAGGGGTCGCTACCTTTCGAGGGGTTCAAGTGGGTGTGGAGCACGCTGTTCTTAATCTTAGTCGGGTTAGGCGCTAGTTGCGAGTGGCTGAAACGGTAGCCCCGGCGTCAGCCCGCTGAACTGCATCCAGCAGGCGGGGGTTGAAGTAGGAGCCCAAGGTCTCGATGTAGGTAGCTGTGATGTGGTCGTAGTCAAAGTAGGTGTAAATATTGCCAATAGCCGGTGGGCACTCATTGTCTGGGCAGATCAAATCGGAAAGATTCAGCGCCGAATAGCCGGGGTAGGCGCTTTCAAGATTGGTGAGCGGGTTGGTGTAGACGTCCTGGCCGGACTCCATCACGCAGTCGTCTGCTCCGGCCAGGGAGTCCAGGCAGTCCTTATGCATGGTTTCCATGCGCGGGGTGTCACGCAAGCCCACCACACCGACCCCGGCACCGGTCAGCTGCTCCGTGCGGGTCGTGGCATTCGGTAGCTGAACGTCGGGGACGCCCGGCTGCGACTTGGTGCCGTGAAGCAGGACGGTATCGGGGTGGAGGTCCTGAATGAAGGCAGCGCTATCTGCTGCCCAGGTATCGCAGTCGTAGCCCGTGGCGTAAGCGGCGTTATCGTCAGGGCCTAAGAAACACCCGGGGCGGATGATGGCGTAGACCGTCCAGCCCTGTTCCTCAGCGAGTGGCCGTAGAGCCGTCATCCACATCTGCATGTGTGAGTTTCCCCAGGCCACCACGACGCGGGTGGGCTTATCGCTGTGGGTCACCGCGGTACAGTTGCCCGCGAGAGTATCAGGGAGGTTCAGGGTCGGCTCGGCATCAGCGCAGCTGGCGCCCAGGTCAGCCCAGTCCGCGTCAAGTACAGCACGCATGGGAATGACGGTGGGGTCGCTCTCCCCCTGGTACTGGAAGTTGGGGTCAAAAACAGCGGCACCCACGTTGTTGAGGGAACGATTCGCTTCTGCCGCCTGCGCCTGCCGGTAGATGGTCTGCTTCCAGGCGTAGGAGGGTGCCAGGGCCAGAGCCGCACAGAGACCGCCGGTGGCAAGACCGGTGAGCAGGGAACGATTGGGCAGGGCCCAGTCGCGGAGGGGCTTCTCAACCAGCTGGTTCAAGGCCCAGGCAATCACACCAGAAACCAGCAGGAGACCCACCCCGGCAAGAAACCCGGCTTTCTCTTGCTTAGTTTGTGCCAGGTAGAAAACTAGAATCGGCCAGTGCACCAGGTAGAGGGCGTACGAAAATCCTCCCAGGGCCAGGAGCGGACGCGCGGTCAGTAGTTTTTCGGGGCCCCAACGTGTTTGTGTATCCCCTGCGATGATCACGAGGGAGGCCGCTAGGGTCGGCCAGAGCGCCACATAGCCGGGGAAGGTGCCGTTGACATCAAGCACAAAGCCGCAGGCCACTATTGCAACGATACCTGCCCACCCCAGCACGGCTCGCAGGTACCGGGGCAGGCGCAGAGCAGGGAGCCACAGGGCAACGATGGAACCCAGCGCAAACTCCCACAGCCTAGCTTCCGTATCAAAATAGGCGGTCTGCTGATGGGCGGCGGTGGCGGTGATTGAGTAGTGAAGCGAGTAGACAAAAATATAGCCGAACACAGCGGTCAGCGCCCAGCGCGCCAGGCCGCGTAATCTGCGTCCTAGGAGTAGCGCCACCCCCGCAAAGACCAGCGGCCACAGCATGTACATCTGCCCCTGCACCGACAGGGACCAGAAATGTCTGAACGGTGAGGCCTGCGAGGTATCTGCCGCATAGTAATCCACAGTGTTTTCGATAGACCACCAGTTGTGCTGGTAAAGGACCACGCTCTTGGCCTCGTCCAGAATCACCAGCCAGCGCTCCGCCGGGATAAAGAAATAGGTGCCCGCCAATGTCAGGGCTACGGTCAGCGAAGCCAGCGGTAGCAACCGTTTAAAGACGTGCACCCAGTAGGCCACCAGGGTTTTGGTACCCAACCAGGTGCCGGGGCCTGTAATCCTCCCCTGCTCCAGCCTGCGCACAAACGAACCCGTGAGGAGGAAGGCTGATACCAACAGGAAAACATCTACACCGCCGGAGACCCTGCCAAACCAGAGGTGGTAGGCGGCCACCAGTAGCAGGGCGAGCGCTCGCAACCCCTGAATCTCAGGGCGCCAGGTACGCTCAGCCATGAGCGTCACAGTTCTCACGGTACCGGTTTTGGGCCGTTTTTGATCCATGTGCTCACCTCCTGCCTACTTTTAACGTCGGGGATGCCGTTGAAACCCCCTCAATAGGTTAACCACAAGTAAGGTATGATACCGGCATCCGCTGGATATTTGCTCACAAAACTGAAATCTTTACCGGCGAGGGTAGCCGTGCGCCCAGGCTTTACCGCCTGCTACGAGTTGACCTTGTCTTTGAAAATGGGAGGCGCCCGCCTCCCCGGTACGGGGAAGGCGGGCGCCTGTGGGTTGGGATGAGCGAGGTTTTGACCCTAGTCGGTCTCGTTCTCGTCTTCCTCCGCGGGCTTTTCGACCACCAGGGTCTCGGTGGTCAGCACCAGGGCAGCGATGGAGGCTGCGTTTTCAAGGGCTGAGCGAGTCACCTTGACGGGGTCAATGATGCCGCGGGCAATCAGATCCTCGTACTCGCCGGTCGCTGCGTTGAAGCCGTGGCCGAGGGGCATTTCAGCAACACGAGAGGTGACCACGTAGCCGTCCTCACCGGCGTTTTCAGCGATCCAGCGCAGGGGCTGAACCAGGGAACGGCGCACGATCTCTACACCGACCGAAGCGTCACGAGAGTCGAGCTCCACACCGTCAAGAGCGGCCAGAGCGTGCACTAGAGCGGTGCCGCCACCTGCAACAATGCCCTCCTCGAGAGCGGCACGGGTGGATGATACGGCGTCCTCAATACGGTGCTTGCGTTCCTTGGCCTCAACCTCGGTAGCGGCACCGACCTTGATGACGCCGACGCCGCCGGCCAGCTTGGCCAGGCGTTCCTTGAGTTTCTCGCGGTCCCATTCAGAATCCACACGCTCAATTTCGGCGCGAATCTGGTCAACACGCTCGGCTACGGCCTCAGAAGTTCCGCCGCCATCAACGATGGTGGTGTTGTTCTTGGTGACGGTCACGCGGCGGGCCGAGCCAAGCTGGTCCAGGGTCACGGAATCGAGGGTAATACCGAGTTCGCCGGTGATGACGGTTCCACCGGTCAAGATAGCCAGGTCTTGGAAGATTGCCTTGCGGCGGTCGCCAAAACCGGGTGCCTTCAGCGCTACAACGTCAAGGTTGCCGCGCAGCTTGTTGACTACCAGGGTTGAGAGGGCCTCGCCGTCAACGTCCTCAGCGATGACGGTAATCGGTTTCTTAGCCTGAACAACCTTCTCAAGCACGGGCATAATCTCGGCAACGGTTGAAATCTTGCCCTGGTAGAGCAGAATCAGTGTGTTTTCGAGAACAGCTTCGGCGCGCTCAGGGTCGGTGACAAAGGAGGGTGAAAGGTAGCCCTTATCGAACTGCATACCCTCGGTCACTTCGAGTTCAATTTCGGTGGTGGAGCCGTCTTCGATGGTGATAACACCGTCCTGCCCCACCTTCGAAAAGGCCTCAGAGAGCAGATCACCGATGTGGGGTGACTGCGCCGAAATGGCTGCCACGTGCGCAACCTCGTCGCCGGAGACCTCACGGGCGTTCGCCAGCAGACGCTCGGAGACCAGCTTGGTAGCGATCTCGATACCGCGCTTGACTTCGCCGGGGGCAGCACCGGAGGTCACGTTGCGCAGGCCCTCAGAGACGAGTGCCTGGGCCAGTACGGTTGCGGTGGTGGTGCCGTCACCGGCAACGTCGTTGGTCTTGGTCGCTACTTCTTTGGCGAGCTGGGCACCCAAATTTTCGTAGGGGTTCTCCAACTCGATTTCGCGGGCGATGGAGACTCCGTCGTTGGTGATGATGGGGGCACCCCACTGCTTGTCAAGTACCACGTTGCGGCCGCGGGGGCCCAGAGTGACCTTGACGGCGTTGGCCAGCTTATCGACGCCGGTCTGCAGGTGCTTACGCGCATCATCGTTGAATTCAAGCTGTTTTGCCATGAATCCTTACTTCTTTCGTTGCTTGCTAACGGGTTGGGTCGGTGAGCCGTTAGAACCTAGGAGACAACAGCCAGTACGTCGCGGGCCGAGAGAATCAGGTATTCGGTGCCGCCGTACTTAACCTCAGTGCCGCCGTACTTGGAGAAAATTACCATGTCTCCCTCAGTGACGTCGACGGGTACGCGGTTGCCCTTGTCGTCGATACGGCCGGGGCCAACAGCAATGACCTTTGCCTCCTGCGGCTTTTCTTTGGCGGTGTCGGGAATAGCCAGGCCGGAGGCGGTAACCTGCTCCGCTTCAATAATCTGGACGACGATGCGGTCTTCAAGGGGCTTGATAGCCATGGTGAGGTACTCCTTCTAGTGAGTGCTCGGTGTACATTCAAGGGTGACCGTGTGCTGCCTGCGAGCCTGTGAACGGTATCGTCGCGGTGCTACCGACAGACCCCCATTTAGCACTGTAGGCGGTCAAGTGCTAACTCAAACTTTAGGCCCCTTGCAGGGGTGGGGGCAAGGCCGTGGACCAGTTTCGCACTCAGCGCACCCCAATTTGTGAACTACAATACAAAAGGTAGCGTCATGTAAGAGAGGGGAGCCCTTGCTTAAACTCATTTTCTGGCCGGTGCTCGTCCCCTCCTTTCTTTTCGCCGCAGGTTTCGGCGCTGTAGTTCCTATCCAGCTGCTGGCGGCTATCAGGCTGGGGGCTTCCCCGGAACTTGCCTCACTGCTGGTTGCCGCTACAGGGCTTCTCGCTATCGTGTGCACCGTCCCGGTCGGGGCTGCCATTGACCGCATCGGTGATAAACGTTCCATGACCGTAGCGACCACCTTTGCGGCAGCTGCCCTCACCGCCAGCGCCCTCTCCCTCGCCCTGCCACTTACCTGGGCTCTCGGCCTTTACGTGACAGCCCACATCGCCCGGGTACCCTCAACCGTAGCCTGGGGGCTGGCTCGCCAGTCCGTCCTGGCAGAAACCGTGGCCGCGGACGACCGCGGCAAGGCCATGACGGCCCTTGGCGGTGCCCAGCGGGCAGGCTCGCTGGCCGGGCCACTCGTCTCGGCTCTCCTCCTGCTGTGGCTGCCTATGTGGTCAGTCTTCGTTTGCGCCCTCATCCTCGTTGCAAGCGCAACTTTCTGCCTGCAGATCCGCCGCTTCAATGCCACCTTCGACTCCGCAACCGCCGCCGCTAAAAAAGCTCGAACAGATGCAGATCTAGCCCTCCAAGTGCGCTGGGGTGCCGTTATCGTTGCGGGCCTGAACATGGTCGTGCTTGCCATAGCCCGCGTCACCCAGCCCATTGTCGTCGCCCTCTGGGGCATGCACCTGGGCTGGACTGACTCCCACATCGCCCTGGCTATTGCCCTCGGTTCAGCTCTCGAAATGGTGATTATGGTTCCCGGTGGCTATCTCAAAGACCGTGTTGGCCGCTCCGCCGTCCTGGCCCTCTGCCTGACCATCTTCGGAGCAGGATTTCTTGTCACCCCACTCGTACCCACCAGCGGCAGCTTCATCATGGGCCTTGTTCTCATGGCCGTGGGCAACGGCTTTGGGGCAGGCATCAACATGACCATCGGCGCAGACCTTTCGCCCAACACCGGCCGCGCCACCTTCCTCTCCATCTGGTCGCTCTTCTCACAGGTAGCTATTGTCGCTGGGCCGGTTGGCGTATCGGTCACTATGGTCACCCTCTCCCTACCCGCAGTCTTTACCCTGGTTGGTTCCTGCGCCATCGGCGGGGCCGTCTGGGCCCTAGCCACCCAGCCCTACACCAAGCTACCCACCGGGCGTAGTAGCCTTTAGTTCAGGAGTGCAGGCGCTCGTGCGCAATTTATGCCAGCCCTAGCCGCTCGGCTCCATCTACACTTAAGCCCATGATGTCTTTTCCCCGCGCCAGTGCTCAGCCTTTCCCGGCAGAGCAGTTAGCTCTTCTTGACGAGCTAGTTCCCTACAACCCCGCTGATTCGCTCCGGGCCGTGACCACCCTGCGAGCGCGGGGTTTAAGCGCGGACGATGCCTCAGCCCTGCTCACCCAGGCCCGACTGCGCACCCTGGGAGCCACCAAGTTTGGGTCTGCCGCTACAACTATGCTCTTTACCGAGGCTGGCTACGAGCAGGCCACCCGGGCAGCCGTTGCTGACCACCACGCGCAGAGATTCGTGCAGGCTAATCTCACCTCGGTAGCAGACCTAGGCTGTGGTCTGGGTGCCGATTCCCTGGCCTTTGCCCGCGCTGGGCTAGCATTAACAGCCGTTGAGCGTGACCCGGCCACCGCAGCTCTCGCGGCCTACAACCTCTCTTCCTACACCACCGCGCAGGTACTGGTGGGCGATGTAAATGACCTTGGCCTTGACGGCCTATGCACGGTAGCGGGCGAGCGCATTGCGGCCCTCTGGCTTGACCCCGCCCGCCGTGAGGTTAACGGCGGTACAACCACCTCACGTATCTTTGACCCGGAGGGCTTCTCTCCGCCTTTCTCCCTCATCGAGAAACTGGCGGCAACCGGCCTTCCCATGGGCGTCAAGCTAGGCCCGGGCCTACCGCACGAGGCGGTTCCCGTAGGCGCCGAGGCCGAGTGGGTCAGCCACGGCGGTAGCGTGGTCGAAGTGGTGCTCTGGTTTAACGCCCTCGCACGCCCCGGCGTGGCACGCTCAGCAACGGTGTTGGGGGCTGGTGCCATCACCCGGCAGGTACTGGGAGAAATCCGATCGGGCCAGCGCTCCAGCACCTCAGAGGAGGCGGTTGCGGTGACCGGGCTGGGAGCCTACCTGATAGAACCTGATGGAGCTGTGGTGCGTTCTCACCTGGTTGCTGATTTTGCCCGCCAGGTGGGTGCAACCTTAATCGACGAACATATTGCCTATCTCACCTGTGATGTTCCCGTAACAAGCCCTCTGAGCCGAACCTACCGCGTCCTAGGCACTCTGCCCCTGCATGAGAAAAAGCTACGCCGCTGGGTCAAGGACGAGGGTATTACCGCCCTGACCATTAAGAAGCGGGGAGTCGATCTGGCGCCCGAGAAGCTACGGGCTACCCTGCTGGCCGGGGTCAAGAAAAAGAAGGGGGCACCGGTTAAAGAAGCCACTTTAATCCTCACCCGACTGGGTGTAGGTAGCACCTCGCAGCGGCTGGCTATTTGGGCTGAAGCGGTCGCAGAAGAAGATGCCCCCAAGGAACCCGGCGGGTAGAGGTTAGCAGGCCGAAGGGCTTATGCTACCGGGTCTGTGAGATGCAGGTGTTGGCCTTGATAGCGCTCAGTAGAGCCCCCTAACCAAGACTAAGGCCCCTCTCGCATTCACTGTGCGAGAGGGGCCTTGGCCTCGTCAAGAGCGGGAAGCGCCCTTACGGCATAACCGGGCTCTAGACGTCCTTGCGACGGCGGGCCACCACGATTGCGCCGGTGGTGAGCAACAGAGCAGCAACCGCTACCAGCACCACGACGTTTGCACCGGTGTTAGCCAGACTACCGCTCTGCTGAGACGGGGTTGCAGCGGCCTGCGGGGTCTCTGAAGCCTGCGGGCTGGGTTCTGTGGTCACAGCAGGGGTGGTTTCAGAGCTCTCGCTCGGGCTGGGCACAGAAGCTGCGCTAGGAGTCTCATCCTGAGTTGCGCTAGGTGAAGGCTCAGCAACAGGCTCGTAGGTGTTAACGAAGGTGGCGACGTTGGTGCCAGCACCGGTTGTAACATCTACCGGAGCGATCTCAGTGACAAACTTATAGCCCTCGATATCGGTGTCGTCAGCGACCTCGGTGACTGAGCACTTGGCCCCCAGTTCAAGGGGGGTCTTGGAGTACTGGGTCACACCGTTACCGTAGGCAGAAATCTCACCACTCGAGGTTGCACCGCTAGGCAGGGCGCACTCGTACTCGAAAGTGAATGACTTGCTCTGGGCAAGGTCGCTATCAGCTTCGGACAAGCCGGAGACGGTCTTGGTGACGCCCACGCGGCGCTCAGCGTCCGCAACGCCCTGGCCGGAGTTAATCTGTGCCTGTGCACTCTCAATCAGGTCTTCCTTGCCGTCAATCTGGAAGGAATTGATGAAGGTGCTACCTGCTGCCGGGATGATGTCCTCGGGGAAGAAGGTGAAGTAGTCAATCTGGTACTTATACTCAGGGTTCCAGCCCTCTGAGGGTTCAGGGACGGTCAGCTTGACGGACTTGCCGTCTTCGCTCACTGAGATGTCCTCCTGAGAAATTGCAAAGCTATCGACCCGGTTTACTCCGTCAGCGGTGTAGACGCTTAGGCGGAAGTAGGAGTTACCTTCAACTGCTGTACCCAGTCGGAACTCATGGTCGCCGCTCAGAGTGTCAGAGAAGGTGAGGGCACCGACCTCATTGTTGAGAAGTACAGGGCCAGGTACAGTGATGGACCATTCAACGCGCGGAGGCAGGCTACCAGCTGGAGCCAGGTTCACATTGCCACGCTTTGTAATCTTGCTTCCAAGCCCCTGCGCACGATCGCAGATAACGCAGCTAGTACCTTCACCAGCTACGGGCAGAGTCAGAGGGTTGCTAACACCGTTAACGGTGAAAGGCACTGTCGTCGACTCGGTTGAACGTACAGCACGACCTTCTACCTGAGCGCTTCCGTGGATGTTCTCTGCACCGTCACCTACAATATCTGACTCCACAAAGGTGCAAGAAATCTTAATTCTGTCCACAGAACAGTTGGCCGCAGCCTGACCTCGCGGGGTCATCAAATCAAAGGTAGGCGGGTTTTGGGTGAATACGACCGAAGAGTCTGAGCCGAATTCCATCTCAAGCACGTCGCCTACAGCGATGGTTTCACCTGGCTTGACCTTCCAGTCAAATTTAAAACCTACGGTGTCGTTTACCGTAATGGGGGTCTTGCCGGATTCCAGTACCGGGCTAACAATAAACTTATCTGCCCCCTCGGCGTGAGCCATGGGAGCAGTTACCAGGGTGCTCATTCCAAGAGCTGAAGTAGCGAGAAGACCCAGTGAAGCGATAGTAGCAGAGCGCTTTGCGCGTCTGGCGAATCCCAGATTCATTTCCCTCCAATGCAAATGTGTGTGTTGTCTCTGACTGTGAGCATGTTTCAGGGCAACCCATATATGGCTTGCTCATTTCAACCCTAGCCTTTGAGCATTTCGCCCGACAAGCAACACATATGACCACAGGATTCCTCTCATCAGGGCTCCCTGGGTCCCTCTCACAGGCGGGGTGTTTCTCGCTCAGTTCCAGCTAAATTACCTAGAACGAGGCCCTACCTCTAAGATGGAAACAGCACCGAACCCCAATTCTGGAGCCTGCTCATGTTTTTTCATCCCTCTGACCAGTCCACTCTCGGAGTGGAATGGGAGCTCGCGCTGGTAGACCCGCAGAGCCGTCAGTTGGTTTCTCGAGCTGACGAGGTGCTTCAGCTCTTACAGGAGCAAGAGCCCCACCTCCTTGAGCCCACCCTGCACCGAGCGCATATCACCGGGGAGTTCCTCAACAACACGGTCGAGCTGGTCACCGGAATTTGCCGAACCCCCGGTGAAGCCGCCGAGCAGCTGGCAGCTGCCACCGGTGCCCTCAAAGATATAACTGACCAGTTGGGACTAGCTTTCTTCTCAGCGGGAACCCACCCCTTCTCCCGTGCTCTGGAGCAGAAGGTCGTTGAGAAGGATCGCTACTTGCGGGTGCTAGACCGCTCCCAGTTTTGGGGACGCCGCCAGATTGTCTACGGGGTGCACGTACACACCGGGGTGAACTCCCGCGAGAAAGCTCTGCCGGTACTTAACGGGCTCACTAATTTTTACCCGCACCTGCTGGCCCTCTCAGCGTCCTCACCTTTTTGGGAGGGCGAAGACACCGGTTTCGCGTCGCAACGGGCGCAGATTTTCCAGCAGCTACCTACCTCGGGTTTGCCCTTCACCTTTGAACGGTGGGAGGACTACGAGGACTACCTCAACGACCTGGTGGTCACCGGCGTCATTGATGACCCCAGCGAGAACCGCTGGGACGTTCGCCCCGTGCCTAAGTACGGCACAGTGGAGATGCGGGCCTACGACGGGCTGGCCTCCATTCGCGACATTGCAGCGCTGACCGCCTTCACCCAGTGCCTGGTGGAGTGGTTCTCCCGCCAGCTCGATGCTGGCAAGCGTATTGAGCCCCTCAAGCCCTGGCACGTGCAGGAGAACAAGTGGCGGGCTGCCCGCTACGGCACCGAGGCCATCGTTATTCTCGATAACCAGAACACCGAGCGTCTAGTCAGGGACGATACCCTGGGGCTGCTCAACAAACTGGAGGGTATTGCCGCTGATCTGGGGTGCTCCACTGAACTAGCTGATGTGGAGCGAATCTGCCTGATCGGGGCGGGCTACCAGCGCCAGCGACGGGTGGCTGCCGAAAGCGGCGGGAACCTGCAAGCTGTGGTGGACGACCTGACCTCGCAAGCCACCGACGGGCTGTAGGCCTTACTACCCCGGCCCTCAGGCTTTTCCGCCCCGACTAGAGCGAAATTGTGGTTACCGGCAGGGACGAGTCGGCGGTGAAGTCCAGACCGGACGGTGGGCGCCCCTCCCTCACCAGACGGGCACCCAGTGCCGCCACCATGGCCCCGTTGTCGGTGCAGAGGCTCAGCTGAGGAATTACCAATCTGATACCGTGCTCAGCACAGCGGGAGGCGGTGAGCTGACGCAGACGGGAGTTCGCCGCTACTCCCCCGCCCAGCAGCAGGGTGGTGATGCCTCGCTCGGTGCAGGCCAGCATAGCCTTCTTAGTAATCACGTCCACCACAGCTTCCTGGAAGGAGGCCGCGATGTCGGCAACCGGTACCTCTTCACCACGGGCTTCGAAGCCTTCGACCACGCGGGCCACAGCGGTCTTGAGACCGGAGAAAGAAAAATCATAGCGATGGGGGCCGGGGGCTTCGGCCGTCCCCATAAACTTGCGGGTAGACAGGCCGCGGGGGAAGGCAAACGTGCCACCGTCACCACCAGCTGCGGCCCGATCAATGGCGGGGCCACCGGGGTAGGTCAGGCCGAGCAGGCGGGCCACCTTGTCGTAGGCCTCTCCTGCTGCGTCGTCCAGGGTGGCGCCCAACAGTTCTACGTCGCCGGTTATGTCTCGCACAGCCAGGATCTCGGTGTGGCCACCGGAGACAAGCAGGGCTCCGAGCCCGGTGCTGGGCAGAGTATCTAGAAAATCAGCGGTATGCCCCTCGATGCCGCAGTCATCCAGCAGGCCCACACTCACGTGGGCAACCAGGTGGTTAATGCCATAGAGGGGCTTGCCGGTGGCCGTGGCCAGGGCCTTAGCCGCAGAGACACCCACCATGAGGGCCCCGGCCAGCCCGGGCCCGGCTGTCACAGCGATGGCGTCCACCTCATCCAGGGTCACGTCCGCCTCATCCAGGGCGGCGCTCAGGGCCGGGATCAGAGCATCCAGGTGGGCCCGGGAGGCAATCTCGGGAATCACGCCGCCAAAACGCACGTGCTCGTTCATGGAGGACGAGACGGTATTGGTGAGTAGAGTAGAGCCACGCACGATGCCGATGCCGGTCTCATCGCAGGAGGACTCAATGCCCAGTACCAGCGGCTGGTTCTTATCGGCCATGAAAAGCTTCTCCTTGTAGACGGTCAGCAGGGGCGAGTGGCTTGCGCATTATCAGTGCGTCAACCCCGTCATTGTAGTAGCGGCGGCGCACATGAATGCGCTCGTACCCGTTTTTCAGGTAGAGGTTTTGGGCGCGGGGGTTATCGGCGCGCACCTCGAGCAGTATCTGCTCGGCTCCGCGGGCTTTCGCCTCACGGGCTAGAAAATCGAGCAGGGCCCGGCCGTAGCCGCGCCCTTCTGCTGCGGGCACAACCGCAATGGTCTGCACGTCGGCGGTCTCGGCCACGCTCATCACCCCGGCGTAGCCGATGACCTGTGGCTCTGGCCCGGCAGCTTCAAGGACGACGTAACCCCGGGTTTCGTGGGTTATTTCGGCCAGGAACATATCGAGGGGCCAGGCATCGGCCGGGAAGAGCTCACGTTCAAGGGCGTGAACGGCGGGCACATCGTCCAGGGCCATCTCCCGCACGGTGGCCCCATCCGCGAGGTGGGTAGGCAGGGTCGCGTACAGCATCAGGCACCGGCCTGGGCGGTGTCGGTGGGTGTGGCTTTCTTGCGGGCGGCCGGCACCTTGGCATCAGACTCCCGCAGGTAGAGAGCCGAAGTGTCGGTGCTGAGGTTTTCCACGCCGAGTCGGGCTGCCGCGCCCAGAAGGGCAGCGGCATCCGGCTGGGCGGTCTCAAAACCGGGGACGGCGTTCAGGTGATCGGGGTAAAGAGAAGCCCCCTGCCCAAAGACGGGCACATCAGGTAGCTGGTCAGCCGAACCCACGGTCGGACCGCTCACCAGCTGGTAGCCTGCTCCGGTTACCTCAAAAACAGCGGAGTAGATTTCGCGGCGGCGGGCGTCGGAGGCCACCAGAAAGCGGGTCTGACCGGACGCCGCCGCGGCAGCGTAGGCGCTCTCAGCTAGAGCGGTGAGGCTCATCAGCCCGTAAAGAGGCTTATTCCAGGCGAAGGCGAGTGCTCGAGCGGTGACGATACCGGCACGTAGGCCGGTGAAGGGGCCGGGGCCAGTGCCGGTGATGAGTGCATCCAGGTCTGTGCCAGCCACTCCGGCTTCTGCCAGCAGCTCAGCAACGAAAGGTGCCAGCACCTCAGCGTGAGAGCGGGTATGTTCGGTTGCACGGTGCGCCAGTAGGGTCAGCTGGCCGTTCTCGATGCGGCCGAGGGCGACGGAGGCGGTTGCTGATGAGTCCAAGGCAAGAATAAGCACCCGACCAGTCTAGCGTGCTTGAACCAGCGCGTCTGTGAGCTGGCCCCAGACTGCCTCCCAGCGGGGGCCGGTGCCTGTGATGCGGAGGCGGCGGGGTTCGGGGACGCCCTCGTCCTCCTCATCTGGTTCGCTGTCGGCACCGGGGGCGTAGAGAGCGTACGGGTCGCTCTCTGCCAGGTCGGCACCGGTCACGCGGGTGAACTCTAGATCAAGGATGGATTCTGAGAGGTGCTCTGCCTTCCCCCTGCCCCATTCAATGACGGTTACCGAGCGATCGAGCGAGTATTCCAGGTCAAGGTCGTCTAGTTCTTCGGCAGAAACCAGGCGGTAGGCGTCCACATGCACCAGGTCGGGTCCGCCGGGGTTCGGCCCGTCAGCCAGGTTGGGGTGAAGGCGGGAGAGCACGAACGTCGGTGATATAACCCCCTCGCGTACCCCCAGCCCCTCCCCCAGGGAGCGGGTGAAGGTGGTTTTACCGGCTCCTAGTTCACCGGCCAGGATCAGCACGTCTCCCGCGCTGAGCAGGGGGGCCAGGGCTAGGGCTAGTGCGCGGGTGTGCTCTGGCCCGGCCAGTTCAAGGTCAAGGACGTTCTCGGTCGCCACAGTCTTAGACCTCCACAGTGCGGGTAGGGTGTTCGTACGCGCTAGCCTTGCGCCAGGAGCCACCCACGCTGACGCGGGTGACGCGGGGTGAAATACGGGTGACGATTTCGTAGTTAATCGTTCCGGCAGCCTCAGCCCAGCGGGTTACCGGCGGGTTCTCCCCCGCACCGAAAAGCACGGCAGGGGCCCCCAGGTAGCCTGCGGCGGGATCGGCCAGGCCCGGTTCTCCCAGGTCAATCACGAGCTGGTCCATAGCGATGCGGCCTACCTCGCGATAGGTTCTGGGCTGGCCGCCCGCCGGGTAGATACGCACGGGGCCACCCGTGGCAACCCGGGGAACACCGTCCGCGTAGCCCATCGGTACCAGGGCCAGTGTTGTGGGTTTGTCGGTCATGTAGTTCAGACCGTAGGAGACCCCCTGACCAGCTGGAACTTCTTTGACGGCGCTGATATACGTTTGCAGGTGCATAACCGGGCTCAGTCCAAGCTCTTGCGGGCTCACCCCGCCTAGAGGCGAAAGCCCGTAAAGCCCTAGCCCCACACGAACCCCGTCACGGAGCAGGTTCTCTTCGGGCCCCTGAGAGGCCACGCTGAAAGTCGCAGGGGTATTAGCCAGGTGGCGGAGCTGTGGGTTCAGCCCCGCCCGCTGGAGCTGGCTAATCGCCTCGTCAAAAACCCGTGACTGCTCTGATGTTTCGGGGCGCTGGGGCTCATCGGCAACAGCCAGGTGTGAAAATACGCCCACAACCTGAACTACACCGATAATCTCCAATTCACGCGCCGCAGTAGCAAGCGCAGGTAGCTGCTCCATGGTCGCCCCGTTCCGCCCCAGCCCCGTGTCGATCTTCAGGTGTAGGCGGGCAGGCGCCAACTGCCCGGTAGCCCGGTGGGCCTCCGCGATTTTCTGTAGCTCCCAGCTACTTGATACGCCCAGCTCCAGGTCATCACGCAGAGCTGTTTCAAAGTCTGTGTGCGGGGTGTGCAACCAGACCACCATCGGGGCCCCAATACCAGCCTGCCGCAGAAGGTGAGCCTCCGTCACATGCGCCACACCCAGGTAGTCCGCCCCCGCAGCCAGCGCCGAGCGGGCAACGTCCACAGCTCCATGCCCGTACGCATCGGCCTTGACCACCGCAATCAGGGCGCGCCCACCGATGAGCTGTTTGATACGGCGCACGTTGCGTTCAACGGCATCCAGATCAATAAGGGCTAGACGCTCGGCAGCGCAGGGGGCCTCTAGAGGCACAAAACCATGCTCACGGTACAGGTTCTCAACCGACACGGGTATCTCCTCGAAAATAGGGGCTACTACTAGCTTAGTAGCATCCCACGCCCAGAGCTGTTCCCACAAGAGCGCCACCCAGTAGCTGGCAGTCTGCGCCCACTGCACCCGGTAAAGTTGTACCCGTGAAAGAATCACCCAGTGTGCCCTTGCACCTGCACATTATCTCGATGCACACCTCCCCCCTGGCCCAGCCCGGGAGCGGAGATGCCGGGGGCATGAACGTCTATATCGAGCGCTCCCTCAGCGCACTCCTTGAGATTAACCCGCAGCTGACCGTAGAAGTTTTTACCCTGGCGAGGTCGCCGCAGCAGGCGGGGCGGGTGCAGTATCACGACCGGGCCACCGTCACCGCACTCTTTATACCCGAGGCGGACGGGGCGGCCAGGGCTGACCTGCCGGATCTCGTCCCGGGTTTTGCTCTGGCGCTAAAAGCGGTTGCTGAACGCCCACCCCAGCTGATTCACGCCCACTATTGGCTCTCCGGCCTAGCGGCACTAGCGGCCTACCCGCAGGTACCCCTGGTGCAGACCATGCACACGACCGCAGCCGTCAAGAATACCCGCCTGGGAGAGGGCGAGTCTCCCGAGCCTGAGGTACGGGTTCGCGGTGAGCAGGCGCTGGTAGACCGCGCTGTAGCTCTAGTGGTGAACACGAGCAGTGAGGCCCAGCAGATGCGCGATTTCTACGGCGCTCGCAATGAACAGCTGGTGACGGTTACGCCGGGGGTTGACCGGTCTGTCTTTCATCCCAGCCCGTACAGGCGCCCTCGTCACATCGGCCACAACAGGGCCGCTTACCTGGTCTTTGCAGGCCGCCCTCAACCGCTCAAGGGGCCACAGCTTCTGGTGGAAGCCCTGGCTCTTTTACCCGAGGACTTGTCCATCACCCTGGCTATAGCCGGGTCATCGGCGACGGGCTACGAACAGGGCCTGCTCGCTAGGGCTCAAGAACTGGGTTTTGGCCACAGGGTGCAGCTACTCCCCTCAATGACACCGCAGCAGCTAGCCCAGACCTTCCAGCGGGCTGACCTTGTGGCCTGCCCTTCTTCCTCTGAGACATTCGGGCTGGTCGCCCTTGAGGCGGCCGCCTGCGGCACCCCGGTGCTCGCCAGCCGCGTAGACGGGTTGAGGGAGGCCGTAGCCGATGGGGTCACCGGGGTCCTGGTAGCCGAGCGCACTGCCCGGGCCTGGGCAGATGCCATCGAAGCCCTGGTGCGTGACCCGGACGCCCGGGCACGGCTGGGAGCCGCAGGGGCCGCCCGGGCCGCCCGCTTCACCTGGCAAGCAACCGCCCGCAAGCTCAATGCCCTCTATCTCCGCTCCCTCTAGTGACAGGAACACCCATGACCTTTTCGATGACCCGCCAAGAATTTGTCGACTATCTCAATGCCTCCGGTATCACCGGCAATGTTGCCACGCCCCGCGAGAATAACCTGGCCCATATGCAGGGTTTTGTAGACGGGAATGAGCACCTAGAGTTTGGTGTGACCTGGACCAGAGAGTGGGCGTACACCGACGTCTTTGAACTCATGGCCCGCCGCGTGGGTACCAGTGCAGACCCCACCCATGTTGAGGGGCAAGACACTATCAGCGCCGACCTCTGCGTCGACGCACTCACCGCCTACGCCCGGGTTTTCGGGCGGGCCGTACGCGATAAGAAATCCCTGCTCTTTGCTACCGGTCACCCTGCGGGCCTCTTCCCCATCTACGCCGAACTAGCCCGCGTAGCAGCCAGGGAGGGGGCAACCGTCCTCACCATTGATGAGGGCGATAGGTTCCTTGAGGGTGACATCCGCCAGATCTTCAAGGTCATCATGTTTCAGCAGTTCGGCAACCTGCAGCATACTCATTTTTCCGGCCCTATGCAGCTAGCCCTCAACCAGCTCAAGGCCCGCGGCACCACCCCCGATCTGGTCATCGCCGATCACGGCCTCGCCGGGTACGCCGCGTCTGCCGGTATCCCTACCCTCGGCATCGCTGACTGCAATGACCCAGGGCTCTTTGTCTCAGCCGAGCAGGGGCACATACTGGTAGCGGTGCCCATGGACGACAACCTAACTCCACACCTCTACGAGCCAGTGATTGATTTCATTGTGCATACGGCCGGCCTGGCACCAACAAGATGACCCACAAAGAATAAAAGGGCCTGTGTAGGCCAGACTTAATAGCACTGCTGGAGAAGTCTGAATGTGAAGCACTTATCAGTCTCTCAGTAGGCACATTACGCGGTTCACGCTGTACTATTAAAACCTAAACCATAGAGGTCTGCCCACTCACTCTCGCACCCGGAGCAGCCACCACAATAGGGGACACACAACCGTGAACAAACACATCTTCGAGCAGCGGTGGGCGGAAACGCGCAACCGCCGCACCTGGCACCCAAAAATTAGGGCTACCCTGCACCTGACAGACGCGCTATCCATTGCGCTCACCATCACCCTGTCGCATATCATCAGCTTTGGTTTTCAGAACTCAGAGGTCATGGGCAGAGCCGATTTACCCATGGGGTATATAGGCACGGGCGTGGTTTTAGGCTTTATTTGGTTTGCCGCGCTTTCCATCGCCAACAGCCGCAATATTCGTTACCTAGGCCAGGGCCCTGACGAATATCGGCTGGTCACCAAATCGACCACCTATTTCTTCGCGGTCATCGCGATTTTCTCTTATCTGACAAAGATTGACTTCGCCCGTACCTACGTCATACTGGCCTACCCCATCGGGCTGGGGCTCCTGCTCCTTGCCCGATGGTGTGTACGCCGTTGGCTGGTGAGCTGGCGCAACCGGGGCCGCGCTCTTTCGCGCGTTATGATTATCGGCGACCTCGCTTCAGGCAATCACCTCTACAAGACCTTGCTTGGCGCCCGCACCTCTGGCCTGTCACCTGTTGCCGCCTACCTGCCACGCTCCCGCCCTGGCACCCAGCTGGCCAACGGAGCGATACCTACCCTGGGCTACTCAGCCGATGCCGCAGATGTACTCCAGGTGGTGCGCGATCACAGTATCCATGCGGTCGCTGTCTCGACCGGTCACGGCCTCAATCCCACGGAGCTACGCCGCTTAGGCTGGGCCTTAGCGGCAGCCCATGTGGCCCTGATTATGGCCCCCGCTATGACAGATATTGCGGGCCCTCGCATCCACACCCAGCCCCTCAACGGGGTCCCCCTCATTCACGTGCACACACCGCGTATCGAGGGAGCGAAAGCTTTCATCAAGCGGTTTATTGACGTGGTTGCTTCGGGGCTGGGCCTGATTATGCTGGCCCCCCTGCTTATTCCAGTCGCCTTACTCGTTAAAAAGGACGGCGGCCCCATCTTCTTCTTACAGGAGCGAGTTGGCTTTCGCGGTACCCCATTCAACATGGTCAAGTTCCGTTCCATGGTCACTAACGCTGAGGAACTAAAGAAGGAGCTGATGGACCGGAACGAGGGCAACGGTGTGCTGTTCAAGATGGCAGATGACCCCCGCATCACCTCAATCGGTAAGTTCATCCGCAAGTATTCCATTGACGAACTGCCTCAGCTCTGGAACGTTTTTGTGGGCGACATGTCGCTGGTTGGCCCTCGCCCTCCCCTACCATCTGAGGTTGAGCAGTACGAAGAGGATGCCTACCGCCGTCTCCTTGTC
The DNA here is from genome assembly GCF_928381405.1 of Rothia nasisuis. Classification (GTDB taxonomy): domain Bacteria; phylum Actinomycetota; class Actinomycetes; order Actinomycetales; family Micrococcaceae; genus Rothia; species Rothia nasisuis. The sequence continues at coordinate 28,281 of NZ_CAKMSB010000008.1, forward strand.
AAACCGGGCATCACCGGCCTCTGGCAGGTCTCTGGCCGCTCTAATCTCTCGTGGGAGGAGTCCATTCGGCTAGATCTCTACTACGTTGAGAACTGGTCGGTTATGAACGACTTCATCATCCTCTTCCGCACCGTGCGCGCTGTTTTCGCCAAGGACGGTGCCTACTAAACCCCACTTCCGAATCCCACTATGCCCGGTGATCGGTAGCACCGCCGGGCGGTGTGGGTGAGATGTGGGTAGCAACTATCGGGTCACCTGTGAAACAGCAATACCCATTGCTGCGGGGAGCTTCTGAGCTACCAGCGTGGGTGGCACCGGGCCCCTGGGGCCCCCTTCATGTACCAGCTCTGCGGCAAGACCGTGTACCAGTGCCCCTGCACCCGCCAGGTAGGCGTAATCGGTTTCTCTACCGCCGTGGGCAGATGAACGCGCCCGGTAGCCTGCAAGCAGGGCCCCCAGCACGCCGGTGAGGGTATCACCGCTGCCTGCGGTAGCCAGCCAGGGGGTGTTGCCACCCACGCTCAACAGTTCACCGCAGGGGCTAGCGACGGTGGTGACTCCTCCCTTGAGGAGCACTGTGGCCCCCAGCGCCCGCGCAGCGATGAGAGCGTATTCGGCGGGGCTTTCTTCAACATCGCGCCGCTCCGGAGGCTCCTTGAGACCCGGTAGAGTGTGCGGGGCAAGGGCTACCAGCCAGGCGAGTGCTTCGGTAAGTTCACCGGCGTGAGGGGTCATTATCTGGTGGGGGCCTAGCTTAAGGCCGTCTGTAACCAGTCGGGCAGCCAGGGGCACGGCCCCGGCATCGACAATGGCGGCCGCACCGGTTTCTAGCACCTGGGTCACCTGCCGCTCGCGGGTTTGCCCATGCAGACCGCTCCCTAGCCCCCAGGCATCCACGCGCACAGCTGAGGGCTCAGTAAAACTACTGCACACGGTCTCAGGAACAGCAAGCTGCACCTTGAACGCGAGTGCCTCAGAGCCCACAAACCGTACCAGGCCAGCGCCCGTATTGACCGCAGCCCGCGCAGACATCAGCGCGGCCCCCGGGTAGGTATCAGAACCGGTCACCAGCCCCAGCACCCCACGCGTGTACTTGTGAGAGGTTTCGTTGGGGGCGACAAGGACGCTGGCGCAACGTTTAAGGGTCAGGGCTGTGGGTGTGGGCATCGGCGTCTACCTTTCGGGGTGAGAAGAGGTTGTCAGCAGGCCCCGCCCGGCAGGGTCGTGTCGGAGTACAAGAAGTAGCTCAGCGTCGGTGAGATGCTCGGCGGTTACCACTGCGGTAGCGATAGGGTCATCGTGGCTGAGGGTCAGGTGCCAGCGGTTGATGCTCAACTCAGCGGCCCGGGCAGCTACGGTCCCGGTGGCAACAAGGTGGGGGGCGCCGTCCGCGTCATTATCCACCCAGCAGTGTTGCCACACAAGCCCGACGGGGGCCCGTAAAGCCTTGGCCGCTGCCTCCTTGGCGGCGAACCGTGCAGCCAAAGAGCGCAGGGACTTGCCACGCTCGGCAGGAACAAAAAGACGCTCAAGAAGCCTGGGGTTTTTCTGCACCAGGCGCTCAAACCTGTCGATGTTCACAACATCGACACCGGTGCCGATGATCATCAATAAAGCTCCTTATATCGCAAGACCCCCGACCCATAGAAAGGGTACGGGGGTCTATTCTAGTTACCGGCTCAGGCGAACACCTTATTCAACGGTCACTGACTTGGCCAGGTTACGGGGCTGGTCAACGTCGTAGCCCTTGGCGTGGGCAACCGCGCAGGCAAAAATCTGCAGGGGCACGGTTGAGAGTAGGGGCTGCAACAGGCTGGGTGAGGCAGGAATGCGGATGATGTGATCTGCGTGTTCCTCAACAGCGGTATCGCCCTCTTCAGCAATCACGATGGTCACTGCACCGCGTGCGCGCACCTCCTGAATGTTAGAAACAACCTTGGAGTGCAGAGAGTCACGGCCGTTAGGTGAAGGAACAATCACGAAAATCGGCTGGCCTTCTTCAACCAGGGCGATGGGGCCGTGCTTGAGCTCGCCGGCGGCGAAGCCTTCAGCGTGCAGGTAGGCGATCTCCTTGAGCTTCAGAGCGCCTTCGAGGGCAACCGGGAAGCCTACGTGACGGCCCAGGAAGAGCACGGACTTAGCGTCCTTCATGGAGGTGCCCAAATCTTTAACCTGCTGCTCGCCGTCAATCACGGTCTGAATCTTCTCGGGCATCTTCTGCAGCTCTTCAAGGATGGAGCGAATCTCGTCCTTGTACATATTGCCGCGCAGTTGAGCCAGGTAGAGGCCGAGCAGGTAGGCAGCAGCAATCTGTGAAAGGAAGGCCTTGGTAGAGGCAACAGCAATCTCGGGGCCCGCGTGGGTGTAGAGAGCTGCATCAGATTCACGGGGCAGAGTGGAACCGTTGGTGTTACAGATTGAAACTACCTTGGCGCCCTGTTCCTGGGCGTGGCGCACAGCCATGAGAGTGTCCATGGTTTCACCGGACTGAGAGAGGGCAACGACAAGGGTTTTCTCGTCTACGATGGGGTCACGGTAGCGGAACTCGTGGGCCAGCTCTACCTCGGTGGGGATGCGGCACCAGTGCTCGATAGCGTAACGGGCCACCTGCCCTGCATAGGCTGCGGTGCCACAGGCTACAACGATAATCTTGTTGACCGAACGCAAGGTTGCGTCGTCAATCTTGAGCTCGTCGAGGGTCAGGTTACCCTTTTCGTCCAGGCGGCCCAGCAGGGTGTCACGCACAGCGGCGGGCTGTTCGTGGATCTCCTTCTCCATGAAGGAGTCGAAACCGCCCTTTTCAACGGCTGCTGCGTCCCACTCGATGGTGAATTCCTTACCGTGGGCGGGGAAGCCGTCAAAGTCAATGATGGAGTAGTCGCTACCGGTGATGGTAACAATCTGATCCTGCCCCATCTCTACAGCCTTCTTGGTGTAGTCAATGAAGCCTGAGACGTCAGAGCCCAGAAAGTTCTCGTTCTCACCCAGGCCAATAACCAGGGGCGAGTTGCGGCGGGTGGCAACGACCCGGTCGGGGCAGTCGACGTGAGTTGCCAGAATCGTGAAGGCACCCTCAAGGCGATTGGAGGCCTGACGCACGGCCTCAGTCAAATCCTTGGTTTCGAGCTTGTTATAGATTGAAGCAATCAGGTTTGCCGCGATTTCGGTGTCGGTCTCAGACTTGAATTCACACCCCTCAGCAAGAAGCTCAGCGCGCAGTTCAGCAAAGTTTTCAATAATGCCGTTGTGCACCACAGCCAGGCGTCCGTTATCAACCACGTGGGGGTGGGCGTTGTTATCGGTGGGGCCACCGTGAGTAGCCCATCGGGTGTGACCGATACCGATGGTGGTCTCAGGAAGGGGCTTGGCCTCTACCTCTGATTCCAGATTTACCAGCTTGCCTGACTTTTTACGGAACTCAATACCGTTATCTCCGATGAGAGCTACGCCAGCCGAGTCGTAGCCACGGTATTCCTGGCGGCGCAGACCTTCAAGAACCACATCGTACGCGGTATGGTCAAATTTCTTACCGTCTGCGGCAGTGCCGAGACTTACGTATCCTACAATTCCACACATGCTTTCATCTTACCCCCAAGTGTCAGTAGGTGATTTGCAGTGTGCACCACAGTGTCGCGAGCTACCCTTGGGGGAATGATGCGTCATATTAGGTAGGATTCAGGGGCGCCCGTAAACTAAATGCAATGACTGTCTCACCCCTTTCAGCTAAGTACTCCCCCTTCAGGGAGCTCGACCGCGACACCTGGGCGCGGCTGGCAAACGAGATTTCTGTGCCCCTTACCGAGGACGAGCTGGTGCAGTTGCGTGGGTTGGGTGAACGGATTGACATGGACGAGGTCGCCCAGGTCTATCTGCCCATTTCGCGGCTGCTTAACCTCTATGTCAATGCTGCCGCCAGCACCAACCATATGACCAACGATTTTTTGGGTATTCGCGGTCAGAAGGTGCCTTTTATTATCGGTGTGGCTGGCTCGGTCGCCGTAGGTAAGTCAACAACGGCTCGAGTACTCCAGGAATTGCTACGCCGCTGGCCCTCAACCCCAGACGTCCAACTGGTGACCACCGACGGGTTCCTCTACCCCAACGCTGAGTTAGAGCGCCGCGGCCTCATGGGGCGCAAGGGCTTCCCCGAATCCTACGACCGCCGGGCGCTGCTACGCTTTGTCTCAGAGGTTAAGTCGGGCGCCCCCCTGGTAACGGCACCCAAGTATTCCCACCTCTACTATGACATTGTGCCCAACGCGCAGATTAAGGTTACCCGCCCTGACGTGCTAATCATTGAGGGCCTGAATGTGCTTGCCCCCGCTAAGCTGGGCCACGATGACTCCTCCGCGATGAGCCTGGCGGATTATTTTGACTTCTCTATTTACGTTGATGCCTCAACCCGCGACATTGAAAACTGGTATGTACAGCGTTTTCTGAAGCTACAGCGTTCAGCATTCACCAACCCCGACTCCTACTTCAAGCGCTACGCAGACCTCTCTGAAGAGGCTGCGGTTGAGCTGGCCCTGAGTATTTGGCGCTCTATCAATGAGCCTAACCTACGCGAAAATGTGCGCCCCACACGTGGCCGAGCCCGGCTCATCCTCAAGAAGTCCCATGACCACAAGATCCGCAAGGTTTTGCTACGAAAGAACTAGCATGTCAACTTCACCTCGTACAGTTCTGATTTTTGCCGCTCTGGTTACCCTCGGCATCTCCGCCTGCTCCTCGGTCGAGCAGGGCACTAGCACCCCCTCCCCCACACATGAGCAGGGAGGTAGTACGGTACCTGCCTCAGCTACTGGCACTAGTAGCGGATCCCCGGCTGCCAGCACATCGCCCTCCTTGACCTCCTTGAGTGCTTCGCCTGCAGCCAGCGGGGAACCCCGCCGCCCAGCTGACACAACAACCGCCAGTTCGCTCACTGTGCTGGTCAACAAACAGCACCCGCTCACTCCCCTGACTTACGCACCAACGGACTTGGTTCCCTTTGGGCCAATCATGCTTCGGGCTGAGGCCGCTACCGCAGCTGACGCTATGTTTGCAGATGCGGCAGCCGCCGGGGTACCTATGACGGCGATGAGCGGTTACCGCTCCTATGAAACTCAGCAGGCCACCTATAGCAATTGGGTTGCTCAGCAAGGGCAGGACTACGCTGATACCGCGTCGGCCCGCCCTGGCTACTCCGAACACCAGACCGGGCTGGCACTAGACATCGGCGATGGCAGCGGCTGTGACCTACAGCCCTGCTTCAAAGATACCTCCGCAGCAAATTGGGTGGTTGAGAACGGCTACAAGTACGGGTTTGTGGTGCGCTACCCCTGGTGGCAGCACGAGACCACTGGCTACTGGTACGAGCCCTGGCATCTACGCTATGTCGGGGTTGAAGAGGCCCAAGCCCTTAAAGATTCGGGGTTCGAAACCCTTGAAGACTTCTGGGGTGCAGGGGCCGCGCCAACCTACAGTCAGTAGCGGGCAGACCGCTGCCGAGAGTACCCCCACCGACCCCAAGCCCTCTAAATAAACCAATCAGCTGTGAGTAACTCCACTGGTTTACCGGTAGATTTTCGGTGTCCATCGGTGTTCTTCGTGGGCAGAAGCCGCTATTCTGGAACACATGCTTAGTGGATTTAAAGATTTCATCACCCGCGGTAACGTCATCGACCTCGCAGTAGGTCTCATCATTGGTACCGCCTTCACCGCCGTTGTCAGCGCACTCGTTGACTCTATTCTGATGCCTGCTATCTCCATGCTGGTTGGCTCACCGTCCTTCGACGACTTCTTCGTTTTCGGTCAGATTAAGGTCGGCGTCTTCCTGACCGCAGTTGTTAACTTCCTTTTGGTTGCAGCAGCTCTCTACTTCTGCATCGTTATGCCCATTAACAAGCTCAACGAGCGCCGCGCTGCCAAGCTGGCACTCGAAGACGAAGTTGAAGAAGAAGATCCCCAGGTCGCTCTTCTCAAGGAAATTCGCGACGCTCTGACCGTCAAGTAAATAAACATTCGATTACACACTAAACAAAAACCCCCGGTAGGTTGAACCTACCGGGGGTTTCTTCTAGGCACTCTGCGTCAGAGCCATCTAGGTGGTGCGGGCCTCAATCTGGGCTAGCGCACCCGCGAAAAGCGGGTGTTCAGCGGTGAGGCCGGTGATAGCCTCGGTGACCTCAGCGGCACTCTTCTCACCCCGACGCACCGCAGCCAGGATTGCCTGGAGCTCCACTGACTCGGGGTCCTCCGCTACATCGAACTCCAGTAGGGCACCGATGGTCGCCAGCAGGGCCTCGGTGGGGCGGCCCAGCTCGGCCAACTCAGCGGCAGGCCCGATAAAGCGCTCGTGACGAGATACCTTACGGAGTGGCGAACGGCCCACACGTTCAGTGGTGTCAGGCAAATCCGGGTTAGCAAAGCGCGCCAGAATCTTTTCAATATAGGCCTGCTGCACTTCAGGCTCAAAACCGAACCTACGAACAATCAGGTCTTTGGTTTCAGCCAAAGTTGCCTCTACCTTAGCCCGAATCTCGGGGTTATCCAGAGCCTCTGAGAGCTTGGAGATACCGGCCTGCTGGCCAAAGTAGGCGGCGGTGGCGTGACCGGTGTTAACGGTGAAGAGCTTACGGGTGATGTAGGGGGCGAGGTCCTCAACAAAGGTTGCCCCAGGAATCTCGGGAACAGCACCGCCAAAGGGGCCGGTTTCGACGGCCCATTCGTAGTAGTTCTCTACGGTCACGTCAAGGCCCGTGTCGGGAGCCTGATTAGGCACGATGCGGTCGACGGCGGTGTTGGCAAAGATAGCTACAGCATCGGCCTCAGGGTAGTGCTTGCGCACTTCTTCTGCCAGGATGTCAGTGGCGTTGATGGCGTTTTCACAGGCCATCACCGCAACCTTAGCGGAAGACCCCCGATCTGCTCGCAGTTTCAGGCCCTCAGCAATGTTAACGGCGACGAACTTGAGCACGGTGGGCCCTACAGCGGTGGTTACCACATCAGCGGTAGCAATCTCTTCAGCCAGTTCCCGAGGGTTCTCGGCGGAGTTGATTCCCCGAAAGTTCGTGATGGTCAGGTCTCTTGGGGCCTGTCCTACCTCGTGAACGGTGTAGGCCTCCTGCTCATTGAGGGCATCAATGAGGGGGGCAGCTACATCCGAAAAAACCAGCTCGTAGCCAGCTTCGTTGAGGATGACCCCCACAAAACCGCGGCCAATATTGCCGGCACCAAAGTGTACTGCCTTCATCATGACTGTTCCTTCCCGAAGATGTCGAGAATCTCCTGCTCGGTTGTAGCTGCTTCAAGCTCAGCGACCTTCTGCTTGTTAGAGAAAATCTTGGCGACCTTCTGCAGTAGCTCTAGGTGGGTGCCGCCAGCACCGGCGATACCGATGACGAAGGTGACCGGCTTGCCATTCCACTCAACAGGCTCACTGAGACGAACCAGCGACATGGTGGAGCTGTGAATAGCGTCCTTAGCCTCATTGGTACCGTGAGGAATAGCCAGACCATTACCCATGTAGGTCGAAACGGAGGCTTCACGTTCGTGCATAGCAGCCACATAGGACTCATCGACCTTACCGGTAGCAACCAGTAGAGCACCTGCCTGGTCAATGGCATCTGCCCGGTCAGCTACGCGAGCGCCCAGCCTAATGGTAGAAGCAGTCAGTACCTGCTCCTCAGTGACTACTGCGGTGGCGGCAGGTACGGGAGCCGGTGTTTGAGTTGTTGCGGGAGCGGCCTCAGCCGCGGAGCTGGAGGCCTGCTGCTCACGGATCATCTCAACAATCTCGTCGTAGCGCGGTGAGCTCATGAAGTTGTCGACCGCTACGTGAACCGCGCTGGGAGTGGGGGTGGCTGCCCGGTCAGCCAAATCCTGGTGGGAGACCAGCAGATCGTACTCATCCTTGAGGTTGCTGATGGCAGAATTCACCACGGTCACGCGGTCGCCGAATCCGGCGTCCTTAATCTTGTTGCGTAGCACCGAAGCGCCCATAGCGGAGGAACCCATACCGGCATCGCAGGCGAAGACGATGGAACGGATCTCCTGGTTCTTGTGACCGGTAGCGAAGGCATCGGCAACGGAGGACTTCTTGCCCTTCATCTCCTGCATCTTGGCAGCGGCTGACTCCAGGTCATCCTCCCCCTTCTTTGAGAACCTCAGGATCGGGGCTGCCACCACGAAGGACACCAGGGTAGCTGCAAGAACACCGGCATAAATCTTCAGGTGGTCACCGGGTGCCGCAACCGCCGAGATAGCCAGGATAGAGCCGGGGGCAGCCGCGCTGGTAAGACCTACATTCAGACTCAGGAAGGTAAAGGTACCGGCCATACCGCCTGCGATAGCAGCAAGGACGAGCTGAGGCTTCATGAGCACGTAGGGGAAGTAGATTTCGTGGATACCACCGACAAAGTGAATCAGAGCCGCACCGGGTGCCGTTGCCTTAGCGGAGCCACGGCCGAAGAAGCAGTAAGCCAGTAGAATACCCAGACCGGGGCCAGGGTTTGCCTCAAGCAGGAAGAGGATGGACTTGCCCTGCTCCAGCGCCTGGGCGGTACCCAGAGGGGTAATGATGCCGTGGTTGATGGCGTTGTTCAAGAAGAGAACCTTGGCAGGTTCGATCAGTAGGGCGGTCAGCGGTAGGAATCCGGTAGAAACCAGCCAGTTAACGGCGGCCTCGGCGGCGCCTGAGAAGGCGCGCATCACGGGAGTCAGGAGGAACATTGACCCCAGGGCAGCGACAACAGCGAAGATACCGGCTGAGAAGTTGTTGACCAGCATTTCAAAACCGGGCTTGATTTTACCGTCCCACAGGCCATCTAACTTCTTCATGCACCAGGCTGCCAGTGGGCCCATGACCATAGCGCCCAGGAACATGGGAGAGCCGCTCAGTTCACCAATGAACAGGGGGTCGCTCGTGCCCATGATGACGCCCATGGTCGCGGTAGCGCCGACCACGCCACCTCGGTGATCGTAGACGATTTTACCGCCGGTATAGGCGATAAGGATGGGGAGCAGGTAGGTGACCATAGGGCCTACCATGGTCGCAACGAGAGCACTGAAATCGGTGAGGGCAGGGATGTACTTGGGTACAAGGCCATCGGGGATAAAGAGCGCGGTGATAATACCCCACGCAATGAGGGCACCGATATTCGGCATAATCATGCTCGAAAGGAAGGTGCCAAATTTCTGCACGCGCACGCGCAGAGAAGGTGACTGTGTCTCTGCCATAGAGTCCTTCTTAGAATTGTGTTTGAGAGTGTAAAGACTACAAGCCCCGCCCACCTGCCAGCGCTGGTAGGGGTAAGAGCTGAGTGTTCTCAGTCTACCCACCCGGTGTGCTGGCTCCTACAGAAAACTTTGCCCAATATCTCACACCTGTTAGACATGTTTGGGCACCTGGTCAAGACAGACAACAACGGGCCTTCCCCCTGCTGGGGAAGGCCCGTTGCGATGGTGTGCCGGTCTACATCACATAGCCAGTTCTCGCGCCACAACATCTGCTAAATGCTGGGCGGTCAGGTCGGCTACCTCCTGGCTTTGCGCCTCGACCATAACCCGCACCAGAGGTTCAGTGCCCGAGGGTCGCAGCAACACACGCCCGGTCTCCCCCAGCTGGGCCTCAGCCTCCTCAACTGCTGCCTGCAAGGGCTGGCAGGTAGCCACGCCCGCGCGGTCAACGCCCTTAACGTTAATAAGCTTCTGCGGGGTGGCCTGCATACGATTGGCCAGCTCTGACAGAGGTAGCCCCGTGCGGGCGACCTCAGCTGCCAGGTGCAACCCGGTCAGCACACCGTCACCGGTAGTCGCGTGGTCAGACATAATCACGTGACCCGACTGCTCCCCGCCCAGGTTAAAACCGTTCTTGTTCATGGACTCCAGCACATAGCGATCGCCCACCGATGTGCGCTCTAGCCTGATACCGTGCTCTTTGAGGAAAATCTCCAGGCCCAGGGAACTCATGACGGTGGCCACCAGCGTGTCGTCCTTCAGCGCGCCGGCCTCCTTCATCGACAGAGCCAGAATCGACATGATCTGGTCACCGTCTACCAGGTTGCCCTGCTCGTCAACAGCCATGCACCGGTCAGCGTCGCCGTCATGGGCAATGCCCAAGTCGGCACTGTAGCGCACCACAGCCTCCTGGAGCTTCTCGGGGTGGGTTGACCCCACACCGTCGTTGATGTTCACACCATCTGGCTCCGCACCAATCACAAACACCTTGGCGCCCAGAGCATGGAAGGCATCGGGTGATACCCCCGAGGCCGCGCCGTTAGCACAGTCCAGCACAACCTTCAGGCCGCTAAGGCGGCGGTGGTTCGGCATGGTCGAGATAAGGTGCGTCACGTAACGGTCTTCGCCATCAGTGAGGGGGCGGACGCGGCCTACCTCACCGTGGGTGGGGAACCGGAAGATCTTAGAGTGGTAAAGTTCCTCTATCGCGTCTTCTAGAGCGTCATCAAGCTTTTTCCCCCCACGGGCCAAGAACTTGATGCCGTTATCTTCAGCCGCGTTGTGCGAGGCCGATATCATCACACCAAAATCTGCTTCAGTGCTGGCTACCAGGTAGGCAGCTGCGGGGGTGGGCACCATGCCCGCATCGAGCACGTCAACCCCCGATGCAGCGAAGCCGGCGGTCATGGCAGCACCAATAAACTCACCTGAAATACGCGAGTCGTGGGCGATAACAGCCTTAGGACGAACACCTTCATGTACCGTATTGAACCCAAGGACGATGGAGGCGGCCTGCGCAAGCTCCATAGCAAGAGCAGGGGTAATCACTTCGTTAGCGAGGCCGCGAACACCGTCGGTTCCGAATAATCTAGTCATTACAGATTATTCTACGCGTAAGGTTCTATTTTTCTTCGCGTAGTACGGGGAAACCCTCAGGGTTTTCGGGCACATCGTCCTCAAGCACGTCCGAGCCCTTGCCCACAATCAGAGGGTCAGTTGCGCCCACCAAGGCACGCTCTTTATCAGGGTAGTCGAACTGAGCTAACACATGGCGCATGGCTTCCAGCCGGGCCCGTTTCTTGTCGTTGGATTTCACCACGGTCCAGGGGGCGTCCCCCGTATCGGTATAGAAGAACATGGCCTCCTTAGCTGCTGTGTAGTCGTCCCACTTATCAAGCGAGGCCAGGTCGGTGGGCGAGAGCTTCCACTGGCGCACAGGATCGGTTCGGCGGGAGTTAAACCGAGCCAGCTGCTCAGCACGCGTGACCGAGAACCAGAATTTAATGAGCTTGACCCCGGAGTTAACCAGCATTCGCTCTAGCTCAGGGACCTCGCGCATGAACTCGTAGTACTGCTGGGAGGTGCAGTACCCCATCACGCGTTCAACACCGGCACGGTTGTACCAGGAACGGTCCATGAGCACAATCTCACCGCCCGAGGGCAGGTGCTGGATGTAACGCTGAAAGTACCACTGGGTCTGCTCGATGTCGGTGGGCTTCTCCAGCGCCACCACGCGGGCGCCGCGGGGGTTCAGGTGCTCCATAAAGCGCTTGATCGCACCGCCCTTACCAGCTGCGTCACGACCCTCAAAAATGATAAGAACCTTTTGCCCGGTTTCTTTAATCCAGAGTTGAAGCTTCAGTAGCTCAATTTGCAGGGCCCGCTTTTCTTTCTCGTACTCCTTACGTGAAAGCTTCTTGTCGTAGGGGTAGCCGGCCTTCCAAGCATCTGACTTCTCGGTGTCCCCCGAGATTTTCTTGGTCAGTGATGAAATCTCATCGAGCTCAGCTGAGTAATCTTCAACCACAGAAACACGGCGGGTTGCTTTAGCCAGTGCCGCTTTCACGGCCTCTCTCTTGGGGTCGGAGGTAGTCTCCTGTTCAGCATCGGTGACGGTAACCTCTTCAGGGTTGGGCCCGGCGTCCTTGTCGGTGGCCCGGGTGGCTCGGGTGGCGCGAGTCGTGCTTGAAGATGCCATGGGCACCCTTTCTCTCGTAGGATTTTCCACCCCTCATTCTAAACCGTTGTAGTGACACCAACCACTGTTACACAGGTTTTTACCCTAACCGGACCTTGCCTCACCGGCGGCTGCGAGACCGGGGCAGGCGTCCTTGCACACAAGAGCTTAAACGGGCAGGTGCCCCACTCTCTGGTGGGAGTGGGGCACCTGCACATTTTCAATGGATACACAGCCGCTGGGCAAAGCCTAACGCTTTGAGAACTGTGAGGCCTTGCGGGCCTTCTTCAGGCCGGCCTTCTTGCGCTCAATCACGCGAGCGTCGCGGGTCAGGAAGCCTGCCTTCTTGAGGGCGGGGCGGTTGTTCTCGGCGTCGATTTCGTTCAGCGCACGAGCAACGCCAAGACGCAGAGCGCCAGCCTGACCGGAGGGGCCGCCACCCGAGATACGTGCGAAGACGTCGTAGGCGCCCTCGAGTTCAAGTAGCTTGAAGGGGTCGTTGACTTCCTGCTGGTGTAGCTTGTTGGGGAAGTAGTTATCGAGCTGGCGACCGTTAACGGTCCACTTGCCAGTACCGGGCACCAGGCGGACGCGGGCAACGGCCTCCTTGCGACGGCCAACAGCCTGACCGCCAACGGTCAGTGCGGGGCGGGCAGCCTTCTCAGCAACGGGTGCTGAGGACTCGGAAGTGTAGCTGGTGAGCTCTTCTTCAGTGGTGTACTCTTCGTTCTGAGCCACGATGTCTCCTTTAATAGTTCTTTCGTAGGCCCGAATTACTGGGCAACCTGGGTGAATTCGTAGGTCTTGGGCTGCTGGGCAGCGTGAGGGTGCTCGCTCCCTGCGTAGACCTTAAGGTTCTTGAGCTGCTGGGCAGCCAGCTTGTTCTTGGGGAGCATGCCCTTAACGGCCTTTTCTACAGCGCGAACGGGGTTAGTTTCCAACAGTTCGGCGTAGTTAACTGACTTGAGGCCACCGGGGTAACCGGAGTGGCGGTAGGCCCGCTTCTGTTCTAGCTTTGCACCGGTCAGTGCAACCTTTTCGGCGTTGATGATGATGACGGAGTCACCCATATCAACGTGAGGTGCGAAGGTGGGCTTGTGCTTGCCGCGCAGCAGGATTGCGGTCTGGCTTGCGAGACGGCCAAGAACAACATCAGAGGCATCAATGACGTGCCACTGGCGGTTGTTGTCGCCTGACTTCGGAGTGTAAGTGCGCAAAATTTCGCCTTTTCTCGTTTTCTGGTAGCGCTAGTTGGGTGTCGCGCTGGTTGACATAGGTGCGTTGCGCAGGGTTTGGGTGAGGGCCAAACGCAGCTGCGGTACCAGGCCCTCAGACCTCATGTTCCCCGTTGATGTCCTGCAACTAGACCGAAGAACAGGGTACGAAATGAGGGCGGTTGACGCACAACGTATGAAACTATACCTAAATACATCGCTTTAAGCCAGATGTTTGACCTTTAAACTTATAGGTTTTGACCGACCTCACGTTTAAAGCACAGGGATGTAATTTTTAGAGGCTCCGCAGGTTGCGGGCTTTCTCGCTCTGTGTTTTGTAGGCGGACGCAGGTGGGTAGGCAATAGCCGCTAGGGCCAGGCCGCGCGGGGCAGCCAGGCGCACCTGGGAGTCACGCACCGGTGAGGTAATACGTGAGATGAGCCAGGCTTCGTCTTTTTTACCCTCCCCCACCATAACCAGTGAGGCGATAAGTGTGCGCACCATGTTGTGGCAGAAGGCATCAGCGCGGATTTTTGCCTCAACTACACCGTCAGCGCGGCGGGTGAAGGTGAGCTCTCGTAGCTCTCGGATTGTAGTGGACCCTTCGCGGGGCTTGCAGAAAGAAAGAAAGTCGTGCAGCCCCAGCAGGTTGCTGGCGGCGGCATTCATGAGGCCGAGGTCCAGCGACCCGTTGATTTGCCAGGCCTGTAGGCGGGTCAGGGGGTTAGCCCCCCGCTCTGCTACCCGGTCTTCGAGCAGGTAACGGTAGGAGCGTTCCAGGGCAGAGAAGCGGGCATCGAAGCTCCTCGGTACCTGCTCAACCGTGCTGACCGTAATGGCCTGCTGCAGGTAGCCTTGCAGGCGGGAGGGTACACCCAGCTGAGCTTCAGCATCAGCCAGGGCCCGGCTGAGCGCGCCACGCAGTTTGCGGCGCAGAGCTACAGCCGGTGCTTCCTGGCTACGCCCCGGCAGCTGCTCCCAGCTACCCTGAGTCACGTCAAAGTGTGCTACCTGGTGCAGGGCGTGCACACCAGCATCGGTACGACCAGCCACCGTGGTGAAGATGGGGTGGCGGAATACGTAGGCCAGGGCCTCTTCGAGGACGCCCTGTACCGTTACCAGACCGGGTTGCTTGGCCCAGCCTGCGAATGGGCCGCCGTCGTAGGCGAAGTCAATGCGCACACGCACGCGCGGCTCATAGAGCTTTTGCTCGTTATCAGCGGTCACGGTACTCCTCACTCTCCGTGGCGGATGCACTCAACTTTACCCTGCGCCCACACAGAACGGCGGCCCTCCCCTGCATCAGGGAAGGGCCGCCGCCTAGCTATTTCTGAGACCGAGTGGTTAGTCTTCTGAAATGGTCTGTGCTGCTGCGCCGCCGGCAGGTGCGTAACCTGCTGCCTCAGCTGATTCCTTGGTGTCGAACCAGATTTCAGCCTGGGTGTTTGCGTACCAGCGTGAGCCGGGCACATGGTACTTCATGGAGTCGGCGTTACCTTTGATCTCGAAACCCTTGGGAGCTTCGCCGTCCTCGGTTGCTGCATGTGCGCCTGCGGGCAGGTCTGAGCTTGAAGCTGCTGCTGCGGGTGCTGCTGCCTTGGTCTCTTCTGCAGCGGGTGCTGCTTCTTTTTCGGCTGCTGCTTCTTCTTTGGCTGCTGCTTTCTCAGTCACTGATGTAGCTTCTGACACAGCGGCGGCGGTTGCAACGGGTTCCATGACCAGTTCAATCACTGCCATGGGGGCGTTGTCGCCCTTGCGGTTGCCGATCTTGGTGATGCGGGTGTAGCCACCGGGGCGCTCGGCCATTGCTGGTGCAATGACCGTGAAGAGCTCGTGGACTACTGACTTGTTGCCGATGGAGCGCAGGACGCGGCGGCGAGCGTTGAGGTCACCCTTCTTAGCGAAGGTGATGAGGCGCTCGGCGACGGGGCGCATACGCTTTGCCTTGGTAACAGTGGTGGTGATGCGCTTGTGCTCGAAGAGCTGCTGAGACAGGTTGTTCAGCATGATGCGCTCGTGGGTCGGTGATCCGCCGAGGCGGGGACCCTTAGTGGGAGTAGGCATAATTTTTTCTCCTGGTAAGCCGTTCCTCACTGCCTCACGGCAGGGGAACCAAAGATATTTGACGGGTGTAACGCTGTCTGAGCGTTGACTGCCGGTGTCTTAGTAGTCGCTACCGTAGGTTTCGTCGTCCTGCAGGCGGGCTGAGAGGTCCATTCCGGCGGGTGAATCCTTGAGGGATAGGCCCAGCTCGGTGAGCTTTGCCTTGACTTCGTCGATGGACTTGGCACCGAAGTTACGGATGTCCATGAGGTCTGCTTCGCTGCGGGTCACGAGTTCACCCACGGTGTGGATGCCTTCGCGCTTGAGGCAGTTGTAGGAGCGGACGGTCATGTCTAGGTCTTCGATGGGCAGAGCAAGGTCTGCGGCCATTGACTCGTCAGCGGGTGACGGGCCAACTTCGATGCCTTCAGCGGCGGTGTTGAGTTCGCGGGCCAGGCCGAAGAGCTCAACGAGGGTATTGCCTGCTGATGCGACTGCGTCGCGGGGAGCAATTGCTTCCTTGGTTTCGACGTCCAGGGTGAGGGAGTCGAAGTCGGTGCGCTGCTCAACGCGGGTTGCGCTCACGCGGAAGGTGACCTTGAGAACGGGTGAGTAGATGGAGTCAACCGGGATGCGGCCGATTTCTGCGTCACCTGACTTGTTCTGCGCTGCCGAAACGTAGCCGCGGCCGCGTTCGATGGTCAGTTCTGCGTTGAAGTTTGCGCGGTCGTTGAGGGTTGCGATGTGAAGATCCGGGTTGTGGATTTCTACGCCTGCGGGCACCTCGATGTCGCCTGCGGTGAGTTCGCCTTCGCCCTGCTTACGCAGGTAGGCGATGACGGGCTCGTCGTTCTCTGAAGAGATGGAGAGCTTCTTGATGTTCAAGATGATCTCGGTGACGTCCTCGGCCACACCTTCTACAGTGCTGAATTCGTGCAGCACACCGTCGATGCGGATGCTGGTTACAGCGGCACCGGGGATGGATGAGAGAAGGGTGCGGCGCAGGGAGTTGCCCAGGGTGTAGCCGAAGCCGGGTTCGAGGGGCTCGATGGTGAAGCGTGAACGGTTTTCCGATACGTGTTCTTCACGCAGGATGGGGCGCTGTGCAATGAGCACTATGTTTCCTTTCGGTGAGCATCCGCTATATGAGCTCACAGGTTGGGAAAAACGAGTGAGGAAGCAGACGAAGCAGTCTGTTCATTGACCTGCAACCGGTGGGTTGCGGGTCGCCCGATGTTCGGGACGCGTCTAGCCGGTGGGGCTTAGACGTGGCGGCGCTTCGGAGGACGGCAACCGTTGTGGGCAACGGGGGTGACGTCCTGGATGGAGCCAACTTCGAGGCCGGTGGCCTGGAGTGAGCGGATAGCGGTTTCGCGGCCGGGGCCGGGGCCCTTGACGAAAACGTCTACCTTGCGGACACCGTGTTCCTGAGCGCGCTTTGCAGCGGTCTCAGCGGCCATCTGAGCTGCGTAGGGGGTTGATTTACGTGAACCCTTGAAGCCCATTTCGCCGGCGGATGACCAGGAAATAACAGCACCAGAGGGATCAGTGATTGAAACGATGGTGTTGTTGAAGGTTGACTTGATGTGTGCCTGACCGGCAACAATGTTCTTGGAAACCTTGCGGCGGCCGGTACGCTTGGCCGCTGCGCGAGTCTTGGGAGGCATTTTTGTTCTCTCCTACAAAGTTTTGGTTGACGTGTTGGTCTTACGCGATGTGCAAGACTGAGGCAACACTGTTTACTTCTTCTTACCGGCGACGGTACGCTTGGGGCCCTTGCGGGTACGTGCGTTGGTCTTGGTGCGCTGGCCGTGTACGGGAAGGCCACGGCGGTGACGCAGACCCTGGTAGCTACCGATTTCTACCTTGCGGCGGATGTCGGCAGCAACCTCGCGGCGAAGGTCACCTTCAACCTTGTAGTTGCCTTCGATGAAGTCACGAAGTGCTACGAGCTGGGTATCGTCAAGGTCCTTGACGCGGGTGTTGGGGTCAACACCGGTTGCAGCTAGCGCTTCTTTTGCACGGGTCTTGCCCACGCCGTAGATGTAAGTAAGAGCAATTTCCACGCGCTTTTCGCGGGGAATATCGACTCCAGCGAGACGTGCCATGGGGCGTTCTCCTTGTTTTCGCAGAGGTCTGTGACATCACTGCCCGGTTGCCCCGGTCCCCGGCCTCTGTGCCCAGGGGTACCCTGCCGCATGTGGGGCAGGAGCGGTGCCATTTTCTGTTGTGCCACCCGGTGTGGTGGTCTTGTCAGCGTCGGCTAGTGTTTAGCCCTGGCGCTGCTTGTGGCGCGGGTTTTCGCAGATCACCATGACCACACCGTGACGGCGGATCACTTTGCACTTGTCGCAGATCGGCTTAACGCTCGGCTTGACCTTCATCGCATTCCTTTGCGTTGATGTTTCAGCTAATGCTTTGGACGGGCGGGATAAGAGGTTCTGTGTCCGGCGAGGCCGGTGGGAGAACTGTTTACCCCTTTTTACACGGCGTAAACGCCGCTACTTAGCGACGTTTGGTGCTCGTGTTTACTTGTAGCGGTAGACGATACGACCGCGTGAGAGGTCGTAGGGGCTGAGCTCGACTACTACTCGGTCCTCAGGCAGGATTCGAATGTAGTGCTGACGCATCTTGCCTGAGATGTGGGCAAGTACCTTGTGTCCGTTGTCCAGCTCAACGCGGAATGATGCGTTGGGCAGTGCTTCGACCACGGTACCTTCAATCTCGATGACGCCGTCTTTCTTGGCCATATCCTCCGCTTTACTTTCGTGCGCATCAGGTTTTGTGCGCTCTTGGTAGTGTTTTTCTGTGTTTCGGTGCGTTCTCCCGTATAAGCCGGGCCGCTCCGTGCGCGCAAACGCAATGGCACAGACAACCAACAAACTAATATACGGCAAAAGCACCTAAATGTTAATGGTTTTGATAAAACATAGCGAGCTTCACATTAAGGCCCGGGGCTTAAGCTCAGGGGCAGGACGCTTCCGTAGCCTGCTGACCAGACTCCACACCACTGAGCGCAGCGGATGCGCTGTCAGCCTGCTGGCTGGGATGAAGTGAGCGGGTGCGAGCGCGCGAGCACATAGGAGCGAACAGAATCCGCCGCAAGGCGGGTCGTAAATCGGTAGCGCCCCAGCGCGAGGTCAAGAAGGTTAGTCGGCTAAGGAGCGTCCTGCCCTGCGTATTTCGGTTAGTCTTCCTTAGCTGCAAGCTGGCCGCAGGACGAAAGCAAAAATTCCGAGCGCGCGAGGAAATAAATTTTTGCTGAAGTCGGTGCCGCAGGCCAGGCCTTAGTCTTCCTTAGCTGCAAGCTGGCCGCAGGACGAAGGCAAAAATTCCGAGCGCGCGAGGAAATAAATTTTTGCTGAAGTCGGTGCCGCAGGCCAGGCCTTAGTCTTCCTTAGCTGCAAGCTGGCCGCAGGCACCGTCGATATCGCTTCCCCGGGTATCGCGCACGGTGGTGGGGATGCCGTGGGCGCGCAGGCGTTCGACGAAGTTCTGCTCAACGCCCTTGCGGGAGGCCGTCCATTTGGAGCCGGGGGTGGGGTTGAGCGGGATGGGGTTGACGTGGACCCAGCCACGCCCGCGGGAGGCGAGTTTTTTGCCGAGCAGGTCGGCGCGCCAGCCCTGGTCGTTGATGTCGCGGATGAGGGCGTATTCGATGGAGATGCGACGGCCGGTGGTGCGGTAGTAGTCGTAGGCGGCGTCGAGGGTTTCGTCGACTTTCCAGCGCTGGTTGATGGGGATGAGTTCGTCGCGGAGTTCGTCGTCGGGGGCGTGCAGGGAGAGGGCGAGGGTGATGGGGAGTTTTTCGAGTTCGAATTTGCGGATGCCGGGGACGAGGCCGACGGTGGACATGGTGATACCGCGCGCTGAGATGCCAAGTCCTTCGGGGGCGGGGTCAATCAGGCGGTGCACGGCGCCCATGGTGGCCTTGTAGTTGGCGAGGGCCTCACCCATGCCCATGAAGACGATGTTGGAGACGCGCAGGGGGCGGGTGTCTTCGGAGCCGCCTTCGGCCTGGTCAAGGCCTTTCATGTCTTTGAGGTAGCGGGCGCCGGCAACCACCTGTTCGACGATTTCGGCGGTGGAGAGGTTGCGGGTGAGGCCCTGTTGGCCGGTGGCGCAGAAGGGGCAGTTCATGCCGCAGCCTGCTTGGGAGGAGATGCACATGGTGACGCGGTTGTCGTAGCGCATGATGACGGATTCGACCAGGGCGCCGTCGAAGAGGCGGTGCACGACTTTGAGGGTGTCTCCCCCATCGGCTTCTAAAGTGCGGACGGTGGTGAGTAGCTGGGGCATGGCGTCTGCAACCATTGTGCCGCGTTCGGCGGCGGGTAGGTCGGTCATCGCATCCGGGTCGGTGGCCAGGCGTTCGAAGTAGTGCTTGGAGAGTTGGGCCGCGCGGAAGGGCTTGTAGCCGAGTTCTTCGAGGAAGGCGCGGCGGCCGGCCATATCGAAGTCTGCGATGTGACGCGGGGGTTTGCCGCGGCGGGGGGCTTTGAGAATGATTTGGCCGGGTTCAGGGCGGGCGCTGGAGATGTCCAGGGGGACGCTGGGGGCTTCAGTCATGGTGGGTGCTTTCGGTGCGATGTGGGGCAGATACGGTGGGTTGGGGTGCGTGCTTTAGGCTGGGATGGGTGTGACGGTGACGCCGAGTTTGGAGAGTTCGGAGGCTCCGCCGTCTTCGGCGGTGAGAACCCAGATGCCTTCGGAGTGGACGGCCACGGAGTGCTCCCACTGGCAGGCGTCTCCCCCGTCGACGGTTTTGATGGTCCACTCGTCATCGAGGGTGACGGTTTCAATGGTGCCGGTCACGAGCATTGGTTCGATGGCGAAGGCCATGCCTTTTTTGACGCGGGGGCCCAGGTCGCGGGCGGCGTAGTTGAGTACGTCGGGGGCCATGTGCATGGAGGTGCCGATACCGTGGCCGACAAAGTCTTCAATGATGCCGTACTTATCCCCAGTTTCTTGGCGAACGAAGTTTTCGATGGCGAAGCCGACTTCGCCGATTTTTTTGGCGGTGGCCAGAGCTGCGATACCGTGCCAGAGGGCGGCGCGGGTGATCTCGGAGAGCTCACGGCGGGCGTCCGACACCTCACCGATGAGGGCGGTGCGGGCTGAGTCGCCGTGCCAGGTGGTGCCGCGGGCGTCTTGCACTGTGGCACCGCCGTCAATAGAGATCAAATCCCCTTCAACTAGAGCTTGATCACCGGGTATGCCGTGAACAACGACATCGTTGATGGAGGTGCAGATAGCTGCGGGGTAGTCGTAGTAGCCCAGGAAGTTGGACCCTGCCCCGTATTCGGCAAGGACGCCGCGAAAGACTGTATCGAGTTCAGCGGTAGTCACACCGGGGGCAGCGGCTGCTACCGCGGCATCTAGGGCGCGCGAAGTAATTCCACCGGCCCGTGCCATCTCGGCAAGCTGGTGGTCGGTCTTGTACTCAATACGGCGCATGGTTCTCTTTCACCTTGTGTGTGCGGCAGGGCTGACTCACGGAGTCAAACTACACCAGTGTCTATTAAAAGCCTGTGCCCCCGCAATGACCGGGGGCACAGGCTAGGCTCGCGCTCTTATCTCAGGGCGTTCATAATGCGCTCAGTTACCTCGTCGATGTCACCTAGACCGTCGATTTGTGTGACCAGGCCGCGTTCGCTGTAGAGAGCAATGAGGGGTGCGGTCTCCTCTTCGTAGACCTTCAGACGGTGACGGATAACTTCTTCGTTGTCGTCCGAGCGGCCTTCCTTAGCGGCGCGGCCCAGCAGGCGTTCAACGAGCTCGTCATTGTCCGCCACGAGGAGTAGCACCTGGCCGATTTCCTGGCCCATGTCAGCCAGGATCGAGTCGAGCTCACCCACCTGGGCGGTGTTGCGGGGGTAGCCATCGAGCAGAAAGCCGTTCGCGGTGTCGCTCTCAGTCAGGCGGGCGCGTACCATGCGGTTGGTGACGGAGTCTGGAACCAGGTTGCCGGAGTCGATGTAGGACTTGGCTTCCTTTCCCAGTTCGGTTTCTTCCTTGATGTTTTTACGGAAGATATCGCCGGTTGAGATGGCTGGGATATTGAGCTTTTCAGCAATTTTGACGGCCTGGGTGCCCTTTCCAGCACCGGGAGGGCCAATGATGAGAAGACGGTTCATCGCAGTAGTCCTTCGTAGTTGCGTTGTTGGAGCTGGGCGTCAATCTGCTTGACGGTGTCAAGACCAACGCCGATAACGATCAGCAGTGAAGCACCGCCGAGTGGGAAGTTCTGGTTAGCGCCGAAGAGCACAAAGGCAATCAGCGGGAGGAGCGCCAGGATGCCGACGTAGAGGGCGCCGGGGAGGGTGATGCGGTTGAGTACGTAGCTCAGGTACTCCTGGGTGGGTCGGCCCGCACGGATGCCGGGGATGAAACCGCCGTACTTCTTCATGTTGCCTGCAACCTCTTCGGTGTTGAAGGTGATGGAGACGTAGAAGTAGGCGAAGCCGATAATGAGCAGGAAGTAGAGCGCCATGTACAGCGGGTGGTCGCCCATGGTCAGGTAGGTATTGATCCAGTTGACCCATTCCGGTGGCGGGGTGCCGTCGGAGGGGGTGTTGAACTGGGCGATGAGGCCGGGGACCATCAGCATGGAGGAGGCAAAGATGATGGGGATAACACCGGCCATATTGACCTTGAGCGGGATGTAGGTGGTGGTGCCTCCAATGGTACGTCGGCCAATCATACGTTTGGCGTACTGCACCGGGATACGGCGCTGGGACTGCTCAACAAAGACAACGGCCACGATGACCAGCAGGCCGACCGCTACGACTGCCGAGAAGATACCCCAGCCCTGGGTCTGCAAGATAGCACCAAAGGCGGAGGGGAAGGAGGCCGCGATTGAGGTGAAGATGAGCAGCGACATACCGTTGCCCACACCCTTCTCGGTGATTTGCTCACCCAGCCACATCACCACGCCGGTACCGGCGGTCAAAGCGGTGATAATCAGCAGGATGTTCCAGATGCTCTCATCAGGAATAATCGGCAGGGTGCACCCCTGGAGCAGCAAACCGGAGCGAGCCAGAGACACAATGGTGGTTGCGTTGAGCAGAGCCAGCAGAATGGTGAGATAGCGGGTGTATTGGGTGAGCTTGGTCTGCCCTTGAGCACCTTCCTCGTGAAGTTGCTGGAAGCGCGGAATCACCACGCGCAGCAGCTGCACAATAATACTCGCGGTAATGTATGGCATAACGCCCAGGGCAAAAATCGACAGCTGGAGCAGCGCGCCACCGCTAAAGAGGTTAATCATGTCGTAGACGCCACCGGTTGCGGTGACGGTTGACAGGCACTGCTGCACGTTTCCGTAGGAGACACCGGGGGCGGGAATGAACACGCCCACACGGTAAATCACGATAATACCCAGGGTGAACAGCAGCTTATTTCGCAGGTCGGGCGTCTTGAAGGCCCGTCCGAAAGCGGTCAGCACATGTCCTCCTGTGAGACAGTCTAGGTGGCCCCGGGCGCGCAAAACCTTGCGTCAGCGCCGGAGCTTTTTCACAATCTCATCAAGTCTATCTCTTAAAGCCGAGGAATGCTCGGACTGTTTTGCTCTCGGCACCTTATCGCAGGCCACTTTCTGAATATGGTTGGGGACGTCTTACCCCGCTCCCCTACCCTCGGGTAGAAAAGCGGTGGTCAGGCGTCCTGGCAAAGGTACCTTTGAGATAAGACAAAGCGGTGCCCCTCACCTCAGGGTGAGGGGCACCGCTTATTCAAGGGGCTACTTGACGGTTACAGAACCACCAGCTGCCTCAATCTTAGCTTTGGCCGACTCAGAAACCTTATCAACGGTTACCTTGTAGGCTGCTGAGATTTCACCGGTACCCAGAACCTTAACCAGTTCGTTCTTGCGAACTGCGCCAGCTGCCACCAGGGCGTCAACGGTGATGTCGCCGCCCTCGGGGAACAGTTCCGCAATGCGGCCCAGGTTAACAACCTGGTACTCGGTGCGGAAGGGGTTCTTGAAGCCACGCAGCTTGGGAAGGCGCATGTGCAGCGGTAGCTGACCGCCTTCGAAGCCGGCGCGAACCTGGTAACGAGCCTTGGTACCCTTGGTACCGCGACCTGCGGTCTTACCCTTTGAGCCTTCACCGCGGCCTACGCGGGTCTTAGCCTTGTGGGCACCCGGTGCCGGGCGCAGATCGTGAATCTTGATAGCATCGTTGTTTTCTACTGCCATCTTTACTTGACCTCCTCAACCTGAACCAGGTGAGCTACGGTATTGATCATGCCGCAGGTGACAGGGTCAGCAGTGCGAACAACCTTGTTTCCGGGGCGCTTGAGGCCCAGGGAACGAAGGGTGTCGCGCATGTTCTGCTTCTCACCAACATAGGACTTGATCTGGGTGATTTCCAGCTTTGCGTCGCTGGGCTGAATACGCTTGCCAATCATTACGCACCTGCCTTTTCAGACTGAGTGTTACGCAGGAAGCCGGGGATAACCTCGTCCTGGGGCAGACCACGGCGGGCGGCAACTGCTACGGGCTCTTCGAGCTGACGCAGAGCCTCGATGGTCGCGTGAACAATGTTGATCTGGTTGGACGAACCGAGCGACTTGGACAGAACATCGTGGATGCCCGCTGCCTCAAGTACGGCACGAACGGGGCCACCGGCGATCACACCGGTACCGGCGGTGGCGGGGCGGAGCATGACTACGCCCGCTGCTGCTTCACCCTGAACGCGGTGAGGAATGGTGCGGCCCTCAATACGGGGTACGCGGAAGAAGTTCTTCTTGGCTTCTTCAACACCCTTTGAGATGGCTGCGGGAACTTCCTTAGCCTTGCCGTAGCCCACGCCAACCATACCGTTGCCGTCGCCAACGACGACGAGCGCGGTGAAGCTGAAGCGACGACCACCCTTGACGACCTTGGAGACGCGGTTGATGGTAACAACGCGCTCGATGAACTTGTCTTTCTCTTCTTCGCGGCCGCGGTTGTTGCGGCGCTCACCGCGGTTGCCGCGGCGTTCGCCACGCTCGTTGCGGCGGGCTTCGCGCTTCTCGGAGGTTTCTGCGGTAGCTTCTGCGGTTGCTTCAGTCACCTGAGTTTCCTTTTCATTTACAGTCTGCTCGCTCATTAGAGTGCCAGACCTCCTTCGCGTGCGCCTTCTGCAACTGCTGCGACACGGCCGTGGTACTTGTTGCCACCGCGGTCGAAGACAACTGCTTCGATGCCTGCTGCCTTGGCACGTTCGGCAACGAGTTCGCCAACGCGTTTTGCCTTAGCGGTCTTGTCTAGCTCTGCTGCGCGCAGGTCTGCCTCCATAGTAGAAGCTGATGCCAGGGTCAGGCCCTTGGTATCGTCGATGACCTGAACGAACATGTGGCGAGCTGAGCGGGTGACGGACAGGCGGGGGCGGGACGCGGTGCCTGAAACGTACTTGCGCACGCGCGCGTGGCGGCGTGCACGCTGTGCTGACTTAGTCTTTACAGCCATTTTTATTTACCAGCCTTTCCGACCTTGCGACGGATCTGCTCGCCTTCGTAGCGAACGCCCTTGCCCTTGTAGGGGTCGGGCTTACGCAGACCGCGGATGTTAGCGGCTACCTGGCCTACCTGCTGCTTGCTGATACCGGAAACGGTCAGCTTGTTAGCGCCCTCAACAGCGAAGCTGATACCCTCGGGTGCTTCAACAGTGATGGGGTGTGAGTAGCCAAGTGCGAACTCGAGGCCGGAACCCTTAGAGGCTACCCGGTAACCGGTACCAACGATTTCGAGCTTCTTGGAGTAGCCTTCGGTAACACCGATGATCATGTTCTGAATCAGGGTGCGGGTCAGGCCGTGTAGTGAACGTGATGCACGCTCATCGTTCGGGCGGGAGACGGTGATAACACCGTCTTCGAGTGCAACCTCAATGGGAGCGGCAACCTCGTGGGTCAGTTCGCCCTTTGCACCCTTAACCGCAACTAGGTTACCGTCAATTTTTACCTCAACGCCGGCAGGAACCGAGATGGGGAGACGTCCAATACGTGACATTCTTCTTCCTTTCTCTTCTACCGACTACCAGATGTAAGCGACGACTTCGCCGCCAACACCCTTCTTCGCAGCCTGCTTATCAGTGAGCAGACCTGAAGAGGTTGACAGGATTGCGATGCCGAGGCCACCGTGTACCTGGGGCAGGTTGGTGGACTTTGCGTAGACACGCAGACCCGGCTTGGAAATACGGCGAACGCCTACAATGGAGCGCTCACGTGAGGGGCCGAACTTCAGTTCGAGGGTCAGGGTCTTACCGACCCTTGCTTCCTCTTCCTTGAAGTCAGCGATGTAGCCTTCGGCCTTGAGGATCTCGGCGATGCGAGCCTTGAGCTTGGAGTAAGGCATTGACACGGTGTCGTGATGCGCTGAGTTTGCGTTACGCAAACGGGTCAGCATATCTGCGACAGGATCTGTCATAGTCATGGTGGGCTGAGCCCTTCCTCGTTATGGTTTCCTCACCGAGGGTTCGGTGCGGACCTATAACGTAGTCGTTACTGGGTCTTGAAAGGGAAGCCGAGTGCCTTCAGAAGCGCACGGCCTTCATCGTCGGTCTTTGCGGTGGTTACTACGGTGATGTCCATACCGCGAACACGATCGATTGAGTCCTGATCGATTTCGTGGAACATGGACTGTTCGGTCAGACCGAAGGTGTAGTTGCCGTTGCCGTCAAACTGGCGGTCTGAAAGCCCGCGGAAGTCGCGGATGCGGGGCAGAGCCAAGGTAACCAGACGGTCGAGGAATTCCCACATGCGGTCACCGCGGAGGGTGACGTGTGCGCCGATGGGCATACCTTCACGCAGCTTGAACTGGGCGATGGACTTCTTGGCACGGGTAACGAGCGGCTTCTGACCGGTGATGGCGGTAAGGTCGCGGATAGCCCCGTCCATGAGCTTTGCGTCCTTAGCAGCTTCACCAACACCCATGTTAACGACGACCTTAACGATCTTCGGAGCCTGCATGGCGTTCTCGTACTTGAACTCTTCCTGCAGGGCGGGGGTGACTACGTCGTTGAACTTAGTCTTGAAACGAGGGGTAATCTTTGCTTCGGTCATTAGATGTCCTTACCCGAGCTCTTGGCAACGCGCACGCGAGCGGTGCGTTCCTTGCCATTGCGCTCTACGGTCTCGAGGCGGTAACCAACGCGGGTCGGCTTCTTGGTTTCGGGGTCAACGATTGCAACGTTAGAAACGTGAATCGGTGCCTCAACCTTTTCGATGCCGCCGGCTTCGCCGGTCATGGGGTTAGCCTTCTTGTGCTTGGTGACGATCTTAACGCCTTCTACCAGCACGCGCTCGGTCTTGGGGAACACCCGAAGAACCTTGCCCTGCTTACCCTTATCTGCACCTGAAATAACCTGTACCAGGTCACCAGACTTGATCTTAGCCATGAGTTAGAGCACCTCCGGAGCAAGTGAAATGATCTTCATGAACTTCTTGTCGCGCAGTTCGCGGCCAACAGGTCCGAAGATACGGGTGCCACGGGGGTCACCATCGGTGTTCTTGAGAATCACTGCTGAGTTCTCGTCGAACTTGATGTAGGAGCCGTCGGGGCGGCGGACTTCCTTCTTAGTGCGAACGACGACTGCCTTGACGACGTCGCCCTTCTTAACGGTACCGCCGGGAATTGCGTCCTTGACGGTTGCGACGATGATGTCGCCAATGCTTGCGTAACGACGCTTGGAGCCGCCGAGAACACGGATGGTCAGGATTTCCTTCGCACCGGTGTTATCAGCAACCTTGAGTCGTGACTCCTGCTGAATCATATTTCTCCTGTCGTCTCGCCGGTTCCGACACGCGGTATCTTGCGAGCCAGCCTTGCGGAACATTTCTACGGGATGTTGACGCGCCGGTCTCTCGCAGCTCAAAAGCGTTGGGTGGAGAGTTGGCGGACACGCCTGGGCCCCTATCATGCCAACGAGCATCTGGACCCGCGCTAGCGGGCGAACCCCGCATGGTGAGCGGCATTATGCTGTGGCACGAAAAGAACCGTGGTCGTGCGACTATCAAGAATCACACAGAATAAAAACTTTACCATAATGGCGCTTGGGCTACCAGAGAGATGGGCCACTCTTACCCCCTAAGGTAGCTCCTGTAAAAACAAGTAGATATACAGAAAACTCCCCTCCTCTCACGTGGAGGGGAAGGGAGTTAGGGCTGGCGCTTAGCCTCAAGGTAAACCGCAGGGTTTACTTAGCCTTTTCGAGAATTTCGACGATGCGCCAACGCTTTGATGCGGAGAGCGGACGAGTCTCGGCCAGAAGAACGAGGTCACCGATACCAGCAGTGTTCTGCTCGTCGTGTGCCTTGATCTTTGAGCTACGGCGCATAACCTTGCCGTACAGGGCGTGCTTTACGCGGTCCTCGACCTCGACGACTACGGTCTTGTCCATCTTGTCTGAGACAACGTAGCCGCGGCGAGTCTTGCGGTAGCCGCGCTCTTCAGTCTTTACTTCACTCATGTGATTTAACCTTCGGTTGCGGGACGAATACCGAGCTCGCGTTCACGCAGCACGGTGTAAATACGTGCGATGTCGCGCTTGACCGAGCGAATACGACCGGGATTTTCAAGCTGACCGGTGGCTGCCTGGAAACGGAGGTTGAACAGCTCCTCCTTCGACTCACGCAGCTTCTCTACCAGATTCTCATTGGAGAGCTCTGCCAGCTTGTCGATGCTCAGATCCTTTGATCCAACTGCCATTTCTATTCACCACCTTCACGGCGCACAACACGTGCCTTCATGGGGAGCTTGTGGATTGCAAGGCGCATAGCTTCGCGAGCCACTTCTTCAGATACACCGGAGAGTTCAAACATGACTCGACCGGGCTTTACGTTTGCGACCCACCATTCGGGTGAACCCTTACCGGAACCCATACGGGTTTCGGCAGGCTTCTTGGTCAGCGGGCGGTCGGGGTAAATGTTGATCCAGACCTTACCGCCACGCTTGATGTGACGGGTCATTGCAATACGGGCAGCCTCAATCTGGCGGTTGGTGACGTAGGCGGGAGTCAGGGCCTGGATGCCCCACTCGCCAAACGTTACCTCGGTGCCACCCTTAGCCATACCTGAACGCTTAGGGTGATGCTGCTTGCGGTACTTTACTCGACGGGGAATTAGCATTTATGCCTCACCGTTTTCTGCAGTCTTAGCCTCAGCGGGTGCTGAAGCGTTGTCGGAACGGCGTTCACGGCGGGGACCGCGGCCACCTGCACGACGGCGGTCGCCACCGCGGCTGTTGCCGCGACGGTTACCGGCGGCCTGCTGGGCAGCAAGCTCGGTGTCGGTCAGGTCACCCTTGTAGATCCAAACCTTAACGCCGATGCGGCCGAAGGTGGTCTTTGCTTCAAAGAAACCGTAGTCGATGTTCGCACGCAGGGTGTGCAGGGGCACACGGCCTTCGCGGTAGAACTCGGAACGTGACATTTCAGCGCCACCCAGACGGCCCGAGCACTGGATACGGATACCCTTTGCCCCTGCACGCTGTGCGGACTGGATTGCCTTCTTCATGGCGCGGCGGAAAGCTACGCGTGAAGCGAGCTGCTCTGCGATGCCCTGGGCAACGAGCTGAGCTGACAGGTCGGGGTTGGAAACCTCGAGGATGTTCAGCTGAATCTGCTTGCCGGTGAGCTTCTCAAGCTCGCCACGGATGCGGTCCGCTTCGGCGCCGCGGCGGCCGATGACGATGCCGGGGCGTGCGGTGTGGATATCCACACGGACGCGGTCACGGGTACGCTCGATTTCGACCTTGGCGATACCTGCGCGCTCCATGCCCTTGGACAGGAGTTCGCGGATCTTTACATCTTCACGAACGAAGTCTGCGTAGCGTTCGCCCTCCTTGTTGGAGTCAGCGAACCACTTTGAGACGTGGTTGGTGGTGATGCCAAGTCGGAAACCGTTGGGGTTAATTTTCTGACCCATTTATCGGCCCTCCTCCTTCTCCGGGGTAGCGACTACCACGGTGATGTGGCTGGTGCGCTTGTTGATACGGAACGCACGGCCCTGGGCACGAGGCTGGAATCGCTTCATGGTGGGGCCTTCGTTCGCGTATGCTTCGCTGATGAACAGCTCTTCTTCCTTGAAGGGTACGCCCTGCTGGGCGGCCTTCTGGCGAGCGTTTGCAACAGCTGATGCAACGATCTTGTATACCGGTTCTGAAGCGCCCTGGGGGGCAAACTTCAAAATCGCCAGAGCCTCTTCCGCCTGCTTACCACGGATAAGGTTGATGACGCGGCGTGCCTTCATAGGCGTAACGCGTACGTAAGACGCAGTTGCCTTGGCTTCCATTGCCTATCTCTCTTTCATCTCTTGCCGAAAGGGAAACGTTTCTAAGGTACGGGGTTACCGTAGCTTAGCGACGCTTACCCTTGCGGTCGTCCTTAACGTGGCCACGGAAAGTACGGGTGGGTGCAAACTCGCCGAGCTTGTGCCCCACCATGGACTCAGTGATGAACACGGGTACGTGCTTGCGTCCGTCGTGCACTGCGATGGTGTGACCGAGCATGTCGGGGATAATCATCGAGCGGCGGGACCAAGTCTTGATAACGTTCTTGGTGCCCTTCTCGTTCTGAGCTGCAACCTTGACAAAAAGGTGCTGATCAACGAAAGGGCCCTTCTTCAAACTACGAGGCATGTTTCAGGCTCCTTAGCGCTTCTTGCCAGTACGACGGCGACGAACAATGAGCTTGTCGCTTTCTTTGTTGGGGCGACGGGTGCGACCCTCGGGCTTACCGTTGGGGTTGACCGGGTGGCGGCCACCGGAGGTCTTGCCTTCACCACCACCGTGCGGGTGGTCAACGGGGTTCATGACTACACCGCGGACGGTCGGGCGGATACCGCGCCAACGGTTACGGCCAGCCTTACCCCAGTTGATGTTGGACTGCTCAGCGTTACCGACGGAACCGACGGTTGCGCGGCAGCGGACGTCCACGTTGCGGATTTCGCCGGAGGGCAGACGCAACTGGGCGTACTTGCCTTCCTTAGCGACCAGCTGGATGGAGGCGCCAGCGGAGCGGCCCATCTTGGCGCCGCCACCGGGGCGGAGCTCAACAGCGTGGATTACGGTACCCACGGGGATGTTGCGCAGGGGCAGGTTGTTGCCGGGCTTGATGTCCGCGCTGGGGCCTGACTCTACGACGTCGCCCTGAGCGAGCTTGTTGGGGGCGATGATGTAACGCTTGGTGCCATCGACGTAGTGCAGCAGGGCGATACGGGCGGTACGGTTGGGGTCGTACTCGATGTGTGCAACGCGTGCGTTGACGCCGTCCTTGTCGTGACGACGGAAGTCAATCAGACGGTACTGGCGCTTGTGACCGCCACCCTTGTGGCGGGTAGTGATGCGGCCGGTGTTGTTACGGCCGCCCTTTTTGGGGAGCGGACGAACCAGGGATTTTTCCGGGGTTGAGCGGGTGATTTCTGCGAAATCTGAGACGCTCGAGCCGCGGCGACCCGGGGTCGTCGGCTTGTGCTTACGAATACCCATTTAGATATTTATTCCTTCGCTAAAGTGGTCTCCGGTGCCTATGCAGCCGGACCGCCGAAGAGGTCGATTGAACCTTCCTTGAGGGTTACAATCGCGCGCTTGGTGTTCTTACGAGCACCCCAACCGAAACGGGTGCGCTTACGCTTGCCCGGGCGGTTAGCGGTGTTGATGGAAGCAACCTTGACATCGAAGATAGTCTCGATGGCCTGCTTGATTTCCAGCTTGTTGGAGCGGGGATCAACGAGGAAGGTGTACTTACCTTCGTCAAGCTGACCGTAGCTCTTTTCAGACACGACGGGAGCGATAATCACGTCGCGGGGATCCTTGAAAGTTGAGGTGGTAACAGACATTACTTAGCAGCCTCTTTCTTTGCCTTGGACGCAAGAGCGACGAATACGTCGTAGGCATCCTTGGTGAAGATGACGTCGTCTGAGATCAGAACATCGTAGGTGTTCAGCTGATCTGCGTAGATGACGTGCACGTTCTCCAGGTTGCGTGCTGACAGTGCTGCCAGGTCGTCCTTGCGGTCGATGACAACAAGTGCATTCTTGCGGCTGGTGATCTCTGCGATTGCTGCCTTTGCTGCCTTGGTGGAGGGCTTGGTGCCTTCAACCAGGGTTTCGACAACGTGAACGCGGTCGTGACGGGCACGATCTGAGAGAGCGCCGCGAAGTGCAGCTGCGATCATCTTCTTGGGGGTCCGCTGGGCGTAGTTGCGCGGGGTCGGGCCGTGGACGATGCCACCGCCGGTCATGTGGGGGGCACGGATTGAGCCCTGACGTGCGCGGCCAGTACCCTTCTGCTTGAAGGGCTTGCGGCCGGCGCCGGAAACTTCGCCGCGGGTCTTGGTCTTGTGGGTTCCCTGGCGAGCTGCTGCGAGCTGGGCTACTACTACCTGGTGGAGCAGGGGAATAGATGCCTGAGCGTCGAAGATATCAGCGGGCAGGTCTACCTTTACGGTCTTGACAGCCATGGTTGATTAGGCTCCCTTCACAGCGGTGCGAACCAGAACAACGCCGCCCTTAGGACCGGGGATTGCGCCCTTGATCAGAAGAACATTGTTTTCGGTATCTACACCCTGAATAGTGAGGTTCATGGTGGTGTGGCGTGCGGCACCCATACGGCCTGCCATGCGCATACCCTTGAAAACACGTGCAGGGTATGATGCACCACCGATTGAACCGGGCTTGCGGTGGTTCTTGTGGGCACCGTGTGATGCGCTGACACCTGCGAAGCCGTGACGCTTCATAACACCGGCGAAACCCTTACCCTTGGTCTTACCTACAACGTCAACCTTCTGGCCAGCTTCGAAGAGTTCAACGGTCAGTTCCTGACCGAGTGAGTACTCAGCAGCATCAGAGGTGCGGACCTCAACGAGGTGACGGCGAGGGGTTACACCTGCCTTTTCGAAGTGGCCGGCAAGGGGCTTGGTTACCTTGCGAGCTTCGATGGCACCGAAACCAATCTGGATAGCTTCGTAGCCATCGGTTTCAGTGGTGCGCAACTGGGTAACAACGTTGGAATCGGCCTTGACGACAGTAACGGGTACGAACTTGCCGTTTTCGTCCCAGACCTGGGTCATGCCAAGCTTGGTGCCCAGCAGGCCCTTAACCTGGCGCTCGAACTTGTTAGTCATTTAGATGCGATCCTCTACAGCTTGATTTCGATGTTTACGTCTGCCGGAAGGTCAAGACGCATGAGGGCATCAACAGCCTTGGGGGTCGGATCAACGACGTCGATCAGACGCTTGTGCGTGCGCATTTCGAAATGCTCGCGGCTGTCCTTGTACTTGTGAGGCGAACGGATAACACAGTAAACGTTCTTTTCGGTGGGCAGCGGCACGGGGCCAACTACCGTCGCGCCTGCACGCGTAACTGTCTCAACGATTTTCCGAGCTGAAGAATCAATGACCTCGTGGTCGTATGACTTCAGACGGATGCGGATTTTCTGTCCCGCCATCTGTCGGACTCTCTTTCTTGTCTACTTCCCTGTAACGGAGCAAGTGCTCCTTTATCTGGCGCTTGAGGTAAAGGTTTGAATCCTCAAATCTTTTGCGCCACCTCCGTAGGCTGAATCCGGCTATTGCCGGGTTCCTCACCCTACCGAGGCACCGACCCCCGAACTCGGGCGTGTCGCATATTTGCCAGGGCAAAAAGGCGCGCACTTATCCCTCGAACTGATCGATTGGGTCATATTTGGGCTTACCCTCGCCTCCATCTAGAACGATGACACGGCTATATACAGTGGGTAAGCGCTTGAACAACGTATCCCATCTTGCCAGAGAAAATAGAGGTTATCAAGAATTTTTCTGCTTTGTGCCCATTCCCACACTGATTGAGGCCTCTTCAAAAGTGGTTTTGTGGGCACCATCCACCACACCCACCCATAGTTTCGCTCTGTCCAGGCTCTTCAACTAGCATGAAGGGTATGAGCTCACAGCTATCTTCGCCCAAGCGAAACCCCAGAAGGTTCATGGAAAACCTTTTTCTCAACATTGGCTTGTACATAGGTAGCCTCTTTGTTATCAGCGCTGCGGCCCTGCTCGTCAATTCTGTAGCTACTGCACCACAGCAAATTCTTTTGCTCATGATGCTCACCCTTTTAATGTATGCCACAGGTCTTGCCACCTACCGCTACGTACGCAAGTTGAGGCTGGCGTCCTATTCCTTTACCGCCACGGGCCTTGCCCTCATCCCCTTCTGCGGTGTTGCAGTGTACAACCTCATATGGCCCTATTCTGGCGCTCTCCTGTGGCTCATAGTTTCCATCATCGGAACGGTAGCGGTATTCGGGGGGCTAGCCTTGATGCAGGCGCGTGTGATGAGCTACCTGGCCCTGGCCTACATAGTCTCTGACGTTTTGGCTGTCTCCAAGACCATGCAGGTCGGCCTTATTTGGTACTTCGTTGCCCTCCTGCTGGTCGCGACCCTCATAGCTTTCTATCTCAAGTTTCGAGCTGACCGGCTCCCCACTCCAATCGCCGCGGGATTCCTTGATGGCTCACGGGTTTTCGTTCCGGGTACGGTTGCTGCAACCCTGCTGGCCGTCTCACTAGAGTATTGGGAAGTCAGCATCATCGCGGCCCTCGCCACCGCCTACGCTGTTTCTTTCATGGATCAGCGCCCCGCCTGGCTCTACTACCTACAGGCTCGCCTCTACTCGCTGGTTGCTGTTGGTGCGCTGTCCCTCTGGGGTGGCACCCAGGCCGACTCGTCCGTGTTCATGTATGCGCCACCTGCACTGCTTCTCATCGCAACCTCTCTTGTGCTGCTGTATGTCAGGCTGCCCCGCCTGCCCTGGAGGGTGGGCATCGATGCTGCCGTAACCTGGCTACTGGCCCAACCGTTTATGGGCCTATCACTCCTAGCCCTCGCTCATGAGAGCCGCTCCCACGCCACTTTCTTCGAGACCTCCCCCCTCTTTTCACCTTTAATCTCAGTATCCAAGCTAAGCGACCACCTCATCATAGGTCTGCTGTGTCTCGTTGATGTCATCACCCTTGGACTGCTGGCAATGCGCACCCGCTGGAGCCGCTACCTGCCGTTTATAGCACTGGCACTCACCTGGTGTGTCTTCTTTGTGCTCCCTCCTATCCCCCTTGTTGCCACTGCTACGGCACTGGGTCTGCTCTGCATCCTCGCCCCCCGTACCGATGCCTACGCAAGCACCCCCGATGGGAGAACTTCAACCGGGTACTCACCCGTCCGCTGGGCACAGGCAGGCACCTTGCTTTTCACCGCTACTGGAATACTTGCCCTTGAACTCCTCCCCGGTTCTCCCCGCTACCTAGCTCTGATTCTTTTGAGTGCTGGTATGGCTACAAGCCACCTCATCGCTGAGCTTGACATCAGACGGAGCGTCAACTGGTCCCGCCAAAACCTCCCCGGAATTTTCACCCCTCAGACCGTCACTTTCTTTGCCTTGCTCGCACATGCTTTCGCAACCGTCGTAGTGCTCACCAGCACCGTGTCCCTGCCCAGCACCGCCTTGAACCGCAGCCCCGAAAGCGTCCTGGTAGTCCACGCAGCCGGGCTCGGGGCCATGATAGGGCTGGCCCATGCTGCCGCTCTGCTGACCCTTGAGCGAGCTCTCATTCAGAAAACAGCTGTTTATGACGGTAGACGCCCGGGCTCGGCAGAGCCTCTGGGCCTGCTCCTAGTCTTTTATATCTTTGTAGCTATTTGCATGCTAGCGTTCTCGACGCCTTTTGAGCTCAAGAACGAGCTCCTGGCTCTTGCCCTGGCAGCTGTCGGCCCCGTGGTACTTCTGGCTATCACCGGGCGCGCGCTCCGCCCCCACCTCATGGTAGTGATTAGGATCTATGCGGTCTACGCTGTTTTACGCATGCTTTTCGCGCTGGACCTGGAGCCTTCGGCCTTCACTCTCACCTTCCTCAGTCTCGTGGCCTTCATGTCGCTCACATCGTTGCTGCTTATTCGCAACAGGCCACACAATGAACACAGGGCTGAATACGTCACCGGTCTCGTCTGTGGTTGGGGCTCAGCTACTGTTGGTCTGATGCTCCTTGATACGGCCTGGAACCCCTACACTGCAATCGGTTCACTGGTTCTCATAGCACTAGCCCTTGCATGGATTGTCGCACAAAGATTGCAGACTGTTTTGGCCATGCAGGCAACGCTCATAGCCACCGGCCTGACCATCGGCCTGTTTACCCTACTGCGGGGGCTCACCTCGGCAAGCGACACCTTAGTCTCGCTTGCTCTCACCCTGCTCATTATGGCTACCACCAAGGGCTGGTCAGGAGCTATTCCCGCAGTTGAGCCCCTCTCACCTACTGTCCCTGCAATAGACCCAGCTGGCACCCCGCACCAGAGCCGCACTCCGGAACCAGACCCGCTGGGCCGCTGGGGCTACCTCCACAACCTGGCGATGGCGCTCACGGGACTTATCATCAGCTCTTTCACCGGAGGGTTTGTCTATTTTACTGCCGAGGACACCTGGCTGGCTGTGGTCGCTTCCGTGCTGCTGACAGCGGGCTGGTTCCTACAGGCTCCTCCCAGGCTGCGCTCCTACGTGTTAGTCTTTGGCCTCAACGCCGCCATCCTGCGCCTGCTAATCAGCAGCGTAGCTAATAACCACTTCTTCTACGTCATCCAGTGCCTTGTTCTCAGTTCCTCCCTACTCGCTCTCATCTCTCTCCGAGAAGTACTGCCCACCTTCATGCGCCCGGCTAGGAGCGCCTCAGCCAGTGGCTCTGACCGGGGTATCGCGCCCGGTGCCCTGCTTTTCTGGATTGCTTTCACCCTGCAAGCCATCTTCACCCTGCTGTGGCTACCGGTCGCTCTCAGCTCTTTGAGCACTCCCGATAAGGTTTTGATGCTTCTGGTGACTGGTACGGTAATCGGCGCTTCTGCCGTAGCTGGCAAGCGACTAGCACCCATTTTGGCGACAGCACTCATCACCATTCAGCTACTACAGCTACTGGGAGGACTGAGCATATGGTCGCTATTCCTGGTGGGCTTCGCTCTTATCGGCCTAGTGGTCTGGCGACTTCTGGCTCGCTCGGACGACGACAGCCCCGGCGAAACCCGCACCGAAGCACCCGCCCTCACCCCGGTGCAACAGCAATCGGCACCTTTGCCCCAGCAACAGGTTACACCCCCTACCGACCCCAACCAGGGCCCAATAATTCCATGGGCACGAGGCTAAGCTCGCTCGTAGCAAACCCCTACCACCGACCAATACAAAGCCTGCTTATTGTAGCGCAAGCCACCCAAACTCCTATAATCTAAGTCACACACATTTATTTGGAGTTTGAATGAAACCAACACACACACCGCACGATACGGTTTCACCTGCCACTCAGGGAATCCGTATCAGCAAACCACAATCTACAGCGCTTCGCGTACTCGGTGCGCTCCTTGCTGCAGCATCCATCGGAACTGCAAGCCTAGCGTCCTACCTCTCAGCAGACGAGGGAACGGACCTCTCATCTAACCTCACCATCATCGCCCCGGCCGCAGCCGGCGGCGGCTGGGACACTGTAGCCCGCGAAATGCAGCAGGCTCAACGCGCCAACGGTATCGTCAATAACACCCAGGTCGTCAACATGCCAGGTGCTGGCGGCACCATCGCCCTCTCCAACCTGGGCGCCATGGCAGGAGACCCCACCACCCTCATGGTCGGCGGCACCGGCCAGCTCGCCGCAACCATTCAGTTTGATACTGACACCACCTACGAAGACGTCACTCCCCTTGCAGTAACCGTTGAAGAACTAGACGTTATCGTGGTTCCAGCCGACTCCCCCTACCAAAGCCTCGATGAACTCATGGCAGCCTGGAAGGCTGATCCCGGTTCAGTCCCCTGGACGGGCGGCGGCTCCTTTGACCGCCTAGTAGCAACAGAAATGGCGATGGCCGCAGAAATTCCCGTTTCAGAGATGATTTACGTAAACTCAGACGGCGGCGGTGAGGCAACAGCGGCCCTCCTCAACGGCACGGTCGCAGCGTCAGCCTCAGGCTACCCAGATTCCATTGACCAAATCGAATCAGGCCGCCTCCGAGCCCTGGCAGTTGTTGCCCCTGAGCGTATCGAAGGTGTTGATATTCCTACCACCGTTGAACAGGGCTATGACGTAACCATGAGCAACTGGCGTCTAATCGTCGCCCCCGGCGATATCAGCCCAGAAGAAAAAGCCGCCCTTGAAGACATTGTTCGCCAGACCGTCGAAACCCCCGAGTGGGACGCCGCGATTGAACGCTACAACTGGAACGAAAACCTGGTCATGGGCGACGAGCTTACAGCCTTTCTCACCGAAGAACGTGACCGCATCGAAAAAGTGTATGAGGAGCTAGGACTATGAGCGCACCAGCACTGCCCAGCGCACCGCATCCGGTCAATCTAGGGCGTGAGCTACTCATGCCAGCTATCCTGTTGGCCCTCGCAGC
The DNA here is from genome assembly GCF_928381405.1 of Rothia nasisuis. Taxonomy (GTDB): domain Bacteria; phylum Actinomycetota; class Actinomycetes; order Actinomycetales; family Micrococcaceae; genus Rothia; species Rothia nasisuis. The sequence continues at coordinate 65,808 of NZ_CAKMSB010000008.1, forward strand.
CTACCTGGGGTACGGGATGCTCACCATGGACGTACCCGATTCAGTCACCTTCCCCGGCCCCCGCTTCTTCCCTCTCATCATCACCCTCGGCCTGGTCGTTCTCACCCTCGTAGATATCGCAGATATCTTCCGCCGAGCATCCCTCTATAAGAGACAGGTGGCAGCTAGCGCCGCCGAGACCGAACTAGCCTACACGGCGCCTATCATGGTGACAGCCCCAGAGCCCACCAAAGCACTGGACCACCGGTCCCTGGCCTGGGTTACACTCGGTTTTCTCTTCTTCGCCCTGACCCTGCCCTACACAGGCTGGGTCATCGGAGCGGGCCTGCTCTTCTGGTGCGTTGCCCGCGGCTTCGGCGCGACCCGCCCCCTCTTTTCGCTGGTCGTCGGACTGACCGTCAGTTCCTTCGCCTACATCATGTTTGACATGGTTCTGGGGCTCTCGCTGCCCTCAGGCCTGCTAGGAGGTAGCTTCTAATGGAAGCCCTATCACTACTTGCTGAGGGTTTCGCTGGAGCCCTCACCCTAGAAAACCTTTTCTGGGTCGTCCTCGGCTGCCTCTTGGGCACCGCCGTGGGCGTGATGCCCGGCCTCGGTTCCTCCATGGCCGTCGCCCTGCTCCTTCCCGTCACCTTTGCCCTTGAACCAACCGCTGCCTTCATTATGTTCTCCGGTGTCTACTTCGGCGGACTTTTCGGTGACTCCACCATGGGCATCCTGATGAACACTCCCGGGCAGGCATCTGCTATCGCCTCGACCTTCGAAGGCCACCGCATGGCTAAGAACGGTCGGGCAGCCCAGGCCCTAGCGGTCGCCGCTATCGGTGCCTTCATCGGCGGTTTTGTCTCGTCCATCGTGGTCGTCTTCGCCGCTCCCCTACTGGCGGACTTCTCCACCAACTTCGGCCCCGCAGAATACTTCGCCCTGGCCCTCTTTGCCTTCATCGCTACGTCCTCAGTGGTCACTGACTCCGCGATTCGCGGCCTGCTCTCCCTGCTCATGGGTCTTGGCATCGCCGTCATCGGTATTGACGGGGTCACCGGTGTCCCACGATTTACGATGGGATCAACCCATCTCTTTGACGGGGTCTCGCTCGTGACGGTCACCGTTGCGGTTCTTGCTCTGGGTGAGGTCATTCACCAGGCAGTTGTTGCTCGTCACCACGCCGCTGGTCGGATGATTCGCCCCAAGGGACGCCCCTGGCTGAGCAAGGCAGAACTCAAAGAGGCCGCCCCCGCCTGGGCACGCGGAACCGCCATCGGGCTGCCCTTCGGTGTAATCCCGGCAGGCGGAGCTGATATACCTACCTTCTTGGCCTACGGTACCGAGCGCCGCCTGGATGCCCGCCGCAAGAACCCCCAGTTCGGTAAGGGCGCCATTCGTGGCCTGGCAGCGCCAGAAGCAGCTGGCAACTCCACCACCGGCATGGCCATGGGTGCCCTCCTGGCGCTGGGCCTTCCCATCTCAGCAACCGCTGCCATTATGCTCGGTGCATTCCGCCAGTACGGCCTGCAGCCTGGCCCCCTGCTCTTTGAGCGGGCTCCCGAACTGGTCTGGGCTCTCTTGGCGAGCTTCTTTATCGCCATGATTGTGCTTCTGGCAATCAATCTGCCTTTTGCTATGCTCTGGGCCAAGCTACTCCTGATTCCCCATCAATACCTCTACGCAGGCATCACAGTTTTCTGTGGCCTGGGTATCTACGCGGTCTCAAACTCAACCTTTGATCTGCTTCTGGTACTGGGCATCGGCATCGTCGGCTTTGTGATGCGCATGAACGACTACCCGCTCGCCCCGCTCATTATCGGTATGGTGCTTGGGCCCCTGGCAGAAACCAGCCTGCGTGATGCTCTTACCGCCTCGAACGGTGACTACTCGGTGCTGGTCTCAGGGCCGATTGTTCTTACCCTCTACGCTCTCTTACTCCTTGTGCTTGTTTTGACAGGTATCAAAAAGGTACGCGAGAACCGATCCTCCTCAACCGCTCGCTAGTAAACCCCTCCATCACAGAACAGGGCTCGGGGCCGGTAGCCTTACTGCTACCGGCCCCGAGCCCTTCTCGCTTGAGAGTTTAAAATCAAAAAAGAGGCTGGCCCCGCAGGTAACTCTGCGGGGCCAGCCTTCTATCGCCCTCCGCTAGCTACTAGCAGGAGGCCAGATCAGAAGTAAGAGCCTTACTTGAGAATCTTGGTAACGCGACCTGAACCAACGGTGCGGCCACCTTCGCGGATTGCGAAGCCGAGGCCCTCTTCCATTGCGATTTCCTGGATGAGCTCAACGGTCATCTCAGTGTTGTCGCCGGGCATAACCATTTCGGTGCCCTCAGGAAGGGTGATAACACCGGTAACGTCGGTGGTACGGAAGTAGAACTGGGGGCGGTAGTTCGAGTAGAAGGGGTTGTGGCGGCCGCCTTCATCCTTGGAAAGGATGTAGACGTTAGCCTCAAACTGGGTGTGGGGGGTGATTGAGCCGGGCTCAACAACAACCTGACCACGCTCTACGTCGTCACGCTTCAGACCGCGAAGCAGCAGACCACAGTTCTCGCCTGCCCAGGCTTCGTCGAGCTGCTTGTGGAACATCTCGATACCGGTAACGGTGGTCTTCTGGATGGGGCGGATACCAACGATCTCAACTTCGGAGTTGATCTTCAGGGTACCTCGCTCGGCGCGACCGGTAACAACGGTACCGCGACCGGTGATGGTGAAGACGTCTTCGATGGGCATGAGGAAGGGCTTGTCCTTCTCACGAACCGGATCGGGAATGAAGTTGTCAACCTCGTCCATGAGCTCTTCGATCTTAGCAACCCACTCAGCGTCGCCTTCGAGAGCCTTCAGAGCGGAAACGCGAACAACGGGAGCGTTGTCACCGTCGAACTCCTGTGAGGAGAGCAGTTCGCGAACTTCCATTTCAACCAGGTCGAGCAGTTCCTCGTCCTCAACCATGTCTGACTTGTTCAGTGCGACAAGCAGAGTGGGAACGCCAACCTGGCGAGCCAGCAGAACGTGCTCGCGGGTCTGAGCCATGGGGCCGTCGGTGGCAGCAACAACGAGGATTGCGCCGTCCATCTGAGCAGCACCGGTAATCATGTTCTTGACGTAGTCAGCGTGGCCGGGGGCGTCAACGTGTGCGTAGTGACGCTTCTCGGTCTGGTACTCGATGTGAGCGATGTTGATGGTAATACCGCGCTGGCGCTCTTCAGGAGCGGAGTCGATCATACCGAAGTCGCGCTGCTCGTTCAGGTCGGGGTACTTGTCAGCCAGAACCTTGGAGATTGCAGCGGTCAGGGTGGTCTTACCGTGGTCAACGTGACCGATGGTACCGACGTTTACGTGAGGCTTGGAGCGCTCGAACTTAGCCTTAGCCAAGAGTATTCCTCCTATAGAGAAGATTTGAGAACCTGCACTCGGTTTGACACACCGGCGCACTCCGCCGTAAAAGGCGGTCTAGCTACCACAATAGCGGATAAAGCCGGTGGGGCGAAACCCAGAGGCGGGTTCGTGTACTAGGTTTTTTGAAAAGCGGTGCGGCTCACACTTGGGTGAGCCGAACCCGGGTGAGTATTACTCGCCGCGGCTCTTCTGGATGATTTCGTCAGCGACGTTCTTGGGAACCTCAGCGTAGCTGTCGAACTCCATGGAGAAGACCGCGCGGCCCTGGGTCTTTGAACGAAGGTCACCGATGTAACCGAACATTTCTGACAGCGGCACAAGAGCGTTAACAATCTTGACGCCCGCTGCGTCCTCCATGGACTGAATCTGGCCACGGCGTGAGTTCAAATCGCCGATGACGTCACCCATGTAATCCTCAGGGGTACGAACTTCAACAGCCATCAGGGGCTCCAGCAGGACGGGAGCAGCGCGGCGTGCACCTTCCTTGAAGACCATTGAACCAGCAATCTTGAAGGCCATTTCTGACGAGTCAACATCGTGGTAGGCGCCATCAATCAGGGTTGCCTTGACACCAACAACGGGGTAGCCAGCGAGGATACCGAGCTGCATTGCGTCCTGGATACCGGCGTCAACGGAGGGGATGTATTCACGGGGAACACGACCACCGGTGACGACGTTGTCGAACTCGTAGAGCTCTTCAGCATCGAGAGCGATGGGTTCGAAGGAGACCTGAACCTTCGCGAACTGACCGGAACCACCGGTCTGCTTCTTGTGGGTGTAGTCGACCTTCTCAACCTTCTTGGTGATGGTTTCACGGTAGGCAACCTGGGGCTTACCCACGTTAGCCTCAACCTTGAATTCGCGCTTCATGCGGTCAACGATGATGTCGAGGTGGAGCTCGCCCATGCCGCCGATTTCGGTCTGGCCGGTTTCTTCGTTGAGTGAAACGGTGAAGGTGGGGTCTTCAGCGGAGAGCTTCTGGATTGCGGTTGACATCTTCTCCTGGTCACCCTTGGTCTTGGGCTCGATAGCCACGAAGATTACGGGGGCGGGGAAGGTCATGGATTCCAGAACTACGGGGTTAGCAATGTCGCAGAGAGTGTCACCGGTGGTGGTGTCTTTCAGACCGATTGCTGCGTAGATGTGCCCTGCCTGAATTTCTTCAACGGGATTCTCCTTGTTGGAGTGCATCTGGAAGAGCTTACCGATGCGCTCCTTCTTACCCTTGGTGGCGTTGAGAACCTGCTGGCCCTGCGCTGCCTTACCGGAGTAAACGCGGATGTAGGTCAGCTGACCGTAGAAGGGGTGGGCTGCAACCTTGAAGGCCAGAGCTGCGAAGGGCTCGTCAGCTGAAGGCTTGCGGGTTACTTCAACCTCTTCGTCAGTGGGAAGGTGGCCAATCATCGCGGGAACGTCCAGCGGTGAGGGCAGGTAGTCGAGAACTGCGTCAAGCATGGGCTGCACGCCGCGGTTCTTGAATGCTGAGCCACAGAATACGGGGTAGGCTTCGTTAGCAACGGTGAGCGCGCGTACGCCTTCCTTGATTTCCTCGATGGTCAGATCGCCCTCTTCGAGGTACTTTTCCATGAGTTCTTCTGAGGCTTCAGCAGCGTTTTCGATGAGTTCAGCGCGGTACTGTTCAGCCTTTTCCTGGAGGTCAGCAGGAATTTCCTGAATTTCGTATGAAGCACCCATGGTCACGTCGCCCTTGGAGTCGCCGGGCCAGACGTAGGCCTGCATGGTCAGCAGGTCAACGACACCGATGAAGTCGTTCTCGGCACCGATGGGCAGTTGCATGACGAGGGGCTTAGCACCCAGACGCTTGATGATGGTGTCTACGGTGAAGTAGAAGTCTGCACCCAGCTTGTCCATCTTGTTGACGAAGCAGATGCGGGGTACCTCGTACTTGTCAGCCTGACGCCACACGGTTTCAGACTGGGGCTCAACGCCCTCCTTGCCGTCGAACACCGCAACAGCGCCGTCGAGGACGCGCAGTGAGCGCTCAACCTCAACGGTGAAGTCAACGTGGCCGGGGGTGTCAATGATGTTGATCTGGTTGTTCTTCCAGAAGCAGGTGGTTGCTGCGGAGGTAATGGTGATACCGCGTTCCTGTTCCTGAGCCATCCAGTCCATGGTGGACGCACCGTCGTGGGTTTCACCAATTTTGTGGTTGATACCGGTGTAGAAGAGGATGCGTTCGGTGGTGGTGGTCTTACCGGCGTCAATGTGCGCCATAATACCGATGTTGCGGACCTTGTTCAGGTCGGTTAGCACGTCTAGTGCCACTTTGTTCTCCCTTGTGAGAAACTCCGAAAGCCTGCCGTTATGCACCTATGTAATAACGGCAGGCTGTCGAATGAAAATTACCAGCGGTAGTGTGCGAAAGCCTTGTTGGACTCGGCCATCTTGTGAGTGTCTTCGCGACGCTTCACAGCGGCACCGAGACCGTTGGATGCATCCAGGATCTCGTTCATGAGACGCTCGGTCATGGTCTTCTCGCGGCGGAGCTTGGAGAAGCCAACGAGCCAGCGCAAAGCCAGCGCGGTTGCACGGCCTGCACGAACTTCGACGGGAACCTGGTAGGTCGCGCCGCCCACGCGGCGTGAGCGAACCTCGAGTGAAGGCTTGACGTTGTCCATTGCCTTCTTGAGGGTTACTACGGGGTCTGCGCCGGTCTTCTGGGCAACGCCTTCGAGAGCACCGTAAACGATGCGCTCAGCGGTTGACTTCTTGCCGTCCAGCAGAACCTTGTTGATGAGCTGGGTAACCAGCGGTGAGCCGTAAACGGGGTCGTTTACGAGGGGACGCTTAGGAGCGGGACCCTTACGAGGCATTACTTCTTCTCCTTCTTTGCGCCGTAGCGTGAACGAGCCTGACCGCGGCCCTTAACGCCCTGGGTATCCAGTGCGCCACGTACAATCTTGTAACGAACACCGGGGAGGTCCTTCACACGACCACCGCGAACGAGCACGATGGAGTGTTCCTGAAGGTTGTGGCCCTCACCGGGGATGTATGCGGTAACCTCGACGCCGCCGTTGAGCTTAACACGTGCGACCTTACGCAGTGCTGAGTTCGGCTTCCTCGGGGTGGTGGTGTATACACGGGTGCATACGCCACGCTTCATGGGGTTGCCCTTAAGTGCGGGCGCCTTGGTCTTAACGACCTTGGATGCACGGCCCTTACGGACCAACTGCTGAATTGTAGGCACTTGTTCTCCGTTTGGTATCGGTGGCCCCGTTAGGGGCTACCGGTTTACTTGCCTTCTGTCACTTGGGATAAGCGCAAAAGAAAATCTCTCTGACTTAGCAGGAGCCCAGACACAACAAAAAATGGCATTTAGGCCTCAAGATCGCTGATCGGGCTGAGTGCCCGGACGAACAAGGCCAAAGGACGGTGTCCATTCTGCCATTGGTTCTTATGTACTGCTCAGAAATACATTACTTGAGATGTGCTCTGTGCGGGCAGTAGATACTACTGCTAAGTACTCCAGATACTACTGTAGCCCATGAGGGTGGCTTAATCTACCCTTGTTTAGATCCACTGCGGCTTAAAAGCCCTTAAATTAGGTGATGTCGGGCACTCAAGCGCGAGCTGACCGCTCTCGTCCTGCTCTTTGACAGCTGCCCGCCTGATTTTTGGGGCAGGCAAGCTAGTCTCGCCGCTTTGTTTCTGGTAGAACGGAAGAGCCGGATGCCTCTAGAGGAAGAAGTAAGTGTGAGCACCCCTGAAGAGTCTTACCTGGTTGGGCTGCTGGGTAGCGGCATCACCACCTCCCTCACTCCCCCGCTGCACGAGTTCGCAGCTGATCGGGCTGGTATCCGTTATCTCTACCGGCCCATTGATATAGAGACTTTGGGTCCGGCACGACGGGCTGCGAACGCAGTACCTGTGGGAGAGCTGCTGCGCTGGGGCCTGGATTTGGGTTACAACGCCTTCAACATTACCTTCCCCTACAAGCAGGCTGTGCTAGAGCACCTCGATGAAGTCTCGGACGCCGCAGCCCGGCTTGGAGCGGTCAATACAGTTATCGTCCGCGAGGCTAAAATACTGGGTTACAACACGGACGTGACCGGCTTCGCCTCTGCCCTGACCCAGGGCCTGGCACCCAGCCCCGGCGACCTTACAACCGTCACCCAGCTGGGGGTCGGTGGAGCTGGATCCGCTACCGCCGACGCACTGCTCAAGCAGGGGGTAGAAGAACTCCTCCTCTTTGACAGTGACCATCAGCGTACCCAAGCCAAAGCGACCCAGCTTGCCGGGCTCTACCCCGGCGCCAGCGTCCGGGCCCTAGCCGCAGAGCAACTACCGGCTGCCCTGGCCCGTTCCCGGGGGCTGGTCAACGCCACCCCCATCGGTATGCACCATCACCCAGGTAGCCCACTGCCGCTCAGCCTACTCCACCCAAACCTCTGGGTGGCAGATGTTATCTACCTGCCCCAGAACACCGCGCTGATTAAGCAGGCGCGCACACTCGGGTGCCGGGTACTACCCGGTGGCCTCATGGCCGTTGGCCAGGCAGCCGATGCCTTTGAACTCATCACCGGGATCCGCCCCAATGTCACCGACCTGCTGGCCCACTTTGAAACCCTACTGGTAGCTAGGGGCAATCAGCTACCCTAGCCAGGCCCGTCTCTGTTCCCCCTACTCATCGGACGGCGAACGCCCTCATCAGCTACCTACTCACGACAAAGGGCGTTTCCTCACCACTGCGGTGGGGAAACGCCCTTTAGCTCGCCCTAGGGGACTACCTCTTGCGGCTTACTTTCCGAACTCGTAGTCATCCAGCGGAATCGCCTGGAACTCTGGGCTAATAGCACCCTCGTTGGTCTCAGCGTAGCTGAAATCGTTGTAGGGAGTCGCGGTCTGAGAGAAGAGAGCCTCACGGGCCTCGTCTGTGGGTTCAACCTCAATATCGTTGTACCGAGCCAGGCCGGTACCTGCGGGGATGAGTTTACCGATGATGACGTTCTCCTTCAGGCCGACCAGCGGGTCATCCTTACCTTCCATCGCGGCCTGGGTGAGCACACGCGTGGTTTCCTGGAAGGAGGCGGCAGACAGCCAGGACTCGGTAGCCAATGATGCCTTGGTGATACCCATCATCTCGGGGCGGCCCGACGCGGGGCGCTTACCCTCAGCTACGGCTGCACGGTTAGCGGTCTGGAAGGCGATGTTCTCAACCAGCTCACCGGGGAGCAGCTTGGTGTCGCCGGAGTCAATCACGGTGATGCGGCGTAGCATCTGGCGGACGATAACCTCAACGTGCTTGTCGTGGATGCCCACACCCTGTGAGCGGTAGACGCCCTGGACCTCGTCCACCAGGTGCTTCTGAGCCTCACGGGGGCCGCGAATACGCAGAATCTCCTTGGGGTCAACGGCACCGGAGACCAGCTGGGTACCGACGGTGATATGGTCACCCTCAGCAACTTCCAGGCGGGCACGGCGTAGAACCGGGTAGGCAACGGGGTCATCTCCGTTGTCGGGGGTGACAATGACCTTGAGGGACTTGTCGGTGTCTTCAATCGAGACCCGGCCGGTTACCTCAGAAATCGGGGCAACACCCTTGGGGGTGCGGGCCTCGAAGAGCTCCTGAATACGGGGCAGACCCTGGGTAATATCATCAGCCGACGCGACACCACCGGTGTGGAAGGTACGCATGGTCAGCTGGGTACCGGGCTCACCGATGGACTGAGCCGCGATAATACCAACGGCCTCACCAATATCAACCAGGTTGCCTGAGGCCATGGAACGGCCGTAGCAGAGAGCACAGACACCAACCGCTGACTCACAGGTCAGAACGGAGCGGACGCGAACCTCTTCGATACCGGCTTTGAACAGGTCGTCAATGACGATATCTGATATATCAGCACCGGCCTCAGCAAGTACGGTGCCGTCTTCAGCGGTCACGTCAACAGCCAAGGCACGGCCGTGAATGGAGGATTCGACGTTCTCGTGCAGGGTGACCTTACCGGCTTCGTCAGTCTGGGTCAGGGGCAGGGTCAAACCACGGCGGGTGCCGCAGTCGTGCTCGCGCACGATGACGTCCTGCGAAACGTCGACCAGGCGACGGGTCAGGTACCCCGAGTTAGCGGTACGTAGCGCGGTATCAGCCAGACCCTTACGAGCACCGTGGGTAGCGATGAAGTACTCCAGAACCGACAGGCCTTCACGGTAAGAAGACTTGATGGGGCGGGGCATAATCTCACCCTTGGTGTTAGACACCAGACCACGGATACCGGCAATCTGACGGACCTGCATCCAGTTACCGCGAGCACCAGAAGTCACCATGCGGTTGATGGTGGTGTTCTTCTCGCCCAGGTTGGCCTTCATGGCTTCGGCGACCTCGTCGGTTGCTTTAGTCCAGATGTCAATCAGCTCGGTGCGGCGTTCAACGTCGTCAATCAGACCCATAGCGAACTGGGACTCGATGTTGGCTGCCTGCTCCTCGTAGCCTTCCATAATAGCGGGCTTGCTGGGTGGAGCTGCAATATCGGTGACCGCAACGGTCACGCCGGAGCGAGAAGCGTAGTAGAAGCCTGTGTTCTTGAGGGCGTCAAGGGTCTTGGCGACTACGTGCATGGGGTACTTTTCAGCCAGGTCGTTGATGAGTGCGCCCAGTGACTTCTTGTCGGCGATACCGGTGTACCAGGGGTAGTCGGCGGGCAGGGTCTCGTTGAAGATGACCTGACCGACCGTGGTGTCAACCAGTACGGGGTCGCCGGGTTTGTAGCCTTCGGGAGCCTCCCAGCCCTCGTAGGGTACAAAGTCGTCAAGCATGATCTTGACCTTGGTGTAGAGCTCAATCTCGTGGCGGTCCATAGCCATGATGGCTTCCGCGTAGGACGAGAACAGGCGGCCTTCGTTCTTCTCACCATCGCGGGGAGTGGTGAGGTGGAAAAGACCGATGATCATGTCCTGGTCAGGTACAGCAACGGGGCGGCCGTCTGAGGGCTTCAGGATGTTGTTCGAGGAGAGCATCAGGATACGGGCCTCAGCCTGAGCCTCGGGTGACAGGGGCAGGTGGACTGCCATCTGGTCACCGTCGAAGTCAGCGTTGAAGGCTGAACAGACCAGCGGGTGCAGCTGGATAGCCTTACCTTCGACCAGCTGGGGTTCGAAGGCCTGAATACCCAGGCGGTGCAGGGTGGGTGCACGGTTCAACAGCACGGGGTGCTCGGTGATAATCTCTTCGAGAACGTCCCAGACCTGGGGGCGGAAGCGCTCCACCATGCGCTTAGCGCTCTTGATGTTCTGGGCGTGGTTGAGGTCAACCAGGCGCTTCATGACGAAGGGCTTGAAGAGCTCCAGAGCCATCTGCTTGGGCAGACCACACTGGTGCATCTGCAGGGTGGGGCCACCGACGATTACGGAACGACCTGAGTAGTCTACGCGCTTACCGAGCAGGTTCTGGCGGAAGCGGCCCTGCTTGCCTTTGAGCATGTCAGAGAGGGACTTGAGGGGGCGGTTACCGGGGCCGGTGACGGGGCGGCCGCGACGGCCGTTGTCGAAGAGGGAGTCAACAGCTTCCTGGAGCATGCGCTTTTCGTTGTTGACGATAATCTCGGGGGCACCGAGTTCCAGCAGACGCTTGAGGCGGTTGTTGCGGTTGATGACGCGGCGGTAGAGGTCGTTCAGGTCGGAGGTCGCAAAACGGCCACCGTCAAGCTGCACCATGGGGCGCAGCTCCGGCGGGATGACGGGAACGTAATCCAGCACCATACCGAGCGGTGAGTTATCGGTGGTCAGGAAGGCGTTGACGACCTTGAGGCGCTTGAGGGCGCGGGTCTTCTTCTGGCCCTTGCCGGTCTGGATAATCTCTTTGAGGGCCTCGGCTTCGGCCTCCATGTCGAACTTTTCAAGGCGCTTCTTGATGGCCTCTGCACCCATGGAGCCTTCAAAGTACATGCCGTACTTATCGACCATACCGCGGTAGAGGGCCTCGTCGCCTTCAAGGTCGGCGACCTTAAGGTTCTTGAAACGGTCCCAGACGCGCTCAAGCTGCTCAATTTCACGCTCGGCGTTCTTACGGACGGAGGCCATCTGGCGCTCTGAGGCATCACGCAGCTTGCGCTTCTCAGCAGCCTTGCCGCCTTCAGCCTCAATACGAGCGAGTTCCTCTTCGGTTTCGCGGGCAATCAGGTTGATATCGGCGGCCAGCTGGTCTTCGAGAGCCTTCTTGTCGCGATCGTGGGCAGCCTGCAGGTTGGGCAGGTCCTCGTGGCGGGCTTCTTCGTCCACATGGGTAATCATGTAGGCGGCGAAGTAGATAATCTTTTCCAGATCCTTGGGGGCCAGATCCAGCAGGTAGCCCAGGCGGGAGGGAACACCCTTGAAGTACCAGATGTGGGTCACGGGAGCAGCCAGCTCGATGTGGCCCATGCGCTCACGGCGCACCTTAGCACGGGTCACCTCTACACCGCATCGCTCACAGATGATGCCCTTGAAGCGGACGCGCTTGTACTTACCGCAGTAGCATTCCCAGTCGCGGGTGGGGCCGAAGATGCGCTCGTCGAAGAGGCCTTCTTTCTCGGGCTTGAGGGTTCGGTAGTTGATGGTCTCGGGCTTCTTAACCTCGCCGTAGGACCAGTCCAGGATGTTCTGGGAGGTCGCTAGGCCAATACGCATCAAACCAAGTGAAGATTCGTTGGACATTGGGTCCTTATCTCTTTCCTAGTATTTAGAAGTCTTGTGTAAACAGATGAGGGAACCGTACAGGCCGGTTTAGACCTCTTCAACAGAGCTGGGCTCAGCGTGAGACAGGTCGATGCCCAGGTCATCTGCTGCACGGAAGCCTTCGTCTTCTACATCGCGCATCTCGATGGTCTTACCGTCGGTTGAGAGCACCTCAACATTCAGGCAGAGGGACTGCATTTCCTTGATCAAGACCTTGAAGGACTCGGGGACGCCCGGCTCGGGGATGTTCTCCCCCTTGACGATAGCCTCGTAGACCTTCACGCGGCCGTGGACGTCATCGGACTTGACGGTCAGGATTTCCTGCAGAGTGTAAGCGGCACCGTAAGCTTCGAGCGCCCACACTTCCATTTCACCAAAGCGTTGACCACCGAACTGGGCCTTACCGCCCAGGGGCTGCTGGGTAATCATGGAGTAGGGGCCGGTGGAACGCGCGTGAATCTTGTCGTCCACCAGGTGATGCAGCTTAAGGATGTACTGGTAGCCAACGGAGACCGGCTCGGGGAAGGGCTCACCGGAGCGGCCATCGAGCAGGCGGGCCTTACCTGAACGGTTGATCAGGCGGTCGCCGTCACGGTTGGGGTTGGCGTGATCGAGTAGCTCGAAGAGTTCCTCTTCACCGGCACCGTCGAACACGGGGGTTGCGACGCTCGTGGGGCCGGTCTCCTTGGGGAAATTGTGAAGCTTGTCGAGCCAGGCGGGGTTACCTTCAATCTTCCAGCCCTGCTTGGCCAGCCAGCCGGTGTGAACTTCGAGTACCTGACCGATGTTCATGCGGCCGGGCACGCCCAGCGGGTTGAGGATGACATCAACGGGGGTGCCGTCTTCCATAAAGGGCATATCTTCGATGGGAAGAATCTTGGTAATGACGCCCTTGTTACCGTGGCGGCCTGCCAGCTTATCGCCCACGGTAATCTTGCGCTTCTGCGCAACGTAGACGCGGACCAGCTGGTTAACACCGCTGGGCAGATCTTCGTCGTCGTTTTCGCGGTCGAAGATACGGACGCCGATGACGGTACCGGACTCACCGTGGGGAACCTTCAGGGAGGTGTCACGGACTTCGCGGGACTTTTCACCGAAGATAGCGCGGAGCAGGCGCTCTTCGGGGGTCAGCTCGGTCTCGCCCTTGGGTGTAACTTTACCGACCAGGATGTCGCCGGCCTCAACTTCGGCACCGATGTGGATGATGCCGCGCTCGTCGAGGGCCGAGAGCACCTCTTCAGAGACGTTGGGGATGTCGCGGGTAATCTCTTCAGCGCCCAGCTTGGTATCACGGGCGTCGATTTCGTGCTCTTCAATGTGAATTGAGGTGAGTACGTCATCAGAGATCATGCGCTGGGAGAGGATGATACCGTCCTCAAAGTTGAAGCCTTCCCACGACATGTAGGCAACCAGCAGGTTCTTACCGAGTGCCAGTTCGCCCTTGTCGGTTGAGGGGCCATCAGCAATCAGGCTACGCTCTTCAACGCGGTCACCCACCTTGACCACAACGCGGTGGTTGTAGCAGTTACCGGGGTTGGAGCGCTGGAACTTGAGGATGGGGTAAGAGGTGCTGGTGCCATCGTCGTTACGGACGATCACCAGGTCAGCTGACACCTCAGAGACCACGCCGGCCTTCTTAGCGACCACGGAGTCACCGGAGTCAAGCGCTGCGTAGCGTTCCATACCGGTACCGACCACGGGTGCTTCGGATTCGAGCAGAGGAACCGCCTGGCGCTGCATGTTAGCACCCATGAGTGCTCGGTTAGCGTCGTCGTGTTCCAGGTAAGGAATCAGAGCGGTTGCCACCGACACCATCTGGCGGGGTGAAACGTCCATGTATTCAATGTCTGATGCATCGACCAGAACCGCTTCACCTGAACCATCGCCTGCGCGGCAGAGAACCTGGTCTTCGGCGAAGGTCATGTCGGCAGTCAGGGGCGCGTTGGCCTGGGCAATAGTGTTGCCCTTTTCGTCGTCAGCGGTCAGGTATTTGACCTCGTCGGTGACTTTGCCGTCGCGGACGATGCGGTAGGGGGTTTCGATGAAACCGAAGGGGTTGATACGGGCATAGGTTGCCAGCGAACCAATCAGACCGATGTTGGGACCTTCAGGGGTTTCGATGGGGCACATACGGCCGTAGTGGGAGGGGTGGACGTCTCGGACTTCCATGCCCGCACGGTCGCGGGAGAGGCCGCCGGGGCCCAGTGCAGACAGACGACGCTTGTGGGTCAGCCCAGCCAGCGGGTTGTTCTGGTCCATGAACTGGGAGAGCTGCGAGGTGCCGAAGAACTCCTTGATGGAGGCAACAACCGGGCGGATGTTAATCAGGGTCTGAGGGGTGATGGCCTCGACGTCCTGGGTGGTCATGCGTTCGCGGACGACGCGCTCCATACGGGAGAGGCCGGTGCGAATCTGGTTCTCAATCAGCTCGCCAACGGCGCGGATGCGGCGGTTGCCGAAGTGGTCGATGTCGTCAACGTCAACGCGGATGTCAACGTCCTGGCCGTCGCGCACACCCTTGACGGTGGTGCCACCTGCGTGCAGGGTGACCAGGTAGCGAATCATGGCCGCAATGTCGTCCTGAGACAGCACTGCTGCTGAGGGGTCGTTGACGGGGGTGTCGGTACCCAGTTTGCGGTTCACCTTGTAGCGGCCGACCTTTGCCAGGTCGTAGCGGCGGGGGGTGAAGTACATGTTGTCCAGCAGATTCTGGGCAGCTTCGACCGTGGGGGGTTCACCCGGGCGTAGCTTGCGGTAGATGTCGAGCAGGGCCTCTTCGCGGGTCTGCACGGTGTCTTTTTCGAGGGTGGCGCGAATGGAGTCAAATTCGCCGAATTCATCTAGAATCTTGGACTCTGACCAGCCCAGGGCCTTGAGCAGAACGGTGACGGACTGCTTGCGGCGTCGGTCTAGGCGCACGCCGACCTGGTCGCGCTTATCAATTTCGAGTTCGAACCAGGCACCGCGAGAGGGGATAATCTTAGCCGAGTAGATATCTTTATCGGAGGTACGGTCGGCGGTCTTTTCGAAGTAGGCACCAGGTGAGCGAACCAGCTGGGAAACAACAACGCGCTCGGAGCCGTTGATCACGAAGGTGCCGGACTCGGTCATGAGAGGGAAGTCGCCCATGAACACGGTCTGCTGTTTGATTTCGCCCGTGTTGTTGTTCATGAATTCGGCCTTGACGTACAGCGGGGCTGAGTAGGTCGCGTCGCGATCTTTACACTCTTCCATGGTGTACTTGGGGTCAGCAAATTCGGGCTCGGAGAAAGACAGGGACATGGTTCCCTGGAAATCTTCGATTGGGGATATTTCTTCGAAAATGTCTGCCAGGCCGGAGGTCTGGCTGACGGAGGTATCACCGGTTTCGGCTGCGGCAGCAGCTTTGGCTGCCCAGCGTTCGTTACCGACCAGCTGATCGAAGCTGTCGAGCTGGAGCGCAAGCAGGTTGGGTACCTGCAGGGGCTCAGCAATTTTTGCGAATGAGATTCGGTCTTGCGAACCTGCGCCGTTAGCGGCTTCATTATGAGAGGTGCTCGAGGCGACCAAGATTGGATCCTTCCACAGACATGTCTGTTGCTACCCGCTCCCCCACCAGGGGCGGCACGCTCAAGGACCCATTAAGCAAAGAAAACTAGCCGGGGGAAGCACCTGTGCCGTGCTGTGATTGTGACTAGATTGATGTTCGAGGGTACTGGGGCGTACTAAGACCTGTTACAACCTGCCCACCGCTATATGAAGGCACAGAAGATTAGGGAAGCGCAAATATTCATGTTACAGCAAGCAGAACTTCTTGTCCATAGCCGAGAAAGGAATTTTTCACAAATTCGCATCAGCATCGTATTAGCGTCCGGTGCAGCCAGAGTTTGTAAAAGTTCTTACTTATATTAGGGTGAAGCCCCACCCTATTTCTGCCACAATGGAAGTAGTTGCGTGTGCTCACTAACCAGCCTCTGGCATGGACATGTCTATCTTTTGGGGAGCGCCGCAGACGGCTAATCAACACATATTGCCTCTACCGTCGTCAGCAATTTCAGAGAACAGGATTCCGCAGTGAAGGCCAACCAGCCCCTTACCTTCGACTTCGCCTTAGCCGAAACCACCAAAACAGCGTTCACTCATGCTGGCAATACCCTCGATAACCAGGCAAGTAGCCGAAATAGTGCCGTGCAAACAGCAATGAACGAGTTCTCTGGTTACTTCTCCACCATCTACAACCGCAACTCAACCATAGCCGCCAACGATGCCGGCGAACTTGCTGAACGGTTCCGTCAAACAGCCACCCAAATTGGCAAAATCATTGACTCTGCACACCGCGAAAACGAAAACCGCCGCAAAGCACGAGAATGGGACGAGCGCAACGAGTGGGAAGAGTTTTGGGACGGCCTCACCGGTAAACAGCAGCCCAACGATACAGAAACCCCTCCAGACTTTACTCCTGGAGAGATTAGCCTTTCCCCCAAAGAGCTTCCTCCTCTCGGCTCAGTAGGCGACAACGGCGGTATTTCATCCGCCGTTCCCGAAAATCTACGAACCGCAAACACAAATCTCAGTACTCTGGATGGGGAATTAACGACTCCCGACGCCCTTCAGGGAAAGCTCGACGACTTCGCCGACGCCTGTCAATGGGGCTCCTTGGATGCTTCCAGTATTATCAGTGCCTACCGCACCTGGATGAGCAACAACAGCTCCGAACGAGACTGGCTGGCCACTCTTGCTGATGCCTTTGAACGAGCGGGCGGTAGCAGCGCAAGTTTAGTCTCCCTTTCTAATTCAGCCTTACAAACGGCCCTCGAACAGGCAGGAAAGTCCACTTCAGAGCGTCAAGACCTCTCCATTGACCCGCCCACCGTCGAGGGAGCCATCCCCACCTCTGGCTTTACCAATGACCCGGTCAACGCAGCAACGGGTAACTTTGTAGAGCTTGAGAACGACCTTCCTTTCACTGGAATCGCCCAAAGCCTATCTTTGACCCGCATGTACAACTCACTCTCAGACCGTGCAGGTGTATTTGGCTTGGGGTGGTCGTCAGCCTTAGACAGCCAGCTCATTCTTTCTGACGAAAGTGCCCGCTGGATTATGGACGATGGGCGCCATGTGGTTTTCCCTCGCGCCGGTAGCGGCTGGGAACGCGGTAACGATACCGCTCTGTGGTTGAGCGAAGAGAGTTCGGCTTCGCTCCCAGCGCTTTCTCTTGATCACGCACAGATTCTTGTGGTGCGAGATAACGGTGGTGCCTGGTGGGCTTTTGACATGGCTGGAGCCTGGCTGGGTTCTGGTCACGGTGCCGGAACCTGCCTGAGAGTGTCGCGGGATACGACCGGCCGGGTAACTGATATAAGTCATGAGCATGGGCGTTCACTGCACATTGAATATGCCGGTGGCCTGGTTGCCTATATTCAGGCCAACGATGGGCGCAGGGTTGAATACTCTTATGAGGGGCAACACCTTATTAAGGTGAGCACTGCGGCGGGGAGCCGCACCTACCGGTGGAACGAGGAGGCTCTGCTTGAGTCTGTAGTGAGTGCCGATGGCGTGGTTGAAGTAGTCAATCGGTACGATGAGCGCAGGCGGGTTATCCACCAGCGATCAGAATTTGGGCGCGAGATCCGCTACACCTACATGAGTCATGGTATGACGGTGGTGGATAATGAGGATGGCACCTATTCAAATACCTGGATTCACGATTCCCGGGCCCGTCTGATTGGCATTATTGACGCTGATCATCAGCGGCAGTCAATGGCTTACGACTCCTTTGGCAACCGTGTTTCAGTGACCGAGCGTGATGGTGCAGTGACCGTGCACGGGTTTGACTCCCGTGGGCGCCATATTCGCACCCGCACTGCTGAGGGGGCCGATTTTACTTATCGCTACGATGACTATGACCGTGTGCTAGATGTGGTAACAGCGACCGGTGGAGTGATTCAGTATGCCTACGCTAGCGCTGAGGATCGTAACCCTTCACTGGTGATTGACCCGGCAGGTGGGCGCTCTGAGCTGGTGTGGGAGCAGGGGCTTTTGAGGTCTCTGACCGGGCCTACCGGCGTGCGGGTGGATTTAGAGTACAACGAGTTCGGTGAGTTCATCAGCGTGCGCAATGCCGCTGGTGATACCGCGCGTTGTGTGCGCAACGCTGCCGGTCAGATTGTTGAGGCTATTTCACCTGCTGGTGCTGTGACGCGGTTTACCTACGATGCTGCGGGTATGCCGGTGGCTCGCGAGGATGCGGACGGTGCCCTGTGGCGTTTTAAATACACTGCTGCGGGTAAGATCAAGAGCGTTACCGACCCTGCCGGTGGGGTCACGGTCATGGAGTACGGCCCTCACGGCGAGCTGATTAAGACGGTGGATCCTCTAGGCCGTGCAGTAACTCGTAGTTTTGATGAGATGGGCAATGTTGATGCCTTATTCTTGCCCGGTGGACGTAGTTTTGGTTTCGAATATGACGGCATGATGCAGCTGCGCCACATCACCGACCCTGCCGGTGAGAAGTGGTTGCGTGAGTACGGTGTGAACGGGAATCTGACTGCTGTGGTTGACCCTACCGGTGTGCGCACCAGCATTGAGGAGGACCGCCTAGCCGGCGTCACCACGGTTCGAGATGCTTTTAGTGCCTGGAGCTTTAAGCAGGATTCTTACGGCCGCCTGATACGTGAAAGTGATACTGCTAGCGACGATGCCGGGCAGGTGTACACCTATGACGCTGCAGGGCGTGTTGTTGAGTCTTTGGATGCTGAGGGTGGCCTGACCACTTTTGAGTATGACCTGGCAGGGAACGTGGTTAAGACTGTTTCTGCTGGCGGTAAGATTTCGCTGTACACCTATGATGAGTGCGGTCGGCCCGAAACCTTTACAGCTGCTGACGGTGATTCTGTTCGCCTAGTGTACGATGCAGATTCGCGCGTGATTGCTCGGGTTCTTTCTGACGGTAGTGAAGAGACCTTTACCTACGATGCCATGGGTAGGGTCACCGAATACCGTTCAGCTAGTGGGTCTGTAACCCGGTGTGGTTATGACAAGCTCGGCAGGCTCACCTTCGTCTCAGGCCCCAGGTACGGGCAGCGTCGTTTTGCCTATGACGCTGCCGGGCAGCTGGTGAGCGTGGTGAACGGTGTTGGTGGTAAGACCACCTACACCTATAACGAGGCCGGGGACCTGGTCTCAGAGCTGTCACCTACGGGGGCTATAACCAGGTACGACTATGACGTGGCTGGCAGACTGGTGGCGGTGACTGACCCCCTGGGCAGGGTCAATAGGTGCGGGTATGATGCAGCCGGCCGCACCGCGTGGGTAGACGATGCTGCTGGTGACAGGACTGCCTATTCGTATGATCTTGCGGGTTCTTTGAATCGGCTGACTTTTAATGGGCAGCTTATCGCACGTTTTGAGCACGATTTTGCCGCTCGTACCACGCAGGTTTTTGATTATACGAATCCTGATGGAAAGCTAGCTCCGGCTGATACTCCCACACAGATTCATACTTTGACCAGTGATCGGCTGGGCCGCCTTGTCAAACATTCCTATGGCCAGCATGTTCTTGCCTGGGCGTATGATTCTGATGGGGCTCGTACCCGCTTTACGGTCGACGGGCTTGCGACCGATTATGAATACACCGCACGAGGGTTGCTTGCGTCGGTCGGCTCAGAGGCTAGTGGCACCGTGCGCTATGAGTATGATTCAAGCGGTAGGCTAGCTCGAATTGTTTCGTCTGATGGCGCTCTTAATGATTCCTATAAGGTTGTGCCCTTAGATTCTGTTTCGGGTGCAGAGGGTTCTTCTGGTTTTGCGGTGGTTCGGGCCTCCATTGATTCTGTAAGCGGCCAGGAAAAAACAGCCACTACCTACTATGATGCGGATTCCCGTATTACTGCTATTGATGATGAGAGGGGTCTGCGACTTTTCACTTATGATGGGGCGCAGCAGCTGACCGGTGTGCATACGGATGAAGGCTTCTACCGCTTCACCTACGATGCAGGCGGCCGTCTGGTGGCAGAAACCACTCCCGCTGGCCTTGAACGCACCTACACCTACGATATAGCCGGGCAGCTACTCTCCATCTCCGACACCCAGGCAGGGACCTACCACTATATCTACGATGGTCTAGGCCGACGCATCCGTAGCACCACCACCGAGGGCAGCAGCCAAGAATTCGCCTGGGGGCCGCTTGGAAAACTCACTACTATCACCCACACCTCCCCTGAGGGCAGCAGCCAGCAATTGCCCCTGTGGGTCAATGCCTTGGGCACCGTGCAAAAGGCTGATAACAGTGAGTTGATCTGGGATACTGCACGCTTCATTCCGGCCTTGGCCTCGGTCGATGGTGGTATGACGGCCACTCTTGCAGGGGCAACCTACCAGGGCGGAGCATGGGCCAGTAGTAGTCTGACCCCTGGTGCTTTTCTTGCTCAGGGCCTTAACCCCTGGGGAGAGACCCCAGGCAGTGAGTTCAGCCAGTGGGGGCTGCTCTCGCATGATGCCTCTGGTTCTTTCACCCTAGCGGGGATGCTGTGGATGGGCGCACGTGTCTATGACCCTGGTACACGTGGCTTTTTGAGTCTTGACCCACTGCCCTCGCCCCTGGGGGCGGCTTGGGGTGCTCATGGGTATGCTTTTGCTGGCAATGACCCGGTGAATTTGATGGATCCCTGGGGTCTATCGCCGGTGAGTGCGCAAGAGATGGCCGAGTATCAGGCAGCCAACCCAACGGGTATTGCGGCTGTCGGTAGCTGGATTGGTGACAACTGGGAGTATATTGTTGCGGGTTCGGCTATTGTTGTTGGCATCGGCTTGATGTTTACCGGTGTAGGCGGTCCAGCTGGTGTAGCTCTAATGGCTGGTGCCGGCGGACTAATGTCAGGAGGGGTCTCAATCGCTTCGCAAAAAGCGCAAAACGGTTCTGTAAACTGGGGTAAGGTTGGCGTTGATACGCTTATTGGAGCGGGGAGCGGTGCACTTGGCGGTTGGGCCACTCAAATTGGTAAAGTTGCTATGGCAAGTGCTCCAGCTGGACAAGCAGCACGAGCCATAGCTGTTAATGCTGGCGTTAACGGCGGTGTAGGCGGAATATCTTCTGGAGCTACCTATCTGGCACAACATAATTGGAAAATAAGTAACCCATGGGAGTTTGCTGGTGCCGTAGGCGGTGGTACTTTAAGTGGTACAACTAGCGGTCTTGCAGGGCCAATGAGTGGTACAGTCGCCCGATTATTTAGGCAAAACACAGGAGGCGGGATTGCCATTGCTAGTGAAAGCCTCATTAATTTTGCTGGGGCTGGTGCAGGTTCTATGGCTGAGGATATTATTTCAGGGAAAGAAGTTAGCCCATCGAAGGCTTTACTTTCGGGAACTGCTAGCTCACTCAGTAATGGAACCTCTAAAGTCCTATCACAAAAATTCCCTAGCTTTTCAAAGCTTACTGAGATGCATGGTGTGAACTATATGTCTCAGGTTCCCTACTTCCACCCTCGCACCGTCAGTGGAGCTCTTAATTTAAGTAAACCAAATAGCTTGGCACTCTGGGGAAGCACCACCACAGGCGCATTTATAGGTTCAGGGTGGGATGAGCTGTTATCTAAATAATGAGAAAACAAATTTTTCAAACTTTTTACTTTATTTCCATCTCACTCACCATCGGAGTTCTGATTCCGGGTTACAATAGTGACTGGAAAAATTTCCTGCAGGCATATACGATATCATTTATAATAGGTGCCCTTGTTGCAACGGTAGCCCCTGAAAAACTTGTCACACTATATTTTGTTGTTTTAATTCTGATATTTATTTTTTCACTTCAAATCTCTCCAATCATCTACAAGTATAGAATAACTATCTTTTTAGGCAACCTAGTGGGCGCCGCAATTTCGGCCATATGGCTGAGGAAAGTAAACAATAAATCTAATGATTAATTTTAAAGACTCACAAGGAAGACAACTGATCCTTTCACCCACCATTCGAATATTCAAATCACCATTTAGACGGAAGACAATTGAGATTCCCTGCATAAGCATTAAAACCGCAGATGGCTGGGCCAAGTTTGATATTCAAGATTTAGTTCCTACCAATGAAAACATAGTCGCCACTGAATCGAATGTAGGTGACGTATTCCTAACACACATGAAAATCGTGGGGAAGGACACTTACTTTTGGGAAGTAGTAAAAGAAATGCCACAAGACTCCTGGGTTCTTTCTTTTATGACCCTAGAAGAAAACCAGATTCAGGCGGTATTTTCTGAGGACAGGTTTAAGGATTTTTTAGATTCAATTCAGGACCTTTACTAGTCTGGTATCGAGATGGTTGCATGCAGTGTCGCTGAAAACGGAATTTTGAGGCCGTCTGACGTCAGAAACCACTCCCGCTGGCCTTGAACGCACCTACACCTACGATATAGCCGGGCAGCTACTCTCCATCTCCGACACCCAGGCAGGGACCTACCACTATATCTACGATGGTCTAGGCCGACGCATCCGTAGCACCACCACCGAGGGCAGCAGCCAAGAATTCGCCTGGGGGCCGCTTGGAAAACTCACTACTATCACCCACACCTCCCCTGAGGGCAGCAGCCAGCAATTGCCCCTGTGGGTCAATGCCTTGGGCACCGTGCAAAAGGCTGATAACAGTGAGTTGATCTGGGATACTGCACGCTTCATTCCGGCCTTGGCCTCGGTCGATGGTGGTATGACGGCCACTCTTGCAGGGGCAACCTACCAGGGCGGAGCATGGGCCAGTAGTAGTCTGACCCCTGGTGCTTTTCTTGCTCAGGGCCTTAACCCCTGGGGAGAGACCCCAGGCAGTGAGTTCAGCCAGTGGGGGCTGCTCTCGCATGATGCCTCTGGTTCTTTCACCCTAGCGGGGATGCTGTGGATGGGCGCACGTGTCTATGACCCTGGTACACGTGGCTTTTTGAGTCTTGACCCACTGCCCTCGCCCCTGGGGGCGGCTTGGGGTGCTCATGGGTATGCTTTTGCTGGCAATGACCCGGTGAATTTGATGGATCCCTGGGGTCTATCGCCGGTGAGTGCGCAAGAGATGGCCGAGTATCAGGCAGCCAACCCAACCTGGATAGGAGCGGTGAAGAACTGGGCCAATGAGAACTCCACCGCAATCGCTATTGGTGCTATTGTCCTTGGCGTTGTGGGCACCGCCCTAACCTTCACCGGCGTAGGAGCACCCCTTGGGCTAGCCCTCATGGCCGGTTCCGGTGCGCTGATTTCAGGAGGAGCCTCTATTTTGACGAATAAGAACCCTGACGGCACAGTGAACTGGGGTGCTGTTGGTAAAGATACTCTCATTGGTGGTGCCTCCAGCCTTGTTGGTGGCGGGGCGACCATGGCTGTGGGTAAGGCTGTTGGAGGGGCCTTTAGTGCTGTCGGCAGTAGGTTTGTATCTGCTGGTTCTGGTATGCAACGTGTAGGAGCGGGAATTTCGAAGTTTTCTGTGGAGGCACGCCAGGCAGGTTTGAATTTCTTGGGTATTGCGCGCACAGCCTTGCCCCGGACTAATGTCTTGATGCGTGGTGGCAGTTCTCTTGTTGCCCGTGGGGGCAGGATGATTGATTTTGGGTCGCAGGTTGCTTCTGCTCAGTTCCGTAAGATGTTGGGTGGGCAGGTTGTTGAGAGTAGTGTGACAGGTGCTAGTGCGAATGTGGGTAACTATATCTTTAATGATGAGGGCCGCGCGGTGAGTGCTGAGGGTCTGGTGCGGGCTGCTGGGTCTGGGTTTGGGATTGGTGCGGTTGCTCCTTTAATGAGCCGTGGTGTTGGCGCTGGTGTGAACCAGCTTATGAGCCACGCTCCAAGTTATTTAAACAATAATGTAACTCAATTTACATCTGATTTTGTCACCTCTCGCACTGTTGACTACGGAGCAGGGTATGCTAACTATTTTGCATCCGAGGCGGAGAACCTCGAGAAGAAGGAGGCTGATGATGAGGGCCTTCACAGTGCTATCGGTGGTGGAGCGTTAGATATGGGATTCAAATCGGGACGATAACATTTCAAATAAATATAATGAAAAGGTGACAGAGTTGAGTAAACAGAATAGGAAAGCAGAACCGGTTAAGCTACGGTCGGTCAAAGGTATCATTTGGTTACTGCTATTTACTCTAATGTGCCTTGTTCCAATTACTGTTTTTGGCGGATCATTTGCGTATAGATATATCAACAGCACAGAGAAGTGGCAGGAGGAGCGTATCTGTACCGTTGACTCTTCTACTAGACGAAGCTCAGGGGGTGGCTTCCGCATGGGAGGATCTTCCACCAGCATCAGAATAGAGTCCCCTGACTGTGGAAAAATCACACTTTATGGCGTCCTGGTGGAGCAAACCGCAGAAGGGGAGGTACGCTACCTGAGTGTTGAAGAGACCGTGAGTTATCTGGAAGAGCACCGGGGGGAGCAGTTCCGTTTCTACTATGGGAAGATACAGCTCACTAAAGATGTATCGGAGGCGCGACGTATTGAGAAGATAGAGTAGGTGTTTTTCTGGGGCAGTGCTATTTTCTTTCTGAATATACCTGCGGTGGTGGGTCGCTTACTCTCGGTATGGCTATCTCCCCTGGCAAGTAGAATGTTCACGAGATAAGGAGGTAAGTGTGACATCGAAGAATCCTCAGCCTGCTAGGGTTCGAAAACCCTGGGATCTTAAATCTGCACTCTCATTTATCGCTTTCTTGCTGATTGTTTTTGCTGTTCTTGGGGTTCTCTCGTTCGCCGTCGGCTACCCGTATATCAACGGGAAGGAGGAGTGGCAGGAGGAGCGTATCTGCACCGTTGATTCCGCAACCAAACATACCTCAACTGGTGGTTTTCGCATGGGAGGATCTTCACAAAAGATTATTATCGAATCCCCCGACTGCGGAAAAATCTTCCTTCACGGCGTCCTTCAAGAGAAAACCATAGGAGAGGCAGTGCGCTACCTGAGTGTTGAAGAGACCGTGAGTTATCTGGAGGAGCACCGGGGGGAGCAGTTCCGTTTCTATTTCGGGAAGATTCAATTGAGACCCTTAAATAGTGATGCTCTCCTTGCGGAAAGGGTTGAGCTTCAATGACCTCACTGTTACAGACTGACTAAAAAAATTAGTGCATATAATAAAAGATAAAGATTTACCATTTACGTACCTAATAAGCTTCACACTCTGGGGGCTTATCTTAAGTATTATCGGATGGGAATACTTCACTTACTCTTTAGTAATTATTGGTATTTCATTCACACTAGGATTTCTCGCATATAGGTACTTAACAAACGGGTGGGCGTCATGCACTTCTTTCGTTCTAATTCTATTAACCATGGGAGGGTATGAGGCAATTTCAGAGGCTTGGGCAAAGGCATTTCCAGTATTTCTTGCTGGATTTCTGCCCGGGGCTCGCATCGGATTCTACTCCCAAAAGAAATCAAAGAATAAAAAAATTGGCATAAATATTAAACCAAAGAAAAGCATGAATCAAAGTATGGCTAAAATTGAAAAATTTAAATTCATAGACTCTCAAGGGAAAGAGCTACATCTCGATTCCCGCCAAGAAACAACTAAAGGATTCTTCGGCCGCATCAAGACAAAGAACTATCTCAAGATGTCAATTGATGATGTCTGGGCAGAGTTTGACGCAGATGACTTTCACACCGTAGACCTTGACGCTGGTGAAATTATTGAATCTACTGCTTCTATTGATGGGCCAGTCTTTATTACCAATGTTGATTTTGCCCAGGAAGGTTCTCTTTTCTGGGAGCACGTTCAAGCAATTCCAGCGCATCGGTGGGTTATCTGCTTTGCAAATCTTGATGAAAGACCTATCCGTGCTATTTTTACCAACGAACATTTTACTGAATTTCTGGAGATGCTTGACCCCAACTCCTCTTAAGTGTTCATTCTAAGGGACAACAGCATAACAAGCTGGAACCGATTCAATATAATGGGAAATAAATTTTTCAAACTTTTTACTTTATTTCCATATCACTCACCATCGGAGTTCTAATTCCGGGCTACGCTAGTGACTGGAAAAATTTTCTGCAGGCATATACGATACCATTTGCAATAGGCGCCATTGTTGCAATGATAGCCCCTGAAAAATTTGTCACACTATACCTTGTTGTTTTACTTCTAATATTTATTTTTCCACTTCACATCTCTCCAGCCATCTACAAATATAGAATAAATATCTTTTTAGGAAACCTGGTGGGTGCCACAGTTTCGGTCATATGGTTGAGGAAAGTGAGTAAGAAATCTAATGATTAATTTCAAAGATTCACAGGGAAGGAAATTGAACCTATCACCTGCCACTCGAATATTTAAATCACCATTTAGACAGAAAACGATTGAGACCCCCACCTAAGCATTAAAACCACAGAAGTCTGGTCCAAGTTTGATATTCAGGATTTAGTTCCTACCAACGAAAACATAGTCGCCACTGAGTCGAATGTAGGTGACGTATTCCTGACACACATGAAAATTGTGGGGAATGACACGTACTTTTGAGAAGTAGTATAAAAAATGCCACAAGACTCCTGGGGGGGCTTTCTTTTATAAGCCTAGATGCAAACCAGATTCAGGCGGTATTTTCTGAGGATAGGTTTAAGAAGGATTTTTTTGGATTCAATTCAAGACCTTGACTAGTCTGGTATCGAGGTGGTTGCGTGCAGTGTTGCTGAAAACCGAGTGTTGAGGCAGCTTAAGAGACTCATCCAGAGTCTTTCCAGTATCCACAAAAAAATCAAGCCCGGTACCACCACATTATCGATACCGAAGCAGGAACCTACCACTACATCTACGACGGCCTAAACCATTGTAAATATCCTCAGAAAGAAACGACACCGCCCCAGAAAAACACCTACCCTACCTTCTCAATACGCCGAGCTTCTAACAAACCTTCAGTAAGCTGAATCTTCCCATAATAAAAACGGAACTGCTCCCCCCGGTGCTCCTCCAGATAACTCACGGTCTCTTCAACACTCAGGTAGCGCACCGCTCCTTCAGCGGTTTGCTCCACCAGAACACCACTGAGCGAGATTTTTCCGCAGTCAGGGGACTCGATTCTGATACTGGTGGAGGATCCTCCCATGCGGAAGCCACCCCCTGAGGTATCTTTGACAGCGGAGTCAACGGTACAGATACGCTCCTCCTGCCACTCCTCCTTCCCGTTGATATACGGGTAGCCGACGGCGAACGAGAGAACCCCAAGAAAAGCAAAAACAATCAGCAAGAAAGCGATAAATGAGAGTGCAGATTTAAGATTCCATGGCTCTTGAACCCTAGCAGGCCGAGGATTCTTCACTATCACCACTCAACTCCTTATCTCATCTACTAGCTCCACTACTGAACTCCCTGAGCCCATAAACGCGCCCTAAGACTGCCTGACTAGCACTCCACCACGTTCACAGCCAGACCACCCATAGAAGTCTCCTTATAACGGTGCGACATGTCCTCACCAGTCTGGCGCATGGTTTCGATGACCTGGTCCAGGGAGACTCGATGGTGGCCGTCCCCTCGCAGGGCCATCTTGGCTGCGGTCACCGCGTTGGAGGCCGCCATGGCGTTACGCTCAATACAGGGAATCTGCACCAGCCCACCCACGGGGTCGCAGGTCAAACCCAGATTATGCTCCATAGCAATCTCAGCTGCATTCTCAATCTGCTCATTGCTACCGCCCATCACCTGAGCCAGACCCGCAGCTGCCATAGACGACGCAGTACCCACCTCACCCTGGCAACCCACCTCAGCACCAGAAATCGAAGCCCGCTTCTTGTAGAGGGCACCAATGGAGGCAGCCGCCAGAAAGAAATCAACCACGGCGTCATCAATCACCTTCTGCCCCCGGTGGCGCACCGAGGGCACATAATTGACCGCGTAGTGCAATACCGCCGGGATAATACCGGAGGCTCCGTTAGTCGGCGCGGTGACGATACGACCGCCAAAAGCATTCTCTTCATTGACCGCCAGAGCAATCAGGTTAACCCAGTCCGTGGCGAATTCCGGTGATTTTCGGGGATCTTCTGCCAGCAGGTCGCGGTGCCACTGGCCCGCCCGGCAGCGCACCTTGAGGGGGCCAGGCAGGTAGCCCATACGTTCCAAGGACGAGCCGATACACTCCTTCATGACCTGCCGAATCTGCAAGATCCCGGCGCGCACTTCGCTCTCGCTGCGCTCTGTCTTCTCGTTCGCCAACTTGAGCTGAGCAATAGACAGCCCGGCAGTGTTGGCCATATCCAGCAGCTCTTCGCCCGACCCAAAGGGGTAGGGGGCCTTGGAAAGCCCGGTGGAGCCCGATGACTCTTCGTGCTCTTCAACAATGAAACCGCCACCGATAGAGAAATAAGTGCGCTCTAGCAGTACCCTCTCCCCCGCGTAGGCAGTGACCTTAATACCGTTGGTATGGCGGGGCAGCACCGTAAGCGGGCGCAGAGTAATGTCAGCTTCCCGATAGGTCAGGACGGGCCCGCTCACCCTTTCTGCCTCAGGCCCGGGAGCACCATCCGCGTAGGTAGCTAAGGGGTAACCGGCCAAGGGCAGAGTGCCGTCCACCTGATTGCGGTCCATCAGCGCCTCGGCAGCAGCCATATCGATGGTTTCGGGTACACAACCGGCCAGGCCCTTGATGGCTGCGCTCATAGTGCCGTGACCAGCACCGGTAGCAGCCAACGAACCGTAGAGATCAATATGAACCCGGGTCACCTCGTTCAGGGTGCCAGCATCAATCAATTCGGCGATGAAGCGGTTGGTGGCGCGCATAGGGCCCACGGTGTGGGAGCTGGAGGGGCCAATGCCGATAGAGAAGAGTTCAAAGACAGAGATATCGTAGTCCAGGGCTTCCGCTTTGGTTTGTGCTTCTGAGTGGGGCGGGGCAGAAAGATAATCGGCTAGGTTCTCGAGGTCCATCAGGGGGTGCTCCTCCAAGGGTGTAGGGGCTCTAGCCCGAGAAGAACCCTGTGCAACCAACTGACTCGCGGCTGTAGATATAAGGTTTGTTGGCAACACAGGGTTCTGAGAGGGCTATATCAGCAGTTTGCTCTACTTATTACGCTTATAGAAGGGCAGTTCTACGATATCGAAGGGGGCAACCTTACCACGGATATCAACGTTGACAGTCTCACCTACAGTGGCGTGCTCGGTAGCCAGCAGGGCCATAGCGACGGGGTATCCCAGAGTAGGTGAGGGAATACCCGAGGTAATCTCACCGATCTCGGTGCCGCTCTCATCAACCAGCTTGGAACCTGCGCGGCCGGGGCGCTTGCCCTGGGCCTTAAGGCCGACCAGAGTGCGTGCCGGGGCCTGCTCGGAGAGCTGAACCAGGGCGTCCTTACCCACAAAATCGGCGGCCTTCTTAGTCAGAGCAATCTCAATCAGCTTGCCCATGCCCGACTCGAAGGGGGTAATGTCGCGGCCCAGCTCGTGGCCGTAGAGGGGCATACCGGCTTCAAGGCGCAGGGAGTCGCGGGCAGCCAGGCCTGCAGGAATTGCCCCGTTCTTCTCGCCGCATTCAGAGGCCATGGCCCAGAGCTGGGCGGCGTCCTCGTTCGCCACGTAAATTTCGAAGCCGTCCTCACCGGTATAGCCGGTGCGGGCCAGCAGGGCCTCAATATCGCCGAAACGAATCGGGGCAGCTGCGTAGTAACCCATAGAGGTAATGGTCTCGGCATCGGAAGGGTCCATCTCCAGCAGGATGGCCTCTGAAGCAGGGCCCTGCACCGCCACCAGGGAGGTCTGGGCGGTCTCGTTCACCAGCTGCACGTCAAAGCCCTCGCTACGGGCGCTCATAGCCTCATAATCGGCGGCCACGTTGGCTGCATTGGGAATGACCAGGAACTCTTCCTCGCCCAGGCGGTAGGTAATCAGGTCGTCGATGACACCGCCGTCCTCAGCCAGCAGCAGGGAGTACTTGGCCTTGCCCACCTTGAGAATGGACATGTTAGAGAGCAGGGCGTAGTCCAGGAAGGCACCGGCGTCGGGACCGGTGACCCGGAATTCACCCATGTGGGAGAGATCGAATAGGCCGGCAGCCGAGCGCACAGCCTTATGCTCTTCAACGTCGTTGGTGTACTTGAGGGGCATGTCCCAGCCGCCAAAGTCGGTGAAGGCGGCACCCAGGTCAGCGTGGACCTGGTAGAGGGCAGTTTTCTGGGGTGACATAGGGGTAAACCTTTCTAGCCTTAAGCGCTGTGGACTTCGATGTCGAAGGCTTCCATGGGCGGGCATTCGCAGACAAAGTTACGGTCGCCGCCGGCACCGTCGATGCGGCCAACGGGGGTGAAGTACTTGTTCAGGCGCAGCTCGTGCACGGGGTAGGCGGCCTGCGAGCGGGGGTAGGGGCGGGTCCATTCGTCGGCGGTGACGACCTCGGCGGTGTGCGGGGCGTTGCGCAGCACAGACTCCTCGGCGCTGACCTTACCGTCGATGACTTCCTGAATCTCAGCGTGAATCTTGGTCATGGCCTCAATGAAGCGATCCAGCTCAGCTAAGGACTCTGATTCGGTGGGCTCGACCATGAGGGTGCCGGGCACGGGGAAGGCCAGGGTGGGGGCGTGGAAGCCGTAGTCCATGAGGCGCTTGCAGACGTCCTCGGCAGTGATGCCGGACGCGGCGGTCAGCTCGCGCAAATCCAGGATGCATTCGTGGGCCACCAGGCCGGTCTCACCCGCGTAGAGCACGGGGTACAGGGAGCCCAGCTTCTTGGCGATGTAGTTGGCCGAGAGGATGGCGGTTTCGGAAGAAGCTCGCAGGCCCTCAGCGCCGGTCATGGCGATGTACATCCAGGAAATGGGGAGCACACCGGCAGAACCAAACATGGCCTGGGAGATGGGCAGGGGCGCATCTGCCAGCTGGCCTTCGGCGTCCGCCTCAAAGCCGTTACCGGGCAGGTACTTCTCCAGGTGGGCACCGACAGCAACGGGGCCGACGCCGGGGCCACCACCGCCGTGGGGAATGGAGAAGGTCTTGTGCAGGTTCAGGTGGGAGACATCGCCACCGAACTTGCCGGGCTGGGCCAGGCCCATCTGGGCATTGAGGTTGGCACCGTCCACGTAGACCTGGCCGCCTGCCTCGTGCACCAGCTGGCAGACCTCAACGACCTGCCCCTCGAAGACACCGTGGGTGGAGGGGTAGGTAATCATGATGCCCGCGATGGTGTCGCCGTACTTTTCGATCTTGGCCCTGAGATCTTCAACGTCGATGGAGCCGTCGGGGGCGGTTGCAACACCGGCAACAGCCAGACCTGCCAGGGCGGCAGAGGCGGCGTTGGTGCCGTGGGCGCTCATGGGAATCAGGACGACGGTGCGCTGGGTATCGCCGTTAGCCTCGTGGTAGGCGCGGATAGCTCGCAGGCCCGCGTATTCGCCGGACGCACCCGAGTTGGGCTGCAGGGAGATAGCGTCGTAGCCGGTGATTTCAACCAGCCAGGCCGAGAGCTCATCAATTAGGGCCTTCCAGCCGGCAGCCTGGTCGGCAGGAACATTGGGGTGGATGGAGGCGAACTCGGGCCAGGAAATGGGTTCCATCTCGGCTGCTGCGTTCAGCTTCATGGTGCAAGAACCCAGGGGAATCATGGTACGGTCCAGGGCCAGATCCTTGTCTGAGAGGGAGCGCAGGTAGCGCATCATGGATGTCTCAGAGCGGTAAAGGTGGAAGACCGGGTGGGTCATGTAGTCGTCAGTGCGCAACAGGGCCTCGGGCAGCTCGTAGGCGTCGGTCTCCTCCAGCTGCCCGCCCAGGGCAGCTGCCAGGGCTTCGACTACCTGCTCGGTGTGGGACTCACCCACCGAGATGGAGATACGGTCAGCTGAGATTTTGCGGACGTTGATACCGGCTTCCAGGGCCTTGGCAACCAGCTCGTCGGCGCGTCCTTCGGCTTCAAAGGCAACGGTGTCGAAGAAGGTCTCGTGGACCAGCTTCAGGCCGGCTGCGGTACCAGCGGCGGCGATGCGGGCGGCCTTGTCGTGCAGGCGGTTAGCAATAGCCCGCAGGCCTTCGGGGCCGTGGTAGACGGCGTAGGCACCGGCGGCGATAGCCAGCAGGGCCTGGGCAGTACAGATGTTAGAGGTGGCCTTCTCGCGGCGGATGTGCTGCTCGCGGGTTTGCAGGGCCAGGCGGTAGGCGGGCTTACCAAAAGCGTCCTTCGAGACACCCACCAGGCGGCCGGGCAGGTTACGCTCCATACCCTTAGAAACAGCCATGAAAGCTGCATGCGGGCCGCCGTACCAGAAGGGCAGACCAAAGCGCTGGGAGGAGCCAACAGCAATGTCGGCACCCTGGTGGCCGGGGGCGATCAGTAAGGTCTGGGCCAGCAGGTCAGCGATGACGGTGACCAGGGCGCCGCGCTCCTTAGCCTCCTTGATCAGGGGCTCAATGTCGCGGACTTCGCCGTCGTGGCCGGGATTGGAGATAATGACGCCGTAGAGGTCGCCCTCGGGCAGGCCGTCGGCAAAATCGGTGATGACGAAAGGGATGCCTAGGGCCTGCGCGCGGCCACGCACCACGGAGAGGGTCTGGGGCAAGGCACGGGAGTCAATAGCGAAGAAGCCATTCTTGACCTTGCGGTTGGCCCGGTGCATCATGACGGCGGCCTCGGCAACAGCGGTTGCCTCATCGAGCAGGGAGGCGTTGGCAATGGGCAGACCGGTCAGTTCCATGACGGTGTTCTGAAAGTTCAGTAGAGCTTCGAGACGGCCCTGGGAGATCTCGGGCTGGTAGGGGGTGTAGGAGGTGTACCAGCCCGGGTTTTCAAGAATGTTGCGGCGAATCACAGCCGGAGTGATAGCGTCATAGTAACCTGCACCGATCATCTGGTGCTTGACCACATTCTGGGCGGCGTAGGAGGCAATCTTCTTCTGCGCCTCAAGCTCACTCAAGGGCGCCGGGAGATTAAGGTCACCGCGCAGGCGGATATTGGAGGGGATGACCTCGTCGATGAGGGCGCCCAGGGACTCGTAACCAAGCACTTTAAGCATGGTCTCTTGGTCGCTCAGACGGGGGCCAAGGTGGCGGTCGGTGAATGACATGGAACTCTCCAGGGGTAGAGGCTAAACCGGCGCACAGGGGTGCCCTGTGAGTGGTGCCCTCCCCACTCTGTTAAAACCTGAGAGTTTTGGTTCGCAGCTACCCATCACGCACGGTAGCGGACGCGAATTTTGCCCCTTCGGTGGGGGTTTGACGCCCCTCTCCAGAGTTGCCTCACTGAGCGGTACATGTGCCTGAGAGTTTCCCGGGGAGGGTTTGCTCCTTCGGCGCCGGTGCCCGTGGTCCCTCAACCTCGAGCATGTACGGTCTCTCCCGCACCAGTTGTAACGGCGTTTTAGTTGTAACAACCCTTATTGTGCCATACCTTACACCCAAAGCACCACACGAGGGACTTTTGGGGTGGGAAAGTCGATTTTACAGGGCGGACGCAGCCGCGCCCCGCCCCTGCCCAAAGGCAGGAAAGCGGGGCGCGGGCGTCCGGATATCTCCCTGACCGGGGAGTACCAAGCTGGGTTTAGGCAGCGCGGGCAGGTTTCTTATCTGATGCCATCCAGAGCGAAACCAGAATAGAAATCACGCAGGTAGAAGCCAGGGCCAGCACGCCCCAGAAATAGTTACCGTGGGCGGTGTAGGCAGCGCCCATAATCAGGGGCGGGAAGTAGCCGCCCAGGCCACCGGCTGCCGAGACCAGGCCAGACACGGTACCGGTATCCTGCGGGCGCACCACCTTGCCCAGCCAGCCGTAGATGGTACCGGTGCCAAAGCCCACAAAGAGGGCCATGACCACGTGAATCAGGGTATTCACAGCGGTGCTCTCGGGTTCGAAGGCAATGCAGACAGCCAGCACCGTCATAGCAACGAAGACGATCAGGGTGGTCAGCTTACCGCCGAACTTGTCGGCGGCGACCCCACCAAAGGGGCGGGCCAGCACGGCGCAGGCTGCGAACATGGCAGCGAAGGTACCACCGGCAACGGCTTCATAGCCGTAGATGTTCTGCATGTAGGTTGACAGGAAGTTGGAGAAAGCCACGAAGGCGCCGAAAACCACGGCGTAGATGAAGCAGAGCTGCCAGGTCACCAGTTTCTTGGACACCGCCAGGATCTTGGGCAGAACAGGCTCGGGGGTGCGGGCCTTCATGACGGGTGAGTCGCGGATGAAGAGCCAGACAATCACGGCGTAGGTCAGGGCTACACAGCTCATAATGACGTGGGTGGGAAAGTAGCCAAAAGCAGCCAGCATGCGGGGGTTGAAGAAGGCGGCGCAGGCAGTACCGACCATACCCATGCCGAAAATACCGGTTGCCAGGCCCTTGCGGTGGGGCCCAAACCAGGCAGCGGCAAAGGGAATACCTACCGCGAAGATGGAGCCACCGATACCCAGGAGGAAGGCTGCCACCAGCAGCAGGGAGAAGTTACCCATCTGCCCCACCAGGCCGGTAACGAGCACCATGGATCCGGTGAGGGTCAGCATGATGGTGAACATAATGCGCCCACCGAAGCGGTCGGTCAGTGCACCCACCGGAATACGGGCCAGGGACCCAACGATCACCGGGGTGGCAATGAGCAGGGAACGCTGCCCCTCGGTCAGGCCGTAGGTTTCGGTGTAGTACTTGGCCAGGGGGCCAATCATGGTCCAGCCCCAGAATCCAATCATGGAGGCCAGGGCCGCCATAATGACGTACTTGAACTGACCAGCAAGCTGCGGATCTTTCGCAGCAACAGCCGTAGTAGACATGGTCTTTTCCTTAGTGGTGGTGGTGCTGGCGCTCGACCGTGCGGGCGTCCTTATTCACAGAATCTGCGGTGCCGACCGGTGACCAGCCGCGGGCGTGGTTGCGCTTGCCGCGGGAGCGGTAGACGATGTAGGGCCGGAAGATGTAGTGCAGGGGGGCGGTGAAGGCGTGCACCAGGCGGGTGAAGGGCCAGAGGCAGAAGAGGATCATGGCCACAATGACGTGGATATGGAAGGAGGTGGTAGCGCTGGCCATAGCCTCGATGTTGGGCTGGAAGTAGAAGAGGGAGCGGAACCAGACCGAGACGGTTTCACGGTAGTTGTGGTGTCCCTCGATTTCCATGGCGTTGAAGAGGGTGGCAACTGATCCAAGGACGATGGCGCTGGCCAGAGCCACGTACATCATCTTGTCGTTCCAGGTGGTGGCGCGGAAGACGGTGGCGGAGGTGCGGCGGCGGTAGATCATGGCGAAGAGACCGATCAGGGTAGCAACCGCCGCAATGGAGCCCAGCACCAGAGCGTTGATGTGGTAGAAGTGCTCGGAGATGCCAACCGCGTCAGTCCAGGACTTGGGGATCACCAGACCCACGATGTGGCCCACGAGCACGACCAGGATGCCGTAGTGGAACATGGGGGAGGCAATGCGCAGCAGCTTGGACTCATACATCTGGGAGGAGCGGGTGGTCCAGCCGAACTGGTCGGTCTTGTAGCGCCAGAGGGTGCCGCCGATGACGATGGCGAGGGTGATGTAGGGGAAGATGCCCCAGAGGAAGAAGTCGAGGGCGTTAACTGTGCCGGTCACAGGGTGGCTCCGTTCTTATGGTCGGCGCCGATGGTGGCGCCGGGTGTCTGTTCGTGGGGCAGCAAGAGGGGTAGCAGGCGGGGGTCGCCGGGGGCCAGGGCCAGGCCGACGGCTTCTGCGGGCGGGCCTGCGGTGACCAATTTTTGCACGTCAGCCTGAGTTTCGGGGGAAACCCCGGGCAGGGTCTGGCAGACCGCCTCAATCAGCTCGTAGTAGGGCAATTTGTCATCACGCAGGGCCAGGCGAAGAAGTTCCAGGGAGGGCCGGTAGGCCTGTAGAGCTGCCCGCCCGGCCCGGGCGTCCACCAGGGCGGTGAATTCAAGAACCATGGGCAGGTAGTCCGGCAGTTCCCCGTGCAGGGTGGTGACCATGCCGGAGTCGCGGTACATCTGCTTGAAACGGGCCAGGGCCTCACCGCGGCGGCGGGTATCGCCCTCGGTCCAGTAGGACAGGTGGAAGGCGTGGCGACGCGACAGGTCATACTCCTGCACGTATTCAGCCTGCATGGCGTCGAGCTCGGTTGTCTCGTACCAGGTCTTGATACGGGCTACGCCGCGCATTAAGTAGTCATTGCCGGTTTCTTGGGCGAGCGCGGTGAGTTCGGGCAGCAGGGCGCGGGTTTCTTCACTGGGGTAGCGCATGAGGACGCTGGTGAGCTGGTAGACCACGGCGTCGGTGGGGTGCCCGCTCCCCCAGTCCATGTCGAAGGGGTCGCCCGAGGGCGGAGTGGGAGGTTCCACCTCCGCCGCGTTGCGTTTGAGGAGTTTGGAGAAGAATCCTGCCACGGCTAGACCTTCTTGCTTCCAAAGGTGTCGGGGAAGAGGGAGTCGGGGCGGGTTTTGCCGTCCCACATGAAGATGTCGACCTTGCCGTCGGCACGGGCGGCGTTGGCGTAGGAACCTGCGGAGACAGGCACGGGACGGTCGCCGGGGTCGGTGAAGGCTCCGTCGTAGAGCATGCCGGGGCCGCCGTCGGTATCGAGGGAGCAGCCGATTTCTTCGAGGTTGTGGGCGTCCTCCAGGTGGGCCGGAGGAATGACGTAGCGTTCTTCGTACTTGGAGATAGCCATGAGGCGGTACATCTCGTACATTTCTGCGCCGGTCATACCGACTTCGCGGGCGATGTCTTCGTTGCCGACGCCACCGAGGGTGATGTCTCGCATGTAGGCGCGCATGGCGGCTAGCTTTTTGAGCACATTGACCACGATGGTGGTGTCGCCTGCGGTGAAGAGCTCGGCAAGGTACTCGACGGGGATGCGCAGAGAG
The DNA here is from genome assembly GCF_928381405.1 of Rothia nasisuis. Classification (GTDB taxonomy): domain Bacteria; phylum Actinomycetota; class Actinomycetes; order Actinomycetales; family Micrococcaceae; genus Rothia; species Rothia nasisuis. The sequence goes on from NZ_CAKMSB010000008.1 coordinate 102,597, forward strand.
TCGATGGCTCCGAAGAGGTTGGCCTGGGACTCTGCGTCGTGGCCCTGTTCCTTGAGCAGGTCGATGATGGGTGAGAGCGGCGGTACGTACCAGACCATGGGCATGGTGCGGTATTCGGGGTGCAGGGGAAGGGCGATCTTCCACTCCTTGGCCAGCTTGTAGACCGGGGACTTTTGGGCTGCGGTGATCCAGGAGTCGGGGATACCCTGCTTGGTTGCCTCACGAATGACCTCGGGGTCAAAGGGATCGAGCATGATGTCGAGCTGGGCCTGGTAGAGCTGCTTCTCATCGGGCACCGAGGCGGCTTCGGTCACGCGGTCGGCGTCATACAGGAAGATGCCAATGTAGCGCATGCGGCCCACGCAGGTTTCGGCGCAGACGGTGGGAATACCGTGCTCGATACGGGGGTAGCAGAAGGTACATTTTTCGGCTTTGCCGCTCTTGTGGTTGAAGTAGATCTTCTTGTAGGGGCAGCCGGTGATGCACTGACGCCAGCCTCGGCACTGGTTCTGGTCGACCAGCACGATGCCGTCCTCTTCGCGCTTGTAGATAGCGCCGGAGGGGCAGGACGCCATGCAGGAGGGGTTGAGGCAGTGCTCGCAGATGCGGGGCAGGTAGAACATGAAGGTGCGTTCGAACTCGAACTTTATCTTCTCTTCTGACTGCTGACGTACCTTTTCAACCAGGGGGTCCAGGTGGCCGGACTCGTGGGCACCGCCCAGGTTGTCGTCCCAGTTGGGGCCCCATTCGATGGAGGTGTCCTCACCGGTAATCAGGGATTTAGGACGCGCGGTGGGAAAGTCATCGCCTAGGGGCGCGTTGGTGAGGTTCTCGTAGTCGTAGGTCCAGGGTTCGTAGTAGTCCGAGAGCTCAGGCTGAACCGGGGAGGCGAAGAGGGTAAAGAGTTTCTTGAAGCGGTTACCGCTCTTGAGCTCAAGGCGTCCGCGCTTGTTCAGTACCCAGCCGCCCTTCCACTTTTCCTGGTCTTCGTAGCGGCGGGGGTAGCCCTGGCCGGGGCGGGTCTCGACGTTGTTGAACCAGACGTATTCGGTGCCGGCTCGGTTGGTCCAGGCCTGCTTACAGGTGACGGAGCAGGTGTGGCAGCCCAGGCACTTGTCGAGGGCCATAATCATTGAAACTTGTGCCATGACGCGCATTAGTAGGTTACCTCCTGCTTGCGGCGGCGAATTCTTGAAACGATATCTCGCTGGTTACCGGTGGGTCCCAGGTAGTTGAAGGCGTAGGCCTGGTGGGCGTAGCCACCGATCAGGTGGGTGGGTTTGACCATGATGCGGGTGACGGAGTTATGAATGCCGCCTCGCTTGCCCGACACCTCTGATTTGGGGATGTTGACCAGGCGTTCCTGGGCGTGGTGCACGTAGACCACACCTTCGGGCATACGGTGGGAGACCACCGCGCGGCCCACGAAGACGCCGTTGGCGTTCTCACACTCGATCCAGTCGTGGTCCTTGACCCCGATTTTGGTAGCGTCCGCCGGGCTCATCCAGGCGTGGGTGCCACCACGGGAGAGGGTCTGCATGTAGAGGTTGTCGTGGTAGGAGGAGTGGATAGCCCACTTGTTGTGCACCGTCACGTAGCGCACAGCTACCGACAGGTCGCCGGTCTCACCGATTTCGGGTTCACCGAAGAGGTTGTGCATATCCAGTGGCGGGCGGTAGACCGGCAGCTGCTCGCCCATCTCGCTCATCCAGTCGTGGTCGAGGAAGAAGTGCATACGACCGGTGAGGGTGTGGAAGGGCTTGAGCTGCTCGATGTTGAGGGTGAAGGGGGCGTAGCGGCGTCCGCCGGTCTCAGAACCTGACCACTCGGGTGAGGTGAAGACGGGGCAGGGCCGGTCCTGGGTATCGCGGAACTTAATGCGCTTTTCTTCGTTGCCCTCAGCCAGGTGGTGCATCTTTTTGCCCACCCGCTTTTCCAGGGCTTTGAAGCCCTTGAGGGCTACCGGGCCGTTGGAGGTACCCGACAGAGCCAGGATGGTGTCGGCCAGCTTAATGTCGGTATCAAGGGCCGGCAGACCAGCGCCCTTACCGCTACCCATGACGCCGTGTTCCTCAGCCAGCTGGGCCAGCTGCTCGTTGACGTCCACCGTCACGAACTTGGTGGTGGTGCCCAGCTTGGAGAGCAGGGGGCCGACCGAGGTGTACATGTCGTAGATAGCCGGGTAGTCGCGCTCCACCACGGTGAAGATGGGCATATTCTTGCCCGGGATACCGGCGATTCCCTGGTTCTTCCAGTCAGGTGCATGGCCGCCGGGCTGGGCCAGCTGACCGGGAGTGTCGTGCTGCAGGGGCACGGATACCAGGTCGTTGCGCTTGCCCAGGTGCTTGGCTGCCCACTTGGAGAAAAGGAAGGCCAGTTCCTTGAAGACCTGGTGGTCGGTCTTGGTCTCCCAGGGCGGGTTAATGGCCGGGGAGAAGGCATGGATGTAGGGGTGCATATCGGTGGAAGAGATATCGTGCTTCTCGTACCAGGTGGCGGCGGGGAAGACGATGTCCGACAGCAGGGTGGAAGAGGTCATGCGGTAGTCGGTGGTCACCAGCAGGTCCAGCTTGCCTTCTGGCGCGTTCTGGGCCCATTTGACCTCGGCGGGCTTGAAATCCTCGGAGTCCTTACCCATGACCGAGTTGTGGGTGCCCAGCAGGTGCTTGAGGAAGTATTCCTCACCCTTGGCGGATGAGCCCAGCAGGTTGTTGCGCCACAGCACCAGGGTGCGGGGCCAGTTGACCGGGTTGTCGACGTCCTCCACCGAGAAGTCCAGGTCGCCCGAGTTCAGGCGCTGGGCAACGTAGTCTGCCGGGGACTCGGCGGTGCCAGCGGCAACCGCTGCGGCACCGGCGTCCGCCAAATCCAGGGAGTTTTCGGGGAACTGGGGGTAGAAGGGCATCCAGCCCATGCGCACGGAGCGGGCTAGGACGTCCGCTGTGTGAACCCCGCGCAAATCCCCCTTGGCCAGGGGCGATTGCAGGGAGTCGGTGGTACGGCCGTCGGAGCGGAACTGGTCGGTGTGCATGTACCAGAAGGCGGTACCTGCCTGGGTACGCGGCGGGCGAATCCAGTCCAGGGCGTTGGCCATGTGGGACCAGCCCGTGATGGGGCGGGCCTTTTCCTGGCCGACGTAGTGGGCCCAGCCGCCGCCGTTGCGGCCTTCAGCGCCGCACATCATGAGCAGGGCTAGAATCGCGCGGTAGGTGGTGTCGCCGTGGTACCACTGGCAGATACCGGCACCCATGATAATCATGGTGCGACCACCGGAGTCGATGGAGTTCTGGGCGAACTCGCGGGCGGTGCGAATCACGGCCTCGGCGGGTACGGAGGTAATGGCTTCCTGCCAGGCTGGGGTGTACTGGGTGTCGGCGTCCTCAAACCCGGTGGCCCATTGGCCGGGCAGGCCGGGGCGGCCAATGCCGTACTGGGCCAGCATAAGGTCGAAGACGGTGGTGACGGTCTTGCCCTCAACGGTGATGGTGGGTACCCCGCGGGTAATAACCTTGCCGCGGCCCGAGGGCTCGTCGAAGGCGGGCATCTGGATTTCGACGGCGCGCTCGGCGCCGGTCGGCAGATCCAAGATGGACAGGGCGGGCTTGACCCCCTGTAAGTCCAGGTTCCACTTGCCTTCGTCCTCTGCGTTGTAGCGGTGGCCCAGTGAACCGTTGGGTACCACAACCTCACCGGTTTCGCGGTTGAGCAGGACAGTCTTGAAGGACGCGTCGGGCACCTGCGCATGGTCGGTCAGGTTTGCGGCGGTCAGGAACTTAGCCGGGACTGTTACCCCGTCTTCGCGGGTCTCAAGAGTGATGAGGAAGGGGAAGTCGGTGTAGGTGCTCACGTAGTTCTCAAAGAACTCGACGCGGCGGTCGACAAAGTTCTCCTTGAGGATCACGTGCCCCATAGCCATAGCAAGGGCGGCGTCGGTGCCAGCCTGGGCGGGCAGCCACTCGTCGGCGAACTTGGTGTTATCGGCGTAGTCGGGCGAGACAGAGACAACCTTGGTGCCGCGGTAGCGTACCTCAGCCATCCAGTGGGCGTCGGGGGTGCGGGTGACCGGGATGTTGGAGCCCCACATCATGAGGTAGGTGGCATCCCACCAGTCACCGGATTCGCGCACGTCGGTCTGGTCGCCGAAGACCTGGGGTGAGGCCACCGGCAGGTCGGCGTACCAGTCGTAGAAGGAGGTCATCACGCCGCCGATGAGCTCGATGTAGCGAGCACCCGAAGCGTGGGAGACCATGGACTTGGCAGGAATGGGCGAAAAACCGATGTTGCGGTCGGGTCCGTAGGTTTTGATGGTGTGAATCTGGGCTGCGACCACCATTTCGAGGGCTTCTGCCCAGGAGCCGCGCACCAGACCGCCCTTGCCGCGGGTACTCAGGTAGCGGGAGCGCTTCTCGGGGTCAGAAACAATCGAGGCCCAGGCTTCTACGGGGTCCCCCAGACGGGCGCGAGCTTCGCGGTACATCTCCAGCAATACACCACGAATGTAGGGGTACTTCACGCGGGTGGGTGAGTAGGTGTACCAGGAGAAGGCGGCGCCGCGGGGGCAGCCGCGGGGTTCGTATTCGGGGCGGTCGGGGCCAACAGTGGGATAGTCGGTAGCCTGAGCCTCCCAGGTGATTACACCGTCTTTGACGAAGACCTGCCAGGAGCAGGAGCCGGTGCAGTTAACGCCGTGGGTGGAGCGGACGACCTTGTCATGGCTCCAGCGGTTGCGGTAGAAAACATCGCCTGCGCGACCACCCTTGAGGAAGGCTGCGCGGCCATCGTCGGTTTCATCCCACTTGGTGAAGAATTTGCCGAATTTGATGAGCTTGTCAGTGAGCGGCCCGTCGGGCCCAGGTGTGTGTGATGCCTGCTGTGTCATGGGCACCAGTCTACCCAATAATTTGCATAATAAATACCGAATAAAAATCTTCGCAAATTAAGTATCAGGCATGCACATATTCAGCGGTGGTAGGGCTTTAAACCACCCGCTCAGAAGCCCTACCCCTGGCTTGTCAGCCAGGAGTCAATGCCACCTTCCACGCTGTAGAGATCACTGAAACCAGCATCGGTGAGCAACTTCAGTGCCTTGAGCGAGCGCACCCCCGCCGCACAGTAGAGGGCATAGCGCCCCTGGTGGCTGGGCAGGATCGCGTCTATGGCCGCCCCTAGAGCCGGATCGGTGGGTGCGGCCTCAATCAGCGACAGGGGTAGGTTGAAGCTACCCGGAACAGCTAGCGCTGCGTGCTCATGAGGCTCTCGCACATCAATGAGGGGAACCCCCTCAAAGTAGGGTGAGCTGGCAATATCAGCCCAGGTAACTTCCATACCGTACTGGTCAGGTTCGGCGGTAGCGGGTTCCCAGTCGGTAGCGGGCGGACGCAGGGGCGCAGGGGTCTGCCCCTGCTCCGTCACCTGCCCACCGGCGTCCGTACCAGAAACTGCCGTGCGGGCACTTGGGCCAATACCCGAACCAGAAGCGGCGCGGGAGGTAGAGGCAAGCAGGGGGATGTACTCCCAGCGGCCGGTCAGGCCGGTGTAGTAGCCCACCTCGCCCATCAGCGGCTGCCCAATACCGGTCAGCAGCTTGATAACTTCCAGGGCCATTGCGGTTCCTACGACCCCAGCCAGGGCACCGATGACACCTGCGGTAGCGCAGTTGGGTACCGAACCGGGGGCTGGTTCGAGCGGGTACAGGTCCTCGTAGACCGGCCCGTGACCCGCCCAGAAGACGCTCATCTGGGCGTCGAACCCGAGAATGGCACCCCACACATGGGGAATGCCCTGGGCAGCAGCAGCGCGGGAGGCAGTGTAGCGGGTGGGGAAATTATCGGAACCATCAACCAGCACGTCCACACCGGCCAACAGCCCTGCCGCATTAGCGTCGGTCAGACGCTCCTTGACAGCTTCGACCCTAATCAGGGGATTGAGTTCGCGCAGGGTTTGGGCGGCTGAGTCAGCCTTAGATGACCCCACCCGGGCATAGGAGTGGATGACCTGACGGTGCAGGTTAGAGGTTTCTACCGCATCATCGTCGATGATGAGAATACGACCGACACCCGCCCCGGCCAGGTAGAGCAGGGCCGGGGAACCCAGGCCGCCTGCCCCGATCACCGCAACCGTTGCCGCACTCAGCTTTTCCTGACCAGCCTGCCCCATCTCCGGCAAAATCATCTGCCGCCCGTAGAGCTGGTAGGCCAGCGACGTTAGTTCAGAGGTCATGGTAGGTCTTTCTCTAGAGTGAAGCGGGTTCTTCCCGCTGGGCAGGTCTCGCATTCTCGCCCGCAGACCCTCTTGGGGCTCGCGCTGGGGCGCTCGCCCCAATTAACGCCAGTCCCGAGCCAGCGGGCTCGGAACGCGAGACCCGCCCCAGCAGTATCTGCATCTTCTATGCTCCTAGCCGGTAGGCGTGTCGATTCCCACCCACTGCACGCTGCCGTCGGTGAGTTCTTGTTCTTTCCAGATGGGTACTTCTGCCTTGATGCGGTCAGCTGCCAGGGAGCAGGCAGTGAAGGCTGTGCCACGGTGGGCTGCCGCTGCCAATACGGTGAGGGCGGATTCGCCGATGGGAATGGGACCAACGCGGTGGGCTGCCCACAGGCGCACACCGGGGATTTCTTCTGCCACCGAGCGCAGGACGCGCTCCAGATAGTCGATTGCCTGGGGGTGGGCGGTGTAGGCCAGGGCCGCTACAGGCTCCCCGTGGTCGTGGTCGCGCACGATACCGTCGAAGACGACCAGGGCACCCATGGCGCGGGTCATGGTCGATTCTTTAGCTCCTGCTAGGAGCGGTTCGAGGGGGTCTTCGGTAATAGAGGCATGAACGACTGTGGAGTCCACCGGTTCAAGCGGACGCCCAGCGTAGGGGTTAGCTCCTGTGGGGCCTGGGCGGTTAGTGGTCATGGTAGTCCTCTAGCTGGCGGCAGATATGGGTAACGAGGGGTTCGAGCACGGCACAACCGTCCTTGACCCCCCCGGTGGAGCCGGGCAGGGTCATGATGAAGCTGGTGCCGATGACGCCAGCGATTCCACGGGAGAGCACAGCGGCGGGGGTGTTTTTGAGACCCTGATTCCAGAAGGCGTGCATGATGCCGGGAACTTCTTTGGTCAGGTGGGGGCGCACAGCCTCAACGGTTGTATCGTCTGAGTTGAGGCCGGTTCCGCCGCTGGTCAGGATGAAGGTGGGTAGCTGCCCTGAGGCCACCAGCCGGTCGAAGTAGGCGGGCACGTCGGCGTCCGCCACCACGACTGCGTCGGGGGTTTCAAAGCCCTGGTTGCGCAGCCAGGTGACCGCTAGGGGGCCGGATTTATCTTCATAGATGCCGCGGGCGGCCCGGGTAGAGGCTACGATGACTAGGCCGGTACGGTTCTTGGGCAGGGTGTAGCTGCTGCTCACTGCTCTACCTTCCAATCCCCGGATTTACCGCCGGTTTTTTCCAGCACCCTGATCCCGGTCAGTACGGCCTGCTTATCAACGGCCTTGATCATGTCGTAGACCGTCAGCGCCGTCCCGGAGACAGCGGTGAGGGCTTCCATTTCTACACCTGTGACGCCGCGAGTTTTGACCAGGGCCTCGATGCGGATACGGTCGGGGTGCCGCTCAAAGTCGATGGTGATTTTGCCCAGGGGCAGGGGGTGGCAGAGGGGGATAATCTCGGGGGTTTTCTTGGCTGCCATAATACCGGCGACGCGGGCCACGGGCAGGGCATCGCCCTTGGGCAGGTCGGCGTCAAAGATTTTTTCAATGACGTCTGCCCGGGTAACGATATAGCCCTCAGCCACGGCGGTGCGGGTGGTTTCGTTTTTCTCGGTGACATCGACCATGTGGGCACTGCCGTCGGCGCGCACGTGGGTGAGGTTTCCGTTGGGGGTGGGGGCGGTCATGATCCTTGGCTAGCCTCTCAACACAAAATTAATCAGTATTTACTATACGTGATTTGCAGGCGGGGTAACTTTTGGTACAGCTACAGGGGAATATACCGCACCAGCTCACCGCCGCGATAGGTTTGACCGGGCTCAAGCTCAACCAGAGCATCAGCCTGCGCCGCGTGCAGCAGCAGGTGGGAACCGGTGGCAGCGCTCGGGGCCAGCAGGGTCAGGACGCTCCCGTCCGGCTGGACCTGCCGGGTCAGCTGAGCCCGCCGGTACTGGGTTTTACCTTCCGGGGCAGTAACGGGAGCTTCGAGCACTAGCTGGCCACGGGCGTCCTCCCGTTCTTCACCCACCAGATGAGCCAGGGCTGGCCGCAGCAGCAAGTGGTAGCTGATGAGGGTACTAACCGGATTACCCGGCAGGCAGACCACCGGCAGTACCCTGCCGTCAGGAAGACCCAGCAGGGCCAGGCCCTGGGGGCCGCCGGGCTGCTGGGTGGCGTGACCAAACCAGTGCGCAAGCACCCGAACCGTGCCGCCAGCAGCAGCGTTCGGGGCAGCAGGGTTAGTAGCCAGGGCCGTCAGACCCAAACGAACCACCTCATACTTGCCGTGACTGATACCGCCACTGGTGACGATCACATCGGGCGTCCGCTCTGCAAGCGCACCGGTCAGGGCAGCAATAAAGTTTTCCACGAAGTCGCCGATGGGCAGGTGGTCGGTGGTGCAACCGTCCTGCTCGGCAAGGGCAGTGAGCACCGGCCCGTTGGCATCAAATATCTGCCCCGGGGCCGGGGCGGCACTGGCCGGAGCGACCTCGTCGCCCCCGGTAATGATGAGCAGGTGCAGAGGGCGGTAGACCTCCACTTCCCCGATTCCCTGGGCAGCCAGGGCACCAAGCAGGGCCGAAGTCAGACGGCTACCGGTGTCGGCCAGGAGCTGACCGGCGGCAACGTCCTCCCCCACGCTGCGCACAAAGGTACCGGGAGAAGCCTGCGGTAGCTCAACCTGCCCGCCCTCGCCCACAAACCCGGCGGCGTCCGGCTGCCCCACCAGCGGGCGACTGCGTTCCACCGGCACCACGGTGGTGTACCCAGCAGGCACGGGCGCACCGGTCATAACGGGGTAGACCACATCATCAGCCACCGGCAGCCCGCTTACGGGCGCCCCGGCGGGAATATCGGGCCCCACCCGAAAGATACGAGCTTCCCCCTGTGCCGCACTACTGGTCAGGGCATAGCCGTCCATCTGGGAGTTGGCGAAGGAGGGCTGTGGAGCCAAGGCGTAGAGGGGTTCTGCGAGCTGGCAGCCGGCGGCCTGCTGGAGGGGTAATCGCTGACTGGTGGGGGTGACGGTCGCAGCTACCAGTTCACGTACACAGGCAGCATAGGCGACCGGCGCGATGCTCTTCCCCGTGGGGAGCATCCGGTCGAAAGTCTCTTGGGCTTGTGTCATGCTTGGCGGTTTCCTTTCAGTCGGCCCAGCCAGAGGGCAAAGGCTCCGGCGGCCAGCAGGCCCAGGTAGAGGGCGATCAGCATGAGTGCCGCCCCCAGGGCAGCATCCATACGGTTAGAGCTTAAGGCCAGGTCAATAGCCAGCGGAAGAGTGCGGGTCACACCCTCGATATTCCCGGCAAAGGTGACGGTGGCACCGTACTCCCCCAGGGCACGGGCAAAGGTCAGGACGGCTGCCGTCAACAGACCGGGAGCAGCCAGGGGTAAGAGCACACGGGTAGTAACCTCGGTAGGGCTCGCCCCCTCAAGCCGGGCAATCTCGGCGTATTCAGGAGGCAGCGCTCGCAGTGTGGTGACCAGGGTGGCCACAAAGAAGGGCAGGGCCACAAAGGTTTGGGCCAGAACCACAGCCAGCGGGGTGTAGGCCACCGAGAGGCCTGCCGTTTCAAGCCAGGAGCCGAGCAGCCCTCGCCTGCCCCAGAAAAAGAGCAGGGCCAGACCAGAGACCACCGGGGAGAAGATGATGGGGGTGTAGATCAACCCGTAGAGTGCCCAGCTCAGGCGGCGAGCGCGAGACTGCTCGAGAACCGTTGCCAGCACCAGGGCTGTAGGAGTGCCCAGCAGGGCTGATACAGCGGTAGCAGCTAGAGCGGTGAGCACCGAGAGCCGGACGGCAGCCAGGGCAGCTGGTTCTGCCAGCAGCTGGGGCAAGCTCCCCCAGGGGGTGCGCACCAGCAGGGCCAGCAGGGGCCCGGCGATAAGGGCTAGGGTGATCAGGGTGGGGAGCACAGCATGAACGGGGACTGCTGTGAAGGAGCTGGCCCGCCCTCGTGGCGGTGGGGTGGATACGGAGCCGAGTGTGCTCATAGTTCTAGTTTAGGCAGGTTCGAAGCCGTAGTCGGCCAGAATCTGAGCTGCCGCCTCAGAGGTGGCCAGCCAGTTCGCAAAGTTTTGGGCACTTTCCTTACCTTGACCGCTGCTGGTGAGGGCTAGGGGGTAGGCGTTACGTTCGACCTGGGGCAGGGTGATGACGGTGATATCGTCGGTGGCTGAGATAGCGGTGGCGTCGGTGGAGTAGATGAAGCCGGCATCCACCTGGCCGGTGGCTACCTTGGTGGCAACTGCCGAGACGTTAGCTTCTTCGGTGGAGGTGGCTAGCTCTACACCCTGGCGGGTAAGTTCCTGGTGGGCCAGGCGTCCGCAGGGCACCTGTTCGGCGCAGATAGCGGTCAGGACGCCGGGTGCGGCCAGGTCATCAACGCTATCAATGGCGGCAGGGTTACCTGGAGAAGTTGCCAGCACCAGGGCGTTGGTGGCAATAATCTCAGGGGTTGCAGCGGCAAGCTCTTCAACCTTTTCAAGAGCCTGGTTCATGGTGGTGCTATCGGCTGTAATGAGCAGGTCTGGGGTAGCGCCTTCGACCATCTGCGTAACCAGCTGGGATGACCCTGCGTAGGTGGCAGTGATAGAGACCTGCGGGTTTTCTTGACGATAGGCCGCTATGAGCTCATCGCCCACAGCCCCCAAGGAGGCCGCAGCAAAGAGCTGAACCTCAGCGTCCTGCCCCTGTGGGGAGGTTGCTACTCCCCCGCAGGCGGTAAGGCCCAGCAGAAGGGGGACGAGAAGGATGCTCAGGCGGCGCATGGGGTCTCCAATGACGGGGTAACAATGGCAGTGGTGGGGTCTTTATCTATAGATTAGTGTAGAGCCAGGTGGTGTTCTTCACCCGGTTTAGTTAGGCTAAATATTACATCTGAAATACCGATTAAGATTTGTGAAAGTGCGGGTATGCCCCAGTCTTCAGCCCCCAATCCCCCGGTGCCCCTGGGTTCTTCTATCCCAGTTGTGACCGGCGGTGCCAGTGCAGCTGCACACCCGGGCGTGCCCTCATCAGGCCCCCTTGCCGACCGCTGGGGACGTACCGCGACCGACTTGCGTATCTCTCTCATAGATAAGTGCAACCTGCGCTGCATCTACTGCATGCCCGCTGAGGGGCTGGCCTGGCTCCCTGCCCGGCAGCTTCTAACCCGCGATGAAATTCTGCGCCTCGTTGATATCGGTGTGCGAGACCTGGGCATCGAAGAGGTCCGTTTTACCGGTGGGGAACCTCTGGTGCGTGCCGACCTGGTCGATATCATCGCCGGTGTTCGCACTCACCACCCTCGCCTTCCTATCGCCCTGACCACCAACGGAATCGGTCTGGAGAACAAGGCAGAAAGTCTTGCAGCCGCAGGTCTCAACCGCGTCAATGTTTCCCTCGATACCGTCTGCCCGCAGACCTTTGCAGAGCTTACCCGCCGCGACAAACTAGCCAGCGTACTTGCGGGAGTCAAAGCCGCCGCAGCTGCCGGGCTGACCCCGCTTAAAATCAACGCCGTACTCATGCCCGGTATCAACGATGAGCAGGGGCACGAGCTCCTGGCCTGGGCGCTGGAGGGCGGCTACCAGCTGCGCTTTATCGAGCAGATGCCTCTGGACGCTGATCACAACTGGACGCGAGAAGGCACCATCACCGCCGAGCAGATTCGCCAGCGTCTCGCCGCCCACTACGACTTACTCCCCCACGGGCATCCGCGTGGGGCCTCCCCTGCAGCGCTCTGGGACGTCTACCCGCTCGGCAAAGCCAGCACAGCCGAGCCCCTGGGGCAGGTGGGCATCATTGCCTCGGTGACCGAACCTTTCTGCTCAGCCTGCACCCGCACCCGCATTACTGCGGACGGGCGGGTGCGTTCCTGCCTTTTCTCACTGACCGAAACCGACCTCATGGGAGCCCTGCGCGGCGGAGCGAGTGACGCGGAGCTAGCTCGTATATGGCGCAGGGCCATGTGGGCCAAACCTAAAGCTCACGGTAAAAATAAGACCGGTTTTGATACCCCTGATTTCACGCAACCTGAGCGTTCCATGAGCGCCATCGGAGGCTAAGCCACCCGAACGACTAAGGAGTAACAGTGCAGATCAACTTTTTTGCGGCCGCGCGGGCTGCCGCCGGTGTGCCCTCAATCGAGGTTGACCTGGAACAGCTAGGCGGGCAGAGCCTGGCCGCTGTGCAGGCCTACCTGGTCGGTCAGGTGAGTGGGGTGACTGCCTCGGGGCAGAGCTTGGCCGATATTTTGCCGCGTTGCAGCTTTCTCGTGGACGGAGTGGCGGCCAGAGGGCAGGCCCTCACCGACCCCCACCTGCTAGCCGGTGTAGCCCGCCTAGACGTACTGCCGCCCTTCGCAGGGGGCTAGGCCATGAAAGGCTTAACGTTTTCAGCGCTAGTGCTAGCAGGCGGACGTTCCTCCCGCCTGGGCGGGGTACCCAAAGCCCTGCTCACCCGTGAGGGGTCCACTCTCCTGAGCACCGTACTGGCTGCCTGCGAAGGGGCGGTCACCCGAGTGGTGGTGGGGCCCGCCACCCTCCCCCTCCCAGCGGATGTGATTCTCACCCGCGAAGAGCCCCCTTTCTCGGGCCCGGCTGCCGGCATTTCAGCGGGGCTCACGGCTCTCGCCAAGTACCAGCAAGGCGGGCAGATTGACCACTGGGTTCTGCTACTTTCCTGCGACCTGCCCCACGCCCGCACCGCGGTGCCGCATCTACTGGCCGCAGCGGCGTCCGCACCTCAGAGCACTGCGGGCTTTCGGGCTATCGCCGGGGGCCTGCCCCAGCATCTGTTGGGCATCTACCGTCTCCCCTCCCTGATAAAGGCTTTCACGGGAGACACAGCCAACGCGTCAGTGCACCGGTTTCTCAAGCTGCTGGCGCCCACCGATGTGCCCCTTGAGAGGCAGATAGCTGCCGATGTTGACACCTGGGACGATGCCGCCTCAGCAGGCTTCACTGCCCCACCGGGGGCCAACCCAGCCCAGAATCAGGAGTAACCCGTGCAGCATGTGAGCTGGCAGCAAGCCCGAGAGATTCTCTATCGGGCAGGTAGAGAAAATCTCACCCCGCACCAGAAACTACCCTTGAGCCAAGCGCTAGGCCGGGTTCTGGCAGAGCCCCTACGCACCCCGCAACCGGTACCCCACTATGACGCCTCAGCGATGGACGGTTACGCGGTCGCCGGCGCCCCGCCCTGGCACCTGCTAGAAATTCCACCAGCTACCCCTGAAGAAAACGTGCACAGCCGTGTGCTCCCGCTTGAGCCCGGCCAAGCCGCCCCCATTCTGACAGGTGGCCTACTACCACCCGGTGCCGATGCTGTACTCCGCCAGGAGCACGCCCTCACGAACCAGGGCCAGGGGCCCGCCTCTCGGATCCTGCACCCCAACCCGGCTTTCTTCCCGGAGCAGACGGGTCGCCCGGCCGCCGGTGCCGATATCCGCAGAGCAGGTGAAGAGGTGCCCCGCGGTGCCGAAGTCATCGCAGCGGGAGCCCGGGTAACCGCCCGACTGGCTGGTGCCCTGGCTACCATGGGATTCGATGAGGTCACTGTGCACCGCCGCCCCACTGTGGCGATAGCCATGACCGGCAACGAAATCATCACCGGCGGCCTCCCCGGCCCGGGCCAGGTACGCGATGCCTACTCGCACGCTTTCCCCGCTCTCCTAGCAGACTTTGGGTGTCAGGTCATCGCCTCCAATCGGCTGCCCGATACCGCCCAGGCCCTCACCGACTGGCTGACAGGAACTGACGCCAGTCTGCTCCTCATCACCGGCGGCTCATCCACCTCCACAGCAGACTGGGTGCGCCGCGTACTCGCTGAGCTCAACGCCGATTACCTCTTTGAATCGGTGGCTGTTCGCCCTGGCCACCCGGCCCTAGCCGCCCGGTTGCCCCGAGCAGTCAACCCCGCCTCCCCTATAATTCTAGGTCTGCCCGGCAACCCCCTTGCCGCCTACACCGCCCTCTACTCCTACCTGCCGGCCTGGGCATACGGTGCCACCTGCCGCAAGCTGCCCGAGCTGCCCACCGGCGTCCTCACAGGCACCGTGCCCGGCCACCGCAAAGCCAATTTGCAGCTCCTACCTACCCAGCTTGATCACCGGCCACAGGGACCCTACCTCACCCCCCTCCCCAAAACCCGGTCGCATATGCTGACCTCTTTTGCAATCGCTCAAGCGTTGGCCCTCGTACCCTCAGGTGGGGCACCAGCCGGTGCCCCCGTTCCCTACCTCCCCCTCTCCTAAAAGCTCTCTTCCGCGCAAACCGAACCACCACCGCGCAGGGCCTCAAGTGCCCGGTGACAATCGTTTGTCATAATGAGGCCCACGATTCAAGGAACCTGTCTAACACCTCTATAATTGAGAGCAATCTACGGCCACACAGAACAGCGGGAGCCTCACGTGCCCAAACCAAAACTCGGCGATGTCGCTGCGCTCGCAGGCGTCTCCCCCACCACCGTCTCCCGTGTACTCAACAACCGGGGCTACCTCTCCGAAGCCACCCGCGTCAAAGTCTTCGACGCCATGCAACAGCTCGACTACCGGCCCAACGCAATTGCCCGTTCCCTCCAGGGTCAAAAAAGCCAGCTCATTGGCCTAGTTTTCCCCTCGGTCGCCAACCCCTTCTACGGCGAAATGGCCTACCGCATCGAATCCCACCTAGCAGACATCGGGTACAAAACCATTCTCTGCAATTCCAACGACCACCCAGAATCCGAGCAACGCTACCTCGACATGCTCATAGCCAACCAGGTGGACGGTGTCATCACCGGAGCCCACTCCCAGGTTGTCGCGAACTTCCCCCACCTGGGTGCACCCCTCGTCACTATCGACCGGTCAGATACAGGCAGGGGCCCTAACATCTCCTGCGACAACGAGGCCGGAGCCCACCAGGCCACTCAGCTCCTCATCGACGGGGGTGCCCGCAACCTGTTGCACATCACCTCCACCCGCTCAGAGGTCAACCGGCGCCAGCAGGGCTATCTGCGTGCAGCCTCCCAGGCAGAGGTGCCCCATAGCGTCCTCGCGCTCGGGTTCACCACCGCCCACCACACCAAACAAGAAACCATCATCAACTACCTCGATGCCAACCCGCAGGTGGACGGAATCTTCGCCTCCAACGATGTGTACGCGGCCATGGTTCTCAACTACGCAAACCGCGCGGGGCGAGCCGTGCCCGGTGACCTCCAGGTCGTGGGGTTTGACGGAACAGAGTACACCCGCTCTCTCCTGCCGGAGCTGACCACCGTCGTCCAGCCCATCGATGCCATTGCCCAACGGGCCGTAGCCCAGCTCGTGCACGCCATGAATGATCCAGAAAAAGAGCTCACCGGCAGCAACACGCTACCGGTGAGTATTCACCCGGGAGGTACAGTGCGCGACCCCCAGCTCGCTCGGGCTCTAGCCGACCCTACGTAGGCCCTCAGAGCCGCTCCAGGTGAGGTGAGCACCGGACGAGAAACGAAGATGAACCCTTCCATCACCTTCCCAGCGCTCATCGTGAAGGGGGTAGCCCAACCGGGCTGTGTACCCGTTATTCTTCCAGTAATTGAAGAAGGATCCCCTAGCATTGACCGCAGTGGTGCCGTAGCGGGGGTGCCAGTGGTAGACGGTCTCAGATGAACTGCGCCTGAAGTACTGGGCCACGCCCCCGTCCGTCACCGCGATTTCTGAGGAGGCCGGGAACCCCACACCGGTGGGGCCACCCATCCCGTACCATTTGTTAGCGATAGCACCGCGAGCAACCACGGAGTGGGTGCCGGTGGCAGGGGACCATAGAACCGCGTAACGCACGCCGGTGCGCGGGTTCCAGAAGTTCTGGGCTGCCCCGCCGTAATAGGCATATTCAGCGGTGCTGGGGTAACCCAGGTAGCCTAGCTCCCAGCGCTGATTGGCGTAGAACGTGCCGATACCGGTTCCCCAGCGCATTGGCTGGGTACCGTAATTGGCGGTCCAGTAGAGGGTGTAGCTGTTGCTGAAATTCTGGATGACACCGCCGCCTGATGCATACTCGTTCTGGGTAGGCCTACCAAATATACCCTGACCACCGTTGCTGTAGTAGTAGGCGCCGATACCGCCAGTGAGACGGTAGGTTGGGGTGGCAGGTGCCACCGCTGCTACAGCCTTGCCGGTGTTAACTAGCCTGTAGCCCGAGGCGGCGGTGCCTGTTGAGACGAGGGTGTTGCGAATCTGCTCGACCGTCAGCCCAGGGTTGACCTGCTTCATGAGGGCGATGGTGCCCGAAACCATCGGGGCTGCCTGCGAGGTGCCGTAGAGGTCACCAAAGCTGGCTGTTGTGGCGGTGGTCCGCCCTGCATTGGAGGTAGAGCGCACCTGCTGCCAGGCGGTTCCGCCGGGGGCTAGAACATCGAGAGTGGACCCCCAGTTGGAGTAGCCGGTAAGGCTGTTGTCGCCCCCGGTTGCTCCCACGACTATGGCGTAGTAGCAGTTGGACGGTGTCCAATAATTAGCGTTAGCGCCGGCGTTGCCAGAGGCCACAACCACAGGCACACCGCGTGAGTGGGCCCCTCGAATAGCTGCGTCCAGAGCTGCGGGGCAGGTGCTAGAGGGCCAGGCCAGCGACGCATTGACGACGGTGGCTGGGGTGGCGTTGCGCGGGGCACCGGGCACGGTTCCACCCGAGGCCCAGGCGATTCCATCCGCTATATCTGAGGCATAGCCCCAGCCGTTGATACCGAGCACGCGTACCGGCTGCACTCTGGCGCCCGGCGCTACGCCGGGCAGGCCGCTACCCTGGGCTGCGGCAGCTGCGATACCTGCCACATGGGTGCCGTGCCAGTTCGAGGGTGTGCTACCTGAGAAGGTCCCCACATCGGTGGGGTCTGAGTCTCGGCCGCCACCGTCACGAGCGTAGGAGTTATCTGAGATGAAGTCATAGCCTGCTACCAGCTTAGAGGCCAGGTCTGGGTGGTAGGTGATGCCGGTGTCAACTACGGCAATGGTGGTTCCGCTCCCGTCGGCCCGGTACCAGGCTTCTGCGACGTTGGCGTTTCTAAAGTTCCAGAGTGTTCCATAGAGGGGCTCTTTGGTGGCAGCCCCGTATACGTTCTGTACTGCTCGTACCAGCTGGTCAGGCTCAGCGGCTACTACCTCAGGGGCGGCTGTGAGCGCCTCGATAGTTTCGGCCTGCTCAGCTTCGGTGAGAGTCTGGTCAGTTTGGATAACACCGGTAGCGGGGTCTTCACCCACAGAATCCTTGACAACCTCGGCGGCTTCCACCGCTGTGGTGTCGGTCAGGGCCCGGTCAACGATGGCTTGGCGATCTTCCGCGCTTGTTTCTTGGGCAAAAGTCACGATAATTCGGTCGGTATCTTTTTTGACCAGTTCGTCGCTGTGGGCAGGTTCTACCTGCTGCGTGATATCTTGTGCTGGCTCCTCGGCAACTGTTGCCGGGGCTGTGCTGGCTCCTAGAGCAAGGGCAAGGACGCTCGCTACAACCAGGTTCTTACCGGCAGTGTGCTTGAGGGCAGCAAAAGATAAAGGTGGTGTGGAAATGGGCATGGGGGTGCTCTTTCTCGGTGATGCGTGTGGGGGCATCAGCAAGATACCGAGGGTAGCATGAGGCTACCCGGTTGGGGGTCGGTTAGCTCGCTGACTAACAGTATTCTTACACGCTTAAGGGGGTCACAAAATAATCTGTCACTGTTTTTCACCCAGTTTTTTAGGTGAGCGTGCTCTCACTAAATGCAACGGAAAATTTTATCTTGCTATGCACCTCCCGCGCGCTATGTAATGAGGCTTATTCAATGGAGCCTATTCATAAGGGGTTTTCGAGGTGCCCTCGGGCTCACCTTAGGCGAAGCCCAGCGGCTTCGCCTATTCCGTAGGTTTCAATGGTCGGTCACCTGCCCCTCTCGTCCGGGTCACTCTGCGGTGCCGGACTCATGCGGCTTTGTTCAGCTGATTCGTACAGTAACACCCATCCACGGCACTACATACCAGCCAAGTTTGGCTTTCCGCCGGGCGGGCCTTGCCGAACAGATCTCAAAGTAGTCTCGTACAGCTCTTTTCAAAGGCGTGCAAGAGCCAGCCAGTTTTGTCGGCCCATCAGACCACAAACACCCAACACACCTGTGGAAAACCCACCCCAGCCCACGTAACACACCGTCACAAAACACACACCCCTTGCCAAGGCACAAACCCAGCACTATAAAAACACATAACACCTAACCACAACGGCGTCACCAGGAAACCCACCATGAAACACACCCAACACACAGCACTCGCCACCCTCACCCTCGCCCTACTCACCCTCACCAGCTGCGCCAACCCCGACACAAACAACATCCCCGCACCCGACACCAGCACCACCGCCTCCAGCGGCCACATCCCCACACCCGACCCCACCACCAGCAGCGAGACCAACTACTCCGGAGGCTCCAAAGCACCAGCCGGAGAATACCGCCCCGCCGACGAGCACGGCCCAGCCCAAAACGTCCCCCGCCCCACACGCCCAGAAGGCATGAACCTAGAAACACCAGAAGCAATGGAAAAGTTCATCAACTACTGGAACGATATGCGAAACTACGCTAACCAGACCGGTGATGTAACAGGTGTACAAGCACTGATCGATGAGTCCTTTGAACAGGAGCAAGATTTTTATGAGGCTTTAAAAGAAATCTACAATTCAGATGGATGGATTGTTGGCGGCCAAGTAGAAATTATCTACGATAAGAACTCACTCACTAGCCTGGGTGACGGAAACTATTCCATTGGAAGCAATATAAATGTACAAGATTCTGTGCTTTGGTACAATGGTGAAGCTACCTATAGCGACAATTCGCAATCTGCGCTGACAGGTACTGAGCTCCAGCTCAAATACACAGATGGCGCTTGGAAAATCATCGGCGCTAAAAAGGTAGGTAACTAGTGAAAAAGTTATTAATATCTGTTGTAGCGTTATTATCTATTTGTTTAGCATCTCCTTCTGCGCTGGCAGAATCAAACGGTGAGTCTACGGGCGATCAGTTCAAAGTAAATATTAAAGAGAAGTATCTTAAATCTACAACAATTACTGAGCAGGATACTGTATCGCAACCCACTGTAGGAACACAGGATGATCTTGATGAAGCTGTCAAGCTCATCCACTTCGACGAACCCGCCGCCCCCGGACGCGCACCCCTCCAACAAGGAAAAGGCCCACAAGAAGGAGCCTACTGCCTCACCACCGAAAACACCGTCGGAACCCTCAGCCTCGTCCCCAACGACTGGGCAGACGGCCGAGAAACCCCCTACAACACCACCCACGGCCGCAGCCTCGGATGCGTCCCCCTCACCCCAGAAGAACTCCAAGCAGCAGGCCTCGAAACCACCGAAGAAAACGGCCAAACAACCCTCCGCCCCACCACCATCACCCTCACCACCGAAGACTTCGAAACCTTCCCCATCACCCCAGCCACACCCCACCAAGAACGAGCACCCCACACCCTCAAAAACTACAACACCAACTTCTACACCACCCCCAACCCCCAAGAATTCACCCGCACCATCAACAACCAAACCGTCACCCTCCGAGCCACCCCCGCCTCCTACACCTACACCTACGGAG
>NZ_CAKMSB010000009.1 GCF_928381405.1 Rothia nasisuis
CAGGTGTGTATAAGAGACAGGTTGGATCCTTCGCCGAAGAGTGGTAGCTGGCTTTCGTTCATCTCGTATCTTCCCTTCCCGCAGTAGTTGCCCTCAAAGTTTTTGGGCACCACAAAAGTTTAGCCCCATTCGCGGGCGAATGGGGCTATGAGATAGCTCTAGTTCTCGTCGTTGCCGGGTACTAGGCCCTCGTAGATTTCCTTGCATTCGGGGCAGACGGGGAACTTTTCGGGGTCGCGGCCGGGAGTCCACTTTTTACCGCAGAGGGCACGCACAGGCTTACCGGTCAGGGCTGACTCCATAATTTTTTCTTTGCGCACATAGTGGGCGAAACGCTCGTGGTCGCCAGGTTCGACGTCCTGCACTTCTTCACGTTCCAGCAGGGCAGTTCCGCCGGAGTGAGCGGTTTCGGGGAAGGGGTCTTCGATGCCGGGGATTGACGACATATCTTAGTCTCCTTAATTCTCAAAGCAGTTTGGTCTTGTCTATTCAGTGTAGTGCCCCCGTCAAGACGGCATCCGGCTCCTACTGTGGGGCAAGGGCTGGACGCCTCTGGTGGGGGTGGTTTGCCTGCTTCACGCTAGTAGAAAGGTAGGTTAGCTGTAGCGGGCTACCCGTTGGTACATATCTGCTACATGCAGTTCATAGTTTTTAGCCCCGGCGCGGACGCCCAGATAGAAGGCAAGCGCCCCGATGAGGGCCGTGACTGTGGCACCTAGCCAGAACCAGAGAATGTTACCAGTGATGGAGCTGGCACCCATGCCGATGAGGGCGGGGAGGGAAAGGGCCATGGGGATGAAGATTAGTAAGCCTCGCACCATAGTTTTGGCCATGCCATCGGGCTGTTCCGGGGTCTTCCAGGGGCTGGTTCCTGGCGGGACAACCGGCGCATTGAAGGTAGTGTCAAGGTAGTTGGCCATGCCGTTGGCAATGAAGTAGGTGCCTAGGGATGTTACCAGTAGGGGCAGGGCCCAGATAGCGTTCCCGGTCAGAAAGGAGAAAGCCAGGGTGCCCACCACAATCATGGGCAGGTAAAGTAGCATCATGCCGTATGCCCGCCCCAGCCTGTCATCTATACCGCGCAGGGGTGAGAGGGCGTGCAGGGAGAAGGCTGAGCCGTCAAGCGAAGCCAGGGTGGACTGAGAATAACCGGCCATGGCGGGTATGAAGGCACCGACCATGATAAAGGTCATGGGGTTAGCCACAGTCCCCTCGGCCCCGTTAACGGTAAAGATAAAAGATCCCGAAATAGTAATCATCAAGATATACATCAAGGGCAGTATCAGCACATTGAGGTTGGCTCGGGAATCCTTAAGCATCATGCCCAGGGTGCGGGCAGCAATGGCACCGCGTACGGTGGCGGGGAACCGACCAAGCAGCCCCAGGTTACCCTCCTCAACAGTTTTCCCTTCATCGCGCTGGATGGCTGTATCGCCCACGCTAGCCATGGTTTTCGCCGCAAAAAACTTCCAGATAAACCAGGCCAGGGCACAGTAAATCAGGGTCAATGCTGCCAGGGCGGCAGCGAGACCGTAGCGACCGGCTCCAACCTGCGGGGCGATAGCCCAGGCAGAGGCCAGCGGGGTCCACTGCAGGTAGGTGAGAACATGGCGTAGCTGGCTCATGTTGCTGGCTATACCGGCGGTCACTGCCATGATAAGGGGCCCGGCAAAGACCAGGGCTGTAAAGGCAGCAATGGTCAGAGCGTTACTAAGGGCACGTCGGGAGCGGATGGGAATCGACGCTACCGCTGTCAGGCGTCCGCCCAGGACGGCCAGGGTCACCCCCAGTAAAGAGGCCGGGATAAAAGCTAGGGTGGCAGGCAGGGAGTAAAGATTGGAGGTGACCAGCGCAAGGGCAGCTAACACGGTGAGGGTACCCGGTACCCCAATGAGAGCCCCCATAGCCTGGCCGCTCATAAGCTGGCGGACGGTAATGGGGTAGGGTGCGAGCCGCTCCGGGTCGAGGGTAGGGTCAGCCCCGGCTGCCACCAGTGGAATAAGCCACCAGGCTAGGGTGAGCAGGCCACCGGCCAGCCCCAGTAGAAGCAGGGAGTCGGCCGGGTTCTGCAAGACTGACCCATAACCGGCTAGGCCCACAAGGACGCCCAGCCCGTAGAGCAGGCCGATGACCAGGCCCACAATGGCCCAGACGTTACCGTTGCGGAAAATAGCTAAAAAGTGATCAAGTTTGAGTTTTAGGAGGACTGCAACCATGAGATACCCTCCGATACAACGCGTCCGCCCACCAGCTCAACAAACCGTTCCTCCAGGGAGGCAGCTCCGCGTACCTGTTCCACGGTGCCTGAGGCCAGAATACGACCAGCGTTCATAATGGCTACGTGGTCGCACAGGCGCTGTACCAGATCCATCACGTGGGAGGAGATAATCACGGTGCCTCCGCCTACCACATAGGCCCGCAGGATGTCCTGAATATTTGACGCGGAGACCGGGTCCACCGCTTCGAAGGGCTCATCGAGCACCAGCAGGGAGGGGGCATGAATCATGGCGCACGCCAGGGCAATTTTTTTGGTCATGCCAGCTGAGTAGTTGGCAACCTGCTGGCCAGCAGCCCCGGTCAGATCCATGGCGATGAGTAGGTCACGGGTACGTTCGGCCACGGTTGCTTTATCGAGTCCATGCAGGCGGCCAGCGTAGGTAAGGAGCTGCTCACCGGTAAGTTTATCGAAGAGGCGGACGCCGTCGGGTAGCACGCCGACCTTCCGTTTGGCGGCCAGCGGCTCGGCCCAAACGTCCACTCCCCCAATTTCCACACGACCTGCGGTGGGTTTGAGTAGCCCGGTTGCCATCGATAAGGTGGTGGTCTTGCCTGCGCCATTGCGCCCTACCAGCCCATAAAAGGAGCCTCGGGGCACAATCAGGTTGACTCCGTCGACCGCAGCCTGCTGACCAAAGACTTTCACCAGGTTGATTATCTCTAGGGCAGCGCTGACCCTGCTGGTCTCTGCCACCTCAGCTTCTACCGGCGCCGTAAGTTGCTCAGGAGAGCCGCTACCGAGGGCTTCTTCTGACCGGTACTGGGGTTGCCAGTACTGGGGCCGATTGTAACTTTCATTCTGCGGGGGGAGGTTTTCGTGTGCCATACATCTACTGTAGCCAGCATCGCGAGATTCTCCCTCCCCCGCTAGGATGATTCCTTAAAAAAGAGCCGTCATCAGGGCTGAACGGGCCTTTGTGACACGGGGGTCAGCTGCTCCCACTACCTCGAAGAGTTCGATGAGGCGTTCACGTACTGCGGTTCTGGTTTCTGCGTCTACCGCCTTGAAGAGGGTGATGAGTCTATTGAAGGCATCTTCCACATGGCCAGCGGAAACGTCAAGATCAGCCACATTCATCTGTGCCTCTACGTTAAGGGAATCAGCGGCAGCGGCCTTGCGTTCTTCGGTCGCATCAAGGGTTGAGACGCGGTGCAACAGGTGCACTTGAGCCAGTCCGATCTTAGCGTCTGTATCCCCGGGGTTCTCGTTGAGCGCACGGGTGTAGGCGTTCTCGGCAGCAGAATAGTCGCCGCGGTCTAGAGCCTCAAGGGCCTCCTGATGCAGGGGCGGCAGGGGCTTCTCAGCTTCCGACAGCACCGGCTCGAACCCACCGGGCAGGCCCTGCTGGGCAGCAAGCTGTAGCACCTGGCCCAGCACCTCGGTAAGGGCCTGAGGCTCAACGGGGCCGTTGAAGAGCGGCGCCGGGCGGCCCGCCAGCACAGCCACGGCAGCAGGAACACCCTGAATCTGGAAAGCCTGCCCAATCTCGGGAATCTTGGTAATATCCACGGCAGCCAGGAGCAGGTTGCCGCCAGCAGAGTTCACCAGAGCCTCTGTCTCTTCTAGCATCTGTACCGATGCCGGTGAGTGGGGCGCCCACAGGGCGAAGATAACCGCACCCCGGTTAGACTCCTGCACCAGCTGTTGGAACTGATCTAGATCGGTCACATCAAGTCGCCAGCTCTTCTCACCGGAGACAGGCTCGGCAGCTACCTCCTGGGCAACAGATGCGGGCTGGACTACCTCAGACAGGTCTGGAGCGTTGCGCACCGATGCAGGCAGACCTGCCTCCTCAAAACCTTTATTCTCACTCATAGCTAGACTCCTCTACAACAAACAAAACTTTTCTTCCATACTGCCACCGGCGGCACGCACACAGTGAGCGCACACCCCTTTTTCTAGCCTAAGGCAGAATCGAGATACAGTAGGAACAACACCAGCCCACAACTGACGAAGCGATTATGGCCTCTTCCTTCTCACCCCAACACCTACTGCGCTCCCTCACCTCGCGCACTCAGCCCAAGCCAGCGCCCTCTAAAGCTGACCGTGATTCCCGTGAACGCACCGCTGAGTCCCCCCGGTTTTCTGTGCCCGCGATCCCCGGAGCCAGACCCAGGCACAGGTTCCAGCTACCGGCCGAACCCGAGCACCTTCGAGAAAACGCCGGTACCTCCGCCTCTCCCCCAGCCGGTTCGGCAGAACACCAAGTGCTCGCGCCTGGCAAGGGCAGGCACATCACTAACCCCGTCTATTTTGGATTTATGCTAGCAGTCGGCGTGGGCCTTGCCTGGATGGGCATGTATTTTGTGCTCAACGTAGGGGCTCTCGCTGGCTGGATTACCGGTGCAGTCTTCATCGGCCTAGGGCTAGATCCAGCCGTCCGCAAACTAGAATCCTGGGGGGTTCCCAGAGGTGCCGGCGTTGGAATTGTTTTTCTAGCTTTCACTGCCCTGGCTGCCCTTCTCATCTTCTGGATTGTACCGGCCATAGCCCGCCAGGCCGTCTCGTTCATTACCGGCTTTCCACAACAGTTCGAGAACTTTCTGGGCTCAGATTTCTTCACCGCAATCGACCGACAGTTCCATATTAGAAATGCGGTTGACACTGAGGTTGAGAGATTCTTTGCTCAAATTACCTCTGACACCTCCGTGGTCAGTGGCTTCTTTAACTCGCTCATCAACGCCGGGTCAACCCTGGCAGAAATCACCACGGGCACCATCATCGTGCTCTTTCTCTCGGTCTACGTGCTCGCTTCGCTCCCCACCATCAAAGCCTGGTTTATTCGGCTAGCCCCGGCATCAAAACGAGAAAGAGTCGGCTACCTGACCGAAAGAATCACCAGTTCAGTCGGGCAATACGTTATGGGTCAAGCCATCGTGGCTATCTGCAACGCAACCTTTGCGTCTCTGGTCATGCTCATCGTTGGGGTTCCCTTCCCCCAACTGCTGATGCTCTTTGTGCTCATACTGGCCTTCATTCCCCTGGTGGGCGGTGTAGCAGCGGCTGTGCTTGTATCGGTGGTTTCACTCACTGACAGTTGGCAGACAGCCCTTTTCTTCCTGGTTCCCTACCTGATTTATCTCCAGTTCGAGGCCTACTTCATCTCACCCCGTATCATGAGCCGTGCTGTGGCCGTTCCCGGTGCCGTTGCGATTATCGCGGTGGTCGCCGGCGGCTCGCTCTGGGGCGTGCTGGGGGCCATTATCGCTATCCCGGTCGCCGCCTCCATGCTCATCCTAGTCAATGAGGTTCTTGTACCCCGCCAAGATCAGCTCTAAGGAACTGCCCGTTTTCACACCCGGTAGCACCTTGCCTTTCTGCAGGGGCGCTACCGGGTTTTTGCGCTACTAGCGTGGCATACGGTGGCGTATTGCCACCGGGTGCCTACCAGAATCTACGGGTTGCCCAACAACGCTCATGCCAGTGGCGGCGCTCCTCGATAGCCCGCTGAGCACCAAACATGTGGTCCTGCTGCCAGATCACCAGGTGAGCAACCCCGGGCTGGATAGGCCGCTCACACTCGGGGCACTTATAGGTTTTCAGAGCATTGATCGAAGGAATGTACTGCACATACCAGTCACCGTCCTGGGCCCGCTCCACCCGCGGGGCAGGGTCAAGGATACGGGAAATATCGCGCCCAGCTGGGCGAGCTTTCTGCCATTTACTGGGGGCTGCCCCGGAGTTAGAGTTGGAGCGGCGGGGCTGAGATGAAGAACGACGAGGCATTCCCCCATTCTTTCATGCACCGGTGTGCCCGCCCAAGCCACCTGTTAGAGTGGGAGGCGTGCGTTTAGTAATAGCTGATTGTTCTGTCGACTACATGGGCCGTCTCAATGCCCATCTGCCCCGAGCCACCCGCCTGCTCATGATTAAAAATGATGGGTCTGTGCTGATTCACTCCGACGGTGGTTCCTATAAGCCCCTCAACTGGATGAGCCCGCCCTGCCGCCTTCATATCGCGCCGCGCGAAGAGTTTGAGGGCACCTCGGTCGCCGAGGATCTCGACCCCGATGTAGAACAGCTCTGGACGGTTCAAGCCGCTAAAAGCGACGACAAGCTGGTCATCCGGGTCTTTGGCACTCGGGGTGAACTCAGCCACGATCTCGGAGTAGATCCCGGCCTGATTAAGGACGGCGTTGAGGCTGACTTACAGCGCCTGCTGGCCGAACAGATTGAACTTCTCGGTGCCGGCTACCGCCTGGTGCGCCGCGAATACCCCACAGCTATTGGCCCAGTCGACATTCTTGCCAAGGACGCTTCTGGCATCTCCGTGGCTGTTGAGCTCAAGCGCGTCGGCGACATCGACGGGGTAGAGCAACTCACCCGCTACCTGGAACTGCTCAACCGCGACCCGCTACTGGCACCCGTCCAGGGCATCTTTGCTGCCCAGCGCATCAAGCCCCAGGCCCGCACCCTGGCTGAAGACCGCGGCATCCGCTGCGTGTCACTGGACTACGACACCATGCGCGGTGTAGATGATGCGGAGTCCCGTCTTTTCTAAAGCTCGCCCACTACACCTGTAGCTTTCATTCATTATCTGGC
Organism: Rothia nasisuis; assembly: GCF_928381405.1. GTDB lineage: Bacteria > Actinomycetota > Actinomycetes > Actinomycetales > Micrococcaceae > Rothia > Rothia nasisuis. The sequence goes on from NZ_CAKMSB010000009.1 coordinate 6,821, forward strand.
TAAACGGTCGCCTTGAGAGCACTCGTTGACCTGACACATAGGTAAAAGGATGCCGCCCTGCCCCCGTGAACGGGGCAGGGCGGCATCTCTGCGTGCTGGCTCGGTCAGTTTAGATCTGAGCGTGCTTGGCTGCGATGGTTACCCGATCGTTTGAAACGGTCAGAAAACCCTCGTGTAAGCGGGTGGTCTTCTTCTCACCGCTGGTGGCCTCAATCAGAAGCTCCCCGTCCTCGGCCAGAAGGGCCATGGTCGGGATATGACCTGGCATGATACCCAGGTCACCATCCACGGTGCGCGCACGTACGTACGAGGCCTCGCCTACCCAGACAATGTGTTCGCGCGATACGACTTCAACTTTCAGTGCCATGATTACTTGGCTCCAGACTGTGCCTTGATTTCCTCGTAACGGCGCATGACGTCGTCCATACCACCGATGTTGTAGAAGGCCTGCTCGGGGATGTGGTCAACATCGCCACGGCAAATCATCTGGAAGGACTCAATGGTGTCCTTGATGGCCACGGTCGAGCCCTCAACACCGGTGAACTGCTTAGCAGTGTAGGTGTTCTGTGAGAGGAACTGCTCGATGCGGCGAGCACGGGAAACAACGACCTTCTGCTCTTCGGAGAGTTCGTCAACACCAAGGATGGCGATGATGTCCTGCAGTTCCTTGTTTTCCTGCAGAATCGCCTTAACCTGGATTGCGGTGTCGTAGTGCTCCTGGCCGATGTACTGGGGATCCAGGATTCGGGAGGTGGAGGACAGCGGATCAATCGCGGGGTACAGACCACGTGAAGCAATCTCACGAGAGAGCTCGGTGGTCGCATCCAGGTGGGCGAAGGTGGTTGCAGGTGCGGGGTCGGTGTAGTCATCCGCAGGAACGTAAATTGCCTGCATGGAGGTGATGGAGTGACCACGGGTTGAGGTGATGCGCTCCTGCAGCAGACCCATTTCATCGGCCAGGTTGGGCTGGTAGCCCACAGCGGACGGCATACGGCCGAGCAGGGTTGAAACCTCAGAACCTGCCTGCGTGAAGCGGAAGATGTTGTCAATGAAGAGCAGAACGTCCTGGTTCTGAACGTCACGGAAGTATTCCGCCATGGTCAGGCCTGTCAGCGCAACGCGCAGACGGGTTCCGGGCGGTTCGTCCATCTGGCCGAACACGAGGGCGGTGTCCTTGAGAACACCTGCTTCTTCCATTTCAACCCAGAGGTCGTTACCTTCACGGGTACGTTCACCCACACCGGTGAATACGGAGGTACCACCGAAGTTACGGGCAACGCGGGTAATCATTTCCTGGATCAGAACGGTCTTACCAACGCCCGCGCCACCGAAGAGGCCAATCTTACCGCCCTTGATGTAGGGGGTCAGAAGGTCGATGGACTTGATGCCGGTTTCCAGCATCTCGGTCGAACCTTCGAGGTCTGCGAAGCCGGGGGCTGCACGATGGATGGGCCAGTAGGTGTCAGCCTTGATTTCGTCGTTGGAGACATCGAGGGCGTCACCGAGGACGTTGAAGATGTGGCCCTTGACGCCGTCACCAACCGGGACGGAGATGGGAGCACCGGTATCGACTACAGCCTGGCCGCGGACGAGGCCGTCGGTCTGTTGCAGAGAAATGGCGCGCACCAGCGAATCACCGAGGTGCTGGGCAGTCTCGAAGGTGATTTTGCGGGTGGTGCCGTTGAGGGTCAGATCAGCGGTCAGCGCGTTGTAAATGTCAGGTACCTGGCCGGCAGGGAACTCAACGTCAACGACAGGGCCGATGACGCGAGCAATGCGACCGGTTGCGCCCTGAGCCGGCGCGGTAGCCGATTCGTTCAGAGTGGCAGTCATTGTTCTCACTTACCTATGTAGAGAGTGGAAAGTTTGTTGGGTGGGTTTAGGAGGCGAGTGCGTCGGCGCCGCCAACAATTTCGCTGAGCTCCTGGGTGATTTCCGCCTGGCGAGCGTTGTTCATCAGTCGGGTGTACTTCTTGATGAGCTCGTCGGCGTTGTCACCAGCGGACTTCATCGCGCGCTGGCGGGAGGCCAGTTCTGACGCTGCTGCTTCGAGCAGGCAGGCGTAGATGCGAGATGCGATGTAACGCGGGAGCAACTCGTCGAGGACTTCCTGGGGGTTAGGCTCGAATTCAAAGACCGAGTTCTGTTCAAACTGGTCGTTGTCGAGGTTTTCGCCGGGAATGATGTCTTCGCCAAGTTCGTGGGCAGCTGCAACCTCAATGGGAAGCAGGCGCAGCACGTGGGTTTCCTGGCTGACCATAGAAACGAACTCGGTGTAGACGATGTGGAGGTCATCGACTTCACCGTTTTCGTAGGCTGCCAGGATGGCATCACGGGCCTTTACTGCCATCTCAATGTTGGGGTTGTCGGTGTTGCCTTCCCAGGCCTGTTCATACTCACGCTCGCGGAAGTCAAAGTAAGACTTTGCCTTACGTCCGATGAGGTAGAGCTTGACGTCACGGCCCTCACCGCGGAGTTTCTCAATAAGACCCTCGGTTTTTTTGAGGACGGATGAAGAGTATGAACCCGCAAGGCCGCGGTCGCTGGTGAGGACGAGTACAGCAGAGCGACCGGTCTTAGCCTTACCACGTGAGCCCAGCAGGGGGTGCTCAATGTGGTGCTGAGTCGCAATGGCAGTAACAGCCTTGGTCAGCGCATTAGCGTAGGGGCTGGCAGCCTCAGCGCTCTTACGTGCCTTGTTGATGCGTGAGGTTGCGATCATCTCCATCGCCTTGAAGATCTTCTTCATAGACGATGTTGAAGTAATCTTTTGGCGGTAAACCCTAATCTGGGCTCCCATAGAGATTCCTTTCACTCCTAGTGCTCCAGGTGCCCCTCCCTCTCGAGAGGGGCACGAGTGCTAGCTAGGATAATCGCTAACCGATAGTTTCCTGTGATACTTCGCTGTCTGACAGGGGCTGGTGCTCTTCGTGGCCCACCTCTACGAGGTGGCTGGTACCTTCTGAGCGGAAGCCCTGCTTGAAGTCGAGAATGGCAGCTTCGAGAGCTGCTACGGTTTCGTCTTCGAGCTTGCCTGATGCTGCGATGTCCTGCAGTACTGAGGTGGAGCGGCGCAGGTGGTCGATAAACTCGGATTCAAAACGCAGGACGTCTGAAACTTCGAGGTCATCGAGGTAGCCGTTGGTGCCAGCCCAGATGGAGACAACCTGGTCCTCAACTGCGTAGGGGGTGTACTGGGGCTGGCGGAGTAGCTCGGTCAGGCGAGCACCGCGGGTCAGCTGGGCCTTGGATGCTTCGTCCAGGTCGGAAGCGAACATTGCGAAGGCTTCCATGGCGCGGTACTGAGCAAGGTCAAGCTTGAGGGTACCTGAGACCTTCTTCATAGCCTTGGTCTGCGCAGCACCACCCACACGTGAAACCGAGATACCTACGTCAACTGCGGGGCGCTGGTTGGCATTGAACAGGTCTGACTGCAAGAAAATCTGGCCGTCGGTGATGGAGATGACGTTGGTGGGAATAAAGGCTGAAACGTCATTCGCCTTGGTTTCAATAATCGGGAAGCCGGTCATTGAACCTGCACCCAGGTCGTCCGAGAGCTTTGCGCAACGCTCCAGCAGGCGGGAGTGGAGGTAGAAAACGTCGCCGGGGTAGGCTTCACGGCCCGGGGGGCGGCGCAGCAGCAGTGACACTGCACGGTAGGCTTCCGCCTGCTTTGAGAGGTCATCGAAGATGATGAGGACGTGCTTGCCGCCGTACATCCAGTGCTGGCCGATGGCGGAACCGGTGTAGGGTGCCAGGTACTTGAAGCCCGCTGCGTCAGAGGCGGGAGAAGCCACAATGGTGGTGTATTCTAGGGCACCCTGCTGCTTGAGGGTTTCGCGTACTGCGGCGATGGTTGAGGCCTTCTGACCAATTGCAACGTAGACACAGCGAACCTGCTTGGTGGGGTCGCCGGTAGCCCAGTTGTCCTTCTGATTCAGGATGGTGTCAACCGCGATAGCGGTTTTACCGGTCTGGCGGTCACCGATGATCAGCTGACGCTGACCACGACCAATCGGAATCATGGCGTCAATTGCCTTGAGACCGGTCTGGAGGGGCTCGTGAACTGACTTACGCTGGGTAACGCCGGGAGCCTGAAGTTCGAGGGCGCGGCGACCTTCGGCTTCAATCTCACCCAGGTCGTCGATGGGGTTACCCAGGGGGTCAACAACACGGCCTAGGTAGGCATCGCCAACGGGTACTGAGAGAACCTCGCCGGTACGGTGAACTTCCTGGCCTTCTTCAATGCCGGTGAAGTCACCGAGGATGATGACACCGATGTCACGAGTGTCGAGGTTCTGTGCCAGGCCAAGGGTGCCGTCTTCGAAGCGAAGCAGCTCGTTAGCCATTACTGAGGGAAGGCCCTCAACGCGTGCGATGCCGTCGGATGCTGATGCAACTCGACCCACCTCTACGCGCTCTGCATTGCCGGGTTCGTAAGACGCTGCGAATTCGTTCAGCGCGTTACGGACATCATCGGCGTTGATGGTCAAATCGGCCATCTTATGTCCCTGCTCTCCTAATTTGTTGGTGTGCCTGCCGACTGGCGGCAGGCCCACCGAAACTTGTGTGACGTGCCGGGATTAGGCTTTATGCCCTACCCCTTGACGTCTGTGTATCTTCTAAATCACCGTCGAGGTCTCGACTGTGTAAATCGCCTATGCGAAAGCGCGGCCTAGTTCTGACAGCTTGGTAGACAGTGAGCCATCGATGACTTCGTCACCTACCTGCACACGCAGACCACCTAGAAGTGCGGGGTCTACGGTGATGTCGAGCTTCAGCTCCTTGCCGTAGGTCTTGTTGAGTGACCCCTGAAGCTTTGCGGTCTGCTCTGCAGTCAGCGCGGTAGCTGAGGTGACTCGTGCGATCCAACGGTTTTGACGCTTGACGATGATTTCAACGAACTTGTTGGCCAGGCGGGCTGCGGTAGTACCGCGAGGTGCTGAGCCAACACGTTCAAGCAGAAGCCTGCCTTCAGCTGAGGCGGCGTTGCCCCCCAGAGAGACAGCCAGCTTCTTGAGTGCTTCCTTGCTTGCCCGGGAATCGGCTAGAGCAGCCTGGGCCTCAGCTGAGGCGTCAACGGTGTTGATGAAAGTCAACAGCTCATTGACGGTCTGCTCTAGGGCCTCTACTCCCCCTCGCTGTTCAGCAGAAAGCGCTACTGAGGTTACAGCGGTGGTTTCGAGGGCATCGGCCAGGTCTCGTTCTGAACTCCAGCGGGCTTCTGCTGCTGTAGAAACCACGGTTAGAGCTGCTTCTGAAATCTTGCCGCCCAGAACTGATCGGGCTATACCTGCTCGCTGCGATGCTTCGCGGGAGGAATCGGTTAGACCTCGCCGGAACCCACCGTTGCTGTCAATCAAATCGACAACAGCGAAGAGTTCGTCTGCGAGATGGGTCGGGTTATCGGTAGCCTGAGCAACCAAAACCTGTTCCACCTGGTTCAGTGATTCAGTCGATACTGCTGACATTAGCGGGCCGCACCTGCCTGTTGCTGTGCGTCAAGGTCAGCCAGAAAACGATCGACTACACGTGCAGATCGCTCATCGTCATTGAGGGATTCGCCCACAATCTTGCCAGCCAGTGCAGTAGCCAGTGCGCCTACTTCAGTGCGAAGTGATGCTGTGGCTGCGGCACGTTCTGCCTCGATAGTCTTCTGGGCGTTCTCGGTGATACGAGCGGCCTCAGCGTTAGCGCGTTCCTTGGCTTCCGCTACAATGGCGTCGCCTTCAGCGCGTGCTTCCTCACGAATTTTCTGGGCTTCCAGACGAGCGCTTTCGAGCTGCTGGCCATACTCTTCGCGTGCTGCTGCGGCCTCTGCCTGGGCCTTTTCGGCCTTGGCTAGACCACCCTCAATGGCTTCCTTACGGTCCTGGTAAATCTTTTCAAAGGCCGGGACGACGTACTTGGAAACGATGAAGAGGAGGATCAGGAACCCGATGGCGGTAATGGCTATTTCCCAGACGTTAGGGATGACAGGGTTTGCGCCTTCTCCTGCTGCCATTAGATGAGTCATAGGGGGTTTTCCTGTTCTATAGTTCGGTCAAGAATTTTCGGCGGATGCCGGAAATTACTGCATGATAAACGCAAGAACCAGGCCAAGAATCGCCAACGCTTCAACCAGAGCGAAGCCCAGGAAGAGCATGGGCTGCAGGGTGCGCTGTGACTCGGGCTGACGGGCAACGGAGGTCATGTAGGCAGCAAAGATAAGGCCTACACCGATACCGCCGCCGATTGCTGACAGGCCGTACCCTACTGCGGTAAGTGAACCGGTGATTTCCATGTGGTTTGTTTCCTTTCACAGTGCCCGAGCTATTCGATGTGTGTAGCGCTCAGACAGAGTTGATATGGTGGACACTCCCCGCCGAGGCGGGTTGCTTTTCTCGTCCGGCCGGGGTGACCTGCCGGAGAAAACCTATTTTTAGTGGCCTTCTGAGACTGAGCCCTGCAGGTAGACCGCAAGGAGCAGGGTGAAGACGTAGGCCTGGATGCACTGAATCATCAGCTCCAGGAAGTAGAGGAAGATACCCAGGGCGCCGGAACCGATTGAGGCCAGAGCCGCGACACCGCCAGCTTCCATAATCAGATACTGGGTCAGTGATGCTGCAACCATGAGCGCCAGGTGACCACCGAACATGGTAGCGAAGAGACGCAGGGCGTGAGTTGCGGGGCGAATCAGCAGGTTAGACATGAACTCAATCGGAATGAGAATCACGTAGACCAGCGGCGGGACGCCGGGGGGCATGGTCATATCTTTCATGAACCCACCAAAGCCCTTACGCTTGATACCAACACCAACCCAGGTCAGGTAGGCGATACCGGCCAGGGCGTAGGCAGAACCTACGTGTGACATGGTGGGTAGCTGGATGACGGGGACCGAACCGTAAAGGTTATTGACCAGAATGAAGAAGAAGAAGGTGAAGAGAATGGGAACGAAGGGCTTATAGTGGTGGACACCAATGAGTTCCTTGCCCAGACTGTTACGCACCAACCCGTAACCCATTTCACCCACGAACTGGGTGCGGGAGGGCACCATGGCGCGCTTACGGGCTGCGAACAGGAAGAAGCCAGCAACGATGACCACCGAAAGCAGGATCAGGACGGTGTGCTTGCCGAATTCAAAATTACCGATGGTGAAGAATGCAGGTAGATGCATATCGTCAATGGTGGGCGGAACGTAGCCTTGCTGTTCTCCCGCTGCGACAACTAGCCCGTTTGAAATCAAGGCAAGTCCTTTCTTGCTTCGTGTTGGCCGCTGCTACCAGCAACCTCAGAGGTGTAAAGAATCAAAGTACTGTGTGTGCCAGCTCCGAGGAGCGGTCTTAGTTTTTGCTCTGCTGCAGATGGATGTACACCAGGTATATTCCACCGAAAGCACCTAGCAGTGCGCCGACCCAAACAATCCAGGTGGTCCCTAGTAAGTGGTCCAGACCATAGCCTATCAAAGACCAGATACCAATGCCTATCATGACATAGAGCAAAGTCATAAAAGCACCGGCTGTTCCGCCCCCGGCTACGAGGTCGCCAGCTGATCGGAGCTGCTTATCTTGCTTGTACCACTTACGGTCAGTTTTACCCACGTGCATATGCTCCTTTGGCTCACTTCATCCTACCGAATCAAAGTAGAGGATTCTCTGTCTCGTGATAATTCGTGTCTCTATGACGAGCTGAACCGCAAGGCCCAGTACCGCGCCTACTAGTAGCCACCCGTTGCGGAAATCTTCCGGTACAGGGGCTAGCAGCAACAGACCTGTGAAAACCAAAATTTTGACGGGATAGGAGGCAGCTAGGGCCACCGCCGCCGCCTTCATCGACTTCTTCTCGGCCAGAATTACTGTGACAATTCCAACTGCGAAGCTACAGTAAACAAGTGCCAGGCCGGTAACAAACCCACCCGCAGCCGATTTACCGGTAGTCAGTGCTCCCACCATCGTACCGACCAAGGCCACAATAGCCAAAGCGCGTGAGACAGAAACAAACATCCTGCGCCAGGGCAGCTCCCCTATGCCAAGGGGTTTGTTTCTAGCCACGTGAGCTCACTTTTCGAATCAGAGTTGGCAGAGTCAGGTAGAGGGCGAGTATGACCAGGACGGCCAGGGCAGCACCCAGGGCGTTTTGGGTTTCAAAGGGAAGAGAACCCACCGTAATAACGGTGACCAAAACTGTGGTAAGTGTCACCACACCGGCTGCGCCAAGATGGCTCATTCCTGCGTCCGTAAGACGCTGATAGGTGTGGGTACGGTGAGGCTTATACCATTGCTCCCCCTGGCTGATTCTTCGGAAGAGGGTGCTACCTGTGTCTGCAAGATAAACCAGCAGTGGGGCCAGAATATATTCCACGTAGACACCAGAGAGAAAGGCCCCTACCGCCATGCAGGCAATGGCCCCGCCCAGAAAATAGGATCCCGCATCTCCTAAGAAAACGTTTTTACCGGTGCGCACGTTCCAGGGCAAAAAGGCTAGGTAGGCTGCCGCCACCGAGGCGCCCCCCGCAAGGAGCCAGGGCATCTGATTGACCCATCCCGCGTAGGCGTAGGCTCCGCCTACGACCAGGCCGTGCAAACCAGAGATGCCGTTGATGCCGTCCATGAAGTTGACCACATTGATGTAGGCGGTAACCGCAAAGGCCCCAAGCGGGATCCAAAAGACGGATGTGCCAAGCATGAGAGTCATGCCAATGGTCACTATCAGGCCGATGGCCAGCTGGGCCGACGCTCGCACACTAATTGAAACGCCCCGGTAGTCTTCGAGCCACCCCAGCAGGCCCGAGGTGACCATGCCGAACAGAACGAAGACAGCGATTGAACGGTCTGTGAAGATTTGCCCGTCCACCAGAGCAAGGAAATAGCCGGCTATAGCAGCCAGCGCAGTAGCCAGCCCCATTCCCCGGAAAACCGGGGAGGAATGCGAAGAGCGCGCTGTGGGTATATCGACCAGATTCCACCGGTGTAGCAGAGGCCGAACGGCATACGGTAGCAGCAGGCCCAGCACCAGAGCTAGGCTGCCGGGAACAAGGACGAGAGCGATGAGCTGATCGGTGGTCATGAAGCCTCCTGCCCTCGGTGCTCTGTTCGGTTATAGCCGCGGTGCGCCCGATAGTTAGCGAGCCAGGCACCATAGTCAAGTGTGGCCGGGTCGAGGGCCGGTGAGGCAGCTCGCATGATATGGCCGTTCTCCTTGCTGGGCAGGTGCTTTTCGCCCTCACCAAACAGTACCTCGTCCCGCTTCTCACCGGCACGTAGGCCAATAACCTCGATTGCCACATCGTACCTCTCGTAGAGGCGGCGCATATTCTCAGCTACGGTGAGAATTTTGACCGGATCCCCCATATCAAGCACCAACACCTCCCCCTGTTCGCCGATGGCACCTGCCAACATTACCAGCAGGCAGGCATCGGGAATCAGCATAAAGTAACGGGTAGCCTCTCGGTCGGTGACCGTGATTGGCCCGCCGTCCATAATCTGCTTGGTGAAGAGAGGCTTGATGGAGCCGCGCGAACCAAAAACATTGCCAAAGCGCACCGATACGTACCGCCTGCCCGTTGCCTGCCCGTACCAGCTGGTCAGCATCTCTGCGCTACGTTTGGACTGGCCCAGAGCTGTGGTGGGATCTGCCGCCTTATCGGTAGAAATATTGACAAACACGTCAACATCAACGTGAGCTGAAGCCTTAAGTACATTGGCGGTACCCACTGTATTCGTCTTATAGGCCTCCTTAGGATAAGCCTCCAAGGCTGAGACATGTTTGAGGGCAGCAGCGTGAAACACAACCTCAGGTTGACGTTCAACAAATACCGCTTCAAGTGCCTCATAGTCCCTCACGTCGGCCAGAATAACGCTGGGGTCATCAAGACTCGACAGCCCGGTCAGCGAGTAACGTGTATCCATCAAGAGCGACTCATCGCGATCAAGCATCATCAGTTCAGCCGGTTCATAGAACATGATTTGACGGCAGAGCTCAGAACCGATGGACCCACCCGCACCCGTGACAAGCACGCGGCGTCCTTTCACATAGCCCTCAATCAGGCTGTTATCAATCTTGTAGTCAATCTGACCACGAATCTTCTCGAGCAGCTCACGTTCGTTGCTCTCAAAGCTTCTGCCCTCCTGCTTGACGGTATCAGGGACGGCAGACGAAATACGCGTCACCTCCACCCCCAACTCTCGCATGGCCTGCGATACGCGCACTAGTCGGCGCTCAGAAATCTCCTCACCGATAGCGATGAAAAGTTTATCGACGTTGTGCCGCTTCACGAGCTGCGGCAGGTCTGCGCTTGTACCTTCAACCTTAACTGAATGGATGCGGGCGTTGCGCATCGTTGGATCATCATCGACAATAGCCACGGGCAGGTACTTGGCTTTAGGGTCACTCATGAGCGAGGAGACCAGGTTACGCCCCACAAACCCGGCACCGTACACCAGGGCCCGCTGCAGCCCCTCCCCCGTGGGGCGGTTGTTGATTTCTTCGTAGATTCGCTTGATATAGCGAAAGCCCATCATAAGTAAGAGAGCAATCGGCAAAGCAATAATGGCTACCGACCGGGGAACCCCAAATGACCGCGAAGACAAAAAGAGAATAGCCTGCAACATAATGGTGCTCATAGCTACCAGAGGGTAGAGCTTGAGGCTCTCCTCTAAAGAACCATAGCTCAACCGCCCGCGATAAAGGCCAATCATGAGACCACCTGCCACCTGGAACAGTATGGCAAGGAGAGCAAAGGTAACCAGGCCGCCTACGTCAATCTGAGTAAGGTCCATGCCGTACCGCAAGATAAAGGCGGCAGGTAGCGCTACAAGCCAGGCCAGGGAGTCCAGAGCCATCTGGACGTATTTCCACCAGCTCTTGCGTTCGGGGCTGGTTGAGACAAGGGGCAAAGAGGCGGTTTGTAAAGACACCTGTTTAGGCACCGCGTCCCTCCTTCTTATCTCCCAGCGGGGTTCGATTGGTCATCATTCTAAAAGCTTGAGTGCGTAGAGCTTCTGGGGCGAGCCGGTACATACCTCGTACGGCCAGGTTCTGCGCAAAGCGGGCTAGTGTCAGAGCGCCTCCGCTGTATAGCCGACGCTGTATAGCTAAGTCCTTACGCAGGGCACCCAGCCCACCGCGCCGGGTATAGGCAGAACTCACCCGGTAGCGCACCAGAGGCTGGTCGAGGTTGCCCAAAACGAACCCGGCCCGACTCATGCGAGTCCACAGCCAGTAGTCCTCAGCTCCGGGAACCTCAACGTAACTGCCTACCGCCTGAACCGCACGTGTGCGGAAAACCACAGTGGGGTGCAACATGGGATTACGCTTGGGTAGGAGCTCGCGAATGGTGCGGGCCCCGGTGGCCACCCGCCGAGTAGCCACAGGCGTGGCGGGGTCTCCGTCGAACTCATACATAGCGCTCCCCAGCACATCGTACCGGCCCTGAGCGAGTTGCGGAATCTGGGTGGCGAAGCGCTGGGGCTCCGAGATGTCGTCGGAGTCGGCACGAGCAACTATATCGAAGCTAACCGCCTCAAGCCCTTCACGGAGGGCAGCTGCCAGGCCGTGATTCTTTGCCAAGACAAGGTGCTTTACCGGTATTGGCAACTGCGCCGTCACCTCGGTGACAACACGAATCAGCTCAGCCGGGACCGGCCCGTCCTGCACCAGCACCACCTCAGTCGGGGCCAGCTTCTGATCCACGGTGTTCGATAGGAGGGCCTGGCGCAGAGCCTGCGGGTCATCACCTGAATAGAAACTCATGAGGAGAGAAAAGCGGTCGTCCTCGGTGTAGCTAGCACGCACTCGCTCAGCCAGGGTGGGCCTTTCAAGCTTATAGACCCCCTGCAAAACCTCACTGTTCGGCCTATAGCCGGCCGCAGCGTCTTTAATCCCGTTCAGGAGATAGCCGAGGTAGGTCTTCTTTTCATCGGTACGCACCAGAGTATTCACCCACAGGCGAACGGTTGAACCACCGTAAAGAATCTTCTCCACCGGGGTCAAAGTGCGGCGGGCACAAAACACCCAGAGCTTGTTACGCACGTCATTGTAAAAGCGGGGGCCGGGCTTGGCATCTGTGGTACCAAAAGTTGTGGTGTGGTGCAGGGCCACCGAGCGATCCGTAGCGATACCGCGTGAGTGATGAATCAGACGGGTGGTGTATTCAAAATCGTCATTCCAGATGAAGAAGTCAGCGATAGGTAAATCGGTAGCACGCATAGCGGCACCGTCCATGAGAATCGAGACAAAGGAGGCCGAACGGATGGGGCGCGCTCCCACCATCGCGGCGCGCTCGGTCCGATTCTCTCCGGCACGAAACATGGTGCGCATGGTATTCATGGGGTGGTCACGCCCATCGGTCCACACCACCTTCGACGCTACCACAGCAGGGCGCTCGGCCAGCACCGGTGAATAACGCACCCAGGCTCGGTAGGCTTCAGCCAGCGTATGTTCGGTGGGTTCGGTGTCGTCGTCCATCACCCACACAAGATCAGCATCATGACGGCTCAGGGCCCGGTCAATGCCCACGGTAAATCCACCGGCGCCTCCCACGTTAGAGGGCAGGTGCACAACATCAAGTGGCAGGCTGTAGGTCAGGGAGCTCAGGTAGGCGGCCGTGTCATCGGTCGAAGCGTTGTTAATCAGGACGACGGTGGTGGGAGTCAGCTCCCCGGAAGCTATTCCAGCGAGGGTCTGCTCAAGCAGCTCACGCCTGTTATAGGTCACCACAACGGCAACGATACGCTCGGTGCCCGCTGGGGCGATGAGCTGAGGGGAGACCATGAAGGCAGATCCTTTCGTGAGGGTGAGGCTATCTGCGGCAGAGTGTTAACACTCCCGACGCGGGGCGGGCGGAGCACGCGGCACACTACCAGAAGTTTACCTAACTCATCCGTCGATTTCTCTGCCGGGCCGCCCAAGAGGGCAGGAACAACCTGGCCGGGTCAACAAGCCGAGCCCAGCCTTACGTGTTTTTGGGCTCATCCTGTGTCACCCTAGAAGAGGGCATCACCGCCCTCACCCCTAGCGATGGAGTTACGGCATGGCACAAGCCACCTGGAAAGTTATCGGTGCAAGCGGATTTGTGGGTTCGTCCATTGTGGCGCGGCTAGCGGCTGAGGGTCTTACCTTCGAAGCTGTTGAAGCGCCTCGCCTGCTCACACGAACCACCGATGCCCAGGAAATTATCGTTGAAGCCCGCAAGCTTGACGGGATTATCGACACCCTCGCTGAGTCGTTTGCCGGTTGCGACGTGGTAATCAACGCCTCGGGGCTTGCCGCCCCAGACCAGGAGGATCTTGCGCCCCTGCTGGGCGCTAACGCTCTGCTACCTGCCGTCATTGCCATTGCGGCCCAACGAACGGGAGTTTCACGGGTCATCCATATGAGCTCTGCCGCTGTGCTTGGCCCGGTTACGGAGCTGACCCCTACCGAGACCGCAGCCCCCTTTTCTGCCTACTCTTTCTCGAAGGCCCTGGGCGAGGAGGTGCTCTTGCTGTTGCGGTCCTTTATCGAAAGGACCGCTGCTGCGGGGCAGGCGCCCGGATCGCAGGGTTCCAAATACCCCGCAGCCCCCAGTTCATCCCCCGCTCAGGTTGCCGGTGACCACGCTGTAGAGCTCTGCATTATCCGTGCAACGAGCGTTCAGGGGCGCGGACGCCGCACCACCGAAGCCTTCGCTAAAATTGCCAGCTCACCACTGGCCTCAGTAGCAGGGCGTTCCCCCCGCCGCACCCCGGTCTCATCCAACTATGCCCTGGCTGAGTTCGTGCATCGGGTCGCTGCCTTTGAGGGGCCTCTACCCCCCGTGGTGATGCAGCCCTGGGAGGGTTCAACAACCGAGTCAGTTTTGGTAGATGCCGGACGCCGTTACCCCCTCCACCTGCCAGTCCCGCTGTGCCGCGCGCTCATCACCGCAGGCTACAAGGTGTCAGAGCTACTGGGCGACCGTTTAACCGGCCCTGTGCGCAGGGTGGAGGTCATGTGGTTCGGCCAGGATATTGACGACTCCTGGGCCCGCACGCAGGGGCTGGTTCCAACCCCGCGTGTCTCCGAAGTGCTACGCACTGCTCACTCAGCCCTTGGAGCTAAGCGAGATCGCCGCTTTCAATAGCGTCAGCTCACAGAGCACCTGAAGCAAGGGTTTCAGCCCGCCTACTTTTCTGCGGAATCAGAACCCGTTGAGGTGGGGGCCGGAGTTGCCCCAAAGACCAGGGCGGTGGCTGCCTGCACCGAATAGGGCTTGGTGGAGTCCTTCACTTCAGGGGTCTTCCGTTCGGTCTGCACAGACGCAGTACGGCGCTGGTCAATACCTCTGGTAGAGGCAGAGCCGACCAGGCCAGCGGTCAGCGACCCCGCTGTGGCGGTAGAGCGGCCCGTTTCTTGAGATCCATCCTGCTCAGGAGTTGCCATGTGCCGCGGAGGGGGCATCTCAGCGCTTTCTACTATCTCAGTATCCTGAGACTGCTCCCCCTCACGGCGGGCCTTCTCGCTCGCGTCAAACTCAGCTCGCGTCATCACACCGGGCACTACCTCACGCAGGCGCTCCACGCTCAGAGCTCCCTCACGTACCACAACCAGGCGGTCAGAGGTGCAGTCCACAATAGTGGAAGGCTGGACGTCAAACCCCCAGCGGCGATTTACCGGGCGAGGGCCGCCGTCAAAAATGACAGAAACATCATTGCCTAACTGGGTGGCAGCCTCCTCAGCCGTGGTTGCAGCGGGGCGCCCAGTCTTATTAGCCGAAGACACCGCCAGCGGGCCCAGGTTCTTCAAAAGCTCAAGAGCTACCGGATCATTGGGCACGCGCAGGGCAACCGTGCCCTGTGTCTCACCGAGATCCCAGTTGAGAGATGGTTGCGCGTAGAGGATGAGGGTCAGCGCACCGGGCCAAAACTCACGAGCTAGAGCACGGGCGTCCTCAGAAACCTCATCGGCTAAACCGGCCAGCACCGACTCGTCGTATATCAGTACCGGCGGTGGCATCTGACGGGTGCGGCCCTTGGCAGCCAGCAGATGACTCACTCCCTCTACTGAAAAAGCATCGGCCGCAATACCGTAGACGGTATCCGTAGGAATCACAATGGTCTTGGCCTCAGCAATCACCGCTTGGGCAGTTGCAATGGCATCGCCCAGGGCCCTGGCGTCAGTTGCAGAAACAATGGTTGCGTTCACGCTCTTTATTCTTTCATATTCCTAGGTAGCGGGTTTGTAGCCTGCTGTGTGGCGGGGTTTACCCGCCAAATCGTCATAAGAGACAATGCGCTCATACCCGGCTGCTACGAAGGTGCGGCGCATTAGCTCACGCTGGGTCTCGGCATGCTCCATAATCAGGTAGCCTCCGGGGGCTAGCAGGGTAAAGGCACGGGTGGCGATAGCGCGGGGCAGTTCCATGCCGTCCGCTCCCCCACCGTAGAGGGCAAGGGCCGGGTCGTGGTCGCGCACCTCTGGGTCCTTGGGTACGGCACCGGCAGGAATATAGGGCGGATTAGAGGCCACCAGGCTCACCCGGCCTTCGTACTCAGGTAGTGCGGTGCGAGCATCGCCCCGAACGAGGGTCACCCCGTAGGGTGTGAGGTTGCGCTCGGCCCAGGCAGCTGCTTCGGTAGAAAGCTCAACCGCAAGGACCTTCGCCCCTGGCTCCTCGTGCGCCAGTGAGGCAGCGATAGCCCCGCTACCGGTACACAAATCCACCACAACTGGCTTGACGGGTAGCTGGCCGTGCTCCTGCAAGGAACGGTAGACGGTCAAGGCACGCTCAACCAGCAGCTCGGTCTCGGGGCGGGGCACAAACACCCCCGGGCCCACCGACAGAGTCAACGAACGAAAGTGGGCCTGGCCGGTGATGTGTTGCAGGGGCAGGCGCTGGCCACGCAGGGTCACCAGCCGACCGAATCCGTCCGGAGCCGGGTGCCCCAGCAGAGCCAGGGCCTGGACCCTGCCCCGGCTCACATGCTCGGTTTCAGGTGGTTGAGCACCGGCGATGCCACCTGCCTGAATTGCCGCGTGAGCCTGACGTTCGAGAGCGTAGGCCGCTAACAGTTGCGCGTCCGTAGCAGCCGACTCAACACCGGCCGCCACCAGGTAGGCCGAAGCCCGGCGCAGAGCTGAATCAAGCTCCTCGCCGGGCGCGGTGACAAACTCAGTCACGGTTAGCCGTCGTCCGAACCGAGCTTTTCAAGGCGGGCTGCCTCGTCCATCTCAATAGCGGACTGCACCACGGCCTCAAGGTCACCGTTGAGCACGGCATCTAGGTTGTAGGCCTTGTAGCCGGTGCGGTGATCCGCAATACGGTTTTCGGGAAAGTTATAGGTGCGGATGCGCTCAGAACGGTCCATGGTACGCACCTGGGAGTGGCGCTTCTCGGCGTTCTCAGCATCAATCTGCTCCTGCTGCCAGGCCAACAGGCGGGCACGAAGCACGCGCATAGCAGCTTCACGGTTCTGAATCTGAGACTTCTCGTTCTGCATAGCAACCACAATGCCGGTGGGCAGGTGGGTGATACGTACAGCAGAGTCGGTGGTGTTCACCGACTGACCGCCGGGCCCTGATGAACGGTAGACATCGATCTTCAAATCGTTCTGGTTAATCTCGATTTCCTCGGGCTCATCGACTTCGGGGAAGACCAAAACACCGGCAGCCGAGGTGTGGATGCGCCCCTGAGACTCGGTGGCTGGCACACGCTGGACGCGGTGTACACCTCCTTCGTACTTAAGGTGGGCCCACACGCCTTCGGCGGGGTCGGTTGAGGTACCCTTGATGGCGACCTGGGCGTCCTTGTAGCCCCCCACATCGGTGGTCTGGGAGGAGATCATCTCGGTCTTCCATCCCTTAGACTCGGCGTAGCGGGTGTACATGCGCAGCAAATCGGCTGCAAAGAGCGATGCCTCGTCGCCACCTTCACCGCCCTTGACTTCGAGAATGACGTTGCGGCCGTCATCCGGATCACGAGGAATCAGCAGGCGGCGCAGTTTCTCTTCAGCCTGGGGCAAGACGGCCTCAAGCTCCTTAACCTCAGCAGCGAAATCGGGGTCTTCAGCAGCCATTTCGGAGGCTGCCTCGATATCGTCACGCAGGGAGTTCACACGGTTATAGGCCTCGACGATGCCGTTGAGCTCTGCGTAGCGGCGACCCAGCTTGCGGGCTTTCCCCTGATCAGCGTGGACGGCTGGGTCAGCCAGTTGCTTCTGCAGCTCTGCGTGCTCATCGAGCAACCCCTGAATGGAATCAATCACGGTTTCTTGCCTCTTCTATATCGGTGCCCCACCGGGGCACACATCTTGTCTTAACGCTCTAGAGCACCGCCTGCCCCGCGTGAGTGCGGGTGCAGGCGGGTATTGCCTGACGGGGCTATTCGCCGTGACCCAGACCGCTTTTAGCAACGGTCAGCAGGAACTCAACGTTGGACTGGGTATCGCGCAGCTTGTTCAGCAGAATAGAGAGTGACTGCTCCTGATCCATACCAGCCAGAACGCGGCGTAGGCGCCACATAATCTTGACTTCATCGGGTGAAAGCAGGGCCTCTTCGCGGCGGGTTGAGGAGGCATTGAGGTCGATAGCGGGGAAGATGCGCTTATCAGCCAACTGACGGGAGAGCCTCAGCTCCATGTTGCCGGTGCCCTTGAACTCTTCGAAGATAACCTCATCCATCCTTGACCCGGTTTCAACCAGTGCAGTAGCCAGGATAGTCAGTGAGCCGCCCTCTTCGATGTTGCGGGCTGCGCCAAAGAACTTCTTGGGCGGGTAGAGCGCCGCTGCGTCAACGCCACCGGAGAGAATCCGGCCCGAGGCGGGCGCCGCCAGGTTGTAGGCGCGGCCCAGGCGGGTCATAGAATCCAACAGGACGACGACGTCACGGCCCTGCTCCACCAGGCGCTTAGCGCGCTCAATGGCGAGTTCGGCAACGGTGGTGTGGTCGTCTGCCGGGCGGTCGAAGGTGGAGGCAATGACCTCACCGTTGACGGTGCGCTGCATGTCAGTGACTTCTTCAGGGCGCTCGTCCACCAGAACCATCATGAGGTGGACCTCGGGGTTATTGGCGGTAATCGCGTTGGCGATGGACTGGAGCATCAGGGTCTTACCGGCCTTGGGCGGTGCCACAATCAGGCCGCGCTGGCCCTTGCCAATAGGGGCGATGAGGTCAATGACGCGGGGGCCGAGCTTCTTGGAGTCGGTTTCCAGGCGCAGACGCTCCTTGGGGTAGAGCGGAGTGAGCTTGCCAAAGTCACGGCGGCCCTTAGACTCTTCGGGGCTCAGCCCGTTGATGGAGGTCAGCTGCACCAAGGCATTGAACTTTTGACGGTTGTTGTTATCGCCTTCACGGGGTGCACGAATGGTGCCAACAATCGCGTCACCCTTACGGAGGGCGTAGCGCTTGACCTGGGCCAGGGAGACGTAGACGTCGTTGGTACCAGGCAGATAGCCGGAGGTGCGCACAAAGGCGTAGTTATCAAGCACATCAAGCACACCGGCTACGGGGATGAGCACGTCGTCCTCGCTGATATCGGGCTCAAAGTCGTCACGGCGGTTACCCCGGCGGTCGCGGCGCTCTGCTTGACGATCACGGCGGTTCTTGCGTGCGTTGCGGCGCTCCTCATCGGGGCCGTTATTGTTCTTCTGGCGCTCAGTGTGGTCACCGTGGCTGTTCTTACCGCGATTTTCTCGATCCTGCTTCTCGCCCCGGTTGCTGCGGTCACGGCGGTTCTTGCGCTCAAAGCGATCTTGCTTCTCGCCGTCCTCGACCTTGGCATCGGCTGATTCGCTGGCCTCGGCATTCTCAGCCTTTCGGCGGTCGGCACGTGAGCGGGTGCGCTTGTTCTCGTCCCCGTTCTCTGAGCGGGTGGCCTTCTTTGATTCCAGGCCGTCCAGAGCCGCCTCAACCGCTTCAAGAGCTGATGTATCGGGCTTAGGCTCGCCCTGAGCCAGGGAGGCGGTGGTGGCTCGGCGGTTGCCGCGGCGCTTGGCGGCGGTTTTCTCTTTGCTCTCCTCATCAGAAGCCGCCGCGCCCTTACTCGCTTCAGACGCTGCCTCTGTCTGCTCGGTGGAGTCCTGCTCCTCAGTTGCCTTGGCGGCGGTCTTGCGGGTGCGGGTACGCTTGGGCTTCTCGGGAGTAGCGGAGGCCTCAGTCTGCTCGGTGGAGTCCTGCTCGGTGGAGTCCTGCTCCTCAGTTGTCTTGGCGGCGGTCTTGCGGGTGCGAGTACGCTTGGGCTTCTCTTCGGTAGCCCCTGCTGTTGCAGGGCGGTCAGCAACCGCTGATCCGCGCTGGTGGGCGGTAATGGCCTCTACCAGGTCTGATTTGCGCATGCGGCGAGCACCGGTAATGCCCAGCTGCGATGCGAGGGATTGAAGCTGAGCAAGCTTGAGAGTGCTCAGGCCGGGGGTTTTCTGGTCTGCCGCTGCTGCGGTCTCCGCACCTGCGTTCAGGTCGGTATTTTCTGCCACGAAGAATTCCTTCTCTCGAAATGTCGTTGATTTCGCGGTTCGTTCTGGCACAACAGATGTGCCATGCCCAGAGCGGGCGAGTAATGGTAAAGATGCAGGCCGGTAGAGCGAGCACAGGTATGTATGCACTGGCTAGTTGGCCTGGCGCGGTGCGCCATGCCTCTGTCACGGGTGTGGTCAGAGGCCGAGCGCAAATGCCGGTAGGCTGAGCGCCTCAGACGAGCTTAGGTAGCAGGCTTCTGGCTACTGTTAAGCTCCAGGTGATGAAGAAGGCGGTGAGAAAGCTACCGCTGATGGTAGCTTCTGCGCTTACGCGGTTTCTTCATAGGTAAGCATAGCACCTTCTGTATCGATATCGATATCAAGTACACGCCAGGTCACATCGCGCCCTTCGTGCCTATTGGGCTCAGACTGCTTTGCGAAGGAGCGAATGGCGGCGCCAACTGCCGCACGCTCCTCCTGCCCCCGAGCCAGAACCATGACGGTGGGGCCAGCACCCGAAATCACGGCCGCGTAGCCCAGGCCGCGCAAGTGCTTGACCAGGGCTGCTGAGGGCTTCATGGCCACCGCCCGATAGGGCTGGTGAAGCAAATCGCTGGTAGCCGGAAGCAGATATTCAGGGAAGGATGCCAAAGCCTGGGTCAGCAAGGCCGCACGACCAGAGTTGACGGCAGCTTCGCGGTGCGGAACGGTCTCTGGGATCAGCCCACGAGCCACCTTAGTGGGTACCTCGTAATCAGGAATGGCGATGATTGGCACAACACTGGCGTGTGCCGGAACGGGCAGAGAGTGCCAGCCCGAATCGTCCCCATAAGAGATGACCACGTGCCCGTAAAGACTGGGAGCTACATTATCGGGGTGGCCCTCCATTCCAGAGCAAATTTGCAGGACGGCATCAGCGTCTAACCGGTGCTCGGCAGGCAGTAAACCGTTGGCGGCGGTAACACCGGCGACGATAGCCGAGGCTGACGAGCCCATGCCGCGTGAGTGCGGAATACGGTTGTGAGCCTTGATGTGCAGTGAGGGCATCTCAAAGAGACCCACGGCCTTCCAGGCCGTCAGCATGGCTTTGACAACCAGGTGGCTGGCATCCCGGGGAACCTCGTTAGCCCCTTCACCGGTCAGGTCAAAGGTCAGCTCCCCCACCCCAGCAATGCGGGTGACCACCAGGTCATCGTAGTGGGCCAGAGCCAGGCCCAATGAATCATAGCCGGGGCCTAGGTTGGCCGAAGAGGCAGGTACCCTGACGGTGACGCGGGCACCCACCGGAATTTCATCCGGGGAGACAAAAGGCTCATCTGAGCCGTCAATCATGGGAAGATTCACAATCTTTAGCCCTCCACGCGAATCACGGAAGTGATGTCACGCACTGTATCAAGGGCATCGACCACAGCCATGGTCTTACGCAGATTAGCATCGGCTGCACGGTGAGTGACGATGCGAATAGAAGCGGTTCCGTTCTGATTCTTAACCTGCCGCATGGTCTCAATCGAGACACCGTGCTCGGCGAAGATACGGGCGATATTAGCCAGTACACCCAGCTTATCTTCTACGATGATTCCTACCGAGTAGCGGGAAATAACCTCGTTCATGGGGGTCGCGGCCAGCTGGGCGAAAGAAGACTCAGGAATGCCAGGGCCGCCCAGCACCAGGCGGCGGGCTAACGAAACGAAGTCCCCCAGCACAGCCGAAGCGGTAGGGGCCCCACCGGCGCCGGGGCCGTAGAACATGAGCTCACCGGCATTCTCGGCCTGCACAAAAACCGCGTTGTAGGCACCGTGCACGGATGCCAGCGGGTGGCTACGGGGAACCAGGGTGGGGTTCACCCGGATGTTGACACCCTCGCCGTCCTTCTCACACACAGCTAGGAGCTTAATGACGTAGCCGTCCGCAGCTGCTGCAGCGACGTCGTCCGCCGTCACTGATGTAATGCCCTCGCAGTGAACGTCGTCAATGGTAAAGTCGGAGTGGAAGGCCAGAGAGGCAACGATTGCGGCCTTAGAAGCAGCGTCATGGCCCTCGACATCCGCGGTCGGGTCAGCTTCGGCATAGCCCAGACGCTGGGCTTCAGCCAGCGCATCAGCAAACTGGGCGCCGGTGGTGTCCATCTGATCCAGAATGTAGTTGGTGGTGCCGTTCATAATACCCAGCACGCGGGATATCTGATCACCTGCTAGCGAGTCACGCAGGGGCCTTAGAATCGGAATAGCACCGGCAACCGCAGCCTCGTAGGAGAGCTGAGCACCGCTCTGAGCAGCAGCCGCAGCTAGCTCAACGCCGTGCTTAGCTAACAGGGCCTTGTTCCCCGAAACCACCGACTTACCGGCGTTCAAAGCCCGCAAAAGCCGGGTGCGGGCAGGCTCAAGGCCGCCGGTCAGCTCAATCACTACATCGGCCGCATCAATGAGGGCCTCTGCCTCGGTCGTGTACAGCTCGGGGGCAGCATTGTAGTGGCGCTGGGCCGCGGTATCGCGCACAGCAATACCGAGTAGCTCCACCTCAGCGCCAATTCGATCACGCAGGGACTCGGCGTCTTCAATGAGCATGCGGGCAACCTGGGAGCCGACGTTACCGGCACCCAGCAAAGCAACTTTAATGGTGGGGGTGGATCCCAAGGTATCTCCTGACGTAAGTGGTAGGCGGGTCTGCTCACCATGCTAATGGGTGGGGCAGGTTTTCCCGCTCTCTGAACAGATATTTCTCACGGACTGATTGGTGGCAGGCTACCCTCATGCCGCTTGCCCACCGTGAGGTGAGGCAGGTAGACGGTAGTTAACTGCTTACGGGAAACCTAGACTAGGCCCAGGTCGCGGGCCAGCATGTCGTCTTCGGTCTCCCGGCGGATTATCGCGCGGGGGGCGCTGCCTGCTACAGTTGCGACAACCGGCGGGCGGGTGAGGTAGTTGTAGTTGGAAGCCATGACGTGGTTGTAGGCACCGGTGGCCGGAACAGCCAGAATATCGCCTGCCTCCAAATCAGCTGGCAGGTAGCAGTAGCGAATCACAATGTCACCGGATTCACAATGCTTACCCACCACACGGCACAGTACCTGCTCACCCCCCGGAGCCCGGTTGGCTAGGGTCACGGCATAGTCGGACTCGTAAAGCACCGGGCGGGGGTTATCACTCATGCCACCATCCACCGAGACGTAGCGGCGCACTCGAGTGTCGCCGTTTTCGTCTTCGATGGAGACATCTTTGATGGTACCAACCGTATAGAGGGTGATACCGGAGGGGCCAGAGATGGAACGGCCCGGCTCAAAGGAGAGGTGGGGAATGGTCATACCCACCTTGGCGCAGGTCTTAGAGACCATGTCAGCCAGTTCAGTGGCGATATCAGCTGAACTGCGCGGATTATCCTGCTCGGTGTAGCCGATACCGTAGCCACCGCCCAGGTCAATCTCGGGCAGCACCACACCAAAGCGCTCATTGAGCTGTTGCATGTAGGTCAGCACCTTCTCAGCTGCCCTGCCAAAGCCCTCGGCCTCAAAAATCTGGGAGCCAATGTGACAGTGCAGGCCGCGCAGGTCAAGGTGCTCACTCCTGATAGCCAGGGCAGCAGCAACGGTAGCGTAGGCATCATCAGCTGTAATACCCAGCTCAATCAGCTCAGCAAGCTCCAGACCAGCCAGGGGCGCGGTTCCAGGCGCCAGAGACTGGCCAAACTTCTGATCCTCGTGAGCCGTAGCAATGAAGTCATGGGTGGAGGCATGGACGCCAGGGGTCACACGCAGCATAACGGGCGCAACCACACCCAGCTCGGCTGCCACCGACTCAATCAGCCGAACCTCGGGCACCGAGTCTGCCACTATGCGTCCTACCCCGTAGCGCAAGGCACGAGCAATTTCGGGTGCCGACTTATTGTTACCGTGCAAGGCAATTTTGGCACCGGGAACCCCGGCCCGCTGTGCAATAGCCAGCTCGCCGCCGCTGGCGGTATCCAGGCAGAGGCCCTCTTCTTCTGCCCACTTGGCGACAGCGGTAGCCAAGAAGGACTTACCGGCGTAGTAGACCGACACCTCAGCACCGTGAACTTCAAAAGCGGCCTCAAAGGCCGAGCGAAACTCAGCAGCACGAGCGCGGAAGGTGGTCTCAGAGAAGACATACTCCGGGGTGCCGAAGTCGGCAACCAGCTGGCTGACGGGGGTTCCATCCACCTCGAGCTCGCCACTGTCGGAGCGGGTGAAGGAGGGCATCCAAATCACCGGGTCGAGGGTAGCAGGGTACTCGGGGTAGCTCAGCCAGTCTGGCTTGAGCAGGGCGGGTTCAGCTCCCATAAAGACGGGGCTCCTTACATTTTTTCGGGGGCAGTAACGCCCAGCAGGCCCAGGCCGTTAGCCAGCACCTGGCGGGCAGCATTGTTGAGTAGCAGGCGGGTGCGGTGCAGATCGGTGACCTCTTCCTCGCCCCTGGGGGCGACGTGAGAGACCCCGTACCAGCGGTGGTAGGCACCGGCCAGGGTTTCCAGGTAGCGGGCCACGCGATGGGGCTCACGGAAGTCAGCGGCTTCCTTGACAGCACCGGCAAACTGGCCCAGGGCTGCCACCAGAGCGTTATCGGCCTCAGAGTCTAACAGGGCAGTATCAACGGACTCAGTGGTGACGCCAGCAACCTGCGCATTCCGGGCGATAGCGCAGGTGCGAGCGTGGGCATATTGCACGTAGAAGACCGGGTTCTCGTTGGACTGCCTGGTCAGCAGATTCAGGTCAATATCGATGTTGGAGTCAACCGAGTAGCGGGTTAGCGAGTAGCGAGCTGCGTCCACGCCTACGATTTCGACCAGGTCTTCGAGGGTGACCACGGTACCGGCGCGCTTGGACATGCGCACGGGCTTACCGTCCTTCACCAGGTTCACCATCTGGCCAATCATGACCTCCACCATGTCAGGGTCATCGCCCAGGGCAGCCGCAGCAGCCTTCAGACGCGCCACATAACCATGGTGGTCAGCACCCAGCATGTAGATTGCCAGGTCAGCAGGGTTCTCTGCGCGCTTGGTCTTATCTTGGAAGTAGGCAATATCACCCGCAATATAGGCAGCATTACCGTCAGACTTAATGACCACGCGATCCTTATCGTCGCCAAAGTCGGTGGACTTAAGCCACCAGGCTCCGTCCTTGAAGTATAGGTTGTGCGACCCTTTCAGCTTTTCCAGCAACTCGTCAACCTTGCCGTCTTCAAAAAGGGAATTTTCATGGAAGTAGACATCGAAGTCGACCCGGAAGTCGTGCAGGGATTCCTTGATCTCCTCGAACATGAATTTAACGCCGGTCGCGCGGAAGACCTCTTGGGGATCTTCAGTGTCAAGTGCGTCGGGGCGCACCTCTAGCACCCGGTTGGCGATATCGGTGATGTACTCGCCACCGTAGCCGTCCTCGGGGGCCTCTTCTCCCCTGGCACGAGCCAGCAGAGAGCGGGCGAAGCGGTCAATCTGATTGCCGTGGTCGTTAAAGTAGTATTCGCGCACAACTTTTGCGCCCTGGGAGATGAAGATACGGGCCAGGGAGTCACCCACGGCGGCCCAGCGGGTACCACCCAGGTGAATTGGGCCAGTGGGGTTAGCCGAAACGAACTCAAGGTTGATGGTCTGACCGGCCAGGGTGTTGTTGGTGCCAAAAGCTGAGCCCTGCTCAACGATGGTCCTTGCCAGCTCACCGGCTGCGGCTGCGTCCAGAGTGATGTTGAGGAAGCCGGGGCCAGCGATATCGACTCTTGCCACACCGGGGAGATTGGTGATGCGGACGGCCAGAACCTGCGCCACCTCTCGCGGGTTACGCCCGACCTTCTTGGAAATTTGCAGGGCGATGTTGGTGGCCCAGTCACCGTGGTCGCGGTTCTTGGGGCGCTCTACGCGCACAGCGGGGGCGCTCTCGCCTTCGTTCAGGGTCAGTTCACCGGCGTCAAATGCAGCCGCCAGGGCGCCATCAATGGCACTGGAAAGTTCTTCGGGAGTCATAGGGACTAGTTTACAGGGTGCGGCACGCAGGGAGCGGAGCAGGCCACCGTCTACCACCCTCAACTGGGTGCCAGCTATACGCTGATCTCCTTCATTCCGCTGCACCTGAGGGAGACTTTCCTGGTCCCTTCTGAAGTGGCCTAATCGGCAAGTTGCGCTCTCACCCACTCAATGATTCGCTCCCAGACCGTATCACTGGCATAGATAGCGGCGTCTGCGTGCTCAGCTCCCCCAATCATGGTCAGTTCGGTGGGAATCTTAGCCGCCGAGAGGGCCCGGTGGGCCGCAACCGACTGGTTGGGTGGTACGCAGGTATCACCCGAACCGTGAAGGTAGTAGACCGGGGCATGAACACGTTCACCTGTTGTCTGGGCTGTGCGGGCGTAATCAATCGGGTGGGCCTTGGCCCAGTTAATTTCTGCTTGCGAACCTGCCGGAGCCGGGTAGGTCGAGCCAAGCAGGCGCCACTCGGCGCCGTCGTCCTCGGGGTGATCCCGGGGAAAGCCCCAGGCGACGCGGTCATCAAAGATTGTACGCAGGTCGCTGACTCCGTAGATAGAGACTGCGCAGCGTGCGGACGCATTCGGCTGCCCCTGCATAGCGCGGGCAGCGAGCACAGGGGCTGAGAGCCCTTCGAGATAGGGCTCCTGGAGGTGGCCTGTAGCGGCGGCCAGCTGGACCAGGTGCCCTCCGGCTGAGCCGCCTGCCAGGGCTATGCGGGCCGGGTCGATGTTGAAGTCTTGTGCCCTGGCTTTGAAATAGCGGATGGCGGTTTTGAGGTCGTTGATTTGTGCGGGGAAGAGAGCCTCGTGGCTGAGGCGGTAGTTGATGGAGGCAGTGGCAAAGCCCGCGTGGGCGAAGCGCTCACGCACCCGATGTAGGCCGTTATCGGCGAGGAGGAAGGAGGATTTGTCGCCAAACCGCCAGGCGCCTCCGTGGACGTAGATGAGTAGGGGCGCGGGCTGGTGACTTTCACAGGCAGTCGCGGGAGGGTAGAAGTCGTAGTCATGGGCAGGGTTGGTGGTGCCTGCGTAGTTGCCTGTGAGGTTAGGGGTGATGGGCTGCACGCTCATGGTTGTCCCTTGGCTGGTATGTTTGGTGCGTCCTTGCTGAGTTCTACTGTAGCGGGTTTGGGCTGTGCGTTTGGGTTAGGGGCTGGGGTTTCTGATAAAGTATGTGGAGTCGAACCCCTGGTTTGATGTTGCCCTCGTAGCTCAGTGGATAGAGCACCAGTTTCCGGAGCTGGGTGTCGAAGGTTCGAATCCTTTCGAGGGCACAAAAAGAGAAGGTATGCCAGAATGCGCGAAGCGCTGGCATACCTTCTCTTTTTGTGCCCGGCGTGAAGAAAGGCCCCAGTGGGGCCTTTTAGCCGGCTAAACATAAGCAGAGCCAGAATGCGCGAAGCGCTGGCGTACCTTCTCTTTTTGTGCCCGGCGTGAAAAACGCCTCACCCACTATCTATCCGCACTTATTCTGATTTAGCCGCAACTAGTTGCGGGTTTTTCAGAATAAATGCGGGGGCTTTTGTTTCAAGGTAGGGTCTTCGCGAGAGAAACAATTGGTGCGACAGCTGGGGAGTAGTCATGCACAGTGATGCCTTATTTGGCCCGAGTGAGGTGAGTTCCGGTAGTTTAGAGTTACCTGAAGGTGCCTTCTATGTTCCGGCTTTTCTTAGCTTAGAGCAGCAGGCCTGGATTGTCGGCCGTTTTCAGGAATGGGGGCGTGGCCCTGTCCCTCCCCACTCCACCTTGATTGCTGGTCACCCCATGAGCGTCAAAACCGTCTGCCTGGGCTGGCATTGGAGTCCTTCTTCTTACACACGCATCGCCCACGATGTAAATGGTCAGCCGGTACCGCCGGTTCCTGATTGGCTGGTAAGACTAGGGCGTCGAGCGCTGGGGGTTGCAACCGGTGATTTTGAGCAGGCGGAAGCCTACACTCCTGATGTTGCTTTGGTGAACTTTTATCAGAAAGAGTCGACCATGGGCATGCATCAGGATAAGGACGAAAAATCCAGTGCCCCGGTAGTTTCGTTATCAATAGGTGATTCCTGCCTATTCAGGCTGGGTAATACGCTAACGCGGTCGAAACCCTATCGGGACTTAATCTTGAACTCCGGTGATCTCTTTGTTTTTGGTGGCCCTTCACGTTTTGCTTTTCACGGTGTGCGCAAGGTCTATGAACGGACGGCCCCAGGCGGGTGTGGGTTACCGTCAGGCCGTATCAACATTACGCTAAGAGAGACCGGTTTTTAGTTCACTCTTTCATCCGCATTTATTCTGATTTACCCGCAACTAGTTGCGGGGTTTTCAGACTAAGTGCGGGGATTTGGCGCGACCAGTTCTATTTCGAAGGTAGCGGACGGTGCCGTGAAGGCCAGGTGGTTGAGACCGGCGTGGGTGCGGTCGTGGGAGCCACTGGTATCGGGTGATTCTTCGAGGACGAGGTAAGAGCCGTCGGGAGCCTGCCAGGAGATTCCACCAGGCCATTCCTGGTAGGTTGTCCAGCCTAGTTGCTGGGTGAGCCAGCCCCAGGAGGGCAGGGCTGTTTCCAGAGATTCGGTCCAGAGTTCTACGTGGTGGAAGCCGGGGCGGAAAACCGCCTCCTGGTGGCACAGACTGGCCGGGGCACGTCCGTCCTTACGAAGCCTAGCGGCGAGAACCGCGTCGTAGGTCTGCCCGGCGTAGAGGAATTTTTCCCGCTCGATTCCTTCAATCTGGAAGCCGGCCGCAGCGGCAACGGCTCCGCTGGCGGGGTTGTTAGTGCGGTAGCCCAGCTCTAGGCGGCGGAGGCGGGGCGAGGGCAAGGACGCCAGCAGACCGGTATCGAGGACAGGCGAAGTAGCTGCCGGGCTGGTTTCATCTAAAGCCCAGTTGCAGACGGCGGTAAGGGCAGCTTTGGTGTAGCCTTGCCCGCGGTAGGGGTCAGCAATCCAATAGTAGACCCAGGCCCTGTCCCAGGCTCCAGTATCACTGCGGGCCGTAAAGTTTAGCCCGATGAGCCCTGCGGGCCTCCCTTCATCGCTGAGGCAGAAAATAGCCCGGTTTTCAGCCGGTAGGTAGCTGGTTTCGATGAGGTTCCGGGCGTCCTGTTCACTGGTCAGGGCTGGCATCTGCCGTTCAAGTTCTGAGGACGTTCGATAAACCGAGAGAAGGTGAGGGGCGTCAGTCAGTGCCCAGTAGCGTAACTCCATGTGCCTAGTGTAGGTCAGGTGCGGGTCGACGGAAGGCAGCCCAGACTGCTGCTATCGCGCCGATGGCCAGGGCGAACCAGAGGGTAAAGAGGGCATCGAATATGAAGTCCTGGGGGTCGATGCGGGGTAGGCCTATTCCTAGCCCGAACACCGCGCCCAGCAGAAAGGCACCGGAGGGGCGAGCCGTAAACTGCCGGCGGTAGATGTGATGGAGGCCGGGGCCGGGGAAGCGCAGGGCAGCCAGGCTAATCACGGTCAGGACAACTGCCCCGATAGTCATTCCGATGAGATAGGGCGTCAGTTCTTGCTCTGGGAGCGCTAAAGCCCTCAGCAGACCAATTACACCGCTAATTGAGGCCCCAAAACCCGCGACCAGGGTGAGATAGAGTGCTTTCGTCATTGAATACTCCTTTCGACTCACCCTCTTAGCCTACCAAATTACTAAGCAGGGCTACTAATTTGAAGCCGGGTAAACTAGGGGCGAAAAGTTCAGCTTTCGCACCAGAAAAGAGAGTGACATGGCAGAAGCCGTCAACACCCCGCACATCGCCCCCAACGGCGCTGAAATTGCCGAGACCATCCTGCTGCCCGGTGACCCCCTGCGCGCCAAGTTCATCGCCGATACCTACCTTGAGAACGTCGTGCAGTTCAACACCGTGCGCAACATGTTTGGCTTCACCGGTGGTTACAAGGGCCAGCGTATCTCGGTGATGGGCACCGGCATGGGCATTCCGTCAGCTAGCCTCTACACCCACGAGCTCATTCATACCTTTGGCGTGAAGAACCTGATCCGTATCGGCACCTGCGGTGGCATGGCAGAAGGTCTGGACCTCTTCGACCTGGTCGTCGCCTCAGCAGCTTCAACCGACTCTAACTTCATGCACCACTACAAGCTCCCCGGCACCTTTGCCCCCACCGCGTCCTGGCCCCTGCTATCGGCTGTAGCCAAGGAGGCCGAGACCCAGGGCAAGACCCTGAACGTGGGCAATGTGCTGTCCTCGGACGTTTTCTACCGCTCTGACTTCTCAGATGCTTCCAAGTGGGCTGAAATGGGTGTACTGGCCGTTGAGATGGAAACTGCCGGCATTTACGCTGTTGCGGCTGCCGCCGGCGTGCAGGCCCTGTCGGTTTTCACCGTCTCTGACCACCTTTTCAAGGGGATTGAGACCACCGCCGAGCAGCGCCAGACCGCCTTTACTGACATGATGGAGCTGGTCCTGCCCGTGGCTGCCAGCCTCTAAATTTTTTCGCAAGGACGCCCGCGCCCCGCTGCCCTGCTAACCAGTACGAGGGTGGGGCACGACTGCTCTTACTCCAAGGTTTATCGACTACAGTCGATAAACTCCCCTAATTATCGATTTTTGTCGATCATGGTCGATAGGCTTCACGCGCCCAGTGAAACCTGCACCGTAGTGCCTGCTCTGCCCTAAAATAGAGGGCAGTATGTCTAGTTCAGATTCTTCCCGCACTCCCGCCCCCTCACTATCCTCTATTGCCGCTGCCATGCACGGCGCGGGCGTCCGTGCATCCCAGCCCGCCGAAACCAAACCTGAGCAAGGCGGCAGGGGGAAGCAGGGCAGACCCACCGCTGCGGAGGGGAAGGACGCTCCCGCCCGCTCCCAGCGTCGGAGCCGAGACTCCCGCCCCCGGGGCCGTCAGGGGCAGAAGAAGCAGAACCAGCCCCGCCGCCCCTACACCCCGCTGATTCCCGAGAAAATCACCTACCCAGAAGCCCTGCCCGTCTCTGCCCGCAGGGACGACATCATGGCTGCCATTCGCGATAACCAGGTCACCATAGTCGCTGGTGAGACCGGCTCGGGTAAGACCACCCAGCTACCCAAGATGCTCCTGGAACTGGGTCTGGCGGAGAAGGGCATGATCGGCCATACCCAGCCCCGCCGCCTGGCAGCCCGCTCGGTAGCAGAACGCATCGCTGAAGAACTGGGCCAGAAGATCGGTGAGACGGTCGGCTACCAGGTGCGCTTTACCTCCGAGGTGGGTGAGGGCTCTGCCATCAAGCTCATGACCGACGGTATTTTGCTGGCCGAAATCCAAAACGACCGGTTGCTGCGCCAGTACTCGGCCATCATCATTGACGAGGCCCACGAACGTTCACTCAACATTGACTTCATCCTGGGCTACCTCAAGCGCATTATGCCCCAGCGCCCCGACCTGAAAATCGTCATCACCTCAGCCACCATCGACCCCGAGCGCTTTGCCCGGCACTTCTCCCCCAGCTTTGTGCCCGGCGTCGGCATTGTCAATGACAGCCTGAGCGCCGAAGAAAAAGAAATCGCCGAAGCCACCCTGCCCGACGATGCCCCGCCCATCATCGAGGTCTCCGGGCGCACCTACCCGGTTGAAATCCGTTACCGCCCCCTGAGCGAGCCCCGTACCGGAGACGGCGGTGAGGACGAAGCCGATAGCGGGGACGGCCTAGAAGACGAAGACCGCGACCCCATCGAAGGGGTCCTTGACGCTATCCGGGAGCTAGCCGAAGAGGCCCCCGGCGACATCCTGATTTTCTTCTCCGGCGAGCGCGAAATCCGCGATGCAGCCGACGCTATCGAAGATACGGTGCGCTCTACCCGCCGGCTGGCCGACTACGAGGTACTGCCCCTCTACGCCCGCCTGTCTATGGCTGAGCAGCACAAGGTCTTCAAGCCCGGCGGCCGCCCCCGCATCGTGCTGGCTACCAACGTGGCAGAAACCTCTCTAACTGTGCCGGGCATCAAGTACGTAATCGATACCGGCACCGCCCGTATCTCCCGCTATTCTGCCCGCACCAAGGTGCAGCGCCTGCCCATCGAGCGCATCTCCCAGGCCTCAGCCAACCAGCGCTCGGGCCGCTGTGGGCGAGTCTCAGACGGTATCGCCATCCGCCTCTACTCCGAAGAGGACTTTGCGGCCCGGGCCGAGTTCACCGACCCCGAGATTCTGCGCACCAACCTGGCCGCGGTCATTCTACAAATGACCGCCATCGGCGTGGTTAAGTCACCGGCAGATATTGAGAAGTTCCCCTTTGTGCAGCCGCCCGAGACCCGCGCCATCAACGACGGCGTCAACCTGTTGCGCGAGCTCGGGGCGCTCGCTGCCCCCGGTCGTGATGGGGCAAACGCCCTCCCCCACGATTCGCGTGGCGCGGACGCCCGGGCACAGGAAGCAGGCAGGGCAGGCGGTAGAGGGGGGCGGCGTCCGTCCTCACCGCTGACTGCGGCTGGGCGAGCTATGGCGGCCCTGCCGGTTGACCCCCGCCTGGCCCGCATGATTGTTGAGGGCTCCAAGCGCGGGGTGGCCAAGGAAATCATGGTGCTAGCTGCTGCCCTGACCATTCAGGACCCCCGCGAGCGCCCAGCCGAGCACCGAAGCGAGGCCGACTCCCTGCATGCCCGCTACAAGGATGAGAAGTCCGACTTCACCTCCTTCCTCTTGCTCTGGCAGTACATCAATGAGAAGCAGGCAGAGCTGTCATCGAGCCAGTTCCGCAAGATGTGTCACCGGGAGTACCTGAACTTCCTGCGGATTCGGGAGTGGCAGGATCTCTTTGCCCAGCTGCGGGAAATTGGCCGGTCAGCCGGTATCACGGTAGAGGGCGGGCGCGGTATCGACCCGGCTGCCAGCGAGACCGAGGTGCATAAGTCCCTGCTGTCCGGCCTGCTGTCGCATATCGGTATGCAGGATGAGCAGAACCGCCACGAATACCGGGGGGCGCGCGGCACCCGTTTTGCGATTTTCCCCGGCTCTGCCCTCTTTAAGAAGAACCCGGTCTGGCTGGTTTCTGCCGAGCTGGTGGAGACCTCCCGCCTTTGGGCGCGGGTGAACGCTCAAATTGAGCCGGAGTGGGTTGAAGAGCTGGCCGGGCCCCTGCTCAAACATTCCTACTCCGACCCGCACTGGTCTGCCCGCCAGGGCTCTGTGCTTGCCCACGAGAAAGTCACCCTCTTCGGTCTACCCGTCATCGCTGACCGCCGCATCCAGTACTGGCGGGTTGACCCGGTAGCTGCCCGCGAAATCTTTATTCAGTCCGCCCTGGTAGAGGGTGACTGGCAGACCCGTCACCGCTTCTTTGCCCGCAATCAGAAGGCCCTAGCTGAGGTTGAGGAGCTTGAAGCCCGCCTGCGCCGCCGCGACCTGCGGGTAGACGATTCTGTGCTCTTTGATTTCTACAAGGCCCGTATACCCGAGCATGTTGTCTCTGAACGCCACTTTGACCGCTGGTGGAAGGAAGAGCGCCAGGTCAACGAGCACCTGCTCGATTTCACCCCCGAGAACCTGATTGACGAAGAGGCCGCCGAATACGACGAATCCCTCTTCCCCCGCACCTGGATAGCCCGCACCTCTGGCGGGGAACTT
This sequence comes from Rothia nasisuis, assembly GCF_928381405.1. GTDB lineage: Bacteria > Actinomycetota > Actinomycetes > Actinomycetales > Micrococcaceae > Rothia > Rothia nasisuis. The sequence goes on from NZ_CAKMSB010000009.1 coordinate 39,726, forward strand.
GCCCTGGACCTGCGCTACGAGTACGCCCCGACCGTGCAGATCGGCGGGGTGCGCTCCTCCCAGACACAGACGGACGGTATCGCGGTACAGGTTCCGGTGCTCTTCTTAGGCCAGCTTGAACCGGCTCCTTTCCAGTGGCTAATTCCCGGTCTGCGTGAGGAACTGGTCACGGCCCTCATCAAGTCCCTGCCCAAGCAGATTCGCAAGAACTTTGTTCCTGCCCCGGACGTTGCCCGTCAGGCTGTTGAGAAGCTGAACGCTGACTTTTCCCCCGCCACCGATTCACTCACCGAGTCTCTAGCCTTGGTGCTGCGCCGCCTGCGAGGGCACGTGGTAGACCCGGCCGAGTTCAGCTGGGAGGCTGTACCCGAGCACCTGCGGTTCACCTTCCAGGTACGCAACCACCAGAACAAGATTCTGGGCGAGGGTAAGGACCTGGTTGAACTCCAGGGGCTCCTGCACGCTGAGATTCGTTCCGCTCTGGCAGCATCTCTCGGTGCTAGCCCTGAAACTATGGGCAAGATGGCGGCTCTTGCTGCGGGTAATAAGGCTTCTGGAGATCAGGGCAACGCGGACGCCCGCGGCGGCTCCGCGCCTTCTGCGGCTCCCAGCGAGGCAGGAAGCCCCGTGTCCGGGGCCAAGGGGGCACAGGCGTCCGCCCAGGTAGGCCCCGGCAGCAAGGCTGTGCGGGAGGTAACGGGACTGACCGACTGGCCGGAGCAGGATCTGCCGCGCAAGGTCGAACGAGTCATTGCCACCCAGACTGTCGCCGGTTACCCGGCCCTGGTTGATGAGGGTTCAAGCGTGGCTGTGCGGATCTTCCCCACCGAAGCTGAGGCCACCGCCGCCCAGCGCGGGGGCGTCATCCGCCTGCTTAAGCTCAACACCCCCTCACCGGAGCGCTACGTCTCTGAGCACCTGAATAACCGGGAAAAGCTGGTCTTCACCCAGAACCCCCACGGGTCAATTGACTCCTTGATTAGCGACTGTACGGTTGCAGCAATCGACCAGCTCACCCCAGCTACCCCGCCCTTTACCCGAGATGAATACACCGCCCTCTTTAACAGTGTGCGGGCCGAGCTGATTGATACGGTCTTTGTGATTACCAAGCTGGTAGCCGATATTCTCTCTGAGACGGCCAAGGTGCAGAAGCTCATCAAGAAATCAACCTCACTGGCGGTTATTCACGCCATGAGCGATATGAAGAGCCAGCTGGAGAACCTGGTTTTCCCGGGCTTTGTGGCGTCCACTGGTGCGGTGCAGCTTCACCATCTGCCCCGCTACCTGATGGCTATGACCAAGCGCATTGAGAAGCTGGGGCCGAATATCAACCGGGATAACCAGCTGATGCTGACCGTACAGGAACTTGAGGATGCCTACGATAAGGCTGTGCAGTCCTTGCCAGGTGGCATGGGCCCAACTCCCGAGTTAGAGCAGGTGGGCTGGATGATTGAGGAGCTACGCGTGAGCTTCTTCGCCCAGGAACTGGGCACTGCCTACACCGTCAGTGAAAAGCGGGTGGGCAAGGCCCTGCGCGAGGCTCTGGAGGTCATCAAGAACTCCTAACCCCGCCCGTCCTTGCCCTAGGTACCAGAAAATTCAGAAAAACCCACGAACTAGGTGGGTTTTTCTGATTTAGATGGTCTTTTCTCTGCACTAGCTGTTCTCGGGTGCATGGGGGAAGAAAATATCCTCAATCCGGCAGCTGAAGACTTCAGCTAACTGGAAGGCTAGGGGTAGGGACGGGTCAAAACGCCCCTTTTCAATTGAGATAACGGTCTGACGCGACACTCCGAGCACATCAGCTAACTGTTGCTGGGAATAGCCTCGCTCAGTGCGTAGTTCTTTGAGCTGGTTCTGCACGGGTTAGATACCCTTACGCTGATAGACCTTGTAGCTCACTAGAAAGACCAGCATAGCTAGTAGGGTGGTGGATGTCAGCAGAAGGGGCGGCGGTACGTCCCAGCCGAAGATAGCAAAGGCTCCAGCGCCCAAGCCCATTGCTGCAATCATCAGGTGGAAGGTCGTTTCTGCCGCCTTTCCATACCAGTGATTTTCGATGCTGGCTTCTGGGTTGTGGGTAGCTCCTTTGATGGTGTTTCGATCAACCAGAACTGCCCAAAGCGTGGCTGCTAAAACCGGAATTAAAGCTAATGAGATCACTGGTACCCACCACCAGGTGACCTGCTCAGCGCGAAGGGCGATAATACCCCAGGCCAGAAGTTGAGCTAATAAAGTTGCGCCCAGAGTGCTGACAAGAAGCAGGGCCCTCTGGCTGCCGCCAAAGCGAGAACGACCCCAGGTGCTTTGGCTTTTGTGGGTGGTCATCTTATCCCCTTGTGTAAAAGTTGCTTTACAGTTGATGTGAAATAAACTTTACATATGGGTTTCAAGATGTGTCAAGCACCCTTTACTAATTTTTAGGACGCCACACCCTACTTCGTCAGATGCGTGCGAGTAACAGCGTCCTGCCCGACGCTGAAACCAACCGTCCTGCCAGAAAGGACCATCTAAATCAGAAATACCCACCTAGTTGGTGGGTATTTCTGATTTAGATGGTACCTACTGGTGGGCTAGGCAGGCACCGAGTCGCCGTAGCCCAGCTCAACCAGAGCGGCCCGCAGCTTTTCAGCCGCCTCATCCATAGTAGCCGCATCGGGGTTACAGTTAGCCTGCTCAAAGGTAAACTCGCTCTGGTCCAAGGCCGGCCACACGTGGATATGGGTGTGGGGCACATCAAAACCGGCAATAATCATGCCGACGCGAGCCGGTTCAAAAGCCTTCATCAGACCCTTCGACACCTTCTGAGCCACCGAGAAGAGGTGGGCCGAGAGTTCCTCAGGCAGGTCAACCCAGTGATCAACCTCTGCCTTAGGTACCACCAGAGTGTGCCCGTATTGGAAGGGCTCAATGGTCAAGAAGGCAACCACCTGGTCATCCTCCCAGATAAAGCGCCCGGGCAGTTCGCGATTAATAATCTTGGTAAAAACAGTGCTCATGGGTCTTGATCCTAAATCTCTACAGTGTCACCGGCGGCCAGGTACTCAAAGGCTGTACCGTACTTCTTACCGAAGTTGGTCGCATGGCCAACAATCATGGTCCGACCGTTTTCGGCCAACAGGGAATCATGAATCTGGAAGGCCCGCGGGGCGCGCACGGCAATAATGAAGTCAATGACCTCCTGAACCTTATTCCAGGGGGCGTGAATCGGCACCAGCAGAGTGCCCACCTCAATGCCGTGGGGCACTACAAAGGAGTCTCCGGGGTGGAAGAGATTATCGTCAATCAGGTAGCCCACGTTATCGATGACCGGTAGCAGAGGGTGAATAACAGCGTGATTGCCACCAAAGGTTTTGATGCTGAAAGCCGAGAGGGTCAGCTGCCCGTCAGCCTCTACAGACTTTGCAAGGGCTTCGGGAAGAGCAGCTAGAACGGTATCGATGACAGCAGCGGGGGCATGAATTGTCACATCTGGGTTCTCTCGCAGGAATGCAATGACTTTACCCTCGTCAAAGTGGTCGGGGTGCACGTGGGTGACCAAAATATGGTTGGCCCCGTCCAGCGCCTGCTCGACCTCGGAGAAGTTTCCGGGGTCGAGCACCAGCACGGCGCCGTCCTTTTCAAGCCTGATGCAGGAGTGGGTGTATTTAGTGAGTTTCATACCTACCACCCTAGTAGCTCCCACCACAGTCAGACTAGTTGCTACCTACGGTTTTATCGAGAGTGTCGAGCACCTCATTAGCAGCAGTCATGCCGGCGTTGAGGTAGAACATTTCATCATCGACCTGATAGGCGGAATTCGAGGCAACTGCACCCAGGCTTGACCAGAGGGCAGCATCGGTCAGTCCGCTAGCATCGCCGTTCTGAGCACCATAGAAGAGGTAGTCACCGTCGGCCAGATCGAGCTGCTCTGCTGAGATGTCCTGGGAGGTATCGGCAAAGGTCTGGGAGTCGGGGCGGGCCAGTCCGGCGTCGTCCGCGATGGAGCCGATGAAACTTGAGACACCCCAGATACGGGTGCGATCTGAGCTGTAGCGCACAAAGGAGAAGGTGGTGGAGTCATCGACCTTTTCGCCCAGGGCTACGGCGCGGGCGGTGTATTCGTCAAGATCAGTCTGAGCCTGTTCAGTCTTACCCAGGGCAGCTGCGATGAGCAGGTAATCCTGCTTCCAGTTGACCCCGGTCCCCTCGGTCACCACTACGGGGGCGATAGCCTGTAGGGATTCCATCAGCGCTTCGTCCTTATTAGTGGAGTTAATAAGGATTAGGTCGGGGGCCAAGTTGGCTATGGCTTCAGTATCGGGAGCTTTTCGGATACCCACGGTTTGCAGGTCACTGAGACTTGAGAAATCATCACCGTACTCTTCACTCAGGTAGGTGGGTATGAGTTCCGCGTCGGTAGCGGTGGTTGAGGCGATGGGGGCCACCCCGAGGGTCAGGACGTCGTCAAGCTGGCCCGTTGAAAGTACCACAACTTTTTTGGGCTCAGATTCAATGGTGGTCTCACCGCCGAAGTGGGTAACAGTACGTGGGAAGACACCATCGGCCTGGCTCGCGCCCATACCTTCGGGCAGGGCGGTTGGGGCACTACCTGTTTCAGTGGTGGTAGTGGTGCTAGTCGAGGATGATTCAGCACTGGCGGTGCTTGTTGTTCCGGTAGAACCACCGCAGGCAGAGGTCAGGGCGAGAGCGGCCAGGGTTGCGCATAGTGAGACAGTTCGTGCTGTTTTTGAAGTCAGAATAGCCATAGATTTAAGATAGGCTAACCTAAGTAAATTTTAAAGTCTCGTCTCATCTAGAGAAATGGCACAGTGCTCCCAGTTTCTTCCACCCATAAACCTGCACAGGCAGGATTCCCTACATCTTCACACAATCCGCAGTCTCTCAGCCCCCGACCGGCCCTTCGCCTCCTGCCTCTGCTGCTTTCCCTGGTGTTGGGGCTAAGTCTTATAGGAATTCTGCTCACTGTAAGCCTAGCGTTTGGTTCCCGCCCCCTACCGGTGCAGGACGTCATCGCCGCCCTACTGACCCCCGATGATTCACTTGCCTCAATCATTGTCTGGGACTTGCGTCTACCGCGCGCCTTAGCTGCACTACTGGTGGGAGCCGCCCTAGCGGTAGCCGGAGTTCTCACGCAAGCTCTGACCCGCAACCCTCTGGCTGAGCCCGGTTTGCTGGGCGTGAACTCAGGAGCGGCCCTGGCAGTGGTGAGCGGCGCCGCCACTCTGGGCATAACTTCTCTGAGCGGGCGCCTCTGGCTGGCCTGTGCCGGGGCCGCCTGCGCCGCTTTGCTAGTGGGCTGGATCGGTTTAGGGCGGCGCATCCCCTCAACCGACCCGCTTGCCCACCTGTTGCTCACCGGTCTGGCTCTGAGCGCCTGTGCTAGCGCCATGACTGGCAGTATCACGATCTTCAATTCTTCTGCCTTTGACTCCCACCGTTTTTGGGTAGTAGGCTCACTGGCCGAACGCACCTATGAGCAGGTGGGGGCTGTCGCCCCACTCATCGGCTTAGGGGTGCTTCTGAGTTTAGTGGTACTCAAGCCCCTCGACGCCCTGCTGATGGGCGAGGATGCTGCTGCTGCCCTAGGCGTACCCGTCTCCCAGGTGCGACTCCTGACCCTACTCGCTATCACTCTGCTCTGCGGCGGGGCAACCGCACTGGCTGGCCCCATCGGTTTCGTGGGCTTGGTCGTCCCTCACACCCTGCGTCTGCTCGTGGGCACCAGCATTAAACGGTTGCTACCCCTATCCCTGCTCTTTGGCCCGGTTCTGGTCTTGGCCTCCGACGTGATAGGGCGCCTGGTGCTCGCGCCAGCCGAACTTGAGGTGGGTATTGTGACCGCCCTGGTGGGTGCCCCCGTACTCCTGGCCCTAGTACTAGGTCGTAAGCGGCCCCAATCCCATCTGAGCCAGTATTCGGGGCAGGGTAGCTCTCTGAGCGAGGCGGACGGCGGTTGGCGGTCATGAGAAGTCTTACCCGACGCGCAAGAGCCAAGCTGGCAACGGGCTGTGCGATAGCTCTGCTTCTGTTTGCCACCTGGCTAGACCTAACCACCGGACCCTATTCCCTGTCTCTGCCCCAGATAGCAGAGACACTGGCCGGGCAGGGCAGTGATCTTGATAGCCATATCCTCCTCAATCAGCGGCTACCCCGCCTGGTGGCTGCAACCATCGTGGGTGCTGCCTTGGGGCTGGCTGGAATGATCTTTCAGTCAGTCTCCCGCAACCCCTTGGGTAGCCCCGACATTATCGGCTTTACAACAGGCTCTGCCACAGGCGCTCTAACTATCATGCTGGTAGTTCCCACCGCCAGTTCGGGATCCCCTGGAATCGGCGTGGCTGCCGGTGCCCTCATCGGTGGTTTTTTAACAGCTATCTTGGCCCTTATATTGGCTAGGTTCGGTAGCCGGGGTCTAGCTAACCAGCTCATTTTAGTGGGTATAGCCCTAGGTGCCATGCTGGCCTCGGTCAACGATTATTTGCTCACCCGAGCAGACCTTGAGGCAGCTGAGGTGGCCCGTACCTGGCAGTACGGATCTCTCAATGCACTGACCTGGTCACAAACCGGTCTTTTAGCGGTTCTCTTGGCACTGACTTTACTTCTGGCGCTTCTAGCTACTCCTAGCGTGCGACTGCTTGAGTTGGGCGATGATTTAGCCGCTGCGCTGGGCCTGCATGTTACCCGTACCAGCTATATTCTGCTCACCTACGCAGTGCTACTGACCGCTGGCTCTATTGCTCTGGGCGGACCTATTGGTTTTATTGCTCTGGTAGCCCCGCAGCTTGCCCGGCGGATCTGGAACACGCCGGGCGCGGCCCTCTGGCAGTCGCCTCTGCTGGGTGCAGTTTTGCTTGCCTGGGCTGACTACTTTGCGGGGCACCTCTTTGCCCCGGTTCAGCTACCGGTGGGACTGGTAACCGGTGCCCTAGGAGGCGCCTACCTACTCTGGCTACTTGCTCGGCCCGCAGCCCGCTAGCCCTCCTTTTCGCTCCGCGCAAGGGGTCGTATCCGCCCTGGGTAACCTGGTGTACAGTTAGGCACAGATGGAGACCGATTACAGATGAGGCAATGACCCGTGAACACCAACTCAACGTCATCAGGTAGCAAGCCAACCGAGATTCGTAATACCAAGCAGCGCCGGGCCGTCACCGCCACCCTCGAAACCCTCGAAGACTTTATTTCGGCCCAAGATTTGCACCAGCTCATGGCCTCCCGCGGTGAGAAGGTCTCGCTGGCAACCACTTACCGCCTGCTCCAGTCGATGGTAGGGGCCGGTGAGGTAGAAGCCCTCAAAACAGAGGAGGGCGAAGCCATCTACCGCCGATGCGACTCTAAGCACCATCATCACCATATTCTCTGCCGCATCTGCGGGGCGGCGCGCGAGTTCGAGATTCCTGAGCTCGAAGAGCTTGCCCTAGCGATAGCCGCCAAGAACGGCTACACCGAGGTTAGTCACATCATCGAAATCACCGGAATCTGCTCAAACTGCGCCCAACACCCCTAGGCCACAGCACTGTAGCACCGTTCCTTCTCTAGCACAGTGCTACCTCTGTTCCGTGGTGAGGACGCTATCGGTCAGCTATCGCAGCGGTAGCAGGGCGAGCACGGCCCGACGCCGAATGGCGCTGGCGGAATGCACGAATCAGGCGGCACACCACAAAAATCAGAAACGAGATAGTGGTGACGTAGGGGCTGATCGGCAGGGAACCAGCCAGGGCCAGCATAATGCCGCCTACCATTGCCGTTTCAGCAAAGACCACCGATAGAATCAGAGCTTTGAGGGGCGATGCCGTTATCTGCAGGGCGGCAGCAGCCGGTGTAATCAGTAGAGCCAGCACCAGTAAGGAGCCCACTACCTGCACTGATAGGGCCGTTGCGATGCCGAGCACCACCATAAAGGCAATAGATAACAGACGCAGGGGAACCCCTTTGGCGGCGGCGACCACGGGGTCAAGTGAGGCAAACATGAGCGGGCGCCACATGAGTGCCAGCGCCGCAATAATGACTACACCGCCGATAATCATGGAGGTCAGCTGGGTAGCATCAACCGAGACAATCTGACCGGTCAATAACGAGAACTTATTGGCGGCTCGCCCCGAATAGAGTGAGAGAAAAAGAATACCCAGGCCCAGGCCAAAGGGCATCAGAGCCCCAATAATCGAATCATTCTCGTGGGCGCGGGCTCCCAGCAGAGCGATTAACAGGGCCGAGAAAATTGAGCCAATGAGTGATCCTGTGACCACGTTATACCCCAGCAGCAAAAAGAGGGCAGCACCTGCAAAAGACATCTCAGCGATTGCATGCACAGCAAAGGCGTGATGGCGGAGCATCACAAAAAGCCCCACAAAGCCACCAATGATACCCAGAATTGCGCCGGCAATAATCGAGTGACTAAGCAGGGTGACGAGCTCGCCGTAGCGGTCAAAGACAAAAACCTTATCGAGAACATCAGACAGAGTCATCGGGTCAAAGCCCCCTTCGAACCGAGCAAGGCGGCACCGGAAAGGGCTGGCTCGCCCATATCCGGTGCACAGTGGTGATCGCCGCCGTGTTCTCCGCCAACCACCACATAACGGCCGTTAGTTTGAATAACCGAAACGGATGTCTGGTAGAGGTCGGTCAGCACCTCGGTACGCATGACCTGCGGCACCGACCCCACAGTAAAGCGTCCGCCTGCCAGATAGAGCAGGCGGTCAACATGGTCGATAATGGGGTTAATCTCATGAGTTACAAAGATGACGGTGGCCCCCTGATCCCTGTTGCAGCGGTGAATGAGCTCAGAAACCGCGTACTGGTGGTTCAAATCAAGGGAGAGTAAGGCCTCATCAGCCAGAATAATCTTGGGATCATTAGCCAGAGCCTGGGCAATGCGCAACCGTTGTTGTTCACCACCTGAGAGCAGGCCAACCGGCACCTTCGCGTAATCGCTAGCGCCCACGGCCTCAAGAAGCTCATCGACCTTGCTCCGGTAGGCCCGGGTTTTCAGGCGGAAGCCCCAACGGTGCCCGTCCACGCCCAAACCCACAAAGTCGCGGGCTCGCAGGGGCATTTCGGTGCCAATTGCCCTCTGTTGCGGAATGTAGCCAAGTGCCGGGTTGCCGAGTGTTGCCGGTGCTCCCAGCACAGAGATACGCCCCTGGCTGAGCTGGGTCAGGCCTAGCACCACCTTGATAAAGGTAGATTTGCCTGACCCGTTCGGGCCCAGCACCGCAAAGTATTCGCCTCGCTCGATGGTCAGATCAAGGCCCTGCCAGAGAGTGCGGTGACCAAAGGAAAGCCCGCCCCCGGTGACTTCAAGGGCAGGGGCGAGCTGAGAAGAAGATGAAGCCATAGGCTTTATGCTACTGCCTTTTCTAGGTTGTCAATATTTGTGGTCATCCAGTCCAGGTAGCCGGTATTTTCGGGCAGAGTCTCGGTAAAGGAGACAGCTGGCACACCGGCCTCTCGTGCAAACGTGTAGATTTCGCTGGTCTGGGAAGTCTGGGTCTGCTCGTTGAAGGAGAGCAGGTCAACCGACCCATCGGTCAGGGTGTCCTTGACCTCCTGAAGGGTCAGAGGAGCGATATCTGATTCGCTATCTACAGCCGCAGTTAGGTCACTAGGAGTTGCATCGCTAAAACCAGCGTCCTCGAGTAGGTAGCCTGAAACCGGCTCAGTTGCCAGGTAGGTCCGCTCCTCGGTGTTGATGGCCTCCAGCTGGGTGAGCAGGGTGTCAGCTTCACCGCTAAAAGCAGCGGCCGCCTGGGTGTAGGCATCGGCGTTAGCTGGATCAAGCTCACCCAAATCGGTTGCTATCTGATCAGCCACCTTCTTCATGGTATCAAGGTCATACCAGACGTGCTCATTGTAGGTGTGAACATGCTCCTCACCCTCTGCATGGTCGCCGTGTTCTTCGGCCATGTGGGCCAGATCTTCAGCGCTGAAGAGGTCAGAAAGTTCAACGGCGTTAACCACCACCTGGTCTGGGTTATCGGCACCGGCCATATCGGTGAGGAAGGTATCGTATCCGCCGCCGTTGACCACGACCAGGTCGGCGTCTTTGACAGTTAGACGATCCTGACTGCTGGCCTCATAGGAGTGGGGATCAACAGCTGTTGAGGCAATCAGCGGAGTAACTTCCACTTTGTCACCACCGACAGCTTTGACCAGGTCGGCATAGACGTCGGTGGTGGTGACGATTTTAAGCGCACCGTCATCGGACGCAGCAGAGCTACTTGCTGCGGTATCACCGGTGCCGCAAGCGGCTAGGGCCAGCACAGATACGGTGCTGAGCGCAAGAGTGGTCAGAGCTTTTTTCATGGCTTTCTTTCTGGACGCTTGGGGTTAGCTACCCTGCCAGCCTACCTCTAACTGCGAATGATTCGCAAATAAGAGAATTGGGGGCTAACCAAAGCCGCCTCCTCCTGCACAGGAGGGGCGGTGAGCGTCCCGGTGACAGCGAACCGCTAGCTAGTCGCTCACCTGCCTGGAGGCAGCTTCAGTACGGCGGCGAACGTGTTCCTGGGTGGTGTCTTTAATTTCACCGACCAGCTCTTCGAGAACGTCCTCAAGGAAGAGTACGCCTACGCTCACCCCATCACCGTTGACCACGTGAGACACGTGGGCACGGTTGCGTTGCATGGTGGCTAGAGCATCGTCTATTTCGGTTTCAGGTTTGACAATGGACATCTGACGAAGCTTTGACCAGGCAATAGGCTGATCCATGCGCTCGGACTCGTAGACAAGAGCGTCCTTAAGGTGCAGGTAGCCCATGTAGGTGCCGTCAGCCTCATCCTGCATCACAAACCGAGAATAGCCGGTGTGGGCTACAGCTTTTTCGAGCTCGACAGGGGTGCAGGGAAAGGTCATGGTGACGAGCTTGTCGCTGGGAACCATGATGTCGGCAACGGTCTTCGTGCTGAATTCCAGAGCGCCCGAGAGTACACCGGAGCCATCGTCCACGGTACCCTCGGCCGTGGACTGGGCAACAATATTTTGCAGCTCATCGAGGGTAAAAGTGGAGGCGACCTCAGCCTTGGGCTCAACTTTCATCAGGCGCAAGATATGATCGGCAATCCAGTTGAGCAACCCGACCAGGGGTTTGAGGATGCGTGAGAGAGCTACCAGGGAGGGGGCAATCCAGAGGGCTACGCCCTTGGCCGCCAGAGACACAGCAGCGTTCTTGGGCACCATCTCACCAAAAATGACATGCAGGTAGGTCACCAGGACAAGCGCGAAGATGAAGGCTAGTGCACTGGCTACCTCATAGGGGATGCCCCACGATTCAAGAGGAGCTGCGACCAGGTGGTGGATGGCCGGCTCTGAAACGTTCAGAATCAGAAGCGAGCAGACTGTAATGCCCAGCTGACAGGTAGCCAGCATGAGCGAGACGTTCTCGAGGGCGTACAGGGTGGTGACTGCACGCTTGTCCCCCGACTCGGCCAGCGGCTCAATCTGGGAGCGGCGGGTTGACATGATCGCAAACTCAGCGCCCACAAAGTAGGCGTTGCCGGCCAGCAGCACAAAGAGGAAGGCAATAGCTACCCAGTCGTTCATTGGCGGGCCTCCTTGCGGGTTACGGCCAAGCTGGCTGAGGCATTAGCTGCTACACCGCCGGCCTGATTTTCTGGTGTATAGCGCAGACGGTCCACGCGGCGCTGTTCCATTTTTTCAACCCGCAGACGGCCACCGGCCACGGGAACGACGTCGCCGGTTTCAGGCACACGCCCCAGGCGATCCATCATGAAGCCACCCATGGTTTCGTAAGCGGGGTCATCTTCCACGTCCAAGGAGCCAACGTAGTCTTTAATCTCATCAGGGCGAAGAAGACCGGAAAAGAGGTAGTCACCGTTACCCATGCGTAGGGGGCGTTCATCGAGGGCATTTGTGTCATGTTCGTCGGAGACTTCACCCACTATTTCTTCAACCAGGTCTTCGAGCGTGGTGATACCGGCAGTACCGCCGTACTCGTCCAGCACGATTGCCAGCTGCAGGGCGCCTTCGCGCAGCTGCATGAGCAGGGAGTCAAGGTGGACTGTTTCGGGAACCTGAAGGACGTCTTCCATCAGGGTTCCGGCCTGGAGGGTAGCACGCTTGTCGAGAGGCAGGCCCACAGCTTTTTTCACGTGAATGACTCCCACGATGTTGTCTTGGTCCTCACGGTAGAGAGGAAAGCGGGAATGCCCGGTAGTGCGGGCCAGCTCTATCACGTCGCTGACGGGCGCGGTATCTTCAAGCATGCTCACCTTACGGCGGGGTGTCATAACGTCGGCTGCGGTGAGCTCAGCGAACGAAAGGGTTTTATCCACGAAGCGGGCGGTATCTGAATCCAGGGTGCCCAGGTCTGCCGAGCGGCGCACCATGGACGAGAGTTCTTCGGGTGAGCGCGCAGCCGAGAGTTCCTCTTTGGCTTCCATACCAAAGCGGTGCAGAATCCAGTTGGCTGACCCATTGGCGGTACGTACCACGGGGCCCATCACCGCGGTAAAAATGAGCTGGGCTGGGGCCAGCAGGCGGGCAATACGGTAGGGTTCGGCAATAGCCAGGTTTTTAGGAACCAGTTCACCAATGATCATGGAGAGCAGGGTTGCGATGCCCATAGAGAAAATGAGGGTTATGGCCGAGGCCAAACTTTCACCCAGCCCCCACCCGGCGATGGTGTCTCCAGCGAGAGAATTAATGCCTGTGTCAAGGGTGTAGCCGGTGAGTAGGGTGGTCAGGGTGATGCCCAACTGGCAGCTGGAAAGCTGGGTAGAAAGTGACCTGAGACAGGCCAGCACTTTTTCTCCGGCGCGATCGCCACGGTCAATTTCTTGCTGCACCTTAGACTGATCAAGGGCAACCAGGGAAAACTCGACGGCTACGAAAAAACCGGTGCCCAGTATGAGCACAAAACCGATGATAAGCAGGAGCCAGTCCATGTTATCGGATCACCGCCTGGCTGTGCCGGGGCGCCAGCTGGTGGAACACGGTGGTGGGTATAAGGACGCCCGCGCCGAAGCGGTCTTTGAATGCGCTGATATGCTCGCGGGATTGCCCGGGTGGGCAACTACTAGAGGGGTCTTCCATAGTGGTCAATTCTAGCGAATTTTAAGGGGCTACTCTGCGGGCCCCTTTTCACCCCGTGCGAAATGTGGGGTTCCTGACCAGCAGACAATATGTCATACAAGGTAGTCCGTTGGACTCCCGCCCCCAACACTTCTACACTAGACAGAGGTATGCGGTACATCACGCACGCGCCGGTGCGGGTGATGCTCCGCCGTCACCGGTGCCAAACGAGGCTTTGGCATTTAGCAATCACACGACATGGAAGAGGCGTAGACAGTGCCAAACCAGCCAGAACATACGGTCCCCGAAGAATTTGCGGGCAACGAGTGGCTCGTCGAGGAGCTCTTTGAAAAGTTTGAGCAAGACCGCAATTCGGTAGATCAAAAATGGTGGCCCTTGTTCGACCAGTGGTCAGGCTCAACCACCGTCTCCACCAACCGGGGTGGCCCTGCAAAGGAGCAGGTTGCCTCAGACCAGAAGCCAGCCAGAACCCCCAAACCCGCACCCGACGCTACACGGGAACCAGCCCCTGAAGCAGACCCCAAGGCCGCGCCTGATACTAAACCCACCGCAGCCCAGCCCACAGCATCCACGCCTGCCGCAGCCCAGGTAAAAGCCCACACACCCCCATCATCAAAGGAAGCCCCAGTGAGCGATGCTCCTGCAGAAGACCAGATTATTACCCTGCGAGGCCCCGCCAAGGCAGTAGCCAGCAACATGGATGAGTCGCTGACGGTTCCCACCGCGACCACCGTCCGCGCCATTCCCGCCAAGCTACTCATCGACAACCGCACCGAGATTAACAGTTACCTGGCTCGTACCCGAGGCGGCAAGGTCTCCTTCACCCACATCATCGGCTACGCCATCATCCGTGCCCTGGCTAACTTCCCCTCGATGAACGTCTCCTACGGAGAGGATGCCAAGGGTAAGCCGGCCGCGATTCAGCACGCCCACATCAACTTTGGTCTGGCCATTGACCTGCCCCGCCCCGACGGCTCTCGCAGCCTGGTCGTCCCCAACATCAAGAAGGCTGAGAATCTCTCCTTCTCAGAGTTCTGGGAGGCCTACAACGACATCGTCAAGCGCGGCCGCGAGGGCAAGCTCGGTGTCGAGGACTTCGCCGGCACCACTGTCTCGCTGACCAACCCCGGCGGTATCGGCACCGTCCACTCGGTACCCCGCCTCTCTAAGGGCCAGGCTGCCATCATCGGTGCCGGTGCCCTCGACTACCCCGCCGAATACCGCGGTGCCTCAGAAAAAATTGTGGCCCGCAACGGTATCTCTAAGATCCTGACTCTGACCTCAACTTACGACCACAGAGTCATCCAGGGTGCAGGGTCCGGTGAGTTCCTCAAAATCGTTGAGCACTACCTGCTTGGCGGTGACGGCTTCTACGACCAGATTTTCGAAGACCTACGCATCCCCTTCGAGCCCGTCCGCTGGGCCCGCGATAACCAGATTAACCCCGAATCTGAAATCTCTAAGGTTGCCCGCATCCAGCAGCTCATTCACGCTTTCCGTGTGCGCGGCCACCTTATTGCCCAGACCAACCCCATCGGTTATCAGATGCTCTCGCACCCCGACCTGCGCCTGGAAAACTACGGCCTGACCCTCTGGGATCTTGACCGTTACTGGCCCACCGGAGGCTTCGGGGATAAAGAAACCCTGCCTCTGCGCACCATTCTGGGGCTCTTACGCGATGCCTACACCCGCACCCTCGGTGTTGAGTACATGCATATTGAGACCCCCGAGGAGCGCCAGTGGTTCCAGGACCGGCTGGAGCACGGTTACACCAAGCCCTCTCGCGACGAACAGTTCCGTGTGCTGGGCACCCTCAACGCCGCCGAGGCTTTCGAGACCTTCCTGCAAACCAAGTACCTGGGCCAAAAGCGCTTCTCGCTCGAGGGCGGCGAGTCGCTCATTCCGCTCCTGGATTCTGTTATTTCGGAGGCAGCCGATGCCGGTCTCTCCGGGGTAGGTATCGGTATGGCCCACCGTGGCCGCCTGAACGTACTGACCAACATCGCAGGTAAGTCTTATGCCCAGATTTTCCGTGAATTCGAAGGCCAGATGGATCCCCGCCTGACCGGGGGCTCCGGTGACGTGAAGTACCACCTGGGTACCGAAGGTCTTTTCACCTCGCACAACGGCAACCAAACCCAGGTCTACCTGGCAGCCAACCCTTCCCACCTCGAAGCGGTCAATACCGTGCTGGAGGGCATCGTCCGTGCCAAGCAAGACACCCTGGCTGAGCAGGGCGTTACGGGCTTCCCGGTACTCCCCATCCTGGTTCATGGCGATGCTGCCTTCGCGGGTCAGGGCATCGTGCTCGAAACCCTACAGATGTCGCAGCTCGACGGTTACACCACCGGGGGTACCGTACACATCGTAGTCAACAACCAGGTCGGCTTCACCACCACCCCGCGCGATGGGCGCACAGCTACCTATTCAACCGACGTAGCCCGCGCAATTCAGGCACCCGTACTCCACGTCAATGCCGATGACCCCGAGGCCGTCGTCCGAGCTGGCTCCATTGCTTTTGCCTACCGTCAGGCTTTCAAGAAGGACGTCGTCATCGACCTGGTCTGCTACCGCCGCCGCGGCCATAACGAGGCCGATGATCCTTCGATGACCCAGCCCAAGATGTACCAGCAGATTGAGCAGCTGCCCTCAACCCGCAAAATTTACACCGAGGCTCTGGTGGGTCGCGGTGATATCTCGCAGGACGAGGCCGAGCGGGCTCTCAAGGACTACCAGTCTCGACTGGAGCAGATTTTCACCGAAACCCACGAGGCCCAGTCCTCCTCCGCTCCCCTGGTGACTGCCGATGCTGCCGCTGTTTCAAACATCGAACGGCCCGCAGCCCAGCAGAACGAAGACTCCGTCCAGGTGGCGGGCGAAACCTCTATCTCTGCTGAAACCCTGGCTCAGATTGGCCAGGCCTTCGGTAAGATTCCCGAAGGTTTCACCGTTCACAAGAAGCTCAAGAAGCTACTGGATCAGCGCGTCAAAATGTCAACTGAGGGCGACATCAACTGGGGCTTCGGTGAGCTGGCCGCCTTTGCCTCCCTCCTCCTTGAAGGTCGCGATGTGCGCCTCACCGGTCAGGACGTTCAGCGCGGCACCTTCGTCCAGCGCCACTCCGTACTCCACGACTCTGTTACCGACGAAGAGTGGAACCCGCTGGCCCACCTCTCTGAGAACCAGGGAAGGTACTTCATCTACAACTCTCTGCTCTCTGAATACGGTGTGATGGGCTTTGAGTACGGCTACTCCGTTGAGCGCCCCGACTCCCTGGTGCTCTGGGAGGCCCAGTTCGGCGATTTCGCCAATGGTGCCCAGACCATCGTTGATGAGTTCATCTCCTCTGCCGAGCAGAAGTGGGCTCAGCGTTCTTCACTGGTTCTGCTACTCCCCCACGGTTTTGAGGGGCAGGGGCCCGACCACTCTTCAGCCCGCATGGAGCGTTATCTGCAACTGTGTGCAGAAAACAACATGACCATAGCGGTGCCCTCAACCCCGGCCAACCACTTCCATCTGCTGCGCCGCCAGGCCCATTCCCGCCCCCACAAGCCGCTGATTGTTATCACGCCCAAGCAGCTACTCCGGCTCAAGGCTGCGGCCTCCTCCGTGGAAGACTTCACCCACGGCAGCTTCAAGCCCCTGATAGGAGACACAGCCGACCTCAACCCCAGCGAGGTGACCCGCCTTATCTTTGTCTCAGGCCGTCTCTACTATGACCTTGAGGCAGAGAGGGCCAAGCGAGATGACAAGGCCACTGCCATCGTCCGGGTAGAGCAGCTTTACCCGCTCCCCACCGCTGAAATTAAGGAACAAATCGCGGCCTACCCCAAGGCTGAACTGGTGTGGGCTCAGGACGAACCGGCCAACCAGGGCCAGTGGCCCTTCATGGCTGTCAATCTGTTGCCGCTCATTGACTACCGGATGAAGCTAATCTCACGCCCGGCATCAGCATCACCGGCAGCTGGCACCGGCAAACGCCACCAGCGCGAGCTTGACAACCTCATCTCAGAGGTCTTTGACCGCTCATAGCCCCGGCGCCCTCTTCCGGTGCCCGAATCCCGTCCCGAGATTCGGGCACTGGCCTTTTATGGTGCGCCCGCCGTGCGCTGACCGGTTCCAGGGTTTAGACTAGAACAGAACGAAAACACCAAAGCTATGGGGCGATTACCGCCCCGAACCTTCTAGAAAGAAACACGTGGATCAGCGAAAAATTCGACTCGTAGCTGTTGGCGATGAACTACTCGCAGGTGTCGGGGACCCCCGCACCCTCGGGTGGTTCGGCCGCGTTATGGCGCGCACTCCCCAAACCTCAGCCTCTATTTCGGCCTACAACCTGGCTGCCCCCGGTGAGGGGAGCGAACAACTCAACGCCCGCTGGTTCGAAGAAGCCAGCCGCCGCTTTGCCCAGGGCCACGAAAACCGCCTGGTCATCGCCCCCTCAACGTTCGATATTGACCTGGCCTTGACCAGTGCCCGTTCCCGGCTGAACCTAGCTAACATGGTCGACATGGCCTCGCAGAACAATATCAAGGTTCTGGTTGTAGGCCCTCCTCCGACACTAGATGCTGAACGGAACCGCAAGATAGCCGACCTTTCAGCGGCTTACGCCGACGTGGTCACCCGCCGTAACCACGTTTACGTCGATACCTTCAACCCCCTACTCCATCACGAGCAGTGGCGCAACGACCTGGCGGCTAACGATGGCCACCCAGGTCAGTCTGGCTACGGTCTGATTGCATGGCTGGTGCTACACCGCGGCTGGTATGACTGGTTGCAGATTTCTGAGCCGGTTTAACCTCAGCCCATCCCTCAAGCTCACAGCGCCCGAGCGTGCAAAGCTGAGCAAGGTGTGAGAGTATAAAAAGAAGTGCCTGTTCCAGGTGCTACCGGCCATGGTGCCCCGGCAACCGGGGCGCTCTACCTTTAATCAAGGAGGCTCCCATGAGCAAGCGCGGTCGTAAGCGTAAGGATCGCCGCAAGAGCGGCGCTAACCACGGTAAGCGTCCTAACTCATAAGGCGGCAACAGGGCCCTCGCTCGAGTGACGAGCGAGGGCCCTGTTTCTATACCCAATTATCACAGGCGGTACCGAGATTGTTGAAGCTAGTTGGAGTGCTCTTCGGTGTGGAGCTCGTCAATGCAGGCGCGAATACGGCTTTTGAGATTGGTGGGCGCGGTTTCTTTGCAGGTGCGGCGCACAGCCTGGCGGATAATGCATTCTAAGTCATATTCTTTAGCGCAGGTACTACATTCGGCCAGGTGGGCCTGGAGTTCTTCAAGGTCCTGGCAGCTGAGCGGGTCATCGATGTATTCGTAGATGCGAGCCAGACGCTCAGCGCAGGGGTCAGTGGCGGATTCTTCGGGCGCGGTGGCGGTCATAGGAGCTCCTTTCGGGTCGGGTTACTTGCTGGTGGTGATGCCGCGTTCGGTTGCGTAGTCGGTGAGCTTATCGCGCAGGAGTTTACGGCCCCGGTGCAGGCGTGACATGACGGTGCCCATGGGGGTATCCATAATTTCTGAGATTTCCTTATAGGAGAAACCTTCAACATCTGAGTAATAAACGGCCATGCGGAAATCTTCTGGGATTGATTGCAAGGCCTCTTTGATGTCGCTATCGGGCAACCGTGCCAGGGCCTCATTTTCAGCGGAGGGTAGGCCCTTGGAGTCGTGCTCTCCAGCTTTAGCTAGCTGCCAGTCTTCGACCGTGTCGGTGTTAGCCTGATAGGGCTCTCTTTGGCGCTTGCGGTAAATGTTGATGTAGGTGTTGGTCAGAATACGGTAGAGCCAGGCCTTCAGATTGGTTCCCGGCTTGTACTGGTGGAAGGCTGAGAAAGCCTTCATATAGGCTTCCTGCACTAGGTCCTCTGCGTCCTGCGGATTACGGGCCATGCGGAGGGCGGCCGCGTAGAGCTGGTCGACGTAGAGCAGGGCCTCACGCTCAAAGCGGGATTTACGCTCTTCTTCTGTTTCGCTGGAGCGCACATCGTCTGTGGGGTTTGCGGTATCGGGGTGGACGCTGGTGCTCGGCTGCGCAGGCACTGCGGCGGTGGTGGCGGTCATGTCCCTCCAGGTGTGGTGGTCTTTGGTCTCCTACTGTACCGCCCCTACCCAGGGTGAGCGGTAGACCCGAGGCCCATATAGGTAGAACACACAGGTTTTTGTTCTATTCCCGGTACCGTATTTTTCTTACCTGAGCGGGGTGTTTATGGGTACTCCCACGGTTCTATATGTATGCTGAGTAACGTTAGGTATCTGAGATACACCGTGATGGGTCATAGCACCCCGCCCAAGGAGTAAAACCATGTCTCTGGTTCGCCGTTTTGCCCGCCCTCTGTTGGCCTCAAGCTTCATCGTTTCTGGTGTTGACCGTCTGCGCGACCCCGAGTCGTCCAGGCATCTGGCTAAGGCCGTCAACCTTGCTGCCTCCTCAACCCCGCAGCTTGCGGTGCTACGTGGGCAGGAGAAGTTGGTTGGTCAGGCTTTGGCTGGTTCCCAGGTAGTAGCAGGTACTCTCTTTGCCCTGGGTAGGCTACCCCGTTTCTCGTCTGCAGTCTTGTTGATGACCGGGGCTCTCAACTCCTACGTGGAGTATCGAGCCACCGAGGCTGAGACGAAAGAAGCCAAGACTGCCCGCCGTAACGCCGCACTGGTCAATGGTTCCCTGCTGGGGGCTATCGCTATCTCAGCTGTTGATACCGATGGCAGCCCGTCGCTGGCCTGGCGCGCTTCTAAGCTCAGTGACCAGGTCGCTAAGAAATCCCATCGTCTGGCCGCCGATGTACACGAAGCGGCCACCGATGCTCAGAAGAAGGTGGAAGATCTCTTCTCTGCCTAGAGGGATGACCCTACAACTTTTGCCGAAAACCCCGCGCCCCCGCGCGGGGTTTTCCCGTTTGACCAGCCAGCAACCTAAGATAGGTAGGGAGTACGCCTTCTATTGACACTGAGGTAGGTTTTTGTGGTTGAAGCGACCAAACTACAAACTGATACTGAACGGGACTGGCTGGCGCCCACCGTGCAGGTTCCTGCAGGGGCTGGGGCCAGGGTCGAGATTCCTGGGTCCAAGTCGCTGACCAACCGCTACCTCCTGCTGGCCGCATTGGCCGATAGCCCCTCTGTGATTCACGCTCCCCTGCACTCACGCGACTCGGCGCTGATGATTGAGGCGCTCACTGCCCTGGGTGCCCGATTCGAACCGATTGAAACCGGCAAGGCCTTTGGCCCTGACCTGCGCGTTATACCCCTTGATCTTTCTGCCCGAGCCAGGCGTGAGGCCTCCATCGATGTGGGTCTCGCCGGTACTGTCATGCGTTTTGTTCCCCCGGTCGCTACCCTACTCCCGGGCACCTTCCACTTTGATGGTGACGAACATGCTCGGGTGCGGCCGATGGGCCCGACTATTGAAGCACTCCGCGGACTGGGTGTGCAGGTTGAGGACGCCGGTACCGGTGCCCTGCCCTTCACCCTGGTCTCTGAGGGGGCTGTTACCGTACGTGCACTCACCCTGGATGCTTCGGGATCCTCGCAGTTTGTCTCGGCTCTGCTCCTGGCAGCCTGCCGCTTTGAAAACGGCTTGACTCTGCACCATCAGGGCGGGCCTATCCCCTCCATGCCCCATATCGAAATGACCTGCCAGACCATGAGCGAACTTGGCATTGACGTGAGCTTCGACGGTCACGCTACCTGGCAGGTAGCCCCCGGTAGCTTCTCAGGCTTTGAGGTCACTGTTGAACCTGACCTGTCGAACGCAGGCCCCTTCCTAGCCGCCGCTGTGGTTACCGGCTCAACCGTCACGGTGCCCAACTGGCCAGCAACAACCACCCAGGGTGGTGACTACTGGCGCCAGATTCTGCCTCTCTTCGGGGCTACGGTAGAGCTAAGCGACGGCGAACTCACGGTGACCGGCCCTCACGGCGGCGCCGCCTCTGGGCTACCCGGTATTGACCTCGACCTGGCTGAAGCGGGCGAGCTGGCCCCCACGGTTGCCGCGCTTATGGCCCTCTCACCCAATACCAGCGTCCTGCGCGGTATCGCCCATCTACGCGGCCACGAAACTGACCGCCTAGCTGCGCTCACAGCAGAGATTAACCGTCTAGGAGGTGCCGCTGAAGAAACTGAGGACGGTCTTCGCGTTACCTCGCCCGTGCACCGAGGCGGGCGATTCCGCACCTATGCTGACCACCGTATGGCTACGGCAGCTGCTATCATCGGCCTGCTCATACCCGGTCTCATGGTTGAAAACGTAGAGACCACCTCCAAGACCCTGCCCGGCTTCACCGGGCTCTGGCAAGACATGCTCACCGCCTGGGGGGCTAGCGGTACAGGCGGTGAGCGCTGATGCCCCGCACCTGGGATGAAAGTGACGTGCGAATCCGTCCCAATAAGAAGGGCACCCGCCCCCGAACCAAGGATCGCCCCGCTCACAAGGACGCCGAGGTAGGCCGCATTATCACCGTAGATCGTGGCCGCTACACCGCCGTCCTCGACGAAGGTAATCCCAGTGAGCGCTCAGTCACCGCAGTACGCGCCCGCGAGTTGCGCCGCAGCCCCGTGGTAGTCGGCGATAGGGTTTCCCTCGTGGGCGATACCTCCGGCAAGCCCGGCACCCTGGCCCGACTTGTGCGTATTGAGGCCCGCACCAGCCTGCTACGCCGCTCAGCCGACGACACTGACCCGGTTGAACGCGTGGTTGTGGCGAATGCCGACCAGCTCGTTATCGTGGTTGCCTCAGAGAACCCCGAGCCGCGCACCGGCTTCATTGACCGTTCCCTAGCCGCCGCCTTCGACGCCGGTCTCACCCCGCTCCTGTGCATCACCAAAACCGATCTGAAGCACCCAGCTTGGCTACTGGACTATTACAGGGACGTGGAGCTGACCATCCTGCTGTCGAAAGCGCAGGAGAACCGTACGCCCGGTAAAGAAGACTCCGTTGGGCTCGATCCCAGCCTGGTCGACCAGCTCTCAAAACACCTTGACGGGGCTGTTTCGGTTCTGCTGGGGCACTCGGGGGTAGGTAAATCTACGCTAGTCAACGCACTTACCGGTGCTGAACGGGCCACCGGCCACGTGAATGCCGTGACCGGCAGAGGCCGGCACACCTCGTCCTCAGCACTGGCCCTGCAGCCCCGGGAAGGGAGACCCGGAACGTGGATTATCGACACCCCCGGCATTCGCTCCTTCGGGCTAGCCCACATTAGCCCTGATACCCTAGTTGCCTCTTTTACCGACCTCGCTCCCGGCTCAGCCGACTGCCCCAAAGGCTGCACTCATTCTGCTACCGCCGAAAACTGCGGTATCACCGCCTATGTGGCGGCAGGTAGCGCCGGAGCTGCTGGCCCCGAACGACTCAACTCTCTGCGCAAACTCCTGCGCGTCGACGAAGAAACCGGAGACACCGAAAAAGAACTCGGCGTCGTAGACTCCTAACCCAAGGTATACACCATGACCAACTACACCGATGACCTGCGTTTAGCCCACATCATGGCTGATGCCGTTGACCGCCTCACCCTGACGCGCTTTAACGCCCATGACTTCAGCCTTGAAACTAAGCCCGACCTCACCCCCGTCACCGATGCCGATCGAGATGCCGAACAGCTCATCCGCTCCCAGCTCTCCCGCGTGCGTACCCGTGACTCTGTTCTCGGTGAGGAATTCGGTGAGACCGGCTCCTCACCCCGCCAGTGGGTGATTGATCCCATCGACGGTACCAAAAATTTTGTGCGTGGTGTACCGGTCTGGGCCACTCTCATTGCGCTGGTTGACCGCGGCAAGCCCGTTGTCGGCGTCGTTTCGGCCCCAGCCCTCCAGCGCCGCTGGTGGGCTGCCGAAGGCACCGGTGCCTACACCGGTCGTTCCCTAGCCAAGGCCACGAGAATCTCCGTCTCCTCCGTGCGTAGGCTCCAGGACGCTTCGCTCTCCTACTCCTCATTAACGGGCTGGCGCGACCTGGGCTTGCGTGAAAAGTTCATTGACCTGACAGACACGGTCTGGCGCACCCGAGCCTACGGTGATTTCTGGTCCTACATGATGGTTGCAGAAGGTGTAGTGGACGTAGCGGCTGAGCCCGACCTCGGTCTCTACGATATGGCGGCCCTGGTCCCCATACTCACCGAGGCGGGTGGGCGCTTCACCTCCCTGGCAGGTGAGGACGGCCCCCACGGCGGCAACGCTTTGGCAACCAATGGCAGGCTACACGAGAGCATCCTGAGCTACCTGGGAACAGAGCAGACCCTCTAACCAGGAGTCACGGAAAAGGCTGAGGCCCCGGACCCCCGTGAGGGGCGGGGCCTCAGTGCCAGGCTCGCTACTTCTTGCGCCGGTTCAGAATCGAAATTTGCTCGTTAGAGCGGTCATTCACAGGTTCGGTGCGCACCTCGGTCGAACCGCTCTCCGAGGGGGCAGAGTACTGTAAGAACTTGGGCTGGGCCGGAATTTTCAGCTGGATCTTGGACTGCTGAGTGCGCTGCTTGGAGAGGTCAACGCTGAAAAGGAGGGACACGGTCTCCTCTCGAACGCCACCCAGCATGCCCTGATACAGGGCGTACCCCTCACGCTGGTACTCAACCAGGGGGTCACGCTGGGCCATGGCGCGAAGGCCGATGCCCTCTTTAAGGTAGTCCATCTCATAGAGGTGTTCAGGCCAGCGCTTGCCAATCACTGACAGCACCACACGGCGCTCAATCTCTCGCATAGATTCCTCGCCCACGGATTCTTCACGCTCTGAGTACTGCATCTCGGCGTCAGCCAGCACTTCACGCACCATCAGGTCACGGGTAATCTTGGTCTTGTCACCCGCCTCTTCAGCTAGGTCCTCGGGGGTGATGGTCACAGGGAAGATGGTCCGCAGGTTTTCCCACAGCTTATCGAAGTCCCAGTCCTCTGCGTGCCCCTCGGCGACCTGAGCATCAATGGTAGAGGTAATCACCTCGGTGCGGAACTTCTCAATCTGTTCTTTGAGATCATCACCGGCTAGAATCTGGGCGCGGTCGGCGTACATGGCCTCGCGCTGACGGTTGAGAACATCGTCGTATTTCAGCACATTCTTGCGTTGTTCCGCGTTACGGGCTTCAACCTGCCCCTGTGCGTTAGCAATAACGCGGGAGACAATTCTAGCTTCCAGTGCGGTGTCATCAGGTGCACCGGCCATCAGGCGCGCTGCGGCCTGGCCGTTGAAGAGCCGCATCAAATCGTCGGAAAGTGACAGGTAGAAACGGGACTCACCGGGATCCCCTTGACGCCCAGAACGGCCGCGGAGCTGGTTATCGATACGGCGTGACTCGTGGCGCTCGGTACCCAGCACGTAGAGGCCCCCAAGTTCGGTAACCTCATCGTGCTCAGCGGCAGAAGCCTCTTCTGCTGCCTCAAGCACCTGGGGCCATTTGGCTTCGTATTCCTCAGGCTTCTCATTGGGGTCAAGACCCAAAGTCTTCATGGTTTCCACGGCCTCGAACTCGGGGTTGCCGCCGAGCATAATATCGGTACCGCGGCCGGCCATATTGGTTGCCACGGTGACCGCGCCCTTACGACCAGCCTGAGCCACAATAGCTGCCTCACGAGCGTGATTCTTAGCGTTGAGCACTTCATGCCGGATACCGGCCTTGACCAGTAGCTTTGATAGATACTCTGACTTTTCAACGCTGGTTGTACCCACCAACACGGGCTGGCCGGCCTTGTGGCGCTCCTCGATGTCTTTAACCACCGCATTGAACTTGGCGATTTCGTTCTTATACACCTTATCGGGCTGGTCGAGACGCTGCACTTCCTTATTGGTGGGGATAGGTACCACACCCAGCTCGTAGGTGTTCATAAACTCAGCTGCCTCTGTCTCAGCGGTACCGGTCATGCCCGAGAGCTTATCGTACATACGGAAGTAGTTCTGCAGGGTCACGGTCGCCATAGTCTGGTTCTCAGGCTTGACCTCGACCTCTTCTTTGGCTTCGATGGCCTGATGGATGCCGTCATTGTAACGGCGGCCTGCCAAGATGCGACCGGTGTGCTCATCAACGATCATGACTTCACCGTTCATGACCACGTAGTCCTTGTTGCCTTTGAAGAGCTCCTTGGCCTTGATAGCGTTATTGAGGAAACCGATGAGCGGAGTGTTCTGAGCGTCGTAGAGGTTATCGATACCCAGGTGATCTTCTATCTTGTCGATGCCCGGTTCCAGCACACCCACAGTGCGCTTCTTCTCATCCACCTCATAGTCCTGACCGGCAACCAGGGTCTTGGCTATACGGGCAAACTCACCGTACCAGCGGTTGGCTTCACCCATTGCCGGGCCAGAGATAATCAGCGGGGTGCGGGCTTCGTCAATCAGGATAGAATCAACCTCATCGACAATAGCGAAATTGTGGCCGCGCTGAACCTGCTCGTCCTTGGTCCAGGCCATGTTATCGCGCAGATAGTCAAAACCGAACTCGTTATTGGTGCCGTAGGTAATGTCAGCCTGGTACTGCTTACGGCGCACCTCAGGGGCCTGGTTAGACAGAATAACACCTGACTCCATACCCAAAAAGCGGAACACACGGCCCATCAGATTAGCCTGGTACTCGGCCAGGTAATCGTTAACGGTCACCACGTGCACACCCTTACCCGACAGCGCATTCAGGTAGGCCGGGGCAGTAGCAACAAGGGTTTTGCCTTCACCGGTCTTCATTTCTGCAATGTTACCCAGGTGCAAGGCGGCACCGCCCATCAGCTGCACATCGTAGTGACGCTTACCCAGGGTACGCTTCGATGCCTCACGTACCACAGCAAAAGCCTCGGGCAGGAGCAAATCAAGGGACTCGCCGTCCTGAGCCCGCTGGCGGAAGGAGTCCGTTTCAGCGCGGAGCTCAGCATCGGTCATCGCCGCGAAGCTATCTTCGAGTGAGTTCACCGCAACGGTATAAGCGCGCAACTGCTTGAGCACCTTTTTATCGCCGCTGCGGAGTAGCTTTTCCAAAAGAGATGCCACTGAAGTTTGCTCCTTGATGAGGTAGATGGGGGTTATGCGGGCACGGTTGACCCACCGTGCCCACTCTATTCTAGTTGAGACTCGCATGTAGAGACAGTGACGGGGCCCTCGGCCAAAAGTGAACATGGTTTTAACCGGCAGTTCTCAGGTATCTTGATACCTTGCACAGAAATCTGGCCCTCCCCGAATGCCGGGTAAGGGCCAGATGTCAACTCAGGTGAAGCAAAAGCTACTAAGCTGTGGAGTCCTCAAGGGTAATAACACCGTAGGACCACCCTTTACGGCGGTAGACGGCTGCGGGTGCCTTGGTCTCTTTGTCAACGTAGACGAAGAAATCGTGGCCAACCATCTCCATGCGGTCGACGGCCTCCTCTGGAGTTAGGTGGTCAGCCGCAAAACTCTTCTTGCGAATCTCAATCGGCGAGTCTGCTTCTTCATGCAAATCAAATTCGCCGGCAAAAGCGGCCTCTTCAACCGGCACGTCGTCAGTAGAAATCTCGGTAATCGCTACCTGGTCAGTAACGACCGGTAGTGAACCGGTTGCTTCAGAAACCGAGACAGGGTGCTTACCACCGGCTCGGCGAGACTTGCGGCGATCACGAGCTCGGCGGAGGCGCTCGAGTAGCTTGCCGTAGGTCTCATCAAAGACCGCGAACTTGTCTTGGCCGGTTGATTCGGCACGAAGCACGGGGCCACGACCAATCACGGTGATTTCAACTCGAATTGCTGCGGGGCCGCCTCGGCCCTCTTTCGTGAACTTGACTTCGATGTCAGTGACGTTATCGCCCAGGATCTCAAACTTGGTGATTTTACTTTCAACGTATTCCTGTAGGCGTTCGCTAACTTTCATGTTGCGGCCATTGACTTTGAGTTCCACAATTCCCTCCGTTCTCAGGGGGTGAATACCCAGCCCTGTGACTGCCGGGTATTGGGGAATCTGCCTTATGGATTCCTTAAGACCACAGTACGCCTATTTGTGTTCCAAGTCATTTTTTTAAGCTGTTTTTCGCCGAGCTTGCGCGAAAGCTCCCACATTTGATTTTTATCTCTCGGCTGTGCTAAAAATTGGTCGATATGCGGGGCACCCGAGCTACAGCAATTCCTCCGAGAACATGAGCACCCGCTTCGACAAGCAACCTCCTCCCCGCCTCCATAGAAGCACCTGTGGTGGCCACGTCATCAACAAGGATGCAGGGAACGCCGGTGAGGTCAAACCACTGCCCTAGGAACCAGAGCGGCGCCCGAGCCAGAACCAGGCGTCCTTGTACCGCCACAAGGCGCTGTTCAAAGCCCAAGGTTTTTTGGGCAGCTCCCGCTCCCAGGCCCCTCCCCGATGCAAGGCTCCGTACTGCGCCCTCCCATCGCGGCCTCGTCATCAGGGCCGGAAGGATCTTTATGCCGGACGCGGGCCCCAGCGCCTTCAAGCATGAGCGAGCCAAGCTAGGTGCCGGTTCATAGCCTCGCCGCCGCCGTGATGCTCGGCTGGAGGGCAGAGGTACCAGGTAGAGGGTACCTGGCGGGCAGGCAAGGCCCGGCTGATCGAGCAGAGCGGTGAGGGCGCGCACCAAAGCGGATGTCAGGTAGGGCGCCAGGTCAGTGCGGGCGGCATCTTTGAAAGCCAGCAGGCACCGGGCAAGCTCATACTCGTAGCGGCCTGCTGTGACCACCGGCAGATCTGTGGCCGGTAATTCTGTGAGCTCAACCTGCAGGGTGGCCAACCGAACCAGCCTATCGCAGAGCGGGCAGAGCGCCCCCGTTCCCCACAGGCCCCCCGCAACCATCATCGGCCCCACCGCCAGGCAGCTGGCGCAGGAGCGAGGGAAGAAGAGCTCCACCGTTTCACACCAGGAACGGTAAAGTAGCTGAGATACATGAAGGTTCATACCCCCAGCCTGAAGGAAGGGGCCCACCCCCCACAAGGGGTGTGGACAACGCTCTAGTACGGGCCCACAGTTACCCGGCGTAATTCACTTCGCTGAGACTGTTTTCAATACGGGTCCAGCTACGGCCTGCAACAATATACAGCCCGCCGTCGCGGGTCATCGCAACTGCCTGATCAATACCGTTACCGCTCACGATACGGTTGATACCCTGCAGGGAGTCGTAAACCGTGTTCTGCCCGGTTAAAGAGACCAGCTCAGTCTGAGTTGTCTCTGTATTCCATAGAAAAACCTCTACATCAGAAACCCAGGAGGCCCCTCTGGGATTAATCTCTGATCCCAGCCGGACGGGACTAATAAGCTCTACCGGGTTGCCGTCGTCCGACCTGCGAACAGCAGAAACCCAGGCGGAGAAATTACCGCCGTCCGATGAGGTGACAAGCAGGGCCCGGCATCCGTCACGAGAGATGTCGAGACTGTGCAGGGTGCCCCCCTCAAGCCACGTTGCTACTGTGTGTAGCGTATCGATTTCCCCACCTGCCGGGTGCACCCGCACGGTACCGTTTTGCTCAGCTATCCAAAGCCAGTTTTGGTGGCTGAAGCTCGGTTGCACAATGTGGGTTCCGCGGTAAACGGAGCTGGCGCTATTGGAATTTGCCAGCCAGACTTCGGTTTGAGAGTCGTTCGTGTAAGCGAAATAGTTACGCGTGTAATTCATAGCTGGCTGCGAGATAATTACCAGCGGCGATGTTTCGACGATGGTCTGCTGGCTAGCGGTGTCGCTGATAGTAGCGCGGCTCACCAGGCGGTTATTTTCGATACCCACAATATTGGGTGAGCCCTCAGGGTTGACCGCAGGTTCACGGTAATTCTCAAGGCTCTGCGGGGCTATCATCTGATCATTGAAGCTCATCTGCACTGAGGTGACCGTGGCAAGAGCCGAGAGCGTCTGCGTAAGCTGCGTGCGCAAACGCTCAGTGTTCAGAGCGCTAGCTGTGGCGAGAGCCTGCCCACCGGTCAGCTGCACATTGGCGGTTCCGTTGTCGATAGGGACCGAATTGCGTGCCAGATGGGTATCTTCAGGTACAGCGGTTACCACTGCCCCCTCCAGGTAGGGTGCCGGGCCTTCAAGAAGGACCCGCACCAGGGAGGTTGCCACAGTCGGCCGCTCCGCAAACCAGCGGATATCAGGTACCGCATAGGAAAAAGAGGGGTCGTAGAAATAAAGGGTGAAAGGGGTGAAAGTATCATCGAACTCGGTTCGGCTGAGCACAGTGCCATCAGGGGCAGCCGAAATACGCCACTCACCGTCCACCTGCTGCAACGTGAAGCTGATATCGGTATCGGCCACGGTAGTGAACGAGGTAGCCAGGCCCCGCTCATCAATCTGGGTTGAGGTGGGAACGGTAACGGTATATGAGGTTTCGTCGGCAGAGGACGCGCTAAAGGACGAGTTATACACCAAAGTACGACTATCGGGCCGCCAGGTTTGGGCCAATGACTCCGTCAGGTAAGAACGAGCTACGCTGTAGTCATCCCCAACGCCAACCCCCGCGTGCAAAAAGCCCTCGATGATTTCTGCCGGAGTGGCCCCGGGGGCCGGGCCGGCTGGTGCTTCGTTACGAGACGAAGAGCCTGAGCTGGCCTGGGGATCTGCGTAGTGGTTGACTTCTCCGTCGGTCGGAATCGCAGCGCAGGCGGTCAGGGCAGCGGCCAGTGCGCTCACACCCACACCTAGAGCGGTACGGCGAGTCACATTAGACATCTGTGGGTTCCTCTCGCGAAGTGGGCAAAGAGTCGGTTCTCAGTCCAGAGGGTGGAACGGGTTCACCGCTCATCAGCACGGGTGAGGGCCCCATCGGGACGTCCTGGTCAACTGGCAGAGTCATGCGGAAGCAGGCACCCTGGCCCTTGATCCCCCAGGCTTCTAACGTACCCTGGTGCAGACGCACGTCCTCAGCTGCAATTGAGAGCCCCAGCCCGGTGCCACCCAGGGTGCGTTTACGGGAGGTATCGGCGCGCCAGAAACGGTTGAAAACCTGCTCTGTTTCTTCGGGTGAGAGGCCGATGCCGTGGTCGCGGACGGCCACGCCCACAGCGGTATCGGTAACGTCAAGGTAGACATCGATCGGCTTACCCTCAGAATGCTCCACAGCGTTAAAAAGCAGGTTACGGAGCACCCGTTCGATACGGCGGTGATCCATATCGACCATAATCTCGGTGTGATTGGTGTGCACGGTCAGCGGCGTCCCGGTGCGTACCAGATGAGGCTCAACAGCTTTGAGCACCTCCTCAAGCACGGACATAAGGTTACCCGAGACAATATCGAGGGTCTGCGAGCCCGCGTCGAATCGGGAAATTTCAAGCAGGTCCGCCAGCAGGGAGTCAAAGCGGTCAACCTGTTCGTAGAGAAGCTCGGTAGAGCGCTTGTACAGAGGCTCCATGTTCTCACGGTTATCGTGCAACATGTCAGCTGCCATGCGGACGGTCGTGAGCGGCGTGCGCAGTTCGTGAGACACGTCAGAAACAAACCGCTGCTGCATGGTTGATAATTTCTCAAGGCGAGAAATTTGGTCCTGGAGCGAGTCTGCCATGCGGTTGAACGACATACCCAGGCGGGCTGTCTCGTTGTGCCCGCGTACGAGCACACGCTGATCCAGGTCACCGGCGGCCAGCTTCTCAGCGGTGATAGCCGTAGAGCTAATTGGGCGAATCACCAGGCGTGAGATAGCCCAGACAATCGTCAGTACAACCACTAGGAGAACACCAAAACCTACCCACACCACCAGGTTGATGTAGTTGACCGTTGTCTGTGAAGAACTGAGGTCATAGACCAGGTAGAGAGTGTAGTCGGGGTTCTGCGGAATGGTCAGGTCTGTTCCGACAACCAGGACGGGGGCGGTGCGCCCATCTGCTCCTACCATGGACGAAGACTGCCAGTAAATACCCGCTCCTTCACTGATGCTTTGAGCTAGCTCAGCAGGAATATCGGTGTTAGTCAGTGAGCCGCTTTGTGACTGCTCTTCGATGAACCCCTCTGTGGGTGCGTTCACGTCCTTAAGCAACACCCACTGGCGGTTTGACTGAGTGCTGGAGGTTTCTAGCACCGTGAGAAAACGGACGACGTCACGCTGAATCTCTGTCTGCCCCGTGGCATCTGAACTGTTGATGAGGGTCTGCACGTTAGAGAAACCCGCTGATGACTCTTCGAGAGCCTGTGACAGGTTGGCGCGGAACAGCGAGTTAGCAATCTGGTGCGAGATGAAGGAACCCACGAATATAAAGGCCAGCAGAAGCAGTCCCGCCGAAATCATGACAGCGCGAAGCTGCAGAGACTGCTGAAAGAGCCTGCGGAACGTGGTGAGTGGCTGCAGCAGGCGCTCTACGGCACCCGGCGCTGCCCGCTGTTGACGTGCCACGGTTTAACGGCTACCCGCTGCGGCCTTGTACCCCACGCCGCGCACAGTTAGCACAATCTCGGGGTTCTCGGGGTCACGTTCAATTTTGGCGCGCAGACGCTGGATGTGCACGTTCACCAACCGGGAGTCCACTGTTTTCTCATAGCCCCATACGTTACCTAGGAGGGCTTCGCGGGTCATGACCTGGCCAGGCTGGCGGGCTAGGTTAGCCAGAAGCTCAAATTCCAGGGGAGTCAGGCCAATCGTCTGCCCGTCGCGGCTGACCGTGTGGCCAGCCAAATCAATGACCAGGTTGCCAATGCGTAGCGGCTCGTTGTGGCGTTCTTCGCGCGGGCGCAGGCGTGCGCGGACGCGGGCGAGCAGTTCGGCAGGTTTAAAGGGCTTGGTCATGTAGTCGTCAGCGCCAGCTTCAAGGCCCTTAACAACGTCTTCTGTATCGCCCTTGGCTGTGAGCATGATAATGGGCACCTGAGACTCGGAGCGAATCTTGGTGCACACCTCGATACCGTTCATCCCCGGTAGCATGAAGTCCAGCAGAATCAGGTCGGGGTGATGCGTCGTAAAAGCTTCTATGGCGCGGTCGCCAGCATCACAAAATACCGTCTCGTAGCCCTCTTGGGCAAGCACGATACCGACCATCTCAGACAGGGCATCGTCGTCATCAACAACGAGGATGGTTTCTTTCACGTTCCTAGCTCTCCTGTATAGCTGGTGAGGTCATTCTCCACCTAGTTTAGCGGTTTTTTGTCAACGACTAGGCATCCTGCGCTATCTCAGATAGGGCCCGGGCGGTTTCAGTCAGGTGCCCCAGCACGGTGGTGGCCCGGGCCGGGTCAGTATCTGCCAGTGAGCCACGTTCTGTAAGTACGATTCGCTGGAGCAGGGTCTTGGGTAGACCCAGGTCACGCCAGGTGGCCCACATGCTGCGCGCTATATCCGAGGCCGGGCTATAGATGTGTGCATCAAGGGTTTCAAGGAACACCTCTCCCCCGGCTTCGAGCCGGGCGGCAATCGGTTCCCAGGCAGCGGTTGCCTTACCCGCCATATTGAGCACCGGGGTCTTGAGCACCGACTGGACCTCGGGGTGGAGGGCAAGCACATCGGTACGGACCAGCGGGTGGGCACCCAGCTGTTCAAGGCCTGCGTGTAGCCCGGTGAAAACAGCAATCAGCTCCTGCCGGGGTAGAGCCCGGTGGGTTCGGTAGCCGCTGGAGGTCGCAAGAGTTCCAGCGGAAGCAGCGACCACATCGGGTTCCTCAAACTGCACCAGCAGCTGGCTCCCTGGTACAGCCTCAGTGAGAAGGCCCAGCACCCCTTCGAGACCGGCAAGCAGGGATTCCAGCAGGTCGCGGCGGGCACCGGCGTCCTGAATAAGACGCTCACCGCTCGTCAGGTAGGTCTGTGCAGCCAGGCTCACCGGCCCCAACAACCGGATTTTCACGGCACCGGGCACAGCCCCACTCTCCCGGCCCACAGCGTCAGCAAGCACGTTGATATCTGACTCCAGCAGGGCGCGGGCGGCTCCCCCCTCCGCTGCGTAGCCCGTGGTCAGGCGCCAGCCTGATGCGGTGACGTCTGCGCCAAGCCCCTCAAGCGTGGCGATGGAACGGGCCAGCAGGGTCGCCCGGTAGCCTCGGTCGGCTAGTTCTGGCAGGTAGCTGATATGCGGGTGCCCAAGCTCACCGCGAACCCTAGCGACAGCATCTACCATTCGGTACCCGGCCCAGGGCCCCAGGCCGGTTGCACGCACGGTCAGAGACCGTTCAAAAGTCAGAGGCGTGTCAAGGTCTCGACGGGCAGCTAGCATTTCGGCATCAGTGGGTAGGTAGAGGGCGGGCCTGGAGGTTCGGTGAGCGGGCACAGCTACCTTTCGGGTGTCGGAGGACGGGGAGGGAAACTAGGTGAGGTGTTCTGTCTCAGCTGCAATTTTCTCGTGATGGCGAATCACCTCAGAGATGATAAACCCCAGGAACTTTTCTGCAAATTCAGGGTCAAGGTGGGCAGCCTCGGCCAGGCCTCGCAGGCGCTTAATCTGGGCTTCCTCACGGCCGGGGTCACCGGCAGGTAGGT
The DNA here is from genome assembly GCF_928381405.1 of Rothia nasisuis. Lineage (GTDB taxonomy): Bacteria > Actinomycetota > Actinomycetes > Actinomycetales > Micrococcaceae > Rothia > Rothia nasisuis. The sequence continues at coordinate 73,102 of NZ_CAKMSB010000009.1, forward strand.
TGTGTTCTGCCTTGAGATGACCAACCCGCTGAGTGGCTCGGAAACGTTCAGCCAGTATGTGAACGAGCGCGGCGTCCATATTGTCAATGGTCTGACGCATCACAAACAGTTCTTCGAGAACCTCTGGGTCAACCCCAGTCATGGAGGTCGCGCGAGTGTTGAACTGGGCGTGGGCTTGCACGTCGTGGGAGATGTTGGGTGTGCTCATGTGCTCTAGTCTAAAAAGCTTTGAGGGGTAGCACCCCGATATTCCACGCTGTGGACTTCTGCGGTGTCGTTGTACGATGCCGCAATGTCTGCACGGTCCAGCGAGTAGGCCCGGGAGATGGTGGACTGCCCCAGCACGCGGGTGCCCTGATAGATGACCATCGTCTGGCCGGGGGCAACACCGCGCAGTTTCTCGTGCAGGCGCACCACGGTCTCACAGCGTAGGGCACCTGGCTCGCTAGCTTCATCGTCTGCTACCCATTCCAGGTGGGCCGTGGCGGGTACAGGATCGGCGTGCGCGCGCACCTGGGCAGTCACATCAAAGGACGCGCTTCGGGCATCTTCAGCAGGTTCTTTGGCGAAAAAAGCTACGGCCTCGGCTACAGGCAGACCCGCCCAGGTCTCGCGGATACCGCGAATCTCATCAATAGCTAGCAGATCCCTACCTCCCACAATCACCTCGTTGGTCTTGGGGTGAATCTCCAGCACAAATCGAGGCTTGCCATCTGGGGCCGGGCGGCCAATAGCCAGTCCCTTGCGCTGCCCCACGGTGAAGGCCTGCGCCCCCCGGTGTTTGCCGAGCACGCGTCCCTCGGTATCTTTGATGTCACCCTCGGTCATCTGAATATGCTCTTCGAGCCATTCGCGGGTGTCACCCTCAGGGATGAAACAGATATCGTAGGAATCAGGCTTCTTAGCCACCGAGAAACCGCGTTCTGCGGCCTCGGCCCGCACCTCGTCCTTGGAGGGGGTATCTGCCAACGGGAACCAGGCGTGACGCAGCTGCTCATGGGTCAGTACTCCTAAGACGTAAGACTGATCCTTGGCCCAGGTGGCGGCACGGTGTAGCTCCCGGTTGCCGTTCTCGTCCGTAATGACCTTGGCGTAGTGGCCGGTTACGACCGCGTCAAAGCCCAGGGCAACCGCCTTCTCAAGAAGGGCAGCGAACTTAATCTTCTCGTTACAGCGCATGCAGGGATTGGGGGTGCGGCCGTGCTCGTACTCGGAGATGAAATCATCGACCACGTCCTCCTTGAAGCGCTCCGAGAAGTCCCACACATAAAAGGGGATACCGAGCTGGTCGCAGACCCGGCGGGCATCCATGGAGTCCTCAATGGTGCAGCAGCCGCGAGAACCGGTACGCAAGGTACCCGGCATACGAGAGAGAGCTAAATGCACACCGACCACCTCGTGGCCGGCCTCAACGGCGCGGGCAGCAGCAACGGCCGAGTCCACGCCGCCGCTCATTGCAGCAAGAATTTTCATAGTCTGTCCTCAATATCGATCAAAGTTTGGTGGTGGGCTCGGCAGGACGCGGCCCCGACCGCGACCCTCTCACTCCTCGCCTGGGGGCTCGTCGCGATTCACGCCAGCCCCGAGCCAGCGGTCGGTCAGCCGCGTCCTGCCCTCGCCCAGCCGGGTTCAGTTCCAGTAGGTAGCGGCCAGTGCCTGCCCTGACTACCACCTTATCGAGCTAGTTCCAGCGGGCGGCGTCCGGGGCGTGGCCCGCCATGCCCGCCTTTTTAGCCTGGGCCCAGGCACCGGGCAGGGCGTCCAGTAGGGCGGTGACGTCATCTTCGGTGCTGGTGTGCCCCAGGGTGAAACGCTGGGCTCCGCGAGCCTCCTCCTCACTCAGCCCCATAGCTAGCAGGACGTGGGAGGGGCGGGGTACCCCCGCGTTACAGGCAGAGCCTGTCGAGGATTCAACTCCCGCCATATCCAGTAAAAAGAGCAGAGAATCACCCTCGCAGCCAGGAAAAGTGAAGTGGGCGTTACCGGGTAGACGGGTGAAGTGACCGGCGGCTCGTTGCTCGGCTGACTCAGGCACAGGCCCGCGCAGCTGGGCCTCGGGCACAACGGCACGGATGCCTGCCACCAGTTTGTCACGCAGGGTAGCGAGCCGCTCACCTTCTGCCGTCAGGTGGTCAGCAACCTCGGCTGCAGCAGCACCAAAGCCCGCAATCGAGGCGGCATCGACGGTGCCAGAGCGCACAGAGCGTTCCTGCCCGCCGCCGTGAAGCACTGGCATGAGCTGGGCGCTCCGAGTGGCAATCAGGGCGCCAATTCCCATGGGCCCACCCATCTTATGGGCAGAAATCGCCATGGTGGTAGCACCGACCTCGCGAAAGTTAACCGGTAGCGTGCCGAAGGCCTGCACGGCATCCGTATGAAAAGGGATTTCAAGTTCGGCGGCGAGCGCAGCAAGCTCGGCCACGGGTTGGACGGTGCCGACCTCGTTATTGGCCCACATGACAGCGATAAGGGCGACCGTTTCTGGGTTCTCGCCCACCGCCTCACGCACAGAATCGGCAGTTACCTGCCCGGTAGCGTCCGGGTAAACCCAACTGATGTCGGCGCCCTCGTGGGTTTGGAGCCATTCAGCGGCATCTGCCACAGCGTGATGTTCAACGGCCGAAACAATCAGGCGGGTGGCCGCCGGGTTAGCCTCACGACGCTTCCAAAAAAGACCCTTGACAGCCAGGTTGTCTGCTTCAGTGCCGCCGGAGGTAAAAATAATTTCTGCCGAGTCACACCCGGCTACACGAGCGATTTGTTCACGGGCGTACTCAACGGCGGCTCGAGCCCGCCGCCCGGCTGAATGCAAGGACGAGGGGTTGCCGCCAGTTTGCATCTGGTCAACCATGGCATCAACGGCTGCTGGGAGCATAGGGGCGGTGGCGGCATAATCCATGTAGACCCGGGGCATAGGTGCGTCTCTCATCGTATCTGGGGTGCGGGGTTGTGCGTCAGCCCTCCATCATACTCCCACTTACTGGCAGGGGCTGTGGACTGTTTCACCCCTATAACCGGGGCGGCACACCTTTTATTTCGACGGGCCGTACACTGGGGAGGTGTTTAAGATTCTTTTCTATACTCCCGAGATTCCTGGCAACACCGGCAACGCCATTCGTTTGGCGGCTATTACCGGCGCGGAACTGCACCTGGTCAAGCCTTTAGGCTTCAATTTTGAGGATGCCAACCTGCGCCGCGCCGGGCTTGACTACCACGATTTGGCTGTGATGACCGTCCATGAAACCCTCGAAGACGCCTGGGCGGCACTCTCACCAGCCCGCGTCTTCGCCTTCACCACCACGGCGTCCACCAGCTTCGCCGATATCGAGTATCGCGAGGGGGACGTGCTCATGTTTGGCCCCGAATCTCAGGGGCTCCCCCAGGAAGTACAAAACAATGAGCACGTCACTGAACGCGTCAAAATTCCTATGGTGCCCGGCCGCCGCTCACTGAACCTGGCCAACAGCGCCGCCATCGCGGTCTTCGAAGCGTGGAGGCAACAGGGCTTTAGGGGCGGATCGGTTTAGGATTCTGCCGCATCCAGGGTCACCGTGACCTCCTGGGTTGAGCTGCCGCGCAAAACGGTCAGGGTGACCTCGGAGCCAGCTGTGGCCTGGCGGACAGCAGCAGTCAGCTCGGTTGCCTCGCTGATGGTGCGGCCGTTGACGGCGGTAACCACGTCACCGGCGCGCAGACCGGCCTTTTCTGCTGCTCCCCCACTGGTGACTTCTTGGATGAGCGCACCATCACCAAAGGCCTGTGACTCATCGTTGTTTGCGGGTGAGGTGGAGACCTGCGCCCCCAGCAGGCCGTGAGTCGCAGAGCCATCCTCAATGATTTCGTTCGCGACGCGCTGGGCGTAGTTGATGGGGATAGCAAAGCCCACACCGATGTTGCCGCTGGTTGATGAGCTGGAGGTATCGGTGGATGCAATCGCTACGTTGATGCCAATGACCTCACCAGCGGAGTTGACCAGGGCACCGCCGGAGTTACCGGGGTTCACCGCGGCATCAGTCTGAATAACGTTCAGGGAAATGGTGGCTGCCTGTGCGTCTGACTGAGACTGCTGGCCAGGAATCTCGAACTGGAAGGGGGAGGTGCCGAAAGTGTCGTCGCTGCTGTCATTTCCCGTATCGGTGCCCTGCGGGGCAGCGGATGAGGCCACTTCGATGGTGCGCACCAGGTTAGAGACAACACCGGTGGTGACGGTGTTGGAGAGCCCCAGGGGTGCACCGATGGCTACAGTGGTATCGCCAACGTTGAGGTTATCTGAGTTACCAAGGGTTGCAGGGGTCAGATTGAGCTCGGCGGCATCATCCACTTTAATGACGGCCAAATCGCTGGCGGGGTCGGTGCCAACCACAGTGGCAGTGTGAACGCTGCCGTCAGCGAGTTGAACCTCAATGGTGGCGTTGGCGCTCGCTCCGTCAAGGGTGACCACGTGGGTGTTGGTGAGAATATGCCCCTGCGTGTCAAGGATGACCCCTGACCCGGACCCGGATGCGTTACTCGCGGTGGCAGAAATGGTCACAGTCGAAGGAGTTGCCTTAGCGGCTGCGGCGGTGACGGCGTTGACCGAATCTGTATTGTTGACGATGGTGGTCCCGGAACTCAGGGAACTGATGGTGGAAGCTGGCCCGGTGGAGGTTGCAGCAACGATGCCGCCGCCAACCCCGCCGCCAACTAGAGCTGCAAGTGCCGTTGCGGCCAGCACAGTTTTGGTGGTGTGCTTACCCTTCTTCTCAGCGTTGGGCTGGTTCTGGTGGATATAGGGCTGATTATAAGAGTAGGACGCCGGCGCCCCGTTCCCAGCGGCCCCGCCACCGGGAGCCCCGTACTGGCTAGCGTTGCCAGCTTGAACCTGCTGGGGGTTGAGGGGCACTGTGCGATCATCTGCTGCGGTATGAGGGGTCTGTTCCCAGGAGTTCTGTGACACGGTATAACTTTCAGGTGATGTCTATATTTGTTTGGTGAGGCGCGAGTACCGCCGTGTTTTCGTAGCTCAACTATGCTCCACAGGCCTGTGTTAGAGATGAACCAACACTGTGAGTTCGCTGTGCACCCACCCCTTGAACCGGTGCGGGCTGACGATTTCACGGGAGAATGTGTGAGTGTGCTGTGGGTGAACCTTACGCGGGCTTGCCTCGTGGCGGGTGGTGAGCGGGGCTACAATGGTGCTCAAGCCATGCTCGCCCGCCTGAAGAGAGAGCCTATGTCACGCAAACCCCTAGCCACTGCCCTTCTGGTTGCGTCGCTATCAGTGGGAGTCACTCCGGTAGCTTTAGCGGTAGCTCCCTATGATTTGGATGCCGGTGTTCGAATCAGCGATACCACATCGGCGCTCGGGAACACAGCAGGCCTGGACGAGAGCATCAAGCAACTCGCTACTGACAGGCAGGTCAACCTCTTCGTGGTCACAATTGACCGCTTTGAAGACCCCTCCTCCTCAAGCCAGTGGACCGGTGATTTCGCAACGCTCAATAACATGGGCAGCAACGATGTGGTACTGGTGATTGCAACAGAAGCCCGCCAGGCCTACTTTATGGCAGGATCCACCTCCGTGCTTTCCCAGAGCCAGCAGGAACGAATCTATCAAAACTACGTATACCCTGAACTCGCTAACTCTAACTACAGCGCCGCCGCACAGGCTGCGGTAACGGGCATCGACGCTGAATTGGGTTCAGGTAGCGGCCTTGGCCTAGCCGCCGGTGGAGCAGCCGCACTTCTGGGCGTAGCAGCGGTGGCAGGCGGCGGTGCCTGGCTATTCAACCGATCACGAGCGTCCCGCCGCTCACAGGCCTCTGGCACACAGCAGCAGAGCCAGCCCACCAACCGCGGTCAGACGCCACCCATAAACCAGCCCTCTCTCACGGAGCTACGAACCACAGCAGGGCAACACCTTGTTACTACAGACGACGCCATCGCCCACTCCCTCCAAGAAGTCGAATTTGCGCGCCTACAGTACGGCGAAAAAGAAGTTGCGCCCTTTGTAGCCGCTATCGACAACGCCAAAGCCCATCTGCAACGTTCCTTCCAGTTACAAAAACAGCTAGACGATGAGGTTCCCGACACCGAAGAGGACCAGAGGGCCTGGCTGACCGAAATCATCGCACGTACCGAGGACGCTCAGCAGGCCCTGAACGAGCAGGTCACCAACTTCACTCGGCTACGCAAGCTCGCAGAGAGCGCGCCTCAGGCGCTCGCAACTCTGCGTCAAGAAATTGACTCAGCAGAACCGCTCTTTGCCCCGGCTGAAGCTGCACTGGCTCGGCTGGGGAAGCTCTACTCCCCCAGCGCTTTCGGTGCCGTTGCTGACAACGTCACCGAAGCACGCACCCGTCTGAGTTTTGCCCGCGAAGAGGCCGACGAAACTGAGCAACTCCTCACGGACGACAACCGCAACCAGGCCATCCTCGCTCTACGCGCTGGGGAGGAGGCCCTCGGGCAAGCGAAAGGTCTCCTCGAAGCGGTTCACCATGCCGAAAGAGACCTAGGCGCTATGTCCGCCAGCCTCGACAACGCCCTCATCATCGCTGAGCGTGACGTGGCCTCAGCCCAAGAACTGGCCCGCACCGGTGCCGGTAGCTCCAGCCAACTCTCCGGTGCGGCGGCTGGTGTGCAGGCGGTTCTCGGCCAGATTCAATCGCAGCGGTCTGCCGGACTCATTGACCCCTACCAGCTCAACCAGCGTCTACACGAAGTTCGCTCCGAACTGGATACCGCCCTTGATGCTGTGCGCCAGACCCATGAGCAAGAACGCAGCGCTCGCGAAACCCTCAACCATGCCCTGGTATCGGCTCAGGCACAGATTTCTTCTGCCAATGATTACGTCTGGGCCCGCCGCGGCGGTGTGCGCGCTGAGGCGCGCACCCGTCTACGTGAGGCCGAGCGCCACCTGGCTGAAGCCCAGCGCCTCCACCAGAGTGAGCCGGTGACGGCGCTCTCTCACGCCAACGATGCAATCCGTTTAGCGAGCGACGCCCAGCGTCTTGCTCGTAATGATGTGGATCGTTTCAATCAAACCACAGGCTATAACCGTGGCAGCAATAGAAACTATAATTCGGCCATGCTCGGCGGTATTCTGCTCGGCACCCTGCTCGGCGGCAGTTCCGGGCCTGGGGGCTTTGGTGGCGGGACGTTCGGCGGCGGTTTCGGCGGCGGCGGTTTCAGCGGCGGCGGTTTCAGCGGCGGCGGTGGAGCCGGCGGTAACTTCTAAAGATCTCTCATTTCGCTGACAACGTAGACCCGGGGCCGCGTTGAATCATGCTCCTGCATTGTTAATGAGAAAATAAAACTAAAAGTAGCGCAGACTCCCTGCTACTTTTCAACCCCACCGAAAGGTAGATTCATGGCTAAGCAGACCATTTTCAGCCGCATTGCACAGCTTACCAAAGCAAATATCAACGCCCTCATCGATGCCGCTGAGGATCCTCAGAAGATGCTTGACCAGATGGTGCGCGACTACACCAACAACATTGCCGAAGCTGAACAGGCTGTTGCTCAGACCATCGGCAACCTGCGCATGCTCGAAGCCGACTACGCAGAAGATCAGCGTGAAGCCGAGGAGTGGGGCGCTAAGGCTCTGGCTGCCTCCAACAAGGCCGACGAATTCCGTGGCTCAGGTGATGCAGCCAACGCAGACAAGTTCGACAACCTGGCCAAGGTGGCTTTGGGCCGCCAAATGCAGGCTGAGAATGAGGCCGCTACCATCAAACCCCAGATTGACTCTCAGACCGCTGTGGTAGAGCAGCTCAAGAACGGCCTGACTCAGATGAAGGAGAAGCTGAACGAAATCAAGCGCAAGCGCGATGAGCTGGTTGCCCGTCAAAAGTCAGCCAACGCGCAGTCTCAGGTCAACGACGCGCTCAAGGCCTTCGACGTCATGGATCCTACCAGCGAAATCTCTCGCTTTGAAGACAAGGTCCGCCGTGAAGAGGCCAAGGTGCGCGGCCAGCAGGAACTTGCGGCTTCTTCGCTCGATGCTCAGTTCAATGATCTTGAGGAACTCGGCCGCCAGTCAGAGCTTGAAGCTCGCCTAGCTGCGCTCAAGGCTGGCAAATAAGTTCTCAACTGTACAACACAGCTTTAGAGCACTGAGGCCCCCACCTGTAGGTGGGGGCCTCACATCCTTGTGATGATCCCGCCTCCTTGCGGGCCTCGGGGGGGGGTTAGAAGGCAGCTCCTAGCCTTAGCTGGGGGTGGCCGCCGCAGAAATCTGCCCGGTAATCCGGTGGAAGAGCATATCGAGTGCCACCACGTTAACGCCCTCCGGAATAATCATGTCAACGTATTTCTTAGACGGTTCTACATGGAGCTCATGCATGGGCTTGACCGTGGTCAGATACTGGGCTTCCACAGATTCAATGGTGCGGCCCCGCTCAATCACGTCGCGGCGGAGACGACGCAGGATGCGCACATCTGCGTCCGTGTCAACGAACAGTTTGATGTCGCAGAGTTCTCGAAGGGCCGGTTCTGCAAAAATGAGGATGCCCTCCACGATGATAATGGGCTGGGGCTCAACGATGAGCGTCTCATCCGAGCGATTATGGTCAGCGAAATCATAGACCGGAGTTTCAATGGTTTGCCCTGCACCAAGTGCCTTGAGGTGGGTGACCAGCAAGTCATTATCAAAGGCCTCAGGGGAATCGTAGTTGAGCAGGCAACGCTGCTCATAGGTCAGGTGGTCATTTCGTCTGTAGTAGTTATCGTGGTAAATCACACCGACCTGACCTTCGAAGCGCTCCAGCAGGGAGTTCGTCAGTGTGGTTTTTCCTGAGCCGGTACCACCAGCAATACCGATAATCATGGGTTTCATATCAATAGCCCGACCCTTCCGTCCGAATAAACACTGCTCTCTATTGTGGCATGACCTCACCCAGACCGGGCTTTCTGAAACTAGCGTGGGGGCCTGCCATTCCAGCTGTAAGGCGTAGCAGCTGTGACACACCGAGCTCTAGAGTGCACAGATAGGTTTGTCCCCTAAAAATCGGATATGTCAGTTTGTTAACCGGGCTTCACTTATTTTATGAGGTAAATTTTTGGCGAACTTTTACCTCTGTCTTTCTACGTAGTCCGTGGTGACAAGCTGATACATACGTCAATTGAATCACCTGGGTTAATGAGCCACCAACTTTCCCCACACAGCTGCACTTTAGGGGACAAATCTGTGTGTATAGTGAATACTGCGTACCCAATCTGACCCTAGCAGAGGACGATTACCGTGATTTTTGAAAACTGGGCAACCGGCACCTTTACCAATGCCTCACTCAATTCTGCCGTACGCCGTCATCTAGCCGATGGATCGCTCAAAAAGTTTCATAAGGCACTGCATATGGCTGACTCTATGGTGCAGAACGAGACCGTGGTTCATCTCGCCACCGGCAAGCTGGGCAGCTTTGGCGACTCCCTGTTGGTGATTACCAACCAGCGCATCTTGGTTCTGAAAAATACTTTTCAGTCGGGCAACACACTGTCCCTCAGTCTGCAGGCTCTTGACCAGGCTAAGCTGACCTACCTGCCGTTCTTAGGGAACACTCTGGTACTCGATACCTACCGTTTCACCCGCATTCCCTCCGCCCAGACTGAGATTCTGCGTAGCCTACTCACAGCCGACTTAGCTGACCACTGGGCCCGCGCTGCCTAGCTACCGCTTTCTAAGAGCCGTGCTGGGGAGACTCCTTGGGCCCTCCCCAGCACGGCTTAGAGGCTTATTTAGCTTAGAAGCTTATGTATAGGTGCTCTGGTTGGTGGCGATGATCAACCTGGTTTACCCCTGTGCCGAAGGCCCCCTCTTGCCGAATGCCCCTCTCTAGCCAGTACTTTCGGCAAGAAGTGGGGCATTCGAGCCAGAGCACAGGGCACCTGGGGTGTAATGCCTGGGAGCGGTGCCTCTTGCTCGTCCGGGTGTTCTATCGGAGTTGGCTGCTTCGCTGTGAGCCTGCGGAATCACCTGCGGCCTTCCGAATTATCAGCCCCGAGTTACCGGGAGTTGATGAAGTATCTTCTTATTCTTCAAAATCTGACCGCTCTGTTGCGTACTGTGCGCGCACCCTCATCGAGGAACACATCGCAGAAACAGAATACGCTGCCAAACTCCATGCGAAAGTAAAGACAATCAAAAGCGGAGAACGTCGTGCTTAAACGGCAGAAGAAGCACGGAAAGAGCCAGAACTCTAATTCATGTCAGTCTCCTCTTGGAGCCTTACAGCCAGGACTGCATCAAAGCACTCAAAAAAGCTAGATAAGCCAACCCGACGTAGAATTATGGACGCGCTTGACCGGCTTGCAGCGTCACCAACCCCACTGCATAGCACTCACCGGGAATTTACCGATAAGTTAAGCTACCCATAGCTGGTTTCTTCGTGACCGGTGAGGGCGGGGTTGGGGTGGTCATGGTCGGTGACATGCCCGGGGTGAGACACACTTTTTGTCCTATAACCCCCTATAACCTAACCCTGAACTCAGCAATGATGGGGAAAAGAAAATCGCCCCGATCGGATTCAATCCGAACGGGGCGACTTATGTGGTTGCGGGGGCAGGATTTGAACCTGCGGCCTCCGGGTTATCAGTCCCAAGCTACAGGGAACTGGTGAAGTATCTACTTATTCTTCAAAAATTCTACTACGCATAGCCCGTAACTTGTGTGTGGCAGTTTATCGTTCCCCAGCCCGCCAGACTTTCCACGGAATCTCGCCAATGATTCTATTGACATGGAAAAAGAGATGCTGTGGTGATGCCACCATACAGGCTCAGTCCCCGGCCCACGCCAAAACCCTTGCACAATATAGACCTTTTTGGCATCTGGCCATGCGCCATGAAACCATATGTCACAAGGTTGCCCACTGTGCACATGCAAGCCATAGCCCTTTTCCCCAGTGCGCGCCTTCTGGTACACGCGATCAAGCCGAACAACATCAAGGTTGTTAGTGCGAACAAAACGTAAGTGCTGTTCAAGCTCTGCCCGTCTACGGGCGCGACGCTTAGCTATCCCGAATGGGTCATCCCATTGAAACCCCATCATTCGCTTCTTTCTATGCGACGTAGTACGGAAATATTCAAGGGTTGTATCTTCTAGTGATTCAACCTACTACTGTTCAGGCTAGCATGGATGTCATACAATGAATACATGACTACAACAACCATATCGGACAGCGTACTCACCATCCGAGTCCCATCATCTCTTAAAGAGCGACTAGCCAACTTAGCAGCCGCATCTGACCGTTCTGTTGCTTACTGTGCACGCACCCTCATTGAGGAACACATCGCAGAAGCAGAATACGCCGCCGAGCTCCATGCAAAAGTAAAAGCAATCAAAAGCGGGGAACGTCGTGCTTACACAGTTGAAGAAGCACGGAAAGAACTAGGACTCTAATTTATGTCAGCCTCCTCTTGGAGCCTTATCTATGACAAGGACTGCATCAAAGCACTCAAAAAGCTAGATAAACCAACCCGGCGTAGAATCATGGACGCGCTCGACTGGCTTGCATCATCACCAACTCCACAAGCCCACTGCAAAGCGCTTACCGGGGAATTTACCGGCCTTTGGAGATACCGTATAGGTAACTACAGGGTCATCCTCGACCTTGACCAAGGTGAGCTCATCATCATTGCTCTTAACGCCGGTCATCGTTCTAAAATTTATCGATAAGTCCAGGTACTCACAGCACCAGTTGCACCTACAGAAAATCTAATTTGTAGAAAGGTCATCACGTGAGTACCTGGACTTCTTACATATCACTGGGATAGTCCGCGCGCGTTCCTATTAAGGCAGTCCCCTCTGCTTGTGCCAGAGTGGCACCTAAGTCGTGCCGTTCTGGCACCCAGCTATCATTAGGTGTCAGAGTGGAACCTAGTTTCTGACTAGGAGTTTCATAGCTAGGTGCCAGAGTGGCACCTAGTGTAAGACCTGAGTTATCCACAGCCTCAGTTGCATACTCCCCCCTCAATGGGTGCTCCATAATGAGCCTGACCTGCCTTGTGAATCTGCTTCAACGTCTTGAGGGTGCGCCAAGGAATTTTAGTGCCAGTATTGTAAAGATGCAGAACGATGAGGTCAGTCGGACGTCCACCAAACCCCTTGTACGGGCGGCGCTCACGGTGGAGCAAGTCAGCCTCTTCAAATTCCTTTAGCGTGCGGATGACGGTACGCTTACCGGCAGCTGTTTCGTGCATTATGAAGGCAACACCCTTATCGCCCTCATGGTCTGCAATGTAGCCGTCATCATCGGCCTGCTCTGCAAGAAATCGCAAAATTGCTGTGCGAGCAACAGCGCCATTTTCAAACTCATGAGTTCGAGCCCATTCAAGTGCTTTACTGCTCATTGGGCACCCACGGCTTCCTGATGTTGCACAGGTGTGGCATCAACTCTAAGGAGTTCACAAAGCTCTGTCTCTAGTACTAAAGCCGCTAGCTCTACTTCCTTTACCCGCCATTCAACACGGCCACTCAATCTGTTTTGCAGAGCTGGCAGTGTCATGCCGAGACGGTCGGCCAGGATTCTTTGAGTAGTTTTGCGCCGCAAGATGGAGACGCGGATGTTGGTTGAGATTACTTCCTCAATGTCCATGAAACATAGATTACGTTATTTCGACGTAATGCACAACAAGATATATGTCTTTTCAATATATTTACTTCATGTTTCAATTGGTTTTTTCTCTCCACGCTGTAGGATCATCTTTATGGAAACTACAACACTTACAGCAGATATAGCTTTGGCCGCAGAGGTTCGTGCATGGATGGGTCGCCGGCAGGTAACGCAGACAAAATTAGGTAAAATTCTGGGAGTCCCCCAGGCCAGTATCTACAGACGCCTAAAGGGTGAGATTAGTTTTAGCTTTAATGAATTACTCATCATCGCCTCATATTTTGGGATTACCGTGGCTGAACTTGTGGGCTCCGCCCTGTTAAATGCAAAAAGCCCCGCCCCCTTGCAGGTATCACAAGAAGGAAGGGCTAAAAAGAAAATCGCCCCTGTGGAACTAGTTCCATCAGGAGCGACTTATCAAGTGGTTGCGGGGGCAGGATTTGAACCTGCGGCCTCCGGGTTATGAGCCCGGCGAGCTACCGAACTGCTCCACCCCGCGGCGACTCATACAACTATACGCAGAAGTTTATCTATAGGCAAGCCACATCCTGCTGTTGTGAGGTACTCTACACGGCCGGGCGCTATCACCCGCGGGTGATAGCGCCCTCGTGCCCCCCAGCTGAAACTGCTGACCGATGCTCCTTTGCTAGTTAGAAGGTGACGGGGTAGGCGTTGCGTCGGTAGTAGCGGTTCCCTGCAGCCCTTCAGCATCAATAGCGCGTTGCAGAGCCTCATTGAGGCGGTTCTGAGCTTCGCCGTACGCTGCCCAGTCACCGGCTTTCATCGCAGCGTCAGCGTCCTGCATAGCCGCACGAGCATCCTGCAATGCACTGGTCAAATCAGCCGAATCGACGGGGGGTGCTGTCTCGTCAGTCGCCTGAGCGGCCTCGGTTTCGTTAACGCCGGCATCTGTCGCAGTCTCTGCGCCGGAGGAACCGCTAAAGAGCTCGTCCAAGGCCTCCTCCAAGGTGGGAGCGAAGCCTACCTTCTCGCCAAAGCCCACCAAGACACGGCGTAAGGAGGGGTAGGCGGCATCGCCAGAGGACTGCACATAGACCGGTTGCACATAGAGAATACCGCCGCCTACAGGCAGGGTGAGCAGGTTGCCGTTAATAACATCTGAGGCTCCCTGGCGTAGCAGGTTCAACTCGGTTGACACGGCTGTATCAGAATTGAACACGTTCTGAGCCTGGCCCGGCCCGGGAACAACAGATGAGCGGGGCAGCTCAAGCAGGGTAAGTTTTCCGTAGTCCTCGTGCTTCTCGCCGTCCTTGCCGGTACCGGCATCACCATTAGCAGAGAGGAAACCATACATCACGTTACGTGTGTTGGAGTCTGACTGCTGCGGGATGAAGCTAGTGGTCAACGAGAAAGCCGCTGATTCGGCACCGGGCATCTGCAGTGACATGTAGTAAGGAGGAAGGGGACGGCCAGACTCGTTAGTCGGATCATTAGGGATAGACCAGAGGTCATCACCCGCGTACAAGCTGTTGGCATTAGTAACGTGGTAGGCATTCAGCACCTCACGCTGCACTTTAAACAAATCCTGGGGGTAGCGTACATGCTCAATGAGCGACGCGCTCATCTCGCTGTAGGGGCGCACAGTCTCAGGGTACACCTTCTGCCAGCTCTTCAACACAGGGTCCTGGTCATCCCAGGCGTAAAGAGTCACCGAACCGTCGTAGGCGTTGACGGTTGCCTTGACCGAGTTACGAATGTAATTGACCTGCTTGTTAGGTAGGGCCTGAGAAACACCAGTTGCCGTTTCCGAGTCAGCGGTAGCGTTTTCAAGTTCCGCTGCCTGCGCGTAAGGGTACTGGTCGGAGGTGGTGTAAGCATCTACAATCCACAAGACCTGACCATCGATGATAGCCGGGTAAGGGTTGCCGTCAACAGTCAGGTAGGGCGCTACCTTTTTGACGCGATCTGAGGGATCTCGATTATAGAGAACCTGAGACTCAGGGCGTACAGCATCTGAGAGCAAAATATCTGAGGACTGGAATTTGATGGCGTAGGCCAGCCGGTTGAAGGCATTGCCGATATTGGGCCCACCGTTGCCGCTAAAGGTGTATTTGGCGTCTGAACCAGACTGGTCATCAGCGGTCTGGGGGCGGTCAAGCTCCAGAGGCTCGTCCTCAGCAGCACCACCAACAATGGAGTAGTCAGGTGAAGACTGACCAAAGTAGATGCGGGGCTCGTAGTCGCCGCTGATAGCACCAGTCGCCTGAATACCTGACTGGATGAACTTAGGTTTACCATCAGCCTCAACCTGGTTGCCATAGGCAGCAATGACGCCAAACCCGTGAGTGTAGACCACATGCTGATTAACCCAGGACGACCCGGCGTTCTGAGCAGGGTTGAGCTCACGGGCCGCAATGACTGTGTCAGTTTCCGTTCCGTTGATGGAGTAACGGTCAACGGAGAGATTCTGCCCAAACTGGTAGTAGGGGCGGAACTGCTGTAGCTGAGCAAAGGCACCGGAAACCACATTGGGGTCAAGCAGACGGATATTAGAAATAGTCTCACTCTCACCGCGCAGGGCACCGGCCTCAGTCGACGTGGTGGCATCGTAGTTCTGCACATCGATGCTATCTAGCCCGTAGGCTACACGGGTAGCATCGATGTTGCGCTGGATGTAGGGGGCTTCGGTAGCCTGTTCGTTGGGTACTACCTGAAAGCGCTGAACGACCCAGGGGTAAAGACCACCGGCAACCAGTGAGGCAATCACGAGCACTACGGTGCCGATGATGGGTAGGCGGAAGTTTCCCTTGAAGGCTGCTACAACGAAGAGGGCAGCCACCAGAAGCGAAGCCAGAGCCAAAATAGCGTTGACCGGAATAATGGCGTTGACGTCGCTGTACATAGCACCTGCCCAGGAGCCAGACTGATCCTGAGTAGCGTTGTATCGGGCCAGCCAGAGGGTGATGGCACGCACCAGAATGAACAGGGCACCGAGCACAGCAAAGTGACGGCGGAAGTAGACGGTGGTAGTCATACCCTTCTCGCTCACCATCAGCCCACCGTAGAAGTAGTGCATAGCGAGCGCCGCCATGGCCGAGAAGATGATGACGGTAGATAGCAGCCCGGCGATGAAGTTAAGGAAGGGCAGAGTAAAGAGGAAGTACCCTAGGTCTAGCCCAAACTCTGGGTCTGTAGCACCAAAAGGCTCACCGTTGAAGAAAAGCAGGACGGTTTCCCATTGGGTCATAGCGCCTGCACCCACAAAAGCTCCCAGCAATACGGGCACCAGGATGAGCATAGCCTTGCGCATCTTATCGATGCCTTGGCGGTAACGCTCCATGTTCTGGTTAAACAGGTCTTGAATATCTGCGTAAGGGCCCGGCAGGGGGTTGCCGTTCTCGTCAACCCGCGGACCGGCTGGGCGGCTGCGCGGGGTGGGGGCCTGGGGGGTGCCTCTCTTGTAGGCATAGTAGAGGCTGGCCCAGACGGCTAGGCCAGCTATGAGCGCGGCGGCTACAAAGACGGCGGCTCGGGTCAGGTTCTGGGTAATGAATACCGTAAGGTAGCCTAGCTGGTCGTACCAGAGAATGTCGGTATAAACCTGGGTTGCGAAGACGAAGGCTACGATCAGTGCGGCAATAATTGCCACAGTGACCAGAAGAGGCCTGTTCTGTCGCCTGGGAGCGCGTGGTGTACGGGGAGGTGTGCTTCCGGTGCTCACGGGTTTCCTTTAGCTGTGTTTGATGTGTGCCGTGTAGGGCGGTTAGTCTGCTTGCACCCGAAGAAAAGATGGTGCAATTTATAACACACTATTGTGCCAAAGAAACCTGGGAGTTTCGAGAGCAGGCTGAGCTTTCAGCTCTCAGATAGCGCCTGTGACCGCATGATGAGAGACAGCGGGGCGGTAGCTAGTTTTCGCAGGTGGGGAAGGTTGCAGGGTTCTCACCTTGGCCGATACGGGTCACCGCATCTTCCGCTTCGGCCAGAGTAGCGACCTTGACGACGTTGAGGTTACGTGGAACATTGCCCACCACTTCATCGCAGTTGGCTTCAGGGGCTAGGAAGACGGTGGCACCGGCGTCCGCAGCGCCCCACATCTTCTGCTCAACACCCCCGATGGGGCCCACTGTGCCATCTGAATCGATGGTTCCCGTGCCCGCAAAATGCACACCCCCGGTCATCTCACCCGGGGTGAGCTCGTCCATAATACCCAGAGCAAACATCATGCCCGCTGAGGGGCCGCCGACCTCTTCCAGGCCGTAGTTGACGGTCAGGGGAAAGTCAAAGGAGCGGGCAATGTAGAGCCCCAGAACGTAGCTCTCACTCTGCTCGTTGTAAGTGGGAGTGATGGTCACGGTACGTTCTTGACCATCTCGGCTGAGGGTAAGATCAACAGGCTCTCCGCCGGCGGCGTTAACACCCTCCGTCAGTTTCGTGTACCCCGTTAACGTTTGGCCATTGATGGCGATTACCAGGTCATCGGTCTCTACCAGGCCCGTGCTGGGGCTACCTTCAACTAAACCTGAAACCTTCAGGGTCTCGGTATAGCCAATGCCCAGCTGGGTGAGAGCAGCAGCCTGCGCAACCTCCTGTGAGTTGGTCATGTCGGCGGTGTTCTGGGCCGTCACTTCCTCGTGGGTCAGCGCGGGATCGTAGACCAAGTCACTCGGAAGCACGGTAGTGGAGTCCTCGAGCCAGGTAGCTAGAGCACCAATCGCGAACATCGAAGAGTTCGGCCCACCTGCTACGGATACAGTGGTCATATCAAGGTTGCCGCTAACAGGGTAGGTCTGGGCGCCCTCAATCTCAATGAGATTCTTGTTATTGAATTCTCCAATGGTATTGAACGCAGGGCCAGGTGATTCGGTAACAAAATTAACCGGCATCATCAGGGCAACCGCAGTGAGGCCCACTGTACCCAAAGCCGCTACCCTGCCAAGATTCAAACCGCGGGCACGGTTGTGCTGCGGTGTCTGTTCCCTGCTCGATAAAACCATAGAAACAAGGTTACTCGAAAACCCGGAGCTCCCCTCGCCCCTCAGTAAATTCTCACTCGGCTCACGGCTAAAAGCAGAGACCTACCGTTGTGCAGGCAAGTAGGCTAGAAGACAGGTACGGGCGCGAAGCGCCGCAGCGACGTGGAAAAGAGGCTGACCGTGAATTCCAACCCCCATGACCCTTCAGGGCGCGACCCCCTTGAAGAGTTCATCAAGCGCCTAACCGAACAGGGCTTTGACCTCTCAGCCATGGATGGCACAGCAGGTTTCGATGCCGATGCCTTCAGAAACATGGGTATGCCTCTTGACCCCGCCATGCTCTCGGGTATCTTCGCGCAGATTAACTCCATGATGAGCGCCCAGGGGTCTGACGAGCCTGTCAACTGGGACATGGCCAAGCAGCATGCCCGCCAAGTGCTGGCTATGGGCGAGGACCCCTCCATTACGTCCTCACAGGTAGGGGCTGTTCGTGACGCTGCCGCCCTGGCTGATCTCTGGCTCGACCCCGTCACCCTCTTTGAGCGCCCCAACTTCGGTGTTGAAGCCTGGTCAAAGGCCGAATGGGTGGAGAACTCGTTTACCACCTGGAAAGACATCGCCGGGCCGGTTGCTGAAGAGGTCTCCTCTGCCATGAATTCTTCGATTCAGCAACAGATGCCCGAAGAGATGGCCAGCCTGCTCGGTGGGGGTGCTATCTTTACGGGACTGGGCGGCATGATGTTTGGCATGCAGATGGGTCAGGCCATTGGCAGGCTCGCTGAGGAGGTCGTGTCATCAACAGATATTGGTATACCTCTGGCTCAGGGGCGATCTGCCCTGCTTCCCGGTGGCGTCGCTGCCTTTGGTGAAGGCCTTGAGGTTCCAGCCCAGGAGGTGGCGCTCTATCTGGCCGTACGCGAGGCCGCCCTGATTCGTCTGCACAAGGCTCACCCCTGGTTACGCGAGGATATCATTGAGCTCATTAAGCGTTTCTCACGCGGTATCCATGTAGACGTCGAACGGATGCAGCAGGCGGCCAACGATATCGACTTTGACCCTGCCAACCCCGAGGCCATGATGGAAGCCTTTGGCGGCGACATGTTCAAGCCCCAGCTCACCGAGGATCAGCAGCTCGCTCTTGACCGCCTCGAAACCCTGCTCGCTCTCATCGAAGGCTGGGTCGGCCTCATCACTGAGCAGGCCACCCAAAACCTGCCGATGGCACCCCAGCTGGCTGAGACTATGGCCCGCCGCCGAGCCACCGGCGGCCCCGCTGAGCATGCTTTCTCCCAACTCGTTGGCCTTGAGCTCCGCCCCCGTAAAATGCGTGAGGCCCTAGCCTTCTGGCGTCATTACGAAGAACAGCACGGCTTCGAGGCTCGCGATCAGCTCTGGGAAGGCCCCGAAACTCTACCTACCGGAGAAGACCTGGACGATCCTGCTGGCTTCACCTCCCGCCGCGCCCTGCTCACCGCCAGCGAAGATGAGTTCGACGCCGCGCTCGAGAAGCTCCTGGCAGGCGGGTACGATGAGCCACATGAAAGCAAGGACGAGCAGTAGCAGCCGCGGGTACTACTAGCTACCTTCCTGTGGCCGCTGCCCGAAGGTCACACCCTCCAGAAAGCCCCGCGCTTTCTCCAGATGCGGGTAGCGGGCTTCAAGTACGCGGAAAGCCGAAGAATGGTTAGGTTCCACAAGATGGCACAGCTCGTGGAAAATCACCGAGTCGAGAGCATAGTCAGGTGCCCCCTGGAGAACGTGCGAGATACGGATGGTGCGCCCGCCAGGGGTCGCTGACCCCCAGCGGTACTTCTGGTTAGTGACCCAGCGAACTGAAGCCGGCGCAGGAGCTTCTGGCAGGTAGGTCTCACGAAGGTACCGTGCCCGCTCCCCCAAGAAGTCATCTGAGGCATCGCGGCGCGAACGGGCGGCCAGGTGAGCCCGGCGGGCAGCCACCTTGGGAAGCAGATGAGCCAGGTACTCCTCAACCTCACCGCGAGTAGCCCGCGCAGGAACCAACAGCCGTACCCTCCCACCCGGGAGCGGCTGCGCCTGCACCGTGCGGGTACGGCGAGCGGAGCGGACGACCTCTACCTCGGGCCGGTTCTCGGTCGCAGGGAGCACCTCGGTACGGGTAGCCATCAGACTCCCCGCGGTGCAAGGTCGTCAATGAACCGGGAACGCCTGCGGCTGGCGCGCCCTCCCGGTGTGCGTGAGCGGGACCAGGTGAGAGTCACATGAGAACGGGCGCGGGTAATTCCCACATAGAAAAGACGGCGCTCCTCATCGATTTCATCTGAAGTCTGGGCAAAGGAGATAGGCATGAGTCCCTCAGAGAGCCCCACCAGAAAAACAGCCTCCCATTCCAGGCCCTTAGCCGAGTGCAAGGAGGCCAGGGTCACCCCGTTCAGCGAAGGTGCATCGCGGTGCTGCGACCGTTGAATCAGTACCGCTACCAGTTCATAGATGGTCAGGGCAGGTGGCAGCTCACTGGCCCCGTTGGCACGGGCCTGTTCACGGGCGTCCTCGCGCTCAGCAACCAGCCGGTCAGCCAAAGAAACGAGCGTCTCTAAGGACTCCCAGCGGGCGCGCTCCTGCCCGCTACGCTGCGGGGCTTGGGCAGACCAGCCCAGATTTTTGAGATTGTCACGCACCAGCTGGGGCACAGAGTCGGACGCTTCGGCCCCCTTCGCCGCCCCCTGTAGCATGGATAGGGCGGCGCGGACCTCTGCCCGGTCAAAGAACTGTTCGGCACCGCGAAGCTGATAACTGATACCCGCGTCGGTGAGGGCCTGTTCAATAGCTGCTGACTGGGAGTTAGTGCGGTAGAGTACAGCGATATCAGCGGGCGCGACCCCGCCCCTGTCTATGAGGTCTTTGATGTCCTCGGCAACGCCGAGGGCCTCCTGTTCGTCGTCCGCGTACTCAAACCACTCAGGGGCTGCCCCCGCCGGACGCTGTGACACCAGTTGCAGAGGCGGAGCCCAGGAGAATTTGGTTGAATCTGGCTGAGCCTTGCGGGTGGCTAGGAGCCTGTTAGCCAGGTCGACGACCTGTGGGGTGGAGCGGTAGTCGCGCACTAGTTTGACCAGGGTAGCACCCTCAAAACGGGTACGAAATTCAAGGAGGTGGCGGCTGGTGGCCCCGGCAAAGGAATAGATGGTCTGCGAGGCATCTCCCACCACGCAGATATCATCGCGGCGGCCCAGCCAGGCCTCAAGGAGTCGCTGTTGAAGGGGCGAGACGTCCTGATACTCATCGACCACGAAATGGCGGTATTGCTGATGAATCTGCGCGGCTATATCAGGATTTTCCTCAATAATCGCAACGGTCAGAAGCAGAATATCTTCGAAGTCTATGACGTTGCGTTCGTCCTTAAGTTCCTCGTAGGTGCGGAGCAGACGCACCAGGTCGACAGGCGAGAGGTTAGAGGGCAGCTCACGGTCAGCCAGGTGGGGCCTGAGGGTGTCAGCGGTCAGCATGGAGACTTTGGCCCACTCAATCTCGCTGGCCACATCGCGCACAACAGCGCGGTCCGTCGCCAGCCCCAGTCGCCTGGCTGCCTCAATAATAAACTGGGACTTGTTTTTCATAATCTCCGGTAGAGCACCGCCGATGGCCTGGGGCCAGAAGTAGCGCAGCTGTGACAGTGCGGCAGAGTGGAAGGTTCGGGCAACCACCCCGGCTGCACCCAGTTGCCGTAGACGCACCTTCATCTCCTCGGCCGCGCGCGTGGTGAAGGTCAGGGCCAAGACTGCTTGCGGGTTGTAGCGGTTAATAGCGATACCGTAGGCGATGCGGTGGGTAATGGCTCGGGTCTTACCCGTACCGGCGCCCGCCATCACGCACATGGGGCCGGTTAGCTCGGTAGCCACGCGGCGTTGCTCAGGGTCAAGCCCCTCAAGAATGGCCTCGGGGTTTGGCGGAGCCAGAGCGATAGCCTGGGCTCGCAAACGATCCTGTCTCATGGTTCCTCCCCGTGCTCTCGCGCAACCGCGCCTGATGTGCCGGTGCTGCCCATCAGCGTCACACACCGGCTCTCTAGTCTACCGCCTCTCTCAGCTCTCGGTATCGAGCGAGAAACCCAACCACAACTCAATTAGACGGCGGGAGATAGAGCTGGGCCCGGGTAGAATCACCTGCTGGTGACGGTAGGCAGCCACCAGCTCATCGCGGGAAAACCAGCGGAGTGTTTCAATCTCGGCGCCGTCTGCCCGCACCTGCTGCGGGTTGGAAAGTTCAGCTAGAAAGCCACACATGAGCGAGCGCGGGAAGGGCCAGGGCTGCGAACCCACATAACGCAGGCTGGCTACGTGCCCGCCACATTCCTCGTAGACCTCCCGTAACACAGCTGTTTCAAGGGCCTCGCCGCCCTCCACGAACCCGGCGAAGGTTGAAAAACGCCCCGGCCCCCAGGCTCGTGCCTGGCCAAGCAGGATTTTTTCGGTGCCCTCGCTCTGGGCGGTGACGGCCGTGATGACAGCGGGGTCTGTGCGGGGGAAGAGTTCCCTGCCGTTCTCAGCGCTGCGAACCCACCCCCCACAGCGGGCGTAGGTGGGCTGGCCGGTTGCGGCATCGAATCCAGTGGCCCTGTGCCAGGAGGCCAAGGACGCTGCCGCTACTAGGACTTCTCCCCACTCAAACGCCGGGCCCTGCCCCGAGTAGCCATAACCGGCATAGTCACGCACCGGCACCCAGGTTCCCCCGGTGCGGGCGGCAAGCACATCGGCGGTGCTCTCTTCTTCGTTCTCAAGGCCCTGCAGGTTGAGCTGGCCGAGGTCAAGAAAGCGTTCGAAAGCTCCGGTGAGGGCCAGCGTTGGCTGTTCATCTGAAATATCGGTGAGCAAGCCGGACGCTGGTGCCCGGCACCCAGCCCACAAGAGAGTGGGATGCTGGTGATAGTCGGCTTCCGTATAGTTGAGCAGGTCATGACTTTTCAGTTTGAAGGCGGTAGCTAGGTCGAGGGGCTCTGCAGCCTGCCCGTCGGAGCCTTCAACAGATTCTGCCGGGCCCAGCAGGATTCGCCCTTGATCGAGAGCCAGCAGAACCGGGCGGTGCCCCCAGGGGTAGCTAGCTCGCTGCCGTCCGCTCAGCTGCTCCGGCCCCATCACCAGAGCCCTACCCACGGCACCGAAGAAGCCGGGGGCCTCTTTTAACACCCCGGTTCTACGTACTCGGTCGGTGACTAGAGGGAGACGCCCCAGCGGCGAAAACCAGCTGTGTTCACGGCCCTGGGCATCGGCGTCCTCGCTCCCGGTTGTATCTGTGGCCTGCGAGTTACCCGCTAAATCCCTAACATTTTGGCCCCGCATCAGCTGCACCCCTTTAAATCTCTTGTACCCTTGAATATGTGACATCAACACCGCTTCAACTTGCCGCAATCGTATCAGCTGGGGTGCCCGGTCTCTACCCCGTTGCTGCCCTGCCCTCAGCTGACGACGCCTTGGACTTTGACTCAGCTATCATCATTGACTCAGCTAACAAGCGCTGGCGTGTGCGTGCCCCCAAACACCCCGAAGCCAGTGTGCGTCTCGAAGCTGAGCACGTCATCTTACAATCTTTCACACCCGGCCTGCGTGCCCGGCTCCCCTTCTTAGTGCCCACCATCGTTGGCACTGTACCGCTAGACGGGCGGCATGCTTTTATCTACTCCCACAATCCCGGCAGTCACTACGACATTGACGGCCTCGCTGGCCTCTGCCAGAACATACAGGACGGGCCGGGCAACATTGCCGACGATATCGCCCACACCATTGCCACTATCCACGCCTTTCCCACCACAATCGTGGAGAGCGCTGACTTGCCGGTCTACACCTGCCAGCAGATTCGCGAGCGCCGCCTGGCGGAACTCGATTTAGCGGTAGCTACCGGTAAGGTGCCCTCGGGCCTGCTCACTCGCTGGGAGCAGCAACTCAATAATTCTGCTCTGTGGAGCTTCAACCCCCGCGTTGTCCACGGTGACTTCAACGAAGATAATCTGGTACTTGACCAGAAGAAGATTGTTGAAATCACGGGCTGGTCTGAGGTCTGCGTGGGTGACCCCGCAACAGACTTCACCTGGCTTTTTGCCAGCGAGGACCCTCTCTTCCGCGAACGCGTTTTCGAGGCCTACCGCAGGGAGATGCCCCAGGAGCCAGACCGCCACCTTGAAACCCGCGCCAATCTCTACGCAGAGTTCGGCCTGGCTCAGTGGCTTATTCGCGGTGTGGAACTCGAAGACCGGGTCATGGTTTCAGAGGCTGTTTCTATGCTGAATCACCTCGAAGCTGACTTGCGTGCCGTGGACGCTCTCGATCCTCCCCTTCCCGAAGAGAAGCCGCAGCCGCTGGACTAAAATCTAGCTCCCCTCTTCGTGTGTGCTGCGGCCCTGCCCGCTGGTACCCACCAGTGAAAACTTTTCACCGATTCAGTTTTTCGGCTTTGGCTAGGGCACGGGCTAGCTCCTCTCGTGTTGAGAAATGGGTGACCTCAACGGTCTGCCCGGTTGATGCGTAAAAGAAAAAGGCCTCAACGTTTTCTGTGGTTACTCCCATGAGCTGGGCAAAACCCAAGCGGTAGAAGGAGAGCTGCACCGACCGGTTCTTGAGCTCCTTCTTAGTCCGGGGGGGCCGGCCTGTTTTCCAGTCAACGAGCTGCCAGACGATCTTATCTTCACCGTCTGTCCGCGTGAAAATAGCGTCGATGCGGCCGCGCACAGTTACTCCGCCCACCGGGCTTTCGATGGGGTACTCCAGGGCCCAGGGCTGGCGGTCTGCCCACTCACTGGATAAGAAGTTTTCGCGGAGGGCGGGCAGGTTGAGTTCTTCGTCGCTGGCGTCATCGTCAAAGTCCTCATCGATATCAAGCATGCCGCTCATTCCGAAGTGTTCCTCTACCCAGGCGTGGAAGATGGTGCCCTGGCGGGCGGCGATGCCGGGGCGGGCTGGCATGGGGCGGCGGAGACGGTCTACCACCTGTTGAGGGTCAGCGACGAGGTTGACGAGCAGGGACGCTGACAGGTGCCCCGGTAGCTGGAAGGCCTGCTGTTCAGATGGGGCAGCTAGCAGACTCAGAAGGAGCTCGGTCTCTTCTTGCCAGTTCTCAATGATTCTTGCCTGGTCAGAGAGCTCTCTGTCTGAGAGTTCGGGCAGAGAATCCGCGCCTTCAAGTGCCCGAGGGTTCAGCCCACCGCGCAGGACGTTCTGTGCGGCGCGCTCCACAACCTGGCGAGGGGTCAAGCCGGTGTGGCGGCCGACTGCTGTTCCGTGCGCCTGTTGGCCGGCGGAGGCTCCGGCTGCTTCCAGCTCTTCGAGGGACTCCCAGGTGGTAGCGGCTGGTCCGTTGAAGGGATCATAGGGCCAGGAGGCTACCGTGATAGCCGCTGACTGGGGGTTGCTCTCCCCTACCTGCTCTTCGGGCAGAGTTGAGATGCGCTGAGCAAGGGGGCAGTCAGTCTCGTAGAGTTCGCTGAGGAAGGGTGAGGCGGCACGCGGTTTGGTGCCGGTTCCCTTCCACGCAGAAGTGGTAAGCACCAGCAGGCTCCGGGCACGGGTAAATCCCACGTAGGCTAGGCGCCGTTCTTCATAGGTGCGGTGTTCAACGGCTTCCTCGGCGAGCTGGCTCATGAAGTCACCAAAATCGCTGAGGTTCTCGAAATCCTGACGCCAGCCCGGCAGATGGGTAAAGTCCCCGCGCAGAGGCCAGGGCAGGGTGTCGCCCCTCTTGGTCCAGCGTTCGTCCTTACGGTCGGGGAACTCACCCGCTGCGAGCCCCGGGATATAGACGTGATCCCATTCCAGCCCTTTTGAGGCGTGAACGGTCAGTAGCTGAACAGCGTCGTGCCGAGGGGCCTCAGCTGCCATTTCAAGGCCAGCCTCTTGGGCGGCAGCCGCATCGACCCAGGCTAGGAACCCGGTGATGCCGCTGGCGGATGCACCGGTAGCGCTCAGCGAGAACTGTACGGCCTCTTCACCTGCCTCAGGGTCAAGACCCGAGGCTGCGGCCTGGAGCAGGGCCGTCACCCGCGGGGCAGAGGACTCATAGGCCGCAGCCACATCGTAGAAGGCATCTAGATGCCGGCGGGCTGTGGTAGAGCGAGCGCCCGGGCGGGCCGCAAGTTCAATGTCGAGGAGCAGGGTACGCTCAATTTCGGTCAGTAGCGTGGTGAGATGGTCAGTGGTGAACTGCCTCAGATGGGCTAGTTCGCCGGCAACCGAGCGGAGGCGGGCTAGCCCTTCGTCAGTGATAGTGCGCCCGGTGCGGGTTGAAGCCCATCCGGGCTGAGGCAGGTTTTCGAGCGCTTCAATCAGCGAGGAGCCGTCTGTGACATCTGGGGCAGCTGCCTCAAGTAGGCTGGTGAAATCGCGGACGGTTTGCGGCTGAGGGGCCTGCCGCTTATCGGCCTGGGTTGTTCCGCGTTCTGCCTCCTGCATCGCATCCAGCATCTCCTGCTCAGCGCGCAGGGCGGCAGCGTCGGTTGTCATGCCGAATCTGATTTCGAGCTCGCGCCTGCGTTTGAGCTCGCTGGCCCACTCGCCGAAGGCCAGCAGGTCCGAAACCCCAAGGCGCCAGCGGGCGCCTGACAGAAGGCGCATGAGGGCATCCGAGCGGCCGGGGTCGCTCAGCACCCGCAAGACCGCCACGACATCAACAATTTCGGGGGTATCGAGCAGACCTCCCAGGCCAACTACCTGGTAGGGGACGCCCAGCTCATCAAAGGCTTCTTGCAGGGGCCCCATCATAGCACGCTTCTTGCAAAGCACAGCCATGGTTGGCATCTCGGCTAATGGCCGCTGAGCCAAAGGGGCGCGCTGGTCTGCGATGAGCCGAGCAATGGCTCTGGCCTCATCCTGATCGGTCAGATACTCACCTGCAAGAACCTGCCCCTCGGTAGCTTGAGGCCGGGGCACGAGGTCTGGCACGCCGATACGTTGAGGGACGCTGACCCAGGTGGGGGCTACGGCCAGGGGTGCGGCAACCCGGTTGGCTGTAGCCAGAATTGAAGCGTCATTACGCCAGGCCACGGTTAGGTAGCTGGCGGTGGGATCCTCGGCGGGGAAATAGTCGTAGAAGCTAAAGAGCTGGCCGTCAGAGGCCCCCCGAAAGCCGTAGATGGACTGTTTGGGGTCGCCCACAGCCATCACGGGGTGCGGCTCTCGCCCGTGAGTAGCTCCGAAGAGGTCAGAGAAGAGTTGCATCTGGGCATGGGAGGTATCTTGGAATTCATCGAGCAGAACAACTTTGAATCGCTGCCGTTCGGTAGCTGTTGCCTGGGGAACCCGCCTGGCGATCCGGGCCGCATGTGCGAGCAGGTCACCGTAGTCTATCACCTGCATACGACGTTTGACGGTGAGATACCTTTTGACCAGTTCAGCATAGAAAATACGGAGCTGCAAACCCTGCACCAGTTTCCTCTGCTCATCCGTTGCCCCTCTGACCGTGGGGCGGCCAAGGTGTTCAACCGTGGCCAGCGCCCTGCGGCACCACTCGATGACCTGGTCGGGGTCCACGAGGTGTTCAGAGCATTCTGAGGCAAGATTAATCACAGAGTCAACAATGGTTGCTTTGGCCACCTCCTTCTCGGGGAGCTTGCCTTCGTAGTGCTCGACGACTTGGGCGACCAGCTGCCAGGTTTGAGCGCCACCTAGCATGTGGGAGTCATCTTCAATCCCCAGGCGTAGACCGTACTGAGCGACCAGGGTGTTGGCATAGGAGTGATAGGTCAAGATGGTGGGGTCACCGGCCACCTCTTCGCCTGCCTGACCGGGCACTTCACGCACAAGTCCCTGCCGTCGGAGTTCTTCGAGCCGGGAGCGCATACGTTCCCGTAGCTCACCGGCAGCCTTACGGGTAAAGGTCACGCCGAGCACCTGGTCTGCGCGCACCAGCCCGTTAGCTACCAACCAGACCACACGGTCAACCATGGTGGCAGTTTTACCGGAGCCAGCGCCAGCAACAACAAGACGGGGCACGAGGGGCGATGCAATGATGGCAGCTTGCTCCGGCGTCGGCGCTGGCCGCCCCAGGGCCTGAGCAATCTGCTCGGGTGTCAGCCAAGGCCGACCGGAGCTATCAGGGCCCGGGCCGGTGGTTCTTGGGCCGCTGTTACCTGGAGTGTTGGTATCTGAAGTCATGGTCTTTTCGGTGATCTGCGTCGTGGTCAGCTGCCCAGCTCAGAGGCAGCGATGGGTAGGCTGGGGGATTCGTGGCGGGCCTACTGCGGGGGCCGAACGGTGATAGCACGGCCTCGCGAGCAGAGCGGGCAGATATCGGGGAGGGCACAACCCACACCAAAGGGCCCCTCGGAGGTATGGCGCGCCTGTAACTCCTTGCCCGCGATGAGTTCAGCGGCCCGTTGAATGAGCTCAACTGCCCAGGTACTCTCAGGCGTGAGTGGCTTTTGCTCCTGCTCACCGTACCTGGCGGTCTCGCCCCCGATTTGGAGTAAGAGAGCACCGCCCGAAAGTTCCTGGAGGCCGCCCAACACAGGTAGGTCGCCCCCGGTAGGACGAGGACGGGCGGCGGCTGAGTCATCTGCCTCACCTTTGATGAGTTGCTCTTGCATCATCTGACCGGCACCGGCTTCAAGCGCCACCTGATAGGCCGCAAGCTGGGGGTGGTGCTCTAACTCCGCGCGGGTGGGCTTCTGTTTACCGGTCTTGAGATCAATAATGACGAAACGGCCCAGCTGGTCAACTTCAATGCGGTCTACTCGGCCCGAGAGCAGGGCGTCACGGGCCGGGCCGGGCACCAGCACGCTAAAGGAACCCTCAACCCCGACCAGCGAACGCCCCTTGTCTTTAAGGTCACGTACATAGTCAGCGAATTTCTGAATCATCCGCTCTGCCCGCTCGATGATTTTTTGGGACTCCCAGCTCTCGGGCAGCCCCAGCTCGGGCAAGCGGCGGCGTAGCTCATCTCGGAGCGTGATGCCGTCTGCCTCGGGCATGGCCTCACAGATGGAATGGATCAGCGTTCCCAGCGAGCGGGAGGCGTCAGTGGCCGCTTCGGCCTGTGAGGCAGAAACAAACCAGTCCAGGGGTGAGCGGTGGATTTTCTCAATCTGGGAGGGTGAGACGGGCACGGGCCCGCCTCCTGCAAAAGCAGGTGTATCGGAGGAAGGCGGTAGCAAGCCCCACCAGGAGCGGGGGTGGGCTCCCGGTAGCTCAAAACCGGAGGTCTGGCGGGTATCTGAAAGCCGTTTCAACAACCGGGCCGCGGCATCTGCCCGTGCCGGTGATAGGTGCTGAGCTTCTGCCGCCTGCCGGAGCTCTGCGACCAGAGAACGCAGGGTCATAGGTCTACGGACCTCGGTCAGGGCGCGTTCACCACCCGGGGCGGGGGCATAGATGTCGAGGAGCTCACTGGGGGCCGCATCAACAGAAGACACCGCCGTGCATACGACCCGTTCCCGGGCACGCGAAACAGCTGTTGAGAACATGCGGAATTCATCGAAGCGGTTGGAGCGCAGACGGTCAAGGAGAGTGCTCCCCCGGTTCTCGTTGTGGGGTGAGGGCCCGCCCTGGGCTACTCGCCCGGTAACGATATCAACCAGGTCAAGAGTACCGAGCAGGGAACCGCGGACGGTGGTGTTGGGCCAGCTACCATCTTGTAGCCCCGCGACGTAGACGGTATCCCACTCCCTGCCCGCTGCGAGAGCAGGAGTCATAATTTCGATGGCATCACGGTAACTGGTGCGCTCGGCCAGGGTGTCCATGGGTAAATCTTGGGCGTCGATGTAGGTGAGGAACTGTTCAGCTGTAGCTCCCGGCATCTGGTCTGTGTAGCGGGCGGCGGCCTCAAAGAGCCCAATCATAGCGTCAATGTCTCTGCCTGCCCGGTCAGCCCCGGTGCCGCCTGCCCGAGCCTGAGCCTCCCAGAGGGGGGCTAGGCCGGACGCGTCCCAGAGCGCCCAGAGAACGGTCTCAGCGGTTGCTCCGGGCTCATCGAGAGCCCGCTCCCCAGCCGCTAGCACAGCGGCTAGTCTTGTGGCGGCCTGGCCAGCCCCGCTACCGGGTAGCAGGTGGGGGTTCATGAGCGCCTCAACGAGCAGGGCATCGCTATCTCGGGTACCCCCTGACCGTAGCTCTTCAGCGCGCAACCGCTGGCGCAGGCGGCGAATTTCTATAGAGGAAGCGCCCCCTAAACGCGAGGTGAGCAGGGCAATTGCGGTTTCAACACCCAGGCCCCAGGCAGCGCCTGCTTTTTCTACGAAGGGTGACGGGGGAGCTGTCTCTGCACCCGGCTCTGTCTCAGCAGGCGCAGATTCTTGCTCCTGCAACCTCACCTGTTGAGCTCGAACTAATCGGGTGTGCACAATGAGCCCCAGGGCATCAAGGAAGGGGCGGACGGCCGGTTCGTCACGGATGGGGGTGATAGAGGCTGCTGTTTGTACCGGTAGGCCCAGGTTGGTCAGCGCTCGTTTGAGTCGGGTGACATCTGACCCGTTACGCACAATCACCGCACTCCGCCGGTATGCCCTACCCCGATAGAGGTAATCTTCGAGGATCATCTGGGCCAGTAACTGATTCTCCTGCTGGGGTGTCTCTACCACCAGCCCCAAAACCTGGGCTCGGGCATCCTGGGCCTTCTCGGGATTAAGCAGGGCGCCGTCATCTCCCAGCGGGAGAAGGGCCTGCTCCTGTGGGTTTTGAGGCGCTGGCTCTAGCTGACGGATGTGCGCAGCTCTGGGCATCAGCGGCAGGCGGCGAGCCACTTCTGCCCACCGCTGCGCAAGCTGGTGCACCATGCGCCAGGAGGTACGCAGGTGCTCGGTCGTGAGGGCCCCAGCGAAAACATCGGGGAGGGTCGAGACGAGCTGT
The DNA here is from genome assembly GCF_928381405.1 of Rothia nasisuis. Taxonomy (GTDB): domain Bacteria; phylum Actinomycetota; class Actinomycetes; order Actinomycetales; family Micrococcaceae; genus Rothia; species Rothia nasisuis. Next base: position 103,423 of record NZ_CAKMSB010000009.1, read on the forward strand.
GGGGTGGCGCCGCGGAAGCCCTGCACCACGGTATCGGTGCAGCAGGTGATGGTGACTGCGGGTGCAGTGTTGAGCGCGGTCTCAAGCTCCTCCCGGTCGGTTTCGCTCTCGTCTGTGAGACTTCCCTCATTGCCAGAGAGAATTGTCTCAGTTGACCGCCCTACCAGCACGGCCAGGAGCCTGTGAATAGAGGGGGTCAGCTCCTGGGCATCATCGATGAGCACCAGGTCAAAACGGGCGCGTTCCTCAGCCAGCAGAGCGGGATTTTTTAGAAGTGCCCGAACGGCCTCGTGAATCAGGGAGGCAGGGTCAAAGGCGTTGGGGGCGCGCAGGGCCCGCACCTGCCGGTATTCGGTGTAGAGGCGGGACAGCGCCTTCCACTCGGGCCGGTTGGTGCTTTCGCCTAGGCTGTAGACCCGGTCAGCGGTCAAATCGTATTCCGCTATACGGTCGAAGAAGTCACGAATCTCGTGCCGAAATCCCCGTGTCTCGAGGGCTTCGCGCAGGTCGTCCGGCCAGACTATCGCACTCCCCTGCCCCTGCCGGTGGCCGTCAAGGAGCTCTTTGAGCATGACGTCTTGTTCGGGGCCGCTCAGTAGCCTGGGCGCAAAATCAACTCCGGTCAGGTAGCCCTGAATCTGCGCGCGACGGAGTAGGTCAAAGGCATAGGCCTGCCAGGCACGGACCGGCGCGGTGGAGACAGCAGCTGTAATCTGCGCTGAGAGAGCTTCACGAAAGCGGGTAGCACTTACGCGCGAGGGAGTGAGTACCAGCAGACGAGCGGGGTCAGCACCCGAGTTGACCCAGGTTGCGGCTTTCTCGAGCAGGGTGTGTGTCTTGCCAGTGCCGGGCGCACCCAAAAGCAGGGTGGCGGGAGGCGAGACTTGAGGTGCTGACCTATCGCTCACGACTGCTCCTGGGGTTTCGGGTTTCTGTGCCGTATAGTCCATCATAGGTGGCTGTTGATCTAAGAGTCTGAATGTTTCGCCCAGCAAATATTTTCGGCTAGCCCGTAGAGAGGCTACTATCGGTGTATGACTTCACAGACCGCACCCTGGACGGAGCTACCCCGCGCCACCTTTGATCTTGAGACCACTGGTGTTGACCCCAGGACAGCTCGCATTGTCACAGCTTCTCTGGTGTTGGTTTCACCGGATGGTGACGTGCTCCGTGCCGGGGAATGGTTGGCTGACCCAGGGGTAGAAATCCCCGAGCAGGCATCAGCTATTCACGGCATCACCACCGAGTATGCCCGGCAACACGGCAAGCCCGGGCAGCAGGTAGCCTACGAGGTTGCGATGGCTCTGGGCGGTCTGTTTGCCGACGGCGTTCCCGTCATCGCCTTTAACGCTGCCTATGACTTCTCGGTTCTGCATTTTGAGCTGGCCCGCTACGGCTACCCTCCGCTGGTCTGCTCTCCGGTGCTTGATCCGCTCGTCATCAATAAGCACGTGCACAAGTTCAAGAAGGGCAAGCGCACCCTTGAGGTGCTGGCCAGCGAGTACAGTGTGGAGCTAGAGAACGCTCATACCTCCAAGGACGATGCCCTAGCCGCTGAGCGCCTGCTCACGGCTATGAGCTTTGAGTACGAAGAAATTGAACAGCCCGCTACGGCCCTGCACGAGCAGCAGATTACCTGGGCGGCTGAGCAGGCTGCTGAACTGCAGGAGTACTTCAACCGTATTGGTAAGCAGGCGGACGTCAGCGGCGCCTGGCCGGTGCGCACCGACTAGCTCATTTCCCTCCCGACAAGGGCTCCGTCAGGCCAGACGATGCCGTTGACACCATCCTCTGCGCCACCGGCGTCCTTTTCTGCCTTTCCGCTACTAGATTTAAAGAAGCAAATACACCTCAACTTCAAGGACGACCGTGAACGAGCCCACGCCCACCAACAGCATCTACCTCGGCTCAACCCCCACCCAGCATCAGCGCCTCACCACCCAGTCAGCCGTCGTCCTCAAACTGGGCCTGCTCCTGATGAAATCTGGGGCCAGCGCCTACCGCGTCAAAGCATCTATGGCGCGCCTTGCCAAGGCCGTTGGCCTCGACGAACACCACGCCCAAGTGCACTTCACCGAAATTTCCACCACCGCCTACGCACACGGCCATTTTCGAACCGAAATTGCAGAGACCCGTATCAAGGGTATTTCAGCCTTTAAAATCGACCTACTCGGTGACTTCGTCTCTTCTCTGCCTCCACGTATCGACCCGGCCGTGGCCTCAGCCACCCTCACCCGCATCGATAGGGAAAAACCCCTCTATACCTTCTGGCTGCTGGCGCTAGCCTCAGGGCTGGCCTGCGCCGCCTTCGCCTTTCTCAACGGGGGCGGCATCCTCGAATGCAGCGTCGTTCTCCTTGCAGCCTTCGCAGGCCAACTATTGCGCTCCACCCTCACCCAACGAGGGATCAACCACATGATGGTCTGGATGCTCTGCGGCCTACTCTCTACAGGGCTCTATGTGGGGGCCATGAACACCCTCATAGCCCCGGGGCTGATTGCAGATAACCACCTTGTGGGGTTCATCTCCTCCATCCTCTACCTCATCCCAGGTTTCCCCCTGGTCACCGGCATGCTAGAGATAGCCCGCATGGATTTTTCATCGGGCCTACCCCGCCTCACCTATGTGGCGCTACTCCTCGGGTCGGCCTCTTTCTCGGTCTGGCTACTGGCCCTGCTCTTTAGTCTTCCGCTCCAGCAGGCCCCAGAACCTACGCTAGCCCCCTGGGTGCTCGTAGCCTTCCAAGTGCTCGCCTCATTCACTGCGGCTTTCGGGTTTGCCATGCTCTTTATGGCCACTCCCCTCTCCTGCATCTGGGCCGGCCTGATTGCGGCCCTGGTCAACCCGGCCCGTATCTGGCTGATTGAAGCTGGCTGGGCTCCCCACCTGGCTATTGCTCTGGCAGTTTTTACCGCCGGGGTCTTGTCAGAGGTGGTTGCGCCCCTGCACGCGCGGCGGGTCTCGCGTGTCTCCCTGGCAGTACCAGCTACCGTCACCATGGTTCCCGGCGTCATGTTTTATATGTCCATGGCCCACTTCTCCAACGGCAACGTGAACGAGGCCCTAGCCAGCCTTGTGCAGGTCCTGCTCATCTTCGCAGCCTTAGGCATGGGCCTGGCCCTCTCCCGCCTGTTCATGGACAAGAACTGGCTCTATGACCGCGACACCCAGAACCTGGCGGCCCTGCCGCAAGGCCACATGAGATAAGGAAACTTACACTCAGAAGTAGGCGAAGCAGGCTCGCGCTCGCTGCCGACCCTCTCGCTGGTTCGCTTCGCTCACAAGCGATTCACGCCAGCCGCCGAGCCAGCAGCTTCGCTGCGAGCCTGCTTCACCTCACCATCTAACGTTCCGTACTGATTTAATTCGGCCCCCTCTAGGCTGTTGCCTCTGCCGCTGCGCGGGCTGCCTCGGGCAGTGCTGAGATGATTCGGTCCATGGCGGCGTCATCGTGCGCTGCTGAGAGGAACCAGGCCTCAAATGCGCTGGGGGGCAAGTAGATGCCGGACTTCAACATGGAGTGGAAGAAGGCCTTGTAACGGTAGGTTTCTGACGCCTTGACGTCTTCGTAGTTGCGTACACCCATCTCAGCAGTGCCGAAGGCAACGGAGAAGAGGTTGCCTGCGGTCTGGATTGAGTGGTTGACTCCAGCTGCCTTGAAGGCTTCAACCAGGGCAGCCTGGAGCTGGGCTGAGCGGGCGTCAATGGTTTCGTAGACGCTGGCGTCAGCGGCCTTAAGGGTTGCAAGACCAGCGGCCATAGCGATGGGGTTGCCTGAGAGGGTACCTGCCTGGTAGACCGGGCCGGTCGGAGCCAGGTACTCCATAACCTCGCGCTTGCCGCCCAAGGCAGCCATGGGCATACCGCCGCCAATGACCTTGCCGAAGGTGAAGATATCGGGGGCCCAGTTGCCTTCTGCGGGAGCTGAGTAGCCCCAGTAGCCTGCGGAGGAGACACGGAAGCCGGTCAGCACCTCGTCAAAAATCATGAGGGCACCCTCTTCGCGGGTAATCTCGCGCAGGAAGGCGTTGAAGCCCTCAGCGGGGGTCAGCACGCCCATGTTACAGGGGGCTGCTTCTGTGATGATGGCGGCGATCTCGCCGGGGTTGGCGGCGAAAGCTGCGCGGACGGCGTCCTCGTCATTGTAGGGCAGCACGATAGTTTCGGCGGCGGTGGCGGCGGTGACGCCCGCCGAACCGGGCAGGGCAAGGGTTGCAACGCCGGAGCCGGCTTCTGAAAGCAGGGCGTCAACGTGGCCATGGTAGCAGCCTGCGAACTTAATGACCTTGTCGCGCCCGGTGTAGCCGCGGGCCAGACGGATAGCGGTCATAGTCGCCTCAGTACCGGTAGAGACCATGCGGATCTGGTCAATGGTGCCGGGAGCTACGGCGTTGATGCGGTCGACCACCAGTTCAGCCAGTTCGGTTTCGGCAGCAGTAGAAGCACCGAAAGAAAGACCGTGTTCAACGGCAGCGTGGACGGCCTCAATCACACCGGGGTGCTTGTGGCCCAGCAGGGCAGGCCCCCAGGAGCAGACCAGGTCAACGTAGTTGTGGCCGTCGGCGTCGGTCAGGTAGGGGCCGGAGGCCTCCACCATGAAAGCGGGGGTTCCACCTACGGAGTTGAAGGCGCGCACCGGGGAGTTCACACCGCCGGGAATGACGCGGACTGAGCGGGCAAAGAGGTCTTGGGAAACGGTCAAGGGGTATACCTTTCGTGGGGTCGGTGGCACCAGGACGCCGGGCGTGGCTGGGCGGTCTGTGAGCTAGTTTAGCGTGCCTTGGTTTAACCAGCCTGCGGCTTCGGTGGCGTAGTAGGTCAGGATGATGGAGGCACCGGCGCGGCGGATACCCATGAGGGCTTCAAGGGCTACAGCCTTGCGGTCAATCCAGCCAGCGGCGGCTGCCGCCTCAATCATGGCGTATTCACCGGAGACGTGGTAGGCGGCCACGGGCACGGGCGAGAAATCGGCAACCTCGCGCACGATGTCCAGATAGGCGGTGGCGGGTTTGACCATGACCATGTCTGCCCCCTGCTCTATATCAAGCTGTACTTCGTAGAGGGATTCGCGGCGGTTAGCGGGGTTCTGCTGGTAGGTTTTGCGGTCGCCGGTGAAGGTAGAGCCGACCGCGTCGCGGAAAGGCCCGAAGAAGGCGGAGGCGTATTTGGCGGAGTAGGCCAGGATAGAAACGTCGGTGAAACCGGCTTCATCGAGGGCGGTACGCATGGCACCGATTTGGCCGTCCATCATGCCGGAGGGGCTGACGGTGTGGGCACCGGCGCGAGCCTGAGAGACCGCCATGAGACAGTAGGATTCTACAGCCGCATCATTATCGACCACGGTCTTGCCCAAGGCGTCCTGGGTTAGGGGGCCGCAGTGACCGTGGTCGGTAAATTCATCCAGGCAGGTATCGGCCATGACCACCACAGAATCACCAAAGTGTTGGCGCACAGCCCGGATGGCCCGGTTGAGAATGCCACCCTCGGCCCAGGCAGCTGAGCCAGTCGCGTCCTTATCCTCGTCGCGAGGCACACCGAAGAGATCGATACAGCGCACACCGGCATTGACGGCTTTCTGTACCTCACCTATGACGGTCTCCAGGGTGTGCTGGTACTGGCCCGGCATGGACTCGATCGCAACGGGCTTATCGATGCCGTCACGCACGAAGAGAACCTGCACCAGGTTGGCAGGGGTCAGGGTGGTTTCGGCGGTCAACGCCCGGATGGGGGCGGTGGTGCGCATCCGGCGCGGGCGGACGGGCAGGGCTGAGGGGGCAAAGAGAGCGGAAGAATCGGTCATGATGTTCCTTAAGTCTGGGTCAGAGCAAAGGCTACGGCAGCCAGGTCGGCCGGGGCAGGGCTGGTAGGGGTACTGACTGTCGCCGGGCGCACCGCCGAGTCAAGCTTTTGGGTAGCGGCCGCTGTGCTGGCACCGATAGCTACCGTGGGAGGTAGCCGGGTACCTGCGGCCTCAGCCAGGGTGCGCAGTAGTAGGGGCGAGGTAGCGACCAGGACGTCGGCTCCAGCAAGCGCTGCCACTGCAGCATCGAGGGTGAGGGCATCCGCATCGGCCTCGGTAGCTGCAACCAGGGGGTGGGAAGCCGGGTAGGGCTCCATCGTGTAAACCGGCAGAGTGACTACTGTATAGCCGTAGTCGGTCAGGCCCTCTTCAAGCACCGGTGAGGCGGTGGTGCCCTGCACAGCCAGGACGGTCTCGCTCATGGAGTTATCCCACTCTTCATCAAGCAGCCATTCATCAACCATGCCCGCTGCCGACTGGGTTTCAGGCACAAAATCTACCAGCAGCCCGCGCTCGGTCAGGGCGGCCTCTGTAGCCCGCCCCACCGCAGCGAGTTGGGCAGCGCCCAGTAGCTGCCCCAGGGACTGGCCGATTCCCTGAGCCAAGGCATCGAGGCCCAGCACCCCGTTGACCGAGGTAAAAGTAACCCAGGAGAATTCCCCCCGGATCAAGGCGAAGGCAACCTCACCCCAGTCCTCCGGTTCGGTGCCCACAGCCTCAAGTAGCGGGGCGGTAAGAACCCGGGCGGTGGCGTCCTGCCCGGCCATCTCGCGGGTGAAACCGGCTGCCTTGGCCGGGGAGCGGGTTATCAGGTAGGTCGCCACGGTTCTACTCCTCCCCGCCCTCAGTGCCCAATCCGGCCAGCGCGGTGGCCCCCATACCCAGCACATCTTCAGCTGCGCGGGTACCGAGAAAGGCAGCTGACTCAGGTGACAGGGTTTCGGTTTCAACAGTGTGGCGAAGCAGCTCAGTTCCGTCAGGGCTAGCCACGGCAACGGTCAGTATCAGCTGCCCAGCGACCAGGTAGGCGTAGGCCCCAATAGGGGCGGCACAGCCAGCTTCAAGGCGGCGGAGCAAGGCGCGTTCGGCGGTAACCGCCAGCTGGGTTTCGGTGTGATTAACAGCGGCCACAGCGGCACCGAGCTCTGAGCTCTCGGCAGTATCGCCCGTGCGAATCTCAATCGCCAGAGCCCCCTGACCCGGGGCAGGGACAACCTGCTCAACACTGAGATACTCAGTAATGGTCTCTTCTAACCCCAGACGGTGCAGGCCCGCAGCGGCCAAAACGACCGCGTCGCAGTCACCGGTGAGAGCACCTAGCTTCTTCTCACCGTACAAGCCGTGGGCGCCCACCCCGTAACGCTCCTTGCCCGGGACGCGAGCCAGGCGGGTTCCCACGTTGCCGCGAATATCAACGATGGTCACATCGGGGCGCAGGGCCAGCAGCTGGGCAGCGCGACGCGGCGAGCCGGTACCTACTCTGGCCCCCTGAGGCAGGGTTTCTAGGGTCAGCCCATCCCGGGCGCAGAGGGCGTCCCTGGGGTCCTCCCGTTCCGGGGTCGCGGCGACGGTCAGCCCCGGGCAGGGGGCACTGGGGAGATCCTTGAGCGAATGCACCGCTATATCTACTCCCCCGTCGAGCAGGCGGGAGCGCAGGGTGGCGGCAAAGACGCCGGTACCGCCCAGCTGTGAGAGCGGGCCGGTGAGCACATCTCCCTCGGTTTTGACAGTGACGGTCTCTAGCTCAATGCCGGTTGCCTCTCGCATACGCTGGGCAGCCCAGGCAGTCTGGGTGGTCGCAAGCGCCGACCCGCGCGTGCCTACGAAAAATGTTCGAGCTGCCACTTGAGCGTCCTTTCGTGCAATCTTTGTCAGAGTATTAGTCCCGAGGTTAGGGGGCTTGGGTTCAGGGGCTTCGGGAGCGGAGCGGGCTACCCCTTGTAGTTGGCAATCACCGGCTTCTCGGAGCCGGGGCGCAGTGACTTACAGCAGTCGGGGTCACAGGCGTCGAACCAGCCCGGCCCACCGCAAACTGACTGGCGGGCGGCCTGGACGCCCTCGGCGTCCGGAGCGGGAGCGCTGGCGGCGACGCGTTCGGCGATAAGCTGGCGCAGGCCCTCAACGTAGGCGGGGTGGGTGCCGGGGG
>NZ_CAKMSB010000010.1 GCF_928381405.1 Rothia nasisuis
GTGCCGGGGGTGGGGGTGCGGGTGGCTGCAAAGCCGAGGCGAGCGCAGGTGTCAAGGGCCTCTGTATCGAGGTCCCATTTCACCTCCATGTGGTCAGAGACGAAGCCGAGAGGTACCAGCACAACACCGTCCACCTGACCTTCGAGGGCTTCGAGGGCATCGTTGACGTCGGGTTCGAGCCAGGGCATGGAGGGCGGGCCAGAGCGGGACTGGTAGACCAGCTCCCAGTCGACCTGGTCGAGCAGGGCGGGGTCAAGGGCCTGAACACCGGCAAGAACGGCGCGGGCAGCTTCCAGGTGCTTCTCAACGTAGGCAGAGCCGCCTTCGTAGTCAACACCGCGAGGGCCGGCCTCATTAGCGGCGCTGGTGGGTACCGAGTGGGTGCAAAACATGATGCGGATTTTTCCGTTGCCCGCAGCGGTCTGCCCGGCGGTGGCCAACTGGGCGCGCACGTCTGCTAGCCCCTCAACCAGGCCGTCAACGAAGGGGGTGACGAAGCCGGGGGTATCCCAGAATTGCCGCACCTTGTCGATCTGCAGTTTGCCTTCTAGGCCTAGCTTTTCGAGGGCAAGCCCATAGTCTTCGCGGTACTGGCGGCAGGAGGAGTAGCCGGGGTAGGCGCTGGTGGCCAGCACCAGAATCTTGCGTTTGCCGGTCTCATAGGCTTCTTTGACTACGTCAGCCACGTAGGGGTCCCAGTTACGGTTGGCCCAGGTGATATCAACGGCCGGGCCTTTCTCTGTCAGGGCCTCACGCAGGGCTACCAGCAGGGCCCGGTTCTGCTCGTTGATGGGTGAGACACCACCGTTGGCCCGGTAGTGGGTGGCAACTTCTTCGAGGCGTTCGTCGGGGATGCCGCGGCCGGCGGTGACGTTGCGTAGGAAGGGAATGACGTCGTCCTGCCCTTCGGGGCCACCGAAGGAGGAGAGAATCACCAGGTCGTAGTCCTGCGGGGTGGACGCACGGGGGCGGGTGAGCGTGCGCTCGCTGGTGTAGCTGGCGACGGTGCTCTCATCAAGTACAGCCGGGCCGTTGGAGGCGGTGTTGGCCGGGTCGGTTTGGTTGGGGATGATGTCGGCGGGGAGCTGGGCTGTCATTAGGCGATCACCTGTGCAACCTCGGCGGCTTCGATGCGGCGGCCGGTGTAGAAGGGGGTTTCTTCGCGTACATGCAGGCGGGCTTCAGTGTTACGGAAGTGGCGCATCATATCGACCAGGTCAACGAGCTCGGGGGCTTCGAGGGCCAGCACCCACTCGTAGTCGTTGAGGCCAAAGGTGGCGATGGTGTTGGGCAGCACCTGTGGGAAGTCTCGGCCCTTCATACCATGGTTTTTGAGCATTTCGGAGCGGCGCTCAGCGTTCATGTAGTACCAGTCCCAGGAGCGCACGAAGGGATAGACGCAGACCCAGGCCTCGGGGGCGATTCCTCGCGCAAAGGAGGGGGCGTGCTGGCGGGTAAATTCTGCATCGCGGTGCACGCCCATGGTTGACCACACAATGGTGGTGCCTGAGAAGGCTACAGTGCGGCGAATTTTGCGTACAGCAGCCTGCAGGTCTTCGGGCTTTTCAGCGTGGGTCCAGACCATGATGTCTGCGTTGTCGCGCATGGCTGAAACGTCGTAGAAGCCACGCAGGGTTACACCGTCAGCCTCAAGAGTAGAAACGAGCGATTCGAGTTCGGCTGTGGCGGCCTCCCCGGTTGCGCCGTCTGCCGGTGCGCCCGAGCGGGCGAAGACGGTGTAGAGGGCGTAGTAGAGCTGGTCATCTCCTTCAGCGGGGGCACCGGGAACCTGCCCCTGAATCTTCTTCGTTTCGGTGCTGCGGGCAGCGGAACTGTGGGCACTGTGTATATAGCCGCCTGGCTTGCTGTGACCGTGTTCGTCAGGGTTACTGCTGTGTGACATAGTGTTACCTTTCGTGGTTGGGTTTACAGGGTCTGGTCGTTCCGGGCGGCAAAGGCACGGATGTGGTTTTGGGTGTCTTCGGTGACGGCTGCTAGGCCGGTTCCAGCAATCCAGGCGCCGACTGCGGTGGCTCCGGGCACATCGGCCAGTGCCGAGCGGAAGGTGGTTACCCGGTTGCGGTGCCCCGGGGTTGTGGATGGCAGGGCGCTACGCCACCGCACAACGTCTGCCGCAACGAGCTGGCTCTTGCCCAGCGAGGTGTCAAGTAGTTGCGCGGCATCGTGCAGCCCCAGGGTGACGAGCTGGTCATCGTGCAGGGCTAGTTCTGAAAGGGGTGAAGTGTCGTGCTCTTTGCCGCGCCCGTAAGAGAGTCGCACCACATGGCGGCCTTCGCCTACCTTCTCAGCGATCCAGGCCCACTTGGCGGTTGCGTGGGTCAGTGCCTTGGCGCGGACGCCCGTCGCAGCTTCGCTGACCAGCAGGCCGGTTCCGCGCGGGGCTGCGTCAAGTGCGGGGGCGTGCAGGATGAGGGTGACCAGAGCAACTTCGGGTCCGGGATTAACTGGGGGTAGGGCCTGCGCAGGCAGGTGGGGGCCGAGCAGGCGGATGGAGGTCTGCGCGTCGGTGGCTACCACGAGCAGATTGCCGTGGATGATGGCTGATTTTTCGCCGTAATCGGGTTGGCGCTGAATGGCCGTCCAGCCCCCGCGAGCGGGGTTACGGTCAACGGCAATGGTGTCAAAGCCGGTGACGATGCGTACCCGGCGGCGCAAGAGGTCATCGACGAGAGCTTCGGAGAGCTGATTCATGCCGCCTTCGATGCTTGCAATCTGGGCACCTGCCGGTGAGGCCTCGCGCAGGCGGGCAGCTGCTGCGGTGAGTGACCCCAGCTCCTTCAAGCCGGTGAGTAGCCCGGGGGCGACGGAAGCGATGTCTAGCTGGTTGGGATGGGCCGAGTGCACACCCGAAACTACGGGGGCAACCAGCTGGTCGAGCACGCGCTGCCCCAGACGCAAACGCACCAGCTCTCCCAGTGTTTGGGCGCGGGCTCCTGCGGAGCGAGGCAGGACGGCGTCCAATTTGGCTCGGCGGTAGCCTGCCCGCCCCAGGATTTGTTTGAGGGCTGGGTCATCAAGGCTACCTGGAATGCCTAGCAGGCCGGTGGACGGTGCAGGAAAGGGCCCCTCGGGCAGGTAGAGCCAGGAACCTCGCGGCTCAGGTGCCACTATGCGGTTCTCGAGACCCAGATCAGCAAGGAGGTCACGGACGGCCGTGGTGCGGGTGGCAAAGGATTCCGCGCCGGAGTCAAGCACCAGGCCCGCCAGCTGGTGGGCTCCAACGGCACCTCCCAGGTGCTCCTCGCGTTCGACCAGGGTGACCTTATACCCGGCGGTAGCCAGTTCACGGGCTGCCAGCAGGCCTGAGATGCCACCGCCAATGACCAGGGCGGTCGAGGGTACCGGGTGTGGGGGGTGAGTGCGCGAAGTCTGCTCTGACATGCGAATTTTGCCTAGCCTTTATGGGTTTGGGTGTGGATATAGTCAACGAGCTTGGTCAGGACGGTGGGGTCGGTGGTAGGGGGCACACCGTGGCCCAGGTTGACCACGTGAGCGGGGGCGGAGCGTCCGCTCTCTAGAACAGCGTCGGTGTGGGCGGCAAGAGCTTCCCAGCCTGCAGCTAGCAGGGCGGGGTCAATATTACCCTGCACCACTACTCCCCCACCCAGTCGGCGCTGGGCTTCTGATAGGGGTAGGCGGTAGTCAACACCGATGACGTCCGCCCCAGCCTCGTGCATGGCAGAAAGCAGCTCAGCGGTGCCGGTACCAAAGTGGATACGGGGCACACCGTAGTGTTCAACAGCGGCCAGGGTCGCGGCCGAATGGGGCATCACAAAGCGGCGATAGTCGGCTTCTCCCAGGGAGCCAGCCCAGGAGTCAAAGAGCTGAATAGCTGAAGCGCCAGCCTCTATCTGCGCAGCCAGGAACTGGGCAGATGTGCGGGCAGCCCAGGCCCCCAGAGCCTGCCAGGCTTCGGGGTCTGCATGCATCATGGTTCGCGGGCGTAGGTGGTCACGGGAGGGGCCACCTTCGACCATATAGGCAGCCACGGTGAAGGGGGCACCGGCAAAGCCGATGAGCGGGGTAGAGCCCAGCTTCTCGACGGTGATGGAAACGGCCTCACGGATGGGGTCAAGGGCAGAGTCTTCGAGCTCGGGCAGGTTTTTGATATCGGCCAGGGTTCGCACAGGTCTATCGAGTACAGGGCCACGGCCGGGCACAATATCTACCCCCACCCCAGCCAACTTCATGGGAATCACAATGTCAGAGAAGAAAATGCCGGCGTCAACGTGATGGCGGCGCACCGGCTGTACAGTAATCTCAGCGGCGAGTTCAGGGGCGAGACAGGAGTCCAACATAGAAATACCCTCACGCACCTGCCGGTACTCAGGCAGTGAACGCCCTGCCTGGCGCATAAACCAGACCGGAGTGTGTTGGGTCCGACGGCCCGTGAGGGCTCGCACCATAGAGGACTCCCCAGTGCCCGCCGTTTTAAGGGGGTGGTTAGTAGGTAGGTAGGTCAGTTGCTCGGCGGTGAGCAGGGGGCGCTGACGTAAGGAGGTATGCTGGGTGAGACTCATATAATCCATTGTGCCAACTTTAAAGACAGTTTTTAGAGACACTCTGTCATCGAGGTGTCTGCTACCCAATGTTTATAATGGGGGTGTTGTGACTATTTTTACCCTTGTAGCATCGCATCAATCAGTCGACCTCACCACCGTGGCCTACCTCAGCGAAGGCGTTGAGAAAATACACCGGGATCTTGCACCCACTGGCATCCGTGGCGAGGTCATTCTGTCTACCTGCAACCGGCTTGAACTCTACGTTGAGATTCCAAGCAAGCCCGGTGCTACCGACCAAAATATCGCCAACGACGTCGCCGCAGCCTCCGAAAGAATTTTTGATACCATTGCCAGGCGCTCTGGCCTGAGCTACGACATCGTGGAAAACAGCTTCGATGTACTCATTAACACTGATGCCGCCCACCACCTGTTCACCGTGGCTTCTGGGCTGGAGTCGGCGGTAGTCGGTGAACGCGAGATTACCGGCCAGGTGCGCCGTGCCCTGGCTCTGTCACAGGAGGCGGGGCGTGCCACAGGCAATCTGGTGCGACTTTTTGAACACGGGGCACGGACCGCCCGAAAGGTGGGCCAGCAGACCATGCTGGGCTCGCGTGGTCGCTCAATCGTGTCAGTTGCGCTTGACATGGCTGACGATATAGCTGAAAAGACCTGGGACACCCGCCGTGTGCTTGTGTTTGGTACAGGCGCCTACGCCGGGGCAACCGTTGCGGCCCTCCACTCACGCGGCACGACCGATATATGGATTTATTCACGTTCAGACCGTGCAGCCATTTTTGCTGACAAGCGCGGGGTGAGCGCCGTGCCCCACGGCAATCTCTACGAGCACATGGCTGCCGCTGACATTATCATCGGCTGTTCGGGGGGTGCTTCACCCATGCTTCCCATCGAAATACCCTCAGGCAAGCGGGTTATTCTTGACCTAGCGCTCTCGCGTGACTTTGCCCCCGAGGTCGCTGACCTGCCCCAGGTCGAGCTCGTCACCCTAGAGTCAGTGCGCCTAGCGGCCCCCGAGGAAACCATCGAGTCCGTACGCACTGCCCACACAATTGTGGGCAAAGCGGCAGCCGAATTTTCCATCAAAGAAAAGGCTCGTAGCGTTGATGCTGCTATTGTTGCACTCAGACAACACACGATGAGTGTGCTCGATGCTGAACTAGCTAAAGTACACAACCAGTACGGGTGTACCGCAGCCACAGAGCAGCTTGAGCTGGCCATGCGTCGCATGGTCAAGTCGCTCCTGCACACCCCCACCGTACGTGCACGCGAGCTTGCACGTGAGGGGCGAGTCGATGATTACGTCACTGCGCTCGAAGCTCTCTACGGAATTGAAGTGCAAGAGAATACAGTGGCTGAGGCTCAGCCCCAACCCGATGCCTCCTAATGCAGGCGGCGCCCACCGCACCACGTCCGCACACCACTCTGATAGGTTCGGTAGCAAATCTATGTCCACCAAAGTTTTCTCAGCGTCCCAAGAGCACGACGACGCTACCGGCGCTCTCCGCCTGCCCAAAGACCTCAGACGCCAACAGCTCATCGGCAACGCTGTGCTTGTCTTTGCCTCTCAGGGCTACCACGCCACTACCATGGATCACATTGCAACTGCATCCAGCGTTACCAAACCGGTTCTCTACCAGCACTTCACCGGCAAGCGCGAGCTGTACCTCGCCGTGCTTGATGAGCAGATTGATAACCTGCTCACCCAGCTGGTGATTCCGCTACACTCCACCACCATCAACCGAGATCGTGTTCAGAGAGTGATTGCGGCCTTCTTCAATTTTGCCCGCACCAACGTAGCTGGCTACCGGATTATTTTTGAGTCAGATATTCAAAATGACTACGCGGTTCAAGACCGCACCGAAAATATGCACATCACCATCGCCGAGCACATCGCCAAGGTGCTATCACCCAACGCGGGTATGCCCTTCGATGAGGCGCTTATGACAGCCCGCATGCTCACCGGTATGGCCCAGTCTGCAGCCCACATGGTCATCGGAACCGAAGCGGAACCCGAAAAAATCCACATGGCTGAACGCGCCCTCTTCCGCCTCGCCTGGGGCGGTATCTCAATCATCGATGAGGATTGGGAGTAACCATTCCACCCGCGTACCCTGTCAGCTCAGACCGAAACCCGGCACGCGAACCATTTTTACTGGCGTAAACTGGTTCCAGCAAAGCCCCGTTCCAGTGGGGCCTGATTGAAAGAGAAAAGACCCATGGAAGTTAAGATTGGCGTGCTCAACGTACCCAGCCAGGTCGTCCTTGAAACTAACGACACCGCAGCAGAAGTGCAATCCAAGGTAGCAGCAGCCCTCGAAAAGGGCGGAATCCTCGAACTGACCGATTCTAAGGGTGCCACCACCCTAGTTCCTGCCGCCAACATCGGCTACGTAGAACTAGGGGCTGAGACCAAGCACCGCATCGGGTTCGGCATAGCCTAAACCCAGCCCGGCCGCCGCTCAATCAGTGGTCGGTGCCGGAGCTATCTGCCAGCTTGCTCGCAGGCTATGGTACAGATAGCCCCGGCATCTTATGTTTTAAGCCCCTCCCCCTGTAGAATGAAACAGTTATAGGTTGCCCGGTCGTCCCTAGATTTTATCTTCACCTGCCCCTAGCCCTCCCGCCCCGCCTCTCTACGGAGCTCCCCTTCGTGAGCCACTCGTAGGTTAGGTACAACGGCGCGGTTGATGACGCTAACTCCCCGCATGAAAAACCGCGATCGGCTCCCCTCGCCTGTGCCCGCTTGCCCGGGCCGCACCCCCTAAGGAAGACCGTTTCGTGACTACTCTCGACACCACCAAAACCTTTGCTGACTACGGCGTACGCCAAGACATCACAGATGCTCTGGCTGCCCAAGGGATTACCAGCCCCTTCCCCATTCAGGCCCTTACCCTGCCCGTGGCGCTTTCAGGCCAAGATATCATCGGCCAGGCAAAGACCGGCACCGGTAAAACGTTGGGCTTCGGCCTGCCTGCCCTACAGTCCGTTCTTGGCCCCCAGCAGGAGGGCTTTGACGCCCTGCCCTCGCCCGGGGCACCTCAGGCGCTCATCATCGTCCCCACCCGCGAACTCGCCATCCAGGTAGGTGACGATCTTTCGGTTGCCGCCGCGCAGACCGGTGTGCGCGTGGCGACCCTCTACGGCGGCCGCCCCTACGACTCCCAGGTCAAGGAGCTCGATCGCGGTGCCGAACTGGTTGTTGGTACCCCCGGCCGCCTGATTGACCTGCACCGGCAGAAATATCTGAACCTGAACCACATCAAGATTGTGGTGCTCGATGAGGCCGACGAAATGCTCGATTTGGGTTTCTTACCCGATGTGGAACGTATACTCGCGGCCGTACCGCAGAAGCGCCAGACCATGCTCTTCTCCGCAACCATGCCCGGGCCCGTGCTCTCTATGGCCCGCCGCTACATGAGCCGCCCCATGCACATCCGGGCAGAATCAGGCGAAGAAGAGACCGCGACCAAGGCTTCTATCCGCCAGGTAATCTACCGTGCCCACCCGCTCGATAAGGACGAGCTGGTCGGGCGTATTCTGCGTGCCGAGGGGCGTGGCCGAACCGTCATTTTCACCAAGACCAAGCGGTCCGCCGCTAAACTGACCGACGAGCTCCTTGACCGAGGTTTTGCTGCCGGTGCCATTCACGGCGATCTGAACCAGGGCGCCCGTGAACAGGCCCTGCGGGCCTTCCGCAAGGGCAAGATTGATATTTTGGTAGCTACCGATGTGGCTGCCCGCGGTATCGATGTTGAGGATGTAACCCACGTCATCAACTACCAGTGCCCCGAGGACGAAAAAACCTACCTGCACCGGGTGGGCCGCACCGGCCGCGCCGGTAAGGAGGGCACCGCCGTCACCCTGGTGGACTGGGAAGACGTACCCCGTTGGAAGCTCATCAATAAGGCCCTGGAACTGGGCGTGGACGAGCCGGTTGAGACCTATTCTTCCTCCCCACACCTGTTTGCTGACCTGGGGATTGCTCAGGGCACCAAGGGCAGACTGCCCAGGGAAGAGCGCACCGCAGCAGGCCTGGGAGCCGAGCAGGCCGAAGACTACGGGAGTGGGAGTGCTCCCAGGCGTGGGCGCACTGAGCGCGGTGGCCGTTCCCGTAATCGTGACGCGCGCCGCGGACGTTCGGGGGCAGCTACCTCGCGTCGTTCAAGTGAGCGCGCTGGCGAGGGCCGTAGCGAGCGTCCTGCAGCTGAGGGTAAGAACGAGGGCGCACCGCGCCGTCGCCGCCGAACCCGCCGGGTAGAGGGCAGCGACAGCTAACCCCTAGGTACCATTTAAATTAGAAATGACCAGCAACTAGCTGGTCATTTCTAATTTAAATGGTCTTTTCTGATTTAGGTGGTACCTACCCTAGCGGGTGGCGCGGGCCTGGCCCTCCGTATAACCAGCAACAGACTGAATACCCACCACAGCACGCTCCGCAAACTCTTTGATGCTGGAGGCACCGGCATAGGTGAAGGAGGAGCGCACGCCGGCAATAATGGAATCAATCTGGTCTTCCACACCGCCTGCACCCTCGGGCAGGTAGATGCGGGCCGATGAAATACCCTCTTCAAACATCTCGCGGCGGGCCTTTTCAAAGGCCTCTGTTTTGGAGTTGCGGTTGATGACGGCGCGGCGGGAGGCCATGCCGAAGGACTCCTTGTAGAGACGGCCGTCGGCCTCCTGCAATACGTCGCCGGGGGACTCGTAGGTGCCCGCGAACCAGGAACCAATCATCACGTTGGAGGCGCCTGCCGCCAGAGCCAGGGCTACATCGCGCGGGTCCTTAACACCGCCGTCGGCCCAGACGTGCACTCCCAGTTTCTTAGCCTCAGCGGCGCATTCCAGCACAGCTGAGAACTGGGGGCGGCCCACGCCGGTCTGCATGCGGGTTGTGCACATGGCACCGGGGCCTACGCCCACCTTAATGATGTCGGCCCCAGCCTCGGCCAGGTCGCGCACACCCGCGGCGGTGACCACGTTACCCGCAACGATGGGGATTGGCGGGTTCAGTGCCCTGACCTTTTTGAGGGCCTCGATCATGGTTTCCTGGTGGCCGTGAGCGGTATCAACAACCAGCACGTCCGCGCCCGCCTCAATGAGTGAGGCTGCGCGACCCGCTACGTCACCGTTGATACCGATAGCTACACCGATGCGGAGCCCACCCTCTGCGTCAACGGCCGGGGTGTAGAGGCTGGCGCGCAGTGCAGCCTTACGGGTGAGCACGCCCACCAGCCTGCCTCCGGCGTCCACCACGGGGGCAACCTTACGAGATTTTTCGTGCAGAATGTCGAAGGCTTCACGCGGGGTAACGGTGGCTGACAGGGTGAGGAGCTCGGAGCTCATCAGGTCTTCGACCTGGTCAAAGTTATCAGCCCCGCGCAGATCCTTGGGAGTGATGACGCCGATGGGGGTATCGCCGTCCATGACAATAGCGGCGCCGTGGGCGCGCTTGGGTAGGAGGTGACGCACGTAGCCTGCGGTATGGTGGGGTTTAACGGTGATAGGGGTGTCAAAGACCGGGTGAGAGTTCTTAACACGCCGGATAGTTTCAGCCACGATGTCGGTAGGGACGTCCTGGGGAATGATGGCAATACCACCGCGGCGGGCTACCGTCTCTGCCATACGGCGGCCAGATACGGCGGTCATGTTTGCAACGACTAGCGGAATGGTTGTGCCGGTGCCGTCGTGGGTGGTTAGGTCCACGCTCATGCGGGAGCCCACGGACGAGCGGGAGGGCACCATGAATACGTCGTTGTAGGTCAGGTCGGTGGTCGGCTGCATGCCATTGAGGAACTTCATGCTCACCAGTTTAGGGGAGCCGCCGAAGGGGATGAGCAGAGTCAGCTAGGGGCTGAGGGTTTGCTCCTTCTGCAGGGGCCTCGATTTATCACCCCGCCAGGTCTCTGATACGGGCGACGGTCTCAGGTCCAGTTGTGTTCTCGCCTAAGCGATTGGGCTTGCCAGCTCCGTGGTAGTCCGACGCTCCCGTCACGAGAAGATCGTGTTTGGCCGCTGTTTCTAGTAGCCAGGTGCGGCCTTCTTGGGGGTTGTCACGGTGGTAGACCTCAAAGCCCGCCAGGCCTGCATCAATCATGGCGAAAATAGTCTCGTCTCTAGCTAGCCTGCCGCGGGCGGCAGCCTTGGGGTGGGCCATGACCGGTACGCCGCCGGCGGCTCGCACCAGTTCTACCGCTGTTACCGGGTCAACCGCGTAGTGGGGCACATAGTATTTAGATCGGGTGGTCAGGATAGTTTCAAAGGCCTCGGAGCGGCTGGCTACCGCACCAACTGCCACCAGGGCGTCCGCGATGTGGGGGCGGCCGATTGTAGCCCCCTCATACACGTGGCTTTGGACTATTTCCCAGGTCAGCGGATAATCTTCGGCGAGTCGTTCGACCATGCGCTGAGCGCGGCTGACGCGCGAGTCACGGGCCCTGTTGATTTCAGCAAGGAGGGGGGTATCGGTGGGGTCGTGCAGGTAGGAGAGCAGGTGAATGCTCACTCCCTGCGCTGAGCAGGAGATTTCCATGCCCGGAATAAAATCGAGGCCGAAACTGTCTGCCAGTTCTGTAGCCTCTGCCCAGCCAGCGGTCGTGTCGTGGTCCGTGAGAGCAAAACCGGCCAGCCCGGTGGTAGCGATTTCGGCGATGAGCTCAGGCACCGACTGGGTGCCATCAGAGATGCGCGAGTGGGTGTGCAGGTCGTACATGCAACCATCCTACAATTCTGAGGTTTATTCAAACGCCCCAAACACAACTGGCGCACTCAAAGAAACCACGCGCCCCTGAGCCCCAGCGGGCACCGGATGGCAGAACTCACGAGACCTTCAAAGCCCAGGGACCTGCCTTAACGAACGATCCTCCAAAATTCCCGGGTCAGCTCTCCATGCTCAAGCTTTTCTTACGTATCACCCTAAGATGCATCAGGTGGACGCCCTGCGACCGCGCTCACTAGACTTGAACCCATGACCACTACTGATTCAACCCCCACTCCGGGCGACGACCAGCCCATCGAAGAGCGCGTCACCAACCGCTCTGCTGCCCCCAAGTCCAGCGCTTTTACTGACTTCATGGCCGCCAACTGGGCGCCCGCGTCCAACCAGCTCCCTGCCCGCGCCCGCGTAGCCGACTTCGCTGCCGAACGCCGTGCCAAGATTTCTGCACTCTTCCCCGGCGAGCGCCTGGTTCTACCTGCTGGCCCCCTCAAGGTGCGCTCTAACGACACCGACTACCGCTTCCGCCCCCACTCTGCCTTTGCTCACCAGACCGGTCTGGGCCTGGATCATGAGCCCGACGCCGTGCTCGTCTTTGAGCCCGTTGAAGAGGGCCAGGGCGATAATGGCTCTCACCACGAGGTCACCCTCTACTTCCGCCCCCTGGCAGGCCGCGATACTGAGATGTTCTACCGCGACCCCCGCTATGGTGAATTCTGGATTGGGCCCCGCCCCACCCTCGAATCGCTGGGCGCTGAATATGGCCTGCGTACCAAGGATCTGGGTGAGCTTGAGGTAGCTATCACCAAGAATGCTGGCCCCCAGGCCCTGGGCGGTGTGCGTATCCGTCTGGTTCGCAACGTTGACCTGAATGTCGATGCCCTGGTGGATACCTCCCGCTATAACACTTCTGTTGACTTAGAAGAATCAGACAAGCTCGATGCTGCCCTGACCGAGGCCCTGTCTGAGGCCCGCCTGGTCAAGGACGCCATCGAGGTAGAGAACCTGCGCCGCTCGGTTGACCTGACCATCGAGGGCTTTGCCGAGGTGGTCAAGGCCCTGCCCGCTGCCGTTGCCCACCGCCGCGGCGAGCGCGTGGTCGAGACCGCCTTTTTCGCCAAGGCCCGTACCGAGGGTAATGACCTGGGCTACGACACCATTGCAGCGTGCGGTAACAACGCCACCATCCTGCACTGGATCCGCAATAACGGCACCGTTGATGAGGGCAAGCTGCTGCTGCTGGACGCCGGCGTTGAGGACGATACCCTCTACACCGCGGACGTCACCCGCACCTTCCCGGTCAACGGTAGGTTCTCCGAGGTTCAGGCCAAGGCTTACAACATTGTGCTGGAAGCTGCCGATGCGGCCTTCAAGGCGGCCGTTCCGGGTAAGAAGTTCCACGAGGTTCACGATGCAGCCATGCAGGTCTTAGCTACCCGCCTGTATGAGTGGGGTCTTCTGCCGGTTTCTGCTGAGGTTTCCCTGTCGGCTGAGGGCGGCCAGCACCGCCGCTGGATGCCCCACGGCACCAGCCACCACCTGGGTCTCGATGTGCACGACTGCGCCCAGGCCAAGAATGAGCTCTACATGGAGGGCGTCATCGAGCCCGGTATGGTCTTCACCATTGAGCCCGGCCTCTACTTCAAGGAAGAGGATCTGGCTATCCCTGAGGAGCTACGCGGCATCGGCATCCGTATCGAGGACGATGTGCTCATCACCGAGGACGGCAACGAGAATCTTTCTGCCGCCCTGCCCCGCACCGTTGAGGGTATCGAAGCTTGGATGGCAGAGAACTCTCGGTAGGGTGATACCGGCCCGCCCTATTCCCGGCAATGTGAAGCCGGCTAACTGGCGGGCTTGTCACCGGATTCGTTCTGGGCCTCGTCTTCAGGTGCCCTACGGATTGTAGCTTCGAACTCTTCCTGTGTTTCCACGCGCAGGCCGTAGCGCTGCTCCCCTTGCTCGGAGCGAATCGCATCGACACGCTCATGGGTGGCGGGAGGTTCAGGGGTCTTACGAATCATCTGCTCGAACTCTTCAGCAGACTCTACCCGCAAACCGAACTTACCAGCGGCCCTGGAGCCGTCACGGTTGGTCGCAGCGGGCGGAGTGAACACCGGGGCGGCAGGCTCCTGGGGCTGGGTCCCCGGCTCCTGCTTCTGGTCGGCGGGGTTGAAACCCGGTAAAAAGGGTTCGGGGGCAACAGGACGCTGTGACGCAGGAGCGTTGGGGTCAAACCACTGGGGGGCGCCCTGTGGGGTACCAGCCTGGCCGCCTGGCTGCCCCTTCTGCTCCGACTGACCTGCCTGTGGCTGCTGGGCTGAGTAGCCCTGAGGGTTAGCCTGGCTCATACCCGGGTGAATATAGGGGCTGGAGGTAGGCCGGTTGTTTTCAAAGGGGTGAGCGCCCGAGCCGTGTACGCCGCTCTGAGGGCCGCTCGGATGGACCGTAACCCGCAGCAGGTGACGAGCGGCTTGGGCAGTTGCCGGAATAGCCATCAAATCAAAACGAGAAGGCATGAGCTGGGTGCGGGTACGGATACCGCGCCCCTTAGCGCGAGAAGCCACAAAGATTGAGTAGATTATGCAGAAGGCGATAGCCAGCGGAACAATCGACAGAAAGTTAGCCATAATCGAGGTCTGCGTAATCACCGCGTTAAAGAGAGCAACCAGAGCACCCAGGCTCAGCCCCTGAAACACCCCGGCGAGGGCGGCACGGGGGTAGGTGGCCTGGCCGGTCACGTAGTCAACCTGTTGCACGTCATGCCCCACCACATACAGAGAATGCACGGGGAACTTCTGGCTGGCCAGAAATTCGATAGCCTTGTTGACCTCACTCCGGTCGGTGAAAGTAGCAACCAGTTCACCGGGGGGCAGGTGGTTGGCATCAGCCATGGCCAGGGCAGGGGGTGCTTTGAGTTGATCCATGCCCTCTATTTTTTCGTATACAGCGGTGAGAATGCTGGGAGCTCGCCGAGGTATCGCCACAGGTGAACTCCCGAGGTGGTCGACGTGGCAGGTACAGGCTAAGACGAGTACCCTTGATAAGTGTGAGTAGCGTACCAAACAAAATCTTTATCGCCCGTCTCCTGGGCCTTGACGTTTTCGACCCGCACGGCGACCGCCTAGGTCGTTTGCGTGATGTGGTGGTGCTCAAGAGCGGCTTTACCCAGTTCTCTGCGGTGGGTTCACTGGCCAAGCTTAAAGAGCCGGTTGTTGTGGGAATCGTCATCGAGATTCTGGGGAAAAAACGCATCTTTGTACCAATGACCCGCGTGACCTCTATTGACTCAACCCAGGTGATTCTGACTGGTCTGGTCAATCTGCGCCGTTTTGAGCAGCGCGGCACCGAAGCCCTAGTGGTTGGTGAAATCTTTGACCGCAAAGTTCAGTTGCGTGACGGATCGGGCCTGGCACAGATTGAGGACGTTGCTATGGAGCAGCGCCGTAACGGAGACTGGTTCATTTCTGAGCTCTTTATTTCTCGTGGCCACGCAGGTCTCATGCGCCGCCGCAAAGAGACCCTAGTCGTTAACTGGGATGAGGTTATACTCTCCACCGATTTTGAACCGCAGGCCGCCACCGCCTTTGTTGCCACACACGAAGACTCCAACCCCGCAGACCTGGCAGATGCTATTCACGAGATGCCAGATAAGCGCATGGTTGAGGTAGCCCAAGAACTCCAGGACGAGCGTCTAGCTGACGTTCTCCAGGAGCTCCCCGAAGAGGACCAGGTACAGATTCTCTCCCACCTTGAGGTGGAGCGTGCCGTCAATGTCCTTGAGGAGATGGAACCGGATGACGCCGCCGACCTACTCGGTGAACTCTCTGACTCCCAGCGTGAAGAACTTCTGACCCTCATGGATCCCGATGATTCGGACGATGTGCGCCGCCTGCTTGAGTACGATGAGGGAACAACCGGGTCACTCATGAACCCCGTGCCGATTATTCTTTCCCCCGAGGCCACCGTGGCTGAAGCCTTGGCCCATATCCGCCAGGAGGAAATCTCTCCCGCTATGGCGGCGGCCGTCATGGTGACCCGTCCGCCCCTCGAATCTCCCACGGGTAGATACCTGGGAATTGTGCACATGCAGCGCCTACTCCGGCACTCCCCCAGTGAGCAGGTGGGCAACATCATCGATACCTCCATCGAGCCGGTCACCGACTCCGCCAGCATCGAAGAAGTCACCCGTGTACTAGCGACCTACGATCTCACCATCATTCCGGTGGTTAACGACCACAACCGCCTGGTGGGCGCTGTAACCGTTGATGACGTACTCGATGAGATGCTGCCCGATGACTGGAGAACCTACGACGATGGCACCCCGATTCGAAAGGTAGGCCGCCGCTATGAGTGACTCCCACGAGCGTGACGACTTCGCGACCCTGGGCACCCCCCAGCCCAAGAAACGGCGCCCTCTCTTTCAGCTGACCCCCAACCCAGATGCGTTTGGGCGGATGACCGAGAAAATCGCCCGTTTCATGGGCACTCCCGTGTTCTTGCTCTGGATGACGATCTTCTGTGCCCTCTGGCTGGGCTGGAACACCATGGCCCCCGAAGAGTGGCAGTTCGACCCGCGTGCTCTGAACTTCACCCTGCTGACTCTGATGCTCTCGCTCCAGGCCTCCTACGCTGCCCCCTTGCTGCTGCTGGCTCAGAATCGGCAGGACGACCGCGACCGTGTGGTTGCCCGCCAGGACCGCCAGCGCGACCAGCGTAATCTCGAAGAAACCGAGTATCTGACCCGGGAGATTGCGTCGCTACGTATCGCTCTGCGTGAGGTCGCTACCCGTGACTTTGTACGCGGCGAGATGCGCGACATCATGGAGGAATTGACTGAAGTGCAACGCCGCCAAGAAGAGCTTTTCGCGCGTGCCGAGTCTCTGGCCGCGCGGGCTGGGGAGGCCGTTGAGGCTGAGGACACGGTCTCTTTTGATCCCCATGCTGCCCAGCCTGCCACCAGCGCCTTTGACGTGCTCTCAGATGACCATCCCAAGATCCGCAAAAAGAAAAAGGTAAAGGATATCGACCGCTCCTTTGAGTAGCGGCTACTGCCCTATGCATACTGAAGAGAACGAGCAGCTACGCACTGCCCTAGCCACCGTCATCGACCCCGAACTGCGCCAACCCATCACTGATTTGGGCATGGTAGAACGCGCCGAGCTGGTAGACGGCACCGCGTATGTTGGCATTGTGCTGACCATCGAGGGTTGCCCCCTCAAGTCAACGATTGAGCAGGACGTCCGCACTGCCCTGGGCGCGCTCGAACAGGTTGAGCGCGTGGAGCTGACTGTCGGCTACATGTCTGCTGACCAGCGTGCTGAACTACGCAGGCGGCTAGGCCACACCAAAACCAACCCCTTCACCGAGCCGGGAGTGTTGACCAGGGTGTTTGCTGTGGCATCGGGTAAGGGGGGTGTGGGTAAGTCCTCGACCGCCGTCAACCTGGCAGCGGCCTGTGCCTCAGCAGGTCTGAGCGTAGGCATTATTGACGCTGACGTACACGGCTTTTCGGTCCCGGGCCTGTTGGGTATCACCGGCGGCCCCACCCGTATGGACGATATGATTCTCCCGCCCGTAGTTGAAGCACCGGCCGGCGGCGGGGTCATCAAGGTGATTTCTATCGGCATGTTCGTTGAGCCTGACCAGCCAGTTGCCTGGCGTGGGCCCATGCTACACCGCGCCCTAGAGCAGTTTTTAACAGACGTGCACTTTGGTCACCTGGATGTGCTCTTTCTCGACCTACCTCCGGGCACCGGAGACATCGCAATCTCCATGGCCCAGCTACTGCCCCACGCCGAAATTCTACTGGTCTCTACCCCTCAGCTGGCTGCGGTGGACGTGGCCCAGCGCGCGGGTACCCTCAGCGTGCAGACCGGGCAGAAGGTCATTGGGGTGCTCGAGAATATGGCCGCTCTGGTGTTACCGGACGGTTCCGCCCTCCCTCTCTTTGGCGAAGGCGGCGGTGAGGCACTTACCCGGTCGCTGACCGAGTCCCTAGGTTACGAGGTGCCCCTGCTCGGTTCGGTTCCCCTCGACATGGCGCTGCGTGAAGGAGGTGACGCTGGCCTTCCTCTTGTCTGGAGCGCCCCCGAGTCGCAGGCAGCCTCCGTGCTCATCGATACCGCCCGGAGGATCACCCACCGCCCGCGCGGGCTGGCGGGAACCCCGCTCCCTTTCACGGTCTAGTTAGGCGCACGGTTCAGGTGGCTTCAGCGTCGAAGGGAGCCCAGGCCCCTTTGGGCAGGCGTGAAATCACGGACGGCGCTGGGGCGGCCGTTGCTTTCTCCTCAAGTTCCTTGCGGCGCTCCTCGTCGTCCTCGGCGAAGGCCTCGCGTACGATAACGCGGGGGTCATACTGGCGGGGGTCATACTGGCGCCAGTTGATGTCACCCAGGTCAGGGCCTAGAGTCTCTTTGAGGTCGTCCTTGGCGTCGAAGGCCATACGGCGAACCCATTTGATAAAGTCTTTAAGTTGTTGGGCGTATTCGGGCATACGCTCTGGCCCGATGACAACAAACACCAGGACTGCAAGAACGATAAACTCTAGGCCGCTAATTCCAAACACACCAAGAGATTACCAGCTTTGTCTGAGGGTTATCCCCCAAACGGGGCAAGGTTGACTAAGATATTCCCAGAATCATGACCACGTACTCAGGAGGGTCACCCGTGAATGCACAGGAACTTGCCCGCAGCTGGGCCTACACCGAGGGGTTCCCCAGAGAATCCGCTGTGCTCACCAGGGCTCGTCAGGCCGCTGAGCGCCTCGATGCCTCCCCTGTGACCCCCTCAGTTGCTTCTCTTTTGACGGTGCTCGCGGCAGCAACCGGTGCCGAGCACGCCGTTGAGGTAGGCTGCGGTGCCGGTGTGTCAACGGTTGCCCTGCTCACCGGCCTGCGCCGGGGAGCAGCACTGACCGCTATCGACATTGACTCCACCCGCTGCCAGGCCACGCGATCCTTGCTCACCGGGGCGGGCCTGGGCTCCACCCACAGGGTACGAGTCATTACCGGGGATGCCGCCCAGGTGCTCCCGCGCCTCTCTGCCAATTCCTATGATTTAGCTTTTATTGATGCCGGTGCCGACGTAGCTGAACAACTGGTTTATGATGTGCTCGCCCTCTTAGAGCCCGGCGGCTTACTGCTACTTCACGACCCCCTCGCCGCAGGCGCGGTAGCCAACCCTACAGCACGCGACGCTGTGTCAGTCTCGCTACGCACCGTGCTCACCGAGGTCGCCGCCTGCACCGACGACGTCCACGTCTCGCTCCTTCACGCAGGTGCCGGGCTCTTTCTGGTCTACAAAAAATAGGGCACATCGCAAGCACACGACCAGGCCCCCGGCCACCCGCTCTTCACGGGGTAGCTGCCGGGGGCCTGTGTGACCGTCTCTCAGGCTTTTGAGCTCCTCAGCTTAGACGTTCTCTACGCAGGTTCGGATGGCTTCGACCTCTTCTTCGGTGATGTCGAGTACCAGACGCCCGCCGCCTTCAACAGGGATTCGCATAACGATGGTGCGGCCTTCGCGCACGATTTCGAGGGGGCCGTCTCCGGTGCGTGGTTTCTGAGCTGCCATGGGAGTCTACTCCTTGAAAAAATAAGTGTGGCCGGTGAGACCGCAGTGTTCTCGGTGGGCTCACCTTCTTTTAATGATAGTGCTCATCAGCACGTTTGGGGTGGTTTTTGAGCAGAAAACTCTAGGTTTAGGGTGGGTAGTCGCCGCCGCCGGGCAGTTGCTTCCAGTGCCAAAGCCAGCCGACCCAGCCGAATTGGGTAGTGGCGCCCAGCCCCAGCAGGAGCCAGCGATAGGCTTGGGAGGCTGAAAGCGCCACCACCGGCAGGAGCAGGGGGAAGAGCGGCAGAAGTAGCCGGAAGGTTGAGGACTGCGGGTTAAAGAAGGCCAGCATGTAGAGGGCATAAGCAGCGCACCAGGTAAGCAAGGCCGGGTGCAGCACGGCACGGGTAAGCGGGGCTGTGAGCGCCAGCAGGTAGGCGGCCAGCAGAAGCACGAGGACGGCTGGGCCCACAACCTGCCCCAGGTAGTTCTGGCTCTGAGTGAGCCAGGGCAGGAAGGGCGAAACGTGTTCACCGCCGGTACGCCAGGCTGTTTCAGTGGCTGTGTAGGCGTCAATGCGCCCAGTGGCCAGCCAGGCGTGAACCGGGTGGATAAACGCGAAGGCACATACAGCCAGTGCGCCAGCAAGCTGGCCAATCGTGGTGCTTAGGGCCCTGCCGATGCCCTCAGCACGGGCCCGGCGCACCACCGTCACAGCCCACCAGATGCCTACCGTGGCACCCAGCGGAACGCCAACTGGCCGAGATAGTGCAGCGGCTAGCGCCGGAATCAGAAGGAGTCCATACCGGCCCTGGACTAAGAGATACAGTGCCCAGGAGAGAAAGAGTAGGCCAAAGGCTTCGGCATAGCCGGTCTGCAGAATCGGGGCAACCGCGCAGAAGCTCACCGCTGCCAGCCCCCACAAGGCTGTAGTTTGTATGTTAGATACGGTGTTTTGAGCGGCGCTAGCTGTAGCAGGGGCAGCGTTACTGGCTCTTGCGGCAAGCGAGCTCTCAAAGAGCCGAAAGATAAACCAGGCTGCGCCAAAACCAGCCAGTAGCGACAGGGTGGGGGCAACAACCTGATAGCTCAGCCCTGTGACTCGCGTCAGTGCGCCCGCCACGAGGGGGTAGAGAGGGTAGAAGGCCCACTCGTTCTGGGCTACCTGCCCAGTGTCCGTCAGTGGTAGCTGACTGGGGTAGCCGGTATCAGCGATGGTGGCGTACCAGTCAGCATCCCAGATCATGACGAACTCCGAGTAAGTCATGGCTGCGCCCTTCCAGGGGCTATAGGTCTGGTGCAAGCCGACCGCTGAGAAAATAGCCCAGCCCCAGACCCGGCTGGCCGCATAAATCAAGGCGACTCGCGCCGCGAGAGGCAAGGAGGACGCCCGCTGCCAGGCGCCCAGCACCGTCAACGTCAGGCGAGCGTGGAGCTGGTCTAGGGTGGACGACTGGCCCGCTCCCCTAGCCGTTCCCATGCTCTGCACCCTTCAGACCGGCCGCGCCTTTCCCTGCACGGTGGGCCCCAGCGTCCTGATGAGAAGTAGTCGCCTGGCCGCGGGCCTCCGCCAGTTCAGCGCGCAGGCGGCCAAGCTCAGAGGCGGCCCGGGCTAGAGCGCCGTCTACCTCATCACGGTTATACCCCAACAGTGACGTTGCGAAACGAACGCGCTTCAGCTCTTCCTGGTCCGGGCGGGCCGAGAGAATAAGGGGCGGCTCAGCTGAGGGCATCAGGTCAATGCCGTCTTGGCTTACCCAATCAGTGGCCCTGCGCCCCGGTACCAGCCGGTCACTCCCCAGTACTGCACACCCCACCATGACCGCAACCAGCACCACACAGGTCAGGCCAACCAGTAAATAATTCATGCGTTATCCCTCTCAACCAGCCACCGCCGGCTGTATATCAACGTCAACTTGCTGTAAGACCAAGAAAATACACTATCTTATGTAACGTCCTGTTTACCTCATTAGGAGTAAGGTAGGGCACATACACCTAACGGTTCTGTGCCACCAGCACCCCATGCTACCGGCGCACACACATATCCACCATCAGGGAGGAACCAACGTGACCACAGAAGCACTGGTTCAACTCACCAACGTCAACAAGCACTACGGTGAAAACCATGTTCTCAAGAACATTAACCTGTCCATTGGTAAAGGCGAAGTCGTCGTCCTACTGGGCCCTTCAGGCTCCGGTAAGTCAACCCTCTGCCGCACCATCAACCGTCTCGAAACCATCACCGACGGCACCATCACCATTGACGGCAAGAAGCTGCCCGAAGAAGGTAAGGAGCTAGCGAACCTGCGCGCAGAAGTCGGTATGGTCTTCCAGTCTTTCAACCTCTTCGCCCACAAGACAATCCTCGAAAATGTCACGCTCGGGCCCCGCAGGGTTCGAGGGCTGAGCAAGTCTGAAGCAGATGACCTCGCCATGAGCCTACTCAAGAAGGTCGGGGTAGATAACCAGGCCTCCAAGATGCCCGCCCAGCTCTCCGGCGGCCAGCAGCAGCGCGTAGCCATCGCCCGTGCGCTGGCCATGAAGCCCAAGGTCATGCTCTTCGACGAACCCACGTCCGCCCTTGACCCTGAGATGGTCAACGAGGTTCTCGACACCATGGTCTCTCTCGCCCGTGAAGGCATGACCATGATCGTGGTAACCCACGAAATGGGCTTTGCCCGCAAGGCGGCAGACCGCATCGTCTTCCTCGCCGACGGCGAAATCGTCGAAGAAGCAACACCAGACCACTTCTTCACCAACCCCCAGTCAGACCGCGCCAAAGACTTCCTCGGTAAGATCCTGGGCCACTAACACAGGGGATGAAACCAATGAAACTTTCCCGCCTCAAAGCTAGAGCAGCTACTGTAGCTGCCGTACTGGCAACCGCTACCCTAGCGCTCTCCGGGTGCGGCAGCACCTCCAGCGCAGACACCATCCGCATCGGTATCAAGTACGACCAGCCCGGCCTTGGATACCAGGACGGCCGCGACTACACCGGCTTCGACACCGACGTAGCCCGCTACGTCGCAGCCGAACTGGGCTACTCTGAAGACCAGATCGAATGGGTCGAGGCCCCCAGCGCCAACCGCGAAAACATGCTCACCAATAACCAGGTTGACATGATTTTTGCGACCTACTCCATCACCGAAACGCGCCTCAAGACCGTTGACTTCGCGGGGCCCTACTTTATTGCGGGCCAGGATCTACTCGTCCAGGAAGCTAACACCGATATCACCGGCCCTGACTCCCTCTCCGGTAAGAACCTCTGCTCCGTCACCGGCTCCACCAGCGCTAAGAAGATTCAAGAGAAGTATTCCTCTGAGGTGCAACTGGTTCAGCAAAACTCCTACTCCGACTGCGTCGTTGCACTCAACGCAGGCATGGTCGATGCCGTCACCACCGACGACATCATCCTGGCGGGCCTCGCTTCTACTAAAGCCAATCAGGGCGAGCTCAAGCTCGTTGGCAACACCTTCACCACCGAAAAGTACGGTGTGGGTCTGCCCAAAGGCTCAGATAAGTGCGCCGCCATCAACCAGGCCATCAATAAGATGGTAGAAACCGGAGCCTGGGAAGACGCCGTCGAAAAGAACGTGGGTGCCTCCGGCTACACCTACAACACTGAACTCAACCCGCCCGAGCTCACCGACGCCTGTGCAGCGGTAGAGCCCAGCAGCTAGGATCTCCGCTGCACAGGAACACCAGCCAGGCAGTAGCGCCTGGCACCTACTTACTATCAACACACTTTTCTACCCTTGGAGGCTTTCATGTCATTCTCTGAACAGCTCTCCACGCTCTTTGCCACCTACGATGTCATCGGCGCCTTCTGGACCAACATCCAACTGACCTTTTGGGTAGCTCTTGGGTCGTTCGTCCTTGGCTCGCTTCTAGCACTCATGCGTATCTCCCCTGTGCCCTCTCTGCGCTGGGCCGGTACCGCCTACGTGCATCTGATCCGTAATACTCCGCTGACCATCCTGATGACCCTGGCAATTCTGGGCGTGTGGACCCAATTCCAGCTCTCCCTTGCAACCAGCTTCGAGTGGAACTTCTTCATCTACGCCGTCATCGTTCTGGCTATCTACCACGCAGCCTTTGTGTGTGAAGCCATCCGCTCAGGCGTGAACACCGTACCCGTAGGCCAGGCCGAAGCAGCCCGCGCCATCGGCCTCAGCTTTCTGCCCACAGCCCGCTACGTGATTTTTCCGCAGGCTCTGCGCGGCTCCATCACCCCGCTGGGCAACACCCTCATCGCCCTGGCGAAGAACACGACCGTTGCTACCGTGGCTTCGGTTGCAGAAGCCTCGGGCATGATGAAGTCTATGATTGAGTTCAACTCAGACCTCATCTTCATGATCTTCTTCGTCTTCGCCATGGGTTTCGTAGTCATTGTTGTACCTATCGGCCTAGTCACTACCTGGGCCTCACGAAAGCTGGCGGTGAAACGATGAACGCAAAACGCATGACCTCAACCTCCGTTCTCTTCGACGTACCCGGCCCCAAGGCCCGCGCCCGCACCCGCGTCTTCAACATCGTCGCTATTCTGGTGCTGGCCGCTGGCTTCGCCTACGTGATGATGGTAATGAACCGCCAGGGGCAGCTCGAAGCCGATAAGTGGACCTCGCTGTTCACGGGCAACCTCTGGGCCAACTACATACTGCCGGCGCTCTGGAAGACCCTTTCAGCTGCCCTGCTGTCTGTGGTAACCTCGGTCGCCTTCGGCCTCTTTTTCGGCCTGGCCCGCCTGTCTCCGAACAAGGTGATTCGTGGTATCGGCACCGTGATTGTGGAGTTCTTCCGAGCCGTCCCCGTGCTTATCATGATGATTTTCTTCTGGCTTTTTCTGGGCCAGCTTAACCTCTTTGCTCCGTCGCAGCTGCCCTTCATCGCGGTGGTTCTAGGCCTGACCCTCTACAATGGTTCCGTCATCGCCGAACTGCTACGCTCCGGTGTGCACCAGCTACCCAAGGGCCAGGGCGAAGCCGGTCTAGCTATCGGTCTGACTCCCTGGAAGGTACTGACCCTCATACTGGTACCCCAGGCACTCACCGCCATGATGCCCTCACTGCTTTCGCAGTTCGTGGTCATTCTGAAGGACACCGCGCTGGGCTACATCATCTCCTACCCCGAACTTCTGGCTGCGGCCCGCCGCTTCGGCTCCGGTGAAGGTAACATTCTGCAGATGCTGCTCCTTGCTGCCCTCATCTTCGTGGTCATCAACTTCGCTCTGACCCTGTTTGCGGAGTGGCTGGCTAGGTACATGAACTCCCGCTCAGACGTGGAGATTAAACATGCAGACGGTGTTCCCGGCGAAGTGGACGAAGCCCGCCCGCAAACCCAGATGATGTTTAAGATTCCTAAGCACTAGCGTCCGCGCCTCGCACTTCGACTCCAGGACCTAGGGACCCCATCTCCTGATGGGGTCCCTACTTTGCTCTCTAGCTCTGGGGCGGTAAAGGCTGACGGGTTAGGACGCCGCCAGCCACGTCTCCAGAGCCGTGTAGCAGGCGCGCACCTCCGTAGCCTTCACGTGCTCGTTGTCTGTGTGAGCCAGCAGGGCGTCACCGGGGCCGAAGTTCACGGCGGGGATACCGATTTCGCTGAAGCGGGCCACGTCCGTCCAGCCATACTTGGGCTGGGGCTCCTGGCCTACTGATTCAATCAGCGAACGTGACATGGGGGCGTCCAGGCCGGGGCGGGCTGCTGAGGACTTGTCCACAAAGTCCAGCTCGTAGCCCTCAAAGATCTCATGCAGGTGGGCTATGGCCTCGTCCAAGGTCTTGTTGGGGGCAAAGCGGTAGTTGATATGCACGCCCGCCTCATCTGGAATCACGTTCCCGGCAACACCTCCCGATATCTGCACGGCGTTGAGTCCCTCGCGGTAGGCCAGACCCTCCACCTCATAGGTGTGCGGCTGGTAGGCGACCAGGCGGTTTAGCACATCTGCCATCTTGTGGATAGCGTTGACGCCCTTCCAGGCCCGACCCGAGTGGGCTGCGATACCGGTGGTGCGGATCCAGAAGCGGATGGTGCCATTGCAGCCGCCTTCGATGGTACCGTCGGTGGGTTCTAGCAGGACGGCAAAGGCCGCATCGGTCAGCTTCTGCCGGTGGTTACGCATCAGGCGGGCAAGCCCTGAAAGCTCGGAGGCAACCTCTTCGTTGTCGTAGAAGACGTAGGTTATGTCGTAGCGGGGCTCCTTCAGGCTGGCCGCCAAAGCCAACTGGACAGCCACTCCACCTTTCATATCCACAGCACCCCGGCCGTAGAGCACCCGCTCCCCCGACTCGTCCGCCCAGGTAGCAGGCACGGTGCCTAAAGAACCTTCGGTGCGGGGTAGGGGAACGGTATCCAGGTGCCCGGCCAGCACGATACGGGCATCCCGCCCCAGGTTCGTACGGGCAATAATAGCGTCGCCGTCGCGGGTGATTTCTAAGCCACCGATTCCTTCTAGGGCCGCCTGCACGGCGTCCGCCAGGCGCGCCTCCGCGCCCGATACAGAATAGATGTTGAGTAAATCAGCGGTGAGGTCTTCAACGGGCTGGGTCAGGTTCAGGACGTTGGGGCCCAGGTGCGCGAAATCTGCGGCTTGGATGGGGCTGGGGTTATTGGTCATGGTTCCACCATACAAGCCAAAAGCCCACGGCGGCGGGTTGATTCCGTAGACTGGTAGGCATGACTGAAAACAACACCCGTGTAGCCTCCGGTCTGGGCCTGGCCACCGTTGTCGCCTCAGGCGAGAACGAGGGCACCGTCCTAGATGTCTGGTACCCAGCGCCCGCCCTCACCGAAACCGCTGACGACTCCGTAGCAGCCGACCTTGAGGCCCTAGTCGAAGCTGATGAAGATCGCAATGTTGTGCGTGAGCTGGTCAACGTAACCATCAACCTGGATGAGGCACCTGCCAATGCTGCGGACGCCTACCTGCGCCTACACCTACTCTCGCACACCCTGGTGGCCCCCAACACCATCAACCTCGATGGCCTCTTTGGCAAGCTGACCAACGTTGCCTGGACCAACTTTGGCCCCGTTCTGGCGGCTGAATTTACCGCCGCTTCGCTCAAACTGCGCCGCCGCGGCGCCCTGGTGGTCACCCACGTCGATAAGTTCCCCCGCATGATCGACTATGTGGTACCCGCCGGTGTTCGTATTGGCGACGCAGACCGTGTGCGCCTGGGCGCCCACCTGGCCTCCGGCACCACCGTCATGCACGAAGGCTTCGTCAACTTCAACGCCGGCACCCTCGGCGAGTCCATGGTTGAGGGCCGCATCTCCCAGGGCGTTGTTATTGGCAACGGCACCGACATCGGCGGCGGCGCCTCCACCATGGGTACCCTCTCCGGTGGCGGTACCCAGCGCGTCGCTATCGGCGAGCGCTCCCTACTAGGCGCTGAGGCCGGTATCGGTATCGCCCTGGGTGATGACTGCGTGGTTGAGGCTGGCCTCTATGTCACCGCAGGCTCCCGCGTCACCGTGCTCAGCCCCGGCGCAGAACCTAAGGTTGTCAAAGCTCTGGAGCTCTCAGGCGTCAACAACCTTCTCTTCCGCCGTAACTCGGTCACCGGCGCGATTGAGGTTCTACCCCGCGCCAACAACACCGTGGAGCTGAACAGCGAGCTGCACGCCAACTAGTTCACCAACTTTTCAGATTGTTAGGGCCCGTATCTTCTCCACGAGAGAAAGGTACGGGCCCTTAGAATGAGAAAGCACACATTATCTGATAGAAAGCTCTGGTCATGAAGCGCTCTCTCACTCTTTTAGCCAGCCTGGGGCTGGTCTCTTCTTCCCTTCTAGCTCCCGCAGCTTTTGCGGCCCCCGGTGACACCGAGCTCGGTGACCTCACCGTACTTGCCTCCACAGACGTCCACGGCCGGGCTCTGAATTACGACTACTTCACCGGTGCCCCTTACGGTGAGGGCGATAAGGCCCTAGGCATGGAGCACCTGGCAACGGCTATCGCCCAGACCCGCGCGGCCAAGGGCGCAGACTCCACCCTGGTACTCGATAACGGCGATGCCAACCAGGGTAATCCCCTACAGACCTATTACCAGAACAACCGCACCGCCACCAGCCTTGACCCTATGGCCTCGGTCTTCAACCTGCTCGGCTACGATGCTGGCGTAGTGGGCAACCACGAGTTCAACTACGGCCCTGAAGCTGCCGCCCAGTACACGAACAATCTCACCATGCCCCTGCTGGGCGCCAACGTCATCGATTCAGCCACCGGCGCTCCGGCCTATGAGCCCTACACCATGCTTGAGAAAACCGTAGGCGGCGAACGCATTCAGGTAGCCGTCATCGGTGTGGTCACCCCCGGCGTGCGCGTGTGGGATAAGGCCACCGTTGAGGGCAGGCTGGAGTTTAGGGACGCTGCGGCGACGGTTGCCGAGTGGGCTCCCAGGGTGAAAGCCGCAGGGGCCGACGTGGTCGTCGTCCTTGCCCACACCGGCCTGGACGCTGAAGGCTACACATATAACCCGGCCGATCTCACCGAAAACGTCGCCAAGTCAGTGGTTGAGCAGTCCACCGATGTCGATCTTGTTGTGGGCGGTCATTCCCACGTAACCAACAAGGTCCAGGAATACTTCACCAACAAGAACGGTGAGCCGGTGCTCTACACCCAGCCCGGTTACTGGGCCCGCTTCCTCTCCGAAGTCACCCTGCCCCTGGTCAAGGAAGCTGACGGCGATATTGAGGTCAAGTGGTCAGAGGATGAAAAACCTACCGCTCTTGCCCTCAATGCTGGTGACTACGCCGCCGACCCGTCCGTCCTGGCAGCTATTGAGCCCTACCATTCTCAGACGACCGAGTGGGTACAGACTGTGGTTGCCCAGGCAAGCGCTGAGATGCCCGCAGCCACCAGCGCCTGGGAAGACACCGCCGTGCTCGACTTCATCAACATGGTTCAGACCGAAGAAGTCACCCGTGCCCTGACCGGAACCCAGTACGAGGGCCTGCCGGTCATTGCTGAGGCCTCCCCCTTCTCTCGTACTGCGGTCTTCAAGCAGGGTGATGTGACTATTGCCGATATGGCCAGCCTCTACATCTATGACAACACCCTCTACGCCGTTGAGCTGACCGGTGCCCAGCTCAAGGACTACCTGGAGTGGTCTGCCCGCTACTATATTCAGCAGGAGCCAGGTACTGAGATTAGCGACTGGTCCACCGTGACCAACGCCCTCTATGAGGGAGCAACCCGCGGTATTCCTGACTACTCCTACGATGTGCTCTCGGGCGTCAACTACCATATCAATATTTCCAAGCCTGTTGGCGAGCGTATTGAGGGTTTGACCCTGCCCGACGGCACTGCCCTGGCTGATGATCAGAAGGTTATCCTGGCTCTGAACAACTATCGCTGGTCCGGCGGCTCAGGTTACCCGCATGTGACCGCTGCTCCCATCGTCTACGAAGAGCAGAAGGCCGTGCGCGACCTCATGATCGACTGGGCGATTACCAACAAGGCCATCGACCCGGCTACCTTCTTTGTGAAGAACTGGACGGTGGGCACTAGCTCCCTGCCTAGCTCTGAGGTGCCTCCCGCCTCCACCGCAGAACCGACCGTAGACTCCACCGAAGGGGCCACCACTGCCCCATCGGCCGGTGAAGCAGGCCCCTTAGCAGGCGCTGAGTCCGGTGAAGAGCCCAGCGCAGAACCCACTGCTCCACCCAGCCTCTCAGCGAGTGAGCCCGCTTCAGCTACTCCGCTCGCGGCTGAGCAGCCTAAAGGGATTCTGGCTTCAACGGGTACCTGGGGGCTTCCCTTAGCTGGTGCAGGTGCCCTGGCTGTGCTAGCCGGTGGCGTAGCTCTTCGTTCTGCCCGCCGCAAGGCCTAGCACCGATGGAGCATCGCTAGGCGACCTGCTGTATCTCACCTGCCCACCCGCTCCAAAAGTCGGGTAGGCGGGCTGCTCTACGGGTAAGCTAGGTAGCAAGCACCCAACAACTATCACAAGGGGAAAACGTGAAAATCCTGGTTACAGGCGGTGCCGGCTACATCGGCTCGCACACTGTTCTTGAGCTCCTGAATGCGGGGCACGAGGTCACCGTTATGGACAACCTGGCTAACTCATCCATGGAGTCTCTGGCTCGTGTTGAGGAGCTCACCGGTAAGACCGTCGAGTTCCGCAAGGTTGATTTGCTTGATTTGCCGGGCATGAAGCAGCTCTTCACCCTGGTTAAGCCCGATGCTGTGATTCATTTTGCTGGCCTCAAGGCTGTGGGTGAATCCGCTGAGAAGCCGCTCTGGTACTACCAGACCAATGTGGCGGGAACTCTCAACCTGCTCTATGCGATGGAAGAAGCCGGCTGCCGCTCTATCGTCTTTTCTTCTTCGGCCACCGTGTACGGTGAGCCCGAGTCCATGCCGCTTACCGAGAAAATTAACATGGACGCCCAGTCGTGCTATGGCCGCACTAAGGAGCATATTGAAGATATGCTCGTGGATTTGGCCGCGTCAGACCCTCGGTGGAATATTGCCCTGCTGCGCTACTTCAACCCTGTTGGAGCGCATGAGTCGGGCCGTATTGGCGAGGATCCAGCCGGTATTCCTAACAACCTGGTGCCTTTCATCGCTCAGGTTGCTGTGGGCCGCCGCGAGTATTTGAATGTCTTCGGTAACGACTACCCCACTGTTGATGGAACCGGAGTGCGCGACTATATTCACGTGGTTGACCTGGCTGATGGGCATCTCAGGGCCCTGGACTACATCACCACCCACGGTGGTTTGCACACCTGGAACCTGGGTACCGGCAACGGCTACTCTGTGCTTGAGGTCTTGCACGCCTTTGAGAAGGCTGCTGGCAAGGAGCTGCCCTATAAGATTGTGGACCGCCGCCCCGGTGATGTCGCGGTCTCTTACGCTGATCCTTCAGCGGCCCTGGCTGATTTGGGTTGGTCTGCTAGCCGCGATATTGACACTATGGTGCGAGATCATTGGAACTGGCAGAAGAATAATCCTCAGGGATATGAGGCGTAGCCGAATATCTTTCGTTAAAAAATCGCCACCGATGTGGCGATTTTAGAAAGCGCGCGTAGCGCGGGATAGAGGCGTAGCCGAATATCTTTCGTTAAAAAATCGCCACCGATGTGGCGATTTTAGAAAGCGCGCGTAGCGCGGGATAGAGGCGTAGCGAGTAGCGACCGTTAAGGAATTGCCACCGGTGTGGCAATTCTAGGTCTAGGCGTAGCGAGTAGCTCTTAAGCCGAGCCCCGGCGTCCTCCCCTATCTTAGGGGCAAGGACGCCGGGGCTCGGCTTTGCCTGCGGGTGAGTTGCTTAGCGCTGGGGGTAGTGGCGCTCGTTCTCGCCGATGTAGACCTGGCGGGGGCGGCCGATTTTGCGGTCTTGGTCCTGGATGCCTTCGGTCCACTGGGCAATCCAGCCGGGCAGGCGGCCTAGGGCAAAGAGTACGGTGAACATGTGTTCGGGGAAGCCCATGGTCTTGTAGATGAGACCGGTGTAGAAATCGACGTTGGGGTAGAGTTTACGTTCGATAAAGTAGTCGTCGTTGAGGGCTTTTTCTTCAAGACGCTGGGCGATGTCGAGGAGTTCGTTGTTTCCGCCGATGCTCTCAAAAATCTTGTCGGCTGTTTTCTTAACGATGCGCGCACGGGGGTCGTAGTTCTTGTAGACGCGGTGGCCGAAGCCCATTAGGCGCACGCCGTCTTCCTTATTTTTGACTTTCTCCATGAAGTCTTCGGGGCTGATACCTTCTTTTTTGATTTGGTTCAGCATCTTGAGCACAGCCTCGTTGGCGCCACCGTGTAGGGGTCCGTAGAGTGCGTTGATACCTGCGGAGACCGAGGCGAACATGTTGGCGTTAGAGGAGCCCACCAGACGCACTGTGGCGGTGGAGCAGTTCTGTTCGTGGTCTGCGTGAAGTAGCAAGAGTAGGTCAAGTGCTTTGGCGTGTAGCGGGTTGACTTCGTATTCTTCGGTGGGGAAGCCAAAGCACATGCGCAGGAAGTTCTCGGTGTAGTTGAGCTCGTTCTTGGGGTAGATGGACGGCTCGCCCTTGGATTTCTTGTAGGCATAGGCTGCCAGGGTGGGTACCTTGGATAGAAGCCGGTAGGTGGAGATT
This sequence comes from Rothia nasisuis, assembly GCF_928381405.1. Lineage (GTDB taxonomy): Bacteria > Actinomycetota > Actinomycetes > Actinomycetales > Micrococcaceae > Rothia > Rothia nasisuis. The sequence continues at coordinate 30,886 of NZ_CAKMSB010000010.1, forward strand.
TCAACCTGGCGGGGGTCGAAGGGATCCAGAGAGTCTGAGTAGAAAGTAGACATGGCTGAGACGCTGGACGCTAGCACTGCCATGGGGTGCGCTTCGCGGGGGAAGCCTCGGAAGAAGAATTTGAAGTCTTCGTGCACCATGGTGTGGTGGCGGATCATCTGATCAAATTCTTCGAGCTGGGTGGGGGTGGGTAGCTCGCCGAAGATGAGCAGGTAGGTGACCTCAAGGAAGCTGGATTTTTCAGCCAGTTCTTCAATGGGGTAGCCGCGGTAGCGCAGTATGCCAGCGTCGCCGTCTATGTAGGTGATGGCGGATTTGGCGTTTGCGGTGTTCATGAAGCCGGGGTCGTAGGTTACTTTACCGGTTTCTTTGAGCATGCCTGCAACGTTGAAGGCACCGTTACCTTCGGTTGCTTCGACTGCGGGCAGAGGCAGTTCTTTGCCGTCATAGCTCAGCAGTGCGTGGTTGTCAGTCAATTGTGTTCCTCCTGTCAAACGAGGCTGCGTGCGTGCTGAGGGTTTGCCCGTGGGAGCAGGAGCGGCGGCACAGGGCCTTTCTCTGGGTGTGAAGGCTGACTGTACACCGCGCACACGCGGACGCATGTCATCTATGGTTCACATTACAGCAGAATAATGTGCGGGGTCACATCGGTTTCGCTGTGAAGGTTACATTACGTTCTTTAGCGGAGCTTATTTGACATTGTGAGTTTTACTTACTCTGACAGGCGGGTAGCGGCACGCTCGATATCTTTATCACTGCCTGTCAGGGCTACACGTACGTAGCCTTCACCCGCTGTTCCGTAGAAAACGCCGGGGCCTATAATAATCCCCTTCTCAGCGAAGCGTTGTACGGTGACCCAAGTGTCTTCGCCAGCGGTGGCCCATAGGTAGAGGCCGGCCTCGGAGTGTTCGATGGTCAGCCCAAACTTTGTGAGGGCAGGTAGCAGAGTTTCACGGCGGGCACGGTAGAGATTCTTTTGCTCCTCAACGTGCGCGTCATCAGCTAGGGCTACGGTCATAGCGGCCTGAACTGGGGCGGGCACTATCATGCCCGCATGCTTGCGCGAGTTGACCAGGTTAGCCATAATTTCAGCGTCGCCGGCGATGAAGGCACCCCGGTAGCCAGCGAAGTTAGATTGTTTTGATAGGGAGTAGGCCGCCAGTAAAAGCTCTTGGTTGCCGCCGCTGACGCGGGGGTCAAGAATGGAGGGCACGGCTTTGCCGCCACGGGCGGTGTCCCACTCACCCCAGCCGAGCTCGGCGTAGCACTCATCTGAGGCTACGAGGGCGCCAATCGCGCGAGCGTCATCAACAATTTTTTTAAGTTCTTCGATATCGCGGACGGTGCCCGTGGGGTTGGCTGGGGAGTTCACCCACACCAGGCGCACGCGAGATCGGGTGGCGGTGTCTAGCTCGGTGAGGGAGTCAGCGGCGACCGAGGTAGCCCCCGCGAGCTGGGCGCCGATGTCGTAGGTGGGGTAGGCGACGGTAGGGCGCACAACCACATCGTCCTTCCCTAGCCCGAGCAGGAAGGGTAGCCAGGCCACAAGTTCCTTGGAGCCGATGGTGGGCATGACTTGATTGGTGGTCAGCCCGGGGACTTCGCGGCGGCGGGCGAACCAGTCGACGATGGCCTGGCGCAGGGTGAGGGTTCCATGGGTGGTGGGGTAGCCGTGAGCGTCGGTGGCTGCTGCCAGGGCTTCGCGGATTATTGTGGGGGTGGGGTCTACCGGTGTTCCGATGGAGAGGTTGATGAGTCCGCCTGGGTGGGCTTCAGCGGTGGCACGGTAGGGGGCTAGCGTGTCCCAGGGGTAGTCGGGCAGGTCGAGGCCGAAGGTGCGCATGGTCTGCTTTCTCAGGTATCTAGTTACCAGTCTTAGTCCTGGTTCTGCGGGGGCAGGGCTGCAATCATGGGGGCGTCCTTGGCGATGACGCCCAGGCGGGCAGCACCGCCGGGATGGAGGGAAAAATTCCGAGCGAGCGAGGAAAATAATTTTTCCCGGAATGGGCTCGCCCGGCGGGTATACCCTTCTATTCTACTGGTTCTGCGGGGGCAGGGCTGCAATCATGGGGGCGTCCTTGGCGATGACGCCCAGGCGGGCAGCACCGCCGGGATGGAGGGAAAAATTCCGAGCGAGCGAGGAAAATAATTTTTCCCGGAATGGGCTCACCCGGCGGGTATACCCTTCTATTCTACTGGTTCTGCGGGGGCAGGGCTGCAATCATGGGGGCGTCCTTGGCGATGACGCCCAGGCGGGCAGCACCGCCGGGTGAGCCCAAATCATCAAAGAAGTCGGCGTTAGCTGCGGTGTAGTCTTCCCATTCTTCGGGAACGTCGTCTTCGTAGTAGATGGCTTCAACGGGGCAGACGGGTTCACAGGCACCGCAGTCGACGCATTCGTCGGGGTGGATGTAGAGGGATCGTTCGCCCTCGTAAATGCAGTCTACGGGGCATTCTTCGACGCAGGCGCGATCTTTGACGTCAACGCAGGGCTGGGCGATGATGTAGGTCATGGGTGCCTTTCTGGTGGTGGGCGCACCGTCGTTAAGGTGTTTGTCAGCTGTGGTCTAGTGTATCCGCTCACTGGTGTGGGGGCAGATTTTTGTGATGGAGGAGATAGCTTGTTGAGCTGGGTTAAGTTTTGTTGCGGCGGTGGCGGGTAGCGCTCATGATGGCGAGGGTGGCTGCGACGAGTGAACCGAGTGCCCACAGGGTGCCGGTGGCCCCTACCGCGTTGATTGGGTTGATGTAGACGAGTATGGAGTCTTCTTTGGCGAAGGCGAAGATGCAGATTAGTGTGAAGGCGGTCGCGCCGACGAGGGCTGCTGCCCAGTTTTTTTCTGTGTGGGTGGCTGCCCAGGTTGCTGCGCAGTAGACGGTGAGGATGGCCAGGAGCGCCCCCCAGGGTACCCAGATGGTGGTGGTGGGGTACCAGATGTGGGCGTGGTACATGGTGCCAACGAACCCGGCGAGGAGGCCGAGGGCTATGGATGTGACAGCTGAGTTGATGGGGCCGGGTGCTTCGACGGGTTCTTCAAGCACGGTTTCTACTGAGGGGTAGGCTGGGTTACCCCAGAGGAGTCTGTAGGTTTCGGTGTCACTGATGGGCTGGGGTACGCGGTTCGAGTATTCGAAGGTGGTGTCGTCGCTGATGATGATTTGGGTGGCGTGGGCTCGCATGGCTTCGCGTTTGACGGCGAGGTCACCCCGGATGACGGCTTGGGGGCGCACGTCGGCTGGGTCGAATTCCCCTTCGATTCCCCATACAAGGCGTGGGGCGGCGGGTGTTTCGCGCAGGGTGGCGAGCGCCGCCATGACGGCTTCGTAAGTGCGTTTGTGGTCGGGGTGCCCGTAGCCGCCGTCGGAGTCGTAGGTGACGACGACGTCCGGGCCCATCTCGCGGATGGCGTAGGCAACAGCCTGGGCCTGGGGTTTGATGGGTAGACGGGTGAGGGAGTCTTCGGTTGCGGAGGGGTGAGCGGCGGCGCGGCCGTTGGAGTCCCACACCATACCGGAGTCTCGGTAGCTGGCGTGTTCGCTGGGTATGGCGCTGGCTCCCTCGCCGAGAAAGAGGTGGCGGCTGACACCGAGGTGTTTGAGCGCGGTGCGCAGTTCGTCGGTGCGCATCTGGCCGAGTGCCCGGCCTTGGTCTGTGTTTCCGGGGTGTTCTGCTTCGAGGTGTTTGAGGGCGGGGTTGATGACTTCGCCCATTTCGCCACGGGTCATGGTGAGCAGGTGGACGGTTACGCCGGCGGCTGTGAGGGCGCCAATGGTGGCCCCGGTTGATGAGGATTCGTCGTCAGGGTGGGCGTGGATGAAGAGCACCGTGGCACCCTGCGCGTCTAGCCCCGGAGGCAGTAGGGTGGTGACCGCTCCGGGGGCAATGGTGAGGCCCTGGGCTGGATAATAGGGGGTCTGATTCACAATGATTTTCCTACTGGTTTTTAGCTGCTCGTGGTTGATCTTATAGCTCCGTGCAATTTTATCGCCTGCTACCTGCAGGTGGTTGCCTTGGCCGGGGTGACTTATGATGGAGAGCGGTCATGCACAAGCATATGTTAGTCAGATTTCCCCAGTGAGGGGCAATCTGCAGAAGGTAATCATGAAATCTATTTTTTGGGCAAAATCTGGGGTTTCGGTAGCTGTTGCTGCTCTTGCTTTGGGTTGCCTTTCTCCGGTCGTTGCTGTTGAGCCGACTCAGGAGGTCTCCCCCACCGCTGCTTCTGCGTCCGCAACCTCCCCCAATCAGGGCCAGATCCCCTACGGTGAAGCCGCCATGGGCGCTGGAGCTTACGATATAGGAGCTGATGCGCCTACCACCGATACGGGTCGTATGGCGGCAGCCGCTCCGCCGGCTCCCGGTGTTTTGGGTATGGACGTCTCAAGTCACCAGCCGTCTGTTAATTGGGTGGCGAACTACCAGGCCGGTGCACGGTTTGCCTTGGTTAAAGCCACAGAGAGCACTTGGTATACCAACCCTCGCCAGCGGGATCAGTACGCAGGTGCTGGTGCTGCTGGCATGTTCAGAGGTGTCTACCACTTTGCGATTCCTTCTGACTCTTCAGGCGCAGAGCAGGCTAGGTTTTTTGTGGCGAACAGTCAGAAGTGGGTTCAAGACGGCACTACCCTACCCGGTGTGTTGGATTTCGAATGGAACCCCTACCCCAACGACGGCAACACCTGTTACAACATGACTCCGGCCCAGCTGAAAGCGTGGGCTCAAGAATTCGCGGTGACCTACCGGCAGCTTACCGGCCGCTACCCTATTCTTTACACGGCAACCAGCTGGGTGAATCAGTGTCTTGGGTCTCTTGAAGAGCTCTCGTTCATGCCTCTGCATCTAGCCAGATACACCCAGACGGTCGGCCCGATGCCTACCGGTTACAGTGCATATGACATCTGGCAGTACAGCGCTACCGGGCCCTTTGACGGTGACTCTAACGTGTTCAATGGTTCTACGGCTGAACTCACGCATCTGGCAGTGAATCCCCGCTACCGCCCGCTCGGAGCAAGGTCCGCCGGCACGACCAGCGGCCTTTACTCCCTGCGAGGAGCTATTGGTGGCTACTACCGCGCTAACTATAAAACTCTCTATGCGCCCCGGGCTGATGAATACCCGGTGAGTTCCGGCGGTGTTACCCAGCCGTTTGAGAACAGCCGCCAGGTCTACTGGCACCCCAGCACAGGAACCCATGCCGTGTACCTGGCAGGCGCGATTGGGGCCAGGTACGCGAACACCGGCTATGAACGTACCTGGGGCTTTCCCAGCATGGATGAAGCTCCCCTAGGCTATGGCGTCCAGCAACAGTTCGTCACGGCCTCAGGCTCCACCACCGCGGTCTACTGGTCACCTCAAACCTCCGCCCGGGTACTCAACGGTAGCGGCGGCATTCACAACCGCTGGAACCAGAACCTTGCAGAGTACGGCCTGCCTGCCACAGATGAGAGTGCCTTGGGCCGGGGCGCGGTCGTCCGGTTTGAGAAGAACGTTTCTCTCTACTGGAGCCCCTCAACCCCCACCGCTAAGGTCAACACCGGCGGTGCCCTGCGAGCCGCCTGGGTGAAGGCAGGCTACCACCAGGCACTTGGTTTTCCCCTCCACGATGAACGGTGGGAGGCTGACGGTGACGTCCACCTGCGGTTGAGCTCTGGTGCCCATTTTGTGTGGAGTGAGCAGCAGGGGGTCCGCCGCCTGAGCTAGCGAAGCTAGTAGCGGCAGGCTTGCTGACCGGATACTTTTGGGGATTGAATGTAACCGCCCCTACCCGGGTGTCCGTTCAGCCTGTACGGATCCGCTCAACAAAAGGGTGTGGTTCTTCCCCCTGTCAGGGGGAGAACCACACCCTTTTTAGATGAGGGCGGGGTCAGCTACCCGGGCCCTCCTTGCGCGGTGGGCCTAGCCCTTGGCGCGGCGGCGGGCTTCGCGCACGCGCTCGTTGGAGTCAAGGATGACCTTGCGGATACGGATGGCTTCGGGGGTGACTTCCACGCACTCGTCCTCACGGGCCCATTCCAGGGACTCCTCAAGAGTCAGTTTCTTGGGCGGGGTCATGTTTTCGAAGTTGTCCGCTGAGGCTGAGCGCATGTTGGTCAGCTTCTTTTCGCGGGTGATATTGACCTCCATGTCATCTGCACGGGAGTTTTCACCAATGATCATGCCCTCATAGACCTCGGAGGTGGGCTCTACGAAGATGGTTCCGCGCTCCTGTAGGCCGATGATGGCGTAGGGGGTGACCACGCCAGCACGGTCAGAGATCATGGAGCCGTTGGAGCGGTAGTCGATGTCGCCTGCCCAGGGCTCGTAGCCGGTGGAGTAGGACGATGAGATACCGGCGCCGCGAGTTTCGGTCAGGAACTTGGTACGGAAGCCAATCAGACCGCGGGCGGGCACGGAGAACTCCATGCGTACCCAGCCGGTGCCGTTGTTGGCCATATTTTCCATGCGGCCCTTACGGGCTGCCATGAGCTGGGTGACGGCACCCAGGAACTCTTCGGGCACATCGATAATCATGTGCTCCATGGGCTCGTGAATCTTGCCGTCGACGGTCTTGGTCACCACCTGAGGTTTGCCCACGGTCAGTTCAAAGCCTTCGCGGCGCATCTGCTCAACGAGGATTGCCAGGGCGAGTTCGCCACGACCCTGAACCTCCCAGGCGTCGGGGCGCTCGGTGGGCAGAACCTTCAGCGAGACGTTACCGATCAGTTCCTTATCCAAGCGGTCCTTGACCTGGCGGGCAGTCACCTTGGCCCCCTTGACTCTACCGGCCAACGGTGAGGTGTTGATACCGATGGTGACGGAGATTGCGGGGTCATCAACCTTGATGAGGGGTAGGGGCTTGGGGCTCTCGGGGTCGGTGAGGGTTTCGCCGATGGTGATGTCTTCAATGCCGGCAACAGCGACGATTTCACCGGGGCCAGCGGACTCTGCGGGAACACGTTCCAGGGCCTTGGTGGCCAGCAGCTCGGAGATACGGACGTTCTTGGTTTCGCCGTTCTGGCGCACCCAGGCAACGGTTTGGCCCTTCTTGAGGGTGCCGTTGAAGATACGCAGCAGAGCTAGGCGCCCCAGGAAGGGTGAGGAGTCGAGGTTGGTCACGTGGGCCTGCAGAACCTCATCGGGGTTGTAGGTGGGGGCAGGAACATGTTCAAGGATGGTCTGGAACAGGGGTTCGAGGTCGCCGTTATCGGGCAGGTCGCCGTCAGCAGGCTGGTTGAGAGAAGCCGCGCCTGCCTTGCCAGAGGCGTAGACCACAGGGACGTTCAGCAGGGCGTCCACGTCCAAATCGGGCACCTCATCTGCCAGGTCGCTGGCTAGCCCCAGAAGTAGGTCCATGGATTCGCCGACGACTTCGTCGATGCGGGCGTCGGGGCGGTCAACCTTGTTGACAACCAGGATGACGGGTAGTTTGGCGGCCAGGGCCTTGCGTAGCACGAAGCGGGTCTGGGGCAGGGGGCCTTCGGAGGCGTCCACGAGCAGCACCACGCCGTCTACCATAGAGAGGCCGCGTTCCACCTCGCCGCCAAAGTCGGCGTGGCCGGGGGTATCAATCACGTTGATGGTGATTTCTTGGCCACCGGCTGCGGGGCCGGAGTAGAACACGGTGGTGTTCTTGGCCAGAATGGTGATGCCCTTTTCTTTTTCAAGGTCACCGGAGTCCATCACGCGGTCTTCAACAGCTGCATGGGCTGAGAATGCGTTGGTCTGCTTGAGCATCGCGTCAACGATGGTGGTCTTACCGTGGTCAACGTGCGCCACAATTGCCACGTTACGGAGGTCGCTCCGTGACGCGGTCTTCTGAGTTTCAGACATGCGGAAGGTATCTCGCTTACTCTTTGGGGATGATCAGGACGCCGGGGCGCAACCTAGCTACCGACTATTTCGGCAGGCGCGCACAGGGCTCTCGCACCGATTATACCGGTGGCATCTAATCCCAGGGCTATCTTCTGGAACACATTAGAAGTTAAGGGGCTTATTCAAAACGGTTCCGCCCATTTCCTACTTGTTCCAGGGTGTCTGCTTAATATCCTGGGGTTTGGCCACCGGAATGGAACCGGTAACAGCACGAATCTGTTCAATCGCAGCGGTATTAGCATCGACTTGAAGGGCTACTTCATCAACTGCCTTTTCCACAGCTTCTTCTACCTTGGCTTCGACCGCCTTATCGACAGCTTCTTCCAGGGCGGCCTCCAGGTGCCCATCAAGCCGTTCGTCCAGGTGCTCGCCCACGGCCGCGGTGACCTTATCTTCAACGCCCTCTGCTACAAGTACGTTGACGCGGTCATCGATGTGTTCGGTCAGTGAGGCTTCAATCTCATGGCGGGCGTTGCGGCGCTGGGCTCGCACAAAAAGGCGGTGTTCAACGCTCAGCGCCTTGTACAGCGAGATGCACATGAGCACAATGACCACAGAGAAAGGTAGGGCGGTCAAAATGGCAACTGTCTGAATCGCTGTGAGCGAGTCTGTTCCGCCGATCACAACCAGGGAGATAGCGGTGGCCGCTGCAACCAGCACCCAGAAGACTCGAATCCAGGTTTTAGGTTCGGGTGAGCCGTTGGTAGAAAGCATACCGAGCACCAGAGCACCGGAGTCAGCTGAGGTCACAAAGAAGACGGTAATCAGCAGTACGGCGCCTGCAGTAAGAATCGCTCCGCCCGGCAGGTTGTGGAACATCTCAAAGAGAGCGTTTTCAGCAGAAACGGAGCCGTCTTCATTCAGCAGACTTTGTGAGCCGAAAATTTCCTGGTGCAGGGCGGTACCGCCGAGCACAGAGAACCAGAAGAAAGAAGTGAGAGCCGGTACCAGCAGAACACCGATGACGAACTCGCGCACCGAACGCCCCTTAGATACACGGGCGATGAACATGCCGACGAAGGGCGACCATGAAATCCACCAGCCCCAGTAGAAGGTAGTCCAGGCGGCCTGGAACTGTTCACCCTCAACGCCGTACAGGGCCAGGGTTTCAAAGGTCATGGCAACTATGTTCTGTAAGTAGTCACCGATGGAGCCAATAAAGTTACGGGAGAGAAAGAGGGTTGGGCCAACGACAAGGACAAAGAGGCAGACAATGGCAGCCAAAATCAGGTTGCCGTTCGAGAGCCACTTCATTCCCTTTTCAAGGCCGGTTACCACAGAGAACATGGTGATAGCCATGAGCGCAATAATGATTCCAACCAGCCAGGCATTGCCCTGTGCAGGAATATTCATATAGCCGAGCCCCGCAGCGATCTGCATGACTCCCAGGCCCAGGGAGGTAGCTACGCCGAAGAGGGTACCCACCAGGGCCACAACATCAATAAGGTCACCGGCCCCGCCTTTGACGCGGTCACCGAAGAGGGGCTTGAGAGCGTAACGGATAGAAAGCGGAAGTTTGAGACGGTGGGTGGCATAAGCAATTGCCAGGCCAACAATCACGTAAATTGCCCAGGGGTGTAGCCCCCAGTGCAGAAAGGACTGGCTCATGGCCGCCTGGGCAATTTCCTCACTTGTACCGTTGCCAACGCCGGGGCGCGGGTCAACGTAGTGCATGAGCGGTTCGGTGGCCCCATAGAACACCAGGCCAATGCCCATACCTGCCGCAAAGAGGAAGGCAAACCAGGTGCTGAAGGAGTAGGCCGGTTCGTCGTTGTCGTCACCCAGCTTCACGTCGCCCATACGAGAAAAACCCAGGTAGAGGGCGAAAATAACGAAGAAGGCCACGATGGCAACGTAGTACCAGCCAAAGTAGTTGATGACGTCGGCCTGAAGGGCGTCAAAGATACTCTTGGTTTTTTCTGGGAAGGCCAGGGTGATGCCAATGAAGACCGCCATGATGACGGCAGCGGGGATAAAGACTCGGGGCGCGAGGGAGCCTTCGCGCATGTTTGCTTTTACCTCTGCGTCGATATCCCCCTTCCTCAGGTCGGGGCCGGAGCCAGGCGGTGATTGCAGTTCTGTTCTTTCCATCAGAAAGTCCTTGGTATCTCTAGTTACGAATCATTTCTGGTCAGACACGCAAAAGCATCTCTTTACATCCACCCTCTCATCACCCAACGCGCAGTAAGGTAACCGAGTGTTTAGGTCAGAAAGAGATGCTTCAACTAGCCCAATAATAACACCACTGATAATTCAAGTTGCATTAGGGGCTTGGGTTTGGGACGCCTGGGGTGGTGGTTGATGTGTTGAGCTTCGTGTGATGGTTGGAACTAAAGCCAGGACATATCACCTGGCGGGGTTCACAAACCAGGTCACCACCTTAAAATAGAGGGTAAGACTCCACCAACAGGAAGGCAGAGCGCATGTCTCTCCCCGCAATTACCGACCCCACCACTACAACCGCCTGGGCCGCCCTCACCGACCATAAGGCCTCCACCCAACCCGACCTACGCGCCTGGTTCGACGCCGACCCAGCCCGCGCCCAGAAGCTGAGCTTCACTGCCGCCGACCTCCACGTTGACCTATCCAAGAACCTCATCACTGAAGAGACTCTGGCCCTGCTCGTTGAGCTGGCAGAGCAGGTAGGTCTCACCGAGCGCCGCGATGCCATGTTTGCCGGTGAGCACATCAACGTCACCGAAGACCGCGCCGTTTTGCACACCGCCCTGCGCCGCCCCGCCGATGCCAGCCCAGCCCTCACCGTCGATGGCCAGGACGTTGATGCCGACGTTCACGAGGTCTTAGCTAAGATTTACGACTTTGCCGATCGGGTGCGCTCCGGCGAGTGGGTAGGTGTGACCGGCAAGCGCATCGAAACCGTGGTCAACATTGGCATTGGTGGCTCCGACCTGGGCCCCGTCATGGCCTACGAAGCCCTGAAGCCCTACGCCCAGCACGGCCTGAACGCCCGCTTCATCTCCAACATCGACCCCACCGACGCCGCAGAGACCGTTGCGGATTTGAACCCCGAGACCACTCTCTTTATTGTGGCCTCCAAGACCTTCGGCACGCTAGAAACCCTCACCAACGCCCGCGTCTGCCGTGACTGGCTACTGACCTCCCTGCGCGAGGCAGGTGCCCTTGACGGTAAGGACGAAAAGGACGCCGTCGCCGCCCACTTCGTCGCCGTTTCCACCGCCCTGAACAAGGTCGAAGCCTTCGGCATCGACCCCGAAAACGCTTTCGGTTTCTGGAACTGGGTGGGTGGGCGCTACTCCGTTGACTCCGCCATCGGCACCCCCCTGGCTATTGTGCTCGGCCCCGACGTCTTTGAGCAGTTCCTGGCAGGTTTCCACGCCATGGACGAGCACTTCCGCTCCGCTCCCCTAGCCCAGAACGTCCCCGCTCTCATGGGCCTGCTGAACATCTGGAACGTCAACTTTCTGGGTGCCGAAACCCACGCCGTCCTCCCCTACGACCAATACCTACATCGTTTCCCCGCCTACCTGCAACAGCTGACCATGGAGTCCAACGGCAAGTCTGTGACCGTTGACGGCAAGCCCGTAGCCACCGCCACCGGTGAAGTTTTCTGGGGAGAGCCCGGCACCAACGGCCAGCACGCCTTCTACCAGCTAATCCACCAGGGTACTCGCCTGATTCCCGCAGATTTCATTGCCTTCGCCAACCCGGTACACGCAACCCGCGACGGTGACCAAGACGTTCATGAACTCTTCCTGGCCAACTTCTTCGCCCAGACCAAGGCTCTAGCCTTCGGTAAGACCGCGGATGAGGTTCGCGCAGAAGGAACCGCCGAGCAGATCGTTCCTGCCCGTGTCTTCTCGGGCAACCGCCCCACCACCTCTATCATGGCCTCCCAGCTGACCCCGTCAGTTCTCGGCCAGCTGGTTGCCCTCTACGAGCACATCACCTTTGTGCAGGGCGTTATCTGGGGCATTGATTCCTTCGATCAGTGGGGTGTGGAGCTCGGCAAGCAGCTAGCCCTGCAGCTGGCACCGGCCGTAGCGGGTGACCGCACCGCTCTGGCCGAGCAGGATTCCTCAACCCGGGGCCTGATTGATTTTTACCTGACCCACCGCAAGTAAAAAGGAGCAAAGTTGCGCCCATGAGCTCAACACCGCATCCCCCGCCGCCACCCCAGGATCCTCACCCGGGCCAGGGTGGCCCTTGGGGGCAGAACCCTAACCCTGCGCAGGGAAACTACGGAGCTCCGGGTTTCTACGGTCTGCCTACCGGGTATCGCCGCCCCTCTGTAGGCATGGTGCAGGCGCTCAAGCTCAACAAGAAGTACCTCTGGCATTTTTCGGGCCGGGCCTCTCGGAGTGAATTCTGGTGGGCCTATCTCGTGTGGACTGTGGGCACCTCTTTGGTGGTTCTAGTGGCCTACCTGGTATGGGTCATAGCTATGTTCGTGGTATTTTCACGCACAGAGAACAGCCAAGATACGTCAACATTCTTCGTTGTAGGAGCAGTACTTTTTCTACTGCTGGGTGTTGCCCTTACTATCCTCTCCATTATCTTTACCCTGTCTGTTTGCTGGCGCCGTCTTCAGGACGCTGGTTTTCCCGGCGCCCTGTGGTTCCTCAACTTAGTTGGGCTGGGCATCGTCCCTTTCATCATGTGCATGCTGGACTCCAGCCCAGATGGCCTGCGATACGATAAGCCCGAGGACGTCAATCGTCCTTAGCCAGAAGCTACCCACCGGCAGTGCCGTGAGCTGGTGGCCCTGCCAGAGGGCCTCCCCTGCTCGGGCCGGTGGTTGCGCTCTCTGGTGATTCTGTATTCTTGAGGGTATGTCTGAGCATAAGCCTAACCGCCTGCACACCTATGACTCCCCGACCGCAGATACCCCCGAGGCTCTCAACCTTGAGGGTTTTGACGACGAAGAATACCCGGACGAACGCCGCTCAGCTGCGAGGGCTGAGCAGGTTGGTTTTGGGCGGGCTGTGCGCCTCTTTTATCGGCACTATTGGAATGGCCGGGGCGAGGCCTCGCCCAGCGAGTTCTGGTGGGCTCTGCTTTACCTTGTGCTGGGCACGGTGCTCTATTTTGGGGCGACAATCTGGCTGAACCGAGTGACGCTGGCTGAAGACTCGTCATCGGTACTACGCACCCTGTTCATGTTCCTGGTAATCACAAACCCGCTCTGGGTGGCGGTGAACATTGGGCCTACCATCACGCTCTTTAAACGACGGGCTAACGCAGCCTACAAGCGTTGAGGTTGGCCTGCCCCGGGCCTAGGGTTTTGGAGGGAGCTGGCACCCAGAGTTCCAGACGTTCGTAGCCATGTGGTGGTAGCCGCCCGCTGACACAATACAGCTGAGCTACCTATTTCTGAGGTCTTGTCGCCCCCAGGCCAGGCAAGCCGAGCCTCGCCCCCCCCTGTCACACTTACCAATTGAGCTGACCAATTTTAGAGAGCTGGGGCACATCGTTGTATTCTTGGAGAGGAAACTGCCCACACGCGACAAGGGAGACGCCCTTCATGGCAAAGATTATCTACACCCACACCGACGAGGCACCGCTACTGGCGACCTACTCCTTTCTGCCCATTCTGGAGTCCTACGCATCAACCGCCGGTGTTGAGGTAGAAACCCGCGATATCTCACTGGCCGGCCGCATCCTGGCCCAGTTCAGCGACATTCTCCCGCCCGAGCAACAGGTCGCTGACGCCCTGACCGAGCTGGGCGAGCTGGCCAAGACCCCCGAGGCTAACATCATCAAGCTACCCAATATCTCGGCGTCCGTGCCCCAGCTCAAGGCCGCTATCGCTGAGCTACAGGCCAAGGGCTACGCTATTCCCGACTACCCCGATGAGGTTACCTCTGAGGCTGATGCGGACGTCCGCGCCCGATACGACCGAGTCAAGGGCTCGGCTGTGAACCCGGTTCTGCGCGAGGGCAACTCGGATCGCCGAGCCCCCCTCTCTGTTAAGAACTACGCCCGCAAGAACCCCCACTCTATGGGCGACTGGTCTGCCGAGTCTAAGACCAACGTTGCCACCATGGGCCACGACGACTTCTTCTCCAACGAGAAGTCCGTGATTATTGAAGCTGACGACACCCTGAAGATTCAGCATGTAGGCACCGACGGCACCGTGACCGTCCTCAAGGAATCCGTGCCCGTTCTAGCCGGTGAAATCGTAGACGGCACCTACATGAACGTGGCTGAGCTCGATAAGTTCCTGGCAGAGCAGGTTGCCCGCGCCAAGGCTGAGGGCGTGCTCTTCTCGGTGCATCTGAAGGCCACCATGATGAAGGTTTCTGACCCCATCCTCTTCGGCCGCGTGGTGCGTGCCTACTTCTCTGAGCTCTTTGAGACCTACGGTAAGCAGCTGGACGCCGCTGGCCTGAACGGCAACAACGGCCTGGCCGCCATTATCTCCGGCATTGATACTCTGCCCGAGGATATCCAGGCCGGTGTGCGTGAGCTGATTGAGAAAGGCCTGGCCGAGGGCCCAGAGCTGGCCTACGTCAATTCCGATAAGGGCATCACCAACCTGCACGTTCCTTCTGACGTCATTGTGGACGCTTCCATGCCTGCAATGATTCGTACTTCCGGTCAGATGTGGGGTAAGGCCGGTCAGCAGGCTGACACCCTGGCCGTCCTACCCGATTCCTCCTACGCTGGTGTCTACCAGACCGTGATTGAGGACTGCCGCGCCAAGGGCGCCTACGACCCCACCACTATGGGTACCGTGCCTAACGTGGGTCTGATGGCTCAGAAGGCTGAGGAGTACGGCTCGCACGATAAGACCTTCCAGCTTGAGGCGGACGGCAAGGTTCAGGTTGTGAACTCTGCCGGGGAGGTGCTCATTGAACACGAGGTTTCTGCCGGTGATATCTGGCGCGCCTGCCAGACCAAGGACGTCCCTGTGCAGGACTGGGTCAAGCTGGCTGTGACCCGTGCCCGCGACTCTCAGACCCCCGCTGTCTTCTGGCTCGATCAGAACCGTGCCCACGACGCGAACCTGATTGCCAAGGTTGAGAAGTACCTGCCCGAGCACGATACTTCAGGTCTGGATATTCGTATTCTGGCTCCTGCTGAGGCTACCCAGTTCTCGATTGATCGTATTCGTAGGGGTGAGGACACCATTTCGGTGACCGGTAACGTGCTACGTGACTACCTGACCGACCTCTTCCCTATCCTGGAGCTGGGCACCTCTGCCAAGATGCTGTCGATTGTTCCGCTGATTAATGGTGGTGGCCTCTTTGAGACCGGCGCTGGCGGTTCTGCCCCTAAGCATGTTCAGCAGGTTCTGGAAGAGAACCACCTGCGCTGGGATTCCCTGGGTGAGTTCCTGGCTCTGGCGGCTTCTTTTGAGCACCTGGCTAAGAAGACCGGTAATGCTTCTGCCCAGGTTTTGGCTGACACTCTGGATAGGGCGACCGGTACTTTCTTGAACGAGAACAAGTCGCCTTCCCGCCGTGTGGGCGAGATTGATAACCGTGGTTCGCACTTCTATCTGGCTAAGTTCTGGGCTGAGGAGCTGGCTGCTCAGGGTGAGGACGCCGATTTGGCGGCTAAGTTCGCTCCGGTGGCTGAGGCTCTGGCTGCGAATGAGGAGAAGATTGTGGCTGAGCTGTTGGACGCCCAGGGCTCCCCCGCCGACCTGGGCGGCTACTACAAGCCCGAGGACGCCAAGGCATCAGCGGTGATGCGCCCGAGCGCCACGCTGAATGATGTGATGGAAGGCCTCGCTAAGTAAAACCTCGTAAGTGAAGTGTGGCCCCGGTAGAAACGCTGGGGCCACTGTCGAGGGCTTATTTACGAAACTGTTAGAGTAGCCTCATTCCCGCTGCGAAGTTACCACCTGCCAAGTGGTTGGATGGCGGATTATCTCCATCCCTTCATGCCAGCGTACATTCGCTTCCCTTTGTGAAACCTATATACCCTTAAGACATATTTCATTTACCTCTATGAGCAATCATTAATCGCTTACACAAAAGGCTTTTAATATGAAAAAAAGGATAGGCAGAGAAAAATTTGAAGAAGATTTAGCATCTGTCAACCATGACCCTGAATACTTTCTTTCTTCTTTGATGTTAGATGGAGTGCCTAGAACTTGGAGTGAAAATCTATTAGATTTTACGAAATGGCGACATCTAGTGGCTAAATCAATAGAAGTAAACCCTCTTTGTGTACTAGTTGTTGGAAGCGCAAGATTAGGCTACTCACTGAACCCTGATAAAAATTTTAAAATTTTTGACAAGGAATCCGACATTGATATCGCAATCATCTCGTCAGAATATTTCGAAAGGTGCTGGAAAGAAATAAGGAATTTAATAAAAAATGAAGACATTCCTAAACATGAGATTGGAAATATTCGAAGACTACTGGTGAATGAGTGCATACCACTTGATTTAATCTTACCTAGTCTTTCCTTTGGCCAAAAATGGAAATCCCATGAGGATAAGATAATCATGGATTTAGGAGAAAATTTTTATGGGAATGAGATAAAATACAGAATTTATAGAAATCATGATGCTCTCTTAGACTATCAACGCTTAAGTATAAAAAATTCCATGCTATTGATTGAGTCAGAAAAATGAATCCAAACACTATTAAATTTGAAATTGAATCAAAAACGATTGCAGAGTTCAACCAAATGAGAGCTAACCATGATTTAGTACTCCAGCCTGATTATCAGCGCAAGGTTGTTTGGTCTCAGGCTGCAAAGATCAGTCTTATTGAAACAATTCTTCTTGGCCTACCAATCCCTGAGGTCTATCTTTCCTACGAAACCAGCGCAGATGGTCGTTCTATTGCATCAGTTGTCGATGGCCAACAAAGATTGACTTCAATTTTTAACTTTATCGATAACGGATTTTTCCTGGAAAACTTAGAGACCAGTGAAGATAGTGAATATTTCAAATCAGCCTATGAAGGGAAGTACTTTAAGGATTTAGAAGACGAGACTAAAAAAGAAATTTGGAAATACAGGTTGCCGATTAGACGACTATCAGATATTGATGATGATGAGATTCGAAAGGTATTTGCGCGTGTAAATAGAGTAAACATGGTACTGACTTCTCAGGAGATCAAAAATGCACTATACCCAGGGCCTTTCCAGGACTTTTTGAAAGACTGTGCTTCACATCCAATCACAGAAAAATCAGGTATATTCAGCGGTTCGCGGCGCAACAGAGGTGGAGATTTAGAATTTTTCGCTGAATCTTTTGGCGCATGTTTATTCGGACTAGTAAATAAAAAAACTGATTTTGACACTCGGTACGATGAACTTTCAAAGAATTTTGATCTTGAATATTCAGATCAGGCAAAAAGGTATATTGAAATATTAGATTATCTCGAAAAAAATGTAAACTGGAGTGGCAGAACTAGATGGTCCAATATTATTGATATGTATACTTTAATATATGTCACCTGGAATCTAGATCTCGAAAACATTCTATCCGAAATTGCACCCGCTGATTTTAATCGATGTACCGACCTTTTCCAATTAATCGTGAACGATGTCAAGAAAAATCCTGAAAATAAAATCTTTGAATCCTCTAAAATTGGCCCCCTGCCTAGCGGGTTATCGGATTCATCCCATAAAGCGATTAGAGAAACGATTGAATTTTATATATCAGGTATTAGAAACTCTTCCGACATCAAAGCTAGAAGAAGCAGAGTGAAATCACTTGAAAAATGGATTAAAGGTTTTATTGAGAATGACTAAATCTTGAACCAAAGTTTCAGCACGCCCAAAAGAAACATATAGAGGCTTATTCAAAAGTGCCTTCACCCCGGCTTCCCAGGCTCGCGCTTGCTGCCAACCCTCTCGCCTGGTTCGCTTCGCTCACGAGGCGATTCACGCCAGCCGCCGAGCCAGCAGCTTCGCTGCGAGCCTGGGTCGCCTGATTACTTTTGAATAAGCCTCATAGATAACTAGTTATGTCATATTTTAACTACCAAAACCAAAATGCTCGAAGAAAATATCGCTCCCCCATATTTAGTAGTCAAATCAGCGCTTCCTCCCATCACTGGTAGAGCTTGCTGCCCGTTTCCTCCAGGTAGTAGGTGAAGCAGGCTCACAGCGAAGCTGCTGGCTCGGATGAAGTGAGCGGGTGCGAGCGCGCGAGCACACAAGAGCGAACGGAATCCGCCGTACGGCGGGGCGTGAATCGCTGGTGATGAGCACCGAGATTCCGAGCGCGCGAGGAAAATAAATCTCGGTGCGAATCTGGCGAGCCAGCTAGCGAACCAGGCGAGAGGGTTGACAGCGAGCGTGAGCCTGCGGAGCCCCTTATGAATAACCCTCAATATTGAAGCTTATTTCAAAGTTACTTTAATTCAGAGGCTTATTGTAAGGCTATTCATAGCGAGGCTTATTCAAAAGTAATCAGGCGACCCAGGCTCGGATGAAGTGAGCGGGTGCGAGCGCGCGAGCACACAAGAGGGCACGGAATCCGCCGTCAGGCGGGGCGTGAATCGCCTGGATAAGCAACGATTTTTCGCGAAGCGAAAAAGAAATCGTTGCGCATCTGGCGAGCTTGCGAGCCAGGAGCGAACCAGGCGAGAGGGTTGGCAGATGAAGTGAGCGGATGAGCATCAGTTTCCGCCCACAGGCGACAAAGAAACTGGTGCGAATCATCTGAGCGAAGCGAAGATGCAGCACACTCAGCGAACGGAATCACCTGAGCTTGCGAAGGTGTGAGCCTGGGTAGCCGGGGTGAAGGCACTTTTGAATAAGCCTCATGGCCCTCAGTTAGCGATTTTCAACGGTAGCGCAAGCGGTCAAGGGTTCAGGTGATAGATGCGCTAAAGAAAAGACCTTGCCGTCCCTTACTCCAAGAAGCTGATGCTCCTCATTCCAGAGAAGAACGGGGGCACCTGCGTCCTTTCTCTCACCCGATGCGTCGCGCACCTGGCCGTCCGTCGCATCTAAGAACTCAAAGAGACGAGCCGAATCATGGTTCCAGAAATACCGGCTCTGCCCATCGATTTTCAGTTGCACACGCGTACCGCGAACAGCCATAATCGTAGCCTCTTGCCAGGTCATATTCGAAGCGTTGATACCAACTGCCGGGACAATTCCGTGACCAGCCGAGTGCAAGATACACCGCTGATTAAGCCGTGCATTTTTCTGCTGGTCATTGTGTGAAGAGCCTGAAGCAGCTTTTGAGGAAGGTAAAAACTTAGAAAAAGAGAAAAATGAAACCACAGGGGCCTCCTACATAATCGCGCTTTCACCACACCTTGTGGCGGGTGACCGATTTTCCTTTGAGGGCACCGTCTGCGTCAGGCGGTTGCCAGCCAACAAGTCAAAGGGCTTTACGTTGGGCTTCTGAATCGTGAGAAAAACGTTAGCAGGAGTAAGGGGGCTCGCGCAAGCATGAAGCGAAAGCACTCGTCAGCCGGGGCCGGCGTCCTCGCTATCAAAGTCCTAGAAAGTTTCGTAGCCCTCCCGGCTCATTATCACGCCGCGGCCGGTCACCGTATTGGTACACGTCATAGCCTCGGTCTCTGAAGCGCACTCAACCGCCCCGTAACGGGCGGTTGTACCGTATTCGACCACCTGCGGTGCAGGGCCAACCTGCTGCCCCATCATAAAGAACATGGCGTCACCGCGCGGCGCAATCTCGATGCTCTCAATGTCATTTCCCAGCGGAAAAACCCAGGCAGGGCCAACAACCGAGTCGTCCGGGTACTTGGCATCGTCATAATACGAAATCACGCCGCAAGCGGCATAACCTTCAACCGCCCAAATATCGCAGCCAATGTTTCCCGTAGGGCTCATCAGAATACCGATCTGACCGTCTGCAGCTGTGCGCGTGTCAACAGGGAAAACGCTGGTGACCGGAGTGACCGCATCCGCACTTGGGGTTGGGGACGAGGACGCCCCGCCCTCCTGTGGCGCGGTGCTTGACTGTGACGTCGCCTGAGGTTGAGCACTGGTCGACTCCGCCACCTGCGAGCTGGCTTCTGTAGGCATGTGGGTATTCTCAGGCGCTGAGGTTGAGGAGCCTCCGCAGGCGCTGAGAAGCAGAGCTGTGGCTATGACGCAAGAGAGGGAGTGGGTCTTCATTGGCCGTTCCTTTCACTACCTCTCTCAGGGTATCGAGAGCACGGTTAGGTAGGCAAGCTAGTCAGCCTGAACAGTTCTGAACGCCCTAGAGCTGAAGTGCTATGGTTTTGACGGCACCGTCTGACTGGAACTTTAATAAAATCAACGAACAAGGTCTGAAATCAACGGGAACGGGTATGGCTACCGGCTTAGGTAAGGCGGGTAGTAGGGCTTTGAGCTCTGATGATTAGGTAAGAGTTTTTGTTTGGAAGGAGTGTTATGGGGCGGAAGAAAAGTTCTGTGGCTGGGAATATTACTGCTGTTATTGCTCTAATAATTGTTATTACGGTAGCAGTGCTCTTGTATATCAATGATCGGGATGCGACTTATAAGGTGTGTACGGTCTCGTCGGTTAAATTGGTGTCAGACCCATCTGGTGGGGTAACATCTACGTTTTTGCGTGTTCAGACTGAAGAATGCGGTAGTTTAGGTATTACCAATATGACCATGCCTGAGGGGATGAATAAGGCTGGGTTGGCTGAGTTTCTTGAGGCTAATATTGGTAAGAAGTTTGAGTTTGAGGTGAAGGGCTTGTCATTAGGTAATGATGCCCGTGATTCTGGTGGTATTACTTCGACGACTCCTATTGAATAACTTTTTGGAAAGGTAAAATGTTATGATTCTTGGTGTGCTTGCTGCTTTGATTGTGGCTGGTGTGAATATTCCCTTGGCTAATATGTTGGCGGGGCGTACGTCTAGTGCGCTGAAGTTTAGTCTCTTGTATTTCCCTTTGAGTTTGGTGAGCGTGGTTCTTGGGTTTGTTCTTTTGTCTTTGTTTTTGACGTTTTCTGCTCAGGGAGACTGCAAAAAGTTCTGCTAGGAGTTGACGCTGAGGTTGTGGCGGTGGTAAAGCAGGGTGATTTTGAGGGCTGGGTGAGGGCTGATGGCCTTCCGCCTGGTTTTGCCCAGGTGAGGTGGTGGGTGAGAGGGCTGTGTATAGCGTGGCGAATTGTGTGGCCGTCAGCCCGGTTGTACGCTGGTGTGGTAACGGTCTTTTCCGGTGTGGTTTGAGGTTATTTGTAGAGATTTAACGCTCATATTTTTGCCGCTTGGTGGGGTCGTTGTCTAGTTTGGTAGGGGTGGGTGTGTTTCTACTTTTGAATAAGCCTCATTGGACATTAAAGAAACATTGGCACGTGAATGGACACGTTATTTACATGGTGAGGTTCAAGTTAGGCCAATTAACGGCGACCACTACTCAATTTTTCGGGAAGCAGACGGATTATCTACACTTAAGGAGGTTCTTTCTGATGTTTGCCAATGAGAGACGTTGCGCGAAATTACTACTAGTGTTTTTTGCGATTCATAATTTGGAGGAGATCTCCCATTTTTCACAGGATCTGGAAAAACTACCCTACTGGGTTAGAGCAAAAGGGCCTTGGAGGGATAGAAACTCTTTTGCCCTGGCAACTGCTCTGCTGACTGCGGTAGTAGGTGCTCTTTCGAAGAGGGGGCACAGGTCAAAAGAAATACCTCATGCTATCCTTTTGGGCGGCCCTTCGGCAGCATTAGCCGGAAACGCTTTATCTCATGTAGTAAGAGCTGTGTTTCAAAGGCGATATAACGGCGGGCTTTTGACTGCACCTATTATGGGTTTATTCTCAGTTCGCGTGTTCTTCTTATCAACCCGATCGATTAGCGATTGTCTGCGACGAAGAATTTTTATTTTCGGAAATATAGCAGCATTTCCAAGCATTTTAGGTTCTCTATATCTCGGGCTATTCATAAATCGTCTTCTCAAAAATTTATATAATTTTCCAAAATATCTTATTTAGAAAAATATGTTATGACAGTTAAAATTATCAGCGGCAAAAGTCTTCAAAAAACTATTGGAGCTTATTCATAAGGGGTTCCGCAGGCTCACGCTGGATGCAGCCCAGCGGCTTCGCCTATTCCGTCGTCAGCCCTTCTTTCCTCGCGCGCTCGGAAGCTGCCGACTCCATCCGAGCAAGTGAGGAAGTAAATCTGCGGGCTTCAATGACGTAAGCCCGACCCTCTCGCCTAGTTCGCTCCTGGCTCGCAAGCTCGCCAGATGCGCAAGGCTTTCTTTTTCGCTTCGCGAAAAATCCTTGCTTATCCAGGCGATTCACGCCCCGCCGCCTTGCGGCGGATTCCGTGCCCTGAGGGCGTTGCATCTTCGCTTCACTCAGATAATTCGCACCAGTTTCTTTTCGCTTGTGGACGGGAACTGTTGCTCATCGGCTCACTTCATCCGACCCAGCAGCTTCGCTGCGAGTCCGGGGTGCCTCTATCCTTAGGAATAGCCTCTAAACAAGTCAGTTCTCCAAGCAGTACCCGGTGAAGGCGTAAAGCTCATCCACTTCGGCGAACCCGTAACCCCTGGAGCGCACCCGTCCAACAAGGTCCCGAGAAGGAGCCTACTGCCTCACTACCGAACAAAGAGAGGCTGTTTACCTGTTAGCACCAGGTAAACAGCCTCTCTCTCAGGAGACGAGATGGTGGCCCTTACGCCTTCGTCAGAGACTGGGCAATCTCGGTCAGAAGATCCTGGGTGGCAGTTGCATCACTCGTAGAAACAGTAATGATGCTAAAGCCCTGGCCCGTACCAGAGGGAACAATGAGGTAGGCTCCCTGCACAGACACACCTGAGACATCGAGGGTGTAGCTCTGCTGAGCACCCTGCCCCAAGGGGGTATCAACAGTCTTGTACTCGCCGGGAGTAGCGCCTGCAGCCTCAACCATCTGAGCCATATCAGCTTCGGTAGGAACGCTACTGGCTGCAACCGGCTCCGAATTGACATTGACGTTCTGAGTGAATCCTGAGCTGTCGGGGGTAGTAGATGAAGCCATCAAATCAAGCTGTGCCAGCTGTTGCTGAATCTGTTCAGCAGAAAAAACGCTTCCTTCTGCGGCCTGCTCCAGGTAGCCCTGAACTGCAGCATCATCAGCCAGAGCTTCACTGTTAAGCTCCGTCCAGTCACCAGGAACACCAAAAGAGATTCCATTATTAGGAGCAACCACTGCCTTGTACCCCTCGGGCATAACCGGTTCAGCTGCGGCCTCTGAAGATGCAGACTCACTAGTAGACTCTGTGGGGGCCGCTGAGCTTGAAGCAGAACTCTCAGCTGAAGAAGAGGATGAGGAAGCAGAAGAAGATGAGGACGAAGAGGAGCTAGCATCGTTGTTTGAGCCGCAACCTGCCAGTACTGCAATGGCCATGAGGGCTACCGAAGGGGCTGCAACCAAGCGTGACTTTACCGAAATCATTCTGTGTCTCTTATCAAAATCGAAGGTACGTGACCTGCTCAGTTTATCGTTTTGCAACCCTATTGCCTACTCAGGCGGCCCCTCTTATGCAAGGCCACAGCCCATTTCCCCAAAACAGAAGCGCATCTGGCGGATGGATATTAATGCTTTATACAAGAGGGGAGAACAGATAAAAAATCCCTTTTACCTGGGTTTTCATCAATTTCATATCATATTTTATATTTCCAATGAAAGTAAATTGATGAAAATTATTTTACTGTGCGTAGCCATTTATAGGGATAAGATTAGACCGCAATTTGAGACCAAGCCACAACGCGCGACAGGCCTTTTAAGCTCCCGTCCGAGCCTCATAGGTCATGCCAACAAGTGGGAGCAGCTCACTGGTAGAGCTTACCTCCCGATTCCTCCAGGTAGCAGCTGGGGCAGAGCGACTCATACCCAACGTATACGCCGTCAATAGCAACCTGGTCACCGGCAAAAACAAACTTTCCATCAACGGTACGGCCGTTAAAAAGCGCCTTGCGACCGCACCGGCAAATGGTCTTCAACTCCTCAAGGGTGTGGGCGATCTCCAGTAGACGGGCAGAGCCGGGGAAGGCCCGCGTCCTAAAGTCCGTACGAATGCCGTAGCACATGACCGGCACGTTCTCTTCCACCGCAATCCGCATCAGGTCATCCACCTGCTCAGCGGTCAAAAACTGGGCCTCATCCACCAGCAGGCAGGAGACGGGCAGGTGCCAGTGCATGCGGTCATCATCGGCGTTAGGCTCAGCAGCAGCGTGGAAGAGCTCGCCCACCGAGTCATCCGAACCCACCAAGAAATCAGCCTGGCGGGTCACCCCCAGGCGGGACACGATCTCAGTATCGCCCTTGGTGTCCACCTGCGGCTTGGCCAGCAGCACCCGCTGGCCCCGCTCCTCATAGTTATGGGCAGCCTGCAGCAGTGCAGTAGACTTACCCGAATTCATGGCACCAAAACGGAAATAGAGCTTAGCCACGCGGCCACACCTTTCAACCCAGAACACGTACACAGAGAACAAAAACCAAACCACACCATTCTAGCCCGGCCCACTCCCCCGCTCACAGGCGTCCTACCCTATGAAAAAGGGAGGGCCCCGGAAAACCCGGTACCCTCCCCTTCCTCACAAAGAAACTTACTTGCCTGAGACCTCGAGGCCTGAGGCGTCCACGTCTTTGAGCGGGATAGTCTTTGAGCCGGTTACCAGCTTGTGCACCAGCCAGACACCCACAATGATGGGCAGGCCGATGTAGGCCGAAACAACCTCAAACCACTGGCCCGCAAAAATAGCGTTGTAGTTCTGGCCAGCAATCACCAGAAGGCACATTAGGAGCGCAACGACGGGGCCAATCGGGAAGAGCGGTGCCTTGTAAGGCAGATCGTTGACGTCATTGCCCTGGGCCACGTAGGCGCGGCGGAAGCGGTAGTGACAGATAGCCACACCCACCCAGGTAATAAAACCTGAGAGACCAGAGATGTTAATGAGCCAAGTATAGGCAGAGCCCTCACCCACAATGGCCGACACAAACCCAAAGAGACCAATCGCTGCGGTCATCAACAGCGCGGGCATAGGGATGCCTCGGGAGTTGATTCGCGCAAAAATCTTGGGCGCGCGGCCCTCCAGCGCCAGGGCGTAAAGCATACGCGACGACACGTAGAGACCCGAGTTGCCGGCTGAGAGGATAGCGGTCAGAATGACGGCGTTCATCACCGAGGCCGCGAAAGCGATACCCAGATTTTCGAAGACCATGGTGAAGGGTGAGTAGGCGATGTCAGTCTCATCTGAACGGAGCAGGTTGGGGTGGGTGTAGGGAATCAGGGTGCCGATGACGGCGATGGCACCGATATAGAAGAGCATGATGCGCCAGAACACGCTTTTGAGGGCGCGGGGCACGTCGCGGCGGGGATTCTCAGATTCACCGGCAGCAACACCAATCATTTCGGTGCCCTGGAAGGAGAAACCTGCAACCATAAAAATCGCCAGGATTGAGAGGAAGCCACCCTTGAAGGGGGCTTCCCCCTCGGTCCAGTTAGCGAAACCGTTGTCGTGGTTGCCTAAAATACCGAAAATCATGGCGACGCCGGCAATCAGGAAGACGATAACGGTGACCACCTTGATGGTGGCTAGCCAGAATTCTGATTCGCCGTAGGAGCGGGCTGAGAGCACGTTGATGCCCAGAATAATGGCCAGGAAGACGCCAGCCCAGACCCAGCCTGGGACGTCCGGCAACCAGTAGGACATAATGACGCCGGCGGCCACCAGCTCGGCAGCTACGGTAATGGCCCAGTTGAACCAGTAGTTCCAGCCCATGGCAAAGCCGAAGGAGTCTGAGACGTAGCGAGAGGCAAAGGTCTGAAAGGAGCCTGCCACCGGCAGGTTGGCAGCCATCTCGCCCAGGGACTGCATGAGCAACAGCACCATGATGCCAATCAGGGCGTAGGCCAGAAGGGCGCCGCCGGGACCGGCTTCTGCGATGGTGGAGCCTGATGCTACGAATAGGCCGGTACCGATCGCGCCGCCGATGGCAATCATGGAGAGGTGGCGGCTAGCCAGCCCGCGTTTGAGCTGTTCCTTGCTGTTCGCCGAATTCTGCGGGGAGCGCTGCCAGGGCGCGGAGTTCGCTTCAGTAGGCATAGTGTGGTTGCTACTTTCGGTGGTAAGAGGCCCCAACAGTTCAGCTTAAGGGGCATAAGACAAACTTTAGATTACCACCGCGAGCGCTCTGGTCTACAGGCAGTCGGCGTGATTTAGCTCTGCTTACCCTGGTTGGTGAAGGTCACGGACGCGCCGTGCTCAACGGTGCGGGAGACGGTGCAGTCTTTTTCGGCTGAGAGTTTGATGAGTCGGTCGACCATAGAGCGGGCCTTGATGCCGCCGTCGGTGGCAGGGAAGCGCACGTTGAAGCTGACTTCGATGTCATCGAGTCGAACGGCCTTGTTTTCATCTACCTGGCGGATGCCCGATGAGTGCACCTCGAAGATTTCGGGTTCTGCTGCGCGGCCGGTCACCACATCAACGTCAATAGCGGAGCAACCCGCTATGGCAGCTAGGAGCAGTTCGACGGGGGTGAGCAGGCCTTCGCCCTGGCCAAAGTCTAGCTGTGCACCTTTGGCGTTGGTCGCCTGATAGTGGCGGGAGGCTACACGCTCTACGGTGACGGCGCGGTAGTTAGGGTCGTCGGTGCGGGCGGTGTTTTCGGTCATGGTTTTTCCTTTTCGTTTTTGAGGTAAGGACGCTCGTGCCCGGCTTAACGCCGCCGGGCACGGGTCTTATTCCAGGTGGGTTTCTAAGGGGCTTTGAGAAGTTTCATGGTAATGCGCGAGTCGATGCGGATGATGAAGTCGTGTTTGGCGGCGACTTCTGAGTACCAGCGTTCGTAGGCCTCGGAGTCTTTGACGCGTACTTTGATGTAGTAGTCGGGTAGGCCGTACATGCGGCGGAATTCGACGACCTTGTCACTGGCCATGATGGTGGCTTCGAAGTCTTGCACGCTGGTGATATCGTTGCGGGAGAGGTCTGCAAAGACGAGCACCTCGAACCCTTCGTCCATGGCTTCGTAGTTGATACGGGCGGTATACCCTTCGATGATTCCGGCTTCTTCGAGGCGGCGGACGCGGCGCAGGCAGGGGGCTGCTGTGAGTCCCACGCGGGTGGCTAGTTCTTGGTTGGTAAGCCGCCCATTCAGAGTTAGCTCTTTAATTATTGCCCTATCAAGAGAATCCATGGGTTGATTATTGCTGATACGAGCAATATAAAGCAATCAAAGGCAAGCACCTTGCGCGGCTTTTTACTTACACTGGTGACATGTCTTCA
This sequence comes from Rothia nasisuis, assembly GCF_928381405.1. GTDB lineage: Bacteria > Actinomycetota > Actinomycetes > Actinomycetales > Micrococcaceae > Rothia > Rothia nasisuis. Next base: position 57,887 of record NZ_CAKMSB010000010.1, read on the forward strand.
CAGTCATCGCCGCACGAAGCTCAGCCCCTTACACCCCGGCCCAGCCAGCGGGGTGCGTCCACGCCTGCAGTCGAGCCTATCCCCGCAGGTTACACGCCCACCTTGCCCGGGGAGTCGGGCCTACGTGAGGGGCTACGCGTTGCGGGAATTCTCTGCCTCGGCTTTGTGGTTATGGGTATGGGCCTGGGCGTACTGGTAGCCTCGGTGGGCCTGCCCTGGTGGGTGGCCCCGGCCCTCTCGGCCATTGTGTTTGCCGGATCGGTAGAGTTCCTGCTGGTGGGCATGATTGCGGCCGCAACACCCCTGACCCTAATCGCTTCAACCACTCTGCTCATGAACGCCCGCCATCTGGTCTACGGCATCTCTTACCCCCTGCAGAACGTCAAGGGAAATCTGGCTAAGGCCCTGGCTATTTATATGCTCTGCGATGAAGCCTACGCCCTGAATACCGCCCCCGGGTCGCAGCATTTTCGTAGCTCACGCATTATGACGGTTTCTGTGGTGCTCTGGTTTTCCTGGTGGGGCGGCTCCACCCTGGGCGTCATTCTGGGGGCTACCTTCCTCTCCCATCTAGAAGGCGTGGACTTTGTGATGACCGGTATGTTCGTCGTCCTCTCCATTGACGCCTACCGGGCGGTCAAAGACAATATCACGGCCTCTCTAGCAGTGGTGGCCTCACTCACCGCCATTGTGCTGGCGCCCCACTCCATGTTGCTGGTCTCTCTACTGACCCTGGTAGCCCTGCTCATCATCCGCCACCTCGTCACCCGCAAGACTCAGGAGCCCACCCATGCCTAGCACAGGCTACATTCTTTCAGCCATTTTTCTGGCCGCCGGCATTACCTTCGCCCTGCGCCTGATTCCTTTCGGCGTGAAGTCGGCGCTCAAAGACTCAGCTCTAGTTGCTCACCTGGCCGCCTGGCTGCCCATGGGGGCCATTATCTGCCTGGGCTTCTATGTTCTGGCTGAAATTGACTACGGTTCCCGTGAGACGGCATTCCCCTACCTAGCAGGAGTCGCCGTGACCGTAGCCCTGCACCTGTGGCGGAAGAACCTGGCTCTCTCCCTCATCGTAGGTACGGCAACCTGCGTCGTCCTTGCTAACTGGGTGCTGTAGAAACAAGAGGCAGGGGCGGGCATATCTGTGTCTCACAACTACATAAAACGGTGGGCGTGCTCCTACAGTCTGAGGACTGAGGGCATGCCCACCGTTTGTTAAGGTTTTAGAGAGCGGCGAGAGCTGCCTTGTAATCGGGCTCGGTGGTGATTTCGTCGACCAGCTGGGTGTAGATAACCTCGCCGGCTGGGTTGATGACCACAACGGAGCGAGCCAGTAAACCGGCTAGGGGGCCGTCGGCCATGGTCACACCGTAGTCTTCACCGAAAGAGTCGCGGAAGGCAGACGCTGAAACAACGTTTTCGATGCCTTCGGCGCCGCAGAAGCGGCCAAGCGCGAAGGGCAGGTCCTTGGAGACACACACCACGGCGGTGTTCTCAAGCTGGGATGCTTCTTCGTTGAACTTACGGACGGAGGAGGCGCAGACGCCTGTGTCGATGGAGGGGAAGATGTTAAGAACCAGGTTCTTACCCTCGAAAGAGTCTGAGGTGACGGTGTCGAGGTCGGTATTCACCAGGGTGAATGCCGGTGCTGTGGAGCCTAGGGCGGGCAGGTCGCCTACGGTTTGTACGTCATTGCCTTCAAGATGTGTAGTAGCCATAGTTGTATTGTGTCCTCCCTAACCGTTTGATGCAAGAGTTTTGCTCAGCGCATAGTTTTGTAATTCGGGCCTAAAGGTCAGCCGGATGAGCACTACACCCAGCGGGATAACGACCACGCCAGCCACTTGTACCAGGCGCACAAGACGCTGCGGCGCCTGGAAATTCCGAATTTATCGACGATGAGAGACAGCGAGATCATGCCGGCAAGGGTTGCCACGGCTGCCGTCCCCGTGCCAAGAACGGGAACAAGCAAAGCATTGAGCGTCACGTAGCACGCACCGAGGGGCCCGCCAAGCCACATCCAGAACGGGTTTCTCGTTTGCCCCTCAGGAACACGCACCCGCACCTTCAGACGCAGGGCGCATGCTAAGGCAAAGAGCAGCACGGTACCCACCGCAAAAGAATTGGCAAGATAACAGCCTGCACTCCTCCACTTGTGGGAAACACCAGAATATTGGTGGTCAGCCCAATCAGGCCGAGCAGGCCACCTACCCAAATCCATCCAGGTTGACCGGCAACAGCTGACTCTGGGAAAAGAAGCGACCCGTTGAGAGCCCACGTCAGCACAGCTAAGAACACGGTTCCGCCCGCGAAAGACATTAAAGAAGCAAGGTAGGGGGAGCACACCGATATTCTCAGGCGCGAGTTGAATGTGGTTTGAATGGGCAAAAGAGCGCCCGCCAGCATGAGGGCAGGCACAGCAAACATAAGGTCTACATTTTCTCCGCCAGTAGGTGAATTTACTTGGTAAACTCTACTCTCAGTTCACCGAGCTAAATCCTGCCCCTCATGTGTATTGCTCGCACCTCTCAAGAAAGTTGCTCGCCCGTGGTCCACCCTGCAGATCATCACCAGGTTATCCGAATCACCGGAGCTCGTCACAACAACCTCAAGAACGTTTCGGTAGAAATCCCCAAGCGCCGCCTGACGGTCTTTACCGGTGTTTCAGGCTCAGGTAAGTCATCCCTGGCTTTTGGTGTGGTAGCTGCCGAGTCCCAGCGTCTCATTAACGAAACCTACTCGGCCTTTGTGCAGGGCTTCATGCCCCACCAGGACCGGCCCGATGTCGACGCAATTGAGGGGCTCACCAGCGCTATTATCGTGGATCAGGAACGGCTCGGAGCGAACCCGCGCTCCACCGTGGGCACCGCTACCGATGCCCTGCCCATGCTCCGCATGCTCTTTGCCCGTGCGGGCACACCCAATCTGGGCTCCCCCACTGCCTTTTCTTTCAACCAGGCCACGGTTCAGGCAACCGGTGCCCGTAAGGTCGGTGACGGCAAGGCTGAGCACGTGACCTTCTCCCGCGCCGGCGGTATGTGTAACCGCTGTGAGGGGCTGGGCCGCACCAGCCAGATTGACCTGGCTGAACTCTTTGACGAGAACCTGACCATGAACGATGAAGGTTTCTTCAAGATCCCCGGTTTTTCTGCGAGCGGCTGGTCAGCCCGCCTCTACAAGGAATCAGGGCTCTTCCCCGCCGACGTCCCGGTCAAGGATTTCACCGAAGAACAGCTCAAGGAATTCCTCTACAAAGAGCCCACCAAGATGAAAATTGCGGGCATCAACATGACCTATGAGGGCCTGGTTCCCCGCATTGAAAAGTCCATGCTCTCCAAAGATAAGGAGGGCATGCAGCCCCACATTCGCGCCTTTGTTGACCGGGCCGTCACTTTTGTGCCCTGCCCCGACTGCGGCGGCACCCGCCTTTCCCAGGCGGCCCTGGCCTCAAAGGTTAACGGCGTCAACATTGCTGAGCTCTGCGATATGCAGGTCACCGACCTGCTGGCCTGGGTGCGCAACCAGAAGATTCCCGAGGTCGCTCCCCTGTTGACAGCTCTGGAACATCTACTGGACTCCATGGTCACTATCGGGTTGGGCTATATTGCCCTCTCCCGCTCTGCCTCATCGCTCTCTGGCGGTGAGGCCCAGCGCGCCAAGATGGTACGTCACCTGGGTTCCCCGCTGACCGACGTCACCTACGTCTTCGATGAGCCAACTGCGGGCCTGCACCCCCACGATGTCACCAAAATGAACCAGCTACTGTTGCGCCTGCGCGACCGCGGTAACACCGTGCTGGTGGTAGAGCACAAGCCCGAAACCATCGCCATCGCAGACCACATCATCGACATGGGCCCGGCCGCCGGTTCAGCCGGTGGCACCGTGGTCTACGCCGGAGAATTTGCGGGCCTGGCTCAGGCTGATACCGTCACCTCTCGCCACTTCTACGACCGGCAGGGGCTCAAGGACGCCGTACGACCGGCAACGGGTGCCCTACAGGTTACCGATGCCACCCGCAATAATCTCAACAAGGTCTCCGTGAAAGTGCCCACCGGCGTCCTTGTGACCCTAACCGGGGTTGCCGGGTCGGGTAAATCGTCGCTGGTCGCTGAACTTATGGAGCAGCACGACGGCGGGGCCGAACGCATCATCTTCATCGACCAGGCCCCCATCAGGGGCTCCCGCCGGTCTAATCCGGCTACCTACACCGGCCTGCTCGAACCGATTCGCAAGGCCTTCGCCAAGGCCAACGGGGTCAAGCCAGCCCTCTTTTCCGCTAACTCCGAGGGGGCCTGCCCCGAATGCAAGGGTACCGGGGTGATTGAAACTCAGCTGGGTTTTATGGAAAAATCCACCGCCGTGTGTGAGGCCTGTGAAGGTAAGCGTTTCTCCCCCGGCGTGCTCGAATACCGCCTAGGCGAAAAAAACATCAGTGATGTGCTAGCCCTCTCAGCCGCAGATGCCCTCACCTTCTTCAGCGCCAAGGAGACCAAGCTGGCAGCTGCCACCAAAATCCTGCAACGCCTGGTTGATGTAGGGCTTGGCTACATTACTCTGGGTCAGCCCCTCTCCACCCTCTCAGGCGGCGAGCGGCAGCGCATCAAACTCGCCACCCACATGGCTGAAGCTGGCGGTATCTATATCTTCGACGAGCCCACCACCGGCCTGCATCTGGCCGATATTCAGCAGTTCCTCACTCTGCTCGACCAGCTGGTCGACGCGGGTACCACCGTTATCTGTGTAGAACACCATCAGGCGGTGATGGCCCACTCCGATCACATTGTCGATATGGGCCCCGGTGCAGGCCATGACGGCGGCACCGTGGTCTTTGAGGGGTCGCCACACGAACTGCTGGTAGCGCAGACCGTTACCGGTCAGCATCTGGCTACCTACGTGGAGTCCCGGGCATAGATAGAGCCACGCGTAGAGATTGAGCCCCGCGCTGAGAAAGCCGTGCCCGGGAGGCTCATACCTGGGTCGCGTGCGGCTTTCCCACTCATCAACCTGGAGGGAGGCTAGGAGCGTGAAAGCAGGTCTCGTTTCGCCCGGGGGTAGAGGTAGGCAATCATGATGAGGCCTACCAGGATGACCGGTATGTGGCTGGCCATGGCCCACCGAAAGGCGTCGAGCGTGTACGTCTCCGGGGTGCCCGCGCCCAGCCGATCAAGAACCAGGCCGATGAGTAGCACCGTGACGAGGGCACCCACAAAGCCACCCATGTTGGCTACGCCCGTAGCCAGGCCGCGCTGGTGAGGCTGGGCATGCGCTCTCACTACCTCAAAGGCGGCCATGGAGATAGGCCCGTTGACCCCTAAGGTCACAGCTGCCGCATAGACCAGGGGTGGCGGGGCGATACCGGGCCACAAGAAAATTGTTGACCAGAGCACAAGGTTCAGTAGGGCCGATCCAGCCGCAATGTGCACCCGGTAGGTGGCGAAGCGGGCCAGCAGGGAGCCGGTGAAGAACCCTGCTACCACAATTGCTGCGACCACCGTGCTCAGCACCCCCGAGGCTTGCGCTGTGGAGTAGCCCAGACCACCGGTTAAAAAGGGCATACCCCACAGCAGCATGATGGAGAAAATCATGGACGCTGTCGCGTAGTGAACCCAGAAGGCCAGCCGCACACCGGGGTAGGCCAGCACCTGTTTGATGGCTGCCACCAGGCCTGGTCGGCTATCTTTGCCGGGCTGGGAGGGGGTAGGGTGCGGAAGGATAGGCAGGGAATCTGTGACCGGGTAGGGGTGGTTGGTGCGGGCCTCCGTAGAGGTAGCCTGTGGTGAGGACGCCGCTCCCCCGCTCTGCTTGTGCCTGCCGGTGATGCCCTGCGCCAGCGTCCTTGTGCCGGGTCGTTGCCGGAGGGTGAGGACTGCCAGCAGGGCGAGCACCAGGCCAATACCCGCCAGCGTGAGAAAGCCTCGCTGCCAGCCCAACATACCTACCAGCAGAACTAACGGGGTCACCGCAATGAGCTGCCCCAGCTGCCCCAGGTTAGCGCTGATCTGGTTGACTACCGGTATCTGCTTGGGGGTGAACCAGTCAGAAATGAGACGAATAAGGCTCACAAAGATACAGGCATCGCCAGCGCCCACGAGCACGCGAGCGACGATTGCTGACGAAACTACGTGGCTGCCGCTGAGTAGCAGCTGGCCTGCCGTCATCAGGGCTAAACCGGTTGAGATGACCAGGGGCGCTCCCCTGCGGTCCAGTAGAGCTCCTACCGGGATCTGACACCCCGCGTAGACAACCAGTTGCACCATGATGAAGAGTGAGATAACCGTTGCCTCAACCCCAAAGTGGGTTTGAGCGGTGGCTCCAAGGGCTGAGAAGGAGCTGCGGTTGATAATCGAGAAGACGTAGGCTGTAACCGCAACTGCCCAAACCAACCATTTCACAGTGGGTGCGCCTACTTTCTCTTTCTTCTTATGTACCCTGCGGGGAGTTTTACGAGGCTTCGTCCGTGTGCGGCAGGCTCTCCCTTGCGCTCATTCTACGCGGTGCTTGAGATTGATGAAGCTGAATATAGCGGGCGGCCCCGGGTCTTGTGTCAGTGTATAACAGAATCTCCCGGCACCTACGGTGCGGGCCGGGAGGTTCTGTGAGGAGGGGTAGCGGCCAGCTAGCTGCTGGTCGGGCCCTCGTTCTGGGGGTCGGTAGCGGGGTCTGAAACTACGTCTGCGGGGGCCTCGTCGACTAGTTTCTGAGCTTCTCGATCAGCTTTTTCTGCCTGCTTCTCGGCCCTGGCCTCGGCGCGAGCCTCCTTGGCTTCTTCTACCTTTTCCTTGGCTTTTTCGGCACCGGCGGTAGCGGCTTCTTTGGCTTTCTCGGCGACAACGGGGGCCTGTTCCTTGATGGTTTCTTCGGCAGTTTTGATGCCGTTCTGCACCTTGGGATCGTGCCACAGGTTGGTGGCCTGGGTTTTAATTTTTTCGTACTGGCCGCGGCCTGCGCGGGCTCCGAGAACGTAGCCGATGCTCGCGCCAGCAACGAACGCTAGACGTGCTTTCATAGTAACCTTCTTTCATCAGGGGGCTTGTGATTCACTATTGTGCCAAAAGCATACTTATGGGAGGTAGACGACACACCGTACCCCAGCTTTGAGACGCTACACCTACCGCTCGCACATCAAGAGGTAGGTGCATTCCCAAACGTAAGTTACCCCCTAATTACTTTCAAGCGACAGTTGTTTCCGGGCTGCTATCTCAAATATGGGGTCGCTTCTTTTCTCCTCTGAGGGAAGGTTCATCGCAGTCGCCAAGATATCTGCCAGTCTGCGAGCATGAGCCATGTTCTCTTCGGAATTAATCCATCGATCGAAATCAAGCTGGAAGTTTTGATCTTTTGTAATGATATGCAACTGTGGATCGTGAGAATTGCGTTCGTCCAAACGAACATAACGAATATCTACCAGAGGGTGAAGCTCTCCAATCAGCCCTTTCTTTCGTAGGTCCCCATAACTAACGATAAAGAAGTCTGTCTCGGTAATACCCAGATATGAGTTGGTGAACCCCTCATTGACATCAGCGAAAGCCAGGAGCTGAGCGTCCGAAGGCAAAGCCCACCGTAGAATACAGTAAAGAGATTCTTCAACATCCTGATTGAACACGGTGAAGCTAGGCGCAGGTTGAGCGGGTTCACAGTAAGCCTTTCCGGCAAGTGCAGAGACAGATTGTGCCAATGCTGCTGCCCTGTCAGCAGAATTCAGGTTACGCCGCCCCTTACCAAGAGGAAGGCGGGCCAGCCCTCCCTCGGGAGTGAGTGCTTTCATGAGGTTTAGCTGCCGAACAAGTATGCTCAAGAGGTTCTCAAGCTTTGTACGCGATTCCTTGTACTCACTTTCGGTGGTAGCTAGAACGGTTTCTAACAGGTCAGTTGCGCTCTCGTCCAGGCTGATATGGGCTGACCGTAGCACGTTCCAGCGGTGCCTCGTCCACTCAGCCAGCAGAAGTCCGTTGGCATCGTTGAGGATGCTCTGCTCATGATCTTTAATGTAGGTTTGTTGTTCTTTTATGTTTGTTTCTAGCGCAGAGACGTGCTTTTGCACATTGTTCGTAAAGAGCTCACGGCTCCTAATAATTTCAGCTTCCTTTCCTTGAATAGGCTCGAAGATATGCCCTGTGACCTGACCAATTGCCCGAGCTTCGTCAAGGGCCTTCGAAACCACTTTATCCAAGGAGATGAGCGTCGCCCACCGATCCTCTTGGGTAGCCTGACGAGCTTCGTTAATAGCTTGTCTGGTTAGCTCTAAATTTTTATCGAGCTTGCGGTTAATGGTTGCAATCTGATAGGCAACGCCTGCTAGAGCGAGGGTGGGCAACAGGCCTGGTCCGCTGAGAAAGGCGTACTTTTCTGGCGAAAGATAGTTCCACTGCAGGGAAGCGCCGATACTATTCCCCTTCATGAGGGAACCGAGGTTGACCAAGCCATTTGTCATGGGGGTCATGGTCTGCAGGTCATGTAGGGTCTTGGGTGTTAGCTGTACCAGCCCCTGCAAGATAGCTCCGGTCTGGACGAGTTGGCTACCCATGCTACCGGTGTTAAGCACCATTGATAGACCATCGGCAAGGCGGCTACTTGTCTCTTTGTTCAGCAGGTCGAATGACATGGTTTCCAGCCCAGCTACTGGCTCTTTTGAGTAAAGGGCAGCAACACCAGGGCGTAGCTCAATAAGGGCAATTTCAGCTGCGGCTTGCGGGTTCTGCTCTTGATTGTTTCTTTCTTCAGACATAACACTTCTTCCTTGAATGTAAGTTATATCGCGGCTTTTCTAGTCAATCATATAACAGAAGTTACTCACGGGTAATTTGTTAATGAGAGATTTTTCGAGGGTTGCCCACTCAATCTACACCTTGTAATTTTTGTGAGTCTACAGACGACAGATAGAAACAGCCTGGAGTCATACGCCTGCAGAGGGTCTAACAAATTCCCAGGACTGGCATTACGGCGAAACCACCCCGTTACCTTTTAAGAGCGCACACTAAACAGCCAAAACAGGCCAAACTAGAAACGTAAGTAACCTTCCCGCCCGGCATGGCTCAACGCCCCAGCTCGTAACAAAAAGCCGCTAGGCTTCATCGAACACGAGCTGTGGGTGCCTCGAGAAAGAGACCTTATGAATAAGCTTCCAAGCCTCTCAGCAAGCTAGGCGACCTGAACACGGTGGTCGCCCGAGACATATTCAAGCGCAAGACTTCCGCCGATTGCCTCAAGATAACTTCTAATGGTGCTGACTTTAGTGTTTTCGATATCGCCGGCTTCAATCTTAGAGACCTGTCGTTGGCCTACACCGATCTGTCGGGCCAGTTCAGCCTGGGTGTATCCCGCCTGAATACGCAGTTCCCGTAAACGGTAAGAACGAGTCTCCGCAACCATGCGTCGCTTATGAGCATCTACAGATACTCGGTCTACCGGGTATTTAGCGACTAGTTCTTCAAAGCTAAGTGCCATTTCATTTCCCCTCAATCTGTCTTGGTGTCTATCAAACAGTCGATCAGCTTTAGGAATATTCTGCTTGTACCGTCGCCGCCAGCTACCCGCTTTGTCTCCTGCAAGTAGCATGATGGCTTTCCGCTCGATATCGAAAGCGAACAGAACTCTTATTTCAGAACGACCGGTGGAGCCAGGGCGAAGCTCCTTCATATTGCGATGTTTAGAGTCTGACACTGTGAGGTTTATTCAAAAGTGCCTTCATTACAGCTCCCAGGCTCGCGCTCGCTGCCAACCCTCTCGCCTGGTTCGCTTCGCTCACGAGGCGATTCACGCCAGCCGCCGAGCCAGCAGCTTCGCTGCGAGCCTGGGTCGCCTGATTACTTTTGAATAAGCCTCTGTATCTACCAGCGGTCCGTCAAACGAGGGCCATGCTGCTGTAACAGCTCTAAAGCAGCAAAAAGCTGGGCACGCGAATCATAATCTAGTTCTGAGACCCAGTGCTCAATCAATTCAACGTCGATGCTCCACATGAAATAACTTTAGAATTTACAAGGAACGGCCTAAGGAACCATACGGAGACTGTAGGGACGCGGCATAGGTGTGGCGCTGAGCCTGAGTTCGGCTCGAAAGCTATTTCGGAGTGCATCAAGAAGCGGCTCTAAATCGGCACTTTCACTTTCCTGTTTATTGGCCATCTGCTGCATGAACTGCTGTACTACACCGACCTCCGCACGTTCGCCCAGGAGAACGATATCTGATAAGGCAGTCTCCAGGCCCTTGCACTGATCATCAGACAAAATTTCCCGGTTAGAAGCGTCGGTCAGCCTGCGGTAGGCCAGAATTAGAAACTCAACTCTTTGGTCTCGTCTAGCTTTGTGCAGCCCTCTCCGCGCCGTGAACAAGTGCACAACGACCCCACCCACAATCGCACCAACGAGCGCAGACAGGATTGGGATTACCGCCATCCAGTTAGTCATGAGAACCTTCCGAGACCGATAGATACTTCTTCGCCCGTCGCACCGTTGCACGTAGCTGCGGGTGCTCAATCAGGATTTTTCGCTGCTGCTCAGCAGATAGGCCGACCTCGTGCAACAGATTCAATATCACCACTGCTGTGGTTACATCGACGATGGCAATGAGCTCCTCGAAGGAGTGTTTCGAGGTTCGCCCCTCGTGGGCAAGGTAGTTGCGTGCTCGCGTCGTCTGTTGCGCCCAGCGATCAACGTCTGGAAGAAGCATGGACATCGCTTCAGAGTCTGGCCGAGCCGCAAGGGCACATAACCGTTCACGCAAAGTAGGGTCATTACGTAGGGAGCCCATAATGCGCTCGCGGTGCTCCTCGGGCACGTGCGCCCGAATCGCTTCACGTATCTGCTTGAACTTTTCACGCGGCATCGGCGGCTCGTCTATGTCAAGACCGCGATGGAGCACCTCAGCCGCCCCAACCGCTGTCAGCAGGTTGTTCTCGATATACCGAGCGGGTCCATAGCGGAGCCCAAGAATCATGTTCAGCGCCGGTTGTAGCCGCTCGTGCACCTCGCACCAGCGTGGGATAATCTCTTCGAATGGAAGCGTCTTGCATGTAAAGAACACACGGTGCGGTTCGATGGCCTTCGCATCGCGATTTCCCACTATCGGAGGAGAGTAAATTGCCTCAATATTGCGGGCGTCTTGCAGAGTAGTTGCACCTGCTTCCGCGTCGCTTTCCACCAATCGCAGTCGCAGCCAGATTACTCCCGCAGCACGATGTGTAGCTAACGCAATCAAGTCCTGAACAAGCCGAGCGGAATCTATCGCCTCGCTCCACGAGAACGATGCCTCGGGCACAACTCGGATAAACGTCGTGTCACGCACACGACCTGTAATCCTGCCTCGACGCTGATCGAAGAACGGCAATGTGTGATGGTGCGCAAGAATGAACTCTGATTCATCAACCTTGACCGATTGAGCCTCTACTGGCTTTACGGAGATAGTGCTACTACCATTCAATCGGCCTCCGGGAGCACCCTTGAAATCGATGACAGAGGATGCTCCCCAGACCCCGAGGTTTTCCACTGAGACCTCCACTGCGGAGAACACTGCCTCATCCTTGCTACTGATATGCGCTCCGATGAGGGCAGTGCTAGACGTAATAGTCTGCTTGTCGGGAGTTTGGACGCGTGCACCGTACGTACGTTTGGAATAATTCGGGATACAGCCGAAGAGAGTAATCTCTCGTTGCTCGGCAGCGCCGTGGATTACTTCCCATGTTCGGAACTCTTCGTGAATCGCCTCCACACCAGGAGAGATTTGTGTGCTGATACAGTCCTCGAACAGACCAATTAAGGTAAGTTTCAGTCCGTCCGCGCTGGTGTATCTAAGGATGCCCGGCACCTTGTAGTCGGGCTCGTCCGGAAGCCACCACTCTCCGGCCCACTCGCCATCCTCATCGAGGTTTAGCAGTTCACGAGACATGTTAATCTCCTAGGTGATGCACGAGCAAAAGCAGGGGCTGATGGAGCAGATCACAGGCACTGCCTACCTCCGACTCATATATGACCTTAGCGATCTGCGGATTGCGGATTTGCTCACGAACGCGGGGCTCGGTGAAGCTAAGTGCATGCAAGAATCGATTGTCGCCACCCCTCAGCCCTCTCCGTCAGTCTTATCCACAGGCCACCAGTGCTCATCGTTCTTGACACATTCCGCAGCCATCTGTCGCTGTGTCACTTTGCGCTTCCCCTTGTCCAAATCCACCACCCAATCAACAGGTTTGTCATAGAATAGCAGTCGACCACCATCGATTGGACACGTTCCTTGCAGGCGCGCGAATCCAATTCTCCCACCCCAGCCGGTAAGTGCGGGGAGCCAAGACAAAGTTGGGAAGTGCAGCGTCTCGTTCTTTGCCACACGGCGGAGAAACATGGCCAGGGCGAAGACGAAGATGAGACCCATGAGGATAAAAGTCCAGACTGGTTGGATAGGCTTGAGGTTTCCTGTACTATCCGCGCCGAGAATCGCGCTGACTAAAGATTCGACGACCTTGTAGGCCGAGCCCAGGCTAAGAAGACCAAAGATTACGCTAATCCAGGTGAGGACAGCAAGCGTGAGAGGACTTCGCCAGGACCATTTGGCCTCATATGTGGCGCCAGGTTCCGGAGGCTTCCCCCCTAGGTGAATGTCGCCTCCAGCCTGATACACGCTACCAGAGATAGCACCGCCACCTGTGTCGATTCTCTGCTTGGCTCCGTTATTGCTGTCGTCGCCCAGTCGTGTCCCACACTCGTGGCAGAACCGTGCGTTTGGCGGGACTGTCGACCTGCAAGCCTTGTTCGGGCAGATCACTTCTTCCTCCTAGACGTTGAAGCGGAACTCCACCACGTCGCCGTCGGCCATGACGTAGTCCTTACCTTCGATGCGCACCTTGCCCTTGGCCTTGGCCTCAGCCATAGAACCGGCGTCGTCCAGGTCGTCAAAGGAAACAACCTCAGCCTTAATAAAGCCGCGCTCAAAGTCGGTGTGGATAACACCAGCAGCCTGGGGTGCAGTATCGCCCTTAGTGATGGTCCAGGCGCGGGACTCCTTGGGGCCAGCGGTCAGGTAGGTCTGCAAGCCCAGGGTGGAGAAGCCCACGCGGGCCAGCTTGTCCAGACCGGATTCGTCCTGCCCGCTCATCTCCAGCATCTCACGGGCCTCCTCCTCAGAAAGCTCCACCATGTCAGCCTCAAGCTTGGCGTCCAGGAATACAGCCTCAGCGGGAGCCACTAGGTCGCGCAGAGCCTGCTGCTTCTCTTCAGAAGCCAGCACACCCTCGTCCGCGTTAAAGACGTAGATAAAAGGCTTAGCGGTCAGCAGGTTCAGCTCCTTAAGCTGAGCCATCTCAATTTTTGCCTCGTCAACCTTAGAAATCAGAGTATCGCCCTGCTCCAGTACCACCTGAGCCTTCTTGTATTCCTCAAGCTGGGCGGGGTCACCCTTCTTGATTTTGACGGCCTTCTCCAGGCGGGGGATCGCGTTTTCCAGGGTCTGCAAGTCTGCCAGCACCAGCTCGGTGTTGATAGTTTCCATATCAGAAGCCGGGTCAACCTTGCCGTCCACGTGAATCACATCAGGGTCGTCAAAAGCGCGCACAACCTGAGCGATAGCGTGGGCCTCACGGATGTTGGCCAAAAACTGGTTACCCAAGCCCTCCCCCTCAGAGGCACCGCGAACAATACCGGCGATGTCCACAAAAGAGACAGTCGCGGGCAGGATCCGCTCAGAGTTGAAAATCTCAGCCAAGCGGTTCAGCCGCTCATCGGGCAGGTTCACCACACCCACATTCGGCTCAATTGTAGCGAACGGATAGTTCGCTGCCAGGATGTTGTTTTTAGTCAGTGCGTTAAAAAGGGTCGACTTGCCAACGTTGGGCAGACCCACAATTCCAATAGTTAAAGCCACGGGCCCATTCTACCCTGCACGGTCAAGACACACGGGGTAAGACGCCACATGACCGGCTTCTTCTGGGTACCACCGGTAAGAAACTACTCACTGGCTCTCTGAGAGAACCTGCCGGCGGTGAATCGAGAGCATCAGGCTGAGATCAGAGAAGTATGGAAGGCCAGACCAGCTATCGTGATCCCCAATAACATACAGACGGCGCTTAGCCCGGCTCACCGCCACATTCAGCAGATGCGGGCTCTGGGCCGCCCATTCCCGAGACCGGGCACTCTTCTTACCCGTTCCCAGCACAAGAATCACAGCCGTAGCCTCCTTGCCCTGGGTGATGTGGATTGTCCCCGCACGCAGCCCCCTCTTTCTGTCTTTACCCATCTTGGTCAGATGAGCGGCTACCTTTCTATAGGGAGAAATAACCATAATCTCGCTATCGGGCACACCCGCCGCATTGAGTTTGGCAAGCAAGAGCTTAAGTTGCTCTATCTCACCAGCTTGAACCTTCTGGGTATCGTCAGAAGCCTGGCAGTGAATCCACTGAGATATAAGGTTTTGGTTGAGTTCAGGGCCATTGGGCTCAAGCACTGAATCCTTGAGAAACCTTGAGTCCTCAGCCCTAGACACGCAGTGAATCATGGCCCCGTCATAGGCGATTGTGTTTGAGATAGAAAACATGGGGTCATCACACCTGCGGTGTGCCCGCAGCGGTGAGCTCACCCATCTGGCCTCCTCATAGTGACCGAGCATAGTGCCGTAAGCCGACACCCTGTCGGTCAGTGACTGAACGGATGCCTGGGGGGCCGTCCAGTCACTGCTGATTCCCATGTCTCGGGCGAATCGTCGGCTCACTGACTCAGGGAGGGTCACAACGGGGCGAAGCTGTAGCGGGTCACCCACCACCAGAGCATTCTGAGCAAGTTGCAGGGCACCTACCGCCTGTTGCGGTTTGGCCTGCCCGGCCTCATCAACAATGACCCAGCCGATGCTACCTCTGCCCATGCCTGTAAATAGTTTTGATACAGAGGCAAAGGTCGAAGAGACAAGCGGAACCGCCATAAAGAAGGCAGCCCAAATATCTGGAATGTGGTCTTTCTTTATTTCTATGCCAACCATAAGTTGGCAGGCAAGACTCAAAAGAAACCTAAACTTTCCGCTGTTGTGCAGAATAAAATCACGGTGAAGGTTCATGGCTTCTAGAAAAAGCTCACTTCGTGCACGGTCTAGCTCGTTGGTGAGCCAGGGCGGGTTGACCTCCCCAGAGTCCGAGCTATCAGGGTGCGCCGCTCCGTAATGCTGACGGTCAGCTTCAACACTCTGCGCTAGTTCTTGAAGCTCCCGGCTCCGCACAGCCAGAGACTGTTTCAGCTGCTCAAGGTCTGCCCGAGCGCTCACCTTCTGATCTTGAAGCTGGGCAAGAGACTGAGCTGCCTCGGTAAAAACAGCGTCAATGCTCACTATTTCATCTTGTAGCTCCTTATAACCGGCAAACCATTCCTTATAAGCTGATCCAAAACTAAACAGGTTCGCCCAAAAGCCGGGCTTAGCCTGCTGGTAAAAATTTAACCGGGATTCAATTTCTTTTTTCTGTTTCTCAATCTCAAGTATCTGCTCGCCCAGCCGCTTTTCCTGGGGAAGGTAGGATTCATATCTGGTTTGAGTTCTTTCAAGATCAGCTGTGATATTTTCTAGCTGCTGGCCTAATTCCGATAAATTTTTATACCGTTGCTCGGCCTTATGCGCGGCGCTGATAAGTCTCTTCACGGTTTCATTTTTATGGTGAAAAGCTGTGACGGCTTGGGCCCACGTCCTTGTAATATTAGGATTATTTAACACATCCTGCATGGTTTGTGTGCCCTCTGGCTTGGCTGAGTACCAATAGTTGCCAGTGAATTTTCTACAATTTGCTCGATTACCCAAGCGAGCTGCGACCATGCCCCACGCCCCCGTCGCAGAACGGGAATCCGTGAGCACTTTGGAAGCCTGCTCAGCAAAGAATTGCGGCTGATCAAATTCAGAGTCAATCGCCCCAGCACTTGGCAGTTCCAGTGAGATATTCTCTACAGCGGTGTTGTTTGCGCTCACCACCACCATTTCAAAGCCACGCAGCTCAGGGGCTAAAAGGGCCAGCTGGTACTCACCACTCTTGAGGGCAACGCGCTGAAAACCCCTAAACCCTTCTTCCGGCCTTTTTAGTCGGGCGAGGCGGCTGGCGCGCTCAACCATTGCATCAGCGTAAACGTCTCGGAGCAAAGTCGTCTTACCCGTTCCTGGTGGGCCGTTCACCCCTAAGAGGTTCCCCGGCTCAGACGATTGGGCGACCCTGTTCACGGTAAACTGCTGGCTTCTAGCTAGGTGATGGGAGGGCGGGGACGGCCACCGCCCACGGGCCATCTTGCTTGGCCTCACCCCGTCCTCAAGAATGCTGGGGTCACGCCGCACGTCCTGGCGTTTTATCGAGGCAACCTGTGAGTCATCTGATAGGTATCGGTCTAGAGGCAGGCTCAAAGAACCAGAGCCAGCATCAATGATTGCGGCGTCCAATTCATCGAGGTGGAAGCTACCCAGTAGGTGGTCGCTGTCGTCCTCGACGGCGGGTGCACCCGGGTCAACCCTGATGCGGGTTCTTTTGTATCGAAAGTTCTGCCTGTTCAAGACCTGCTCAGCGGTATCACTAATCTTTCCACCAATCGCTTTGGGAGAGCGTTGAGCCCGAAGGCAGAGTTCGTGCAGTTCCTTGAGGAACCCACGGTCAAGAGGAAGCTGTTCCTCCAGAAGATCCTTATCCGTCATTTCTTCATCAGCCCGGGTCAACCCTTTAAAATTACGGACTCTCTGAGCCTCTTTCTTCAGAACGTAGTCATTAAGTATCTTGTTGGTTTCTGAAATAGATAGGTGATGGTCCGTGGTGAGTAGCTTCTGGCGGTAGAGGGCCCACAGGGCCGTGGTAAGTTGGATACTCCCCAGAACCAGACGGCCCCTGTGGTCAACCTGCAGAGTTGCTATAGCGGTCTCGTCCTGGGGGCTGGGGCGTCTCTCCTCTTTCTCTTCTTCGTCAAGCCCCTGACTCAGCTCATCAAAAATAAGACTCTGCGGAAAGATACCCACATAGACGTAGTAGGCCCACTCATAGACTTCCCAGGGCTTGTACGGGTTCTGCGGCACCGGGGCAGGGTTCACCCAGGGGAGCAGGTGTTGCCCAGTGACGTCTTCAATCCGCACGTGCTCCCGCGGTGATGAGGAGATCTGTGGAATTTTTTGGGGTTCAAAAAGTTCAAGAATCCGCCAGTACCTCAAGATATTCTGTTGGAAGGCAGCCTTTGAGCGCATGGTGTTCACCTTAGATTTTTCTTAACAGATACCCTCAGGGTACACAGAGTTTATGCAGGTAATAGAGCTTTTAAGGGCAAAAAGTGCAGAAAAATGTGCTGGCTTCTTCTCACCGCCGTGACGAATGTCAGAGCCTGACCGTGACATTTGGCCTGCCACTTCTGGGGGAATAGTGGGGAAGCTAGATGTATGAACACAGCGGTACACCTGAGCAAGCTCAACAAAACTTTTACCACGCGTAGCGGCACCGTTAAGGCCGTGCGCGATCTTAGCCTCACCATAGAAACCGGTGAAATCGTGGCCCTGTTGGGTGAAAACGGGGCCGGGAAAACCACCCTTATTGATATGGTTCTGGGTCTCTCCTCCCCCACCTCGGGCTCGGTCAAGCTCATGGGCACAAGCCCCGCCCAGGCGGTGCGTAGCTCCCAGGTCAACGCGGTGTTGCAGACCGGGGGCCTGCTCAAAGATCTCACGGTACACGACCAGGTAGCCATGGTCGCAGCCACCTACCGGCAGACACCCAGCGTCACCGAAGCCCTGCGAGCAGCAGGTATAGAAGATATAGCCCGCCGTAAAATCGGCACATGCTCGGGCGGGCAGCAACAAAAAGTCAAATTTGCCCTTGCCCTGCTTGGGGACCCTAGCGTCCTCATCTTGGATGAACCAACCACAGGCATGGACTCCAACGCCCGCCGAGCTTTCTGGGCCTCGATGCAGGCCCTGGCGCACCAGGGTAAGACCATTATCTTCGCCACCCACTACCTAGAAGAGGCACAAAATTTTGCCCAGCGAATCGTCATGATGGCTCACGGGCGTCTTATCGCAGACGGCTTAACCGAAGACATCAGGGCGACCTCAGGTGCGCGCACCGTCAGCTTTACCCTCAAGGACGCGAGTCAGCAGCTCACCCTCACCGAACAGCAAACAAGAGCGTGGGGCCTCTCAAACCTCACTGAAAATCGGGGGGCTATCACCCTCAGCTGTGTTGCTGTTGAAGAGTTCCTGGGCTTCGTTCTACCCCGCTACGAGCTAGCTGAGCTGACCGTTACCCGGCCCAGTCTTGACACCGCTTTTGCCCAGCTGGCTCGGACCTAGCCACCAACCTTTAGCCCTACCAGACTGCACAGAAAGATACAGACCAATGGCAACTCTCACCTTCATAGGGTACGACCTCAAACAGTCACTTGTGAACGCCTCATCCTTCTTCTACCTCATCATCATGCCCGTTGGCTTCTACCTGCTCTTTGGGGCGATTCAGGACTACGGTGATTTACCGTTGAGGGATGGAAACGCCGCTGCATACGTCATGCTGGGCATGGCTGTCTACGGGGCGGTGCAGGGCGCCATCTCCTCAGCAGGCAACGCTGTGATTGAGATTCAGTCAGGTTGGGGCAGGCAGCTGGCTCTCACCCCTCTGAGCCGGGAACAGCTACTCACCAGCAGAGTCGCCAACGCCTTCGTTACCACCGGCTTGCCCGTTCTTTGCGTCAACGTCACCGGTCGGCTAACCGGAGCAGAAATCCCCTGGCAGCAGCAGCTGGTCTGTGCCCTTGTCACCGTTGCTGCTGCTTCTATTTTTGTCTCCTACAGTGTACTTATAGCCCGCCTCTTTAAAAACGCCAGAGCGGTGTCTGTTGCCAGTGGCCTGGTGGTTTTTATGTCCTTCTTCGGTACCACCTTCAGCCCGCTGCCTGCCGACCTCATGCCCGCCGCCCGGTTCAGCCCCATGTACGGGGTCACCGGGCTATCACGCTACGCCTTCACCGGTGGAGACATCATCACTATCGATTCCACAAACTGGTTCGTCACCGAACCGCTGAGCTATGCCCTGCTGAACGTGCTAGCCTGGGGCATACTCTTTGGTGTGGGTAGCTGGGTACTACGCAACCGGGCGCAGGCCCGTTAGCCTGCGTTCCCCCTATGGAAACGGAAAGTATGAAACAGCGACTAAAAGATTTTGACTGGATTTCGGTAGGCTTTGCAGGAATCTGGCTTGTCTTTCTTGCCTACCCGCTGTCACGGGTGCTCACTAACCCCACCTATTCCCCCGTCCTCAAGCTGCTGGGGGCCAGCCTCATCCTGCTTTTCTGCTTCATCTATCTGCTCTCCTACGGGGCTAACTCGCTACTCCCAGCAACGAATCAGCTCCTACGGACGCTGGGCTGGACTCTTCTTCTCCTTCTTCCGGCCCTTGGGCTCACCTTCTTGTTCGGCCCCTGGTTGCTATATGTGTCTAGCTACCTGGTGGCGGTCTGGGCTTTTCAGATGCCCCCTCGAGTTGGGCTACCGGTTGGTGCCCTGATTGCTTTTATCTCAGCTTTCTGCATTTTTCTGTGGTTCCCACACACCTATTCTGCAGGAGTACTAGGGACCCTGTTAGGATCAGGTTTTGTACTGATGATGGCTTACTTAGTGGCACAAAGCGAGAAGCGGTCTGCTCACAGACAGGAGTTGCTACATGCCAAGCTGTCAGAAGACATAGCTCGCGATGTCCACGATATATTGGGCCATTCACTGACTATTATCAAAATCAAGGCCGAACTGGCCGTAGCTCTGGCACAGACTCAGCCAGAGCGAGCCCACCATGAGATGCACCAGGTTGCCCAGCTATCAA
Organism: Rothia nasisuis; assembly: GCF_928381405.1. Taxonomy (GTDB): domain Bacteria; phylum Actinomycetota; class Actinomycetes; order Actinomycetales; family Micrococcaceae; genus Rothia; species Rothia nasisuis. The sequence goes on from NZ_CAKMSB010000010.1 coordinate 77,667, forward strand.
GTACAGCCTTGGCTGAGGCCCGGGCAGCCGTAACTCGCATCAAATCCCCCAGCCTAGCCGGAGAACTCGAAGCGGCCCGTCGCGCCCTAGAAACAGCACAGGTTAAGGCCCATCTGCCCACCGCAAAAATCGCTCAAACTGTGGGAACCAACGAGACCCTTTTCAGCTGGGTGTTGCGCGAGGCAATCACCAACGTGGTACGTCACTCAAACGCCAGCGACTGCTGGGTAAGCCTATCCCCCAAACATATTGAGATTAGTGATAACGGCCCCCATACCCAGATTCAAGCGGGCAATGGGCTCACCGGCCTAGCCCAAAGAGTAGAAGAAGCCGGAGGGACCCTCAGGATTACGACCGACGGCCGCACCCGGGTTCTCGTCAGTATGATGGATTTCAGCCCCACCACAGCAAACCACCAGCCATGAACCCCATTAAACTTCTTATAGCAGATGACCAGCAGTTGATGAGGGAGGCCCTCGGCACCCTGCTCACCCTGCAACCTGATCTTGAAGTGGTCGGCTCCTGCGGGCGCGGGGACCAGGTACTCGCCCTAGCCCAGAAGACTGCCCCAGACGTCGTCCTGCTCGACATTGAAATGCCCGGGCTGAGCGGGCTAGAGACAGCCCAACAACTCCGTGAACACAAGGTGCCCTGCCGGGTGCTCATGGTGACCACCTTCGGCAGGCCCGGCTACCTCTCTCGTGCCCTTGAGGCAGGTGCCAGCGGTTTTATTGTTAAGGACGCCCCGGCCAGCCAGCTGGCTGAAACCATCCGTAAGGTCCACGCGGGACTACGAGTGGTAGACCCGGCCTTGGCAGCTGAAACTTTCAGCGTTGGGCCCTCACCGCTGACTGACCGCGAGCGCCAGGTGCTTAGAGCCGCCCAGCACGGCGACTCTATTGTGTTTTTGGCGCAGAAACTACACCTCGCTCAAGGTACGGTGCGTAACCACCTCTCAAATGCTATGACTAAGCTGGGTGCCCAGAACCGGTTTGATGCTGCAACCAAGGCAAGAGAAAACGGCTGGCTCTAAATCCTTAGGGGCTCATTGTGCTCTAGATTCACTTGCTCTCTAGATTCACTCAAGCAGTTCTTGTTGTTTATGTCATATCGCTTTATGCTGGTCAGCATGACAGCCGAGCAGTTTTTACCCGATGCTATCGCCATTCGCCCCATCGATATCACGTCTGATTCTGACATGGAGCAGCTCAACACCCTGGACTCGGCCTGCCATGAAAAGCTCTACGGTTTTCCCTCAACCACAACGGTTGAAGAGCGGCGGGCTATTCTCGCCCCATCTAGCTACCATGAGAATCACCGCTGGGTTGCCGAAGTTCAGGGACAAATTCTCGGTATTGTGCTGGTTTCTCTCCCCCTCAAGGAGAACCTGGACGGCCTGACCTTCCTGCTCGCCGTCCACCCCGATGCTGAGGGGCGGGGTCTTGAAGAAGCGCTCACCCGCCACGCCCTGGCAGCAGCGATTGAACCCAGCGGGCGCACCCACATCACCTACTACGGCAATCTTATGCAGGGTGAGAGCAAGGACGCCCCTGCCCTACCCATCAACAGGGTTGCGGCTCTTCTGGGCCTAGAACCCAAAAATTCAGCAATCACGAGGATCGCTCCCCTACCGCTTCCGGCCAGCCTAGTACAGGCAGCCGACCACAAGAAAATGACCGACTCCACCTACACCTTTGAGGTCTGGGATCAGGAAATTCCCGAACAATACCTAGAATCAGCTGCTACGGCCTACCACCAGCTAGAGGTAGATGAGCCCACGGGAGAGGCCTACCAGGAGGCCGCAGACTTCACCCCTGAGCGTCTTCGCGAGATAGAAGCTAAAACCCGCGCGGCCGGTGAGGGAATTATCTATGCGGCGGCCCTCAGCCAGGGGAAAGTCGTAGCCCTGACAGCCCTCACCTACCCCGTCCACCCGGGCAATGTCTCAGCCTGGCAGGAATCTACAGTGGTCATGCCAGAACACCGAGGCCGGGGCCTCTCTCGTACCCTCAAGGTTCTGAGCCATACCCGCCTGCCGGTGAGCGCACCCCACATTCAGCAAATTATCACCATGAACTCGGCCGTCAACCCGGCCATGATCAAGGTCAACGAGGAGCTAGGCTACCGACCCGTCTGGGAAGAAATCTGCTACCAGAACTAGTTAAACCAGGACGCCAGTGGGGGCGGCTAGGTGCCATACCGCATCTGGCCGCCCACCTGCGTCCTGGTAGGGTTACAGGGCCTGGGGTGAGGCTAGTGGCTGGCCCCGCCCAGGTTCAGCACCAGAACCCCGGCCACAATCAGGGAAATACCCACCACCTTGACCAGGGTCAGGGGCTCCCCCAGAAACAGCGCCCCAATGGCAACAATAGCGGCGGTACCCAGCCCGGCCCACAGGGCGTAAGCCACCCCCACCGGTATATCACGCACCGCTAGAGACAGCATGTAAAAAGCAAAGCCGTACCCGGCCAAACAACCCACCGTGTACCAAAGCCTGGTGAACCCCTCGGTATACTTCAGCAAGGTGGTGGCAAGGAGCTCAGAGGCAATCGCCAGGGCAAGAAATAGGTAGGGCATACCAACCAGTCTAAGCTAGTTGCGGCACCGGTACAGTAGAGGTATGGCTACACCCACTGTTCTTCTTTCTGTTCTGCTGGCTCTGCTGCTAGGCGGGCTGGCCGGTTTTCTCTGGGGCCGGGCAGGTTCTGGCTCCACCGACGCTCTCAAGGAAAAGAACGCCCAGCTCACCGCCGATTTAGCGGCCGCTCAGCGGGCTGAAACCCTGCTGACCGACCGTGTCGCAGAGCTGACCGCGCGCGCTGAGGAGGACGGCGACGTCCTACTCGCCCTCGCTCCGCTGAAAACCCAGCTAGCTACCATGGAGAAATCCGTGCGCACCATGGAAACCCAACGTGCCCAGCAGTACGGCGGCCTGGCAGAAGCCTTGGCGGAGTCTAACCGTACCGGTGCCCAGCTACGGGAAGCCACCGGCGCACTAGCCGGTGCCCTGCGGTCATCCTCTGCCCGCGGCACCTGGGGCGAGGCGCAGCTACGCCGTGTGGTTGAGGCTGCCGGTATGACCCGGCACGTTGATTTCACCGAGCAGGCCACCGCAACCGCGACCGATGCCCGCGGGGCCGACCGCACCGTCCGCCCCGATATGGTGGTCCACCTGCCCGGCGGCAAAGCAATTGTGTGCGATGCCAAGGCGCCACTGGCCTCCTATCTGGCAGCTCAAGAAACCGAGGACGCCGGTGAGCAGGCTGGCCTGCTGGCACAGCACGCGCGGGCTCTGCGTAGCCATGTGGATGCCCTGACTGCCAAGAACTACTGGGCGGGTTTTGAGTCCTCGCCCGAGCTGGTACTCTGTTTTGTGCCCGCCGAATCGGCTCTTTCAGCGGCTTTGACCGCCGACTCCGGCTTGCTGGATTACGCCTCAGCCAAAAACGTAGCCCTGGTCTCGCCGGTCTCCCTGCTGGCTGCGCTCAAAGCGGTCTCTTTCTCCTGGCGGCAAGATGCCCTGACCGATAACGCCCGCGAACTCTTCACCCTAGCTAACCAGCTCTATGACAGGCTGGGCACCGCAGGAAACCACCTGGCGGGCATGGGGCGCACACTAACGCGAACCGTTGACTCCTATAACGCCCTGGTGGGGTCACTAGAAACCCGTGTCTTCGTCACCGCCCGCAAAATGACGGCTCTCTCGGGGCAGGGCGCCGCGCCCGACTCCCTCTCGCCCACCCCGCTTGATGCAACCGTCAAGCCGCTCACCGCCCCCGAATTCACGCAAGACCGGGCACTCGACGGCCCAGACTGAAGCACCTAAAAACACACGGTGCCCTCCTACGCCGAGAAAGGAGGGCACCGTGGAAAGAAAACCTAGGAGGTTTGACCCGGCTTCGGGACCGGAGTGAAAAGCTGCTTATACCAGGGAAGTTGCTTCCATTCCTCAAGTTGCCGGGCTTCTCTAAGCTGCTGCGTGAGCAAATCATTGGTTTGCTTCAAACGGCGAAGGGTTTCTGCACCTTCGCGGTCTAGCCTGGAGCTAACGTCCTCAAATTCATGGTAAAGATCCTTATAGGGGTTAGAACCCATAGAACTTTGCGTGTTAACGGTCATTCTGTTGGTCCCCGCTCTCTGCTATACGCCGGTATACCTCTACCGTTCTTTGAATTCTATTCAGCCATAAGCATGTACTGGACATCTTTGTTATATTGGCTGAGTCCAAACCTCAACTCTCGGAACTCCCGTTGAAGAATCTGCACCTCAGCGTCAGTTGGTAACACAACATCTTTGTACTCGTTCCACAGCAATTCCAAACTCTCTGAAACAATCCTTTTGTACTCAGCAGCGTGGTTTTCAAGCTACTCTCTTACGGCAGACTCGTCGCTCAACCTAACCGGTCGCTTCGCGATTTTACCCACCTCTGCCCCTGCCTAAAAAGGCCCCACTGGGGCCTTTTCTTAACGGCAGACTCGTCGCTCAACCTAACCGGTCGCTTCGCGATTTTACCCACCTCTGCCCCCTGCCTAAAAAGGCCCCACTGGGGCCTTTTCTTAACGGCAGACTCGTCGCTCAACCTAACCGGTCGCTTCGCGATTTTACCGGTTAGGTTTCGCTCCTCGTCCTCCCAACGGCGCAGGCTCCCCCGAATCATTCTTCAAAGCCGCACGTAACTCCTTGGGCAGAGAGAAGAGAATATCTTCCTTAGCTGTTTCAAACTTCTCAACGTCCACATAGCCATAGTCAGCCAGCAAACGCAACACGTCCTGCACCAGCACCTCAGGCACCGATGCACCAGACGTCAACCCCACAGTAGTGACACCCTCAAACCACGCCTCATCAACCTCATTGGCAAAATCCACCAAATAAGCCTGCTTCGCCCCGTACTCCAGGGCAACCTCCTTCAGGCGCACCGAGTTCGACGAATTGGTTGAGCCCACCACAATCACCAAATCAGCCTGAGGGGCAATCTCCTTAATAGCACCCTGGCGGTTAGAGGTAGCGTAGCAAATATCATCCGAAGGCGGATCCTGCAAAGTCGGGAAGCGCTCACGCAGACGAGCCACCGTCTCAAGAGTCTCATCAACCGACAGGGTGGTCTGTGAAATCCACACAACTTTCTCGGGGTCACGCACAGTAACCTTGTCAACCTCATCAGGCGAATTCACAATCTGAATGTGGTCAGGGGCCTCACCGGCGGTACCCTCAACCTCCTCATGGCCATCGTGACCGATCAACAAAATGTCGTAGTCCTGCTTAGCAAAACGCACAGCCTCCCGGTGGACCTTAGACACCAGCGGGCAGGTCGCATCAATAGTGTTGAGCTGCCGTTCTTCCGCAGAAGCCACAACAGCAGGTGACACACCGTGAGCCGAGAACACGGTAATGGACCCCTCAGGGACCTCCTCCACCTCGTCCACAAAAATCGCGCCCTGAGCCTCAAGGGTCTCAACCACGTGACGATTATGCACAATCTGCTTACGCACATAGACAGGGGCACCGTAGTGTTCCAAGGCTTTCTCTACAGCAATGACGGCGCGGTCAACACCCGCGCAGTAGCCACGCGGGGCCGCCAGTAGCACCTTCTTGGCACCGGTAGGGGCAAGGGCTTCAATATCTTCACGAGAGCGGCGCACACGCGGCACGGCAGGTAGGCCAAGTTCAATGGTCTTTTCAGCAGTCGACATAGTCTCTATGGTACGTGGTTCTAGCGGGTGCGTGCAGTGGTGGCTCTCGCAGTCAGCCTCAGTATCGCTGAGAGAATAGCGAGCAGGGTCAGCACAGCTGCGGCAATGAGAACCTTGAGGGCTACATCATTGTGGTAGGTAGCGAAGGAAGCGGTAATGGCCTCAGAGAGTTTCTGCACAAAGACCACCGCCGTGTTGCTGGTAGGCAGCTGAAGCCCGGCAGTGAGTGAGGCCCCTCCTCCCATAATCCCGGCAAGCCAGAGAAGACCAGCCCCAACAAAACCGATAACCGCCAGGTAGGCGAAACGGTTACGGGGCCAGAGCACAAAGCCGACCAGCGCGGCGAGCGCGGCAACAAACAGCAGGGGCTGCCAGAGATTCGCCAGGGCGATAAAGGAGTTAATAGCGGAATTAATCGGCCAGATATTTTGACCGGTGTCGAGGGTCACTGTGCGACCGGGTAGGGTGCCAGTGTCAATTCCGAGCCCCGTGGCATCAGTGACCGAGCTCCCCGCCGAGTCGTAGATGGCGGAAAAATCGAGGATAGCTGGGCGGGCCTCACCCGAAAAATTGTAGGCGTGAGTATCTGCAATGACCTGCGCCCAAAGGTCGGGGTAGGCTTCGGAGGTCACCAGGGACTGGGTGGCCGTATCTACCACCCCGCGGGTTTGGTCATAGAGCCAGTTTTGCACTCCGCCGTACCAGGCGGTTGAGTTGCCGTCACCCAGGTAGGTGGTGATGGTGGGCGAGGCCATGATGTCGTCAGTGACGGCGGTGGCTAGGCTGGACTGGAAGTCCTGATCGTAGGCTATCGGTTCGGTCATCGCAGTGAAGTTTTGGGTGTCTACCAGGGTTGTTTGTGCCCAGTAGGCGGTAGCCCCGGTCAAGCCCGTTGCCAGTGTGAGCAGTGCCAGCAGGACGCCAGCGAAACGGCGGGCGAGTGAGAAAGCAGGTTTACGACGGGGTGACCAGGCGGATGCCGGTGCCACCTGTGCTGGGGTTGGCTGGTAGGGGTCGGTATACCGGTAGGGGGCCGGGTGCGGAGCAGGCGGCCCCTGGTCGTACCCCGGTTGAGCATAAACCGGCTGACGCTGGCTGGCCAGGTAGCTTTGGTTCTCAGCCTGCACCCGGGGGTTAGTCCAGTTGCCGTCGCCGTAGTCTTCAGTGGTATTACGAGTGCCCATAGTTCTGTTATGGTAGCGGGATTTACCGGGTTTTATCTAGGTGAAGCCCGGTCTAGATTCTTAAAATGTCAGTCACCGGTGGTAGAAGTGGTGTATGAACACTTTTGGTAATCCAGAGCAAGGGCAGCCGAGCCTGATCCAGCTACAGGAGTCCCAGGCCCAGCAGGAGCAGAGCCAGCATCCTCGTCAGCTGGCGCCAAGGGCTGGTCAAACCACGATTGATAACCCCTGGCCCCTGCACGTTCTGTCGAATAAAATGCACGAATACATTGCCCGTTGCGTGCCGACCTGGGTAGAGGGCCAGATTATTGAGCTCAACCACCGGGGCCGGGTTTCGTACGTAACCCTACGTGATATAGAACAAGAGGTCTCAGTCTCGGTGACGGTGTGGGGTTCAGAACTAGCCAAGGTGCAGGGGCAGTTGGAGCGGGGCTCGCGCGTGGTCCTACAGCTCAAACCCGATTTCTGGGTCAAGACCGGCCGTCTGTCTATGCAGGGGTCTAACATCAAGCCGGTGGGCGTGGGCTCCATGCTAGAACTCATTGAACAGCTTCGAGCCACGCTGCAGCACGAAGGGCTCTTTGAAGCCGACCGCAAGAAGCCCCTGCCCCTGCTTCCCCGCCGTGTTGGCCTCATCACCGGCCGTGATTCCGATGCCATGAAAGACGTGATACGTAATGCCTCCCTGCGCTGGCCAGCCGTTGATTTTGAGGTGCGCGAGGTAGCAGTGCAGGGGGTCAACGCGGTAGCCCAGGTAACCGCCGCCCTGGCGGAACTTGATGCCCGTGACGGCATCGACGTCATCGTGATTGCCCGCGGCGGCGGCTCTTTTGAAGATCTTCTGGCCTTCTCTGAAGAGGCCATGGTGCGGGCCGTCGCTGCCGCCCAGACCCCGGTGGTGTCGGCGATCGGCCATGAAGCTGACTCGCCACTCATAGACCATGCCGCGGACGTGCGGGCATCAACCCCCACCGATGCGGGTAAGCGCATCGTCCCGGACGTCCGTGAGGAACGAGAACTCTTCTCCTCCTCGCGCTACCAGCTGGTACGGGCCCTAGAGAACTTTGTATCGCGCGAACGGTACGGCCTGGAGCAGGTGCGATCCCGCCCGGTTTTAGCGAACCCCGGTTCTACCCTCCTTGCCAAGGCAGAAGACCTTGATCGGCTGAGGGCGCGCGCACTCAGCGCAACTTCACACCGGGTGAACCGGGACCGCGATATAATCGGGCAACTCCGCGCCCGCGTCACCGCTCTTTCGCCCCAGCAGACCCTGGAGCGTGGCTACGCCGTGATGCAGACGGGTGACGGCGCCCTCGTCCGCGATGCCACAGAACTCACCGAAGGTAGTAGCATCACGGTACGGGCAGCCCGCGGTGCCGTTGACGCGAACGTCACTGCCGTCCATACAGAGAACCACTCATTTTAGATTCACATAGACTACGGAGAAACCCATGAGCGATAACATCGAATTCACCGCTGAACTCAACGCAACCCCCGTGGACCAGCTGACCTATGAGCAGGCCCGTGAAGAACTACTGCAGGTGGTGGCCCGCATGGAGTCCGGTGCCAGTACCCTAGAAGAATCCATCGCCCTCTGGGAGCGTGGCGAGGCGCTGGCCACGCGCTGTGAGGCCTGGCTTGACGGTGCCGCCGCTAAGCTGGATGCCGCCCGCACAGCCCAGGGGCAAAGCGCCTAGTTCTGCTTGTAATCTGCCAAGAAGTTGCCCAGACGTTCAAGGGCATCGCCCAGGGTGCGGGTATCGGGCAGAAATACCAGTCGGAAGTGGTCGGGCTCTGACCAGTTGAAGGCCGTGCCGTGGCTGAGCAGAATCTTCTGCTCCCGTAACAGATCAAGCATAAACTGCTCGTCACTGGTGATGTTGAACTTATCAACGTCAATCTTGGGGAAGAGGTAGAGGGCACCCTCAGCCTGTTGCGCGCTCACCCCGTCCATCTGGTTCAGCAGCTTATAGGAAAGGTCACGCTGCTCCTTGAGACGGCCACCGGGCAGAATCAGGTCGTTGATGGACTGGTAGCCGCCCAGGGCAGTTTGGATAGCATGCTGGGCAGGCACATTGGAGCACAGGCGCATGTTAGCCAGCAGGTTAATACCCTCAATGAAAGGGGCTGCCGCCAGCTTAGGCCCTGAGATGGCGACCCAGCCAGCCCGGTAGCCGCAAACCCGGTAGGCCTTGGAGAGGCCCGAGAAGGTCAGGGTCAGCACGTCGTCCTCGGCCAGTGAGGCCACGTGGGTCATCTGCGCACCGTCATAGAGAATCTTCTCATAAATTTCGTCAGCAAAAATAATCAGTTCGTGGTCACGCGCCACGTCAACAATCTGCTGCAACACCTGCGATGGGTAGACAGCGCCGGTCGGGTTATTGGGGTTGATGACCACAATACCTCGAGTGTTGGGGGTGATTTTGGCCTTGATGTCTTCGATGTCAGGTAGCCAGCCGTCCTCCTCCTTGCAGAGGTAGTGCACCGGCCTGCCGCCTGCCAGCTGGGTTGAAGCCGTCCACAGGGGGTAGTCGGGGGTGGGTATCAGAATCTCGTCACCGTTATCAAGCAGGGCCTGTAGGGTCATGGGAATCAACTCAGATACACCGTTGCCCAAGTAAACATCATCTGTGGTGATGTTCATGATGCCCTCGTTCTGGTAGTACTGCACAATGGCTGTACGGGCAGAATAGAGCCCCCGCGAATCAGAGTAACCCTGCGTATAGGGCAGGTGTTCGATGATATCCATCATGATGGTTTCAGGCGCTTCAAAACCAAAGGGGGCAGGGTTGCCAATATTCAGCTTGAGAATACGGTGGCCGCGTGCCTCCAAGCGCTGGGCTTCTTCAAGAACCGGCCCGCGGATGTCATAGAGAACGTTTTGAAGTTTTTTTGATTGCTTGAATGCCATGAGACTCAGATTACCCCCTCATGGTGGTCAACCAGAAATAGGCGGCATCGGTTTCTGAGACGGGGTTATCGCCGCTGGTGAGGGTGTTGAGGCGCACCAGGGAGTCTGTGTCAAGGTCGGCAGAGACATCGTTGATAATGTCTTTGACCTGTTGCGGTAGCTCCCCTGCTCGGGTGACAGGCACAATATTCTGAGCCAGCTGGGTGCCTTCAGGGTCGTCAAGGAGCAGGAGGTTGTTGGCGCTGATTTGGGCCGAGGCCGAGTACATGTAGGCCAGCTCTGTTTGGCCGGTAATCAGTTGCTCCGTCTGCTCGTCGCGGCCCTCCACCGTTCGGACGGCACCCGGGGTACACCCATAGTGGTCACTGAGCGAGGACGCCCCACTCAGGTTCGTATCGTAGTTGGCCGGGGCAACCAGGCCTAGCTCACCGCAGACAGAACCCAAATCACTCATGGTTGTGAGTTGGTGGGAGGCAGCTGTTGCCTGTGTAATGACATACCCGTAGCGGTCGGTGGCACTTGATGGGTTGAGCAGTTCAACGGTGCCGGGGAGGGCCCGGTCCACGTAGCTGACGATGTCATTGCTAGAGAGACCGCGAACGTTCAGACCGGTGGCGCTGGGGCTGGGCAGGGGGTTGGTGGTGGTATCCGATGTCACCGTTGATGTGGCGCTAGCTGCGGCAGCCTCACGGCGGCCCTCAATGATGGTGGGGCTCAGCTTTCCGTTATCGGTCAGGTACAGTAGCAGGTCACCCGAAAGATCGGGGGTGATGTGCACCAGGTCGGACGCCGGTGCCGTACCGGTTGCCTCAGGCGGGGCTGTGCTGGTGGGGTCAATCCCCATAGACTCAAAGTAGCTGGGGCGATTAGGGTCGGTTTCAACCACATCAACGCTGTAGCCCGCCCCTTCGAGGGCGGCCTCATAGATATAGGCCGCATGACGGGTCTCGGGGGTCAGCCCGGTACCGATGCGGAGGGTACCGATGGAGGCATCAGGGGTGGCGGTACTACCTGACTGCGGCGCGGTAGAAGAGCAACCACCCACAGTCAAAGTAACAATCAGGGCACAGGCTGCCCACGGTGTGCGGCGCATCAGGCACTCCTCTCACGGGCCACACGCGCCCAGGCGGCGGCGTCCTGATACCCCACCATGCGCGCAGCCTCATCAACCAGAGAATAATAAAAATGCGAATCTAGCTCAGTGAGCGGAATCCACTCTGCCCTGTCTGTGCTCCCGCCCACCTCATAGGTGAGCTCTCCGCCCGTCACATGCGCGGTGTAGATGGTGCGCAGGGCGCAAAAAGGACGGTCTTTGCCCGGCTCCGGCTCAAAATAGCCAGCGTGTACACCGAGCAGGGCATCAAGTTCTACAGTGTAGCCGGTCTCCTCAAACACTTCCCGCACCGCGGTCTGCCCCGGTTGCTCCCCCGGGTCCATACCGCCGCCAGGCAGCGTCCACCCCGGCTGAAGCTCCGGTAGGTGCGGTACCCACCGTGACAGCAGAATCCTACCCTCCTGCACGATCAGTGCGTAGGCAGCTGGGCGGGTATCCATAGACAGAGGCACAGGCACAGTCCTTTCGATGGGAACACACACCAGTCTAGTCTTTTTCGGCTTTACCCAGAGAAAACCGTTAGGCTCAAAGGTATGAGTATGACCGGCATGTACGCAGCAGAGACAAGCACCCTTGAAACCAGTGCCGAAACCGCCGGCACCATCATGGCCCGGCTCGCTAGCCTGGATTTTTGGCTCGGCGCTCCCCTGCGTATTCTGATTATTATCATTGTTGGCTTTATTCTGCACGGGCTGGTGCGAGTGGTCATCCGCCATGTTACAGACTCCATAGCCCGCGGCACCCAGCAGCGCGTTGTCACCGCCGACCGCAAGAAACCGGGCCGTGCTATCCGCTGGAAAACAGATACCTCCCTCTCTAGCGCCCGCCAGTCCCAGCGGGCCCAGACCGTGGGTTCGGTTCTACGGTCGGTCTCATCCATTGTGATTTGGATGGTTGTGGTTGTCATGATTATTGCCGAGCTGGGCTTTAACATCGCGCCGGTGATTGCCTCAGCCGGTGTGGTCGGTGTAGCCCTTTCCTTCGGCGCCCAGTCACTGGTGAAAGACTTTCTCTCCGGTATCTTTATTGTCGCCGAAGATCAGCTAGGTATCGGCGACTGGGTTGATTTAGGCGAGGCTGAGGGTGAGGTTGAGGGCGTAGGGTTGCGCACAACCCAGGTGCGTGACGCCGCTGGCACCCTCTGGCATGTACGGAACGGTGAGATTCTGCGGGTGGGCAATTCCTCTCAGGGCTGGGCCCGCACCATCATTGATTTACCTATTCCGTACGAAGCTGATATCGACGAGATGGCAGATTTTCTTCTCACCTCTATCCGAGAGGCTGTCAAGCTACCAGGGATTAAAGAGAACGTGTCTGGGCGGCCTCAGTACCTGGGCGTTCAGTCGGTCACCGGTGAGCAGGTCACCCTGCGACTGACCGTTAAAACCGCTCCCTCAGAGCAGTTCGCGGTGGGCCGTAAACTCCGTGAACATCTCAAGAAGGCTATGGACGAGCGCGGTCTACGCATCCCGCCGGTCAACCAGTCGGTGGTTTCCCACGAGGTACCCGAGTCTTAGACAAGACCGGGTACACAACTCACTGATTTATCTGCCTTTGTTGCGGGGCGTCTTTTTCTGGGCCCCATGACGGCGCGGCTTGCCGCTTTTCTGCCCCCTGCGGCGTTTGCGGTCTTCGGCTTCACGTTTTTTGTTGGCGGCAACGCGTTTGCGCTTGGCCTCCTCCTTGTCACGGCGCCGCTTTTCAAGGGCTACCTCGCGGGAATCGCTTCCGCGGTGAGACGCAGCCGTGCGGCCACGTGTAATCCCCACAAAGTCCTGAATAATCTGCTCGCGGGCATCCTCGCGGGGTTCCTTCTTCCAGACCAGCAGAACTGGGTAGTAGCTCTCGCCCCCCTCAAGAGGGCGGTAGGTGAGGTCCTTGCGATGGTTGAGGCGGGCAACAGACAGCGGCACGATCAGCAACCCAAGACCGGCAGCGACCAGCTCAAAGGCATCAGCCTGATGCCGGATCTCGGTCAGAGCGCTGAGGGGTGCCACCCGGTGGGGATCTGCCCCCTCGGCCCAGCCCGGCACGTGAGCTGGGTTCTGGAGCAAAACCTCGTCGGCCAGCTCAGCTACGGGGACGCTCTCTAGGACGGTCAGTAGGTGGTCTTTGGGGAGGACGACTACGGGGGTCTCACGGTAGAGCTCGATCGCGTGATAGCGCTCTGTATCGCGGGCAACGGGCTCCTGGTCACCACGCAGTAGCACCAGGTCAGCGAAGGCGTCCAAGGCTGCCAGGCCCTGCCCCTCCACTAGAGCCACGTCAACGAGGGGAACAAGCGCACCGTAGCGCTCCCTCCAGCGGCTCACCCATTTGCCGGGCATCACACCGGGTACGAAGCCCACGCACAGCCCCGGAGCCTCACCGACCTGCGGGTAGCGGTCGGCGCGCTGCTCCAGCAGAAGATGGGAATGAGCCAGGATTGCTTCGTGCAGAGACACCGGTAGCTACTTTCGGTCGGAGGGAGAAGATACAGCCGCCGGTAGATTGGGCATGGAGCGGCGGCGTTCAACCCGTTTGACAATGACGATGACGGTGACGAGGGCGACCAGCACAAGGGCAGCGACGATGGGGTTTTCAAGCCAGAGCCACAGCACGGACAAGCCCACGGTTGCGTAGATGGCTCCCCAGATGAGGGTTCCTACCAGCATAGCCGGCACCCACCGGCGCAGGGGCATGCGGGTAACACCGGTGGTGAGAATAACTGCCGTCTGAAAACCCACTGTGAGAAAGCAGGCAGGTACAGCCAGAACACCCCAGCGGTTAACAAAGAGCTGAGCCCTCCGGTAGAGGGGGTGATTCATGAGAAGCCTAATCTTAGCGAATCGTTCCCCGCCGGTTGCCGCTAGCCGCCCCAGCCAGTAGATAAGAGAGGTGCGCACAATACCCACCGACCACATAAAGCCTGTGGCAGCAGTCCAGTGCAGACCTTCTAACCATTCCCTCACCCCTTTAGTCTACCGGGTACTTCGCACCGGCGGAGCTGACGGTACCGGGTGCTCTAGAGATGTGAGCAGGTGCCCACCCCGCTAGACGAGCTTAAGAGCCTTCATCTTTTTGAGGGCCTTGGGCAGTGACGCGTATATGTCCATGCGCAGTCCCACCGCCAAGAAATCGCTGCGGCCAGCCAGGTAGCCTAGGGCGTAGGCGTCCAGACCCGCGCCGGTAGCCTGTGGGCGTAGAGTGGCCAGCCAGTGACTCAGCGTCAGCTCATCGGTGAGCACACCCAGTTCACTCTGGAGGGCCTTAGCTCGGGTGAGAAGGGTGAACTGAGCTTTGGTCAAGGGCAGGCCTGCCTCAGAGCAGGCGGAGAGGCAGTAGCGCGCCGCCTTGGCCGCCTTGCGTATATCGTGCAAGCCTTCATCCCAGGTAGTGCTTTCTGAGAAGTCAGAGGCTCGCTGCGGCCAGGTACTCACGGTACGCTCTGCCTGTTTGACCAGGTTCTTGCGCAGGCGCTTAGCCACCTTGTTCAGATAATTTTCGCTGTTCAGGGGAAGATCTAGCACCTGAGGGAGCTCCTGTATCAGGGCAAGTAACCCCAGGTGAAGATCCAGGCGGCTAGCCGACTGCACACAGCGCTGGGCCTCTTTGAGGGCACTGCGGTCAGCCTGCTCAGCACATGCCTCAAAGGCTGAGTTTTCCTGCTTGGTCAGCAGTCCGTACTCTGCGAAGCCCTGGCGGGCCATGGGGTAGACCAGCTCGCCGTTACGGTGACGCTCCAGCTGACGGGCATAGGCCGCCAAGCCCTTCATCAGCCCGGCCACCTGCACCTGAACGGCATCGGTTCGGGTGTAGGGGGCGACCATATATTTGAGCACGCTCCGTAGTGCACGCGCAGCAACTCGCCCCCGGTGGGTTGAGTCAGGGGCACCTACCTGTATCAAAAGATCGGCCTGCACCAGTTGCCCCACCAGGCGGCTCATAATCCGCTCCACGAGCTGAACCGAATTCGGCAGGTCCGCAGGTTCCTCGGCCCTGGAGGCAACTGCCTTCTTTTTCTTCTTAGCCGCTTTCTTTGAGGGGGCAGGCGGGGTACCGGGCTTCTCTTGCTGTTCCCGATGAATTGCCAGACGGGCCTCGTAGGCAGCATCTTGCCCCAGGGCCCGCACAAGTTTGGCGGGTGACGACGACGGTTCGGCCCCCACCTTCTTCAGCACGGCACCGATTTCTTCAAAGAGGTGTGTGGCCTCGTCGCTCCTGGGTTCTACCCCCTCAAGCAGCTCGACCTCCCATTCGTGCCAGGTGCGTTCTTGCCCGGTTACGAGGTCTTGGGCGGTCACTGTATCGTCGCAAATTTCTGCAAGCGGGGTACCCTGCGCATCCGTAATTACCGTTCGCAGGCGACGGGTGTTCAGGGAGACCCGTGGCTGGGGCTCCTGGCCTGCGGCAGCTACTCGCACAAATTTTTTGACGGCGGCTGGCATTGTTGCACGATGGGCAAGCAGTGTAAAGCTGACCTCGTGGCGTGCATCTGCCGCATCGAACTTGATATGCCAGCCTTCGTCGTAGCCGCCCAGCCTGCGGCGCAGGGCAACCTTGTTCTTCCCTAAATCTCCTGCGGCGGTGTCATAGTAGGTGGCAGCTAGCTCCTCCAGCACTGGTTCACGTGCCTGCCAGCGATCAAAGCTCCAGACGGGCTGCGGGGCCGGGCGGCCCACATCGGTTATTTCAAACTTCTGTTCTACTTCGAGGTGGTGGTCGGCCATATAGCTGCCTTTCCGCTAGGCCCGACGGCGTTTCAGTACATCATCTAGGTTGAGAGCTGCAGCTTCTGCCAGGGTTGTGGTTTGGCTCAGCGGAGGTTGCTCGGTCTCGACCGGCTGTGGGAGAGGCCGCTGGGCCACAGGGGCGTCCAGGTAGGTGGGCCTGGGCACCTCGGTCACCTGCCAGCCGGTGTCGGGGAGGGCCTCATCCATACGCAGGCGGGATGCGGGTTGCTCGGCTTCGGCTACAGTTTCGGGGCTGGAGGCATGAGTACTGGGAGCTAGACGGTCGGGTAGGTGGTGGGTGCGGGCCTGGCGCAGGGCCTTGGCTGCATGGCTAACCGGCAGGGTTGTACGGGCCGGCGCTGGACGCTGTGGCGCAGGTGTGTGGGCTTCCTCCGGTATGGAATCCGCCGCGCTCTCCCCCGCTACCACCTGAGTAGCTGCTGCCCGGGCAGCGGGTACAGGGTGGCTGGCGGGGCCCAGCCGGTGGCCAGAGCCAGGGGCCGTACGGGCACGGCGATGAGCCCGGTCACGAAGCGCCAACAGACGCAGAGTAGCAAGGCAGGCCACCGATCCCAGGAGCAGGAAAAGAGCAGTTACACCCGAAAGGGTGGTCCAGATACTGGCAAGACCGACGCCCGCCGCAGAAAGTAACAGGGTCACAGCAAGACCAAAGAGGGCTACCCTGCCCCAGCGGTAGGTGAAGCCGGTACCCTGGGTGTCTGATGCCCGGTCTACTGAGCCCGATTCACCCCGATTCAGGTGGGGTGTGGCATCGCGCTCCGGCCCATCTGCCCCCTCAGAGGGTTCACTCACAGGGCCATCCCCGTACCCATCGTAGGTCTCTCGGTGGTTTTCAAGAATGTCAGCGGCAAACCGTTCAGCCCCAAAAGAAGTGGAGGTAGCTGCCTGACGGCGGCGGCTTACGATGGAAAAACCCACCACAACACACACCAGCAGAATGATGCCCGAGGTGCCTATCCAGCCCATCGGTACCCCCGTTCACGGTTCACGCATTCAAAGAATCTACGGCTCCTTATTCTACCCCAGCCCGCCTGCCAGCTAGGAGTAAAAACACCTTAGTTTCAGGGCCGAAAACATACGTGGCGGGGTGAGCGGTCACCCCGCCACCCCGCCGGAGGTATCACCCTGACTGCTCGGCCATTGCATCAGAGAGCAGACCCCTCACCTGCTCCGGCTCAGAGCACAGAATTCGTTCGCTAGATTGTGGCGGCAAAGTCCTTAATCCAGGCCCTGAGCTCGGGGCCCATGTCTTCACGCTCGGCAGCGAGAATCACGTTGGCCTTGAGATAGGAAAGCTTATCGCCCGTGTCAAAACGGCGCCCCTTGAAGACCACACCGTAGACCCCTTCACCTTCACCACTGCCCTGAGCAAGGGTTTGAAGGGCGTCTGTCAGCTGGATTTCATCACCGCGGCCGGGGGCGGTGTTCTCTAGGGTCTCAAAGACCCTGGGTGAAAGTACGTAGCGACCAATGACAGCCAGGTTAGAGGGTGCCTCTTCTCGCGCAGGCTTTTCAACGAGGTCGGTGACCTTAACGAAGCCGTTCTCACCTGCCACAGCCTCAACGGCTGCACAGCCATAGGCAGAAATCTGGTCTTCGGGTACCTCCATGAGAGCGACAACCGAGCCACCGGTCTTCTGCTGCACCTCAACCATGGTTGAGAGCAGGTCTTCTTTCTCATCAATCAGGTCATCTCCCAGGAGCACAGCAAAGGGCTCGTCACCCACATGAACCTTGCCGCGCAGAACCGCATGGCCCAAACCCTTGGGGTCACCCTGGCGGACGTAATGGATTTCGCCCAGTTCGTTGGAATCCTCAACGCTCTTCAGCAGGGCGTCCTTACCCTGCTCTGCGAGCTGCTGTTCCAGGCCGGGAACACGGTCAAAATGGTCTTCGAGGGCGCGCTTGTTGCGGCCGGTAATCATGAGGACGTCATACAGTCCAGCTCGGATAGCCTCTTCAACAACATATTGAATGGCGGGGCGATCAACGACCGGTAACATCTCTTTAGGAGTAGCCTTAGTCGCAGGAAGGAAGCGAGTGCCGAGACCTGCGGCAGGGATTACTGCCTTAGTCACGGAATGCGATTTTTTTACAGTCATACCCACCAGAATACCCAATCCCAGAGTTTGTTTACTCTAGGTCAGGTTGCGTGTAACGGTAAATTAATGGTTTGAGGCTTATTCAAACCTCCCACTGCCCCGGCTCCCCAGATTCGCGCTCGATTGAACCAGGGCTGCGCTCGGGCTTCATTGCCGGCCTGGACCACCTGACCACTTTTGAATAAGCTTCTTTGACGCCCCACATTCACAGGCAGAAAGTTCACCGCCATGCCCCAGCCCTCCCGCCTTTTCCCTGCTCACCGGGTGGCCCAGCACAAGGCCCTGGCCCGCTCTTACATTCGTCGGCGACGCAAGCACACACCTGTGACCGAAGAGATAGAGAGAAGGTTCACGCAACACCTATCCCAACTCATCGCCGAGCTAGAACCGGGGTCAACCCTCGCTGGTTTTCTCCCCCTGGCTACCGAGCCGCCTATTACCGGTGCGCTCCGGGAAGCTGTAGAACAGGGGCACACGGTGCTGGCTCCAGTCGTGCTCCCCCACCACCACCTAGGGTGGGTGCGCTGGCACCCCCAAGAGCCTACTCAGGTCAATTCCCTCGGCATCACAGAGCCTACCGGTGAACGTCTAGACTCCGGTGCCTTCGTTGAGGCCGACCTACGTCTGGTGCCTGCGCTTGCCGTTGACCGTCAAGGACGACGCCTGGGGCAGGGCGGTGGCTACTACGACCGGCTCTTTGAAATGCTGGGTGAGAAGGCACTCAGTCCCTCAACGGCGGGGGTAGTTTTTGACCGCGAGCTCCTGGATGGCCTGCCTGCCGAACCCTGGGATGCTCAGCTGAGCACCGTCGTCACTGAGGAGGGGGTTCGCAGGATCACCCCCAGCTCAACGCCGCCTGCCCGGTAGCGAGTACAATAACAGCCAGACTATATTCAGTGTCACTAAGACCCTATTGAAGTGGAGTACCTGTGCCCGTTTACGTGTATCAGTGCAAGAATTGCGGCTATGTTTTTGAACAGCGCCAGTCCCTGAGCGAGGAGGCGCTCACCACCTGCCCGCAGTGTAGTCAGGGCACCCTGCGTAAGAAGTTTGGGCAGGTCGGCGTGGTTTTCAAGGGCTCCGGTTTCTATGCCAACGACAAGGGCAAGTAGGGTCGTCTAGTTACCGGTGTGAGGGGCTCCTACCAGTTCGTTGGGAGCCCCCTGTTTTCCCCCTAGTAGTGGGGCGGCCGCTGTTCTTTGAGCCAGGTGTCCCGGTCATCCTCAGATGACGGGGGCACCCCAGTGGCTGGAGGCTGGGTCAGCCCCGCAAGCTGGGGCTCTTCCCCGCTGAAGGCTGAGCCTCCGGTTGCCCGCCTGTTACCCTGGCGTTTCTTCGGAACCGCCCGGTAGGCGGGGGCTTCTTGAACTTCGTCCCTGTTCTGCTCACTCACTCCGCTACTCCTGACCGATGCCCAGATAACTGGTGATGCGCCCTACAACAGCTTCGGGGTCGGTAAAGACCTCGATAGTCCAGCAGCTCAGGTGGTTCCATCCGGTGCGGGCCAGAAGTTCAGGGATCAGCCGGGAACGTTCACGCACGGTGAGGGCAGCGTAGGCATCTGATCCGTCAGAGATGAGGGCCAGGGGGACGCGCACAGGGCTGGTACGGTCAACGTCGTGCAGCACAGTGCGGCGAGTGCGGGGGCTTGCAACTGCGCCAGCATTCAGCGATTCAGCCTCACCGGTTACGATGAGCGACAACAGTGGCGAGTTGCTCTCGTGCAGGGTCACGCCGTGGTCGTTTAGCCGACGCACCACATCGCTCAGGAGCCAGTCACCCATGTCGATGGCTTCGAGGTTGTCGTTCGTCAAGAAATCGTTGCCCAGAAGCTGGCCGGTTATAGTCTGGGTACGTTTCCGGTCGGCATGGGCCTCCTGCTCCTTTCGGTAGGCCAGGAGCAAGCGGTAAAGATCAAAGGCACCGTATTCCAGACGTTGCGGGTCAAGGTCTTCAGGGGTAACGCAGGTGACTAGCCGGGTCAGGTGGCGCGCCCGGGTCACCGCGAGAACGAAGCTGGATCGCCCGTTGCGCTCTGATAGATAGCCGAATCGGTGGGCGGCACCTTGCGCACTCTTGCCCGCGCCCAGGGCAAAAATGATGACGTCCCGTTCCATATCAACGGCCCGCGACACATCAACCACGCGGAAGGGTTCTTCTTTTGCCACGAAAAAGGGGGCAAATTGGGGGTAGCGGTCAAGTAGCTGGCGCACAGCTTCAGCGATGCGCTGGGCGTGTCGGGCTGTTGTGGTGACCACCGCGAGGGACTGCTGGGGGCTCCGGTAGGCATGTTCGATGACCAGTTCGGCTACGCGCTGCACCTCCGGGCTAGGCGAGTCGAGGGAGGCGTTGTCTGAAACCCGCCCCGCCACGTCCAGGTATTCAACGGTGAGGGCGGGAACGCCGTCCGTTATCTCCTCCCCCCAGGGGTAGTGGGTCAGCGCCCCCTCGTAGAAGTGCTCGTTCAGGTAGCCGAAAAGGGCGGGGTCAACGGCACGGTTGACGGTGGACAGTGACCTGCCCGGGAGTACTTTCGAGAGCGCCTCAAAGGTGCTCACAATCTTCTGGTTGCGGGGCACAGGGGCGTTGTGGGCGACGGCTGACACCATGAAGGGAGCCGGGAAGCCGCTGTGTGGATCGCCCAGGGCGATGACCTGCTCAGCTCGAATCAGAGCCGGCAGGTTCGCCGCTAGAGGGGTAGATTCGGCATCCAGCAAGATGGCTGCGTCAAAGCGCATTCCCGTTGGGATTTTGCCAGAGAGGGAGAAGGGGCTGGCTACCCAGAGGGGCAGGAGCGTGGTGGCTACGGTCGGCGCCTGCTCTAGTACCTGGGCCAGGTTGAACTCGTGGCTGCGTAGCTGGCTCCGAAGAAAAGCCGCCTCCTGCTCGTAGTCACTGATTCGGCGCCGCCAGGTATCAGCGACAGTTGCGTGCAGACGGGCCGGGGCCGAGGCGATGTGAGAGTAGTCGGCCCGGCGGAAGCGTGTTTCGAGGTCACGGAGGGCGGCTCCACCCAAAATCTCAAGTTCCTGTGAGGCCAGCATCATCTCAAGGGCGGTCTGCCACCAGGCCAGTTCTAGCTCGGCCGCTACGTGCTCTTCGGTGAGCTGGCGCTCGTACAGGTCTTCAATGAACTCGCCCAGCCCCTGGGCGGTGAGTTCTTCCATCAGACTGACGCGCTCAGGAAGGGTGTGAAGTAGCCAGTCGTCATCGATGAGGGCGACCAGGCGATTTTCGAGCTGCCCCAAGGAGGTTCGGGCAAAGTCGGTTCCCGCTGGGGAGTCTTCAAGTACAATGGCTAAGCCAGCGAACTCCTGGTGAAGGGCAAGGAGGTCGGTGTGAAGCTGTTCCAGGTTGTGCGGCACGGTGGGTACCCGCTCGTCGGTCACCCAGCTCACCCATTCCTCGCGTTGCTCCTGAACTATAAAAAGGCTCTCGTGTAGGTCGGAGATGGTGACGCCAGGAACTATGTATTCTTTGGCAGCACGGCGTAGGCGGGAGCGCTGAACGCTGGACATTTCAATGCCGTGTTCCCTGCGCCAGGCACCGCTTGCTGTGGCGGCGATGAGGTCGGTAACAGGGCGGTCAAAGATTTCGGGGCGAAACCGGGTCAAGGTTTCAGCAATACGGGTAAGCAGGTCAAGCTGCTGGCCCCATTCCTCCATCGTGTCAGCCAGGCGCATGCCGGTTGTACCGCTGAGCAAACGCATCTGAGCTGAAACCCTGTCAAGACCAAACCGCAGTGACTTGACCAGGCTGTGCGCTGCTGCCGTGTCGTCACCGGTAGTGAGCTTGGCCCGGTGCCAGGCTGAGGCACGGGTGGAGGGGCGGTAGCCACCCAGCTCCCCCAGGCGTTGCAGTCGGGCCACAGTTTCGGCACGGTGCGTGAGAGCATCCATGGTGGATTGGCTCAAACGCACGTGGGTAGAGGGCGCGGGGTCCTGGGCCGTCAGGGCGGCCAGAGTCTGCAGGGCATCATAAACCGAGCACCCCCAGCGGGACTCAGTGAAGCGCAAGGATTCGGTGTGAGCACGGAGCTGGTTTCGGGTGGCAACAAGCTCCCGGTGCACCTCGGTGACGTTCGGTGCTGGGGCTTTCTCGTTACGAGAAATAGCCGCGATGAGCTCCCGGCGATACTCTTCTGCGTGCTTGTCAGCTAGCAGGTTAAAGGTGAGGTCGGTTAGGTGGGTACGTTCCAGCAGGCGGGAGAAGTCTGCCAGGGTGGAACGTTTCTCGCCCACCACCAGCACGGACTTCCCCTGACTGATTAGGGCTGCCGCCAGGTTAGTGGCTGCCCCCAGCTGATCAGTTCCGGGAGCAGCCGTCACGGTAAAAGAATGCCCTAGGTGGGCAAGATCAACGATTTCTTGGCCGCTGGAGTCCGCATCGACTACCAGCATGTCTGTATCAGGGTCCCGGCTATCGAGCGACTCACGGGTGTTGTAGATGGGGGCGACAAAGGGTTGCTCTAGCGGGTTCAGCTTGAGCTGGGCCAGCTCGCGCACCAGGGCTGTATGCGCGGTGGCGGGCAGCTCCCCGGTGCTTTCCTTCAGATCGGCAAACGTAGAAATCAGGTAGGTGGAGTGAATGGTCATGCCCGGAACCTCGCCGGTTGTGGCACGCATACGCTCAATGACAGGCTCGGGGTCAAGCCTGCGCATGGAGTTAGCCAGCTGGGCTACGTCCATGGTGCCCAAGTCTATGCCGTACTCTTTTTTAATCTGACGGACCATAGCCGGGTTCAGCTGGGCGGGCCCGGTCAGCTGAACCTCAAAATCGTCGCTGCTAGGGTGCGGGGTGAGGGCCAGGGGGGCCATCAGAATAGGAGCGATAAAACGCTTCTCGCCCACCAGGCCGTCCTCGCGCACGCTCCGCGATAGCCAGGAGGCAGTACCCGCTACAAAGTAACCCGCATCTAAGCCGTGGCCCGAAGCCAACTCAAAAATCTTGGTGCGCAAAGTGCGGGCAGCCACCATACCTGCCTCTAGCTTGGCCTTATCACGCAGGATCGTAGAGAGGCGGGTCTTACGGCCCATGAACATTTGGGCTACGCCCGAAGCGTTCGCATCCGTCAAATCAAGATGAACGTAGTCAACCTGGTTAAAGTCAAGCATGGCATCGGGGCCGGTGTAGATTTCCATCTGCTCTGCCCAGGCCTCAAGGCCTGCATGCACCTGAACTGCGCTTTCGGCATCAAGCCCTTCGCTATCAACTGTATCAACTGGCACGGCTGGATAAGCCGGAGATTGCTGGGGCTCGGGGGTGTGGGTGTGGCGCTCGGACTCGGGGGCGACCTGCTCGTTCACTGATGTACTCTGGCTTTCTGCACGCGTTTGGTTCTTTACCATCATAGATCTTTCTCTGCCCAAGCACCCGGAGCAACTGCCCTCTGTGCACCCGGGCTCACAGCTACATGCCTGCTTCTTATGCCTAGGCGGTAGCCAGGTTGAAATAGGCCAGCAGGGTCACCAGAGACAGGAGGCCCAGCAGGGCCATGCCGCCCAGCAATACCCAGCGCAAGCGGGGGGCGAAGGGATCTCGCGGTTCACCCCAGAGAGAGCGGGTGTAGAAATAGCTGAGCAGGAATCCGGGGATGTTACCCGTGAGTAGCTGCTGCACCACGGCAAACATACCGAAGATTCGTTCCGTGTTCTCGTTTTCGTTTTCTGCAGCGCGGAGCAGGCCGGCCATAATCAGCGACATACAGCTGACCATAAAGGCTAGGGCGATAGCAGGCTCATTCAGCATCTGACGGAAGTCAACGTTTTCTCCGCTAGAGACCGCAAACTGGTAGAAGAAGAATACAAAAGGGCTGATAAGCCAGTACCAGAACATAAAGGTGCGCAGGCGGTGGGTGTCGCGTAGGGCGTAGAGCAGGGAATTCATGGTTTCTTTTCTTTGCTATCAATGTACTGAATGTACTGGCGCACCGTGTAATCCAGCAGAACAGTCAGGGCGACGAAGGAGTGGTAGGGCTCCTTGGTGCTGAGAGTAACGGTAGGGGTCGACTCATAGTGCAACGAAAACTCAGCGGCAGCCGAAATGGTATTGACACCCAAGGCTGTAATGGCGATCATCGGAACCTTACGGGCAGCTAGGGCACGCACGGTCGGCAGGGCACTGGCGGTCTCCCCCGAGAGGGAGGCAATAATAACCAGGTCTTCGGGCTTCATGACCCCGATAGACCCCCGGAATTCGCTGGAAGCGGGGATAACGTGGGTAAACTTGCCGCAGGCCAGCATTGATTTTGAGAACTCTTGAATGGCGGTACGCTGGGCAAAGCCGGTGCCGTAGCAGTATATAGTGCGGGCGTTTTCAATTTTGCGCACAATAGGGTCGAAGTCAATATTCATCAGCCCCTCATAGGTTTTGAGAATATCGTTGCGGCCGCTTTCTAAAAAGTTGGTGGGCCGGTCGCTCGACTCGATGAGTGAATTTTTCACAAAAAACTTAAGTTCTGCAAAGCCCGAAAAACCGAGCTTCTTGGTCAGACGTATGATGCTGGATGTCGAGGAGAAGGTCTTGTGAGCCAGCGCGCTAATGGTGGAGTCAGCAACGAATTGTTCGTTGTTGAGCATGAAAGCGAGAATCTCGCGTTCAGTATCGCTCAGACGGCTCTGATGCGCGTTGACGAGTTCCTGTAAGTCCACCAAAGGGCTCCTGAGTTTTGCGGTCACTGCAGTTCTATACAGTATAGGTGCAAAATCTTCAGGAGCCCTGAGGTGTGGGGTGGTGGGTTGGCGGCCGGTTCAACTCCGGCGCAGAACCCGTTTATTTACCGGCGTTGACCATTTCTTCAAACTTGTCACGCACCTGGGGTACGTCCATACCGACGATAACCTGCAAGGCCTTACCCTTGTTGACCAGGCCGAGGGCACCGGAAGACTTGAAGTCAGCCTCGGTGGCGACCAGTGAGGGGTCATCAACGGAGACGCGCAGGCGGGTGGCGCAGTTGTTCACATCGGTGATGTTCTGTGCGCCGCCCAGCAGGGCCAGGAAGTCGGTTGCGCGCTGGGTGTAGGGGTCAGCGGCTACAGCGGTGGCCGTAGCAGCGCCTGCACCAGCGGCAGCTGCATCATCAGCGCCCAGGGTTCCGTTCTTCTTGGCTTCCTTGTAGTCAGCCTTGCTGTAGAGCTTGGTTTCTGCGCCGTCTGCCTCACGACCGGGAGTCTTGAAGTCGAACTTGAGAATCAAGAAGCGGAAGACCACGAAGTAGATCAGGGTAAAGCAGAGACCGATAGCAATCTGAGTCATGACCATGCCGGAGTGGTTCTGCCAGAGCGGAATCCAGTTCTGGAAGAGGAAGTTATCGAGCAGACCGCCGCCCATATTACCGACCACACCGAAGGCGTACATGGTAGCTGCCATGGTTGCTGCTAGAACAGCGTGGACCGCGAACAGCGGGGGTGCCAGGAAGAGGAAGGTAAATTCGAGGGGCTCGGTGATGCCAATCAGCATAGCGGTCAGAGTCACGGGGAGCAGAAGCGCCAGGGTTTCCTTGCGCTTTTCCTTGCGGGCGGTGAAGTAGAAGGCTGCTGCGATACCGACAGAACCAAAGACCTTGGAGTTACCGTGCAGAGCAAAGCCACCACCGGGGAAGATTTCCTTCAGGGGGCCCTGGTGGGCTGCAAACTCTGACAGGTGCAGAGCCCAGTACTTGGTAATGCCGTCCGGAACAACTGCGGGGCCGAAGACAAAGGGAGTGTAGATGAAGTGGTGCAACCCAGTAGGAATCAGGATGCGTTCAAGGAAGGTGTAGAGCCACACGCCGAAGATGCCGGACGAGATGAAGAACTCCTGCATGTTGCCGATGCCGTGCTGGATAGTGGGCCAGACAGCAACGAAAGCCAAGGCGATGGGCATCATCAGGAAGAAGCCCAGGATGTACACAAACTGGGTGCCCTGGAAGATACCGAGGAAGTCGGGCAACTTGGTGTTGAAGTAACGGTTGTGCAGCCACACAACGATAGCAGAGATGATAATTGCACCGAAGATGCCGGTGTCGAGGGTCTTGATACCCGCAATCATCTTCAGACCGGTGCCTGCGGCTCCTTCTGACAGGTCAACGGTGTAGTCAACCCCGAAGTTGCTGCCCCAGATGTTGAGGATGGCGGCAACAAAGTAGTTGAAGGTCAGGTAGACCATGCCCGCTTCGAGTACAGCACGAGCCTGCGCGTGCTTAGCCAAAGCGATGGGAAGACCTAGAACAAAGAGGAGTTCCATCTGGTTGAAGACAGTCCATGCACCGGACTCCCACAGGGACCAGAAGTTGTACCAGCCGGTACCTTCGGCAGCGATGCCACCGAGTAGCTGCTCGTTCTTGCAGATAATGGCGATACCCACTGCAAGACCGGCGAAAGCAAAGAGAAGCACCGGGGCCAGCATGGCTGAGCCGAAGCGCTGAATCTTCTCCATCATCGGATAAGAACCTTTCGTGATTAGGTGCCCGCTCCCCCAGCTCTTAACTGCAGCCCTGGGGTGTGTGGAGCGACACCCGTGTGATTACTAGGCTTATCTAACCACTCTTTGACGTGAAAAAGCGGCGATTAAGCTCACTTTGGCATTAATGCCACGAAACGGAACAATTTTCGACAGGAGGTAAAAGTTTCGTCGTTTCTGAACCTTACCCAGGAGAGCCAGAGTGGGGCTACACACCTAGGATTAATAGAGCATAGAGGTTTATTCAAAGTCCTTTTACCAGCTCCCCAGGCGCGCACTCGTGACGGGCCTTAGGTCACCTGATTACTTTTGGATAAACCTCATCAATCCCCTCAACACCGAGCTCAGCTTCCACACAATTGTGGCGGTTCACTCGAAGGCTTACTCACAAGAATCTAGTTCTTTGCTGGCACCCAGGCTACACCCCTGTAGCCGACCGGCTGACAGCTGACCCTAGGGGCACTTGTGGTGAGGGGCACGTGAAGAATATTTGTTGAATGAGCCTCATGAAACTTTTAACCCTTAACACCCACAGTTGGCTAGAGGTGCATCAGATACCGAAAATATATGAACTGGCTCAGTTCATCGCTCAAGAAAAAATTGATGTGGTGGCCTTGCAAGAAGTCAACCAGTTCATTCATTCACCGGTGGTTGAGGCCCCCGCCCACTTTGGCGGCGGGGCTGATCGCCCGGTGCGGGCCGATAACTACGCCCTGCTCCTGAACCAGTTCCTAGCCAAACTTGATCAGCCCTACCACTGGGGTTGGTCAGTGGCCCACCGCGGCTTTGGACGCTACGACGAGGGCGTCGCAGTGCTCACCCGCACCCCTTTCCAGCGGCTTGAGATGCTTGACCTTTCGCCCAGCCACACCTATGAGGACGTCCCCCGCCGGGTGGCCATAGCCGCGCAGCTGGGCGCTGAGTTCGGTGGCATCTGGGTAGCGAGCGTCCACATGAGCTGGTGGGCGCTGGGAGCCGCCCCGCTCTTTGCCGACGAGTTCACTCAGCTAGAGACGCAGATCCGTGAACTAGCCGGAGGCGCCCCCGTAATCTTGGCAGGAGACTTCAACAATGCGGCCCAGGTAACGGGTGAAGGCTATGACCTGATGCAAGATAGAGGCTGGATTGATACCTACCAGGTCGCCGAGCAGGTCACCGGTGAGTTCACCGTTCACAAGTCTATTCACGGCTGGGATAACCTGAACCAGGCCCTGCGTATCGACCTGGTACTCACCGACCGGCCCACGCGCGTCACTACCCACGACGTCATTTTCCCCGATACCGACGAAACCGCAATCTCAGACCACTCCGGCCTGCTACTCACCCTCGATATCTAGCCAAACCGCAAAGGAGCACATGATGGAACGCGAAACCCAGTGGTGGCAAGAACCCGTTGTCTACCAGATCTACCCTCGGTCATTCAACGATTCCAACGGCGATGGGATCGGTGACCTACCCGGCATCACCGAAAAGATCCCCTACCTGACCAAACTGGGGGTAGACGTCGTCTGGCTTTCCCCTATCTATGCCTCGCCCAACGACGATAACGGCTACGACATCAGCGACTACCGGGCCATTATGCCCGAGTTCGGCACCATGGCCGATTTTGACGAGCTACTCGCAACCGCCCATGAGGCCGGTATCAAGATTATGATGGATCTGGTCGTCAACCATACCTCTGACGAACACGACTGGTTCGTACAGGCCAAGAGCAGCCGAGATAATCCCTACCGCGACTACTACATCTGGAAGGACCCGGCAGGCTACACCGCAGATGGTACCCCCATTCCACCCAACAACTGGGTGGCCGCCTTTTCGCCTTCGGTCTGGGAGTGGGAGCCGGTGACCGAGCAGTTCTACCTGCACCTCTTCTCCACCAAGCAGCCCGACCTCAACTGGGAGAACCCGGTGGTGCGCGGCGAAGTCTATGACCTGATGCGCTTCTGGCTAGATAAGGGAGTCGACGGCTTCCGCATGGACGTCATCAACCTCATCTCCAAGGACCCGGCCTACCCCGACGACCCCCAGGTAGCAGCCGGTGGCAGCACCGACTCCATCACCATGGCGGCCAACGGCCCCCGCGTCCACGAATACCTGGCAGAGATGAACCGGGAGGTCCTCTCCCACTACCCCGTCATCACCGTAGGTGAAGCCCCCGGAGTCACCACCACCGACGGCCTGCTCTACACCGGTTTTGACCGCGGCGAACTGCAAACCCTCTTCCAGTTCGAGCACATGGGCGTGGACGCCAACCCCAACCCGGCTTTGGGCAAGTGGAACGATGAGCGCTTCGATTTGCGCGACCTCAAACGAATCCTCACCAAGTGGCAGGTCGATCTGGCAGGTAAGGGCTGGAACGCCAACTACTGGAACAACCACGACCAGCCCCGCGCCGTCTCCCGCTTCGGCAACGATTCGGCCGACTACCGGGTGCTCTCAGCCAAGATGCTGGGAACCGTGCTGCACGGCATGGCAGGCACCCCCTACATCTACCAGGGTGAAGAACTGGGCATGACCAACGTCTTCTTCACCGACCTGGCCGACTATAACGACCTAGAAACCCACGACCACTACGCCAAGCTGGTCGGCTCAGGCGTGGTCGACCACGACACCATGATGCGCTACATCTCAGCCTCAGGCCGCGACAACGCCCGCACCCCCATGCAGTGGACGGCCGGTACGCACGCAGGCTTCACCAGCGGCACCCCCTGGATTGGGCTCAACCCCCGCTATACCGAGATCAACGCTGAAGCGGCGCTAGCCGATGAGTCCTCGGTCTTCTACCACTACCGCGACCTCATCCGTCTGCGCCACGCCCACCCAATCATGGTCAACGGTATCTACGAGCTCATTGACTCAGCAGAAGTGCCCGCTACCGAGGACGGCGAAGTCTACGCCTACCTGCGCCAGGGCACCGGCCCCACCGAGGGCCAAACCCTGCTGGTTGCCGCCAACTTTACCGACCGCGTCCTCACCCGCACCTTCACCGAACCGGCAGGTGAGCGCACCCTAATCAGTAGCAACTACACCGACGATCAAGGCGCAACCCTGCGCCCCTACGAAGCAAAGATTTACCTCTACGAAAGGGACTAGCCCCATGGCAGATCATTCAGGAAAAACCTGGTGGAAGGAAGCGGTCGTCTACCAGATTTGGCCGCGCAGTTTCAACGACTCCAACGGCGACGGTATCGGCGACATCCCCGGTATCACCGCCCGCCTGCCCTACCTGGCAGAGCTGGGGATTAACGTCATCTGGCTCTCGCCTATCTATGCCTCACCCAACGACGACATGGGCTACGACATCTCGGACTACCGGGCCATTATGCCCGAGTTCGGTACCATGGACGACTTCGACCAGATGCTAGAGACCGCCCACTCCTTAGGTATTAAGATTCTGATGGACCTGGTCGTCAACCACTCCTCGGATGAGCACGAATGGTTCGAAAAGTCACGGGCCTCCCGCGATAACGACTACCGCGACTACTACATCTGGCGGGATTCCTCAGGGGTTGATGAGGACGGCAAGCCTCTGCCCCCCAACAACTGGGGTAGCGAGTTCGGCGGCCCCGCCTGGGAGTATGACGAAACCACCGACCAGTGGTACCTGCACATGTTCTCCCGCAAGCAGCCCGACCTCAACTGGGAGGACCCGCGCGTCCGCCAGGAAATCTTTGACCTGGTCACCTTCTGGCTCGATAAGGGTGTTGACGGCTTCCGCCTGGATGCCATCAACATCATTTCCAAGCCCGAGGGCCTGCCCGATGACCCCAGTGTGGACCCCGAGAAGCACTCCTCGTCGATTCCTTTCGTAATTGAAAACGGCACCAGGGTGCACGAGTGGATGCACGAGCTCAACATGGCAACCTTCGACAGGTACGACTGCATGACCGTGGGTGAAATGAGCGCCACCGGCCCCGAGGAGGCCGTGCAGTTCTCAGGCTTCACCACCGATGAGCTGCACATGATTTTCCACTTTGAGCACATGGCCCTGGATTCTGACCTCAAATCCGGTATGGGCAAGTGGTCTTACAAGCCCGTGCAGCTGACGGAGATGAAGGAAATCTTGAACACCTGGCAGACTGAGCTGGACGGCAAGGCCTGGGGCTCTCTCTACTGGAACAACCACGACCAGCCCCGCGTGGTCTCCCGCTTTGGTAACGACTCGCCCGAGTACCGGGAGCTCTCAGGCAAGATGCTGGCCACCGTGCTGCACGGTATGCAGGGCACCCCCTACATCTACCAGGGTGAAGAGTTTGGCATGACCAACGTAAAGTTCGACTCGATTGAAGATTACAAGGACCTGGACTCCATTAACTTCTACACCGACATGGTCACAGAGCACGACCGTATGTCACCCGAGACCGCCATGGAACTCATCTACGCTAAGGGCCGCGACAACGCCCGCACCCCGGTGCAGTGGTCTGCCGAACCCGGGGCTGGTTTCACCACCGGCACCCCCTGGATTGGGCTGAACGAGAACTACACCGAGATTAATGCTGACGAGGCTGTGGGGCGTGAGGGCTCCCTCTGGCACTACTACCGCCAGCTGGTAACCCTGCGCCGCGGCGAGCTGAAAGACCTGCTGGTCTATGCTTCTTTCGTGCCCCTGGACCCCGAAGATTCTGAGGTCTACGCTTATGAGCGCCACGGGGAGGGCGAGAAGCTACTGGTCGTCGCTAACTTTACTGACGGCGTCCTGACCCGCACCTACGCCGTGCTGGAGGGCACGGACGCCCAGGTGGTGCTGGCTAACTACGCGGACGCCGCCGAGCAGGCTGCTGGCTCTGAGCTGACCCTGCGCCCCTACGAGGCCCGGATCTACCGCGTCACCTCCTAATCCTAGGTACCATCTAAATCGGAAAAACCCACCTAGTTCGTGGGTTTTTCTGAGTTAGATGGTCTTTTCTATTCACCGGTGCGTGATACGCTGTGAACGCTCAATCACTTTAGAGAAAGGCCTCTCATGGCTATCCAGTTCAACCCCTACTTCACCTTCGCCGGTAACGCCCGCGAAGCCATCGAATTCTACGCTGAGGTTTTCGGCGGCGAGCTTCAGCTGGCAACTTTCAAGGACTTCCAGGCCCCCGTCGCCCCCGAGCAGGAAAACTTGGTTATGCACGCCGAACTCATCACCGAGCACGGCTTTAACCTGCGCGTCTCCGACGGTGCAGCCCTCTCCGAAGCCCCTGCCCAGGCCACCACCAACATGGAGGCCTCCCTCATCGGCCCCACCGAGGACGTCGACACCGCCCGCCCCTGGTTCGACAAGCTCTCTGACGGCGCAACCAACGTCCAGCCCCTGACCGCTGCCCCCTGGGGCGCCACCTTCGGCTCCCTCACCGACAAGTACGGCATCGCCTGGATGTTCAACTTCGGCGGGTAAAACATAGGCCTACACAGAACCCACCACACTCTTTCCGAATGTGGTGGGTTTTACTTCTTTATGGATACACTCTTGGAGGCTTATTCAAAAGTGTCTTCGCCTCGGCTACCCAGGCTCGTGCTCGCTGTCGACTCTCTCGCCTAGTGATGAGCACCGAGCTTCCGAGCGCGCAAGGAAAATAGTCTCAGCGCGAATTTGGCGAGCTTGCTAGCCAGTCAGCGAATCAGGCAAGAAGGTCAGTTCATCGTTGCCGCGCCCAAAGCTGTCTTAAAGACTTTTGAATAAGCCTCTATGTCTAAGACCTGCAAAAAAAATTCACCTCGTTTTAAGCCAAAAACCTAGAAGCCCCACCACAGCCAGAGTAAACTCACACACCAACAACACCTACCAGCACAGAAAGACCTGCCCCATGTCTCATAACCTCGGTGCCATTGAAAGCGATGTTGAATTCAACTTCACCCACGCAGAGAGCCTCAAAACCGCTTTCA
>NZ_CAKMSB010000011.1 GCF_928381405.1 Rothia nasisuis
CACCCCCACCTCCCACCAATACACCACCACCGGCAACTACCACTACACCCTCACCACCCACTACCGCGGAGAATACTCCATCAACGGAGGCCCCTGGCGCGTCATCGACGGAACCGTCAGCCGCACCAGCGACCCCCAACTCATCCGCGTCTGGCGCACCGAAGTCAGACTGGTCGATGGCACCTGCGCCCAAGAACCCACCGCCTGGGGCTGCCCCGACTCCACCGCCACACCCACACCCACCTGGTAAAAACCACAACACCCGGGGGGTCTAGCGGAGCCCCGGCAGAGCCCGTCAGCCCAGAGGTTCCAACGCCAGAGCCCCCTATGGCTTGTGGCGGTTGCGCAATGATGCCTGGCTCACCGGTGCCGGGTATAACATGCCCAAAGCGGGTTTCCCACTCCTAAATCTGGAGAGCTCCACGAAGCCGTGCCTAGCATAGAGCGCCGCTGAACGGTGGGTAGAGGCCTCCAGGTAGGCAGGAGTCTCCCCCAGGCGCTCACAGCGGAAGTCTAATAGGCGCGCTCCCACCCCTCTACCCCGAGAGTTCTCGCTCACTCCGATGACATAGAGGTACCAGTGCTCGAATCGGGGGCGGGAGGCCAGCAGGCGTAGCTCAGTAAAGACAGCACGGGGCAGGGCGGCCCCCAGAGTGCGGTAATAGGAAGGTAGCTTCTTGAGGTCAGCCAGCAGTCTCCCCTTCTGTGCTTCGGGTGAGAGCCACAGGGCGGCGCCCAGTATTGTGCCGTCACTAGTAGCTGCAACGTCGATAGTGCCCTGAGGGGCGTAGAGAGTGCGTAGCTGGAACTCAAAGAGACCACGCACGGTCTCTGTGCGCCCGCTTCCGCCCACAGCCATGCTCATGACTGGGTCGCGCTCGAATGCCTTAGTCAGAGTATCAATTACGCCTGAGTAGTCACCCTCGGTTGCTTCACGCACGATAAAGTCATCGGCTACGGTTTGCTCGGGCATGCGGGGCCTCTCCTTTGGAGTGCTGTATTGGTCCAAGCTTACCTGGTGCAAAAAACCCGCCCCGTGCCGTCCTAGTGAACTGCTCCCCGTGGGTTGGCTGAGTCTTTGAGAGCCAACATATAGGGGGCAGTCCTTTGTTGAGGACGGCGCGGGGCGGGTTGGGGCGTTAGCGCAGCTTAGACGGTTGCCGTCTTGGCCGTGACGGAGACCAGCTGGTCGCTGCCTGCTGCCACAGTGCTACCGGTTGCAACAGCCAGAGCTGCCGCCTCTACGGTCTTCTTGGCATTGGTGATGACCAGCGGGGTGGTCAGCGGGTAGCCAGCGGCCTTGATAGCAGCCATGTCGAACTCGACGAGCACATCGCCGCGCTTAACCTCGGCACCCTTTTCGACCTTGGGGGTAAAGTGCTTGCCGTCCAGCTCAACCGTATCGAAACCAATGTGCATGAGTACTTCTACCCCCTTGTCGGTGCGCATGCCGATGGCGTGGCCGGTGGGGAAGGCTACGGTGATTTTACCGTCGGCGGGGGCATAGAGCTTGCCTTCGGTAGGTTCTACGGCGGCCCCAGGGCCGAGTGCGCCGGAGGCGAAGGTGGGGTCTGAGACTGCGGCTAGCTCAAGGGCGGTTCCGTTCAGGTGGGCGGCAAGCTCGTAGCCTTCGGTTCCAGCCGCGGCCGGTGCGGATGCCGCTGCGCCACCGGGAGCAGCAGAGGATGCGGGGGTAGCGGTCTTATCGGCAATTGCTTCAACTTCTTCTTCAGCGACCTGGCCAGCGAAGACCTTCTTACCGTAGAGGAAGGAGGCGGCGGTGGAAAGGATTGCTGAGGTGAGAGCAGCGATGATGAACCCGGTCCAGCCCATGCCCAGCTGGTTGTCGATTGAGGGAATACCCAGGAAGCCTGCTGCGCCCAGACCCGACGCCTTGACACCGAAAAGAGCGATCATGGCTGATGCGATAGCCGAGGCACCCATTGCGATGTAGAAGGGCCAGCGCAGGCGCAGGTTAACACCGAAAATGGCAGGCTCAGTAATGCCGAGGAAGGCTGAGGGAGCGGTTGCGCCCGCCAGACCCTTCATCTTCTTATCCTTGGTGGTCAGGTAGACGCCAAGGGCGGCACCACCCTGGGCGATGTTCGCCATCGATGCGGTAGCGAAGATGAAGGAGCCACCGGCTGCGATGAGCTGAAGTTCGATAGGCGGGAAGGACTGGTGTAGACCGGTAATAACGATTGGCGAGTAGACCAGGCCGAAGAGGAAACCACCCACAGGGCCGGCAGTGTCGTACACCCAGTTGATACCTTCACCGAGCAGGGTACCCAGCTTGAACATGGGCGGGCCAACCAGCATGAAGGTGGCAAAGCCGGTGATCAAGAGGGTAAGGGTGGGGGTGAACATGAAGTCGATGACACCCTTGAGAATCTTGTGGAAGAACTTCTCAATGTTGGCCAGGATGAAGGAGACCAGGATGACGGGAAGGACGGTACCCTGGTAGCCAGCCTGCTGCACCTGGATGCCGAAGACGTCCCAGTAGGTCATGGTGCCGTCTTCGAGGGCGGCCGCTACGTTGTAGCCGTTGACCAGTGAGGGGAAAACCATGGCAGCGCCCATGGTCATACCCAGGTAGGGGTTACCGCCGAAGACCTTGGTGGCGGTAAAGCCTACAAGGACGGGCAGGAAGGCGAAGGCCGC
This sequence comes from Rothia nasisuis, assembly GCF_928381405.1. GTDB lineage: Bacteria > Actinomycetota > Actinomycetes > Actinomycetales > Micrococcaceae > Rothia > Rothia nasisuis. The sequence continues at coordinate 2,662 of NZ_CAKMSB010000011.1, forward strand.
TGCTGAGAGTAGATTAACGATGCCCGCGAACCCCTCCCAGGCAGGGTAAAGCTCAATCAGGGACTTATCGGGGTCGAAAATGCCGGTTGCTGTGAATACGTTGTTAAGCGCCATGAGCAAACCGGAGCCAACCAGCACAGGAATAATCGGCAGGAATATCTCTGATACAACCTTGATAAAGCGGGTAAAGAGGTTGCCTTGATCCGCTGCTACGTTCTTGAGCTCATCTTTGGAGACCTGCTTCATGCCGGAGGCGGCCATGTGCTTGTAGACCTCGTCAACGTCACCGGGGCCCACAATAATCTGGAACTGGCCAGAGTTGTTGAACGTACCTTTCAGATCCTCGTCGTCGTCGAGGGCGGTCTGGTTGATGAGGTTCATGTCTTTGAGCACCAGTCGCAGGCGGGTGGCGCAGTGTGCGCCTGCCGCGATGTTGTCCACGCCGCCTACTGCGGTGAGAACTCGCTCAGCCACGGATTTGTGATCCATGTCTTCTCCTTGTGTGTAGGCCAGGTGCTCCCCTTGCGAGGGCTCACAATCGTGGTTCGGCTCCCGGCGCGAGTGTGAATGCTGTTCCGAAAAACAAACATGCCAATCGTTTGACATACTAGCACTAAAACCGCCCTTGCAATACTGTTTCTCACAAGTCTGGAAAACTTGCCACAACCCCACATTTACAGGGCTATAAGCCACATCAAGCCCACCTGAAACCACGCAAACAAGGCACAAAACCACACAACTATACGGGTGCCCCACCGGGGTACTGCAAACCATCACAATAGACAGGTGCCCACCCCGTCCGGGGTGGGCACCTGTCACGTGAAGCGTCTACGCCTTATCCCTTACGCACAGCAGTGATAAAGTCACCGCCTGCAGATACCTCGGCTCCCACATGAGCAACCTGTACATCAGCCACAGAGCTCTTAGCGTTGGTAACAACCAGCGGAGTAGTAACGGGGTAACCAGCCGCCTTGACCTCTTCAAGATCAAACTCAACCAGTACCTGCCCACGGGTCACCTGATCCCCCTTATTGACCTTAGGTGAGAAGAACTTGCCGTCAAGCTCAACGGTATCGAAGCCTACGTGAATCAAAATTTCAAGGCCGTCGCTAGTGCGAATACCGAAAGCGTGACCGGTTGGGAAAGCTACGGTAATCTCCCCGTCTGCGGGGGCCACGACGACGCCAGCACCCGGCTCGATTGCCGCCCCAGGGCCAAGAGCTCCAGAAGCGAACATCTGATCGCTCACGCCATCCAGAGCCACCACCGTGCCGTCCATATGTGCGGTCAGCGCTGAGCTACCTGCTGCAGCTGGGGACGCCTGTGGTGTGCCCGGTGCCGCCTGCTCATCGCTGCCACCGAAAAGTTTCTTAAAGAATCCTGCCATGTTGTATCGCCTCACTGTGCTTGAGTAGTGATATGCCGCTCATCCCGCGGCGTTCAACCCAGCCTACCACCGGGCGGCCCTGTGATGCAGGTTGCAGGTGCCTAGATGAGGTGCCGGGTCACGGCAAAAATTTCGCCACTCTACCGGGCGGTCATGCAGCTTCTTCAGATAGGCGCGCTAACCGCAGAGCAACTTCAGCACCCTCGGGGGCAAGGATGCGCACCGTTCTAGCCTTAGATCCGTTGAGGAAGGTTCGGGAAGAGAAGACCTCTGCACCGCCGTCCACAAAGAACTCGGTACCAGCGCCATCGATAAACAGCTCAAAACTGTGCTCACTGGCGGGGCTCAAAGCCCGGGTACGCACGTCCCCTCCTATGTGATAGCGGGTGCCAGAGCGATCCAGACCGGCGGAGTCTTTACTCAGGGTGAGGGTTACAGCTGCACCCAGCTCGTCCTCAATCACCAGGTGCACGGGGCCGGCCGTCACATCTGCGGCGCCCGCAACACGGAAGACGCGGGCACCGCTGAGCTCGGTAATCACGCCATCCGCATCTACGGGAGAGGCCTGCCGCAAGGGGAGTACCTCGTCTAACTGGGCCACAGGATTCTGGTGAACCTTGCCATTGCGCACAGCCAGGGCTCGGGGGTAGGTCATCTGATGAACCCAGTGATTGGCCCAGCTTGGCAGGTCGTCCTCGTCCGCGTTACCAAACCAGCCAAGCATGATATGTTCGCCCGCCTCGGTGAGCCTGTTAGCGAAGACCTGAGGGGCATAAAACTCGGTGCCAGCATCAAGCTCGGTGAAGGGGGTCATCACGCTCAGGTGCAGGCCATCCAAGGTGCCCACCACGTAACCGGTCTGGAAGATGTTGTTGTATTTCTCCCCCTCAGGCTCCATCCCCTGGGGGCTGAAGATAAGCACAGCAACCTCCTGCCCGGTGACCTCGTCGGTCTGGAAAATCAGGTTGGGGCACTCATACATGTAGCCCAGGTCGATCAAGGCCGGGTCGCTGAAGGTCATCTCACCCGCAAAACTCCAGGTGCGGCGGTCGGCGGAAGTATAGACCACCACTGCCCCAGTCAGATTCTCGCGTTGGGCACCGATGACGGCCCACCACTGACCGTCGCGCTCAAAGACGTGGGGGTCGCGGTAGTGGGCGGTGTAGCCCTCAGCCGGTCCGGTAATCAGCGGGTTATCGGGGTGACGGCGGAAGGAATCTCCGTTGTTGGCGGAGGTAAAGAGCGCTTGATAGGGGGTGCGGTTGCCTTCGCCGTCCTTGACGTTGCCGGTGTAGAAAAATTCTAGGTCACCGTTCGGGGCAACGATACCGGAACCCGAGTAGCAACCGTTTTTGTCGTACCATTTGATAGGTGCGATGGCAGTTTTCTGATCGACCCAGTGCGTCAGGTCAGTGCTGGTCACGTGGCGCCAAAAGACCGCACGGATAGGATGTACCGGTGAGTACTGGTAGAAGGCGTGATAGATGCCGTCCTTGTACACCAGACCGTTTGGATCATTGAGACGGCCGACCCTGGGTGCCAGGTGGAGCGCGGGATAGTCTGGGTCGTGGGCAACGCTGTGAGAGTATTCGTCCACCTTGCGCTGTGCCTCGCGGAGCAGCTCTTCAGCATTGAACTGTGACGTGTAGTCCATGAAAGTAAGTTTCCCCTGCGCCACCGGCGTGGCAAAGTGATGGTTTGAGTCTGTACGCCCAGTCTAGTGCGTCAAACGTTTAGCACACTCCTCTTTGGCCAGCAGAAAACCAAAGAGGTGCCAAGCTCACATGCCTCATCACCCTAAGCTACTCCTAACACCGAGACCCACAGGTTGGTGACCTGACGAGCCGCCGACGCACCATCCGCACCGGTAATCGACACGGCACGCTCCCCCTCCCGCATAAAGACACGCCCGCTCATGGTCACCTTACCCCCGTCAATAAAAATCTCCAGAGACGAGGCGTCAAAGAGCAGGTCAAAACTCCGCTCGGTAGCGGTTTCGGCGAACGTGTGGGTGCGCACGGGGCCCCATATGGTGTATAACGAACCGCTGCGATCAAGCACAGCCTGCTCGGCGCCCAGAGTGAAAGTAACCGCCTGCCCTGCCGCGTCCTGCCAGCTGACGGTGACGGGGCCGCGCGAAACGTCCACGGTGCCAGCCAGACGGTAGACCCGCTGATTGGTCAGGGGCTCAAGGACTCCCCCTTCACCCAGCTCTGCCTCGGCGAGAGGAAGCGCCTCGTTCAATCCCTCAGCGGGAGTCTGCACGAGTAGACCCCGGTTGAGAGTCAGCCAACGCGGCAGATTAAACATGTGCAGCCAGTGGTGATCCCAGGTGGGCATGTCATCCTGGTCTGAGATGCCGAACCAGGCGGTAATCAGAGCGCGGTACCCGTCTGCAGTGCCGTGGAAGACCTGCGGTGCATAAAACTCGAAGCCAGCGTCAAACTCTGTAAAGGGGGTCTCAACCTCAAAGCGTGTGCCCTTCAAGTGCCCCACTACATAGCCGGACTGGTACTTATTGTTGTACTTCTCCCCCACCGGGGCCATGCCCTGAGGGCAGAAGATAAGCACATCCTTAATCTGGCCCGTGGCCCGGTCCTGCAAACTAAAAACCTGGGGGCACTCGAGCATATAGCCGTAGGTGGCAATCGCCGGGTCAGAGAACTCAACCTCGCCCTCATAGTTCCAGGCGCGGCGGTCGCTTGAAGAGTAGAGCACAATCGCCCCGGTCAGATTTTCTCGCTGGGTGCCAATCAGGGCATAGTATTTGCCGTCGCGTTTGTACACCGAAGGGTCACGAAAATGCGGGGTGAAGCCCTCGGGGGTACCCGAAATCAGAGGGTTGCTCTCATAGCGCTCGTAGGTGACAAAGTCACGGGTAGTCACCAGATTCTGGTAGGTTTCACGGCTACCGTCCGGGTTCTTGACGTTACCGGAGTAGAAGAGCTCAACGGTGCCGTCTTCAGCCTCGTAAGCTGACCCTGAATAGGCTCCGTTACGGTCGTACCAGTGGGTGGGAGCGATAGCATTGGGGCCGTCCTCCCAGCGCACCAGGTCTGTGCTTGAAGCGTGGCGCCAGAAGATGTCCCGTGCAGGGTGCGTGGGGGCGTACTGGTAGAAGGCATGGTAAACCCCGTCCTTAAAAATCAGCCCGTTGGGGTCATTGAGGCGGCCCACCGGCGGAGCCAGGTGGAGCACCGGGTAGTTGGGGTCAGTCTTGGAGACCGGAGTGAATGTTTCTTCAGCTTCCTGGGCAGCTTTGAGCACAATATCCGCGTCAGGACGCATCTGAGGCTGGGGCACGCTGAGCTCCTTAGGTAGGCGCGAGGGCGGTTCTAGTAATCGTTTGTCACACCCAGCTTACCCCGGGGTATCTCCGCTTGAGAGACAATAACCAGCACCGAGCAGAGCGGCAAATATGCCAGTTTGTAATAAGGGCTAGCCCACGTGCCTACCTGTAGAGGTCCACGACCGCGCTAACTGCCAGGTGGTCAGAATCGCCCGTCTGCTGGTAGGTCACACCTTCGCCGCTAGCAGGCGGCCCCTGCATCACCATGACGTGGTCAATGGGCGGCTTCATTCCTAGCACTCCACCTGCCGGCCAGGTGCCCGCAATCTGGTGAGTGGCCCTGGCAGCGTCCGCCCCCAGCTGTGAGCGGGCCCCGCATAGCTGGCTAGGCTGCCGTGCAGCAGGGTGGGGAAGGCGACGGCCTGGGCAATGATGAGTCGGGTGGTCAGCCAGGCTGTGGCCTGGTGGCCCGGCCACAAGAGGATAGCTAGCCAGGTCAGAGCACCTGCCAGCAGCAGACACCAGAGTGTACGCGTCAGAGTCTTACCCATGGCCCCAGCCTAACTATAACCAGCAGGCAGGGGAAAAGATGAGCCACGGCGTCCGTCCTTTGTCGCCCCGGCAAGGCTGGCCGCTGCCTTAGGTGCAAGGCGGTCTTTGTTAAAAGCCGCAGGGGCGGCACCCGTAACGGGTGCCGCCCCTGCGCCAAAGATAAGAAAAGTAAGAAACTTTACTTGAGGGTGACGGTTGCGCCAGCGCCTTCGAGAGCTTCCTTAGCCTTCTCTGCGTCTTCCTTAGAAACACCTTCGAGAACGGGCTTGGGGGCACCGTCAACGAGGTCCTTAGCTTCCTTCAGACCCAGTGAGGTGAGGGCGCGAACTTCCTTAATAACGCCGATCTTCTTGTCGCCAGCAGCTTCGAGGATAACGTCGAATTCGCTCTGCTCTTCAGCAGCACCAGCGGCCTCGCCGCCAGCAGCACCAGCAACAGCAACAGGAGCAGCTGCGGTGACGTCGAATTCTTCTTCAAATGCCTTAACGAATTCGGAAACCTCAACGAGTGACAGTTCCTTGAATGCTTCAATGAGTTCTTCGATTGAAAGCTTAGCCATGAGATTGGCTCCTTCTTTGATTCAGTTGCAAGCCTCAGTATTTCAGCCTGCGAGCTTGAAAATTGTGGGGTGGCCCGGGCAAGTGGGCCGAAGTCTGTGCGGTGGGCAGTTCGAGGCGATTACTCGGCCTCGGGTGCTGCGCCTTCCTGCTCTTCGAGCTTGATACGCAGAGCGTCAACGGTGCGAGCAACCTTTGCGATTGCGCCCTTTGCGCCACCTGCGACCTTTGCAAGAAGTACCTCGCGTGATTCGAGGCTTGCAAACTTGTTAATGCCAGCTTCGTCGAGAGCTTCGCCCTCGAAGTAACCGCTCTTAACGATCAGCTGGGGGTTAGCCTTGGCAAAGTCACGCAGACCCTTCGCAGCATCAATGAAGTCGCCCTTGATGAATGCGATTGCGCTGGGGCCGTGGAGCTGACCATCGAATGCGTCGATGCCAACTTCCTTAGCCGCGATAGCGGTCAGAGTGTTCTTTACCACGGCGTACTCGGTCTCAGCACCCAGTGCACGACGAAGTTCCTTCATCTGTGCAACGGTGAGACCACGGTACTCGGTGAGAATTACGCCGTTTGAGGATTCAAGGAGTTCCTTGATCTCAGAGACGGCAGCAATCTTATCCTGTGTTGCCATGGTGTTCCTTCCAGTTCTTATCCCGCCAGGCCAACAAAAAATGCCCCGACGCGCAGGCATCGAGGCATAATACAAGCCCAGCTAAAACTGGTTTGTATTCTGTTATCGGCACCTACGCAGGTGGGCTGGTTAGCCCTTATCGTACCTGTAAAAGGCACAGACCGGCGGTCTTTGGTTACTTCATCTAACCACGGTTAGCGGGGCCCTGGCAAGTTAAAACCGGGTTTAAGGGTGCTTAATCACTTAAACCGCCGCTTCTATCCACCTTTGTACCGCATACAGACCAGATGAGGCAGGTTTTTTGGTCAGCACGTGGTACAAACTAGCTCTGCCCTGAGAAACAGTGCAGAGCACCTTGTCGGAGTTTCAGGTAGAGCCCCTGTTCTGCGTCTACCGGGGTTTCTGGCAGCACAGCCGTGAGCGGGCTACCGGCGGGAATGGTCACGGCACCGTCTGGGTGCGGAAGCTCTACCGCCCGAGTGGTTTCAAGGCTAAAACGGCTCCCTGCCGTATGGGCGAGCACGCCCAGCACCCGCACCGGTAGGGCCCCCGGGCTACCGGCGTCCGCCCTCTCAAAGCCGTGGACAGAGATACCGGCCGCTACAGACTGCCCCGCAACCTCCACACGCAGCTCGTTGTAGAGCGGGTGCAGCAGGCGGGCAACCTGCGCGGACGCCGGGGCGGCCAGCATCTGCCCCGGGGCGGCAACCTGGGCCAGGCGTCCGCCCTCTAGTACCGCAAGCTGCTGGCCCATGGCCAGGGCTTCGTCGGGGGTGTGGGTGACGTAGATACCCGTAAACCCCAGCTGGCGGTGCAGGGTCAGCAGGTCGGCGCGGATAGCTTCACTCAGGTGCTCATCGACGCTAGAGAGCGGCTCGTCGAAGAGAACCAGGGTGGGTTTACGCACCAGGGCCCGGGCGATACCGGCCCGCTGGGCCTGGCCACCCGATAGTTGCGCCGGCCTCTTACGCAGGTGCTCCCCCAGACCCAGGGTATCGACGAGGGAAAGGTAGTGGTCGCGGTCCAGCTGCTCCTGGGCGCGCAGGCGCTGGGCGAAGAGGATGTTCTCTTCCAGGCTCAGGTGGGGGTAGAGCACGGGCTTTTGAAAAACGAACCCCACCGGCACGGCCCCTGCCTGCCGGGTCTTGGCCTTGCCCTTGATGCGGGTGCCTCCCCCAACACCTACCGGCCGGTGGCCGAACAGCACGCGACCGGCGTCCGCCTGTTCCAGCCCGGCAATAATGCGCAGCAGGGTGGATTTGCCCGACCCCGACTCCCCCACCAGGGAAAGTAGGCTGCCACCGGGCACGGTCAGGTCAATGCCGTCAAGCACGGCGGACGCACCAAACCGCTTGGTCAGGCCGGTGATGGTAAGGTCGGGGCTGGTCATGACCTCTATTATGCCCGACGGTTGCACGGTACGCCCTGACCGCAGCCTTCCCACCACAGTGCAACCCTGATTCGACCGATCGTGCGCCTTATCGCTGAGCGTGCACCTATCTGCGGCACGCTCAGCGATAAGGCGCACGCTCGTTAGGGAAGCAGTTAGCCTCGTGCCTGCTCAATGCGGTCATCGGGGTAGATAATCTCACCCTGCTCTACCAAATCTCGAATTGAACCGGGCAGGTTCTCGCCGCTGAAACCGGGAAGTAGCCCGGCATCAGCTTCTCTGCCCCACACCGTGGGAGTCAGATTGCGACCCCATTTGAGCACATCAGCCCCCGCACCTTTGACCTTCGCGGTATAGCCGATACTAGGGGCAAGCTCCCCCGGGTGGGCTGGCCTGTCGCTTACTGTATCGGGGTGGACGACCTGTACTAGACGGTTAAGGAGTGGCAGGGGCTCCTCGTCATCAGTGTGCTGTGCGAGCTGCTCTGTGTACCAGGTGCAATCTTCGCTGTGCTCTACTGCGAACCAGTGGGGCAGGTGGCGCTCGAAGTTATGTTCGTTGATGGTCAGCTCGTCGCTCAGAAGCTGCGGGAGGTCCCAGGTGATAACCTGCCCTTCTTCGATGGTCTCAGGCGCTTTGGCCGGGGCCTGAGCCAGGTACTCGATCAGGGTTTTCACGTGGGGGTGTAGCCAGTGGCCGGGGTCTTGTTCGTCCCAGCGGATTTCTCCGGTGCGGGTCAGTAGCCCCTGTGAGATAAGCTTTCCAGCGCGGTCTTCGAAACGGGAGTAGGCTTCAAACTGATACATCGGCTCCCCGTCCCCGCGTTCTTCTGCAGGCCCCAGGGCGGAGATATTAATGCGCATTTCGCTCTCAAGGGGTCCACCAGCATAGTTATAGATGGTGTAGTCGGTGGGAAAGTCCCCCTCGTACAGGGTTTCTAGGCGGTAGAGAAAGACGGTTTGACTCACCGGTTCTTGCAGGGCAAGCAGGCCGGGGTAGAGCGACTTTTCATCGCGATAGGCGGGCAGGTCGGACGGACGCGGGTAGGGGTAGTAGGCGACACGGTACACGGGGCGGGGCCTCCAATCATCTTTGATAGGGGTGTGTTCTTGAACACAAGAATAGCTGGCTGTGCCTGCGAAAGCTAGACCCGGGCATCCGCTCACCCCGCCCTTGCCTCGCCTCCCCGCCACAACAAAAAGCAGGCTCCCCGCAACACATACGGGGAGCCTGCCTAACCGTTAAGGTCTAAGAAACTTAGGCTACGGTGGTGGGACCTATCAGGGAGGAGTGCTCTACACGCTAAATCAGGCGTTCAATGCTTATAGAGGATATCCAGCTTTGCCAGCCGCTATCGAAACCACAAATTTTCCTGCACCGTTGGGAGTTTCCCAGGTTCCATCTGTTACATAAATATCTAGAACATCCTCACCCTTATCGCACCTATAGGGAATTTCTACCCTATAGATATTTGAATCATAGTTTACATGAATATGATCTTTTTTATTTTTTAGCAGTCGACACCCCTGTGGGATACCTACAGAATTTCTCAAATCTTCAATAGACTCAGCAGATTCACCTAAGTTTGCATAAGAATCATAATAGGCAGTTGCACCGTCATAGTCCTCTCTATCTAAGTTATAAGCAAAAGCATAAGCCACTTCTTCTGGCTCAGCCTCGAAGGGTGAAACGCTAATCTTTGAATAAAGAGATATTTGGATCATGCCATATATGATAAATATGAGACCACCTAGGCAGAAAGTCACAAGAAGAATCGCATTATTTTTCTTATGAATAGCGACTGCCCCCCGGATTGCACTGATCAACAGGGTTGAGCTGTTGCCACCAAGGCTTATAGGGCAACCAGGATTCCATATTATAATCTTCTCTCTCGAAAAGGTTACCAGCGACATGGCAGAGATACTGTTCTCGGATAGTTGGTGTTATCCGCCCCCGTGCGGTCTTCGAGACAAGTTCATCAACATGTGCCTTATGTGTCGCGACTCCACTAAAAGCCCTGCCCCAACTAGTAGCTACAACATTTACCTTGTAGCCTTCACGATGGTTAGTTACCCAGACGCGGCTAATCAAATCCCGTCCTAGCCAAGGGTCAGCTGTCACAGGATACGCTACGCTCTCCTGCCCCCGATGCTCTACAACCTGAACCAAAGTAGATCCCCGAATCTCATACCGGGTAGGTATATCCACTCCGTTAGCGTCTTTAGCCCAAGGAGCAGCAACACCAGCAAAAAAGTTCCCCTCAGAATCTTCTACAAGAACAAGACCGCCCTCAAGAATCTCCATGCTGGCGCCTTCCGGCAAGTCAAGATTATAAACGTATTCCTCAGGGGCAGAGGAATCAGCAATCGTAGTTACCATCTGCACAGAGCCATCTTCGTGAGGCAGGACAGATGTAGAAGAAGCATTACCATGATCAAAGCTAACCTCCCCAAACTCACCAGGTTCAGCCACAGCCTCTTCTATACTTGCAGGAATCGAAATAGCAAGATTCTCTTCGCTCTCAGAAACTAATACAACTGGATAATCAGCCTCTTTAGGAATTTCAACCGAACTTTCTTCACCAGCTACTACAAATGCAGACGAAGTCTCTTCAAGCTCATCAATTGTAAATGCCTGTTCTGCAAGCACATCTAGCCTATATTCCACAGAGCTCTCTTGGCTCGTCGGAATTGAATTCTGAGCTAAAGCAGGTGCAAGACCTACTCCACCAATCAACACAGCGCCAACCGCATAGATACTAAAAGCAGAACGGGGGGGTAAAAGGGACATCTTTATCTCTTTTCTCTAAGGTACCAGACTCCTTGATGGGGCTGGTTGATAAGTAGCCTACAGCCGGGGTGCAGGAAAAACCAGAGTTATTCTGTCACTAGACCAAAGAGAGTACTTAAGTACTTTTCTTTAATCTGAAAAAGCAGGCCCCCCGCGCATAGGTGCGGGGAGCCTGCCTTGTTTAACCGTTAGGGTCTAAGAAACTTAGGCTACGGTTGAGGGGTCAACGGGAACGCCAGGACCGAAGGTGGTGGCGATGGTTGCCTTTGAGATGTAGCGGCCCTTAGCTGATGAGGGCTTGAGGCGGTTAACCTCTTCGAGAGCTGCTTCGAAGTTCTCGGTCAGCTGCTCAGCGGTGAAGGAAGCCTTACCGATGATGAAGTGCAGGTTTGAGTTGCGGTCAACGCGGAAGTCAATCTTACCGCCCTTGATGTCTGCAACTGCCTTAGCAACGTCCATGGTGACGGTGCCGGTCTTGGGGTTGGGCATGAGGTTACGGGGACCCAGAACCTTACCCAGACGGCCAACCTTGCCCATCATGTCAGGGGTTGCAACTGCTGCGTCGAAGTCGGTCCAGCCGCCAGCGATCTTTGCGATCAGGTCGTCTGAGCCAACGAAGTCAGCGCCAGCAGCCTCTGCTGCCTCTGCCTTATCGCCTGCTGCGATAACGACCACACGGGCGGTCTTACCGGTGCCGTTGGGCAGGTTGACGGTACCGCGTACCATCTGGTCTGCCTTGCGAGGGTCAACGCCGAGTCGCAGTGCGACCTCAACGGTTGAGTTGGGCTTGTCTGCCGCGATGTCCTTTGCTACTGCAATAGCCTCGGCGGGTGCGTAGAGCTTACCCTCTTCGATTTTGGCTACAGCTGCCTGGTACGCCTTGCTGCGCTTTGCCATCTGCTTTTCTCCTTTGCAGGTGTGGTCTCGGTGAGCCGCGCTCGGCTCTGCCACATGTCTCCCGGGCGGGAGACTCTAACAATTGTCTTTGGGTGAGGTGCGAACCTCGGTTCCCCTGTGTTTCAGGGGTGGAAGGGTTTTAGCCTTCGACGGTGATGCCCATGGAGCGGGCGGTGCCGACGATGATCTTCGCTGCGGCGTCAATGTCGTTAGCGTTGAGGTCTTCCATCTTGGTCTGGGCGATTTCCTTGACCTGATCCATGGTCAGTGAGCCCACCTTCTGGGTGTGGGGTACACCAGAGCCCTTGGCTACGCCGGCTGCCTTCTTGATGAGCTGGGCTGCCGGAGGGGTCTTGGTGATGAAGGTGAAGGAACGGTCCTCGTAGACGGTGATTTCTACGGGGATGATGTTGCCGCGCTGGGCTTCGGTGGCTGCATTGTAAGCCTTGCAGAATTCCATGATGTTGACGCCGTGCGCACCGAGTGCGGGGCCAACGGGAGGCGCAGGGTTAGCGGCACCTGCCTGGATCTGCAGCTTGATGAGGCCTGCGACCTTCTTCTTGGGAGCCATTTGTATTTGGTCCTTTTCTTAGCTGGTGGACCGGCACACAGGAGTATGCACCGGGCGGTGGTGCGGCCATGGCGGCGGCTGCACCGCGTGTGGACGCACCGGCGTGGGTGCGCACATACAGTTCTCTATCCTAGTACGGTCTAGACTTTTAAGCTATTGCGAGCGGGACGCCGGGGCGTGGGTGCTTGCTCACAGGCGGGCAAGGGATTCAATGGGGTCAATCTGGGAGGCTTTTCGCGCCGGGTAAATTCCGGCCAACGTGCCTAGTACCAGGCCCACCCCTGCACCCATACCTATCACCGCAGGGCTGATAATAGGAGTCCATGAATTATAGAGACTAATAAGGGCAATAGCGTTGATAGAGACGATGAGCCCGGCAAAAGAACCTAACAGGCTGGTGATAATGGTTTCGACCGCCAGCTGCAGGGTGATACCCGCTGGCTTTGTGCCAATGGCCAGTCGTAGACCTATTTCTTGACGGCGTTCCATAACCCCCACCAGAAAAGTATTCATGGTGCCTACCGCACCGATAACCAGGGTAATCAATGACATGGCAATCAGCAGGGCTTTTTGCTGTTCATTCACTGCCTTTTTCAGGGTTTCAGGGGCAGGGGGAACACTGGCACTATAGGCAGCGGGATTATTCGGTGACACTGCATAGGGGGCTTCTTGGCCTACCTGTTGGGCAGCTCCCGGTTGAACCCTCAGAACAATATCAAATGACGTGCTCTCAGGGTAGGTAGTTGTGCCTAATGGAAGGTAAACAGCGCCATAGTAGGACCCAGAAGCACTGTTCTCGGTGACTACTCCAATGACCGTGACCGGGGTGCCCTCCAGGTAGATGACGAGGCCCTCTTGCCAGTTCACACCAAGTTTTTTGAGTAGGCTCTGACCTACCACGGCCACAGTCTCGCCGCGTTCATTGTGCCCACTATCAAAGAGACGGCCTTGAACCAGGTTTTGTTCCTGCACCGCAAACACAGTTTCTTGAGCTGCAATAACCGGAGCCGATACGCTAATTTCACTGTAAAGGCTGGACTGAGTCTCCATTACATCGTTGATGACACGGTAAGCCGCTTGTCCGGTCACTCCATTCAAGCCGGTTAATTTCTGGTAGCTGGGGCTATCTACCAGGATTTGGGCTTGCTGAGCAGACAGGGGCTCCTGCCCGCTGTAGTGCAGAGTTACTTTTTTAGCCTGGTATATATCGAAAGCATCTGAAACCTGCCCGGCAATAGTGTTGGAAAGTCCCACAGTCAGGGTGAGCGCCGCAACGCCTAATGCTACTCCCAGCATAGTAAAGAAATTACGGCGCAGGCGGGCAAAAGTTGACTGCCAGGCTTCGATAAGGGCGGGCTTGACCCAAGGAAAACGAGGCAGGCTTTCTATCGTAGTCTCTCGAAGGATCTCGGTTTCTTGCTGAGCTTCCATGGCGGGGGCAGGCAGCACACTCGTAGTGTTTTGTTGAGGAATCTGTTTTTGCCCCTCGTGGGTGTGACTCGCTGGCTGGCCCACCTCAAGAATCATGCCATCTTCTATATAGAAACTTCGGTCGCAGCGGGCGGCGATGGCAGGATCGTGGGTAACGACCAGAGTGGTCTGTTTTTCTCCAGTTACTTCCCGTAAAAGATCCATGACCTCATGGGAGCGTTTCTGGTCCAGAGCACCTGTAGGTTCATCGCACAGAAGTACTGTTGGGCGAGTGACTACCGCACGTGCAATAGCTACTCGTTGTTTCTCACCGCCAGAGAGAGTTTCTATAGGGGCAGTTGCCCGGTGCGATAGTCCTAACCTATCGATAACTTCTTGGGCTTGGCGGCGACGTTCATCTCTAGGAATCCCCTGGTAGAGCAGGGGCAGTTCCACATTTTCTAAGACATTTTTATGAGCAATCAGGTGAAAGGACTGGAACACGAACCCCACTTGAGAGAGCCGGATATCTGCTAGGTGCTTAGCTTCAATCTCAGAGATATCGGTTCCGCCCAGGGTATAGCTACCAGAGCTCGCCTGTGCGAGGAGTCCCAGGATATTAAGCAAGGTGCTTTTACCTGAGCCTGAGGTCCCCAGCAAGGCCACGACTTCCCCCTCCTGAATGGTCAGGTTTATCCCGTGCAAGATTTCTAGGGGGTTGTCGTCGGAGCCAAATTGCTGGCGAATCTCACGAGTTTCGATGAGGGGACGAGCGCTCATGGCGTACCGGTAGAGATAAGGACCTGGCTACCTTCGACCAGACCAGTGTTAGAATCTGCCTCAATCATGCTGAAACCTTTGGCGCTGAAGGTTACCCGGACTGTAATATCTCGGGTTTCGTCACCTTCTTGGAGCTTAACGGTGCTACCTTGCTCTGTAGTGTAGATGGCGCTGGAGGGAATAACCAGCCCGGGTTGAGGAGATGAGCTAAGAATTAGCTCCGCATTGAAGCGACTCAGTCCATCTAAATCACTCTCGGGTACCTGAACTGCAACATACGTGGTATCAGTGTCTGTTCCTGCTTGTGAATTTGGTGCCACTACCTGAGTCTCCGAACCTGAGTTGGAGTTTTCTGTACTTACTTTTTCGTTCCTGACTTCTACAGGGTAGGTCACAGTCTCACCAGTATTGAGTCGCAACCTTTGGCCGGTCGCTACTTCTGTACTGAGACTCCCTCCGGTTTGGTTGCAAGCTAGTTCTTTCTGCCCAGAGCTAAGCAGGGCCAGAGGCTCAGACTCAACGGCACCGGTTGAACGGGGTGTGGAGATAACGGTTGCGTAGTCGTTGAGCACAATAAAGGAACTGGCGGGAATGGCTTCCTCGGTGTTCAATGGCTTGTAGCCAAAGTGAGTGTAGAGCACCCCAAGAGCCCGATATGTCTCTTCTGTGACAGTATTAATATCAGAACCAACGCGCGGGAGCTGGTATCCCATAGACACCAAAGAATCATTGAGTAGCTTTGCGTCGGGCCCCTGTGCGCCAAGTGTCATGTCACGGTAGAGGGAAAACCCACCCAAAAGTGTAAAGACTGGGATGCCATTAACCTCAGCAACCAGATTCCCATTGCCCAGCTCTTCGCCCTGGACAATATCTACACTGGTGAACTGAGAGCCGGGGTCTGCCTGGGTGACGGTGAGCTCTCGCTGGTCGGTGTAGTCAACCGAGCAGACCAGAGGCAAAGTGTTCTCCAGGAACCGGTTTTCTACGCTAGCAGTGATGCGACTAGCTTCTGGAGCTTGCGCTTCGGCGGCCTTCTGCTCGCTGGTTTTGAAGGAGGAAGCAATGTAGACGGTCACACCAGTAACAACCATACAAAGCAAAGTCAGCAAGACCCAGATTTTCTTGTTTATCATATCTTATTATTTTCCCAGGATTTCGGGAGCGTTTTTCTCGGCAGTCTGTTTAGCCTGGGTTAGCTGGTCGATAATGCCTTCATTATCGGTTAGGAAGGTGGTCAGGTAGGCGTTGAGAATTTCTGTGGTGACTTCTTCGTAGTTTACTTCCTGCCGACATTGGGCATCGTACATAGCTAGTTGGTGTGAATCCATGCTGGTGTCTACCGAGGCCAGGTCCGGGGTTTGTATTTCGATTCCATAGTGGTCTTTCATGCAGGCCGACCAGCGCTGATTTAGTTCCTCCTGTTTGGAATCCATCTGAGCCGCTCCTATATAGGGTAGGGGAAGATTTTGAATACCGCTTTCAAAAAGCACCCCAGCTTCTGCGCTACCAAAGACAGCCTTGTAGGACTGGGCTAGGCAACCGTCGGCGGCAATTGCCCCGGGAATGCCTTCTACTACCACACTGCCGTTTTCTGGGTTCCCCCTGTAAGCTTCCAATGCTGTATCGTCAACAAGAGGAGCTTGCACTTCTGTGTTAGGTTCTTGCGATAGGTAGCCATATTGTTGGGCATCTTCGATACTGAGAGCTTTGGGCGAGAACTGGGAGCGAATATCAAAGGGTTGGTTGAGCTGCCCGGGCTGCCAGGTAAGGCCCTGATCGCTGAGGCATTGGCTTATGGCTGCCTCCTTGGCCTGTTGGGCAGCAGGGCTCATGCTAAAGAGAGTATTGATTTTTTCGATAGCCTGGTTATCGACCTGACTAGCAGCTTTAATCTCTGTTTCAGCTACATCGACCGACTCATTTTCAATAGCAGAACAGCCTACTAAGCCAATAGAAGCTACCGCTATAAAAGATAAAGTCTGAAATTTCGCCATCATTCCACATCGCCCTTGATTCTGAAAGTTTTATTATTTATATCTGCCTGGCGCCCTTCACCATATATATCAGGGAAAGACACCAGGCTGGTTATGTTGATTCATACGGTGTGAGCTTGGCCCGCTGTATGCCTAGTACGCACTCTGTATATAGAACAAGTTTTAAACCTGCTTTACAAAATCCGCTTTATCACCGAAGTTAGCGTTGGTATGCAGGTTATTTTCGTACCAGCCAGCTGGCAGAACCTGACCTATGAATTGCTTACCGTTCCGCCATTCTCCAATACCCATTGAAACCCAACGGTTGGCGTTAACCCATGAAGAGGCCTTATCGTGCAGTTGACCGTTGAGATCGGTGTAGGCCGCAAAGCCACTAATATCTTGGCGGGATCCACCAAAGCCGATATTGGCGTGCACACAGACCGTAGAGGTCGGACAGTGAAAAACAGCGGCCTGGCTAGCCGGAGCAGTTGCGGTAAGAAGCCCCAGACTAAAGCCCGCTACTGCAACAAGCCCCCCAGGTGGTTTTACGTGAAGACATTAGCCTTCATCCTTTCTCTCAATTCATAGTAGACATCGTCGCCTAATAAGATTAGGTATCTTTGCTTAACAAGATTTAGAGTGGCACAAAACACTTTTTGATGTCAATACCCCTAACCAAAAAATCGCCCCCTACCAAAAGGCAGGAGGCGATTCCCTTATAGACCCCAGAGGGCTACATCTTGGTGACCTGAGAGAAATTCAAGGTCACGGGAGTCTCGCGCTCAAAGACGGAAATCAGCACAACCATAGACGAGGCAGCGGCGTTAATCTCTGAGATGGTAGCCGGCATGCCTTCAAAGGGGCCGTCTTTAACGGTAACAGCTTCACCAATCTCAAAACCGGTCTCCACCTGAGGTTCAGCCTTGGGTGCGGCACCCGCCTCAGCCTGCTCAGCTTCGAAGACCGGGGCCAACATGGCAACAATCTCATCAAGGCGTAGCGGAACCGGGTTGTAGGCGTCCTGCCCAACAAAGCCCGTCACACCGGGGGTATGGCGCACAACGCCCCAGGTCTCATCGGTCAGGTTCATACGTACCAGGGCGTAACCGGGAACACGCACACGGCGAACCAGCTTCTTGGCGGTGTTCTTAACCTCCATGACCTCTTCCATGGGCACCTGAACCTCGAAGATATCCTCTTCAGCGTTCATAGTTTGCGCACGGGATTCAAGGTTGGCTTTCACCTTGTTCTCGTAACCAGCGTAGGTGTGAATGACGAACCACTCCCCCTCCTGGCGGCGGAGCTTAGCCTTGAACTCATCTAGCGGGTCAGTGACAGGTTCACCAGCTTCTTCAGCGGCTTCTACCTCTTCAACAACCTCGGCCGCTGCAACCTCTACAGCCTCGTGGGCGTCTTCGGTTACCTGCTCTGCAGGTTCTACAACCTCGTCGGCCTGCTGGGGCACTTCCTGCTCGGACACGCTTTGCCTGCTTTCGTCACTGGGTTCTCTACGGCGCTTGCTGCGCCCTTGGGTTCACATAAGATTCTAACGGGTTTGGCCGCCGGGCGACCTAGTCTATTGCAGCTAGTTCATACCGTTGCCAAAAATCCAGAAGGCTCCCTGGCCAAAAACATAATCAAGGCCTGAGATAAGAAGCAACATGAAGGCAACAAAGAAGAGCACAATAATCACGTACTGCACCAGCTCTTTACCGGTGGGAGTGGTAACTTTTTTGAGTTCTGCGATGACTTCACGTAGGAACCGGAAAATACGACCGAAGAAGCCTGGCTTCTTCTCTGTATCTGTTTTGGCAGAACCGGCGGTCCTAGTGGCGATTGATTTAGCCATGGGAGGCCCGCCCCTTTCTAGACTCATCATGAACGCGCTCGTTCACTTTGACAAAACACCTGTGAGGCTTGAAGCAGGGCGGACAGGACTCGAACCTGCAACCTGCGGTTTTGGAGACCGCTGCTCTACCAATTGAGCCACCGCCCTTTGAAGGGAGTTCCCTTCAAGATACAGCCGCTACACCTCGTGGGCACAGGCCTGTAGTCATTCAATTGCGAACAACGCTATCCACTGTAAAGCATATTTAAGGCTTTGGCAATTTGCAGGGTAGAACACACCTTCTCACACCCACTCTACCGCCTATACTTGAAAATAAGGGCGCACCGGGCCTGGGCGTCCACGCCGCAAACTATCACCCACAGCCCCTGCCGTAGATGCAGGGCGGAAGCGAGAACCTCCCCATGACTGCCCGCATATCACGCCGTATTGGCGCTATCGCCCCCTCTGCCACCCTCGTTGTTGACGCTAAAGCCAAGGCTCTCAAGGCGCAAGGACGCCCGGTCATCGGCTTCGGCGCAGGCGAGCCAGACTTCCCTACCCCCGGCTACATTGTGGACGCTGCCCGTGAAGCCCTCAACGATCCGGCCAACTTCCGCTATACCCAGGCTGCAGGCCTGCCCGCTCTCAAGCAGGCCATCGCCGAAAAGACCAAGCGTGATTCGGGCGTTGAGGTTGACCCGGCCCAGGTGATTGTGACCAACGGCGGCAAGCAGGCCGTCTACCAGGCCTTTGCCACCGTCATTGACGAGAGCGATGACGTCCTGTTACCCGCCCCCTACTGGACCACCTACCCCGAGGCCATCCGTCTAGCGGGCGGCAACCCTATTGAAGTCTTCGCAGGAGCCGACAAGGAATACAAGGTCACCCCCGGCATGCTGGAGGAGGCCTATACTCCCGCCACCAAGGCCCTGATTTTTGTATCTCCCTCTAACCCCACCGGCGCGGTCTACACCCCCGAAGAAACCAAGGCCATTGGTGAGTGGGCTCTGGAGAAGGGCATCATCGTGCTCACCGACGAAATCTACGAGCACCTGACCTATGACGGCGTGCCCTTCACCTCCATCGTTAAGGCCGTCCCTGCCCTGGCTGAGAACACCGTTATTCTCAACGGCGTGGCCAAGACCTACGCCATGACCGGCTGGCGCGTGGGCTGGATGATTGCTCCGGCTGATATCACCAAGGCAGCAACTAACCTACAGTCCCATATGACCTCCAACGTCAATAACATCGCGCAGACGGCAGCTCTAGCTGCTGTTTCTGGTTCACTCGATGCCGTCAACGAGATGCACGCGGCTTTTGATCGCCGCCGCAAGACCATAGTGGAAGGCCTGAACGCCATTGAGGGCGTCCACTGCCCCACCCCCAAGGGCGCCTTCTACGCCTACGCCGACGTCACCGGCCTGCTGGGCAAGACCATTGCGGGTAAGACCCCGCAGACCTCCGCTGAGCTTGCCGAAATCATTCTGGAAGAAGCCGAAGTAGCGGTTGTTCCAGGTGAGGCTTTTGGCCCCTCCGGTTACCTGCGCCTCTCCTACGCCCTGGGCGATAAGGACCTGGCTGAGGGTCTGGCCCGTATGCAGAAACTGCTGGCCACGCAGAGTAGTTTGCCCGACGCCGGCACATCCCAGCGATACGCAGGACGCCCCTTTGCCGACTAGCCTTCTTGCTGGTTCGCTGGCGCTCACAAGCAATTCATGCCAGCCCCAGCCAGTCGGCTTCAGGGGCATCCTGCGCACCCCATGGAGGCACCAAGTAAGCGCGGCATATGAACTGCAAGCAAGCTGGCTCGGCGGCTGGCGTGAATCGCATCTGAGCGAAGCGAAGCTGCGAGAGGGTCGCTTGCGAAGGTTCATATGCCGCGCTATCCGTACTACCCGGAGCGCCAGAACCAAGTACCTCTCCCGCCCCTAAAGTCGTGTTTGACTCTTACTCAGCGACCCAAAACATACAGCGCAACCTACCCCACAGCTACCCAACACAACCCCTCTTGACTACAATAGAAACCAACAAAGACCCACATGTTGGGCTGCTGGCTAGAGCAGGAACCTACCCGGGTCGTCACACCCATTCCTTACCAGGAATAACACGAGGAGTTTCTCCATGAAAATCGGTCTGCTCACCTCCGGCGGCGACTGTCCCGGCCTGAACGCCGTTATCCGCGGTGCCGTACTCAACGGCGTCAAGACCTACGGCGATGAATTCGTTGGCTTCCGTGACGGCTGGCGCGGTGTGGTCGAAGGCGACTATATGGATCTACCCCGCACTAAGGTTCGCGGCCTCGCCCGAACCGGCGGCACCATTCTGGGCACTTCACGCACCAACCCCTTTGACGGCCCCAAGGGCGGTGCTGAAAATATCGAAATCATGATGGAGCGCAACGGCATTGATGCCATCGTCGCTATCGGCGGTGAAGGCACCTTAGCTGGCGCCAAGCGGCTGGCCGATGCGGGTCTGCCCGTAGTTGGCGTCCCTAAGACCATCGATAACGACCTGCAGGCAACCGACTACACTTTCGGCTTCGATACTGCGGTCTCCATCGCGACTGACGCCCTGGATCGTCTGCGTACCACCGGTGAGTCCCACCACCGCGCCATGGTCGCCGAGGTGATGGGCCGCCATGTAGGCTGGATTGCCCTGCATTCGGGTATGTCAGGTGGCGCTCACGCCATTCTGATTCCCGAGGTTAAGGTCTCTATGGAAGAGGTCGCAGGCTGGATTAAGGAAGTCCACGACCGCGGCCGTTCACCTTTGATTGTGGTTGCTGAAGGCTTCATTCCCGAGGGCTTCGACGACGTGCTCGCCGGTAATGGCCAGGAGAAGGACGGCCGCCCCCGCCTGGGCGGTATCGGTAACTGGGTTGCGCAGGAGCTTGAGCGCATCACCGGCATCGAGACCCGTAATACCATTCTGGGTCACATTCAGCGCGGTGGTGCCCCCACCGGCTTTGACCGTGTGCTCTCCACCCGCCTGGGCATTCAGGTTGTCGACATGATTCATGACAAGGAGTGGGGCAAGATGGTTGCCATGCAGGGTACCGAAATCAAGCGTGTTGACTTTGCTGAGGCCCTCAACGGCCTCAAGACCGTTCCCCTGCACCGCTACGAAGAGGCCAAGGTCCTCTTCGGCCGCTAAACAACAAAGCTTAAGCATCAGAAGCCGCCTGCTCTTACCGAGGTACGAGGTAGGCGGCTTTCTACAAATGCCCGGTGCTCAGATGAAGCTTATTCAAAAAACCATCATGATGGCGCCTCAAGACTCAAGCTCGTCACTGGCCCTCTCGCCTGATTCGCTTCGATCATAAGGTGATTCACGCCAACCCCACGTCAACGGCAGCGCTATGAGTCTGAAGCTCCAGAGTAATTTTGAATAAGCCTCATTGTATGATTTCTCTTCTACACAGGACTCCTTGACTCCTTGACTCCTTGACTCCTGGCGGGATTGAGTCACCTTTCAATCCCCTAAGCGACCTCATAAGTAATTAATATCTCAAAAAATCATTGACACCGTGAGGAGAATAATGGAGTATTGAGGCATGATTATGAACAAATTATACAGGGGGAGCCTCATACTAGCTCTCGTAACAGCCCTTATCTCACCAGCTCAGAGCCATGCAACTGTAACTGCACCCGTAGACTCAACGCAACCTACGCAGCAAAGTATAGCTGTTGATATTCCTGCAATACTGAGTGGCAACTCATATCTCGCCACCCCCCAAGAACTACGGGATTTAGGTTTCGACGAACAAACCATTCAGGCTCAACAATCAGCTATCGGGTCAATACCCACACCAGCAAAGATTAAAAACCTGCAAACACTTTCAAGCCAGCAAAAAATCACTCAGGACATCAGGACTCGCTCAGATGAAGTTCCTTACAATCAGCTAAACCGTTACAACACCGTAGCGAGTTCGCTTCGTAGCACATACCAGGTCAGGACAGACCGAGGTGCCCTACTTCAGTACGCTAACAAGGGGGTCTTCGATGTAAACATCAGCGGGGTTATGTCTCTGTCACCAGGGCGAAGCAAAGCTCGGTCTCTTTACCGCCCGCCCATGACCCCACTCCCTTCTGCACTATCGTGGACTGTCTGGAGAGAAAATACTAACCAAGAATTTTATTTCGCACCAACAGTCTCCAATTACGGACACAACGTTTATCCGACTGTTGTCAAAATAGAGCGGTATGCATTAGGGTAAGCAAGCACATAAGCAATAAGTTGCTTAGCTTCTTCATTAAACATCCCATTTACCAGGTTTATTCATAAGCGGCACCGCAGTCTTACGCTCATTGCGGCTCTCTCACCTGATTCACTTCATCCACTATAGCGATTCATGCCAGCATCCAAACCAGTAGTTTTGCTGTAAATCCACTTCATCGCCCTTATGAATAAGCTTATAAATTTTAATCGTTATTAATCTAAATTACCAAAAAGTTTTAATCAGCGGAAGCCTAACTATCTTAAATAAATTATTTTCAATCAAAGTTTAACTATTCAGATATTAGGATAACATATGTCAGATCCGAAAGTTTTAGAAGCACAAAAATGGGCTAATAGTACTTATTCACATGTATCTCACTATAAAAATTGTCCCGAAAATGGGAAAACTGGTTGGGCTACGATGCATTCACTACTATATGGTTTGCAACATGAGCTAGGAATTCAGACTCTAGCTGCCGCATTTGGACCTTCGACAAAATCAAGGTTGAAAAACCTTGGGCTAATTGGTGTTGGATGGAATAAAAATAAAAATATTATTAGAATAATCCAGCATTCACTCTTTTGCAAAGGCTACTGGGGAGGTGACACTAAAGCTGGAATATTTGATTCCATAACTGCAGCTTCCATTATGAAAATGCAACACAATATGGGGCTTGAAAAATCTGGTCAAGTTTCTGCTGAGCTATTTAGATGTTTGCTTAATATGGATGCTTATACACTCATGCCAGGTGGAAAATCAAAAATACGCGATATCCAAAGATGGCTAAATAGTAGGTATAACCTTAAAGAAAATTTCACTATTGGACCGGCTGATGGAATATATTCAAGAGACGTCCAAAAATCTCTTATGTTAGCGCTTCAATATGAACTTTCGGTACCATCGCCTACAGGAGCATTTGGACCTGGAACACAATCTGCTTTAAAGAAAACAATGCTTAGAGAAGGATCAGAGGGAATTTTGGTCCAGCTATTTTCTGCTGCTTGTGTTTTCAATGAGCCTGTACCATCAGATATATCTGTAGCTGCTGGAAGTTCTGATCAAGTTTATTCTTCATTTAAATCCAAATGGGATTCAAATTTAACTATTTTTGTCAAAAATTTTCAAAAGTTTTCACAACTACCTGAAACTGGACATTCAGATTACCAGACATGGGCACAGCTTCTAGTCTCAATGGGGGATGCGAATCGTAAAGTAGAAGGATGCGACACCCGATTTGAAATTACAGATGCGAAAGCTGAGTACTTAAAACAATCTGGCTATAAAGTAATAGGTCGTTACTTATACAATCCTCCAGCCCTTGAAGGATATATTGATCTAAATAAAAATATTAAACCAGGTGAATTAGATAGAATATTTAAATATGGCATGAGCGTAATGCCAATTTTTCAGGACAATGGGAGACGCTTAGAAGATTTTACTTACGAAAAAGGGTACCAGCATGGCTTAAAAGCACACTCACTCGCTGAGGGATTTGGGTTTAACTGGGGGACTACAATCTATTTTGCAGTTGATTACGATGCAACTCAGGAAGACATTAGTCGTAATATAATTCCATATTTCCGGGGGGTTGTATCTGCACTTACAGAGAAAGGTAACAAATATTATCATGGTGTCTATGGGTCAAGAAATGTATGTATTAATGTAACTCAGTTTACTTATGCAAGATATTCATACGTTTCTGGAATGTCCTGGGGATTTTCGGGAAATCTCGGCTTTCCACTACCTCAAAATTGGTCTATGAACCAAATCTTAGAAACATCAAATATCCCATCCAAGGATGGAAATTTCGATTTAGATAATGTAGATTGGCGTAGGATAGGGGGAGACCCTGGACAATCAACAATTAATGCTCCCAAGGTTCTAGCTTCTGATTTTGTTAAAAGTATCAATGAATTATATCAACTTGCAAGCAAGTTTTCAAATAATGATACTAGTTACTCAAATTCACTTGTTTGCCAATACTATAGGAAAGACAATTACAATGATTTGCAGTGGCAAGCCATACTTGGTGAGAGCAATAAATCGTTTATAGATTTCGCTGATTTCAAGGGCATCAGTATTGTAGAGAATGTAATTGACCCTGTAACTGGATATCCAATAGATACTCAGCATCTCATAGCTTCTATTCAGGGCCATCTGAATTTTACTGTACCCGACCAAAGAAAATTGATAAAAGTAAATGCAGGTGATCTACTCGGATGGGGCGGAGATTTATTAACATTTTATAAAGAATGGCGTAGAAATATTGATAGTTATCCCTCAGGGTATAAATTTTGTATCGACAATTTAGGAACCCCCGGCTATAACTCTAGTTTTGGGTTTTCTGATTTGTTATGTGACGCGGATGCCTTGTATATTGCAACCCAAATAAATCAAAATAAACTTCCAATAAATACTGTAATCAAAGACGTCTACAGTAATAATAATCGCAAAAATCGTTTTATAGATTTCTGGAATACGCGCTTTATCAACGCAGAAAATGCAAAAAATATTGTTTCTGACATGCTAATTTCACATTACGACCCTGTTATCGTTTTCGCAAGAACCTCCTTCGCTTACGGAGTAATATTACCGGAATTGTTAGAAAAGGACGTGCTAGATGATTTCGTGCAAGGGTTTGTAGATGCATTATTAATAAGATGTGGTATTGTGTAATGAATAAGTGGAAGGTATTAGTTTTTGGTTTTATCTGCATATTAACAATAATAACAGCGATTCTTTTCATATCTGGGGCAAGATTTAGTTATATTTTTGACATTAACTACTCCTGCAAAACAGCAGGCTTTGACGATCTTCATACACCTCAGCCAAATACGCTATACCCTGTTCAAATTATTTGCAACCCAGGAGAAGTAAATATTTTTCCTCTTTGGATTAATTTACTTTTACCCCTATCATTTATACCATCCATACTCTTATTTATTTCTATATTAAAGAATTCCAAAGGTGATTAATTATGATAGTAGACAGACGTACTTTTTTAACAATTCCTCCGATTTCGATTTTTTTAAACCTAGGATTCGATAGTTCATTCGCCTTAGACAAAGATATAATTACTTCAGATAATGGGTGGCCGTTACTTACTGCTGCTAAGGAGTTACAAGTTGAGGGCTGCGGTGCGCACGTGACTTTAGCTGAGGGTATGCCTTCCAATATTCTTAGCTATGTCCTAAGAAAATGGAACTACGAGGTGGAGCCCTTAGAACACGGGGAAATTATATCATTTTCTTCATACGATGGTGATTTAAATAGCTACAACAATAATTATCTTTCAGGAACTGCTATTTACATTCAAAAAGATAAATTCCCTCCTGGGAGTCTAGATTCATTATATCCTAATCAAATTTCTGCAATTCGCAACATAATTTCTAAATTGGGAGATTCAGTTATTTGGGGTGGTGATTTTTTAGTCCCAGAACCTGGATATTTTCAAATTAAAGGTGGTCCTGACAGCCTTATTGTTGAAAAGGCATCCATTGATACGTCTAAACTACTTTTAACCGATAAAAATTATAATTTTGACTTAAATTAAATAGATAGTCAGCAATTCTACATTCTTAACCGTTATGTTAAAATGCGTGAATATCTATAAAGAAATCTCGTAAATCTCCTTGCGTGAAGATGTACCCAGAAATATTCATCAATTAAATTCATTGTGATCAGATTCCATACATCTTAATAAATAAATCCTAATTCGCCTCGGATTTCATCTTTATATGTTTAGCCTACCCCGAAGGATAGATCTATGAAAAAATTTTATCTTCCTCTATGCACACTTATTCTTATGTCGACCGTTTCAGCATGCTCTTCTCAAACCAGTGCCGCGCCGCCCGCTGAGGCCCCAGCTACCAGCGTCATGGAGTCCCTGCCCAGCATCGACCCCTATGAGCCAGTAGCTGACGAGGCCCAGGCCTTAGCCCAACTCACCGAACAAGAAATCGCCACCTACCACGACATTCTCTGTTCAGGCAGTTCTTTTGCAGAACTAGAAGATATTGCCACCGTCGACAGCATGACCCAGGAAGAAAAAATCCAAACTGTGCGCTCCATCAATGATGCCCCAGCTATCGTGCGCCAAATCAGCGATAACAACAAGAATCTCACCGGTAGCGAAGGCAACCTGCAAAAGCCCCGGCCAACCGTATGTAGCTAGAACCCAGTTCTAGCCCCGTAAGAAGTCTCCCATGTTTCGCCGCCCGGCCACCTGGCCGGCGTCCGGAGCAACAATCACGGTCTGGGCGGCGGCGTACTGGCTGGTTGCGGGGTTGCCGTCGGCGTCCGTATCTCCCCCGTCGACCACGCGCAGGGTGGCGGCCGGGTCAACCGAGCGCTTGAGCACGGCCAGAGCGATAGGCCCGGCCTCGTGGTGCAGGGCCGCCGAGGTCACGGTTCCTACTTTCTTCTCACCGTTCATCACGGCAGAACCGGCAGCGGGCAGGGTGTGCTCGGAGCCGTCCAAATCGAGGAAGGTCAGGCGGCGGGGCGGGTGGCCCAGGTTGTGCACGCGGGCCACGGTCTCCTGGCCCTTGTAGCAGCCCTTCTCCAGGTGCACAGCGGTGCGCAGCAGATCAAGCTCGTGGGGAATGGTTTTCTCATCAGAATCTATACCCACACGCGGGCGCCAGGCCTCAATGCGCAGGGCCTCAGCGGCCCAAGCCCCGGCCAGCTTAGCCCCCTCTACCGCATCGAGCAGGCGGTGGGCAGGAACAATGGTCAGGTAGCGGCGATAGGCAGAGCCCGGGTGTTCGTTTTCCCCAGCGGACGCGTAGGTGTAGCCGCCAGGGGCAATACCGGCCCCCCAGGGGTCGGCCCAGACGGTACCTCCTGCTAGCACGGCGTCCGCCCCCTCAATCTGGCGCGGGTCCAGGGTGGAGCCCAGCACCGCGTGGGTTTCGGTGCGGTCGGTGATGTCAACCCGCAGCATGAACTTCATGCGGTTCAGATAGTCGGTCAGGGGCGCAGCCTGGTCTCGTTCGGTCATCAGCCAGACCGCGCCGTCCTTCTCCACAGCGAAGGCAGCGAACTCGATACGGCCCTGCGGGGTCAGCAGCAGAAGCTCGGTGGAGTCGCCCTCCCCCATATCGGTAAGAACCTGGCTTGAGAGGGTGGTCAGCCAGCTCAGGCGGTCTTCGCCCGCAACCGTCACCACACCCAGGTTGGAGTGGTCCACTAAGGTGAGCTGGGCACGGCGAGCCAGGGCTCGTTGCTCGGCCATTGGGTCGCCGTAGTGGGCGGCAACCCCGGCATCCGCACCGGACGCCTCAAAAGCACCGGGGCGAGATAACAGGGGGCTTCGGTAGCCTGTCATTACTCGTCACCTACAAGGTTTTCGCCGCCGAACATGGTGGTACCCAAATCGTCCCCAGTCATAGACGAGGTCTTGCGGAGCTCCGCTGAGGCGTGTTTTTCAAGCTTGCGGGTTTCGGGGTTAGCGGTCTCCCAGTCCCACATGAGATTGCCGTTGACCAGGCCCCAAAGACGCACAGAACCTGCGTATTCCTTGGTGATGTCATCCTGTAGCATGTTGCCGGTCTGCATGCGCACCACCGGGCCCTTGACCATACCCACGTAGTTCTCCGTCAGACCGCCGGGGTGGGCAATGGTAGCTAGCAGGCTGAAGCCACCGTCCTCATTGCGCAAAGACTCAACCGACTCAGCGTCCTTGTGCACGGGCACTACGTCAGCAGGCACAAGGCCCGGGCCCACGTCGCCATCGACCTGGGGGCGGTCAATCTGCCAGAAGCCGGTCTCAACGGTCAGGGGGCGAAGCTTCTGGCCCTGGTCATCAAGCAGAAAGCTCTCGGCGCGGTACTCGATAAAGGGCAGGCCGTCCTGCGAGAAGGAAATAACCTGCCCAAAAGGTGTCTGCTCCGCGCCTTTATACCAGAGGGAGCCGGTGCCCTCCCAGGTGCCTAGTAGCCAGGAGAAGGGCACGAGTTCGGGGGTCAGGTTGGTGGGGATTTCTATAGCCATGTACCCCAGTTTAGTGCCCTGGTCAACCGGCTGCAGGGGCTTAGCGGTGAGCGTACCTGCACACGAATCGGCCCCCGCTCACCAACGAGCGGGGGCCGCAAGGTTAGAGGCTTCGGGGGCTACTTCTGGCCGCGAAAGAGGCCGGTGAGCACAAACCCAATGCAGGTAAAAATTGCCAGACCTGCCAGACCGAGCAGGACGAGGAAGAAAATTTCTAGTGCAAGAATACTCATGTGGCCTAGCCTATCACGCGAGTGAGGAAAATCGCACACACGTAAGCGATGACGCCAATAAAAGCTACGGGTGTTACGCCAAGGGTGACGGCCCCCCGGCGGGGGCCCTCTTTAGGGCCTGCAGAAATAACACGGATACCGATAAGCCCCAGGAGCAGCCCCACGCCCAAACCAATCAAGACCACGGGCGCTGCGGTATCAACGTCCTGAGCCAGGATAGCGAGCCCAACCCAGCCTGCAACGGAGACCGAGGCCAGTACACCTGAAACGCAGCTAATTACCGATTCCAGGCGCCCTACCGCACCCTCACCGCGGGTCAGTTCAGCGATGAAGCTAGCTACCACGCCAACAGCCGCTATAGCCGGTAGAAAAGCCAGTGGTGAGTCACCGGGGTTAGCCCAGGAATAGAGCAGCGAGGCCAGGCCTGCAAGGAGCACGATAACTGAGTGGGTGGTGATGCGGGTACGCCCCCGGAGCTCAGCGATGCCGGTTGCTGCGGGCCAGCCGCCCGCGATGAGCAGGACGGCCCCAAGCCCGGCAAGCGCGGCCAAAGCGGGTGAGAGCGCGGCAGCGGCAACAAGGACGATCAGGGCAGTGATCCCTGAGACAGCGACCAGGGCATAGCGGGAGCGACGGGTGGTGCCAATCCGCCCAAGGGGGCCTTCGTAGACAGTTTTTTGGCGGGCTCGGTGCAGGCGATTGAGCTCGGGGACGAACGTGCGAATCGCCTTGGTGTTGTGTTGATCTTTGATACTCAAGAGCGGGGGTGTCTTCTCAGTGTGTGGTGGGTTTCTCTATATCTTCCCGTATTACGAGCCTGTTTATCAACGTCTGTGCGCTTACGTTTTATACTGGTCAGGAGTTGATGTGTTCAAGGAGTGTTCGAGCGTGCTACATATTGTCGTGTTGAGTGATTCTTCGGCAGACGGCTCTGATGTGGCGCAGTCTCTGGGTTTGTTGGCGCATCAGGTATCGGTGTTGCCTTTGGGTTCTACTGTTGCGATGGTGCAGGGCGCTGGGCCTGACGTGGTGATGGTGGACGCTCGTGAACAGTTGGTTGCGGCGCGCAACTGTGCGCAACTGTTGAAGGGCTCTGGCTTTTCGTCTCCCCTGCTGATGGTGTTGACAGAGGGCGGTATGGCCGCTGTGGCACCGCACTGGATGGTGGACGATATTGTGCTGGAGGCTGTGGGGCCAGCTGAGTTGGAAGCGCGGCTACGTTTGTTGGCATCCCAGTCTCTTGAGGAGGCTGAACCTGAGCAGACAGTGATTCGGGTGGGTGGCATCACTGTGGATGAAGCCTCGTATTCGGCTCGTTTGCAGGGTTCACCGCTCAACCTGACCTACAAGGAGTTTGAGCTGTTGAAGTTTTTGGTGCAGCACCCGGGGCGGGTGTTCACGCGTGCTCAGCTCCTGTCTGAGGTGTGGGGCTATGACTATTACGGTGGTACACGCACGGTTGATGTGCATATTCGCCGTTTGCGCTCCAAGCTGGGCCCCGACCATGAGCAGCTCATTACGACGGTACGCAACGTCGGTTATAGCTTTAATTCTCAGCGATCTGATACGCGGTAAGAAGAGGAAGGTGTGAGCCCTGTGCAGACTTTTGTGGTGAGTGAGCCCGCTTTTTCAGCTCAGGTGCTTCGGCAGTTTGAGGCACTAGCTGTTACGGTGCAACGCGCTGACGGTGTGGCAGCTTTCTCGGAGCAGGCCCACGTTGAGGTGGGTAAGGCCGCTACGGGGCAGGACGTCGGGGCCCGACTTTTTGAGGTAACCGCAGGTGGTGCAACGGTGGGCTTTGCTGCGCTCATCCGCGAGGGAGCCACCTGGGTGTTAGAGGCAGCCATAGATCCCGGTGCGCGGGGGCAGGGAGCGGGGCGTGTGCTAGTTGAGTCTGCGGCGGCGCATGTGCCCGCTGACTCTTTGCGCGCCTGGGTTCACGGTGGCTCCGATGCGCAGGCCCCTCATACCCTGGCTGCTCAGGCGCTGGCTAAGCACCTGGGGTGGGAGCCCGTGCGCGAACTCTACAAGCTGGGCCTGCCCCTGACCGGTCAGGGGCGCCCGAGCGTCCTTGCTCAAGCTACACAGCACCCGCTCCCTGCCGGTCTGAGTCTCACTACCTTTACCGAGGCCGACGGCCCGGCCTGGGTAGCCGTCAACGCCGCCGCCTTTGCCCACCACCCCGAGCAGGGTAGGCTCACTGAAAACGATTTAGCGGCCCGAGTGCGCACCGACTGGTTCCGCGCGGAGGGCTTCTTGCTGGCTAAGGACGCCACAGGGCAGGTGGCTGGGTTCCACTGGACCAAAATTCCCACTGACCAGGGAGAAACAGTGCCCGGGGCCAGCCCCGAGGGGGAGGTCTACGCCGTGGGTATCGCCCCCACCTGGCAGGGGCAGGGCCTGGGCCGGTCTCTGACTCTGGCGGGTATGGCCTACCTTGCGCAGGCTCGCGACGGGCAAGACCGCCCGCTCGAACGCATCGTGCTCTACGTCGATGCAGAGAACACCGCAGCCTTTTCACTCTATAGGTCCCTGGGGTTCACCCCCGTCACTGTCGATAGGCAATACACCCCTTCAAATCTCAGCTCCGCGCATGCTTGACGTTCGCTGAGCTGGGTGAGGCTCCCACTGGCCCAACCTGCGCCAGCAGGCCCGCAGACAAGAAGATATAGACAGAACCACACCAGAAGAAAGGTACCCCGCATGGCACATACCCCACCCGAACAGGCTCATACCCACCCCCACATCGGTGGTGACATCAACAAGATTGAACGCGCAGAAACCCGCGTAGACCGCATCGATGTGGGCGAAAAAATCAAGCAACCCAACCTGGCCGGTGACTTCGGCACCGACCGCTTTCTAGACCGCGAAATCAGCTGGCTCGACTTCAACACCCGCGTGCTCGAACTGGCAGAAGACCCCAACCTCTACCTGCTAGAGCGCCTGAACTTCCTCTCCATCGTCACCAGTAACCTCGACGAATTCTTCATGGTGCGCGTAGCCGGGCTCAAGCGCCGCATCGCCACCGGCATTGCGGTACCCTCAGCCGCCGGGCTCTCGCCCGAAGA
Source organism: Rothia nasisuis (assembly GCF_928381405.1). GTDB lineage: Bacteria > Actinomycetota > Actinomycetes > Actinomycetales > Micrococcaceae > Rothia > Rothia nasisuis. Next base: position 34,234 of record NZ_CAKMSB010000011.1, read on the forward strand.
GCAGATGGAAGAAATTGCGGTAGCCGCTCACGCCCTACAGGAGCGCCAGGCCCGAGTCTTCCACGACCAGGTCTACCCAGAGCTTGAAGAAGCCAATATCCGCATTGTAGGCTGGGGCGACCTGACCGACGAAGAGAAGGGCAGGCTCTCCCGTTTCTTCCGCACCGAGCTCTTCCCCGTCCTCACCCCCCTAGCCGTTGACCCAGCACACCCCTTCCCCTATATCTCTGGCCTGTCGCTGAACCTGGCCGTGATCGTCCGCAACCCCCAGACCGGCAAGGAACTCTTTGCCCGTCTCAAGGTCCCCGAAACCATTGAGCGCATGGTAGCCGTAGGCGGAGTCCGGTCGGTTAAATCCTCCTCGGGGGAGGTCCGCTTCATCCCCCTTGAGGTCATCATCGCCGAGCACCTCGATGTGCTCTTCCCGGGCATGGAGGTCATTGAGCATCACGCCTTCCGCGTCACCCGTAACGAAGACCTTGAGGTCGAAGAGGACGACGCCGAGAACCTGCTCAAGGCCCTTGAAAAAGAATTGCTACGCCGCCGCTTCGGCCCCCCTGTTCGCTTGGAGGTTGAAGACAGCATCAACCCCAACATCCTCGATTTGCTGGTCTCAGAGCTCCGCATTGACGAGCACGAAATCTACAAGCTACCCGCGCCGCTCGATTTGCGAGGCCTCTCAGACATCGCTAAGACCAACCGTCCGGCCCTGCACTACCCCAAGCACATCGCGCATACCTCCCGCTGGCTCAACGCGAACGAGACCTCTAAGGCAGCCGACGTATTCACCGCCACCCGCGACCACGACGTCCTCCTGCACCACCCCTACGACTCCTTTGCCACCAGCGTTCAGGCCTTCTTAGAGCAGGCAGCCGCCGACCCCGCCGTCCTTGCTATCAAACAGACTCTCTACCGCACCTCGGGTGACTCCCCCATCGTGGACGCCCTGATTGAGGCCGCTGAGGCCGGTAAGCAGGTACTGGCCCTTGTTGAAATCAAGGCCCGCTTTGACGAGCAGGCTAACATTGAGTGGGCGCGCAAGCTTGAGCGCGCTGGCGTGCACGTGGTCTACGGCATTGTAGGCCTCAAAACCCACTGCAAGCTTTCGCTCGTGGTTCGCAAAGAGGGCGAGAGCTTACGCCGCTACTGCCATATCGGCACGGGTAACTATCACCCCTCCACCGCTCGCTTCTACGAAGATCTGGGGCTGATTACCTGCGACCCGCAGATTGGTGAGGACGTCTCCCGTCTTTTCAACCAGCTCTCCGGCTACGCCCCCAAAACCACCTACAAGCAGCTGCTGGTCGCCCCCCGCTCTCTACGCTCGGGCCTGATTGACAACATCAATAAGGAAATCGAGCACAAGAAAGCCGGCCACGATGCCAAGATTCAGATTAAGTGCAACTCCATGGTCGATGAGGCCATCATCGACTCGCTCTACCGTGCCTCGCAGGCCGGTGTTGAGGTCAACGTTGTAGTGCGCGGTATCTGCGCTCTGCGCCCCGGCGTTCCCGGGCTCTCCGATAACATCAAGGTACGTTCTGTTCTGGGTCGGTTCCTTGAGCACTCCCGCATCTTCACCTTCGAAAATGCGGGCAGCCCCAAGGTCTATATCGGCTCGGCTGACATGATGCACCGCAACCTTGACCGCCGAGTCGAAGCTCTCGTCCATGTTAAAGCGGACGCCCACATTGCCTATCTGCTCGACATGTTCGATAACTACCTCTCCGAGAAGACCAGCAACTGGCACCTGAGCGCAGATGGCTCCTGGGAGCGCCACCACTTGTCAGCGGACGGGAAGCCCCTGCGCGATGTGCAGGCCTACTACCTGGCTAGCAGGTCTCAAAAGCGCAATAAGCGCTCCTAAAGCACCCAACGGCGTCCGTATGTGTTCCACGGTCGCAACCCTTCGGTTATAGAATGTCCTTGGGTTAATATTTGGTTAACTCAAGGACATCCCGATGCCCACCCCACGGAGCTTCCACATGCCGCACACAGAGACTTTCTACGCTGCCCATACCCACGATGGAGCCCTTTCTCTGGCCCGAGGCCACCATAACCGGGCGGAGGTGAATGCAGCCGGTGCCATTATTTGGCGCAGGCACCACGATCAGGTGCAGGTGCTCATCATCCACCGGCCCCGCTACGATGATTGGTCCTGGCCTAAAGGTAAACAGGATTCGGGTGAGACTCTCCCCGAGACGGCCGTGCGCGAGATTCGAGAAGAGGTTGGGCTGACTGTTATTCTCGGTGCCCCGCTGGCGGTCACTGCCTATGAGGTCAAGGGAAAAACCAAGGAGGTCTACTATTGGGCGGCGGAGGCCCCTGTAGGCCAGAAGGCCGCGGCAGATGAGGGAGAGGTTGATAAGCTCCGCTGGGTCAGCCCTAAGCAGGCCCGCGCCATGTTGACTAATTCGACTGACAAGGAGCCGCTTGATGCCCTCCTGCGTCTAGAGAAAGAGCAGAATCTCAGGACCCGCCCGGTGATTGTGGTGCGCCATGCCAAGGCTAAGCCGCGCGCTAGCTGGGCTGGCGCTGAAGGGGAGCGCTCCCTGGCTGCTACGGGAAAGCGTCAGGCGCTGGCTGTAGGGCGTCTGCTTGAGGCCTGGGCTCCCGAACGTATTATTTCTTCTCCGTGGGTGCGCTGTATGCAGACTGTTTACCCCTATTCCAAGGCCTTTGGGATTTCTATTAAAGAGAAGCGGGCGCTGACTGAAGCCCACCATGCCCGCTCCCCCAAGCAGACCCGCAAGGTTGTGGAATCTCTGTTTGAGAAGCGGGATAAGTCTGTGGTGCTGTGCACCCACCGGCCTGTCTTACCTACAGTGCTTGAGGTCTTTGGCGGGCAGCTGGGTAAGCGGCTACGCCCCCATCTACCCACCAGTGACCCCTACCTTAAGCCCGGTGAGATGTGGGTGCTTCAGGTCTCGGTTGCCCACCCCAAGACCGTGATCTCTCTGGAACAAATCAAGCCTTTTGACGATTAGATTGGCTAGAGCGAGGCTTCGGGGTTGCTTCTATAGTTTTCCTCAGGACACGAACGGTGGAATTTATTCCATGAGGCTTATTCGTAGGGTCTTTCTCGAGCCCCGGGCTCACACTTGATGGAGCCTAAGGTGCCGCTACCCTTATGAATAAGCCTCCATATTTTCCACTCGCGCTCCACTAAGCGGTTTAAGCCGGTTCTGAGCCAGCAACTCGACCGTAAACCTATCTGCTTTTTCTAGTCTTTTTAAGTTAAGTTTCAACTTTCATTGACAGCGAAGAGCAAATCAGAGAGACTTTAAATAGTTGGTCAACCAACCAACTTTAGTGCAGACTAATCGCAGACAGGCTTTGTAGCTATTGACTCTCAACAACATGCCAACCGGTGGCAGAGCAAGCCAACCCGTAGCTTTCGAAGGGGCTGGGCCAGAATGATAATCGTAGCAATCGTCTCAGACAACCAAAGATTCACTGAGCTTATAACAACATCATTTCAGCAGCTCTCAGACTGCCTTGGCCAAAAAAATCACGATACAAATAACACCCAAACAACACTATCTGTTGAAAAAATTGTTATCTCCAGAGCGTCTAGATTTATCAACCAAGTGATGCAGGGGCGACCAATAAAGATAAAAGTAGTTTCCGTAGCTTCCCTAAATGCGTTGCAAGAGAGGTTTGAGGCCTTTAATGACTCAGATCAAGTTATTCTCACCATCATTCATGAGTCAGCAATAAAGCAAAAAACAAATCTTGCAATCGACAGCCATCTTAACGAGCTCCACGAGTTTCGCGCCACAGCATCAGAATCAATCACATTCGGAACAAACACAGGTTCGGTTCGTCTTTATTACTCTGACACCAACGAGGGATTTCTGCCGTATACACTTCGTGAATATGATTGTTTCCAAATTCCAGATAACCCTTCAGTTCTCAGCGCGCAAGTAATCGCCGCATTTACAGAACAGTTTCAGTTCCAATCAAATAATAACTCACAAACTAGGGCGCGACCCGGTACCGCGCTAGCAACCTACCTGGAGACGGTTATGGATTGTGTGGCACCGAACGGTTGGGATTTTAGATACTACACAGGTTCGGTAGTCTCTTCATTAATTAACGTATTAGAAGAAACCGTTGAGCAGCGCGGCCAATATGCTTACCGGGGACCAAATGAACATAGCCTAGCTGCAGGCGCTTTAGCCCGATGGCTATTGAACGGTACTCCATCAATCATTATCGTTACCAGCGCTATGCTTGATGAGTTTCGGGGCACGCTATCTAATCTAAAGGAATCAGGTTTTAAAGGAATAATCGTGTGCGCAGAAGGACGTGATTCAGCCTGGTTTGAGTTCCAATCGACAATTAATGCTGACGAAGACATAAGAGATGTACTACGGGCCCGCCATCTACCATTTCTATATTTTCAGGACCCATGCGAAATCCCCAATAAACTTCCCGAAATTATCGCTCACCTCCACACACAAGGCGGTCCTTATGTTTTACTTGCTACACAAGAGGTACTAGAGGCAAGTGAACCAATAATAAAAACTCCTTCAAAAAAGCAGAATTTCTCCATATCACACGATGACACATTACCTGATTGGGGAAAACTCATACAAATTGCCAGAATATTTAATAGTGAAAATCAGGATATTATAATTCAAGCTGGGCCACTCAATGAAAAAGAACGGACATTGCTTTATGAGCTAGCTGAATTATCAGGAGCTGCATTATCAGATTCTTTGATACACCCAGGGAGCGTTTCAGAATATTCCAACGGTAAACGAATTCCAAACTATATTGGAACCCTCGGTCTTTATGGCTTCAATACTGCCATCCACCGATTTACGCACTCAAACGGGAAACCTCGGTCTAAAAAAGAACTCACCTACATCTTCCTCAATAGTAGAATCGCCGAAATCGATACGCCATTCTCAGAAGGAGTCCTTCGCAGGCGTCTTGGCATTATTCAAGTTACCAATAATTCTTCACACATTTCTCCAAGCGCAGATATTTCCCTCACATCAACCGTTCAAATATTTATTGAAAGTCTCCTACCCCTAATAAACGTTGATTCTCAGATTAAAAAACAGAGAATTGCTCACATAGATTTATGCAGTTCGCCAACAACAGCCATTGGAGACATTCTTCCCTCATCCCCAATGACGGCGAACTACTTCTTCTCTCATTTGAAAAAGACAATTTCCACTCTAATTGAGCAGGAAGGATACACATATATAGGTGTATATGATGTAGGTAGATGTGGAATCTCAGCGATTCGTAATATCCCGAGAACTGGCCGGGGGTTTTCCGGATGGTTCGGTAGAGCAATTATGGGTGACGCGTACCAATCTATTCCTGCAATCGCGCTTTCTGATGAAAATAATATAATCGGTTTTATCGGAGATGGAGCAGCAGCTATTGGCCCTGATATAGTTCCTTCGATATCTGAACACATGGATCGACGGAACAGTCGTTTTGTATCAAACACCACAGTATTTATCTTTGAGAACGGTGGGCATTCGATTATCAACAGTTACCAAGAAGGAAGAGTCGGTACTTATGGTGGACGCCAAATGAGATTATTTAATTTAAAACAAATGCCAGGCATCACACAAATAGGTAATCTTACAGTCCGCAGAAGTTATTTGACTGAGTACGACGAAACCCTTATAAGGAATGCCCTGCTAGAGTCAGATACATTTGACATAATTCACGTACGTTTAGCACACACACAAACGGAGGAGATGGCATTAGTCTTATCGACGAAACAAGTTGGCAAGGTGAAGAGCTATCTCACATTGGTGTATCAATGGCACGGATGAGGAGAAAATTATGAAAATTGGATTTTTAGCACACCCAACAACAATTAGCGAAAAAAATCATGTCCGAGCAATCGATTTATTAAACAAACTGATTGAAGAAGGGGAGTCTGGATATAGCAGGAGCACATGGTCTGCACAACATCAAGTACCTTTCGCCGAAACTGCAACGATTCGTTCTGCGAGAGGTTCAGAATGTTCTGCCGTTATTCATCACTTCCCTCTTACAGCTGAGGAGATGATGCTGGATGTAACTGCGGCCCAGAAATCTATTGTAAAAGCAGTCAACAATTTAGCTAATGAAGGTGTAGATTTAGTAGGTTTGGGAGGAACAACTTCGATAGTTGGTGGACGCGGGACTCAGACTGCTCGTGACTCACTAGTTCCTGTGACAAGTGGAAACTCACTAACGGCATATGCTGCATACGAAGCACTTGTCTATGTAAATAAGTTACTTAAAAATGTTCCCTCGAGCACTAGGATTGCCGTTATCGGATATCCTGGTTCAATTGCCCTTGCAATAACTCGCCTACTTCTTGAGGACGGTTATTCAATCGATTTAGTGCACAGCGGTCGCACAGCTCCCAGCACACTAAAAAAACATTTACAAGAACACAGCGGGATAGTATCATATTTTGACTCTATAGAAAAAGTCTACTCACGCAATAAGATTTTCGTATCAGCCACATCTGTCGGTGGAGTCATTGACGAGAATCTTCTTTTACCAGGCTCTATTGTAGTTGATGTTGCATTACCACGGGATGTTTTACGTGCAGCTCCACGAAGAAATGATATTCTCACAATTGATGGTGGATTTGTGAATGCAAACTCTGAAGTAATGATAGGCGCTTCATTCTCTGGAGTTACGGTCAACCGTCATATCAATGCTTGCCTCGCTGAGACCATCATTCTTGGACTAGAGGGGCGTGACGAAACTTTTTCTATAGGTCGCAATCTGCCCATCGATAAAGTACGTGAAATTGGAAAAATTGCAGAAACACATGGTTTTACGATATTGCCTCTGGCTAGCTGGGAAGAAGTAATCATTGACTCAGACATTCAGAAGCTTGAACCATACCATCGCTCAACAAAAAGCCAGAATTCGAGGTTAGGTGTCAAAGAAGAAACTTTAAACAATTATCACAAGTACTGTGACCCTTTAACAACCAATCATAAAAGATTCAATTTTATCGATACGGTTGCAGACAATTCCAACGGCGCTAAAATATATGAAGATAAAACACCTTATCTTGACTTAGATGCGGCTCAAGGAGCTGTTACTCTAGGTCACAACCGACCCGAGCTCATTCAGACACTTCAAACGTTTATAGAAGGCGACAAAGCTTCCTCAACCCATCATGCAACTTTACCTTATGAGACATCTGTGCTATGCCGTACAATCAGTGATACTCTGGTTGGATCTGAATACAAGATTTCAATAACAACTTCTGCAGCTGAGGCACTTCAAAACGCTATAAATATTGCAACGGTTGCAACAAGGGGTAAGTCGATACTGCAGGTTCAAAGTCCAGTTCTTCGAAAACTATCGCCATCAGTGTCCTTGAATAATCTGGCTACTCTTGACATAGTTCCACCAGATTTACAGGCAATAACTGATGCAGTGACCTCCGATATTGGTAGCCTCATTATTGAACCTTTCGTAGATTCCTCAACGGAGGAAAGCTTTCAAGAGAGTGTTAAGTTCTTTACTCAAATTCGTGATTTCTGTCGCCAAATGAATTTGCTCCTAATTGTAGATGAATCGAAAACTGCATTTCGGACACAAAGTACTCTAGCAGCAAACACGTTAGAGCTGGAGCCAGACATAATATGCCTTGGCGAGTCTTTGTCTGGAGGGATGTTACCTGTTGGTGCTAGTTGTATCCGAGAAACTCTCTGGCACCAAGCATCGGATATCCTCCCTGGTATCACAACACCGAACGCGCAACTAGCTGGATATAACCTTGGTTCCGCAGTTTCACTTCAAGCTCTTGAATTATACCGACAACCTGATTTCCTGTCACAGTCAGCGCTCACAGCGGAAATTTTTCATGCAGGTATTATTGACTTACTCAAAGATTTTACCTTTCTCTCCAAATCCTATGGTTCCGGACTGTACTGGCAGCTCCAGTTCTCAAATCCGCTGACAGGTGCTATTGAAGCAGCTTTAACCGATATAACGGCTCGCTCTCCCGGAGCACTTCGCCGATTACTTCAGGAAATTCCAGTACAGACTGGGCAGATGATTCTCACTTGCTCAGCGGAAATCGAAAAAACTCTTGAACAAATACAATTTAATCGAATAGTAACTAAACTCAATCAAGACCACCAAATACTTATTGACGTGAGTCGAGAGTCTGATAAAACAATTATAGTTACTCCTCCATTAACAATAACAGAGGAGGAAGCACAATACACAATTGATGCTCTTCGCGAAGTTCTTGCAGATATGTCAACAGTTCTTCACCTTCCCCACACACATTAGTTTATACCAACTTTATCAATTACAGATTAGGAACACAAATGGATAACAATTTAACCTCTTTTCAACTTCTACAATCACTACTGATTGAGCGCATGTCTATTGATTCCGATGAAATTATTCCGAAGGCAAGTCTCCGTGATGATTTAGGTATGGATTCTTTAGACGCCCTAGAACTGGTTGCTGGTCTCGATGAGGATCTCGGGATTAAATTGTCTGAAGAACACCTCGCAAATTTATATACTGTACAAGATGTCGTACACTACATTGATCGAGCTCGTGCAGGTGATATTTGATGCAAAAAAGGGTAGTTGTCACTGGATTAGCACCTGTGACTCCAATTGGTATAGGAAAAGATGAATTTGAAGAGGGCTGGGTAACAAATCGCAAAGGAATAACTCGTGTAAAAGGATTCGACACTAGTACATATCCAACAAAAATTGCAGGTGAAATAAATATTGATTTTTCACGCTGGCTCTCAAATCGTGAAATAAAGAAAATGGATCGGTTTACTACACTTTCCGTTATCGCAGCAGATCTTGCAATTTATGATGCTAAGCTAGACACTGAAAAAATTGGTGACCGAGTTGGAACCTTTATAGGAACTGCATGCGGTGGCGCAGATAGCTGGCTAGATGGTGGACGTGCCATATCTCAAGGCCGAAGGGTCGGCCCACGTATTGTTCCAAACGGAATGGCTAATAGCGCAGCATCTCATGTGAGTATTCGACACAATCTCTGCGGACCTAGCATGGCCCCTGTAAGCGCTTGTTCGTCAGGTCTCGACTCTATCATCAGCGCCGCCCAATCAATTTCACTAGGAGAGATTGATATAGCTATAGCTGGTGGAGCTGATGCACCGGTTTCTCCCATCCCTTTCGGTGGCTTCTGCGTAATGGGTGCAATGTCACGAAGTAATGAAACACCTGCATCAGCTAGTCGACCATTTAGCAATAATCGCGATGGTTTTGTCATTGCTGAAGGTGCAGCATTGCTTGTCCTCGAAGAGTATAATCACGCAAAGGCAAGAAATGTCCCAATATATGCAGAGCTAAAGGGTTTTGGTCGCAGCTCAGATGCATTCCATATCACTCAACCAAGCACTGAAGGTATTGGTGCACAACGCGCCATGCATGCCGCCCTTAATTCAGCAGGAATTGAGCCGTCGAAGATTGATTATATTGCAGCGCATGGAACAGCAACCCAACTTAATGATATTTCCGAGACTTTAGCAATTAAAAATGTTTTCTACAAGCATGCTTATAGCCTCAAGGTATCATCTCTAAAAGGAAATCTTGGACATTCGCTCGGAGCAGCAGGCCCAACTGCAGCTATCTCAGCAATTCAAGGAATTTGTTCAGGAAAAGTTCCAGGAACTGCAAATTTAAATTATCCTGACCCGAAATTAGATCTTAATTTCTTACCCAACGAACCCCAGCAAATAGATCCAGAGTACGTAATGGTAAACAGTAATGCTTTTGGAGGGGAAAATATCTCAGTTATTTTTTCAAAAATCTAATTATTGCATAAAATGAACTGTATTTTACAGATAAAAGGAGACAGAAAATGGTCAACGATAAAAAAACTATTGTTATCACTGGTGCCAGCGACGGAATTGGGGCTGAAGCAGCTGAGCAGTTAAAGAGAGATGACGTGCGCCTTGTTCTTATAGGACGTTCTCCATCAAAGATGGAATCTGTAGCTGAATCAGTTGGAACGCCCAACTATCATATTGCCGACTTTTCCGTTCTTGACGATGTAAGACGTCTTGCAGATGAACTACTAACAAACTATGATTGTATTGATGTTCTATCCAATAATGCAGGAGGTCTCTTCAGTGGGCCAATAAAAACAGTGGATGGGTTTGAAAAAACCTTCCAAGTTAATCATCTAGCACCATTTCTATTAACCCATCTGCTTTTCGATCGTCTTATGACCAGTCAAGCACTTATCGTAAATACAGCGAGTATTGGTGCTAGACTCTTCTCAAAACTTGATCTCAATGACATCAATACTTTCAATAACTTCACACCTAATCGGGCCTACGGAAACGGCAAATTAGCAAATATCCTATTCACTAGAGGGCTAGAAAAAAGATTTTCTAATCAGGGGATTTCGTCAATTGCGTTTCACCCTGGAAACGTTGCTACAAGTTTTGCATCCGATACAACTAGCTATTTTAAGTGGGTCTATCACACCGCACTTAAAAATTTTTTAATAACACCTCAGCAAGGAGGTCAGAACTTAAAACGCTTTCTTGACCCACACAATCGTAATCAATGGATTTCTGGAACATATTATAACGAAAAAGGAAAGCCATCACGGACACATCGGCTTGCTTACGACGATTCGATTGTTGAGGCTCACTGGCGTAAGAGTTGTGAACTTCTTGATATTTCTTGGTAATTTACTAAAATCTATCTCAATTTATAAACTAAGGATTAAAATATAATGCACACATCACGACGTAATCTGTTTAAAGGATCTCTCATCGCCGCAGGAGCTGGTCTTGCCAGCTGTATAACTGCGCGTTCAACCGCTGCAGACGTCGCATCTCTTCCAAAGCAATCCTATACAAATATTGTTGTTGGATCAGGTTACGGTGCTGCAGTAGCTGCATATCGTCTCACCAAGAAAGGACACCGTGTTCTGCTCCTTGAGATGGGACAGCGATGGAATCAACCCAGCAGTGATGGAAAAATATTCCCAAGTATGCTTACCCCTGATGAACGCTCTGTGTGGCTTGGTCATTCCACTTCTCAACCGGTCAAGACAATCGAAGGTATTTCTTTGGATCAGTCAGTTCCTTACGGGGCTGGTATACTTGATTTTAAATCTCTTGGTCAAATGTCTGTTTATCGGGGTATTGGTTATGGTGGCGGCTCATTGGTCAACGGTGGAATCTCCCCTCGGCCATCAAGAAATGTGCTCTCAAATGTGCTTCCACAAATAGCTGACAACAACTTTTTTCGATATTATCTACCACTTGCTGAACGCCGTCTTAATCTAAATAGCATTAATCCAAATTTTTTTGAGGAAACTGAGTGGTACCAGTTTTCACGTACAGCTCGAGATTCAGCAAAACGCGCTGGGTACGATATAGCAAATATGCCAAATTTTTATGATTTTAGTTATATGGAACGAGAAGCGGCTGGTACTGTTCCTAAATCAGCACTTGCAAATGAATTGATTTATGGCAACAATTATGGACGCAAATCTCTAACACATACTTACCTGTCCCGGGCAGAACAGACTGGGCTGCTCACAGTACAGACGCTAACTGAAGTTATATCAATCAATGCACTTGCTACGGGAGGGTTTGAGCTTTTCTGCATCGAACGGAACAAGTCAGGAATGACTATAGGCAATATGACGTTCCGTGCTAAAAAAATTTTTCTTGGGGCTGGATCGGTCGGAACAACTGAAATTCTACTTCGTTCCCAAGAAAATGGCGGATTAACACGTTTATCTCCTGAGGTTGGTAAGGGATGGGGAACAAACGGAAACATCACTTTTGGCCGCACTAACCCAAACAATCTGCCTACAGGTTCTAACCAGTCAACGATAGCCGTTACCGGTATAGACTGTCGTTTATCCTTGGGTACATATAATGAAGTGGCTCCGCTACCGCTAGGGTTCGAAAATTACATTTCTTACTATCTGAGTATCGCTGAGACCTCTGAAAGGTGTGAAATCAAGCTTGTGGATGGACAACCTCAAGTTACATGGAAAGTTTCTCAAGCAGATGAAGCAATTGCGAAAGTCCGTCAAACATTCGACCGCATAAATGACATGGAGGGCACTTCTTATAGAACTGACCTTTTTGGATATGAGGGTAAGATTTTTACTAATGACTGGACATATCACCCTCTTGGAGGTGCCGTATTTGGTAAAGCAACAAACGATAAGGGTGGACTTAAAGGTCATGAAGGGTTAGTTGTAGTTGATGGGGCGCTTTTGCCTGGTTCTATCGGAGTTAACCCACTGCTAACAATTACAGCTCTTGCGGAGAGAATCATGGACAGCAACTTATAAGAATGTTTTCACATATACATGATTATCTTATCGCAATTTTGTGTTGCACACTGAGAAATATTTATAGATAAATATGGAAATACTAAAAGTCGATTCAGCTTTCATTGCACTTGAGCATGAGATTCACTACCCAATTAAAATTCTTTCCGATGCTGAGCAGGAGGTTGCTGAAAAATGGAATACAAAGCGGCGTCTTGAGTTCACGGGTGGTCGAGTATGCGCGAAAACAGCACTTAAATATTTAGGATCAAAGAAATACAGAGATATACTCAGGCTTCCCGATGGAAGCCCCTCCTGGCCAGCAAAAGTGGTAGGAAGTATTGCACATTGTCAAGATTTTTACGCTGCTATTGTCGGATGTAGCGCTAATTTTGCAGCTTTGGGTATAGATGTTGAGCCTAATGAAAGACTACCTATTCATATAATTAATAGGATTGCTTCTAACGATGAACTAAATAGTCTTAAATTGTTACATGAAGAGCAATCGAATTTAGCATGGGATCGGTTGCTCTTCTGCGCAAAAGAAGCAGCTTTTAAAGCTATTTATCAAGGCTATGGACAGTTCTTGACTACAGCTGATATGCAAGTATTGATGAAGTCAAACAGCACAGAATTTATTGTAAGATATAAATATCGTGAACTTACTAAATTAGTTGAGTTATCTAGAGAAGTTAAAGGGTCGTTCAAGCTCTTACACGGAAGGCTTGTTGTGTTTGTCTTAATTTGTGCACCTAGTAGCGTGGAAGCGCCACTTGATGAACTGTGTTAGCTCAACCTTATGTTCGATTTAGCAATATACAAAATTTTCTTTTTAATTTAATAGTCAAAATTATTCAGTGAAGGTTGCATCCACGAATCGATATAGACGTTCAGCGTGGTCTTCTGTTGCCTGCCCGGAAATAATCATTATCCACATGTTTTGAATCATCTGAAGCAAATCCGAACGCTCAGTTGTAGCTTGTGACATTAGGTGGGTTCCACTAAAGAAACCAATGAGTAGTCTCGCGAGGGTTGGAGCAGGAATCGTATTTCTGAAGACCTTTTCTACCTGGGCGCGTTCGATGATAACCTGAGCACTTCTCGCCCAAGCTTCATAGAACTCCTGTGCAGCTTCTTGTAAAGATGCTTCATCTGTGCCCAAACGAAACCCTGCTCGCACAATGGGATCGGTCAAAAGCTGATCAACTACAGCACGTGAAACCCCAATCAACTGTTCAACGGGCCCTTGCTCCGGGTCTACCCTTTGCATAATAGCCTCATAGGATCTGCTGTGCTGCTCGCTTATCACTGCGTGCGCCAGTTGATCCTTGTTCTGAAAGTAGAAGTATATTGAGCCCAGAGAGACTCCCGATTCATCAGAAATATCTTTCAGGCTAGTTGCCGCATATCCCTTTTGATCAAAAACCACACTGGCTCCCACAATGATTGCCTGACGTGTTCTCTGGGAGCGTTGCTGCACGGGAGTTCTGCCATCTGCCTTTTTAGTGCTACCTCTGTTTAAACCGTACGAACTCATCACGGCCTCCCCTCTCCTGGTAGTAAGTAATAAATCTTCACCCGATTGATTGTACGTCGTGCCCTCAGACGCTGCTGCTTCAGCATGAAGTGGCACTGTGCTACGGAATAACCGCATTGGTAAACTGTTACCAACGTTAAGACCGTTCACAGAAAAGAAGAGCATGCCGATTCCTACCCCCTATGAAGACCTCTTGCGTGAGATCATGGCAACCGGTGATGAGAAGTCTGATCGCACAAGCACCGGCACCAAGAGCGTCTTCGGCCGCCAAATGCGCTTCGACCTCTCCGAAAGTTTCCCACTCATCACCACCAAGAAAGTGCACTTCAAGTCGGTGGTCATTGAGCTACTCTGGTTCCTGCGCGGAGAATCTAACGTGCGCTGGTTGCAGGAGCGCGGCGTCACCATCTGGGACGAGTGGGCAGACGAAGACGGCGAACTAGGCCCGGTCTACGGGATGCAGTGGCGCTCCTGGCCCACCAACAAGGGCCAAGCCATCGACCAGATCGCCAAGGTCATCGACTCTTTGAAAAACAACCCAGATTCCCGCCGCCACATTGTCTCAGCCTGGAACCCAGCCGAGGTGGACGACATGGCCCTTCCCCCCTGCCATGCCCTCTTCCAGTTCTACGTCAAGACCCGAGAGAATGGTCAGAAAGAGTTGTCTTGCCAGCTCTACCAGCGCTCTGCCGATATGTTCTTGGGTGTTCCTTTCAACATTGCCTCCTACGCCCTGCTCACCCAGCTCATCGCCGAAGAGGTAGGCATGGTGCCCGGCGAATTCGTCTGGACCGGCGGTGACTGCCACATCTATTCCAACCACTACGAGCAGGTTGAAGAGCAGCTATCCCGGGATCCCTACCCCTACCCACGCCTGCGCATTAAAAACAAGAAGCCCTCAATTTTTGACTACGAGTTCGAGGACTTTGAGCTGGTGGACTACCGCCACCACCCCCTGATTAAAGCACCTATTGCGGTTTAGGTACGGGCACAGCTATGAGCATGAAGGGGAAAGAAAATCCCGGCTTGCAGTATCTGCCTGAACTAGCGGCCATCTGGGCGCAGGCAAGTAACGGGGTGATTGGCCGCGACGGCGATATGCCCTGGTACGCCCCCGAAGATTTAGCCCACTTCAAGGCAGCCACACTGGGAGCCCCGGTCATGATGGGCCGGGTGACCTGGGAGTCCTACCCGCCCCGCTTCCGCCCCCTGCCGGGGCGGCTCAACCTGGTGATTACGCGTTCTGTCTCGCAGGTTGAAGAGAAGGACGGCGCCGTCTGGGTTCCCTCCCTCGACGCAGCTTTGGGAGCGGCGCAGAGTTTAGCTCCGGACGCCCCCACCTACTGGGTCCTTGGCGGCGGCTCTCTCTACACCGAGGCCCTACACCGCACCGACCTGCCCGGAGTAGCGGGTTGGCAGGTAACCCGGGTGGAGCGCACCCTCTTTGAGGCTGAGATTCCCGGTGATACCTACGCCCCTGAACTGGGGGCCGACTGGGCACTAGTTGCTGAGGACGCACCCGTCCGCTCTGAAAAAGGCTATGCGCTGACCGCCACCGGCGAGAAGCTCCCTCTCACCATGCGGTTCCAGACCCTGCGCCGGGAGCCCGTAAAAGCTAGACTGAAACCATGACTTTTACATCTGGTGATTCCGTAGGCTTTGTTGGTTACCGTGGCATGGTCGGCTCCGTGCTCATGAAGCGCATGCTCGAAGAAGGTGACTTCGAGGGTATCAACCCGGTCTTCTTCTCCACCTCCCAGGCCGGTTCAGCAGCCCCCACCTTCGGCGGCGCGTTGGAAGAGTCCACTCTCAAGGACGCCCACGATATCGACGAGCTCGCCAAGCTGCCCGTCATCGTGACCGCCCAGGGTGGCGACTACACCAAGGCAGTACACACCCAGCTGCGTGAGCGCGGCTGGAGCGGTCTCTGGATTGACGCCGCCTCAACCCTGCGCATGAACGATGATGCCGTCATCGTGCTTGACCCCATCAACCGCGACGTCATCGACCGCGGCCTGGAGTCAGGGGTTAAGGACTTCATCGGCGGTAACTGCACCGTCTCCTGCCTGCTCATGGGCCTGGGCGGCCTGTGGAAGCAGGGGCTGGTTGAGTGGGGCACCTCCATGACCTACCAGGCAGCCTCCGGTGGCGGCGCCCGCCACATGCGCGAGGTGCTCAAGCAGTTCGGCGATATCAACGGCTACGTAGCAACCGAGCTGGACGACCCCGCGTCCGCCATCCTTGAAATCGACCGCAAGGTGCTGGAACTCCAGCGCTCCGGCGACCTCGACACCACCCAGTTCGGCGTTCCCCTGGCCGGTTCGCTGATTCCCTGGATTGACTCTGACCTGGGCAACGGCCAGTCCCGCGAAGAGTGGAAGGCCGAGGCTGAGTCCAACAAGATTCTGGGCCTTGAGGGCGATGACCGCGTGGTTCTTGACGGCCTGTGCGTGCGTATCGCAACCATGCGCTCCCATTCCCAGGCTCTGACCTTGAAGCTCAAGGAAGACCTGACCGTTGAGGAAATCGAGAAGATTATCGATGAGGACAACGAGTGGTCAAAGGTTATCCCCAACACCAAGGACGCCACTGTCGAGGGTCTGACTCCCGTTGCGGCGTCCGGCACCCTGGATATCCCTGTGGGCCGTATCCGCAAGCTGAACATGGGCCCCCAGTACATTTCTGCTTTTACGGTGGGTGACCAGTTGCTCTGGGGGGCCGCAGAACCTGTGCGCCGTATGCTGAAGATTGCAACCGGCGCCCTCTAAACTGGTGCTATGACCAAGAATGAAATGCCCCCGCTTCACGGCTCCCACCAGGAGCTGTGCGGGGGCATTCGTGCTTTAAATTTTAGGGTTGATAAGGGGTCGGACGTGCCGCCCTACTCCCAGCTACGCCGCGCTATTATCGCGGCGCGGGCCTCCGGAGTGCTGGCTGCCGGAGATAGGCTACCACCTATGCGGGCGCTGGCGGCTGAGACCGGCCTGGCAGTGAACACGGTGGCTAAGGCCTACAAGGAACTAGAGGCTGCCGGGGCCATTGAGACCCACGGCCGGGCCGGGTCTTTTATTACAGCCCTGGATTCTACAGCGCACAAGGCGCAGACCCTGACCGAGAAATACATTACAGCTATGCGCAAGCTGGGCTTTGAGGACCGGCAAATCTACGAGACCGTGAACCACATGCTGGGGTTGGAGGGTTAGTCTCACAACGGACGCCACGCTCAGCTTCCCCTGTAATGCTCCCCCGTCGGGCAGTAGTGCCTGCGATTCTCGCGCTTAGCCCAGCGAGCTGCCTCCCTACGGCGGTGGGCCCGGCGCCGCTTGGCCTCCAGCTGCCTCCACGCTGCCAGCACCTTGGCCCTGGCCCACACATTCAGCCGGTGCGCCCAGTGGAACTCTGTGCCCCACAAGCTCATTCCCATAAAGATAAAAAGCCAGCCTGGCCCCGGCGTCACCAACATGATTAGACCCGCAACAATGCAGATAAAACCAAGCGTGATAATCACCAGCCGGTGGAGCAGTAACAGGGCAGGGTGGCGCCCCATCAAGGCGCGCAGGCGCTCCATTCGCCGGTGTAACCGCCCACCCTGGCCACCGTTAACTTCGCGTTCGAGACTCATACCCAACCAGCGTTAGAGAGTGAACCCTACAATCACGGGCTCGGGTTCCAGCTCCACACCGAAGGCCTCGCGGACACCGGCGCGTACAGCCCGCGCAATGGCGGCAATATCTTCGGCTCGTGCTTCACCCCGGTTAGTAATAGCCAGGGTGTGTTTGGTAGACAGACCTGCGCGCCCCCCAGCAAGCTCGAGAGCCTTACCACTAAGGCCAAAACCTTTCTCAAAACCAGCGTGCTGAATCAGCCAGGCTGCAGAGAGCTTGACCCTGCCATCAAGGGGCTCCCCGGTAGGAGTGGTGGCCGGGTAGCGGGGGGCATCCGCAGGTAACTGACCCAAGGCGTCCTCGCTCACAATGGGGTTGGTGAAGAAGGAGCCGGTGGAGTAGGTGTCGCGGTCAGTGGCATCCAGCACCATGCCCTTGCCTGAACGCAGGCGCAGCACGGTCTGCCGAACCAGTGCTGAATCTGCTCGCTGACCGGCCTCAACGCCCAGCTGGCGTGCCAGTTCAGCATAGCGAATCGGGGCAGATTGTGAGCCGTGCGGCAGCTGGAAGTCCACGGTCAGCACCACATACCGTGGCGACCCATTGACCGTGGATTGTTTGAGTACCGAATCCCGGTAGGCAAACTTAAGGTCAGCATTTGCAAAGGTCTTATAGCTACCGGTGTGGCGGTCCCAGGTGCGCACCGAGGCAATGGTGTGAGCCACCTCAGAACCATAGGCTCCCACGTTCTGCACGGGGGTAGCGCCCACTGTGCCGGGAATACCAGAGAGGGCCTCTATACCCGAGAGCTCATGCTCCACAGCATAGGCCACGAAATCATCCCAGGTGTGGCCAGCCTGCACGCGTAAGGTGGTTCCACCACAGGTGTAGTCACTGACGGTCTCAATGCCCTGCGAGGCGATATGAACAACCGTTCCGTCAAAACCCTCATCGGCTACCAGCAGGTTGGATCCCCCGCCCACAAGCAGCAGGTTCTCCCCCGCAGCATCGGCAGCGGTTACAGCGTCAATCACCTGCTGCTCGTTCGTTGCCTTCACATAGCGGCGTGCGGGGCCGCCCACGGCGGCGGTGGTTAGTTCACTCAAAAGCATGTCAGTCACGCTGACCATTCTACCGGCTGCACTCAGCACCTGCCTGCCCGCTAGGAGGAGGCAGACTGCGCCCTATCCCTCAGCGCCTATACGAGTCAAAGTTTTTCAGTATGGACGGGCCTGCCCGATGCGGCAACGCCAAGACGGCCGGTCAGAGCCAGCGAAATCACCACAAAGACTAGTACCACCAGCAGGCCGTTTCTGATACCGAAGTGCTCCCCCAGCAAGCCCAGCAGGGGCGGCCCGCCCAGGAAGGCAGCGTAACCAATCGTTGAAACCACAGAGACACGAACGGCAGCCTTGAACCGGTCGTCTGAGGCAGCTGACATGCCGGTGGGGAACCCCAGAGAAGCACCCAGACCCCACACCAGCAGACCCACAAACCCCAGGGGCACGGTGGGGGCAAAGATGAAGAGGGCCAGGCCAACAAGTGCCAGGGTGCAGGTGACTCGGAGCACAGGCACTCGGCCGTAGCGGTTGAGTAGGGCGGTGCCGCCAAAACGTCCGAGCATCATGGCAACCACAAAGGTGAAGTAGCCCAAGGAACCAACCGTATTACTGGTGCCATAGTCGTGGGTCAGGGCGAGCGCCACCCAGTCATTGGCGGAGCCCTCGGCTAGGGCCATGCCGAGCACAAAGATACCGACGAGGATGGTGTGCTTGTCGCGCCAGGCGTCGCGCACCCGGTAGGACCCAACGGCAGCGATGGCCTGTGTGTCGTCCTGCCCGTAGTTTTCGCTGTGACAGAACTTGAGAGACACAAGGACGAGCACGGCGACGGCGAGCGCGAAGTAGACCATGTGCAGCCAGAAGGGTAAGCTCAGGCGGGTATCGAGGGTGCCGATGGCTGCGCCTGCCACGGTACCGATGGAGAAGAAGCCGTGCATGATGGGGGTGACGTAGCGGCCCAGGGCGCGTTCGTTGGCTATGCCCTGCACGTTGGAGGCTACGTTCGAGACAGCTGAGCCGAGCCCCTGCATGATGAGACCCAGCAGGGTGAGCAGGACGCTGGTGAATTGCACTCCGAGGCCGATGAGGATCATGCCGGTGACGGTGGTGGCGTAGGCTGCTGCGATGCAGCGGACGGCGCCGAAGCGGGCCACCAGGGTGCCCGAGAAGCTGACCGCGCAGAAAGAGCCCAGGGTCATACCGAGCAGGAGTAGGCCCATGGGCCCGGAGCTGAGCCCTAGACCGGTAGCCACATCGGGTAGGCGGGTCAGCAGGGCAGAGACAACCAGGCCACTGGCAAAGAAGAGACCCAGCACAGCCCGGTACCAGTTTTTGATGTTTCGGTCGGTGAGCTGTGCGCGGGAGGTCTGGGCCATGGTGTGAGGGTCAATTCTCTAGTGTGTGTCTTACGGTATTTATTTTAGTGGGCAGGCAGGCGGCGGCACCCGTCTGCGGCAGAAACAGACTGGGTGCCGTCGTGTCATCCGCTTACCTAGTGTCTAGGCAAATTGTACGAGTGCCTGAGCCTTCATCAGTACCTTCTGGGGCTTACCCTCGGTGTCTGGGGCGGTGACGGTCAGGTCGATGCGGGCGGTGCGGGCGCTCTCGTCTAGGGAACCCACTTTGCCCGCAACCGAGATGATGCTGCCCCCGGTTGCCGGGGAGGCGGCATCCGGCGCATCAGGCACCGGAACGGGCTTCGAAAAACGAGTCTGGTAGTCCACAATCGCACCGGCGTCGCCCGCCCAGTCGGTCACCAGCTGCACCGCAGCGCCCATGGTGAACATGCCGTGGGCAATCACACCGGGCAGGCCCACGGAGGTAGCAAAGCGCTCGTTCCAGTGAATGGGGTTGAAGTCGCCGGACGCCCCCGCGTAGGCCACCAGGTCAGCACGGGTCACCGGAATCTCAGCGGCACCAATATCGGTACCTTTCTCAAGGGTCTCAAAGTGTACAGCGGTCATGATTCCTCCGCCCGAACCAGCAGGGATGAAATGCAGGTGGTGACCTTCTCGCCGTCTACAGTGGTGATTTCTTCGCGGGTGGTCAGCATGGCACCTGCGCCCATGATGCGTACGCTATCGACGTGAAGCTCGGTCAGAAGCTCGTCCCCGGCAACGATGGGGCGGTGGTGGGTGAAGCGCTGATCGGCGTGCACCACGCGAGAGAAGTCGATACCGGCCTCAGGGTCAGTGATGAGGGCAGCATCTGCCTTTTGGGCCAAAATAATCGCAAAGGTGGGAGGGGCAATCAGGTCGGAGTAGCCAGCGTCCTTGGCCGCCTGTACCTCAAAGTGCAGGGGGCTAGAAGCCTTCACAGCAGCTGCGAACTCGCGAATTTTTTCGCGGCCCACAGCGTAGGGCTCGGTGGCCGGGTACACGCGGCCTACAATATCTTGGTTAATAGCCATGGCACCACTCTACGGGGTTGCAGGCTACTACTGAAATGTTTGAGCTTCTCTCGCTCGTACCTTATCCCGCTCAGCCCCTCCGAGAGGTACCGGAGTGGTCTGATACCTATCCAAGCACCTTGGCCACTGCCTCCCAAGTCTGAATCACGCCCAGGATGCCGAAGAGCACGGCAGTGATGACCAGCAGGACGTTGGTGGTCAGCCCATTACGCCAGTTATCGGGAATTCGGCGGGTGTTAAGTAGCGCCAAAAGGGTGACGGACAGGAAGGGCATGAAGAGGGCACCCAGCACACCGTACAGCAAAATCAAGAAGATGGGGCGGTCCAGTAGAAGCAGGGTCATGGGCGGGAAGGTAATCCACAGCAGATAAAACTTGAAGTACTTGCCGCCGGTGCGGGTATCGGGGTGCCCCGGTTCTCTGCCTCGCATGGTGCCCCAGAAGTCGGCGAACATGAGGGAAACACCAGACCACACCCCGATAACCGATGAGAAGGAGGCAGCCCAGAAACCCACCAAAAAGAGGTTGCCAACCACGGTGCCGTAGCGGTCTTTCAGCACTTCAGCTAGGTCGAGTAGGCCTTTGTCTCCGGCTGAGACAGCCTGGCCAGCTGAGTATAGTACCTCAACGCCCAGAATCAGAGTGGCTGTGACAAAGATACCCGAGAGAATGTAGGCAACAGTGTTATCGAGTTGCATCACGCGCATAAAACGAGGGGAAGACCACCCCTTCTCGCGGAGCCAGTAGCCGTAGGCTGCCAGGGTAATCGTTCCACCTACACCACCGGCCAGAGCCAGCGTATACGACAGGCCGCCAGCAGGAATCAGGGGGACTAGGCCTTTGAGCATCTCCGGGATATTGGGCAGGGTGTATATGGCTAGGCCAACAATGAGCGCGAACATGAGCCCTACCAGCACGGCCGTCAGTTTCTCAACCAGTTCATATTTGCCCAGCCACACGCAGATAAAACCGGCTAGCCCCATGAGCACAGCCCAGATTTTTAGGTCAAAGACGGGGAACAGGGCGGCCAGGGGCATGGCGGAGGCACTCATCGCTGTTGCCCCGTAGACAAAGCCCCAGATAATGATGTACGGGGCGAAGTAGGCTGTGGTCCAGCGCCCGAGGGAACGCCAGCCCTCAAAGATGGAGCGCCCGGTCGCTAGAGTGTAGCGGCCTGCCCCTTCCACCAGAATAATTTTGAGAACCACACCAACTATCACTGCCCACAGCAAAGCGTAGCCGTAGCGGGAGCCAGCAACCAAAGTAGCTACCAGGTCAGCGGCACCGATACCCGTTGCTGCTACGACTAGGCCCGGGCCAATAATCTTATACTTCTTAACCGAGTCAACCGGTTCATGCGGGTTAACCAAGAAGCTGGGATACTTTTCAGAGTCAGGGCGGCTCATGAGGATTTCCTCCGTCAACAACACAATGTAATCTGGATTACATTGTGTCACATCTGGTGTGACGTGCGCGTAAATTCCCCTCCCCCGCTCCTATAATCCGGGTTGCACCTAGCTATTTATGACGGGGTAACCGCGAGCGTGCACCATATCGCTGAGCGTGCGCCCGCCATGTGCACGCTCAGCGATATCACGCACGCTCGCCAGAAGATGGCGCGGGATGGGACACACTTTTCTGCCTACACCCCCCGTTCACTCCTCGTCCTGGTTTATTAGGGTTATAGGCAAACAAAAAACCTGCCAAGCTTGATACTTGACAGGCTATCTGAGCCCCGACCGGGAATCGATCCCGGGACCTCCATCTTACCAAGATGGCGCTCTACCACTGAGCTATCGGGGCGTAGCGGTGGACGGGCTCGATCCGTCGACCTCACGATTATGAGTCGTGCGCTCTAACCAGCTGAGCTACACCGCCATGTATGAACAACAGAGCTCATACCAGAGCCCCGACCGGGAATCGATCCCGGGACCTCCATCTTACCAAGATGGCGCTCTACCACTGAGCTATCGGGGCAACAGATACTACTCTACGATACGCAGAACAATGCGCGCAAATTTAGGACCTGCTTTTTCTGGTGTTCTGAGGCACAGGATTTAGAACTTCTTCCACCCTTTTTTCTTGCCTCCAAAATCCTTCTTACCGAAGCCACGATCGTCACGGTCAAATTTCTTTTTGCCGCCACCCTTGGGCCCCCGGTCCCGTTTGATATTGATGAACTCGCCAGCTACCTGGGTATCACGCAGACGGTCAAAGAAATCGCCGGGCAGCTCGTGCTCAGGCAGGGCCACAATGGTAAAGTGCTGGCGAATATCGATAGAGCCTACCTGCCTACCCTTAATACCTCCCTCGTTGGTGAGTGCACCCACAATAGCCGCAGGTGAGACGTGGGATGAGCGGCCTACGTTGAGCTTGTAGTCGACCATGCCTTCATTATCGTGGCGGCGCCCGCCACGTGGCTTCGCGTCGCGGTCAAACTCGCGGTCGCGGTCACGGGCCTTGCGCTTGGGCTCGGGCATTTCTTCAGCCAGGAAGGGGCGGCCCTGCTGGGCGATGACGGCCAGCGCTGCCGCAATCTCCTCGCCCTCAACATCATGTTCAAGCGAGTATGCGTCGATCAGCTCGCGGAAGAAGCTGAGATCTTCGGTTTCCCTAGTGTCGGTAATCTGTTGGGCAAACTTCTGCTTGCGGGTCGCATTTACATCCTCAACGGTGGGCATATGCATCTGCTGGACCGACTGGCGCGTGGCCTTCTCAATCTGGCGGAGCATGTACTTCTCGCGGGGGGTCATGAACAGAATGGCCTCACCGTCGCGGCCTGCACGACCGGTACGGCCGATGCGGTGCACGTAGGATTCGGTGTCGTGGGGAATATCAAAGTTGACGACCAAGGAGATGCGTTCAACATCCAGGCCGCGGGCGGCAACATCGGTAGCAACCAGAATATCGATGCGGCCATCGCGCAGGGCCTCAACGGTGCGCTCACGCTGGTTCTGGGGAATATCACCGTTAATAGCGGCGGCTTGGTAGCCCCGGGCCTTGAGCTTATCGGCAACTTCCTCGGTTTCCTTCTTGGTGCGGACGAAGGCGATGACGCCGTCATAGTTCTCAACCTCGAGCACGCGGGTCATCGCTTCGAGCTTGTGGGAATGCATAACTTGCATGTACCGCTGGCGAATATTGGCGCTGGTGGTGGTCTTAGACTTGACTCGCACCTCAACGGGGTCGTTCAGGTACTGCTCTGCAATCTTGCGGATGGTCTTGGGCATGGTGGCCGAGAAAAGGGCGACCTGCTTGGTATCGGGGGTGTCAGAGAGAATCTCTTCAACGTCTTCGGCGAAGCCCATGCGTAGCATCTCGTCGGCTTCATCGAGCACCAGATATTGCAGGTTAGAAAGGTCCAGTGACCCCTTCTTAAGATGGTCAATCACGCGACCGGGGGTGCCAACAACAACCTGAGCGCCGCGCTTGAGCCCAGCTAGCTGGGGCCCGTAGGGGGAGCCACCATAGACGGGTAGCACGGTGAAGCCGGGCATGTCGGTGGCGTAGGACGAGAAAGCTTCTGCGACCTGTAGTGCCAGCTCACGGGTGGGAGCCAGCACGAGCACCTGGGTGTCTTTGGAGACACCGTTGACGTCGGCCAGTTCAGCCATGGTCGAGAGCGCAGGTAGCGCAAAAGCGGCTGTCTTACCGGTACCGGTCTGTGCCAGACCGACGACGTCACGGCCATCGAGCAAGAGCGGGATGGTCTGTGCCTGGATGGGTGAGGGCTTCTCGTAGCCTACCTTTTCCAGGGCTGCCAGCACGCGGGCGTCCAGACCTAGGTCTGTAAAGCGTAGCTCGTTGTCTTCGGTGGTTTCCGCAGTTTTTTCTGCGGGGGTTTCTACAAGAGGTTCTTGAAAGATAGCCTCTGTTGTCGTGTCTGCGTTTACAGCAGTATTTTCAGTCAATGTTTTCCTCATCGAGTGGGGTGTCAATATACCTTCGGTTCATGAAGGTGGTGACGGGGTGTCCCCGTGGAATGCTCGCGAGGGGCCTCATGCAAAGAGGTCTTCGGTTCGTGGGCGCTCGGCTATGGGAGGGTGCGCGCTTGGGCGAGCTGATTACACATCAGATTCTCTAGTCTTCGGTTCAACGAGGTGCTTAGCCTGAGTTTACGTTGAACGCGCGTAGCCCTTGCGATGGTCGCCGTAGTGGGCCTGGGCGCTTAAGAGTCTAGTTTCGGGGGCTCCCGATTCTTACCCTGCTCACTCTACCCTACTTGAGGCGACTTAGGGTGCTGAGGTGATGGAGGGTACAGTAGCGCCGCTCAGCGTGAGCTTACTGTTCAAGGCGCACGGCTATATCGATGGAGCCGATGGCGCGATAGTGGGTGTAGGCGGCGGTACCGAATCGGCCTGTGGCATAGTCTACGGCACTGGCAGGTGGATTTCCGCCCCAGGCGGAGCCAGCCTTATCGATGACCACGTAGTCGGGGCCAGGATCCCCGGAGTGCCCAATCCAGTAGACGGTGTGGGCAGGTACCAAATAGGTGAGTATAGAAAGATCGGCGGCCACCGTAGAGCCGTCGGGGATAGCGTCAATCGCCTGTTCTTTCATGCGGTCGGTGGCAGAAAGCTCGGTGGTGGCAAAGGCCGGGTTAGCTAGCTGGGCTAGCGGCTGGTTGGGTAACACCCCTAGGGCAAGGAGCAGGGCCACGGCCGGCACTAAAGTGGTAAACCAGCGGCGGTTCAGCTTTCGAATAGCAGCAACCCTGCGGCCTGTTTTGCCGTACTCACGGGCGTGATGACCGGCGCTCTGCCCATGACGGGCCCGGGCAAGCACGTCAAGCAGGGCAGCAAAAATAATCGGCATAAGAATAAGGTTGTAGTGCCAGGTAGGCTCCCAGTAGCCTTCTTGCGGGGAGAGGAAACGCCACAGGAGCGTGGGCACGGCGACCAGGGCCAGCGGGCTGGCAACCCAGATAAGGACGCCGGTGAGCAGCAAGAGGCCCAGAGTGGCGCTCTTCTGCCAGGGGTAGAAAAGCTGGGCGAGGGCACCCAGTGGGTCACCCAGTGCGGCCCCAACGTCGAGCTTATCTGAGTAGTCGAAGACTCCCCCGGTGTTGAAGAAGGGCAGAATCACGGCAATGGCCAGCAGTGACCAGGCCGCGCCCCAGATAGACAGGAGCGTCGCCTCAGCAACAGCCGGGGTAGATTCCCAGGAGCGCCAGGTAGCGCGCAGGCGGGCAGAGAAGGGGCCGGGGCGGGTGGTTGCAGAAGGAAAGAGCGTATCAGCTCCGGTAGTTAGCCAGCCGCTACGCCAGAGCACTACCAGGCCCAGCGCAAAGACCGTGATGCCTACGTCCTCTTTAACAAACACCAACGGCGCACCCCAGTAAACGGCCCGGCGCAGTAGCGGGGCGGGGGTGGCGCTGACGCGAGTCAGCGTCAGGTACCCTAGGCTCATGACGAGCAGGGGCAGCGCAAATGCCACCTCATGAAATTGCACTGCAACGGCCTGCTGAACCCCAAAGCTCAGGGCATAAGCAGCCCCCATGGCCAAGGCCGCCACCGGCGCCAGTAGACGTTGGGCAAAGCGCACCAGCAGGTAGACAGAGAGTGCTACTAGCCCGTTCTGCACGTAGAGTAGCGTGGCCGGGGAAGGCCAGAGCCAGTAGAAAGGAGTGAGCAGTACTGTGACCGGGTGAAAGTGGTCACCCAGCAGGTTAAACCCCTCACCTTTAATGGGCACGATGGGGGCCTGCCCCTGCGCGTAGGCCTTAGCCAGCTGCCCGAAGATACCCAGGTCCCAGGAGGGCGTCACATAGTGGTGCCATTGCAACCAAGAGAACACAGAATAGAGCGCAAACACAGCTAGGGCAAGGGTAACTGCCTGCGCCCGGGCCCAGCTACGCTGGCTGACGGCGGGCATATCTAGTGTGCTCATGTAGGGTCTCTTCGTTAGCTGGGGTAGAAGATAATTTCTTCCTGTACGAGTATAGACAGTGAAGCTGGCCTGCCGCCGCCCAGGCCCGTGTATGAGACGATAGAGAGCATGTTGCGCGTCTCTCTGACCTTTGAGCCTACCCACCGGGTGCACCTGGACCAGAGCTTCGCGGCGTTGGGACGGGGCACCTATGATCCGCTCTTTCGCTCTGTTCCCACACCCAGCGGTCGTACCTTCTGGGCAACAGCACGCGAGCAGGGGGTCGGCATCGTCGCCCGCTTCGCCAGGGCGCCCGGCCCTGACTTGCGAGCTCCGATTAAGGTCACGCTGTGGGCTGCCCGGCAGCAGCCTGACGCCCCTGCGGGGAGCCCCTCGCCTGCGTCCGCGCTCGAAGCCTTTGCCGCCCGCCTACCCGGCTGGGTCGGTGAGTACGACCACTGGTCACCTTTCACTACCTCAGTCGCCTGGGGGGCAGCTACCAGCGCGTCTACGCCGGGCCCGTGCCGAAGCACCCGGGTTACGGCTACCCTCTATCGGGTTGCTTTCACAGAACCTATTCCTTGCTATCACAGAGCAGAGGGTGACCGGCCTTGAGGCTATGGGAGGGATGCGCTCTCTTCTGCGGCAGTACGGCACGCCTGCTCCTGCCACGGGAGCCCCTGACCAGCCGTCAGGTCTCACCATTTTCCCGCCACCCCGGCTCTTCGCGGAGATTCCAGACTGGGCTTACCACCGGGCAGGCTACGACCGCTCCCGTGCTACAACCATGGTGACCTATGCCCGGCGAGCTGACTCATGTGAACGCTTTGCAGCTGTTCATTCGGTGGGAGAGCTGGCTCTCGCTCTGAATTCGATACCCGGTATAGGCCCGTGGACTATAGCTGAAACTCTCCAACGCTACTGCGGGCACCCTGACGCTATTTCGGTAGGAGATTTTCATTTAGCCCGCCAGGTCACCTATGTTTTCGATGGAACCTCGGGGGACGATGCCCGCATGGTCAAGTTACTTACGCCCTATTCCGGGCACCGGCAGCGGGTTATCGCGCTCATCAAGGCTGCGAGACTGGGCGAACCCCGGCGTGCACCGCGCTACGCCCCACACGATATACGCACTATGTAGAAAGTTGCCCTCCCCAAAATTCTCGGGGAGGGCCGTTTAGAACAGTAAGGTAGGGCGCTAAGCCTGCTCTGTCTGGGCGGTTTCTGCCTCAGCGACCTGCTTGTGGACTTCAGCCATATCAAGATCCTTCACAGCGTCGATAATCTGATCGAACTGCTGTGCGTTGAGCGCGCCGGGCTGAGAGAAAACGAGGACGCCCTCGCGGAAACCCATGATGGTCGGGATTGAGGTGATGCCTGCGGCGGCGGCCAGTTGCTGCTGGTCCTCAGTGTCTACCTTGCCGAAAGTAATGTCGGTGTGCTTCTCTGAAGCTGCTTCAAAGATGGGGCCGAACTGCTTACAGGGGCCGCACCAGTCAGCCCAGAAGTCGAGGAAGAGAATGTCTGAGGATTCGACGTTCTGAGTCAGGTTTTCCTGGGTAATTTCTATGGTTGCCATGGTGAACACGCTACCCCTTGCGAGGGGTGCTTGTCTAAAGACTGTGGCCGGTTTCTCTCATAATGAAGCGAGGTGGTAGCAAAAATCCCGCCTCGTCTGAGGCGGGATTTTATTAGGGTGGCAGATGAGGGATTTGAACCCCCGTAGGCAATGCCAGCTGATTTACAGTCAGCCCCCTTTGGCCGCTCGGGTAATCTGCCGTGTCTGATTCTTTGAAGCGGTCTTATAAGAGAGTGCTTCAAAGTGAACAGTAGAACACTTTACACGAGCGCCCAGGGTCTGCCAAGTTGAAAGCCGGGTTTGTTGCTAAGGCCACGTCTTAGACCGTGACCGTCTGGTTTTTGACGTATATCTGCTCCTGCTCTAAAAGGAGGGAAATTTCAAGATTTTCAAGGTAGGCGTATGCCTGGTCAACGGTACACATGCCGCTACGAATCTCGCGGGCCAGGTTCTCTTTCACGCCGTCGAAACGGGCCTTCACCTCTTCTATGTACAGGGTGGAGCCCAGAGATTCTGCGAAGGTCACATCAAGCTCCTGAGCCGGCTCCCTCACTACGGGGTCTGACTCGAAAGTAAAGTCTTCGCGGGTCAAATCAGCGAGTAGCGCCTCGTACTCTCGTTGCATTATCTGATGTTCTACAGCATCTACCTGTGTCGCTGCCGGAGTGGTTCCTGAGCCGGGCTGTATTCCGGCTGCAGCGTGGGCAGCTGTTTTCTTTTCAGCCATGCCCTCATCCTTTCAAGTCAAAGTGAACTTTAGCTGAGAATGCAGTCACAGTTTTATAACAATAAGAGTTTCACCGCCCCACCCTCACGCCCCTCACTCCTTCTGCAAAACTAAGGTACGGTGGTAGGGAACAGCCCGACGCCGCCCGGTGAAGGCAGACATACTAAACCCAGTTTCTTCAGCAAAGAGGTGTACCCCATGGCAAGCGATTCATCGTTTGATGTTGTTTCAAAGGTAGATAAGCAAGAAGTTTCTAACGCCCTCAACCAGGCTCAGAAAGAAGTAGCCCAACGCTACGACTTCCGGGGTGTAGGGGCCGACATCGACTTCTCAGGTGAGAAAATCCTCATCAAGGCCAACTCAGAAGAGCGTGCCCTAGCTGTGCTTGATGTATTCCAGTCCAAGTTGGTCAAGCGAGGCATCTCACTGAAATCACTAGATTCTGGCACCCCTTACGCTTCTGGCAAAGAGTACCGCATTGAGGCCTCTATCAAGGAGGGCATCGCCCAGGACCAGGCAAAGAAAATCTCAAAATTGATTCGCGAGGAGGGCCCCAAGAGCGTCAAGGCCACTATCCAGGGTGACGAGCTTCGCGTCACCTCCAAGTCCCGCGACGACCTACAGGACGTCATCGCCCTGCTCAAGGGCGCTGACCTTGAGGTTGATTTGCAGTTTGTAAACTACCGCTAGCCCAGCCACCAAACACAGCCGCCCACACAAGGCTACTCGGGCGCCCCTCACCGTGAAAGGGAGGGGCGCCCGAGCGTTAAACTCGTGTAGTTGTACGGTTAACTGGCTGCCGCCGTGATGTTGCGCTAGAGCTGACCGTTCTGTCTTGCCATGTTCTCAAGGCGGGCGATGCGGTCAGCCATGGGTGGATGAGTAGCCATCAGGTTCTTGATAGACCCACCGCCCCTGAAAGGATGAGCAATCATCATGGACGCAACCCCAGCGGTCTGCCGATTTTCAGGGTTCAAGGGGTAGCGGGACACTCCGTTTTCGAGCTTGTGCAAAGCCGAGGCCAGTGCCAGCGGATCACCGGTGAGGGTGGCACCGTCCTCGTCCGCGTCGTATTCTCGGGTTCGGCTGATAGCCATCTGCATAACTCCCGAGGCTAACGGTGCCAGCAAAGCAATGGCAAGCGTAAAGAGTAGGCCACCTCCACGGTTGGCATCGCGGTTACCGCCGAACATGGCACCGAAAGTAGCGAACTGGGCAATGGTGCCAATGACCGATGCGATCGCTGCGGCAATGGATCCCGTTAAAATATCGCGGTTATACACGTGCATCAGCTCGTGCCCAATCACACCGCGCATCTCGCGCTCATCAAGAAGCTGCAAAATTCCCTCAGTGCAGCACACAGCGGCGTTCTGCGGGTTACGCCCAGTGGCGAATGCGTTAGGGGTCATAGTTGGCGCCACATAAAGCTTAGGCATAGGCTGGTTCGCCTTGGCAGAAAGCTCCTCAACAATAGCGTAGAGGCCTGGAATCTGCTCGCGGGTTACCGGGTAAGCATTCATAGATCGAATTGCGAGCTTATCTGAGTTCCAGTAGGTGTAGGCAACCATTCCTACACCCAGTAAACCAAAGAGCAGAATAAAAATTGAACTGCGAGTGAAGTAGGCAAACCCTGCACCAATGAGCAGTAGAAAGCCAACCATCAACCCGAGTAGTAAGGCCGTCTTGAGCCCGTTATTGTGTTGATGCACCGTTACCCTTTCAACGTCTTAGCTGGTGTACCCAGGTTAGCCGCTCACCCTCGGTAAGCGCTATGATTCTGGCGCCGGTTCACTCAGGGCTGGTAAGACTCAGCCCGCCCATCGGCAGGCGGGCTGAGGTGAAGCTAGAGGCAGGTTACCTGCTGAATATCAGGAATCTCAAAAAAGCTCTCTAACACGTACACTGCGTAGGGCGAATCAAGAATCATCTCTGGGATATAGGTACTAAAGGTCGCTGGAGTACCCTGCTCCATATAGGTGATGGTGCACGCCTTGTTTCCCTCTATGGGCTGGCCAACAACGTCCCAGGGCACCGTCTCAAACCAACGGAAGTACTCCTCAGTTCCTACCCAGGCAAGCGGATCAGCAGGCTGAGCAGGATCTGCGGGAATATCTTCCTCCGGGGTGTCGGGGATTATCGGTTCAACCGGAGTCACCGGTTCAACAGGGGTCACGGGGGTGTCTGGTTCGTCCGGTGTGTCGGGGGTTACCGGTTCAACTGGGGTGTCTGGTTCGTCCGGTGTATCGGGGTTGACCGGTTCAACCGGTGTGTCAGGGTTGACCGGCTCGACCGGAGTTACGGGGGTGGCTGGTTGATCGGGGTTAGCCGGTTCCACCGGGGTCACGGGAGTCGTTGGCTGGATGGCCCCGCCCGGATCAACCTCTTCCTCAGATTCCACGGGGTAGGCGGGAGCAGTGGGAAGCTCTGCCTGCTCCTGATCCGGTGCGGGAGATGGAGAAGCAGAATCATACGACGGTGCCAGCCCCCCGTCCGGGAGCTGTAACGTGCCGGCCCCACCGCTCTCATCCAAGGCACCTGGCTCAGGAGCAGCCAGCGCAAAGATACCGGCTACATCACCGGTTCGCCCCTGACGATTCGGCTGAGACTCCGTGGCCTCGGTATCCGTCGGGTTACCGGCACCAGGCCCCGACTTCTGTCTGGCCGGCGCCCCGTCGGAAGCAAAGGCAGATCTCAACGATTCAACCGGCATACCCGAGGCAACACTTTGGGGCTGGTTAACCAGAGCATCTACTACCCCTGTAGCCTGTTCATTGGGCTGTGGCTTAGGCTGTTGCAGCTGTGAGTCAGCGCTTATAATCGGCGAGTCAGAGTACGTATTATTAACCAGCGCCAGGCCACCAGCCACGGCACCGATGGCTGTGATTACAGCAGCCGCACCCACCAAAGCCTGGCCATTGGAGGGCCCGCGCGTTCCGACCAGGCCACCAGAAAAAATGCCACCCCCCTGAGCACCCGCCCCACCAGCGACGCTACCGGCAGTTACCCCGCCAGCCAAGAATGGAAGGAGCACCTTAGCACCGTCGGTTATGACGGGGGTGAGGCCTGCGAGCACGGGGAACACCCACACACGCATTGACTTGTTGATACCGGCCAGGGTCAAGTACTCAGCAGTGCAGTAGGAGCATACAGAAAGATGCGTTCGAAGCGCTTCACTGCGTTTCTTGGTTAGCGAACCACGCACCATCGAACTTAGATATGGAGTGTACTGCGCGCACTCTGTGGTTCTAGGGGCGTTCTGATGGGCCCTCAAAAAACCCTCACGCAGGCTCTCGCGGGCGCGAGTTGCCAGGGCAGAGACCGCATTGGCTGAAAGGTTCATGGTCTGGGCGACCTCGCGCGGCTTCTTGTTCTCAACCTCGGTCATCCACAGAACGGTCTGCCAGCGTTCCGGCAGGGCAGTGAAAGCAGAAATGAGCTCATCGGACTCGTGGAGGTTGAGCACCATTTCGTCGAGCGACCCCATTGATTCGAGGTGTTCTTCTTCACTGGGAATCTCGCGCTGGGCGATGAGGCCATTTTCGGCTGCCAGGTGGGAGATGGTGGTGGTTAGATAACCACCCATAAAGCTACGGGGGCCTTTACCGTTCTTGAGGGCTTGAAGCACACGCACAAAGGCTTCAGAAACGATATCTTCTGAGAGTGTCGCATTTGTGGTGTGTTTGTAGGCCACGGCGCGCGCCATCGATACATAACGTTCATACAGGACGCCGAACGAGTCAAGCTTGCCTTCCCGCACGTCCGACAACAACAATTCGTCGGTCGGGCCACTGGGTGCAGTCTGAGCGGTGTTATGAGGTTGCATGAGAATCCCTGTGTCGAGGCAATCCGCCGCTGGGAATGGGCAGGAGCGTACCTTCTTAGTTTAGCGAGATGGGAGGGGTCAAGCGAATATTTCCTCAGCACCTCCCCATCAGGGCGCAAAAGAACCCCGAAGCTACCGGCTGTAGCCTCGGGGCTCATTCGTGTGTAGGGCGGGCCCATATAAAGCAGCCTGCTCAATTACAGCACTCCGACTCCTTCCTCAGGAGCCAGTGCCGATGAGTGTGGCCGCTCGGTTGTGCCACCACCCACGAACTGCGTTGGCACATTCAGCGTGCCACGCGAGTGGCTGTCTGAAGTTCGATGAAATTATGCGGTATGGGTCTGCGCAGAGCCCGCGAACGGCCCTGCGCCCGGTGATATGAGGGGGTGCAGAGCCGCCTCGTATCCCAGCGACGACTCTGCACCGTCAACACATCACAGTGTCTGGCCCCTGAGCTCCGGGATTTTTCCCCTAGTCCCAGCGTCAGGTGCCGTGGTGCTCACCCAATCCCCACGACTGGTGGGCACCGGTTTCCCTTTGTATCACCCCTGCTTCCCACGGCAGGGGTGGAGTGCGGTGGTTGCGTGCGGGCCATCATGGGCCACACGCTCCTCCATGACAGTTTTGCGCTGTCATAGATAAAGAGTCGGGCGGAGCGGTTTTATGACGCGGAAACAGAAAAATTTTTTGAAAAAATCCATATTTCAGCAGAAAAATCCACTTTGACTAGTATATTTTCTTCAAAAAAAGTTTTGTTCAAAACTATTATATCGAGGGGTACCCCCTGGGGAGAGGGTGTGAGGCCCACCGCTCACCGCAAGGGATCACCCCTCTTTCAATAGCCCCTTTTCCCTTTGCACCAGCTATACCTCACATTTACCTCAGCTTCACCTTATTGTGAAAGATTCAAAATAAGGCTAGTATAGTGACATGATGTCAACAAGGAGCACCCACGGTGGCGAAAGATGCCAGCACATACCTGGCACAGCTTCTACACCGGCTAGTGCCCACACCGAAGCTTGGTCAGCCCAGCTCCGCTCCAAGGGCAGACGCGTCACCAGGCAACGCCTGGCTGTGCTGGCCGCAGTGCACCGCAACCCCCACTCCCCCGCGGACACCATTGTGAATGCCGTCCGCGAAGAGCTACCGGGGATCACGGTCCAGTCGGTCTACGTCGTACTCGCCGATCTCACCGACATCAACATGCTCCGCAAGTTTGAGCCCCCCGGGTCAGCAGGGCTCTTCGAGACCCGCACCGGCGACAACCATCACCATGCCTACTGCATCCGCTGCGGCAAGGTTGAAGATGTGGATTGCGCTATTGGGTCAGCCCCCTGCCTGACACCCAATGATTTTCACGGCATGGCCCTACTCAGTGCCGATGTTCTTTACCGAGGCATCTGCGCCGACTGCCAAACCGCCGATGAACAGAACGTGGCGCTTGCCCAGCAGAAGGCTGCACAGGCTCTCTAACAAGGCAGGCGCCATCCACCATCTGCAAGCCCCGCCAACCCACCCCAAAGCTCGCAGATACCAACCCCGATAGGAAAGTAGAAAAAATGAACAACCCGATTAAGCCCGGTTCATTTACCACCACCGCCCAGGGTGCCCCCGTTGCCTCAGACAACGACTCCCTGACCGTAGGTAATGACGGCCCCATCGTTCTGCACGATGCCTACACCGTTGAGAAGCTTGCTCAGTTCAACCGCGAGCGCGTTCCCGAACGTGTGGTCCACGCTAAGGGCACCGGTGCCTTTGGTGTTTTCGAGACAACCGAGGACGTCTCGCAGTACACCCGCGCGGCCCTTTTCCAGCCCGGCGTCTCTACCGATATGCTAATCCGTTTCTCCACCGTGGCTGGTGAGCAAGGCTCCCCTGATACCTGGCGTGACCCCCGCGGTTTTGCTATCAAGTTCTACACCACCGAAGGTAACTACGACCTGGTCGGCAACAACACCCCCATCTTCTTCATCCGCGACGCCATCAAGTTCCCCGACTTCATTCACTCTCAGAAGCGACTCCCCGGCAACGGCCTGCGCAACAACGACATGCAGTGGGATTTCTGGAGCCTGCGCACCGAATCAGCCCACCAGGTCACCTGGCTGATGGGTGACCGTGGCATTCCCGCCACCCTGCGCCACATGGACGGCTTTGGCTCACACACCTACCAGTGGATTAACGCTGAAGGAGAACGTTTCTGGGTCAAGTACCACTTCAAGACTGACCAGGGTAACGACTTCTTGACCGGGGCAGACGCTGAGCGTATCGCCGGTGAGAACGCTGACTACCACCGTCAGGATCTCTATGAGGCTATTGAGCGCGGCGAATTCCCCTCATGGACTCTCTACGTTCAGGTCATGCCCTATGAGGACGCCAAGACCTACCGCTTCAACCCCTTTGACCTGACCAAGGTTTGGCCCCATGCCGATTACCCCCTGATTAAGGTGGGTAAGATGACCCTAAACAAGAACCCCGAGAACTTCTTTGCTCAGATTGAGCAGGCTGCCTTCTCCCCTTCAGCTTTTGTTCCCGGCATTGCAGCCTCCCCAGATAAGATGCTGCTGGGCCGCATCTTCTCCTACCCCGATGCCCATCGCTACCGTATTGGCACTAACTTTGCTGATTTGCCCGTCAACTACGCAAAGAACGCAGAGGTCAACAGCTACAGCAAGGAAGGCGCTATGCGCTATACCTTCAACAGCCCAGAGACCCCCGTGTACGCCCCCAACAGCTTCGGCGGGCCTCACGCTGACCCCGAACGGGCCGGTGAAGGTTCCTGGGAAGCAGATGGCGCGCTAGTTCGTGCCGCCGCCTCCCTGCACGCTGAGGACGACGACTTCGGTCAGGCCCGCACCCTCTACGCCGAGGTGATGGACGACGCCGCTCAGGCCCGCCTGGTAGAGAACATTGCCGGTCACGTTGGTGCTGTTGTCTCTGACGAGATTCGTGAGCGTGCCTTCAAGTACTGGGATTCAGTGCACGAAGAGCTGGGTGCCCGCGTCCGCGAAGCCTACAAGCAGAACAGTGAGAAGAACAACGAGCCCACTCCTCAGACTACCTAAGTCTTAACTGGTTACCGCTTCCAGCCCCTGCTCTCCCCTGGTGAATGAACTAGCTCCCGGGAGGGTGGGGGCTCTGCTTTACCTGCTGTGAGCCCGGCTTTGAACTGTCAGCTGGCGAGCTGTTACCAGGAAACTCGTAGGTCAGCGAGGAGGGCAGGGCGTCGGCCTGCGACAAGATGACCGGGGCCCGCCTCGGCACCACACAACGATGTGTCAGGGGGATTCTTCGTCGTCCTTCTTCTGCCCGAAGGGCCACCACCAGGCAGCGTCGCCCAATAGATACATGGTGGCAGGGATGAAGGTGGCGCGAATCAGAAAGGCGTCTATCGCCACCCCTAGGGCTAGAGCGAAGCCGATGGGGCGTACAGTTGCGAGATGCGAGAAGATAAAGCCCGCGAATACCGCAATCATGATGAGGCCGCAGGCGGTAACCACGGCACTACCCTGCCTGTAGCCAAGGAGCACGGAGTCCTCGGCGGAATGGCCTGCCCGGTAGGCATCGCGCATACCCGAGACGATAAAGATTTGGTAGTCAACGGAAAGACCTAAGAGGATGCCAATGAGCAAGATGGGCAGGAAGGCCAGAATGGGCCCGGGCTGGGTCACGCCAAAGAGGTCGCCCAGCCAGCCCCACTGGTAGACCGCGACCACAGCTCCAAAAGCTGCCAAGGTTGAGAGCAGAAAGCCGATTGTTGCCATAATCGGCGCAATGAGTGAACGAAAGGCAAGGGCCATCAGCACCAGGCAAAGCAGAATCACTACGGCCAGATAAATCGGGATGGAATCTGAGAGCCGCTCGGAGATCTCACGGTTGGCTACCGCTGCTCCGGCCAGGCCGATGGTGGTAGCCGTGGCTTTTTCGGTGGAGTCCAGTGCGCCCAGCATAGACTGCACGGTATCGAGGGTGCTCTCCGCTGAGGACCCTTCGGTGGGAAAGAACGCGAGCACGGCGGTTGACTTATCTTGGCTGGTGGCAACAATAGCAACCGATTCAATCCTGTTGTTTTTGAGACGGTCTGCTACGTCGAGGCTGACCGCACGCAGGCGGGCCTCATCGTGTGGCACTGACAGGGTGACGCTGGCAATAATGGGGCTGTTGACTCCCTCACCGAATTCCTGGGAGACAGTCTGATAGGCCTGGTAGGCGGTAGAGTCATGTGGCTGGTAGGAGCCATCGGGTAGGCCTAGACGCAGGGAGGTGGTGGGGATAATAGCCAGCACCAGCACAGCAAGGGGCACGAAAGTCATGAGGAAGGGGTGGGCGGCGACGAAGCCACCCCAGCCCCTGTGAATCTCTTCAGTTTCAGCGAGGGCTTCTCGGCGGTTGCGGGGCACCTGGGTTTCGGAGGGGCTGGTTTCTTGCCGGGTAGCGCGTTCTTCGCGTTGGGTTCGGGTCAGGACGCGGGTTCCCAGAAGGTAAAGTACGGCAGGTACCAGAGTAAGCGAGGAGAGCACGACCAGCGCAACAGCAAAGGCGCCCGCCAAGCCCATGATGGCTAGAAAGGGCAGGCCGGTCAGGGTCAGGGCGGAGAGGGCGATAATGTTGATTGCGCCCGCGAAGAATACGGAGCGGCCCGCAGTGGAGTTGGCGGTAGCGAGCGCCTCACGAAGGCCTGCCCCCTGTCTCAGCTCTTCCCGGTAGCGGTGCAGAATGAGCAGGGCGTAGTCTATGCCCACCCCCAGCCCCAGCATCAGGGCAAAGGCGGGGTCCGTGGCGGTCATACCGACCAAGGCTGTGGAGGTGTACAGCAGGCCTACGGCCACACCTGCCCCCGTCAGAGCGAGAATTAGGGGCAGGCCGGCTACCACCACGGCTCCCAGGGTGACCAGTAGCACCAGGAAGGCTACGGCCAACCCGATGACCTCTGAGGCACCGAAAATCTGGCTGACGTCCTGGGCAAGTTCATAGCTGTAGTTAACGGTGATGCCGCTCTGTTTGAGCTGATTAAAGGTGGAGAAGATGCTTTCACGCACCGGGGTCGGCAGGCCGCTAGTGTCTTCGTTAAAGGCGATGCTAACGATAGCAGCCGTACCTGATGAGCTGACCAGACTTGCGTTAGCAGCTGCCTTGTGCTCGCGATCAGCGGCATCTACCATCTCTTGCCTACTGCGCGCGTCGGCCCGGCTCTGCTCCAGCGCTGCCTCTTGGGCGGCAAGTTCTGGTGCTATGGTGGCAATTTGTTCGGAGCTCAGCCCTTCGGGTAGGGCTGCTCGAGCCGCATCTACCTGGGCCTGGCCGCTTTCGATGTTGGCTTTTGCTGTGGCGAGCTGGGCCTTGGCTTGCTCAAGTTGCTCGGTAGCCTGGGCTGTGGCGTCCGCGGCGACAAAAGGATTAATCACGCTAGCTACCTGGGGTACGGCACTCGTTGCGTTCACCGCCTGTTCCACGGCCTGCTTCTGCGCGTCGGTGAACCCACCTTCAGATTCCAGGACCACATACCCGTTAGAGATACCGCTGGTGGGAATCCGAGCGTGCAGGTTCTCGCGGACGGACTCATAGGAGGCTCCGGGCACGGTATAGCTGGCAGTCGCTCCGCGGGCTAGAGTGAGGGCACCCACCCCGGCAAACGCCAGCAGGATCAACCAGAGAATAACGGTCACGCGAGCATAGCGAGCCGCAGTCAGGCCGAGAGCACGCAGGGCACCGGTCATGGGGGAACTCCTGGAGTGAGTCGTGCTGTTACTGTGATTCTATGACTGAAAGCAGCTGGCGTACCTGGTCCATGGGCATAGTGGCGTGGGGGGCCAGAGCGTTGATACGTACAGCGGGGCTCTCACCTGCGGCGAGGAGTTTTAGGACGTCCAGGGCCGGGGCGCTACGCACTTCAAGGGTTGGGTCAAGAGCAGCCACCTCTGCAACAGAGGTGAAGACCAGGGCCAGGTTCTCGCCGCTTTCGTCATCTTTCTTGATCATGACGGGGCGGCCTGCCGTATCACCGGCTCGCACTCCCAGCAGGAGCGTAGAAGCTGGAGCGGTAAGAGCTACCAGTAGATTGTGCATGTTCTCTTCAACCAGGGCACGCTGGGCTGGCATGTTGTGAGGTGAGCCGATGACCCACTGGACCTGGGCCTTCTCAACAAAACATTCGTGCTCACTCCCGGGGTCGAGAACCAGCACATCGATGCTCGAATCGTGGGCCACCTGTAAGAAAACCTTCATAGCGTGTTCAACAACCAGATCAGGGTTACCCCGTGAGAGGACGGTCTGGGAGTAGTTCTCGGCATAGTCAACCGACGAGTAGGCGGTCAGAGCTCGCATACCGTTCTGCAGGCGGAGCACCTGGTAGTTCCGCACGGTCTTTCCCTCGGGCCCCACGGTGCTCTGGCTGATATCCATAATCAGATTACCGCCCTGGGCGGTGCGTACCACGTTGGCCAAGGCCTGCTCGCTGGGCGCAGCGGCAAAGCCGT
This sequence comes from Rothia nasisuis, assembly GCF_928381405.1. Classification (GTDB taxonomy): domain Bacteria; phylum Actinomycetota; class Actinomycetes; order Actinomycetales; family Micrococcaceae; genus Rothia; species Rothia nasisuis. The sequence goes on from NZ_CAKMSB010000011.1 coordinate 73,616, forward strand.
TGAGAGCCTCGGTTAAGAAACGGTTGACGGAACCTACCGGCAGTCCCTCCCCCACCTGCTGATCAAAACCGGCACCGCGGCGCCCAGCCAGCCGCACCGAAGCCCACTCTGGGATGAACTGCTCATCGCGCGGGAAGGTCTCAAAATGCGTGCGAATATCGCGCGCACTGAGGCGGCCTTCCCCGTTCCAGTCCACCGGTTCATGGGCTCGATCGTAAGAGGCACCGATCTGGTAGGAGGGGGTGGGCCAGCCCGTTGCCGTAATGACTACAGAGGCTGTGAACCAGGTGCCCTCCCCCTCAACAAAGGAGGCGTGTTGCAACTGCTCAATCGCTGCCAAAACGGGACTGTCAGACTTAACCGGGCCAACCGTCCCTACGTAGTCCTGGTCGTCACGTGACTCCGTAATGCGCACAAAAATAGTATCCGATAGGGGTTTAATATCGAGCACCAGCTCATTCCAGCCGGGCTCAACCGATACTGAACCTAGCATCCAGCTACCAATGGTGTTGAGCGCTTCCTGTACCCTAGCTGGGCGTTCAATCTCGGTATAACGGGGCGAAGAATGCGACATACTAATCCTCTAAATACGATGCGAGTAAACCTTAAACCGGGTATGTTAAGCAACCGGTTTAAGGGGTGTAGTTCTCACTATTAAAGCAAGAAAATAAAAGGCGCGGAGCACCGGTAGGCACCGTGTCTACACTGTGATACGCCCCGCACGCGCCTGTCTAGCGCAAAGGGTTAAAACGCGGGATTTTTTTCATGCTTATAGGGGCTTATTCAAAGTCCCTTTGCCAACTAATCCGATTGCGCGTGGGCGAAACCGGGTCTACAGGAAGACCGGACGATAGCTCGGCCCTCTCACCTGACTACTTATAAATAACCCTCAATAAACCTCAAAACAGAGACAAAAAGGTGCGTGAGCGGCACAAGAGTTGCTAGCCTTGAGACTATGACTAAAACACTGCAGGATCTGATCGATGATTCAATTTTCATCTCCACCGAGTACCAGGCTCGCCTTGCCGAAATTTCAGGCGGCGCAGAATGGACGGTGGATTTCTCTGCACCGTCATTCACCCTTCAGTCTGATGCTCCCGTAAGCCTCACTCCCTACCTGCTGGGCACCGAGTCTGAGAACCGCGGTTCTTGGATTTGGTCGTGGCAGGAACTTGGTCATTTCCCCGACCGCGTTGTTTCGGCGGCCATTCAGGCGCGTGAAAGCGGAGCGCAGCATTCTATTTCTGAGCTCACCACCGATGAGCTCCCCCTGGATTCGGGTCTGGCCCGCAAACTGACCCTGGCAGCTAAAACCCTCACCGGCATCTACGCCCACTACCCCGTCACCGCCGGTGCGGGTGTGCGCGCGTGGATTCTGGTTGAGGGCTCTGAGCTTGAGCTGGGAGACCCCACTGTCAACCGTATGGGCCAGGTCATGGCCCAGGCTCTGCAAACCGGCACAGCCGTTAACCATCTGCGTGCCGTTGACTCCTACGCTAAACTACGTGGAGCCCACATTGCCTGGGATACCGAGGCCACTGCTATTATCACTGCCTCGGACGGCGCCCTGCGCCTCTGGTTCGACAACGGCAAGATCTCTGGTATCGAAGCCGCAGAGCCTCAGGCAGGTGCTGATGAGCTGGCCCGCCTTGCTACCTTCGCGCGTGACCAGCGTGAACAGCTGGCATCCGAGCGCGAAGGTATCGAGACTCTGGCTGCTCAGGAGGCTACTGCTCAGACGGTTGCTCGAGAAGAAGCCGCCCGCCGTGCCGCTGAAGAAGCATCACGTGAGCAAGAGGCGAACGCTGAGGCCGCCCGAGTTGCAGAAGCAGATGCTGTAGCCGCAAAGCAGGCCGCCGCTGAGACCCACGAAGCTGACGCTGTCGCTGAACGTGAGAAGGATGCACCTGTTCTAGCTGAGCAGGCATACGAAGAAGAGATTGAGGGTACCGTCACCACCGACCGTGTCTATCCGCATGCCGATCGACCCTTCGACCGCGAACCAGCCGGTGATGCCCGCCCCGGCCGAGTCACCACGAGCGCCATTGCTGACGAGAACATTGTGCGCGAAGACGAACCCGCCGTAGATAGCCCAGCCGCCGGTCAGGGTCGAGAGACTTCAGCCCATCAGCAGGGTGAGGGCACCGCCTACGAGGCACCCGCTGACTACGAGCAGGTTGAGGGGCACGAGCCTCCTTCCACTGACATTCGTGTGGCGGGCCAGGCACCCGACCTTGAGGCTGAGACCAAACCCAAACCCTCAGAGGAAAAGAAGGGCTTCTTTAGCCGCTTCTTTGGCCTGTAAGTCTTACACCGTCTGAGCCTACTGTGGCCACCTGCGTTTGGGCAGGTGGCCACTTTTCTGTGCCTCTCAGCTAGCTAACAGGGGCGGAGAGGTTGAACAGATTCAGGTGTAAGCTGGTAGACACGTGCTCGTTCATAAGAAAGCTGAGGTAAACTCCTGTGCCTGCACCCAGGGTCCTACCCAGGAATGAAACGGCCACAGGTGCCTTTTTCGCGGCAGGCTGCTACACCATCTGGGGGTTCTTTCCGCTCTACTTCATGCTGACCGCGCCCGCAAGCCCGCTGGAGGTAGTAGCTAGCAGAGTAGTCTTTTCGCTCATTTTTTGCCTGTTTCTCATCCCCCTGACGGGGCAAGTCGTGGCGGCCCGGCGGGCGCTATCGTCCGTTCGTACCCTGGGGCTCATGGCCCTAGCTAGCGCGCTTATCTTTGTGAACTGGCTTTTGTTTGTGGTCGCCACAACCACAGGCAATGTTATGGAGTCCTCGCTGGGCTACTATATCAACCCCATTGTGTCTGTTGCCCTTGGGGTGCTCTTTTTAGGTGAGCGGCTACGCCGCTTGCAGTGGATAGGTATTGCGGTGGCGGCGCTGGCGGTGCTGGTCATGGTGGTCTTCTATGGCCAGGTGCCCTGGCTGGGCCTGGGTTTGGCTTTTTCGTTTGGTCTCTACGGTCTGGTGAAAAAACGGGTGGGCGGAATCCCCGCGGTAGTTTCGCTCACCCTTGAAACTCTGGTTCTAACACCGTTTGCCCTGGCGCTACTCGCCTATTATTTCCACCGTGGCCAGCTCACCCTGCTAACTGAAGGGCCGGGCCATTTCACGGTTTTGGCGCTATCTGGCGTGCTAACCGCGATACCCCTCCTGCTTTTTGCCGGAGCCGCGTCTCGCGCCCCGCTCTCTCTCATCGGCATTATTCAGTACATCGGCCCAAGCCTACAATTCGTGGTGGCTCTGTTAGTCGGAGAGCATCTAACGGCGGGCCGCTGGGCCGGTTTCGCGCTCATCTGGGTCGCTGCTCTCTTCTTTATCGTAGATTCCCTGCGACAAAACCATGCCAACAAACGACTTGCTATCGGCCAACGGTAGACGCGCCCCAAGAGCCCGCATGGGGCGCAGGTCCCCTGAATACCGCCGCCAAGGTTCTAGTGGGCTGTGTTCTGTTGAGCGGTCGGGTTAAGCACCCGGGAGAGAAAGAGCTGTGTACGTTCGTGTTGCGGACTGCCAATCACCTGCTGCGCGGGGCCCTCTTCGACCACAACACCGCCGTCCATAAAGACCACGCGGTCGGCCACGTCTCGGGCGAAAGCCATTTCGTGGGTCACTACAAGCATGGTCATACCTTCGGCCGCCAGCTGGCGCATAATCGAGAGTACGTCGCCCACGGTTTCGGGATCCAGGGCACTGGTGGGCTCGTCAAAGAGCATGAGAGCCGGGTTCATGGACAGGGCACGGGCAATAGCAACGCGCTGCTGCTGGCCGCCGGAGAGCTGGTCGGGGTGGCGCTCAGCCTTATCGGCCAGGCCCACTTTTTCGAGGTTGGCTAGGGCGATTTTCTCGGCTTCACTCTTGGAACGTTTGAGCACTTTAACCTGGGCAACAGTGCAGTTATCGAGCACGGTAAGGTGCGGGAAGAGATTGAACTGCTGAAAGACCATACCCACAGTGCGGCGCATGGCGTCAACGTCTACGTCGGGGTCGGTCACGGCGTGGCCCGCAACTTCGATGGTGCCCGAGTTAGGGGTTTCGAGCAGGTTGACGCAGCGCAGCAGGGTGGACTTGCCCGAGCCGGAGGGGCCAATGAGGCAAACGACTTCACCGGGGGCTACCGACATGTCGATGCCCTTGAGCACTTCGACGTCGCCGTAGGACTTATGCAGGTTGGTGATGGTGACGGACGCGGGTGCGGTTTGAAGAGTCATGGCTGGTTCTTCCTGGGGTAGGTGGGTGCTTTACTTGCGGGAGCGGGCCTTGGCGCGCTTTTCGAAGTGGCGGGCGAGGAAGCCCAGCGGGACGGTGATAATCAGGTAGCAGGCGCCTGCCAGGACGAGCGGGGTCAGGCCCGCGCCGGAACCCGAGATGCCTTCACGGCCGAACTTGGTTAGTTCGTACTGGGCTACAGACATACCGAGTAGGTAGACCAGGGAAGAGTCCTTGGTGAGCAGGATAATCTCGTTGGTGAGCGGGGGCAGGACGATGCGGAAGGCCTGAGGGATAATGACGGTGACCATGGCGCGGGTGTGGCTCATACCCAGCGAACGAGCAGCCTCGTACTGGCCCTTGGGCACAGCTTCCAGACCGGCACGCAGCACCTCACCGATGTAGGCGGCCGAAACCATACCCAGGGCCAGCATGACGGTAACGTAATTATTCAGGCGCAGGCCAAAGGCCAGGGGAATGCCGTAGCCAAAGGCGATAAAGACCAGCAGAGCGGGTAGGCCGCGGAAGAGCTCGATGTAGAGTGAGGCTAGCCAGCGGTAGGGGGCCACCGAAGAAATCTTCATCAGCGCGAGAACCACACCTCCGGTAAGACCCAGCGCAAAGCCTAGAGCCGTGTAAATCAGGGTGTTCTTGAGGGCAACCGTGATGATGTTGGGGAACTGCTGGGCGATAATCTCGGGGTTGAAGGCCTTATCGCGCAGGGTTCCCCAGTCAGCGACAAGAATGACGACAAGTGCGACGATTGCCAGCAGGGCGTATTGGGCGTAGCGGGCGTAGGTTTGTTTCTGCCGGGTAGACAGTGCCATGGGTGGTCTTTTCCTTTTGTTTCCCCGGTTGCCCGGGCTCGTATCGGCGTAGAAGAGGGGTATACAGGTGAGGGGTAGGCTACGCCTGCGCTAGCCTACCCCCGTTGGTGAGCTTGGGTTTATGCTACACACCCGTTGTCCGTGGTTACTGGGATACGCCCAGGTACTTTTCGCGCAGGTCTGCCAGGCGGCCGTCCTCTTCCATCTTCTTGAGGGTCTCGTTAGCTGCGTCGAGCAGGGCGGTGTTGTCGGTTGCGACTGCACCAGCAATCTTTTCGCCGCTTTCAATCTGCTGTGCAACCGTGAGGCTACTGTCTGACTTCAGCATTTCGGAGAGCACCGTGATGTTTCCGACGATAGCGTCTACCTGGCCGGTCTGTACTGCCTGGAGGAGCAGGCCGTTGTCTTCGTACTGGACGGTGTTGGCACCGGCCTCCTGAGCGTACTTTTCTCCGCTGGTCGCTTGCTGAACGCCAATTTTGGCGCCGGATAGGTCGGCCTCAGAGCTGATAGATGAATTCTCTGGGACGAGAATGGCAAGATCATCGTCAACGTAAGGCTCGGTAAAGTTCATGACGGTCTTGCGCTCGTCAGTGACGGTAATACCGGAAAGCGCGATGTCGCACTGCTTGGAGGAAAGGGCCACACCCGACTGGATACCCTCGAAGCTGGTGGTGAACATAGTGGCTTCAACTCCGAGGTCTGAAGCGATGGCCGAGGCGATGTCTGCATCCAGCCCTACAATCTCACCGTTTTCTTCGTATTCAAAAGGAGCGTAGGGCGGGTTGGTGCACACGGTGAGCTTTCCTTCTGCAACCAGGGCGATACCGGATTCAGTGGTGGCACCGGTGTCTGAGGAACTACAGGCGCTGAGCATCAGTGCTACTGCGGTAAGAGCGAGGGGGGCGGCCTTCTTCATGTGTTTACCTCTATCGAGTGTGGTGGGCTGTGAATGCTTTGAGCTTTATTCTGCCCCTACCTGTGTATCAATGCAAACATATGCATGAATATTCACCTGCGTCATATGGAACCAACATGAGCTTTGGCGCTAAACATGACAAAATAGGCAGGGTGAACCGAGCAGACCTTTCAAAGAAGACCACCGATATCTCCTCCATGTTTGATCAGGTAGCAGAACGCTACGATCTGATGAACGGCATCATGTCGCTGGGCCAGCACATCTACTGGCGCAAGCAGACCGTAGCCGCCGTCGACGCCCGCCCGGGGCAGAAGGTGCTAGACGTTGCTGCTGGCACAGGCACCTCATCTGAACCCTTTGCCGATGCTGGCGTGAAGGTCATTGCCGCTGATCTCTCTGAAGGGATGCTCGCTGTAGGCCGCAGGCGCCGCCCCGACATCGAGTTTGTGCAGGCCGACGTCACCGCCCTCCCCTTTGCTGACAACGAGTTTGACGCTGTCACCATGAGCTACGGTCTGCGCAATGTTGCCGACTACCCCCAGGCCCTGCGTGAACTCTACCGGGTTACTAAGCCGGGCGGGCGCATCGTCATCAACGAATTCTCCACCCCCTCCCTTGCCCCTTTCCGCACCATCTACCGTAACTACATCATGAGGCTGATACCGCCGGTCGCGCGAGCGCTCTCATCCAACCCCGAAAGCTACGAATACCTGGCCGAGTCAATCCTGGCCTGGCCCAACCAGGACGAGCTGGCGCGGCATTTCACTGAGGCAGGCTGGTCTGGGGTCCAGTACCGCAACCTGACCGGCGGCATAGTGGCCCTGCACCGCGCATATAAGCTGGCCGACTAACCAGGTAGACTAGTGTCAGCCCGTTGTGGCATACCAGAACACAACATACAATCCCAAGAAATGTGAAAGACATCGTGACTGAATCCTCCAGCTCATCCGTGAGCGCCGCAGCGCTCATGCCCGATGCTGACTTCAACCTACCCAGGGGCTTTGAACTCATTGCTCAAAACCCTGAGCTTGGCCCCAAGATTCTTGAGGCCCTGTCTGAGATTGAACAGCGCCTGGATCGTTCGGTTGCCCAGACCAATCACCTGGCCGATGTGGCCTCACGCCATTTGCTGTCTGCTGGCGGTAAGCGTGTACGCCCCCTGCTCACTCTGCTGGCAGCTGAGGTGGGAGGCGGCATTAACGACCGCGTCATTGACGCGGCCGTGGCGGTAGAGCTCACCCACCTGGCGACCCTCTACCACGACGATGTTATGGACGACGCCCCCAAACGACGTGGGGTTGATACCGCCCAGAACATTTGGGGTAACTCGGTTGCCATTTTGACCGGGGATCTGATTTTCTCGCGGGCCTCCCTGATTGTTTCTGAGCTCGGCGGCCGTGCTCTAGCTGTTCAGGCTCAAACCTTTGAACGGCTGGTGCTGGGCCAGCTTTTTGAGACCACCGGCCCTGAAAAAAATGAAGATCTGCTGAGCCACTACATCAAGGTGATTGAGGGCAAAACCGGTTCGCTCATCGCTGCAGCCGGGTCCTACGGGACCATCCTCTCTGAGGCACCCGAGGCCACCGTGCAGATGCTAGCCCGCTACGGCGAACTCGTCGGCGTGGCCTTCCAGCTGGCAGACGACGTCATTGATGTAACCAGTTCGTCAAGGACCTCTGGTAAGACTCCGGGCACCGACCTGCGCGAGGGAGTCCCTACTCTCCCCACTATTCTGCTTGACCGGGCCGCCGCAGCCGGTGACCTTGAGGCCCAGCATATACAGCAGCTGATTCGTGGGGATCTAACCAGCGACGAAGCTCTCCTTGAGGCAGTTGAGGCGCTCTCTACGCACCCTGTGACAGAGGAGGCCTGGGCCATGGCCTACCAGTGGGCTGATGACGCCATCGCCGCCATCGAGCCGCTCCCCGACTCGATTATTAAAGAAGCCTTGAAATCTTTCGCCCATGCCGTGGTTCGCCGCGACTCATAAAGACTCAGTCACAGGGCTTACAGGCAGGCCCCGTCATATATCCCGGAAGGTTACCGACCGGGATATTTTCTCACCGGTTAGTCACCACTATTTGAGAATTATTTATTACTTGCTAGTCTAAACCCACATACTACAAAAGTTTTCATCCGTCACATTTTTGCGAGGTACACTCACATGAGTACACACACCACCTCAGCGCCGAAGAAACGAGAGGGCTTCTCAAGCCGCAGAGTCTTCATCTTTGCAGCCATCGGCTCAGCCGTAGGCCTCGGTAATATCTGGCGCTTCCCCTACGTTGCCTACGATAACGGCGGCGGGGCCTTCATGATTCCCTACCTGGTCGCCCTGCTCACCGCAGGCCTGCCCTTTCTCTTCTTTGACTACGTCATTGGCCACCGTGCCCGTGCTTCTTCGCCGCTGGCCTTTCGCCGTCTGAACCGTAAAACCGAGTTCATCGGCTGGTGGCACATGGGCATCAACGTCATTATCGCCATCTATTACGCCGCGATTCTGGCCTGGGCGGTGCGCTATTTCTTCTTCTCCTTTAGCCACGCCTGGGGCAACGATCCGCAGACCTTCCTCTTCTCCGACGTCCTGCAGGTTGCTGACCCGGTAGGTTTGACCTTCGACTTCGTACCTGGCGTGCTCTGGCCCATCATTCTGATTTGGGGTCTGCTAGCTGTCATCATGTCGCTGGGCGTGCAGAAAGGCGTTGGCCTAGCTAACCTCTTCTTCATCCCCGTTCTGGTGCTCATGTTCGTAGGCATGGTGGCCTACTCCTTGACCCTGGACGGCGCCATGATGGGCCTTGACGCCCTCTTCACCCCCAACTGGTCAGCTCTCACCGAGCCCACTGTTTGGGTTGCCGCCTACGGCCAGATTTTCTTCTCGCTCTCCATCGGCTTCGGCATCATGATTACCTACGCCTCCTACCTGAAAAACAAAACCAACCTGACCGGCTCCGGTGCAGTAGTTGGCTTCGCCAACTCTTCCTTCGAGCTACTGGCCGGTATCGGTGTGTTCGCTGCGTTGGGTTTCATGGCAACCGCCGCTGGCACCCAGGTCTCTGAGGTCGCTACCTCAGGTATTGGTCTGGCCTTCATCGCCTTCCCCACCATTATTTCTCAGGCCCCCGGTGGCACCCTCATCGGTGTACTCTTCTTCGGTTCCCTGCTCTTTGCGGGCTTTACCTCCATGATTTCTATCGTTGAGGTTATCGTGGCCGGTATTGAAGACAAGTTTAACCTGGGCCGCGTGCGCTCCACCCTGCTCGTGATTATTCCGATTGCGATTATTTCTACCGTGCTCATGGCGACCACCTCTGGCCTCTACGTGCTCGATATTCTCGATAACTTTGTCAACCAGTTCGGTATTCTGGCCGCTGGCCTAGTCTCCATCTTCGTGGTGGCCTACCTGCTACGTGCCCTGCCGGTCTTCCGCGACCACCTCAATGAGCGTTCCTCATGGAAGATGGGCCCCATCTGGATGATTCTGCTGGCCGGTATAACCCCTCTGATCCTGGGCTACTCCCTTATCAATACCTTTATCACCCTTATCAACGAACCCTATGAGGGCTACCCCGACCAGCTGCTCAACGTTTTTGGCTGGGGCATGGTTGTGGCCCTGCTGGTCGTCGCCGTTATCGTCTCTATGCTGCCCTGGTCTAAGACCTCTCGTGCGGCACTGACTCCCCCTGCTCCCCCAGTTTCTGGCGGTCAGGTACAGCACGGTCATGTGGACACCGCAGTAGCCAACGCCCCTGAAAAGGAAGGTGCATAAGATGAGCTCCGTAGCGATTGTGATGCTAATAGTTTCCATCACCCTAATTTGGGGCGGTTTAGGGGTTGCTCTGGTCCACCTCTCCCGCCACCCCGATGATTCAAGTGGAGAGGCAGAGACTTCTACCCCTGCCCCGTGGGCAGCTGACGCAGCTCAGAACTCCTAGCTATATATGCACACAGGCCGGGCCCCTACACCTCAGGTGTAGGGGCCCGGCCTATACACTTTGAGGCCTGTGCCTTCTAGGGGGTAACCACACGTACGGTTATGCCGTTGTCTCCCCAGGCCTGAGCCAGCGCCTCGAGGTCAACAGTGTGGGGGGTGGTGAAGAAACGGGTTACGGCGGCCCCGAACTGTTCGGTACCTGCCAGATGTCCGTGCTCTAGGGTGGAGAAGATGCCGCCGCCGCGGTCGTCGTAGACCAGCACCTCAAGGTTGGGTTTACGTTCGGTTGGGCCGATGTTGAGGGAGCCGCTATCGTGCAAGAAGGTGAGATCTCCCAACAGCACGCGGACGCGGCAACTCAACCCCAGCGAGATGCCGGCTGCTGTGGCCAGGGTGCCGTCAATTCCGGCTAGACCTCGGTTGGCAAAAATCAGCGGCGACGCGGGGGCCGCCGAGATGATGAGGTCTAGGTCGCGAATCAGGTTGGAGGAGCCGACCACCAGCACACTATCGTCGGCCAGGCTCTGCTCCCAGGCGTCAAGGGCAAGCGAGAGCCCTGCGGTGCGGTCGTCCGCCCCGCTCAGCCCCGCTGGTCTGTTCCCCTGCCGGTAGTCGTCAACCGCCGCGTGGAGTTGCTCAGCGGCTTGTTTTGCCTGTTCAATCCAACTGCTCAGCCAGCCGTCCGCGCCGATACCGGCAAAGTCAGCGAGCTCCGCTAAGAGCGAGACGGGCTGTAGCCCCGAACGCCCCGGCTCGTGCCAGGGGGCAGGAGCGGGCTCGTAGAGGGCACCTTCAACCTCGGTACGGGCGAGCAGATTGGTGACAGGGCGGGAGAGGGTGGGGTGCCCAAAAACCACGACCCGTTCAATCTGATTCCCCAGCTCCCCCTGGAGAACCTGCCGGTAGGCCTCAATAGCGGCGGCAGAAAAACGCGCATTGGAGGAAGGCTCGGCCAGCAGAGGCAGGCCCAGTTTTTGGGCAAAACCAGCAGCGATGGGCCCTGCCCCGTCACCGGCAACTACGACGGTGCGCCGGGGCTGAGCCGGTAGGTTCTGTGAACGGAGCCAGGCAGGTGCCGCCGGGTCAGCAGGGGCCAGCGAAGCGGGCCTGGCCGGGGGCTGGTCAGCCAGAGATTGCGCCCAGCGAGCTAGAAGGGCGCTGTCAGCCTCACCCGGAGTCAAGGGGGTATCGAAGGCCAGGTTGATATGCACTGGCCCTACGGGTTCGGTGGCAGGCGCATTCCAGTTTTGGGGCGAGCGGCCCGTCACAGCTGCCAGAGCAAGGTTGAGATACCCGGTTTGGGGATCGGCTGGGTCAGCACTGTAGTTCTCCAGAGAGACGGATACCCTGGTGTGAGCGGGTGCCAGGCCAGCCTGGCGGGTGGTCTGATTAGCTCCGGTGCCCCGGAGACGCTCGGGCCGATCGGCTGAGATGAGGATAAGGGGAACACCCGAGTGAGAGGCCTCCATGAGGGCAGGGACGCACTGCCCCACGGCAGTTCCACTGGTGGTCACGATACCGACGGGAGCAGCTGTTGCCTTGGCTAGCCCCAGGGCAGTAAAGGCAGCGGTACGCTCATCGATACGCACGTGCGCTTCAAGAACCCCCAATTCGCTCAGGGCAGCAATCGCGTAGGCTAGCGGTGCCGAACGCGAACCCGGCGATACCACCACATGACGCATGCCGGCGCGCACCAGGGTATCGAGGAGGGAAATCGCACTGATGAAGGAAGCTGAGGGAGTTGGAGTCACCCCTCCAGTTTACTCGCCGCTCAGGTGGCGGTAGCAGTCAGTGATACGCCGGTGCCACCAGGCGGTGCGGTCAGGCGAAGCATGCAGGTCACCCAGCAGTGCGGGGTCGGGTTCGACGTCCCGCACCGGTAGCACCCCGTTGTGGGCCACGAGAGGACGGGCGGCGACGTCCTGCCCCATCAGCGATACCGTGCCTAAGCCGCACCCGTAGGGCAGCTCGGGCAGGGCTGCTGCCAGGGCCGCTCCGGTGCGGATGCCGACGGAGCTTTCGAGGGCTGACGACACCACAGCAGGTAACCCCGCCTGCTCAATGATAGTCAGCGCCCGGCGGACGCCGCCCAAGGGTGCCGCCTTGATAATCAGTACATCGGCGGCTGCAGCACGGGCCACGCGCAAGGGGTCATCACTCTTGCGTACGGCCTCATCGGCGGCGATGAGCAGAGGCTCCCCGGCATCGCGCAGGCGCTCCCGTACACGAGCTAGCGACTCAATGCCCGGGGTGGGTTGTTCAGCGTAGATGAGGTCGTAGGCTGCCAGCTGGGTCAGCGCGGTAACAGCCTGATCCTCGCTCCAGCCGCAGTTGGCGTCGACCTTGAGACGGGCCCGGGGTAGCAGTTCGCGCACCGCCGCCACACGTGCTAGGTCAGCGGCCAACGACTCGTCAAAAGGTAGACCCGCTGCCGCTACCTTGATTTTCACCTCATGAATTTGCCCCCTGTATCCGGCGAGGACGCCCTCCACCGCCTGCGCAGACACGGCAGGTACTGTAGCGTTGAGAGGAATTTCGGTGCGGAGCGGCTTAGGGTAGGGCAGCCAGGCAGCTTCGAGGGCGCAGGCCAGCCAGGCGGCGGACTCAGGTACTTCATACTCTATAAACGGCGCAAATTCCCCCCAGCCGGCAGGCCCCTGAATCAGGGCAGTCTCACGCACCGTGACCCCGCGAAAGGGAACTCGCATGGGGAGGGCAACTACCCGAGTGGCCGCTAGAATCTCATGCAGTGGGGGTAGAGGCAGGGCTGTACTGAGGGTCGTCATATCACCAATCTACCCTCTGCCTCTCACGGGGGCCGGTCAGGGCGGCGAGGTGGGAGCGCCCCACCCTCAAAACCTTAGGTTTTCTCCCAGGAAAGTCACATCTGAGTTTGCAACAATAAAAAAGTCGTTTGGCCAGGGTGCCCCTACCCACCCGGAGGTGGCCTTGCACTCTAGCTTGCCAGGCTCCCCTGAAGGGCCTGCGAGTTCAGCGCCTACACCTGGCAGAAAGGTCTTGGAGAAGCACTGTGAGTTTTGAGAAGCGCGCTCCCCGCGCGGCATCTGGCACAGCGGATGATGCTACGGAGATTATTCCGGCCCAAAGTTACGCCCGCTACACCCAGCAGGCAGATTCGGACGCCGATGCCACCACGGTTCTACCCGCCCGGCAAGAGGCAGAACCGGCAGATGCGCCTGACACAGTGGGCTCAGAGGGCACTCCGAGCGACTTGAACGCCACCGTCATACTCCCGACCAGCTCACTCCATGCTCCCACCCTGGCTATGGGAGACAGCCGCCCCGGGGGCTCTCCTGCCGCCGACGCTGACACCGACAGGACTGTGCCTATGCCGCAAACTCAGGAGCGGGGGCGGCACCGGTCAGTTGCGGGTGATGATGCCACGGTGCCTTTCACCCGCCCGGCAGATGCTGGCGCGCACTCTGAACCAGGCTCCGACTCGCCCTCTGCTCAGCAGACCCTAGCCACACTCAAATCTAAGGTTAGTGCCGGTACTGCCACAAGCCTGGCCACCGCCAAGAGCAGCTGGGCCACCGCAAGGGCCAAGGCCCGCGAAACCGCCGACCGCGTTAAAAAGGAGCGCGCCGCCCGCGCAGCCGAAAAAGCAAACCACGCCCCGGCCCAGCAGTTACCCCCCAGTGGCTACCCGACCGGTGCCGCATACGGCCAGCACCCCTCGCCTTACGGCCGGATGCCTGCGGGAGGAGTGGGGGTCAACCCGGGTGCTCAAGCGCCCTCCCCCTACGGCCAGATGCCTGCACCGGGCCCGTATCAGCCCTCAGGGCCTACGGCCCATTCGGGTGAACATTCACCCTCCGGGCGGTTGCATATGCTGACCCCCTCACATATTCGGCAGACTCGCCCCTCACTCTGGACCCTGATTCAGCACTTTTTCGCTGCTGGCACGCTCTTCTGCCTGCTGGTCATCTCGCTTGTCTTCTTCATCATGACGCCCACCGGGCAGCAACTCGACGAGGTTTCCTTTCAGGAGTTCGCCTACCAGTTCATGACCTACACCGAACAGACCTCAGGTCTGCTCAATCTCATTCCCGCCGCAGCGGGTATTACCGCCGCCGTGGGCCTGCTCTTTGTTTTGCTGTGGAAGCACCGCTTTGTGCCCGCGCTGGTGGGCTTGGGCATGGCCCTGGGCGCTAACCTGACCACTCAGTTACTCAAGAACTACCTGATTATCAAACCCAACCTGGGAATTCAGGAGGCGCTGGGCAACTCCGCCCCGTCAGGGCACACCACCTTCGCTGCCGCCTCTGGCCTGGCTCTCTTTCTGGCCTCGCCTAAGCGTTTCCGCCCCACGGTGGCCCTGATAAGCACGGTCTTCACGATTGCTGCAGGCTACTCAACCGTGATTAACGGCTGGCACCGGCCAGCCGATGTGGTCTCCGCTATTCTGGTGACCGGCCTGTGGGGAGTACTGGGATTGGTGATTCTCCGTTTTATGAGATCCGAGGAGCTCGACATGAGCGACACCCAACGCTCCGGCCTGATTTTGGTGCCCTTACTTTCAATCTCAGGGTTTTTTGTCGGTTTTTGCGCCCTCGCCCTCTACTGGGTGACAAATACTAACCCGATTCCGGGCTCCGCCTTTATGGCAGCTATCTGCCTCATCGCTGCTGTGGCTGCCCTGACCACCAGCATCCAGGTGGCGCTCCTTCGCCCACAGAACAAGCAGCGTAGCGCCTACAGGCGAGTCTGGGCCTACTGAGATTCGCAGCGCAGTAGCGTCACAGGCAAACAACCGGGCGTATCTACCAGCAAGCACCACAGCGGCACCTGTCGACGCGCCTTATATAAGGCTTCGATAAACTGACCGGTTCGATGAGAGAGGCTCGCGCTTACCTAACCCTGGCCGAGTGTAATAGGCCCGGTGAGACCCGAAGCCGCATCGCCCTCAAACGTAGCGGCAGACAGGCCCGCGCCCTCTGCCTCTCGGGCTTCCAGCTTGAGAATACGGTCAAGCAGGATGCGGGTGGAGCCACCCGAGTAGGGTAGCTGGAACATCGAAGCGGTGGTGGGGCCCTTGACCTTCGTGAGGGCCGACTCGGATATCTTCTGAATCGCGTCTTCCATGGTGTCTGCCATACGCTCAATAAATGAGGACTCCACGGGGGTTCCGTGACCCGGAACGAAAATGCGGTAGCGGTCAAGGCTGGCCAGGGTACGCAGAGTGTTAACCCACTGGCTGGGGTAGGAGTCATCAAAAGCAGGATCTGACCCCTGCTCGACCAGGTCACCGGTGAAAAGTACGTCGTCCACGCCGACCAGCACGTCGCCGTCCGTGTGTGCCAGGCCAAGGTACATCAGGGTCACGGCCCGGTCGCCCAGCTCAACACGGGTGAAAGCGGGGCGGGTCCCGTCGCCGGGTAGAAAACGGGTGGGCACCACAAGATCGGTGTTGGGGCCCTGGTGGTGAGCCATCTCGGGTTCAAGAACCTCAACATAGAGACGCTGACGGTCACCGTAGTTTTCGATGGCGCGGGCTGTACGCGGATGTGCCCAGATATCGGTTACTCCGTCAGCGGCGAATACCGCGTTACCCATGAAGCGGTCAAAGTGTGCGTGGGTATTTACAGCGACCAAGGGCAGGTCGGTGACCCGGCGGACCGCTCTCAGAATCTCGGCGCCCTGGCGGGGCCCCGCACCGGTATCGACCACCATCGCTTTATCTGCACCAACGATGAGGCCCGAGTTGAGCCGGTAGTTATCGGTTGAGATTTGATAAATACCGTCGGCAATTTCCATAGTTCTAGCCATACTCTCTAAGGTACTTGAATTATGGTCCGCTCACCCAGTTTACAAGCGATAGGCATGTTATTTCTTGCCACACCACGGTTTTTGACACCATGACTACTAGCCAGCGCAACCTAGCGTCATGTCTAAGCGGGGAGAACCACCCCCAGCCCGCTCAAAGACCGCTGGCAGCGCTTCACTACGGCAGAGCACTGTCTAGGGTGGGTTCCGACTAGACTGGTGGGGTGACTACCTTCCCTCGTTCTACCGCTGTGACTCCCTGCGGTCGTTATGCTCCCTCCCCCTCGGGTGATTTACATCTGGGCAACCTGCGCACGGCCCTGCTCGCCTGGTTGATGGCTAGGCACGCTGGCGGGCGTTTTGTTCTACGGGTTGAGGATCTTGACCGCGTCAAGCGAGGTGCCGCTGAGCGGCAGCTGACCGACCTGGCAGCCCTGGGTATCGACTGGGACGGCGAGGTCCTCTACCAGTCCACGCGGTTAACGGCTTACCAGGACGCGGTATCGCAGCTGACCCAGGCCGGGCTGGTCTACGAGTGCTTCTGCACCCGTCGTGAAATCCAGGAGGCTTCAAGTGCCCCGCACGGAGCGCCGGGTGCCTACCCCGGCACCTGCCGTAACTTAACGGAGGCAGAACGGGCCGAACGCAGACGGGTGCGGCCGGCGTCCTTAAGGCTTAAGGCTCAGGTGGATTCGTGGAGCGTCACCGACCGTTTTGCTGGCACCTACACCGATGCTGTAGATGACCTTGTGCTTGTGCGCGGCGATGGAGTCTATGCCTATAACCTCACCTGTGTAGTTGATGACGATTTTCAGGGGGTTACTGAGGTCGTTCGCGGTGATGACCTGTTACCCAGCGCTCCGCGTCAGGCCTATCTGGCACACCTGCTGGGCCTTGCCGTACCTGTCTACGCCCACGTGCCGCTGGCTCTTGGGGCCGGAGGCAAGCGGCTAGCCAAACGCGACGGTGCCGTAACCTACTCCGAGCTGACTGCCGCCGGGGTGAGCACCGGGCAACTGATGCGCATGATCGCGGCTTCCATTCCACTACCACCACTGACGGGGGCTTTTGCGGGTGACTCTGGGCCCCACCTACCCGAGACAGCTACTGAGATGCTGGCTGTCTTTGCCCCAGAACGTATCGGGCGAGCTCCCTGGATCGTGCTTGACCCGCTCATGGAAAGCACCTGCTGCCTCTAACTCTCCCCCCGGAATTCGAAAGGAGCGCCGTGAAGCTGACCGACCGCGTCCCCGCACAGCACCGGGGCACCGCCGCTCTGCTGCTGATTCTGACCGGGTCACTGGGCATCCAGATTTCAGCGGCGATTGTATCCGTGCTCTTTGCCAGTGTGGGACCCACCCAGGTGGCAGCCCTGCGAGCGCTCATTGCGGCGGTGGTGCTGTGGGCAATCGTGCGCCCTAATCCGTTGGCTCTACGCCACAACGACCTTCCTCAGGTTCTGGTCTACGGGTTGGTACTGACCTTGATGAGCATCTGTTTTTACAATGCGGTAGACCATATTCCGCTCGGTGTAGCGGTGACCTTTGAGTACCTGGGTGCCTTCAGTATGGCCCTGTTTGGGGTGCGCCGTCTGCGTGACGGGCTCATGGCCTTCCTTGCTCTGGCTGGCGTGGTGATGGTCGCAGGCCCTACCCTGGCAGCGGACGCCAACCCCATCGGCTTCGTCTGGGCCTTGGGCTCGGCGGCCTCTATGGCTGGCTATACGCTCTACTCTGCCCGCATGGGCTCGAGCTCAGCGGCCACCGGTGGGCTGCGGGGAACCACACTTTCGCTGGCCTTTTCTGCCCTGATTCAACTACCGCTCTCGGTGCCAACCATGGCAGGGTTAGATGCGGACGCCTGGCTCAAGCTGGCGCTCTCAGCGGTCGTGGGTGTAGCGCTGGCCTACTCTGCTGACAATATAGCCGGTCAGCTGACCAGCGCTGCGGTTATCGGTGTGCTCTTCTCCATTGACCCGGTCATTGGCGCGCTGGTGGGTACAGTCATGCTGGGTGAGGTTCTCTCAGCGTGGTCCTACCTGGGCATTGTGCTCATCGCAGCCTCGGGGGCCTACATTGTGTGGCGCACCAACCGCTCAGCGATTGCGGTGAGCCTCCATACTGCCGCTCTGCCTGCGATTAAACCGCCCCAATCTTAAGCTGAACTGATGGGTATCTGACGGAGATTCTAACCTCTGCCGACAATCCAAAAGGTGTCAAACTCACCCTCAGAGTGTAAGCTAACGCACAGAATAAAACGTGTGAGACCGGTGTGCTGTCACGTATTCTAAACAGATAATTCGGCAAAACAGCCCCACCATGTGCGGCGTTACCGCCAGTCAGCACCCCGGGCACACACGTCCTTGCACAACCAAGAGGAACACATGAGCGATACCACCTTTCAACTGATAGCCCTAGCTATCTACTTCGCCGCCATGGTTGCCATCGGCTTCTGGGCCCAAACAAAAAATAACGACCTTGACGACTACGTACTCGGCGGGCGTTCCCTCTCCCCCACGGCCGCAGCGCTCTCAGCTGGCGCCTCAGATATGTCTGGCTGGCTCCTCATGGGCTTGCCTGGCGCACTCTACATCACCGGCCTGACCGAAGCTTGGATTGCCATTGGCCTGACTGTCGGTGCCTGGCTCAACTGGAGGTTCGTGGCACCTCGTCTACGTTCCTACACCGAGGTCTCTCGTAACTCGGTCACCGTCCCTTCCTTCTTCTCCAACCGTCTGCGCGACGATAAGGGAATTATCCGCATCTTCGCGGCCCTCGTCATCCTGATTTTCTTTACTTTCTACGTCTCCTCGGGCATGGTCGCTGGCGGCGTCTTCTTCCAGTCCTCCTTCGGCAGCAACTACCATACCGGTATGATTCTGGTCGCTGGCGTCACCGTGCTCTACACCCTCTTTGGTGGCTTTTTGGGCGCGACCTACACCGACGTCGTCCAGGGCCTGCTCATGCTTACAGCTCTCATTGTGCTACCCATTATGGC
This sequence comes from Rothia nasisuis, assembly GCF_928381405.1. Classification (GTDB taxonomy): domain Bacteria; phylum Actinomycetota; class Actinomycetes; order Actinomycetales; family Micrococcaceae; genus Rothia; species Rothia nasisuis. The sequence goes on from NZ_CAKMSB010000011.1 coordinate 92,301, forward strand.
GCTCACCTACGTAGGCGGCTTCTCAGGCCTTGAGACCACCATTGAATCCGTCAACCCCACCGCCCTTTCGCTCTTTGCCGGAACTACATCCTTGGGCATTCTCTCCTCAGCGGCCTGGGGCCTGGGTTACTTTGGCCAGCCCCATATCATTGTGCGTTTTATGGGTCTACGCTCAGCGCAGGATGCCACTGCTGGCCGCCGTATCGGTATCACCTGGATGGCCGCGACCATGGTCGGTGCCATGAGCGCGGGCCTCATCGGTATCGCCTACTTTGCGCGCAACCCCGAAGCGACCTTAACAGACACCACTAACGCCGAATCCGTCTTTCTGGATATGTCGCAGATTCTGCTCCACCCCCTACTGGCCGGTTTTGTGCTGGCAGCCGTGCTGGCGGCCATTATGTCAACCCTGTCTTCGCAGCTGGTTGTTTGTTCTTCTGCCCTGGCCGAAGATCTCTACAAGCTCACTAGCGGCAAGGAACTATCAGCCACCAAGGGGCTATGGTTGGGCCGGGCTGGCGTGCTTCTTGTCTCGCTGATTGCAGGTTTTCTGGCCTGGAACCCCGACTCGTCGGTGCTCTCGCTCGTGTCGTTTGCCTGGGCTGGTTTCGGCGCTGCCTTCGGCCCCGTCGTGCTTCTCTCACTCTACTGGCGTAAGCTCACTACCCTCGGTGCCGTCGTCGGTATGGTTGCCGGTACTATCACCGTCTTTGTATGGGGATACAATGAGGTTCTTTCGGGCTACATGTATGAAATTGTGCCCGGTTTCTTGGTCAATCTGCTCTTGACCTTCCTGATTTCTATCGCCACCTACAAGAGTGACTCTGTTGCTGCCCGCGAAATCAACGAAGAGTTTGACCGCGCGGTAGAGCTCTCGCGCTAGGGCCTTCCCCCGGCTTGCTTGTGAGGACGCCGCTTGCCCCACTTTTCTGCCTACGGGTAGGTGAGTGAGCGGCGGCGTTCTTGTTTCAACGGGGTTTAAACGGGAGGCTCGGTAGACTGGTGGCTATGACTAACGAACTTCCTCCTCAGGTTTCTGATATCTTTGACCCGACCGCCTGGCGTCTGGTTGAGGGCTTTGAAGACCTGACCGACATCACTTACCACCGCCAGGTTGAGCGCAATGCGGCCGGTGAGTTTCTGCGCGACCTACCGACCGTCCGTATCGCCTTTGACCGGCCCGAGGTGCGTAACGCCTTCCGCCCGCACACCGTTGATGAGCTCTACCGGGTGCTAGATCACGCCCGCATGACCTCCAATGTGGGTACCGTGTTGCTGACCGGCAACGGCCCCTCTGCCAAGGACGGCGGCTGGGCCTTCTGCTCCGGCGGCGACCAGCGTATTCGTGGCCGCGACGGCTACCGCTACGCCGAGGGTGAGACTCGTGACTCCATTGACCCGGCCCGCGCAGGCCGCTTACATATTCTGGAGGTGCAGCGTCTGATCCGCACCATGCCCAAGGTGGTTATTGCCCTGGTTTCGGGCTGGGCAGCCGGTGGTGGCCACTCCCTGCACGTGGTGGCCGACCTGACCATCGCCTCTGAGGAGTACGGCAAGTTTAAGCAGACTGATGCGACCGTGGGGTCTTTTGACGCCGGCTATGGCTCTGCCCTGCTGGCCCGCCAGGTGGGCCAGAAGTTCGCCCGCGAGATTTTCTTTCTGGCCAAGGAGTACGACGCTCAGCGCATGTACGAGATGGGTGCGGTCAATGACGTGGTGCCCCACGCTGAGCTGGAGGCTAAGGGCCTGGAGTACGCAGCCCATATTGCCCGCCAATCCCCGCAGGCTATTCGCATGCTCAAGTTCGCTTTCAACCTGCCGGACGACGGCATGGTCGGCCAGCAGGTCTTTGCCGGCGAGGCCACCCGCATGGCCTACATGACCGATGAGGCCGTTGAGGGCCGCGACGCCTTCCTTGAGAAGCGCGACCCCAACTGGGAGAACTACCCCTACTACTTCTAAAACACCTGGTTAAACTTCGCACCGTCTACCGCTCAAGCTCAGACAGTTTCTCGCTACGCTCGAAAAACTCGCAGTCGCGGTAGACGGTGCTTTGCTTTGTGCTGTTGCATGTAAGTGTTAGGACGGCGGCATCCTGGCTGGTGTTCTTATTGAGACAATTTCGGCGGATTTTCTCAATAAGGCGCTTATTGAGAAAATTCGGGTATATTTGCTCAATAAGCATCCCAAAGTAAGGCTGGCTTCTCATGAGTTCATCTTGGCCAAAGCTCACCTATGCAGAGCATCAGTGGAATCATCGTGATCCGTTGGCTTCTCGCCGGTCACAACTAAGAAACCGCGGTGGCTTCAGGGCAGCTGTTGTTCCGTTTATCGCCGAGCGACAGGTTTCTGTTTCACCTGAGATTTCAGCTCTTGTTGCTGAAGCGACAGCCCGAATGACTCGTTTTGACCAGGAGTTTTCACAGCTCTCCCATTTTCCTTTTGCGGCAGTTCTGCTTCGTGGTGAGTCAGCGACCAGCTCTCAGATCGAGAATCTTACGGTTAATGCGCGCAAGCTATCGCTGGCTTCATTGGGTGCTGAAGTGGGCGGCAACGCCGAGTTAGTTGCTCGCAATGTAACGGCCATGAAAGCCGCTATTGATTTAGCAGAACATCTTGATAGTGCCGCAATCTTGACGATGCATCGAGAACTAACGCAGGGTGTTCAGGCTGATGCGGGAACCTTTCGGCGGGAATGGGTGTGGATTGGTGGCCGGTCGCCAGTCACCGCTGATTATGTTGGGCCTACCTGGGAGCAGGTTCCGGCGCTCATTGATGACCTGGTGGCTTTTGCAGCCAGGCAGGATCTTGACCCAACTTTGCAGGCGGCTATCGCTCATGCCCAGTTTGAGACGATTCACCCCTTTACTGATGGTAATGGAAGAACGGGTAGGGCTTTGGTCTCATCGATTTTGCGAGCGCGTGGTGTGACCCGCAGTGTTACGGTGCCCATTTCAAGCGGTCTGTTACACGATATTGGTGATTATGTTGAGGCTCTGACGGCCTACCGTGAGGGTGATGTGGTCCCGATACTTGAGTGCTTTGTGAGGTCGGTGGATGCGGCGCTTGAGAATGCGCGCTTACTGGCCGCTGACTTGGAGGGTGTTGAGGCGGAGATTTTGGCGTCTCGTTCTCGTGCTACTGAGCCTGTGAGGTTGCTGGCGCGGTTTGTGTGTGCGGAGCCTGCTTTTACGGCAAGCATGTTGGAACAGCATGCTGGGGTTTCGAAGGCTACAGCTTATCGTCTGGTGGATGCGCTGGTTGAAACCAAGATTTTGCGGGTTGAAAAGAAGGTGCGCGGGCAGAAGGTGTGGACGTGTCCCGGCGTCCTAGCTGCCCTCGACGCGTTTGCGAAGAGGGCAGGACGGCGGGAGTTTAGGGGTTAAGACGCCTTCCTACAGAGAGGCTTATTCATAAGGGTCTTGCATGCTCACGCTTGCTGCGCCCCTCTCGCCGGGTTCGCTTCGCCCACAAGGCGATTCACACCAGCCACCGAGCCAGCAGCTTCGCTGTGAGCCTGCTTCGCCAACCCCTCATGAATAAACCTCTATCTATATTTTGGGCACCAACACCATTTACCTAAGAAGGGTGGAAGACTTTAGAAATTCATATTCACCATGATCCTCCTACTTAAAGAATCATTTGGCATAGACAATAAATATTTTCCACCTATCCTCGTAAATTACTGATCATACCTCTAAAGAATGCGAAACAATTCAAGGGATAAATATTTTAAATGCGCAAAAATTGCACAACTATAGATATTTATTAATACTAATATCACCAGAATAAGTATATAAATTTTTTTGTTTTATTCTGGAAGGAATGATTTCGTCCAGTTTTGAACAAACGATCTCGAATTCAGCTGATGCCTCTGAAGGGATTGGCGAATAAATTGCACGTTCTCAAAATTTCTTTCACTACAGACTTCCAGAATATATGATTTAAATTGAGCCCTAAACCTTTCTAATTGAGCAAAATCTAACACACGGGAGTTTTCTGGAGGAGTTGAATCTTTCATATAATTTCGACTAGGAAAAATAATTACTGGTATTATCACCCCTGAAGTAAGACACATTTTTTCTTTAAACCAATCTACAGATTGTGAAAGCTGCCCAAAATAACCACGGCTTACAGCAGAACTTGTAGACTCACTCTTGCATTCTATAATCATAAACTGATTATCGCCCAATCCCCACAGATTATCAGGCCCAAGGCCTGAAAACTGGTCTGGACGAGTAGAACGAAACCCTAATGCTTTTCCCACTATCTCCAGCGCTGATTCAAAGTCTTGGTGAGTTCCCGCTTCAGAAGAAGGGGTTAAATGCTGCATCAGAACACTGACCCAAGTTGAGATTGATTCCTCCTTTCGCACTAAATTTTTTATATACTCTTGGGCCTCATATGCTTGTTCGTTCTTTTTTTCTCTTTCAAATTGAAAATCATTAAATTCTGGTTTAATAAGACTAGGGTTTAGCTTCCTCGCAGTTTTTTGAAGCTGATGAGCCCTTGTAGGCTCTACTAGGTCAATATAAACTGCTGCTTTCTGATAGAGTACTCCTTTTTCGCCCTCACCCATACTATTATTTTCATTAACAAATTTTAATAAAATTTCTCCAGCCTGACGATAATCACCGATTATCGCCTGTTGAAATGCGTTTCGCTCAGCAACGGCCAAGTCCAAGCACTCTGCATTTGTTGTATACTCAATTCCTTCGAGATTAGATTTACTACTTTTTACCCATTCTGGATCACGAGATAAGAAAGCAGAAACGACTTGGTTATAATAATCAAGGTTTCTATCCATCTTTTCGGAATAATCGAAAAAATCAATTGAAAATATATACTGCTTTTTAGTTCCAGGAGAAAACCTATCAAAATTTCTTGGATTATGTAAGTAAGATGTAAGATTAGGATCTAACAGCATCACTACACAATAGTCATCTGAATGCCGAACCCCTCGCCCCATCCCCTGCTCAATTCTCTGGATATTATTGATAATTGTCCTATCCGAACCTCTCAGAATCGTTGATTCATACAAAGAGTGGCCAGAGTAATCCTTGGGAAGACCATCCAAAATCAATACTCGACATGCATCATCAGGCAAATCCACACCATCATATCTAGCAATTAGGACTACAAGCCCTACACGCCTTTCAGATTTAAGCCTTTCCACCACATCTAAAATTGAATTTTTATCATGGATTTCATCTGTAAATTCTTTCCAAGCCTCTGCTTGATGCCTAGAGGGAACAATGACAACCACGTTCATGTTTTCTCCCCATTTTTTCACCTGTTCCATAACATCTTTTTTGGCGATACCGCTCCCTTCTTCGATAGGCGAAAAGATTATTCTGTCTCCAATGTCTCCTGCAGTTCCAGGAACAATTGGATTCAGAACACATTCTTTATTTACACCTAAAGGGATTAAAGAAGAATCATTTGCCAAAGTTGCTGTCATATAAATTCTTCTCTTAGCTTCAACAAAAGAAGGCAAAGCAGCAATATTAGGAAATGGAAGCTTTATATCAATTGTTTTCTCAGTAAAAATTACACTTGCAAACTTAGCATAATCACTAATTAAAGCCCATTTGAATTTATATTCATCGGTATTAGCTGTCTCCCTAATAATATTTAAAGCTTCAGAATATTTAGCTCTCCATTCCCAGTATTCAACCGGAATAACAACAGATACGTCAGTAGAATCCTCCAAATCTTTGTATCCATTTGCAGATTGACGACTTAGAGACTCAGAGAATAATTTAAGTAATTTAACATATGATTCATGATCCTTATCAATACGAAAAGTATATTGATCTTCAATCATAGGTATACACGCATGCGCATCATCAATTATCAGATAATCAATATTAACAGAAAGACTATTGTCGCCATTTTTTCCAAATACAGATTTAGCATTAAATAACTTCTGAATTGTTGTTATTAGGATTTCTCTACCAGATTGAAATTCCCGAGACCTAGGATCATCTGTTACCTTGATACCAATTGATCGAGCAGCTTCAATAGCTTGTTCTTGAAGCTGTTTGTTAGGAACAAAGAATGCGGCAGACCCCTTTTGTTCTCTTTGTAGAGAAAGAAGAATTACCAGACCAACTATAGTTTTTCCACTGCCTGTATTCATTTTTATTACTAGATCTTCTTCTTCTCGCCGTTCATGCCATGCTTTCCACACTTCGGTTTGCGAGTCTCTCGGGTAAGAGTACCCGTCTGGCTTTTCGGTAAGAGATTTGGTGTAAATCTCTCTAGGAAGAATTGACAAATTATCCGATTGCTTTCTTTCCAAATTAGAAAAAATGCCCATTTTCTAGCTCCTATACTGTCTCTCTATACGACAAAACAAAATTCCAAGGCGCTGATTCTCCGATGTGCAGAGCTTCGGCGCACCAAACGCCTTATCTACCAGACGGTCCAACTTCTTATGGGTATCCAGCAGCCCCTTATCCATCGCCAACGGATTGTACATATCCGCCAACGACCTCGTACCACCCGCACGCTCAGCAATAGCATCACGCGCAGCCAGCACACCCCTACCCGCCTCAATAATCTGCTGGCGCAACTTAGGCTCCACAGCAGGCAAGGGAAAATTATTCCAAACAATTGTATTTGAAAAACTTAGGTCGCTCTTCAGGCGCCCACCAACAGCTTTCTGCCAGGTAATAAACATAGAAGAACTTATAACAGCGAACAGAAAACCATCTGGGTCAATAGCTGTGTATACTTTATCCCCAGAAATTACATCGGATTTTAGATGAGCTACTGTATAGTATTTTCGAGCGCTAGAGACAACACGTGGAATTCCAATATAGTTATTTTCCGGTTGCCGAATTTCGCCGAATAAGTGAGGGGATTGCGCTAGTTCCTTCGTGGCTTGCTTTGAACTTTTAAGCCGCATAGTGCGAACAGCTTCAAGACGCTCTCTCAGCACCTGACTACGATTAAGGTCGCTTGGGTCTAACTCAACAAGCCACAAACACCATCTGTCTAGCCCGCGCACAAGTTCTCTGCCCATGCGGAAAGGCCTAAGATACTTAGCAGCAATAGAATCGGCTACGACTTTATGGAAATCTTCAATTTCGACAATAAGGTTTCCGCCATCTGTAGGCTGACTCCCGCGGAGAACAGGTGGGAGTTCAGGGCTCAGAGGCTTCGTCCTCTTAGTAACTAGCACGTTCGGGGCATCCAACAGATAGGCATTGACACAGGTCTTCACCTTGAGTTCCTGAGTATCCTTGGTGTTCCAGTCATAGTCAAAAAGTCGCTGGCGAGTGCTCTCGTCTCTGGTATAGCCCGTAATTACACAGTGCACAGTGGCCTTACCTGGTGCTTCGGAGTTCCATGGAAAGGTGCGGTAGGCAAACTTGATACGCCAGCCGCTTCGAAAGAGCGGGCCAAAAAGCGCAGGCACGGCCTGCCCCTGAGAAATAGAATTGGTTGAAACGAAGGCAAATTCCCCGTCTCTCTCTCTCTCTCTCTCTCTCTCTCGAAGGATGATGGCACATCAGCGCCCGTAAAGAAATCTGAGGACTTCTTGAACCAAGCCGTCACAAAATCCAGGTAACCATCGTAGTCTTTACCCCAGACCCGCTTCATCGCCTCGGTCTGATCCTTAGTCTTGGTCCACTGACCAATAAATGGCGGGTTCCCAAAAATAAAGGTCTTACCCCGAGTCTCTGGAACCTCTGCCCGCCAGTCTAGGGCGAGCGCGTCCGCATGAACAATCTGAGCGGTAGTAGCAATTGGGAGACGGACCGGAGCATCACCGACCTTCGAAGCCAAGTATTGGTCAGCCTGGAACTCTGTCAAAAAACATAGCTACCTCAGCAATGCGCGAGGGCCACCAATTAATCTCAAACCCATGGAACTGTTCAATCGATAAGCGTGTACCCAAAGTACCTAGCAGCTGGGTCTCCCCACCCTCACGGCGGTTCATCTCAGCTAAAACGTCAGTCTCAATCTCACGCAGTTTGGCATAAGCAACCTGCAAGAAATTTCCAGAGCCACACGCCGGATCAACAAAACGCATCTCAGTCAAAGAATCCAAGAAACGAGCAAAAGATGCCCTGCTAGTCGACTTCGAAGCAATCAAACGATCAGCTTCAGCTCTCAGTTCATCCAGGAAGAGAGGGCCGATAGTCTTCAGAATATCTACCTCAGCAGTGTAATGTTCACCAGCGGCACGACGGGCCTCCCGTGACTTCACCAGCTGGAACATAGACCCAAAGATTGCTGTTGAAATACGAGTCCATCGAAAACGACAAGCATCAAGCAAGGCAGCCCGCATTTCAGCATTGAAATACTCCACAGGGGTACGCTCAGCGAAGAGCCCACCATTTACATAAGGGAACCGCTGCACCAGATCAGGAACATTCTTCTGCACCCGTGCCCGTTGTTGCTCAGGCGTACTCAGGTAATCAAATAGACCTGCAATCTGCACCCCCAAATCAGAACCATCCGGCTGTGTCCGTTCTTCAATAAAGCGGTAGAAAAGGTCATTCTCCCAAAGACCTGCATCATCACCGAACAGTAAGAACAAAACACGTGTTAGAAAAATCGATGCCCGTTCTACAGCTGGGTCTTCCTGGCTAGCGCTCTCGGGGGCATCCTCCCCCACCGGGGCGTCCGCGTCTTCACCGACCAAAGACTGGTACAGACGCGCCATAATCTTAGAAGCCTGAATCGTAGCTTCTTCCTCTTCGCGCTTATCGATAGCTTCCTGGCCAGCGATAAATTTCAGCTGATCTACGAACTCTGGTAGCTCATCCAGAGTAAAAGACCAGGTCTCATTCGTCTTAGAATTGGTGAGCACAAAGCTCTTGAAATTGCAGGAAATCACATACTGCGGCCACTCATGGTCAGAAATTGACCCACCACTCAGATAATCATCAGCTTGAAGCGCAGCAGCCTCCAAGGGCTTATTAACCGATTTCTGCTCCACTAAGAACATGCCCGGCCAGAAAACATCAATCCAGCCACGGTTCTGAGTTGATGCACGCTTAGCCTCGCGCTCAAACAAAAGGGTACGCTCATCAGATATACCAAAGCACTTGAGCAAACCAATCCAAAACTGCTGGGTGTACTGCTTCTCAGTTGCACCGCCACCAGATTCTTCAACTTCCCTTAGCTTCTCCAACCAGACACGAGAGAATTTGCTCAGCTCATTCTGAGTGAAGTTACGGTCGAAAAGAGTAGCGATCATAGTTGCATCCTCTAGGGTAGTGTGCCTTCTAGGGCATATTCAGGCAACAGTTACCTCCATCATAATTAATGCCCAGATAGTTCAAAAAAATTTAGGCCCAGATAATTTTATTTTTACATCTGTCAGGTAGAGGTTTTTGGGGGGCGCAACTATAAATAGCATGTAGCATCTTGCACTCACATCCTGATATGAGTACAGTTTTCTGTACAGGAGGTTTTGATGAAAACTATGACCTACACAGAATCGCGCGCCAACTACGCCCAGGTACTCGATATCGCAGTAGAAGACCTTGAAGAAGTCGTCATCACCAGGGCAGGGCGCGAACCTGCCGTCATTCTTTCACTTGCCGAATACGAATCGCTCAAAGAAACCGCTCACCTCTTACGTTCGCCTGCCAATGCTCGTCGGCTGCTAGATTCAATTGATGAACTTGAAGCAGGCGGAGGATCCAGCCAGGCACTTCTCGAAGACTAGGCAGCGGCGTGGAACTTATCTGGAGCAGTCAGGCCTGGGAAGATTACCTATGGTGGCAGAGGCAAGATCGCAAGGTTCTCAAAAGAATCAATACCCTACTCAAAGATATCCAACGCAACGGTAACGAAGGTATTGGCAAGCCTGAGGCCCTGCGCAACAACCTCTCCGGCTACTGGTCACGCAGAATTACTGAAGAACACCGACTGGTTTACAAAATCGTGGGCAACTCTGTGCGTATTGCTGCGGTAAGGTACCACTACGAGTAGGACGCCCCGCCCACCTTCTTCGCGGAAGGCGGGGCGGGGCGTCCTCCTGTTTGGCCTGGGGCTAGTGTCGTAAGCTAAGCCTCAGAGTCTGCCATACGGCGGGCAGCCCTGCGCTTGTCGATGGCGCGTTCTTCGAACTCCAGCTCGATAATGCGCAGCTTATTCTTACGGTGCCAGGTCAGTAGCACCTTGATGAGAAAGACCAGGAAAACCAGCATCAACGTCAGATAGACCAGGCCAATCACAGAAATAATAGCCTCACCGGCAGTAGGAACCAGCGGATTAGTAGCAAGTACAGTCACGGCCTAGGCCCCCTTATCCGGCTGGCCAGCAGCCTTCTCGCCCAGCCCCAGGCGCTTACGAATCACCCGAATCTCGGTCTTATTTTTCTTGTGGAAGCCCAGCAGCACTATGAAAAAGAGCACCAGCAGAGCAAGATACAGCAAGAGAAGGGCGATCTCAGCACCGGTTACCTCAAGCATGGGAAGGCTCCTATCTCGACCTTGAGAATAAAGAACGTATTAGCCACAAGATTACCAAGTAGGCATACTAACCGGCAAGAATAAGCAGGCGTAGACTACAAAGAGCCATGATATTTGATTCCCTTACCCCGCTCCCCAGCCCGGTTGTACACGAGTTCGGGGCCGCCGTCCGCGTCGGGGCAGACCAACCCGCCCGCCCTGCTACGCAGGAGCTTAATGAGGCCCTGCGTACTTTTAGCGCCCGCTTCACCGAGCTAGATCAGGGGCAGGACGCCCCTGCCCTGGTTGTCACCACCAGCGGCTCCACCGGCACCCCCAAACAGACGGTACTTCCGGCCTCTGCCCTGGCAGCCTCGGCCCGCGGCACCGAAGCCGCCACCGAAACCAGCGCAGCCCAGTGGCTCCTGGCCCTGCCCTTACAGTACGTTGCCGGGGCGCAGGTGGTAGCCCGGTCTGCGCTGGCGGGCACCACACCCGTTATCACCACTTCAGTCAGCGAAGGCACCCGCTTCACAGCCCAGGACTTCGTCAGCTCCACCGAAAGACTCTCAGCCCGGCATCGGCTGGTTTCCCTGGTTCCCACCCAGCTGCACCGCCTGCTGGAAACCCCCGAGAGCACACTCCGCACCGAAACCTTTGAGGCACTTTGCTCTTTCTCCGCGATTCTTCTGGGCGGGGCCCCGGCCAGCGCCGACCTCATCAGCACCGCCCGCTCCCTTTCCCTCCCGGTGGTACGCACCTACGGCTCGGCTGAAACCGCAGGCGGCTGCGTCTATGAGGGCAAGCCGCTGCCGGGCGTCCGCGTGCAGATAGAGCCCGAAGCTACCGACCCACAAGCTCCCGGGCGCATCTGGCTGGGCGGGCCCACCATCGCCAGCGGCTACGCCAAGGACCCGCAGCGCACCGCCGCCCACTTCTTTGCAGACAGGGAAGGAATCCGCTGGTACCGCACCGACGACCTGGGCACCTTTGGCTCGTGCACCTCTGACCTGGGCTCCGGAACCCTCACCGTGGCGGGGCGAGCCGACGATGTGCTGATTTCCGGCGGCATCAAAACCAGCGCGGCGGCAGTAGCCACCGCCCTTGAAAGCCACCCCGCGGTACGCGAAGCCCTGGTTGCCGGGGTTCCAGATGCCCGCTGGGGCACCGCCATCACCGCAGCTATCACCCCGGTGGCCGGCAACAAGGTGCAGCCCGGCGAGCTTGAGGACGCCCTCCCCCGGCTGGTTGCAGAAAAGCTGGGGGGAGCGTCCGCGCCTAAACTCATTGAAGTGCTACCGGAGTTCCCAACCCTGCCCACGGGTAAGCCCGACCGGCAGGCGGTGCAGGCTCTCTTGGCAGCGGCGTGGCAGGCCCAGCAGGGTAGCCGGAGTACATCACGCGGCAGCTAGCGGGCACCCACCGCTAAAAAGTGAGAGAATGGTGTGTATTTGTGGCACGCTAAGACCCATCAGCACAGGTTAACAAGGAGCGAAACAGTGGCAACGGTTGCACAGTGGATTGAGGGGGCACGCCTGCGCACGCTCCCCCTGGCGGCAGCTCCTATCATTGCTGGTTCTGCAGCTGCCTACGAGGTGCACAAGTTCGAGCCCGTGCGTGCCCTGCTAGCCTTTCTGGTGGCCTTCTTCTTACAGGTGGGCGTGAACTACGCTAACGACTACTCCGACGGCATTAAGGGCACGGACGAGGTGCGCGTAGGCCCCCTACGCCTGGTCGGCTCGGGCGTAGCCACACCCACACAGGTAAAGCTGGCAGCCTTCGTCTGCTTCGGGTTAGCAGGCCTGAGCGGCCTGGGGCTCATTCTGCTCTCACAACAGTGGTGGTTCCTGGCTATTGGTGCCTCGGCGGTTCTGGCAGCCTGGGGTTACACCGGCGGTAAACACCCCTACGGCTACATGGGCTTAGGCGATGTCTTCGTCTTTATCTACTTCGGCCTGGTTGCTACCCTGGGAACCATGTTCACGCAGAGCGCCCAGCTGACCCTCACCGCCTGGGTCTTCGCCATCACTCTGGGGCTCTTCTCTTGTGCCCTGCTCATGGCGAATAATGTGCGCGATATTCCCACCGATATTGAGGCCGGTAAGAAGACCCTGGCAGTTCGTCTGGGCGATAGGGCCTCCCGCATCACCTACGCAGTTGAAATGGGGCTGGGGCTGGGGCTGACCGTGCTTCTCGTTCCGCACAACCCCTGGTTTGTACTGGCCTTTGTGCTCATTGGCCCGGTCGTTCACTCCGCCCTGGTGGTACTGGGCGGTTCGGCCGGCCCGCGCCTCATCCCGGTGCTCAAACAGGCCGGTCTCATTGCACTGGCCTACTCGGTACTGGTTGCACTAGCTATCGTTCTTCAGCCTCTGGCTATCTTTGCTGATCGCACCTCAGTGTTCACCGGCTACTAATTCTTATTCGCAAGATTCCGCAGTCTCACGCTCGCTACCAACCTCTACACATCAGGACGCCACCGGGCGTCCTGCGACTTTAAGCGGGGTTAGAGAGCACGGTTCTGCTCGTCAAGAGCGTCTTCAACGGCCTCATCTTCAGCGGCGGCCCGGGGCTTGTTCTTACGGCGAATGATGCGGTTAAAGTCGGCCGCTGCGGCGTCGTGCAGGCGCGGAAAGGCCAGGTAGCAGACAGCAAAACCGATGATAGCGCCGAAAATAATCGCCAGAATAAAGCCAACCCCAACATAGTAGGAGGCAAAAAAGGCGGCGGCTGAGAAGAGCAGTCGGAGCAGGGAATACTTGAGAAAATTCACCCCCTCATTCTACCAACCTGCCGGGCCTACGGGGCGGGGC
>NZ_CAKMSB010000012.1 GCF_928381405.1 Rothia nasisuis
TGCTGAGGTCTAGGCCTTGTTCTTTGGCTTGGGTGATGAGGTTTTGGGCGAGTTGGTGTTCTGTTGTCATGGTGTTATTTTCTCCTGTTGGGGTTTGGAGGGTTTACACCGTTTTTCTGACAGTCCCCACAGTTCTTCTTGGCCTCGCGCAGAATATTGAGGTGACCTACGTGAAAGAGGTCGAAGGCGCCAGCTGCGTAGCCGATGTTCAAAGTTTCCCCCAGTGTTTTCATAGTTGTGACCCGGAGCGCGGGTTGGTACGAGTATTCTCAGGCTTTAACCCTACGTGAAGGTTACGGGCCAGTTAAGGGGGTGAAAACTAATTTTTTTTCACAACGTAATTTAGCGCACTGGAGGGGCCGCCGGCGGGCACGGCGCCACAAAAAGCTCAATAAGAGTATTTGCACTGGTCAAAAGCAACTTTGAAGAGGATTATGCCCCTGCTTCTTTGGTGGCTTCTTCTGCCGCCACCCAAGAGAGCATGGCGCATTTCACGCGAGCTACAAACTTAGAGACACCGGCAAAAGCAGCTGCATCGCCGAGCTCCTCCTCGTCAGGTTCAATCTGGCCGCGAGAGCGAAGCATCTCACGGAAGGCATCAACGAGCTTCTGAAACTCAGCCGTGGTCATACCAGGTGCCATCTCAGAAAGCACAGATGCCGCTGCCATGGAAATCGAACACCCGTCACCCTCCCACGAGATTGATTCGATGACCGGCTCGTCTGCTCTGAGGGCTACACGCAGGTTAATCTCATCACCGCAGGTGGGGTTGTACTGGTGGTTGGTGGCCGTGCGCTGCCCCCCGGTGGCGTCAAGGAGCCCCTCGCCGGAGCGTTGCTTGGCGTGTTCGAGGATGATTTGCTGGTAGAGCTGTTCAAGACCGCTCATGGGTATTCCTTCTTTCACGTGTTTTTGATTCAATCTCTAGGCACACCGCTCTGACGCGTAGGCGGGTAGTTAGCCAACTCGCATGGGCAAGGGGTTGTGCCAAGCGGAACTGGGATTGTGAAATTGATTATTCTAGTAGCCGAAGTAGGGCCGCACTGCGGCAAGCTCTTCAACGAAGCGTTCAACCTCGTCAGTGGTGTTGTAGATGTAGGCCGAGGCTCGGGTCGATGCCGTCATACCCAGCGCGCGGTGCAGAGGCTGGGCGCAGTGGTGGCCAACGCGTACCGCGATGCCCCGGGTATCGAGGAGCTGGCCGACGTCGTGCGGGTGCACACCGTCAACGTGTACTGAGGTGAGCCCTGCTCGGGGCTGGCCCGCGGCGGGCCCAATCAGGCGGACGCCGGGGATTGAGCTGACGCCCTCGGCCAGTAGCTGCCCGAGTTTGGACTCCCAGGCGTGAACCTGCTCCATACCCAGGTGCTGGAGGTAGCGCACTGCCTCAGCCCAGGCGACAGCCTGGGAGACGCGCTGGGTACCCGCCTCAAATTTGATGGGGGCGGGCATCCATTCGGCTTCGGTCATGGTGACCCTGGTGATCATGGAGCCACCGGTGAGGAAGGGCGGCATGGCCTCTAGCAGCTCGTTGCGGCCGTAGAGGGCGCCGATACCGGTAGGTGCCAGCATCTTGTGGGCCGAGAAAGCGGCGAAGTCTACGCCGAGTTTTTTCATGTCGACTGGCATGTGGGGCACCGACTGGCAGGCATCCAGTACGGTCAGGGCGCCCACCTTATCTGCCAGGGAGACCATGAAGTCTACGTCGGTGATAGACCCGGCAACGTTCGAGACGTGGGTGAAGGCAAGGACGCGGGTGCGGTCTGTGACGATGGACTCGGCTGCTTCGTAGTCGATTAGGCCCTGGTCGGTGACGGGGATATAGCGCAGGGTGGCCCCGGTTCGGGCAGCCAGGAGCTGCCAGGGAATGATGTTGGCGTGGTGCTCCTGCTCGGTGGTGACGATTTCATCACCCTCCCCCAGGGCAAAGCGGGTGGTTGCGCTTCCCCCGATGCCTGCTGAGGCATTGGAGAAGGAGTAGGTCAGCAGGTTAAGAGCCTCAGTGGCGTTGGATGCCCAAACCAGTTCGTTCTCGGCTGCACCGATGAAGGAGGCGACGGTGCGGCGGGCGCCTTCAAAGGCGTCGGTGGCTTCAACAGCGAGTGTGTGTGCCCCACGGTGGACCGCAGAGTTAGCGCCCAGGTAGTAGTCACGCTCAGCGTCCAGCACCTGCAGGGGGTTTTGGCTGGTGGCTCCGGTGTCGAGGTAGGCCAGGGGGTGGCCGTTGACTTCACTACCCAGGATAGGGAAGTCCTTACGGATTTCTGCCACAAGCTCGTTGGTGAGCTCTGCTCCGGCAGGTGTGCGGTAATCGCGGGCCACTGTGTTCACCTTTCCTCAGGGTTCTGCCTCTATAACGGCATACTTTTCTAGCGTATTCCTTGCGAGGCGGAAATGGTAGTTAGGGTGGGCTTTATAGCGGAGAGGTTAGGATGCCGCGTGGTACCGCTGCTGAGTTGCCAGTAAACCGCTCTTCACCAGCATTTCAGCGGCATCTGCCGCGCTAGAAATTAAAAAGGGCAGGTCCTTCTTCTCAGCTGCGCTGAAGGGCTTGAGCACGAAATCTGCGGTCTGCATCTGCCCCGGTGGGCGGCCGATACCGGCGCGCACCCGGTAGTAGTTCTTGGTGCCCAGAGCCTTGGTAATATCTCGCAGGCCATTATGCCCCCCTTCTCCCCCACCAATTTTGAGTTTGATGGAGTCAAAGGGAATATCCAGCTCATCGTGCACCACAATGATTTTTTCGGGGTCAATACCATAGAACTGAGCCAGAGCGGAGACGGGCCCGCCCGATACGTTCATGTAGGTCAGGGGCTTTGCCAGTACCACTTTCGCTCCCCCTACGCCCAGGCGTCCTTCGAGAACCTGGGCACGGGCCTTGCTGTGCTTCTTGAAGTTGCCGCCTACAACGGTTGCCAGTTCATCGAGCACCATCTGCCCGATGTTGTGGCGGGTTGCGGCGTACTCGGGCCCGGGGTTACCCAGACCAACAATCAGCCAAGCGTCAGACATGTTTTCGCCCTTTCTGCGGCGCAAGAATGTGGTGAGCATACAAGAGAGTCTACCGAGAGGGAGGCCCGCACCGTGTACACGATGCGGGCCTCCCTCCATCAGCTAAGTGAGCCGCTAAGGCTTACTTGGCTTCATCAACCTGTGCGTCAGCTTCTGCACCCTCGGGGGCGTTCTCGCCCTCTTCGCCAACCTCAGGGACGTCAAGTTCCTCAGGCTCGGAGATGTTAACAACCAGCAGTTCAGCGTCTGCTACGAGGGTAACGCCGGCGGGCAGTTCTACGTCCGAAGCGTGAACGTGGTCGCCTGCTTCGCGGCCTTCGATGTTAACAACGAGAGCTTCGGGAGCCTTCAGAGCGTCAGCTTCAACGAGCAGAACGGTTTCTTCCTGGTTAGCAACAGAGCCAACGGCGGGCTCACCCTCTACGTGTACGGGGATTTCAATCTCGACACGCTCGCCGCGCTTTACGGTCAGCAGGTCGATGTGCTGCAGTTCAGGGCGGATGGGGTGGCGCTGGATGTCCTTAATCATGGCCAGGTGTGAGTCACCTTCGATATCGAGGTCCAGAATTGCGTTGGGGACGCGGGCGGCCAAGGTGGTTGCGTGGCCGGGCAGTACGACGTGCTTGGGCTCTTCGCCGTGGCCGTAGATGACGGCGGGAATGTCTCCTGCCATGCGGATGCGGCGAGCATAGCCTTTACCGAACTCGGTACGAACAATTGCTGAAATCTTGATGGTCTCTGACATGGTCAGTCACCCTTTCTGGTTAGAAATTATCGATGCGCCAAGAAAAAAGTGAACTGGCGCCAGAAATCGCTTTCTAACCAGCCACCGTCAGTTCCGGACCTACGCTCATGATATGAGGGAACGTATTCCACTGCCTTGGCTATACAGTTGGGCAAAAGCACAACCTAGCCAGTTTATGCCTTCTGGCTGATTGAAATCAAGTGGTCCATCCTGCGAGCCACCGTTTTCGTATAGAGATGCGAGCTCATAAACCGCAGGGCAGCCTCCGACTTCCTCCCTACCTCGTCACGGTTAAGCGCTAAATGGTTAAGTATTTCAACCAGCGCGTCCACGTCTGCCCGAGGTACGGTCCACCCCACTCCTTCTTGGTTCAAGAAGGTTGAGGTTTCGTTCTCAAAGGCCACAACCGGCACTCCCTGCCCCAGGGACTCAAAGTAGGTCATTGACGGGTCCCCCTGAACGTGAGGTAGAACCATGACACTAATATTCTTTTGAACAAAGGGAACCCATTGCGCACGGTATTCCATAAATCCCTTGTAGATGAGGTTAGGTGCCGAGCGCTCAAGAATGTCTGACCTGTCGCTACCGTCACCCATGATATAGAACTTTATGAAGGGGTTAGTTTTATACAGTTTTTGGGAAATGTACGCGAGATACCGTGACCCCTTCATGGGGTCTAGCCGCCCGGAGAACCCGATGTTAAATTCTCGGTCGCTCCCGTACTTGCTGGGATTGGGTTCGGGGAGTGAATCCACCCTATGATCAAAGAAAACAATCGAGCTCTTTGTCAACCGGCGGTAGTGCTGTGCAGCGGGCGAGCCGTTAAACTGTAGCGCTGACGCTCGCCTAAGGAATCTTCGATCCTGATACTCTTTTCTCATTAAAGAAAAATCAATTACTGCTTTTTTCCAGAAGCCCCCAGTCATATGTGCACGGTAAATAGCCCGCCTAATCCCCGGGGTGAATTCAACAAGATAAACCACCCGGTGCGGCAAATCAACCAGAAACCGGGTGCTGTCTTTATAGAGCGCATGAACCGTTGCCCCCGGAGCGATATTCCTGAGATAGGTTGCAGCATCTTCAGTAACGAGGTTAATCGTTGAAGGCTCAAAGGGGTGCAGATGATCAACCGAGCTACCGCCCGCAGGGACGATGCCCTCCAGCGCTACAACCGAAAATGTGATGTGCTGGCTGACGCTCTCTAAATAATCCTTGTAGGCCTTGTAACCCAGGTAGCTGCGCTCCGGCAGATACAAGACCCCTTCTCTACTGGAGATAGAACCGGGGTCAACGATGACTATATGAAAATCAGTTTTACTCATACAATATACTCTCAAAGAGACGGGATACGCCGAGAGCTAACTAGGAGGCTTATTCAAAAGTGCCTTCGCCCCGGCTTCCCAGGCTCGCCCTCGCTACGCCCCTGGGTTCGCCTGATTACTTTTGAATAAGCCTCAAGAAACCTGGCTCCCTTTGCTCACCTACCCCTTTTGAATGACCTCAATGTTCGACCAACGGCCTTTCTTGCCGAGTCAACTTTGCCGTAGATTCTTTCATATCGCCTGATTTTCAGTCTTTGCTCGATGATTTCGCCCCAGAGCACGTCAATGTTTTCCATATAAAGCTCAGGGGAATTCTTTGATATGGCGGTGTTTGTCTCGACCATAGACTCAACACTTGCCGCATACCTGCCGTTGATGCCGCCCTCTGACTGTCTGTACAGAAAACCAGGCTTCTCAACACGCCCAAACTTAAAGTCTTTCGAGGCCATACGAACCCAGAAGTCATGATCTTCGTGACCATTGACGAAGCGCTCATCAAAACCCCCGATAGCGTCAAAGCATGATGCTTTTATCAGCGCAGAGATATAAACGCAGTTCTCGAGCATGATTTTTCGTTTGTCGAAAGGCGGCAGGTTCCATGGGATTTTCTCGCCCCGCATCGTTAACACACTTGCCTGGGAGTAAGAAATATCTAAATCATTTTTTAAAATGTTATCTAGATTATCTGAGATGTAAGACTCGAGCAACAAGTCGTCGTCATCAAGGAAGAGAAGGTAGTCCCCGGTGGCTAGAGTTCTACCGTAGTTTCTTGCCCCGGCGGGGCCACGGTTCTCTATACTGACCACCGAACAGTGATTGCTCTTAAAGCCTTCCAGAGTACTCTGAACCTCTGGGTTGGATGAACCGTCATCAACAATAATAATTTCATGAGGCTTATGGGTCTGGTTCAAGGCTGAACTTACTGCCTCATGTAAATAATCAGTTCTATTGAAAACGCTTATAATAACTGACACTCTGGGGTGAGTCACTAGAGCTCCTTAATCATCAGTTTCTAGTTTTAAGAGGCCTCTACGTATGCCTTGACGAGCTCTCTATGGTCACGGGGCGTGAATCCGGCTTCAATAATTCTAGATAGATCCATCGATGAGTTGGCCGGGCGGGGCGAGAACACCTCTGCCTGGGCGAAGTATTCCGCAGTGGTCACGGGAGTCACCCGGTCAGATGAGTGGCCGGTCGCCTCAAAAACAGCCTTGGCTATGTCTGCCCAGGTCACCACGTCACCGGTATTTGATACGTGGTAGGTGCCGAACTCACAGTTATTCTCAATCAGATGCAGAATCGCCCCCGCCAGGTCTTCAGTGAAGGTGGGGCGCCCGTGCTGGTCAGCTACCACGGTCGGGGCAACACCGCGTTCTGCCAGAGACTTCATAATCTCAATAAAGTTTTTACCGTCGCCCATTACCCAGGAGGTACGCACAATATAGTGGCGGGCAACCGAACGGGCAGCCATCTCACCGGCGGCTTTCGACTGCCCATACACGCCCAGCGGGGCCAACGGAGCATCCACAGAATATTCCTCGCCCAGTGGCAGTGAGCCGTCAAACACGTAGTCGGTAGAGACCTGCACCAGGGGAATACCCGCTTCGTCCGCAATCCGTGCAAGAGCCGCCACACCCGTGGCGTTAGAAGCCCAGGCGTCCGCGCGGCCCTCAGGGGTCTCAGCCTGGTCAACGGCTGTGTAGGCAGCGGCATTGATAATGCCGCGCAGCGAGCGCCAACGGTAAGAGTCAACCCAGGATTCTGGACGAGCCAGATCAAGTTCCTCGCGAGTAGCGGCAAGGTAGGGAGTTCCGGCCGCCGCGAGTTGCTTAACCAGTTCGCGGCCCAGCTGACCGTTGGCACCAACCACCAGAAGCGGGGCAGGTGTGAGCGGCTGCACCTCAGCGAGACGGGGGTGATTCCTGTCTTTCTCAGAGAGCTCCGCCTGTTCAAGAGAAATAGGCCAGTCAATAGCTACGGTCTCGTCGGCCAGGTTAAGGAAGGAGTACTCCCCCTGGGCATCTGCTGACCAGTGATCATTGACCAGGTAGGTGTAAGCGGTGTTATCTTCTAGGGTCTGAAAGGAGTTGCCCACGCCGCGGGGCACATAGACCGCCGTATCTGGCCCAAGTTCAACGGTCACCGTCTTACCAAAAGATTCCCCTTGGCGCAGGTCAACCCAGGCACCAAAAATCCGCCCGGTCGCTACCGACACATATTTATCCCACGGTTCAGCATGGATACCACGGGTGGTGCCAGCAGCAGCATTGAAAGAAATGTTATTCTGTACCGGCCCAAAGTCGGGTAGGCCAGCGGCAACCATCTTCTCGCGCTGCCAGTTTTCTTTGAACCAGCCGCGGTTATCGCCGTGCTGGGGAATATCAATAATGAGCAGACCGGGAATCTCGGTGGTGTGTACTGCCAGTTGCTTGGGCATTACTGGCCAGCCTTAGCGTACTTGGCTTCAACATCAGCCTTAAGGGGCTCCCACCAGGCACGATTCTCGGTATACCAGGTGATGGTGTCAGCCAGGCCAGACTCAAAATTCGTGAACCGGGGCTCCCAGCCCAATTCCTCACGCAGACGGCTACCGTCAATGGCGTAGCGCAAATCGTGGCCGGGGCGGTCAACTACGTGCTCGAAAGCGTCCTCAGGTTGCCCCATCAAGCGCAAAATTGTACGCAAAACGGTGATGTTGTTTTCCTCACCATTAGCCCCAATCAGGTAAGTCTCGCCAATCTTTCCCTTTTCAAGAATGGTGTGCACCGCCGAAGAATGATCAGAAGCATGAATCCAGTCGCGCACGTTCAACCCTTCACCGTAAAGTTTAGGCTTGATACCTGCCAGAATATTGGTGATCTGACGGGGGATGAACTTCTCGATGTGCTGGTAGGGGCCGTAGTTGTTAGAGCAGTTTGAAAGAGTCGCTTCAATACCAAAGGAACGAACCCAGGCGCGCACTAGCAAATCTGAACCGGCCTTAGTAGACGAGTAGGGCGACGAAGGATTATACGGGGTAGTCTCGGTGAACTTAGCGGGATCATCAAGTTCCAAATCGCCAAAGACCTCATCGGTAGAAATGTGGTGATAACGGACCTTGTGCTTACGCACGGCCTCAAGCAGGGTAAAGGTACCAACCAGATTGGTATGGATGAAGGGGCTGGGATCGCTCAAAGAGTTATCGTTATGGGACTCCGCGGCGTAGTGCACAACGGCGTCCGCATCGGCAACCAGGGGGTCCACCACGTCCATCTCAGCAATATCGCCCTTGACCAGCTCAAAGCGGTCAGCAGGCAGGTTAGCGAGTGACATTTCGTTGGCCGCGTAGGTCATCTTATCGAGAACCACCACGGTGTGGTCGGTATTGTCTAAAAGATAGTGAACGAAGTTAGACCCAATAAAGCCGGCACCGCCGGTAACAAGAATTTTTCCCATACCTACAAGAATACGGCGTTCAGCTCCCATTGCGGACCAACTACTGAAGCTTATTCAAAAGTCTCATCATCACGGATCCCCTATAGCTGGCCGCTTTACCGCGATCCCGGGTCGCCTGACCACTTCTGAATAAGCCCTACTACACCAAATTCCCCTGCTATTCATGCCACAATAGAGAGCATGAAGGGAATTCTACTTGCAGGTGGAACGGGCTCACGCCTCCACCCCATTACGCTTGGCATCAGCAAACAGCTCACTCCTGTTTACGACAAACCGATGATCTACTACCCCATCTCAACCCTCATGTTGGCGGGTATTCAAGACATCCTCATTATCACCACCCCCCAGGATCAAGAACAGTTCCAGCGCCTTTTGGGCGATGGCTCCCAGTTCGGCGTTAACTTCACCTACCAGATTCAGCCCTCACCGGACGGGCTGGCACAGGCCTTCATCCTCGGTGAAGAACATATCGGCAACGAGGGTGCCGCGCTGGTTCTTGGGGATAACATCTTCTACGGCCCCGGCCTGGGCACCCAGCTACGCAAGTACACCGAGGTAGACGGCGCAGCCGTCTTCGGCTACCGCGTGGCTGACCCTACAGCCTACGGCGTGGTGGAATTTGACGAGAACTTTAGGGCTATTTCAATTGAAGAAAAGCCCAAAGTTCCCAAGAGCGACTACGCCATTCCCGGCCTGTACTTTTACGACAATAACGTGGTCGACTACGCAAAAGCCATTAAGCCCTCTCCCCGAGGTGAACTGGAAATTACCGACCTCAACCGTGTTTATCTGGAACAGGGAAAACTACAGGTAGAAATTCTTCCCCGCGGCACCGCCTGGCTCGACACCGGAACATTTGATTCGCTGGCTGATGCGACAAACTTTATTCGCACGGTTCAAGCCCGGCAGGGGCTCTCCATCGGTTCGCCTGAAGAAATTGGTTGGCGCATGGGGTGGATTGATGACGCTCGCCTTGAAGAGCTGGCAAAACCCCTCATCAAAAGCGGGTACGGGGCCTATCTCATGGGCCTGTTGCGCTAACAAGAAGGCTTATTTATTAGGTAGGCACCGTTGGGATCACACTCACTGCAACCCCAACGGCACCCAAAAATTACCTCAGGGATAAAGCTCCCCCCAAGGCTAACCAAGCTCACGCAATATTCCCTACAGGTCTGCCGTATACGCTGGTAGAATCTATAAGGCTTTATTTCAATTTCTCCCTCGCATCCACACCTAGGTGACCTATGACCATACTCGACGTTGTGCGCATGTTGCGCGTTAATTTTAAATTTCTTCTAGCGGGACTCATTATTGGTGCCCTGCTAGGTTACGGCTACTCACTGACACAGCCGAAAATCTATGCATCATCTGCGACCGGCTACGTCACTGTAGGTGAAGGCGCTGGAATTGGCGACGTCATCTCAGGCTCCGCCGCCGCAAAAGAGAAAGCAGCAGCCTACCTGGCGTTCGTCAATAGTGGGCCCGTAGCCGATGAGATTATCGCAGCTAACCCCAACCTGAATCTTACTCGTGGTGAGATTCAGGGGAACCTGACCGCAACCGTTGACGAAAATTCAGCGCTGATTCGGGTTTCTGCGCAGGGCTCCACCCCCGAATCCGCCCAGGCACTTGCCAACAGCTCCCTGCAGGCCGTGGCTAAGGTAGCTAACGACCTCGAAGGTACGAGCACTGTTCGCGTGATCCCCCTTGAAGATGCCACGCTCAACAGCGGGCCAATTAGCCCAGACACCCGAAAACTGATGCTGGCAGGTGGCGGCGCTGGCCTGGCGCTCGTCCTTGCGGTGATTCTTCTGCGACGCACCATTGACACCAAGCTGCGCACCCGCGACGATGCCACCAAGGCCACCGAATCCGGCGTGCTCGGCGTGCTCCCGATTTCTGAGGAGCTCACCGAAGAGAATATTCTGCGTGCCCACAGTGACCACGTAGCTCAGGAAGCGATCCGTCAGATGCGCACCAACCTCCGCTTCGTCAATGTGGACAGGCCACCCAAGTCTCTCATCGTCACGTCGGCCGAACCCGGCGAAGGTAAATCCACGGTTTCTACCTCACTGGCCCGTGCCCTAGCTGACGCCGGTCAGCCCGTCATCATCATTGACGCTGATCTGCGCCGACCCACCATTGCTAAGAAGTTCAAAATTGACTCCAAGGTGGGTCTGACCCAGGTTCTTGCTGGCCAGGTAGAGCTAGCTGATGCCGTGCGCCAGTTTGAAGATACCCAGCTTTTCATTCTGCCAGCCGGGCGCATTCCCCCTAACCCCTCAGAGCTTTTGGGCTCAGATAAAATGCGTCAGCTGATTTCTGAACTCTCGGGTGAGTTCACGGTCGTTATCGACGTTCCCCCCGTCCTACCGGTCACCGATGCCGCCCTTCTCTCTAATTCGGTAGACGGTGTGGTCCTGGTGGGCACCGTGGGCAAGACCCGTAAAGAAAACCTTGCAGAAGCAGCTGATAATCTACGGAAGGTCAACGCTACCTTGCTAGGTGTTGTCATCAACAGGGCACCGCGCAAGGGCCTGGGCAACTCCTATTATGGTTTTGGTTATTCTTCTAATACCGCTTACTCCTCCTATTACGGCCAAGATAAAGACGGCCACAAAAAGGACTCCAGAAGAAGGAAGAAGGCGAAGTCGGGTTCCTGACCTAGCCTGGCGGGTTATTCAAAGTCTTTGAGGCTTATTCAAAAGTAATCAGGCGAACCCAGGCTCGCAGCGAAGAGCTGCTGGCTCAGATGGTGTCGGCAGCTTCAGAGCGTGCGAGAAAAGAAAGGCTGACGAGAAATAGGCGAAGCCACTGGGCTCCATCCAGCGCGAGCCTGGGTGGCCGGGGCGAAAGCACTTTTGAATAAACCTCCTCACACGGTTTATGCCAGCTCAGCACTTACGGTGAGCTGGCATAAACTATTTTTAGGGCTATTAACCCAGCTTTTGCGATACCTTGGAGATTTATGACCGATACATCTTCCCCGCTACAGGATGTTCCCCTACCCATACGCATTCAGCTTTCACATGCTTACTTTCAGCACCTGGCCGACAGGCTCAAGGTCGATCTCTTGCATGTGAAGGGGTACGCCTTCGCGGGCGAGGTCTATGGGCCCGGGCGTTCAAGCACAGACGTTGACCTGCTGGTACGCCCCGAGCACCTTAATCGGCTTATTGACGCTGCGGTTCAAGACGGCTGGGAGATTTTGGCTCACTTTGAAACCGGCTCCATTTTCGAGCACGCGATGACGCTCTATCACGGCTCGTGGGGGCTGGTGGATATACACCGCTACTTTCCCGGTATCGGGGATACCCGTGGCTCGGCTTTCGAGACGCTCTGGCAGCAGCGTAGAGCCCGGCTTATAGCCCACTACCCCTGCCAGCTCCCCTCCTTGCTGGATTCAAGGATCATAGTCGTGGTGCACGGTGCCAGGTCAACAGCAGAGCACAACCCAGATATCAGTTTTCTGAAAGAAACCCTCTCCCCCGACGAATGGGCTCAGATGCGTAGCCGCCTGCCCGAGCTCCAGGCACAGCTGGCTTTCGCGGCTGCACTCCATGAACTTGATGCTTTCAAAGATCACCCAGACTATTTGTTCTGGAAGTCTGTGTCAGAGGAGACCCCCGAGCACGTTCGCTGGAGAGCACGACTGGAACATGCCCAGGGGGTGCGGGGCAAGGTGAAGGTGCTGATGAGTATCTTGTTAGTAAACAAAGACCATCTGGCCATGGAGCTGGGGCATGCGCCAAGCCAGAGGGAAATTCGTGAAAAGTTTTTCAGTCGCTTTGTAGCCCTTAAACAGATGGGGAGAAAATAAGTTGTCTTCTCTCTATCAGCGTGCTCCCCACACCGCCTTTGTAGAGGGGGCTGACGGTGACGGCGCAGCTAGCGCTGCCTCATACGTGGCGAACCTGCTGACTTCAGAAATCGCCGTACTCAACGGCCCCAGCACGCTCATCTGGGAAATCCTTGAAACACCCTCTACCTCTGAAGCAATCATCTCTGAAATCACTGAGATGTACGGTGTCCCCAGAGAAACCGTGGCGCCCAGTGTTCTAGGGTTCCTTGATTCTTTAGTGGGCCGGGGGCTCGTCGTGCATCAATGAGAGTAAGTCCTCGTCCTTTTGAATAGCCTTTATACGCTCAAGATGTGCTTTGACCTCGCGGATAAACCGTTCTTCGCTAAACTGCTCAACGTGAGAGCGAATAGCATCACTTGAGAACTGACTCGGGTCAAAATTCTCAACAGCACAACGGATGTCTACCGCGCTGGGGGTCTTGATGAAAGTTCCGGTGACCCCATCAACGATGGTATCGAGAAAGCCACCAGCTTTAAGGGCAATAGTGGGTTTTCCAAAGGCACCGCCCTCAAGCGGAGTAATACCGAAGTCCTCGTGAGATACAGCGATCAAAGCTGTTGCATGGGCGTAGGCATACTGCATCTGTTCGTCTGAAATGTTTGAGGCAAAGGCAACGTTACTGCTTGCCAAAGCCTGTAACTCATCCATCATAGGCCCGGCACCAACAACGAGTAGCTTCTGATTTAAACCGGCGAAAGCCTCAACTGCCTGCTGAACATTTTTATAGGGAAGAAGACGAGAAACAATGATGAAGTAGCCGTCTGCCATAAAATCTTCGAGGCCAGGAATGGGCTCTTGAAGCCCTTCTTCACTGATGGAATAAGGCGGAAAGATAATTTCTGTGCGCTTGCCGTATACATCAAAAATTCGTTGTTGAATGGTTGACGAATTAGCCACATAATGGGGGTGCCGGTTAGCGGCCTGGCGGTCCCACCAGCGTAGGAAAGGGCGCATCATTTTGAAGGTACGCGCTAGACCCTTGTTGATACGGTGGCCTATGTATTGGTCGGTAAGGTAAATCCAGCGGGCCGGTGAATGGCAGTAGATAAAGCTCTGTGCCGGTAAATCGAAGCCATGCGCCCACCCCGTGGTCGATACGAGCGAGCGTTCGGCATCCACCTTTAAACGCCCCGAAAAGTAGGGCAGAAACGGTAGCGCAAGCCTGTGGTCTTTGCGGAAGAGGCGAACCCTGTTCAGCGGAGATGTAATAACCGTGCAGTTTTTAAACTCGGGGTAGGTGTTATCGGGATCATAAAGGGTTGTATAGATTGGTGCTTCTGGAAAGGCCTTGTGAAGAGCGAGCACTACGCGCTCAGCCCCGCCCCGCTGAGTAAGATAATCGTGAGCGATAGCGAGGGGGTAGCGCTCACTCGTCAGCTGATGTTTTTCGGGTCGCATGGTGCGGCGGCTCTTTCGGTTAAAAGTTTCTCTGTGCGCGGTGAGGGTATGTGATACCTGCGTAACTGGCAGATTCCACGATGAGAGAGATAAGTTTTTCTGCAATTGGACGGGGGAGTTGGTCAGCCAGAGCATCAACAACATTACCCAGATATTTTACGCTACTTTCCGTGGAAACTATGGCTAGGGTTCTCAGTGCCAGCCCCCACAGCCCGGTAGGGCGAGCCTGCGGCAGGGAGCTAAGCCCGTGCTTATCAGTGAAGATAGTACGGGCGGCACCGGAGTAGAGGGCGCGCCTGGCGCGAGTGGCTGTTGTTGTCGCTGCAAGGTAGTGGGGGGTCGCCAGCTCTGGATCGATCACGATGGTGCCGCCAGCCCGGTCAATCCTGTACCCCATATCTACGTCCTCCCAGCCGTAGAGGCGGTAGCGGTCGTCATAGCCACCGAGCTTCTCGAAGAGCTGGCGAGACATGGAGACATTGCCCGCCCAGTACTTCCACCGCTGATCTGGTGATGCCGTGTGGGCTTCTTGGCGGAATTTTTCGTCACGGTAACGCCCGTAAGCCCGGGCGTAGGGGGTGTCTGGAAGGATGTTTTTGTAGATACCGATAACGCCTGTTTCTCTTCCCGGAGTGTGGTGGGTGAGGTGTTGGGCCACGTACTGGTTGGCTGGTTGTAGGTCGTCATCGCAGCGGATGAGGACGCTCGCGTCGGCGGCTCGGTGCCCCGCGTTGAGGGCAGCTACTCGCCCCTGGTTGTGTTCGAAAACAATCATGGAGAGGTTGAGGGTGCCTCGATCGATGTATTCTTGCACAACAGCGGTTGAACCGTCGATGTCTCCATCGATAACCACGATGACCTGAAAGTCCTTCTCAGTCTGCTTCTCCAGGGCTTCAAGGGGGTAATGAAGTTTGGACGCCCCGCCACGGGTGGGGATGATAACAGCGGCTTTATAGGTGCTCACGGCTTAGCTTTCTAGTTTTTGGAGTGTACGGCGAACTCGTTCTTGCCCGGCCTGGGGCGAGTAGGCCTCGTGCCATCGCCAATAGTTCTCTGTGAGTTGGTCCCAGACGGCCTGAGGCTCTGAGCGCAGGAGCTGGGTCAGCTTTTCAATACTGGAGGCGAGCTCGTCCACGCTACCTTGCCTAAAGACCCAGGCGTAGTTTTCCCCTACCACCTCGGGGAGTGCACCGGCATCAGATACGATGAGTGGTTGCCGCGCGCTCATAGCCTCGGTGGCTACCAGCCCAAAAGACTCCTCCACCTCTGAAGGAACCACGAGTATGTCGCTGGTGGCAAAGAGTTGTTCAGGGGTAACCCAGCCCAGCATTTCAACGTCTTCGCCGAGTTCTGTGAAGGCCTGCTGCATGCGTTCCTGATCGCTACCGTCAATAAATTTTGCTGTGCCCGCAACAACGAGCCTGTACCGAAGGTGGGTGCTCTGCCGGTTAAGTTGCGCTATAGCATGGGCAAGGGTGTGGGTCCCTTTCAGGGGTGAGGGGCGGCCCAGAAAGCCGATTCGCACGGGTGTTTGCACGGAGGGCTGTGACAGGGGCTGCTCCGTCTCTCTGACCCAGTTTTCAAAGACATGGGTGCCCGGGAGCCTCCCCGCAACAAAGTGGCTAGGCACCAGCACCCGGCGGGCGCCCCGTCGAGCCAGCCTATAGGCATGGCGCTGTGAGCCCTGCGGTAGCTGATGCAGGTGGACTATACGGTTTTTATAACCAGCTGTGGCAAGAGCGGGCACGAGGCCGTTGCACCACAGCAGCCCATCTCTATTCTGTGCATACCAGGCCCTTAACTGCACCATGTAGGCTTTACGGTTGACCGCGGGGAGCGAGACGGTTGAGAAACCTTCGTCTCGGGCAGCCTCAATCAGCTCATCGGGCTGTGCTGGGCCTAGGATGGTCACGCTGTGGCCGAGCGCTCGTAGGGCACGAGCGATGTTGAGGAGCATGACCTCTCCCCCACCAATTTCTCCGTTATTTGCAGCTATAAAAATATTCACAAGGGCCTACTCCCCGGTTAAAATCTGATGAGGGGGCATTGTGTTTTTACCAGCATAGATAAGTGAGCCGTACAGATTACCTAGACTTGCCACAAGAACCGAAAGATCTTTTCGGTTTATGGTTCTCTCTCTAGCGAAAAAACGGATTATACGCACCAAGATAGAGAATACATTTTTGAGGCAGAACAAAGGCCTGTAGCTATTGTTATCATATTGGGGGTAGCGCCGAGCCATGAGCACCCTCCCCACACCGAGCATGAATTTCTTCTTCACCGATGCAGAGTTACTACTCACCGTGAAATAAACTTCAGCCTTGGGTTCATAATCTATAGAAAAACCAGATTCTTGAACACGCCATGAAAAGTCGACGTCATCAAATCCGTATCTAGGCAACCCCTCATCGAAACCACCCGATGAAAAAAAGGCATGGCTAGTAATAGCAAAGTTACAGCCAGACACATGGGGAAGGTACTTAGTTGCCACAAGACCTTGACCAATTCCGATATCAAGCCGGTTCCCTTGCCCATCCACCGGGTGAACACGGCCTCCCATGAGGGCATCACGCCCCTTCAGCGAATCGGCGATAGCTTGAACCCATCGCTCATGTACCCTATCATCTGCATCACAGAATGCAAAAATATCCGCGCGTGCCGCGCGAGCCCCTTTATTACGAGCATAAGGCAATCCCGGGGTTTCAGAAGCATCAATTATTCGGGTTATTAAAGCTAACTTATGTGATTGCTTGAGATACCGACGAATAACTTCTTGCGTTCCGTCGGTAGACCCATTATCGACGATAATAATCTCGAAGGGGGCATCAGCAACTTGACGTTCTAAGGCCGCAAGCTGGTTTTCAATAACCTCTACCCCGTTACGCACACACAGGATCACCGACACATCCACAGGAGCGCTCATCGGTATCTCCTTTCATCAATCATAGAGTCATAACCATACATATTGATATGTTTGTTCACTCCCAAATCAACAATCCAGGCCCGAATCACAAAGCCCATGCATATAGCCCACGGCAGGGTGTAAAAAACCTCCCCCAAGCGCAGTGCACAGACCATGAGGGCAATACCTATACCCTGACCAATAATCTGGTACGAAGACCAAGCCTTATTTTTAGTCAGGGGCCGCACAGCTACAAACAGTGTTATTCCCACCACCGCAACCGTCCATATCCACCCACCCTCGACGAAGGCCGACCAGTAAGAATTATGGAAGAACCAGGTGCGCTCGCGTGCTACATCGTAAACATAGGCCTCACCAAGCCCCCGCCCAAAGAACCCGGTGGCCTGTACCTTAGCCCAGGCCATAGCGTCAATCTGTGAACGTAGCTCATCGGTACCCGTGCGATCACCAAAGACCTCAGCCTGGGAGTAGTCTTCTGTGACGAGGTTCAGCAGCAGCCAGAACACCCACAAGAGGGCAATTTTTGCCAGGGGAACAAGGCGAGGAGCCAGCAGAATCCAGAGGCAGGCAAAGGCCAGGGCCGCAAGTGAGGTTCGTGACCCGGTCGTCCAAAGTAAACCGCACGAGACGATAAAGACCGTTACCTGCTGCCACCGGTGAGTGAACACGGTCATCACGAGCAGAGCGAAAAGGGCATGAACCAGACCAGCAAAGTTCTTATCACCTAGATAGCCCGTTAGATACTGGCCGTAAGTCGCTGGTGCTATACCCGCGAAGAAAAGGCCGGCATTAACTAGCAGTGCCGTCGAATAGCCCAGAATAGCGGACCGCAGGTGAATTCGCCCCACAGCGATAACGTATATCAGCAAGGTCATCGCTATCAGGCGTATCCAGCGGCGGCTCCACTCAGAGGCATAGACACTCGGGTCAGCAAAAACAGAGACCACACCCACGTAGGCAAGCGCCAAGAATAAAACAGTGAAGACTTGTGACCAGACACCCAGGGAAAAAACGGTTTTTTTGCCCAGTGCGTAGCCCACAATCACGAACACCATGAGCTGGTTGAAGGGGAGCCCGATCCCGGGCACCGTTTCACCGTAAATTAGTGCTGCAAACAGCAGGAACTCGGGGACGCGAATCTGTGAGGCCTGAACTTTAGCTCGGTCCCCCGCCTCACGGGCAAGCTCCCCGACGGTTCGTTGCCCGATGGTCAGTTTTCCCTGTTCAGAGACGCCAATCACTGACATGTCAGCTCACCTTCCCATACAAATTCACTAGTTGTTGCCCCATCTGTTGCTTGCTGGGCCAGTCAAAGGCTATGGGAGTAAGCCTCTGTTGCGCGATGATTGCCTCAGCGATCACCCTCACTGCAACCTCACGGTTGAGCTGCCTGAGAGACGGCACCAGCTCCGCCCCCGCAAGAATTTCAGGGTTTCCTCCCACGGCGGTAGCCACCACGGCCAGGCCGGCGGCTTTGGCATCAAGCAGGGTGTAAGAGCAGTTCTCCCACACCGACAACTGCACCAGAACGTCCGCGCGCCCCATGGCCTGAACGGGGTCAACAAAGCCGGGGAAGGTCACAGCCGGCTCGAGATTCAGCCTGCGCACCTGAGCCTCAAGCTCGCCCATCAGCTCCCCCGCACCCGCAATTTCAAGGGTGGCTCCCGGGACCCGCTCGCGAACACGCGCGAAGGCGCCCACCAGCACGTCAAGACTCTTCTCGGGTGCCAGGCGGGAGAGAGAAAGAACACGGAGGGCTCCCGGCTCAGCCGGAACACGGGCAGCCTCAACAGCTGCGGCAGTGGCAGATGCGTCAAGGCCGTTATACACAAGGTGAACCCGGCGGGCACCCCACTTACGTTTCATCTGGTCAGCGGTTGATTGTGAGACGGCTATAACACCGTCTGTACCCCAGAGCCTCACTCGGTGCACTGTCTCCATGAGCCTTGAACGCCAGGGGGCGCCGTGGTACACGGCGTCGTCCCCTGAGATGCCGTGCTCACTGGTAAAGAGCTTCGGTACATAGGTGGCAGGTCGGAGTAGCCTGCCTGCCTTGCGCAGATTCACCGCCACAGCACCCACCACATCAGCGTAAGCCAGGTGGGTGTGCACGATAGCCGGGCGCAACTCATCGATTACCTTGTTGAGGGTGCGCAAGGACGCCACGAACCCGGCCCCGGTGCCAAAGTCGGCTTCGCGTACCTCGGCACCCAGCTCCCTCAGACGGGAGGCAAGAGCTCCTGCCGGGCAGAGCACCACCAGCTGATAGCCGGGTAGCCCGGCCTCAGCAAGGTCGCTGATATGCCGGGCTACACCACCAAATTCAGGCACCGGTACACAGTGGAGGGCAACCGGCTGACCGGGGTTTACAGCCACTTTTCGAGCCGATCAAGAGCGGTGAAGAAGCCTTCGCCGTTATTGACGTGGCCCTGCCAGATTTCGGGGATGAAGGATGAGCCCGGGGTCAGCTCACGCAGCTGCCTGCCCAGGGCCGCCCAGTCGACGTCGCCTTCACCGATCTGCACGCCTTCACCGTCCACGCCGGTACCGTCTACCAGGTGCAGGTGGATGGAGCGGGGGGCCAGCAGTTCAACCGCCTCTGAGAGCGGAATCTTGAGGAAGTTGGCCGCCAGCACGGTGTGAGAGATATCTAGACAAAGGGCGGTGTTATAGGTATCCGAAAAATCAGCGGTGTCCCTGGGGTCAAGGAAGAGGTTGTGGTACTGCTGACCGCCCATAAGCCAGGGATAGGGCGGCAGGGTCTGGGCAGCCAGACGCACACCGGAAGTGTCAAGTTTGGCTAGGGCCTCGCCGATGCGCTCATACTTGTCAGCGCGGGCAGGAGGTGCGATGTGGCCGTCCTTGGTGAAACCGCCCATGGTCACGACCATGACCGGGTCGTCGTCCACGGTGAAGTAGCGGGTCAGATCGCGGGTGAT
Source organism: Rothia nasisuis (assembly GCF_928381405.1). Lineage (GTDB taxonomy): Bacteria > Actinomycetota > Actinomycetes > Actinomycetales > Micrococcaceae > Rothia > Rothia nasisuis. The sequence continues at coordinate 19,638 of NZ_CAKMSB010000012.1, forward strand.
GTCAATAGTGCGCTGGACTTCTGCGATAGAGCGTTCCCAGGTTTCCTGGTCGCGGGAGGCCAGGTCAACCAGAAAATCACCGGCGAAAAGGTCGGGCAGATGGGTGGTGAAGGACATCTCGAGCTTACGGTCAAAGACCTCGTCAATGTTGACTTCAAGATCCTTATAGGAGAAGTGGAACTCCAGAAAATCAGGCTTAGCGTCCTCAATGAGGGGCCTGTAGTCGTGGTAGCGCACGGGCAGGCCCCAGGGCCGGTCGAATTTAAAGTCGCGGCGGGTGACCAGGTCGTCCTTGAGGTCACCTTCGAAGAAGAAGGTGCCCGCTTCGACCGTGCGGGCCATGGTGCGGCCCAGAAGCTGGGGCAGGTAGTTGGGCTGCAGACCGCGGCCGGGTGATTTGACTTCGACGTCCGCCTCGGTGACGACCTCCCCCTTGGCTATGGTGCGGGTGGCAACCAGTGACTTGGCCAGGTTGACGCGGTTCATAAGCTCACCGGTTGAAACCTCTCGGGCGGCTGCCGTACCAATGGACTCCTCCACCTCGCGAATCTGCTGAACCATAGCCTTAAACTCGTCGGGCAGCAAGGAGACGGTGTGGTCGTTACCCTCCAGGGTCTTATCGACAGTGAAGTGCTTCTCAATAATCTTAGCGCCGCGGGCAACCGCTGCAAGCGGCACGTGGTAGCCGCGCTCGTGGCCCGAGTAGCCCACCAGGCACTGGCCAATCTCAGCCAGGCGGTCCATGTAGGCCAGGTTGACGTCCTTGAAAGGCGCAGGGTAGGTGGACTGGCACTGGAGCAGGGCGTAGGAGGCGCCCAGGGAGCGCAACAGGTTGACGGATTCGCGAATCTCTTCTTCGCGGCTCATGCCGGTGGAGACCAGCATAGGCAGGCCGCGAGAGGCCATATCGCGCAAGAGTTCGTGGTTGGTCAGGTCGGCTGAGGCCACCTTGAGGCCCTGAATACCGTAGTCCACCAGGGCCTGAACCGAGGGGCCGTCCCAGGGGGTGCACATGATGTCCATATCGTGCTGTTTGACGTGGTCAAAGACCTCGTACATCTGGTCAACGGTGAAAGAGAAACGAGACAGCAAGTCAAGGGTGTACTGCACACCTAGATCTTCGCCGGCTGACTTTGAGCCCTTCTGGCGGTAGAGGGCGTCCATGTCGCGCAGCTGGAACTTGACGGCGTCCGCCCCAGTGTCGACGGCCAGGTCGACCAGGCGCTTAGCAAGGTCAACGTCGCCCTGATGGTTGTTGCCAATCTCAGCGATGATGAATGCCGGTGAGTCCTCAGTGATTTCAGTGCGGCCGATACGCAGCACGTTCTGCTCGTCCATGGCGATGGCAACCAGGTGGCCGCGCTCGTCGATGAGGGGCAGGTGGCTGACTCCCTGAGCGAATTCCCCCTGCAAGTCTGCGGGTTCAGCCCCAAAAGGAGCGGTCTTCACCCCCAGATTGGCGACATCAAGCGCGCTGGTCTCAAGCGAAGCGGTGGGGTTAGCGATGAGCCAGCGGCGGAAGTCGCCGTCTGAGAGGGAGCCCTTGAGCACGCCAGACTCGTTGACTAGGAAGATAATGCGCTGACCGTTAGCAGAGATTTTCTGCAGGGCGGTCAAAACCGGGTCTTCAGAGAAAACAATATAGGGGGTGATATTGCGTTCGATAATCATGGATTTAGTTTTCTGCGTTTTCTGCGTTTTCTGCGTTGCTAGTTTCTGCTGTGTTCATGGTCGCTAAAAGTTGGTGCTCGGCAACCGAAAAGTCAATGGGGGCATCAATATCTACGCCCTCTATCTCATCAAGCATAAAGAGCTCTATTTTACCACCCAGACGATTATGGAGCGTCTCATAGAGTTCGGTGCTAGTGATGTACAGGGAACCGTTCTCACGGTAGCGGAAGGTCTCGCGGGTCAATTCCTGGCGGCGGGGGCGGGCCGTGACCTCGTACTGAGCGGTCGGTGGCTCCGTGGCTGCCCAGATGAAGGGGCCAATGGGGATAACACCCACCATAGAGTCTGCATCTGAGGCCGCAAACTGGCTGACGGCTCGTTCTAGGGTGCCCGGCAGGCGGACGGGTGAGGTAGCCTGCAGTAGCATGACGGCATCAGGGCGGCGGCCCACCCCAGTATAAAATTCGATGGCATGCTCGACTACCGGCTCCGTGGCGGTTGTATCTTCTGCCAGGTGAGCTGGGCGCATAAAGGGCACCTCGGCCCCATACTCGCGGGCAAGCTCCGCCAGTTCTGCGTCATCGGTCGAGACCAGTACGTCCATCTGATGTTCTCGGCTCAAGGCGGCCTTGGCTGCGAGTGCCTGTTCAATCGTCCAGGCGACGAGGGGTTTGCCTGCGATAGGCTTGAGGTTTTTACGGGGGATTCCTTTGGAGCCGCCGCGAACGGGTATGACGCAGAGGATGCGCATGTTTCTTAGTTCTCCAGTAATTGAGTAAGACGTTCAGCTATCTGCTGCGCGGGCTCCCGGTCAGGTAGCTGCGGGGCAGGGGTAGGTTCGCTCCCCCACTGGTTCATTCCATAACGTTGCCAAAACTCGGTGACCCAGGCGGGAGGGTTGGGGTGATAGACCCACGCGGGGACTCCGCGGAGGGCAGCTTCTAGCACGCCGGTTGAGAATATCGACACAACCGGGTTGTTCACCTGGTTGAGGGGTTGCTGCGAGCGATCAATCTCAATACCTAGTTTACCCATAAGGCCGTGAGTTAAGCGGGATAGTTTATCTTTCTCGCTGGGGTGGGGGCGGTAGATTGCGCCGTTGTCTCGGGTAAATTTTATGCTGGCACGCATCAAGGAGGCCCGTGGCAGCTCGGCGCCGTGCATCTGCCCTAGAAAGACAGGGGGTAACGGAGTGTCTTCTAGCTCAGTTACGGGCTTCTGTGCCGCCTCCCAGAAGAGCTGAGAACCGACCACATCGTGGGTCACGTCAGCCCGCCCTGAGATCCAGAACTCTGCGTCCTTTTGGCTGAAGGCTAGCAGGTGGGTTCCGTGAGCGAGCGGGGGCGCATAGGGGGTGTGCAGGCCGTGTTGCACGGTAACGAAGCGGGCTCCTGCGCGCTGGGCCAGACGGTAGGCCGAGGAGCCCCAGGCCATATAATGCCCCAGTGCCACTGCCAGCTTGAGGTTGGGTAGCTCTGTATTCAGTTCGCTCTCTACCAGCGTCTTGCGCGCCCACCCCTCCCCGGGCAGGTGAGCTGTAAGGTCCTCCGGCGCCCACACCGCTAGGGGGAGGTGGGCGAGATATTCGAGGGGGCGAACGAGCGAGTTCAGGGAGGTGGGCGACGTCGAATCAAGGGCCACCAGAACCTGAGGGTTCTGCCCCCGGGTGTGGAGCGCACCGGCCAGCGGTTGAACGGTTTCGGTGTTTCTACTACCACCAGAAGCTGCCGGGAGCACATTGTGCAGCGCCTTGAGCATTTCCTTGGCTCTGCGTTCAGGCTTACTCGTCAGCTGCCATTTCTGCCAGGCTTCTAAATCTTCAGGAAATTTTAGGCCCATAGGGTATCCATTTTCTGTGCACGGTGAAAAAAGGTGTGTTCAGCCTGGCTGCGGGCCAGGCCGGCGGCTCGAATTGAGTTACTCCAGCTGGGGTCAGCGATAATACGCTGGCACAGCTCAATCAGCTCACCGGTGCTCTGGTAGAGCAGTACCTCAGTGCCGATATCGTAGAATTCTTCAACGTCTGGGCGGTCAATGAGCTGTAGGCCGTTCATGCCGGGCACCTCGAAAGTGCGCATGGCAAGGCCAGCCTGCAGGCCGTGAACGTTGAGCGCACCAGCGGCGGCAGCCTGTACCCGGTAGGCATCAGCTAGCGGAATATCACGTTCAGCGGGCAGGTCAGGGCGCTTAAACTCCCAGGTGCGCATGCGGTCAAAGGGGTGGTGTGACCAGCCCCGCCCGTAGACACGGACCGGTACACCGGCGTCCGCCAAAGCGAGCATCATCGTCTCACGGTTCTTGTAGCGAGAGCCCACAAAGACAATCTCGGGGACGCGGGTGTTCGGGAAGTCTGCCAGGGCAGGGTCGTAGCCGTTAGCTACGAAGTGGGCGTTAATACCGGCGGCAGCGAGCTCTTCAGCCTCAGAACGGGCGTAGCTGACCACGGTAGGGAGCTGACGAAGAAATCCCCGGGTATAGCGGTGACGTTTGAGGTCGTCATAGAGCCAGAGAATATAGGGGATTTTGCGGTCTGTAACGGCCTGCCAGAAAATATCGCCCAAGGTGTCTGCTTTGATGACGATGAGCCGATCGGGGTTGACTTCTTTGAGCACCTGTAGGGCCCTGACTGTAGCCGCTCTTTCTGCCATTTTTTGCCCGTCAAAACCGACTTTGGAGGGTAACTCGTAGAGGGCTTTATTGCGAATCTTGTCTTTGACGGTGTCGAAGGCGTCATAGCGGTGCACGGTAACCTCATAGCCAAGCTCTTTAAAGCCGCTGGCAATGGAATAGCAATAGCCGTGGAAAGCAGGGCTGATGATGAGGAGTTTTTCTACCATTTATCGTTTGTTTTCTGCTTTCTTGATATATGTCAGTTCTTCGCGGAGTGTCGCAAGAGGGGTAACAGCCCGGTTACAGAGCGCTCTGATGGAGTTGAAGAGGAAGTTAGCAACAGTTACAGCTCTCAACGCGGTAGCTAAATGCTTACCTTTGTTCCATTTTGCGTTATAGATAAAGCGGGAGTCGAGTACCCATTGGCGACGCTGAGCAGAAGCTCCGGATGAGCCACCTCCAACATGTTCTACAACTATATCGCCACGGAAGATCCGTTTGATACCGCGGGTAGCTAGCCGACGCTGCAGGTCGGTTTCTTCGCTGTTCATAAAGAAACGTTCGTCCATCCCCCCTACCGCGTTGAAGTCTTCACGGCGGAGCATCATGCAGGCCCCCATGAGCCAGTCAGGTTCTGCCCGGTTGCCAGTGGTGCAGGCCAAGTCGTGCCCCACCAGAGCATGCCAGAGGCGGGTAGGGCGCAGGCGGGCTGCGGGGGTGAACCATTCCCAGGCATGGTGACGGGTTCTCGGGAAGGCCCGGCCGACCCACTGTGATTCACCGTTGTGACCGGTAATCTGTGGGCTGAGCATAACTCCTCGTCCGGTTCTGCGGGTTTCTTCTTCGGCAGCTGAGAGCATATCGACGAGAAAGGTAGGCGGCAAAGTCAAATCACTGTTGAGAATCAGAACCCACAGGCCGGTTGCCGCTGCAACCCCAGAATTGACGTTGGCACCGAACCCGCCGTTGGCTTCCCGGCGCACGAGGGCCACACCGTCTACCCGGGGGAAGGGCATGGGTGAGGCATCGTCTGAGACGATTATCTCAAGAGGCACATCGGCGCTCTGAGCTTTAATTTGCTCTATGAGCCCTAGGGTGTCGGTGGGGTCACCATAGAAAGGGATGACGGCTGAAAGTACCGGCATCAACCCTCCTTACATCAGGTGAGACCTCTTCAAAAGTATTAATTCTTAGCTCCCGGGCTCTCGCTCGCTACGAACCGGTAGATGCCACGAGAAAAACCTTATGAATAAGCCTCAGCGTCGAACGGTATTTTTACAAACGGTAATAACAGCATCGGCCCATACGGCCCAGGTCAGCCTGGTTTCTGCGTCCTTACGGGCCTGTACCGAAGCTACCTCGATTTCTTCGCGGCTCAGGCGCGTCAAGAGCTGTGTAGCCTCTTGAATCGTGTTCCGCTCTTCAACCAGCCATCCCGTATAACCGTCTCTAACCAGTGTAGGTATTCCACCCACCTTAGTTGAAATTACGGGTAGGCCGTGGTTGAGGGCGTCGGTGACTACTACACCGCCTGCACTCGCGTGGGTGGGCTCGAGCAGGAGGTCGTGTGATAGGTAGAGTTCTGACAGGTCAGCCCGGGGCATCTTTGGCCGGTAGGTCACTCCCGCTGGCGCTTCTGTACCGGGGGCTCCTACCACGGTCATGGTGAGGTCTGGCCTGAGGGCCCGAGCTCGGCTAAAAATTTCTAGTGCCCGGTCGCCGCCTTTGCGTTCCCAGTTGGATCCGATAAAGAGGATTGCTAGCCCGGGGCTACCTGTTGTTCTGCTACCTTGCGCGCGTGCGGCAGGGGAGATCCCGGGCCCGAAGGGAGCTACCGTTATGCGGTGGGGCGGTAGGTTGGCGTCTTCCATGAGCTTTTGAGCCGACCATTCGCTTGCCACACAGTAGTGCGCCGATTTTTTTGCTACGAGACGGTCGAGCAGCCTGCCTTGGTGTAAGGAGAGTCGCGATATTTTTTTGGTATTGAAGTACCCCTCGATTACCGCCGAAAAGGAGGAGTCTGTTACCTGCACCAGGGGGATATTACTGGGGACCCCCAGCGATTCTTTTGACGCTGCCAGTGATATGACGGCGTCTACCCGGTGATCCTTGATCATTGTGCGCACCTGACGGGATTTTCGGTAGGTGGTGGCGAGGGCGTCCCCCGGTAGATAGACGGTTCCTGAGCGCCCGTAGAGCCGGGTGAGTAAACGGTCAATGGCGGCGTCGTTGGTATGTGGGACGGGCAGGGGAACAATGTCTGCTCGCTCTCGCAGAGCTTGTACCGCGGGCATGACGACCCCAGACCAGGCGGCCGGATCGTTCATGTTCCATGATGATAGGACTCCGATTTTCATCTAGGTGACTCCTCGTTGGTAGATACCCGGTGCGGTGGCCAGGCTACCGCTTGCTGCCTCAGTGCAAGTGTTTTTGACTGTGCCCGCTGAGGTTTATTCAAAAGTCTCTACGAAAGCTTCGGGCACGGCAACAGTGTACTCACCCTTTTGCCTGGTTCACGGACTGGGTCGCAAGCTTGCCAGACCCAGCCAGTTCACCTTTCTGCCACCCCCCTTCCGCTATCGGACTTGTGAATAGGCCTCAGCATAAAATATTGGGATCATACGTATCTCTTCTACACATGATCCCAACCAGTAATTTATTAAGCCTCTACAAAACGCCTAATTCGCTCGCCCATCAAACAGGCTGGTCACTGACCCTTCATCAAAAACTTCTTTGATAGCGCGCGCCAGCAAGGGCGCAATTGACAGAACAGTGAGATTATCGAACACCTGCTCGGGTTTCAACGGCAAGGTATTCGTAACAACAACCTCACTGGCACCGCAGTTACCCAAGCGCTCGGCGGCAGGGTCAGAAAAGACCGCGTGGGTGGCCGCAATGATGACGTCCTTAGCGCCGTTCTCCTTAAGAACGCGAACAGCGCCAGCAATCGTGCCGCCGGTGTCAATCATGTCATCGATGAGCACACAGGTGCGGCCCTCAATATCGCCCACAACGGTCTTTGATACAGCCTGGTTAGGCACGTTAACATCGCGGGTTTTATGGACGAACGCCAGAGGGGCACCCCCCAACAACTCGGCCCACTGCTCAGCTACACGCACACGCCCGGTATCAGGCGACACCACGGTGACGTTGCCGGTATCAACCTTACTAGCCACATACTCAGCGAGCAGAGGAATAGCCATCAGATGGTCCACCGGCCCGTCGAAGAAACCCTGAATCTGGGCGGTGTGAAGATCAACACTCATCAGACGGTCAGCGCCAGCGGTCTTATACAAATCAGAAACCAGGCGAGCTGAGATAGGCTCACGGCCCTTATGCTTCTTATCCTGGCGGGCGTAGGGGTAAAAAGGCGAAACAACAGTAATAGAGCGTGCTGAGGCTCGCTTAAGCGAGTCAATCATAATCAGTTGCTCCATGATGGCATCGTTAATCGGCGCCGGGTGCGACTGGATCACGAAAGCGTCCTTACCTCGCACCGATTCGTTAAACCGAACATAGGTCTCACCGTTGGCGAAGGTATAGGCAGATGAAGGAAGAACCTCATTCCCCAGTTCTGCTGCAATCTGCTCAGCAAGCTCAGGGTGGGCGCGGCCTGAGACCAAGGCCATCTTCTTTTCACCTGGATTCGTAATCTCAGTCATTACTGCTATTCGCTTTCCTTAACTGATTCGGTCGACTCCGCATCAAGCGCAGCCTGCGCTGCCTCTGCGGCCTCAGTACCTGCTCTTTGTGTAATAACCCAACGCTCAATATTGCGCTGAGGGGCCTCGTTAATTGCTAGGGCGCCAGCGGGGACGTCCTTGCGAATCACGGTTCCAGCTCCAGAATACGCCCCGTCACCGATATGTACGGGTGCGACATACATGTTGTCTGAACCCATGCGAACATTATTACCCACCGTTGAGCGGTGCTTGTTCACGCCGTCGTAGTTAACAAAGACCGAGGCCGCACCAATATTAGAATTCTCCCCGATGGTTACGTCTCCCGCGTAGGAAAGGTGAGGAAGTTTAGAGCCCGCGCCAATTTCGGCGTTTTTAGTCTCCACGAAAGTGCCGATTTTGCCCTGGGGGCCTAGCTTGGTGCCGGGGCGCAGATAGGCGAAAGGACCCACGGTGGCACCGGTAGCAATCTCTGAATCTGACCCCTCAGTCCGAGAGACGGTGACCTTCTCACCCACCCGAACATTGGTCAGGGTGGTATCCGGGCCAATGACGGATCCGGTGGCTATATGGGTGGTGCCTCGCAGGTGGGTGCCGGGCAAAATGGTCACATCGTTCTCAAGGGTGACGGTGACATCAATCCAGGTGGACTCGGGATCAACAATTGTTACGCCAGCAACCATGTGCGCGTGGGTAATACGGTCGTTGAGCTTACGCCCCAGCTGAGCCAGCTGAACACGGTCGTTCGCCCCCTCTACCTCCCAGCGGTCTTCAATATCGAGTGCGCTGGTGCGGTAGCCGTCTTCACGGGCGATAGACAGCACATCGGTGATGTACTTCTCACCCTGGGCGTTATCGGTGGTGACGCGGGTCAGCGAATCACGCAGAACCTTCGCGTCAAAAGCGTAAATACCGGAGTTTATTTCGGTGATTGCTAGCTGCTCATCGGTAGCGTCCTTGGCCTCAACGATAGCGGTGACCTCACCAGCTTCATTGCGGACGATGCGCCCGTAGGAACCGGGATCTTCAATGTGGGTGGTCAGAACAGTGACGGCGTTCCTCCCTTCTTCGTGGAAGGCAATGAGCTGGCGCAGAGTCTCGGCCTTCAGCAGGGGAACGTCGCCGTAGGTCACCACCACGGTGCCCTCAACCTCACCCGAGTGGGCATCCAAGCCCAGCAGACCCACTTCGACGGCGCGCCCGGTGCCGGGAACCTCGTCCTGGTCAACAATGGTGACCTCTGGGTCAAAGTCTGTCACATGAGCTGCGACCTTATCGCGCTGATGACGAACGACGACCGCCAGGTTCTCTGGCTCTAACTCACGAGCTACAGCAACTGCGTGCTCAACCATGGAACGCCCGCCGAGGGTATGCATCACCTTAGGGGTAGCAGATTTCATGCGGGTTCCAGCTCCAGCAGCTAGAACGATAACAGCAGATGGAACTGAAGCAACAGCGGTCACGAGGGGCACTCCTTGAGCAAACGAGACCCCCTGTAGCTTGCGAGATGGTAGGGGTCTTGAGCTCCGCCACAAGGACTCGAACCTTGAATAACGGCTCCAAAGGCCGCTGTGTTGCCAATTACACCATGGCGGATTGTCTATTACACACATCGCACCCGCCGGGTGACGGCGCACGCAATGAACGAATCACGATACTACCAAGTCTTGGCCTCAGAACGAAACAGCTACGCCCAACGTCTCGATAGGTTAGATAGCTACAGTAGGGTCAGGTGCCAAGCCAGGGGATGATTTTAGTGAGTGCCCCCTCAACCTCTTCCACAGCCACACGAGCCGCTTGAGGCCCCCTCTGATAGGGGTCAGCTATCCCGTCTTCTTTCAGCGGAGACTCATCTAGTCGGTACATGAAGGAGACAGGGTCAGTGCGCCTACCGGTGTGTGCTTTGACCCGCGCCATCTGCTTCAATAGATGAATCTTTGACCGGTACTGCGGCCACTCCCTCACAAGCCAGTTCAGGTGTTCCTTTTCCATGACCAGAACCAGTGTTGATTCGGCAAGAAGCGCACCCGTGACCTGCTTAGCCCGATGGTTCTGAAACTGAACACCGCGTGCGGCAAGTTCACGGTCAATGTGGGGGGCCACCCCCGCTCCTACAACGGCTCCGGTACCAGCGCTATCGAAACGCCAGGCCGACTCAGGGCTCGAAAGCTGATTCGCCAGATACTGGGCGGAAGCAGAGCGCGCAATATTACCCGTGCACACAAACAAAATTTTTTTGTGGGTGGGGCTATCTGAGCGTTCCTCAGCCGGTGCGGGTGCTCTCTTTCTCAGCAGAGACCCCACATTGAACTGCGCCATGCCGCTCCAATCTAATTCTGAAAACTTTTCCTCAAGACTTATACAAAAGCCCAGTTGACTAGCACAGTGGCTACTGCCACCTCGTTCAATGTATGAATTCTACCCGCAGTTCTCGCATGCGCCTATCAGAATGTAGACACTTTCACCGGCATTTTATGTGCAAAATAACACGAAGTGGCAGGTAAATTACCGACCTTGTAGCCTAGAAGGGTGGCACATCTACTTGGCGGCGAAGACCTGCACATCGAATTTCCTACCCGAACTATCTTTGAGGGCATTACCATTGGCCTGAATGAGGGCGACCGTATTGGCATTGTAGGCCGCAACGGTGACGGCAAATCAACCCTGCTTGCACTACTGGGCGGCAGGTTAGCGCCCGACTCAGGTAAGGTAACCGCCCGGTCGGGCACACGTATTGGCTTTCTGACCCAGACCGATACACTTGATGACGCCTTGACCGTAGGCCAGGCTATCGTGGGTGATACACCCGAGTACCGGTGGGCCTCTGACGCTAAAATCCGCGATGTTATCGCTGGGCTCGTCTCTGACCTCAGCTGGGAGGCCCCCGTAGGTTCGCTCTCCGGCGGTCAGCGGCGGCGCGTTTCTCTCGCGGCCCTGCTGGCTGGCGACTGGGACGTCCTGATGCTCGATGAGCCCACCAACCACCTTGACGTTGAAGCTATCACCTGGCTGGCCAACCACCTCAAGGGCCGCTGGCCCAAAAATTCCGGGGGGCTACTCACAGTCACCCACGACCGCTGGTTCCTCGACGAAATTTGCACCAAGACCTGGGAGGTTCACGATGGGCTCGTTGAACCCTTCGAGGGAGGCTACGCGGCCTATATTCTGCAGCGGGTGGAACGTGACCGCCAGGCCGCTGCCACCGAAGCTAAACGTCAGAACCTCATGCGCAAGGAGCTGGCCTGGCTACGCCGTGGCGCACCGGCGCGGACGTCCAAGCCCAAGTTCCGTATAGATGCCGCCAACGCCCTCATCGCCGATGTGCCCCCGGTGCGCAACAAGGTTGAGCTGACGCAGATGGCGGTTTCGCGCCTGGGCAAGGACGTGGTGGATATAGAGGATGTGGACGTCAGCTACCCCGATGCCCACTCCCCGGAAGGGGCTAAGGAGGTGCTGAAGAGGGTAACCTGGCGCATTGCACCGGGCGAACGTACCGGAATCATGGGCGTGAACGGGGCCGGCAAATCGACTCTACTAGGCCTGGTCACCGGAGCAGTTACCCCCACGCGGGGGCGGGTAAAGCGCGGCACAACAGTCAAAGTTGCCACCCTGACCCAGCAGCTGGACGAGCTACGCGAAGTTGAGAACGACCGTGTTTCAGACGTGATTGGGCGTAGACGCACCTCGTACGTTGCCGGGGGCAAGGAGATGACCCCCGGTCAGCTTTTGGAGCGCCTGGGGTTCACCTCAGCCCAGCTTGCTACGCCGGTGAAGGATCTTTCAGGCGGTCAGAAGCGCCGCCTACAGTTACTCCTGATTCTGCTTGATGAGCCCAATGTGCTCATTCTCGATGAGCCTTCCAATGACCTCGACACCGATATGTTGGCAGCTATGGAGGACCTGCTAGATACCTGGCCAGGCACCCTGCTCGTAGTTTCACACGACCGCTACCTGATGGAGCGTGTGACCGACCAGCAGTACGCCCTCATAGATGGGCATGTGCGGCACCTACCCGGCGGGGTAGACGAGTACCTACAACTCTCGGTGGCGGCAGCTGACGCACCATCTACCCGGGCTGTGGACTCCTCACCCCTGGGCAAGCAGGGAACCGCCACTACAGATTCTGTGCCCAAGGCCAGCGGGGCAGAGATACGAGCGGCTCAGAAGGAAATCAACCAGATTGACCGTAAGCTCGGCAAACTCGCCGACCAAAAGGCCAGGCTCGATGAAAAAATGGCAGAGCATCACCACTCGGATTACGAGGGGCTGGCAGCGCTTTCAGCAGAGCGGCAGTCCGTTCAGGACGAAATTGACGGGCTAGAGATGCGGTGGATAGAGCTGAGCGAGATTGTTGGGTAAGCCTCATAATTGGGATAATAGTTTTGTGAACCCCAGAAATTTTTTAAAACAGACTGTGTTTCTGCCCCTCGGTCGGGCTCTAGGTTACCCCGAAATTCAGCACGCATCGCCCCTCATTAACGGCGGCAATTTTCTTTACTACTGGTTGTATGCATATAACCAGGAAGGCCGAGGAATACAAACCAGGGTGCAAGAGCGTGAACGTATTCTCGTGTGGTTTGAGCAGTTCCCCTGGCTCAAAAAATACTCTGTCCGCCCAAAGCTCCCCCATCGTTTGCTCTCTGCCTGGAACGGTACATCGCCAGATATTCTGGGGCGTGACTTCACCGCAGAACAACTCCAGAACTTCTGCCGAGAGCTTCTAGAATCGTCGCCGGCTTTCATGGCCAAGGTAGAAGGCTACAGGGCCTTACTCGGTGAAAAAACCTGCCTGATTAATATTCGCCGCGGTGACTACTATCAGCACCAGCACCTCATTGACCAGTACGGCCTTGACAACGAAAAATACGTGGTTGCTGCGCTCGGTCTGCTACCAGAGAGCTACACACGTTTCTGCCTTGTATCAGATGATATTGGCTGGTGCCAGGAATATATCACCCCGCTCATCCCCGGTGAGGTTTTCTACAACCACAACCGGCAGGACATGTTCGACGACCTGGCCCTGCTCACCGCCGCGCCCGCCCTCGTCCTTGCCAATTCAACCTTCTCCTTTTGGGGTGGGCACCTGGGTGACACGCTCAACCCCCAGCGCCTGGTACTCGCCCCTCCCTACCACTTCAAGAACCCTGACGGCAGCTATAACAGGGAGCGCTTTGACCGGTCATGGGCGGTCGTTGAAATCAGTGAGTAGCGGTGAGGCTTATTCAAAAAGCCTCCCTCACCCACCATTACCTGTGCCACGGAATAGCGAGCAAAACCGATGAATACCAAGAAAGAGCCGAGATGGCAAAGATAGCAGTCCTCTGCGGAGGCAAAGCAAGTGATGGCCCCTACGGCATAGATCTTATGTCCCGAGAGCTCGGGCATTCCTTACTAGAAGTCCCTAGCGCTCACACTCCAGCCCATATCAAGCTCAGGGACGTGCTTGAGCACAGGTTAGGGTTCCCCTTAGACAAGGCCGTCCGCTCCGTGCCGCGTATAGCGTCAGCCGACGTACTTTTTTGTTTTCTTGAGAGTTTCGCTGTTTTTCCTTCACTGCTCAAACAGAAGAAAATACCGCCCTTCGCTAACACTCCCTTAGCCATGATTTCATGCTGGTTAGCCGAAGAAATCCGCCACCTGCCCCAGAGTGAGAGAGCACAGCTCGTTAAAACATATGCCGGGGTTGATCTTAACTTTGTTTTGAGTGGCAACCAGATAGATATTCTGGTTGACTCGGGGTTCGCTGAGGATAGGGTCGAAAGCGTCAACTTCGGGTTCGCCCCTGAACTCTTTTCATATGAGGCGGGCGCGCAACGGCCCCTCCAGCTTTCAGCCCTGGGGTTTGATCGGGGTAGAGACTACAGGACTCTGATTGAAGCAGTTCGGCCTCTCTCTATTGAGCTTAATCTCTACACTCGACCCGAAATCATCGAGGGTATCGACCTGCCCGAGAACGTGCGCTTTCACGGCACCGTTCCCTTTGAAGCCTATATTGAGGTCTTGCACTCATCAGATATGGTTGCAGTGCCCACCGTTGAACTGGCCTACCCTACCGGGCAAACGGTCGCCTTAGAAGCTGCCGCCACGGGGGCTGCCCTGCTTCTGACGGATTCCCGGGCAATGCGCTACTACTTTAGCGACGACACGGCCTGTTTTATTGGCCAAGGAGACGTTGAAGGGTGGCGAAGGGCTATCACCGATTTAGCACAAAGCCCCGAACATCGAAGGGCCATAGGTGCGCGGGCAGCTCACCACGTTCACGCCAACCTCAAGTATATTGACATGTGGACGGCTATAGAAAAAGCCTTCGCAAGAAGAGGCTGGATATAGCAGCCTTCTCTCACTCCCCCTCCCCTAAAACAAAATACTAGGTAGATTCCCCCATGTACCAGGCTAGTGTCATCATCCCGGCTCATAACGCAGAAAGTACCATCGCGCTCACTCTCGAATCACTCTTTAATCAGTACAGCGACGGTGAAACCCCGGCACAAATTCAGGTGATTGTTTCTGACAACGGTTCAACGGACCGCACACGGGCCGTCGTTGAACAATTTGCAGCTGAACGCCTACCCCCGCACCTCGGATCGGTCTCTGTTGTTGATTCTTCTCACCTGGCTAACGCGAACTATGCCCGTAACGTCGCCGCCCGGTATGCTCACGCAGATTACCTGCTCTTTTGCGATGCTGACGATGTGGTTGGTTACTACTGGCTTGATGCGGCGCTCAAAGCTTTTGAATCGACCCCTGTTTTTACGGGCATAGCTGAAAATATCAACGACTACAGCTACCCCAGTACCGTGAGCGAGACACGAGATATCTTTGATTGGCGCGGGCGGGGTGCAGAGCTGGTTCTACGCGAAAACCAGCAGCCTGTTTTGCTCGGGGGAAATTTTGGTATCAGTAAGGAGCTCTTCTATAAGCTCGGAGGCCTTGATGTTGCTGCACCTGCCCAGGCGGACGACGACGAGTTTGCGTTGCGAATACAGGCTACGGGCCGCCCAGTCCCCATACTGGTCCATTCAGTCATTGGCTACCGTATTCGCACCGGTCTCTCGGACCAACTCTTGCGAGCTCGTCAGGGTGCCTACGCCCGCGCCTGGCTCTCAGCGGTGTACTCCACCGCCAACCCTGAGCTCGAAAAATCACTCTTCAACCTGGCTAAAACCCATGTGGCGCTCCCTTGCTTAAGGCTCCTCAAACCCGGTATTGCCCAAGAAGATATTAGAATGCGGCAGGTTGTTGCCAGAGGCTACTTTCACGGCAAGGTTGTGTTTTCTGTAGCCAGAAGAGTCAGACGCGGAATCGGGGTGGGCCTTACCTCGCCGCACCAACCTGCCGGGGAGGCTGGCCACCCAACCAGCGGTAGCGAATCACTCCCTCTAGAACACCAACGTTCCACCAAAACCCCCTAATCTGATCCCAGGTGCGCTGCCGTTGAAGAAAAGACCCGGGCATAGCCGTCAGCACCTTTCGTAGCATGAGCTTAAGGCCTGGCACCTGGTCATCAAACTCGGGTGAAAAATTTTCAGCTAACTGCACCCAGGTACGCCCATAGAGGCGTGACTGGCGAGCTAAACCCCGTGCAGACAAACGCTGCCGGTACTGAATCAGAGGTTCTGCCACCCACCCCTGCGCCAACCCCGCCGCAGAAGCCCGCAAACAAAAATCTACTTCTTCATGCCCGCCGACATAGGATTCATCAAACCCACCGACTGCCGCAAAAGCTGCCCTGGTCATACCCATGCTGCAGCTCAGGGAGTACACACGGCCGTTGAACACATGCGGTTGCTCGCACGAGGCAGAGCCAGTCTCATAGCGGCCAGACACCTCATTAAAGCGATAGTGATAGTAGCCGCTCCCCACCACATCGGCGCTCTCAAGAGCCTGCACCAGTTTCTCAGCCCACGTCTCTGCCACGATATCGTCAGCGTCGCACAGAAGAATCACATCATTTTTTGCTGCGTGAATCCCCCTGTTGCGCGCGTAGTTGGGGCCCTGCCGCTGGCCAGAGTCCACATAAGTGATATTTTTGTGTTTCTCAGAAAAGCTGAGGGCAATATTTTTAGTAGAGTCGGTAGATCCGTTATCTGAAATGATAATTTCGGGCACCTCAACCGTTCCCCGCAGGAGAGCCTCAAGCTGCTCTGTCAGATAGTCCTCAGCGTTATAGGCGGGAATAACAACGGAGAAATTATTCATCTCCCCTCCCGTATACTTGAGCAATGCGGTTCCGATAGGCTTCTGACGAGTAGAGAGACTTCGCCTCGTCACAAGAAACTTTCGCTTTTTCAGCATAGACCTCTGGGGCGCTGAGAACATCAATCACAGCCTGTGTAAAAGAGTCAGCACTATTTGCCAGTTTTGATATCCAGCCTACTCGCGCTATGCCCTCAATTCCCGCGTTCGTAGAGACAACTGGGATGCCACGCAGAATAGCATCGAGGGTTTTGAACTTCACTCCGCTCCCTAACCTGATAGGGGCAACAACAAGAGCCGCTCGGGCGTAGAGAGGCTCCACGTCATCAACAAATCCCAAGAACTCAATCCGCGCGTCTGAGCCAAGAGCTACTAGGTCCGCCGAGGGGCTTTCTCCAGCGACCAGTAAACGTGCATGCGGTTTCTTTTTCCAGACGCCGGGCAAGATTTCACGAATAAACCATTCCACCGCCTCGTGGTTTTCCCACCGATACATGGTGCCCACAAAAAGTATGGTCGAGTCATCGGCCTGCCTCTGAGGCAGAGCCCGTGTTGTGTATACGGGAGGTAATATAACCTGGCATGATTCCCTGAAACCGGGCTCAAGAGCAAGCAGATGGAAATCTTTATCAGAGAGAGTGACCAGGGTGTCTAAGGATCTAGAATAAAAATTCTCAGAAGCACTGGCGGCGACGGCCAGGGCACGCCAGTACAGCGCTTTCACAGGGTTGCGCTCACTTCTGCCCCTCCGTTTAAACCTCTGCTCACTAATATCGTGAAAGGTGCCTATAACCTGCGCCTGTGGGTTCAGCCTTTTGATCCAAGGGGCAAGAAGTAGGTTAGAAGACCACTGTAAATCAACGATGCGTGCCTGTTGAAGAATAGACAGCGCCGCACTGTTAGCCTTGATTCCTTTGAGAAGCTGTCTATTGGGCGACCAACTATTATAGAGATTACGAATATGGGTAAAACGGGAATCAGAATTGACCCGAATAAAAATATGGTCAACGTCGTATGACTCTGCTTCTCCGTTAAGAGGCTGTGCAGAAAAAATGATGGGAGTGTGCCCCACCGCCTTGAGAGCAAAGTAAAGCTCGCGAATCAGCCGCTCACCTGCACTCGTAGGCTCTATTTTCGGCACACCGTTTGAAATAATGACAACAGAATACTTCACTAAAGCTTCCCCAAATTTACAAGCTCTTCAAACTCTGGGACCTTACGTATCAGCTCCTCAAAGTTCCCCTGATCAATAATCTTACCGTTCTTCATGTAGTAGATAACATCTGCCTTCCTGATGGTTGAAAGGCGATGGGCCACCATAATAATTGTCATTTCACCAGACAAACGGTCAATTGTCTGAGTGATCTTATGTTCGGTCTTATTATCTAGAGCAGAGGTCGCCTCATCAAGCACCAGCAGGCTGGGATTACGGTAGAGGGCGCGGGCGATACCTAGCCGCTGCCGTTGGCCCCCCGAAAGCCTGCTACCGTCCTGCCCCAAATCCTCATCAATCCCCTGAGGCAGGGAAGACAAGAGATCCCCCAGCTCTGCATACTGTAGAGCCTGGTGCACCCTCTGCTCATCAATCTCACTTTCAGCAAGACCAAAAGCAACATTGAGCTTCAAAGAACCGGGTAAAACGTAGACGCTTTGAGGTACAACGCCCAGTTGTGACTGCCAGGACTTCAAATCATCATGGATAGAATTCCCGCCGCACAAGACCCTGCCGGACGTTGGTTTCAACATACCCAACACGATATCTACCAACGTGGACTTACCCGAACCACTTGAGCCTACGAACGCGACAGTACGGCGGGCCGGGATAGTGATGGATACCTTATCGAGCACCGACCTCTCATCAGGGCTGTACTTAAAAGTGACCCCCTGCACCTCAACGTCACCTTCGTAACGGGTACCCGAACTTGGTAGCTCAGAGTAGCTCTCCATGTTCTTAAAATAGGCGATCTCGCGATTGAGGGTAGTGACGCCGGAGGCACCCACCCGTACAGCGTTGAGAGAGGCTATCGCTGAATTAACTGCGGGCATAACCCGTACTGCCGCCACCGTGAAAACACCCATGGTAGCAACAGCTTCGGCCTGATCTTTAGTTGAGAAGAGAAAAATTGCGAGGCCTGCAATGCTCACCACAAACACTATTTCCATGATGTTCTTAGGCAGTTCATTGATTACTCCCTGCTGCCGGCTTCCAACGGCACGCAGGGACGCTCCCTCAGCATATTTCTCAACAAACCTGTCGCCAACAGCAAAAAGCCGCATCTCTCTAAAGGCCTCAAGCGCCGGCATCGATGCGAACCACGAGATATGGTCAGCCTTGAGAAATAGGTGGCTGATGTCTATCAGTTTGCGGCGCAGAAGCATGGGCAGAACATACCCCACACCGGCAAAGATACAAAAGGCGAACAACGCGATGACCGGCGAGATAAAGAGAGTCACCAGCACCATCATAATAATGGTCAGCACACTGGTCATGAAGCTAAGCCCACCAAAAATAGTTTGGCTGTACGCCTGCCCTACGGCACTCGCCAAGGTGGTGTGAATTTTCGATAAATCCTGTTTTTTGTGGTCAGCATAGGGAGCATCAAGGTACGACCGGAGTAGCGTTGTTCTGGCACTTTTCTCCATCTCATTGATAAACCCAATCTGCCACCACCTAAACCCAAGGGTGAAAATGGCCTTCACAATAAAGGCAGCGATGACGGCACCAGCTATGTAAAGAATGAGCTGCTGGCGATCTTGCCTACCTAGGATATTCGATACAAAAGCCAAAATTCCTGTATCTGCGGGCTGACCTGAAGCAAGAAGCAGAAGCGGATAGGTGGCTAGAACCCCTGCGATTTCAAGCAAGGAAACAGCAAATGCGCCAATCACAGAAAAAATGAGTTTAGCTTTAACCGGAAAATCAACCAGATAAAACAGGTTACGAATATTAGCTAACATGACCCCTACGGTGCGTGATATTTGAGGCTTATTCATCAGGGTTGAGGTGCCACTGGCTCACAGCAAAGTGACCAGCTCGGATAGAGTGCCCGGGTAAGAACCCCACAGCGCCCTGAAATTACCCCTTTGAAGTAAGACTCATAGACGAGTACCCCAACCATTCTACCCGCGTAGGCAGGGTACCCGGCTAGGTCTTCACCGCACACCTACGAGATGTATACAACTGTGGGCCCCGATCCAGACACAAAGCTAACTGCAGCCTGCGACTCCGCCGCAGCGCTAGCCAGGGTTCCTGCTAGTTCAGGTAACAGAGTAACCGCAGGAGCAGCCAAATCGTTGCGTAGCAAAGAAGCAATCAGAGGCAGCCTGTCAGCTAGCGGCGCTCGCGAAGTAAGTGCCTCGCAAAGCTTGGGGGGAACCTCAAGTTCTGCGCTCGGGGCAGGGTAACGGCCAGCAGCGCGGCCAGCGTCCAACTCTTTAAAAACTGCGGGGGTCGATAACCCTGCTACCGAGGGAATAAAGCCGAACTGCAATGGAGCCACTCCCTCTGGAACATCAATAGGGGTGAGCTTTTCCCCGGCACCGGTACCCACAGCCAGCCCACCCACCAGGGCAAAGGGAACGTCCGCACCCAGCGGAGCAGCAAGCTCCAGCAGCCGTTCAGCGCTGACGCTCTCGGCTACTAGCTGGGCTTGAAGCAGGTAGGAGTTCATAGCCTTCATAGCCGCAGCAGCGTCAGCTGATCCACCCCCCATACCGCCAGCCACCGGCACAGCTTTTTCAATGTGAAGCTGCACGGCGACGTCCGCAGGGGCCAGACCCTGCTCAGCCAGTACCGCCTCCGCGCCGCGGTAAGCCAGATTGGTGGCATCGAGAGGCACCTCAGCCGGGTCGAAAGCTCCCACAGAGACCTGCTGAGCTACCGGAGAACCCGGGGCAACGCTCAGAGACTGGGCGATGCCGGGCTCACGAGCGGTGGTGATAGTCACGCGCTCCAGCACATCGGTAGCTGCATAGAGGGAGGCAACCTCATGGTAGCCGTCTGCGCGCAGTGGGCCCACCGCAAAGTAGAGGTTGACCTTACCCGGAGCGGTGGCAGATACGGTAGTCATAGCTCACCCCTCTGAGCGAGAGGTTCTACAGGCACGGTACGGGCAGCCTCAGCAATCTTGATGAAATCAAAAATATCGAGCTTCTCACCGCGTAGCTGCGGGTCAATACCGGCCGCCTCAAGCACGGTACCCGCGCGGGCAGCTGAACCGGCCCAGCCCGCGAGCGCGGCTCGTAGCGTCTTACGGCGCTGAGCGAAAGCAGCGTCAATCACGGTGAAAATTTCTTCGCGCGGTAGTTCTGAGAGTAGCTCTTCACGGCGGGTGAGTGCGACCAGGCCTGATCTAATTTTAGGAGCGGGCCAGAAAACGTTAGTTCCTATCACACCGGCCTTGTCTACCTGAGCGAACCAGTTGGCCTTGACCGAGGGCACACCGTAGGTCTTGGAGCCGGGCTGGGCTGCCAGGCGGTCGGCAACCTCGTCCTGAACCATGACCAGGGCATGCCTGATGGAGGGAAAGGACGCGAACATGTGCAGGAGCACGGGCACGGCAACGTTATAGGGCAGGTTGGCAACCAGGGCGTGCGGGGTGCGGGGCAGCTCAGTGACTTTCATGGCATCTGAAAGCACCACGTCAATGCGGTCTTCTGAGCCGGGGCGCCAGGTGGCGATAGTGTGGGGTAGCTGCTCTGCCAGGGGTGGGTCAATCTCCACAGCAACCACATGGCGGGCTGCATCCAGAATACCCAGGGTGAGAGAGCCCAGGCCGGGGCCCACTTCAACCACAGTTTCATCGGGGTGAATGTTGGCAGTGGCAATAATACGGCGAATGGTGTTGGGGTCAATCACAAAATTCTGCCCCAGGGTCTTGGTGGGGCGTATACCGAGCTTTGCGGCCAGGTCACGGATTTCTTGAGGGCCAAGGAGTTGCTGTTCAGTCACAGGCTCTAGCTTACCGGTTGAGCAGACGCACAGGTTATGCATCTGTTGTGCCTGCACACCGGTAGAATCAGACTTCGTACCAACACCCCAAGCTTCAGGGAACCCATGTCTACCGCACCTACCGCCACCACGCGTCCTGCCTTCGTAGCCCTCACCCGGGCCTTGACCGGCAACGCCGCCCTGGCTGCTGCGGGCGCGCTCACCCTTATCAGCCTCTACCCCTTTCTCTGGGACGATAAGATGGTGCCCCGCGAATTCTTCGATCTGCAGGTTTACTACGGTGGGGTGGAGCACTGGCTGGATACTGGGCAGCTCTACAACTGGGCTCTGCCGCCAGAAGAGATTTACGGCTTCACCTACCCGCCTTTTGCCGCGCTTGTCTTTGCCCCCTTCGTCCTGCTCACGAGTGCTGAGACTGCCGGGCCGATATTTCTGGTACTCAATGTGGCAGCCCTGGTCACCCTGGTCTACCTATCCTGCCGTGGTATGGGTGTTACCGGTCGCCCGGCTCTGGCAGCGGGCCTCTGGCTCACTCCCCTGCTACTGACCTTCTTTCCCATTCGCTTCAACATGGAGCTCGGCCAGATTAACCTCTTTCTGGTGCTACTGATTCTCAGCGACGTCATCTACCTGAAGAACACCCGCTGGCACGGTGTGCTCATCGCTCTGACCGCCTGCATCAAGCTCACCCCCGCCATCTTTGGGCTATTCTTTCTAGCCACCCGGGACTGGAAGTCTCTGACCCGTTTTATCGGTACCGGGCTGGCATCTATTGTGCTCAGTTTCGCCGTCGACTTTGAGGTAGCCCGCGAGTATTTCACCCAGAAAATCTTTGAGTCCTCACGCATTGGCTCGGTGACCGGTGCTCTCAATTACAACCTGTTGGGCACGTGGTCCATGCTCTTCCCGGCCTGGCTCACCGGCCTACTGTTTACCCTCACCGCTCTCGCCGCGCTCGTGCTGGCCTACCGGGCGGTGCGCGTCCTTGCCCACCAGGACGCCGGTGGGGGCTACCTGGGGGCGGCCTCCTGCGTGGCGGTGCTGGGGCTGCTGCTCTCGCCTATCTCGTGGACCCATCACTGGGTCTGGTTCGTAACCCTTCTCATCTTTTCGGCCCTCTACGGCTGGAGGAGCGCCCGAGCCGAGTACCTGTTCCTGGCAGCGGCAGGTACCCTGATTTTCTCTCTGCCTTTTGCCGTCTGGTTTGGAGGGTACGACTGGGGTGGCAACGAATGGCCTGAGCTCCTGGCACTGCTACATGCCCTGCCGGTGGTATGGGCAGCTGCCTACCTCTGGTTTGGGGCCAAGAGGCACCCAGCTAGCCCCCTACCGGCCTAGCCCTAGAACCCCTCAAACCCCCAAGAACCATACGCCGCAATCGAGTTAGCGCGAATATCGCGGCAAAGTTCCTCCAGGTCAGCATCTAGATAGTCAGCCATAAACCGTACTGTGTAGTTGGTCATATAGCTGGCGTTGGGGCGGCCACGGAAGGGGTGCGGGGTCAAAAAGGGCGCATCAGTTTCAGCCAGAATCAGGTTGCGGCGGGCTATTTTTAGGGAGTCCTGGATGCCCTTGGAATTCTTGAAGGTGACAGTACCTGCAAAGCTCATATACCAGCCGTGGTCATTGCAAATCTCGGCTAGGTCTTGGCCCCCAGAGTAGCAGTGGAAGACGACGGTTTCGGGGGCCCCCTCATCGAGCAGGATGCGAACCACATCAGAGTGGGCATCCCGGTCATGGATTTGCACCGCCTTACCGTGTTTCTTAGCCATTCGGATATGGGCGCGGAAGGATTCCTCCTGGGCGCCCTTGCCCCCGTCCCCGGTGCGGAAGTAATCAAGGCCGGTCTCACCTAGGGCACGGACGCGCGGGTCGGCGGCCAGCGCGTCGATAGCTGCGAGAGCGGCACCCAGCTGGCCTGCCTCAGCCAGCTTGGGGGCCTCATTGGGGTGCAGGGCAACAGCTGCCAAAACACGTGAATCAGCATGCGCGGCCCGCACGGCGTAGAGGGAACTGGGAACATCACAGCCCACCTGCACAATAGCCCCAACGCCCAGAGCCTCACCGGTGTCGAGAGCATCGCGGGCTGTCACAGCAACCTCGCCGTCAAGCAAATCCATGTGGGTGTGATTATCCACAATCGCATAGGGCAGCGGGGCGGGAGCCGGCGGGAAGACCAGGTTGCGGCGGCGGCCGTCCTCGCCCTTTTCACCGCGGCGGCGGGTGCCCTCACCGCTGGGCTCCCCAGCAGTGTTATAGCGGTCTGCCCGGTAAGCCGGAGGGGTTTCGCCCTCAACGGCGGGTTCGGGGGTCTGAAAGATGGTAGCGGTCTGCTCGGCTTCGGTTGGCAGGTAGGCAGCGAAGCGTTCGGCCAGTTCTGTGAGTTCAGCAGCGGTCAGGGTGTGATTGGTGCACATGGTCAGTTTTCTTTCTTGGTCTCAAGTACGGCCTGATAGAGGTCTCGTTTCGAGACACCGTGACTTTCAGCTACCCGGGCGCAGGCCTCCTTGAGGCGGAGTCCGCCTGCCACCAGCTCGAGGACGAGGTCAGTCAGGTTCTCTGCCTCTTGAGCCTCGGGCGCGGGAGCGCCCTCTACCACGATGGCGATTTCACCGCGCATCTGCTTGGACTCGGCCCAGCCAATGAGCTCCTCTAGGGTTCCCCGGGCAATTTCTTCGTGCATTTTTGTGAGCTCTCGGCAAACGGCTGCGCGGCGGGTCTCACCAAAAGTGACCGCAAAGTCATGCAGCGTTACCGCCAGCCGGTGCGGGGATTCGTAGAAGACCATGGTGCGCTCTTCGGTAGCCAAAGCAGCCAGACGGCGGGTGCGGTCGCTCCCCTTACGGGCTAGAAAGCCTTCGAAGGCGAACCGGCCAGAGGGCAACCCTGAGACTGCGATGGCGGTAACGACGGCAGATGGGCCAGGCAGGGCGGTGACGGTCAGCCCAGCAGCGGCAACGGCAGCAGCAGCCAGGTAGCCGGGGTCTGAAACGGCGGGCATGCCGGCGTCCGTTAGGAGCAGAACGGTCTGACCGGCGGCAACGGCGTCGACAATCTGCTGGGCGCGGGTGGTTTCGTTGTGGTCATGGTTGACCAGCACCCGGCCGCGCGTGGTTACACCCAGGCCTGCGGCGAGTTTGCGCAGGGTACGGGAGTCTTCAACCGCCAGGAGGTCCGCACTCGCCAGGGCCTCACGGAGGCGGGGGGAGGCGTCCGACAGGTTGCCGATGGGGGTGCCACCCAGTATCAGGGCGCCACCTGTAGCAGGCGCTGACATGTTCGACTCGGCCAGTGCGGCCAGTGGGGAGGTATCCATAGGTTTTAAGCCTACTAGAGAGCGGCTGCGCCCATGCCCAGCTCCCTACCACTTGGTACCGGCTACGTCTGGCACCTTACATGGAGACCTTGCATCTACCCCATAAGCCCACGCACCTGTGCGCCCTGCCGGGCAGACCCGGTAGCATAGCTAGGGTGACACCTAACCCAGCTTCTAAGCCCACCCGCCCCGCCAAGCCGAACACGGCCGTCCTAACGCTCGCAGAGTCCTTCACTGAGGCTGCGCTGCGCGCCCGCCTAGCAGTGACCCGAGCGCCCTTCCCCCGCCACGGCTGGATTGCCCCACTCCTCGTGCTACTCCTGGCCGGTCTTCTGCGTTTCGTCAACCTGGCGAACCCCAACGCTATCGTGTTTGACGAGACCTACTACGCCAAAGACGCCTATTCTCTGCTGCACTTCGGGTATGAGCGCAACTGGTCTGAGGACGCCAACGCCACCTTCGTCGCTGGCAACCCCTCGGGTATCCTAGAAACCCCCGGGTACGTGGTGCACCCACCGGTTGGCAAGTGGATGATTGCCTTCGGCATGGCTATCTTTGGTGACGACAACCCGCTGGGTTGGCGTTTTGCTGCGGCACTCACGGGGACGCTCTCCATCGGCTTGGTCATGCTGGCGGGCTGGCTACTGTTCCGCTCGGTCACGGTGGCGACCCTGGCCGGTCTGCTCCTGTCAATTGACGGCCTGCACCTTGTGCAGTCGCGCTTTGCTCTGCTCGATATCTTCCTGATGTTCTGGCTCCTGGCAACCTTCGTGTCTCTGCTACTCGATAGGGTTCAGGCTCGGCGCCGCCTGGCTGCCCGTATAGCCGCCCACGCTCGTCACAACGGCGGTACCCCTCAAGATTCCTTCATGCTCTACGGCCCTATGCTCGGCTTCCGCTACTGGCGGCTTATTGCCGGCATCTGCGCGGGCCTGGCAGTGGGCGTGAAGTGGAATGCCCTTTTCTTCATCGCGGTGTTTGGGTTGATCACCGTGGCCTGGGACGCCAACGCCCGCCGTGTCGCGGGCATCCGCCGCTGGTACGTGGCCGGCTTTCTCCGCGACGGCGTGCTGGCCTTTCTCGCGCTGATTGGTACCGGCCTGCTCACCTACGTCATGACCTGGACCGGCTGGTTCCTTTCCGACTCCGCCTACGACCGCAACTGGGCCGCTGATCACCCCGGTGAGGGGGTGACCTGGCTACCTGAATCGTTGCGGTCCCTCTGGGAGTACCACCGCTCAGCCTATACGTTCCATTCTGGGCTGAGTTCACCCCACACCTATGAGTCACCGGCCTGGCAGTGGCTGCTTCTGGGCCGCCCCACCAGCTACTACTACGAGTCATCCGAGCTGGGGGTGAACGGCTGCCCGGTGGACTCGTGTTCTGAGGCCATATTGAATATTGGTAATCCGCTGATCTGGTGGTCTTTCATCATAGTGGCCGGCCTCTCGCTTCTGCTGGCGGTGCTACGCCGTGACTGGCGTTTTGCCGCCCTCTTTGCGGTGTTTGCGGTCGGCTACTTCCCCTGGTTTGCCTACCCAGAGCGCACCATGTTCTTCTTCTATGCGCTCTCCTTTGAGCCCTACCTGATTCTTATGCTGGCGGGTATACTGGGCCTGGCGCTGGGCCGCTCCGAAGATTCGGTGCGGCGCAAGCGCCTCGGGCTGATTCTGGTGGGTGCCTTTGTGGTCTTCAGTTTGCTGGTTTCTATTTTCTACTGGCCCATTTGGACTGCCCAGACTATCCCCTACGCCGACTGGCGTGCCCGCATGTGGTTTGACGCCTGGATCTAGGCCCGCAGACACCACGCACCTAGAGGTAGGGGGCCGGACGCGAACGTCCGGCCCCCTACCTCTAGGTCACCCTGTTTTTTAGGATTTTTCTTTAGGCGCTGAGTTTGGCCCTGAGCTCTTCGCGCTCAGCCTGACGTTTGAGCGCCAGCTGCTTGCGGTAGTGGGTGGGCCAGGTGATCGCCAACAGAGCCCCGGCCATGAGCAGAATGAGGATTCCTGCGGTGGCCGCCGCATCGACCCAAAACTGGGGTGGATAAAGACGAATCAGTGTGTCGCTCATGGCAAACTGCCAGTTGCCCTGCGGAAAGAAGAGCTGGTGAAAGGCAGTGAAAAAACGCTCCCAGCCCAGCAGCCCGGTAAGAGCCAGGGCCAGGCACGTCAGCAGAGTCAGCCAGGCCCCCGCAAAAAGCGAGGAACGCAGAACACCGGGGGCCCGCAGACGGAGCGAGCGGGCTGATATCAGAGCCAGAACAAGCATCACCACGGCGAACACCGTGGCCGAGAGCATCACGTGTTTCACATCGGTCATATGGTGCACCTCAGATGCTTGGAAGGCCGCTTTGCCACCGGTTTGCACGTGGCTCAGGTAAGTTTCTGGTGCCAGGTTGAGAATGTAGTCCAAACCGTAGGAGCCCAAACGCAGGCGTTCTTCGGTTGAAAACCCGTAAGTGTCAGCTGGAAAGCCGGGGCGGTGGTATTCAATCCAGAGAAAGAGGGGGCTAGCTACCGCCCGCACAGCTACCATGATGGTGAGTACAGGTATGGTCAGAGTGATAATAGCCCGGCGTAGACGCAGCAGACGCGGACGGTCGCGCACTGCGCTCTCACGGGCCGTAGCCGGCCCTCTATCCGCAGCGACGCGGGGGGCTGGCCCAACCTCATTTGCCCTGGCTGCAGCGGCCGGTTCATCGCTCGGAGTCTCATCGGCAGCCGCCGGTTTTTGAGCCGGTGTCTGCGCTGGCAGAGGTGGTGTTTGGGGAGCGTCTACCCCTAGGGCAGGTGCTGGCTGCCCAGGCTCCAGCCCTGGCTCCTGACCGCGGTTCGCTGGCAGGTCGCCCGCTTTCGCTGAGCCGATAGCGGGTGAAAGCTTACTCCACTCCCGGGCAGACTTCTGATGACCGGGTGGGTTGGTTTCTTGTGCCACGGCCGCTACTACCAGTTACCCTTCCAGTTGGAGTCGCTGTAGTGCTCGAAGGGGATATTCCAGTCACCGTAGCCGTCATCAGGGTCGGCCTGGGGGTAGCCGGTGTTCACGGTTTCAACGATGTCGCCCACCCCGAAGGTGTCGTAGAAGAACTTGGCGTCCTCAGGTAGCATGCCGATACACCCGTGGGAAACGTTAGCGACCCCAACAACAGGCCAGGCGGTGGGGAGAGCCTGGTGCACAAACACCCCGCCGCTGGTCAGGCGGGAGGTCCACGAAGCCCAGAAGGGCTCATAGTAGTGGGGGTCGTCCTTTTCAAGGTTGAGGGAGCCGGGGTTGAAGTAGTAGCTCTCCGCTTTTTCCATGATGACTAGCTGCCCAATAACAGAAGGCCACTCGGTGTTGCCCAGGGTGATGGGAGCTTCGCGTACTAGCTCGTCGTCCACATACATCTTGATGGTCTTGGTGTTGTTGTCAGCTAGCGCGTAACGCTTATTCCAGGTCTTGAAGGTGCGGGTGGTGGTGTGGTTACCGATCATGCCGTTGCCCATCTCAAGCCCGAAAATATCGACGGTAACACTGATAGTGGAGTTAGGGGCCCAGGTACTTTCGGGGCGGTAGCGCACCATGTAGTCGTTGTACCAGCGGAATTTGCCGGGCAGGTCACCGCCGCCTGTGACGGTGATGCTCTTTTCTACTTCTGCCTTGTTAACTACGGGCTCAGAGAAGTTGAACTGAATAATCTTGCCGATACCGTAGGTGGCTCCGTCCTCAAAGTTGATTAGGGTATCTACCTCGTAGGCGGCCGAGACCGTAGAGAAAGCCGACTCTCCTTCACCCTTGGCCCCTGTGGTGTCGGTTGCCTCCCAGCTGACCGTGTAGTGGGAGTGGAAGAGCATATTTTCTGTTGAAGTCCAGCTACGCCCGTCCGTTGCGAGTTCACCGGGGAGCTCCTCACCCTCGGCGGTGACGACAACGACGCGGGTGAGAGTAGAGTCTGGGCTAGTCACCGTGACTTTTTCACCGGGGTTAACTTCGATTTCGTCGAGGGCAGGGTACACTTCAACCGCTCCCCCGAACGTGGCAGCCGGGGTGGGGGTTGGGCTCGGTGAGGCACTGGTACTGGTAGGGTCACTCGCTGCGGTTGTGTCTTCTGAGGCGCAGGCTGCCAGGGCTAGGGTGCCCAGAGCGCCGACGGTAACAAATGAGCGACGGGTGAAAGCGTCTTGAGTTTCTGAGTTGAGGGCTTTGACCACGAACTTCTCTTCCTAGGTATGCGGGGGGGCAGATGGGTGCGAGTGTGTAGAGTGCACATGATGTGGAGGTGTGCTCGTCATAGTCTATCGGAGAGCAGCGCCTTTTGACACAGGCTATATCTGCCGTCACACAGCGTGCGGGAAGGTGGTCTGACCCAGGGGTTAGTTGACGCTCCGTAGCGGCGGGTACGGCACCGCCGCTTGCTCAGTCTGGGCGGCTACAGCAGCGGGGTCGTCAAGCCTCACTACATCCCAGCCCTGTGGCGCGGTGAGCCGGTCGGCATGGAACTCACACAGGTCGTAAGCGTGAGGTTCACGGTGAACAGAAAGAGGCCCAATCACGGCTGTTGATTGCGCGTAAGCGTAGGTGAGCGTGAAAATTGCCTCGCGCTGGCAGGTCTGGCGTGAGCACTGGCGGGTGGTTGCCATGGGTGTGAGCTTCTTTCTTAGACAGCTTGTTTGCGAAGACGGCGGCGTTCACGCTCTGAGAGACCGCCCCAGATGCCGAAGCGTTCGTCGTTTTCCATGGCGTACTCAAGGCAGGCTTCGCGAACCGGGCACTCGTTGCACACGCGTTTGGCGTCGCGGGTTGAGCCGCCTTTCTCGGGAAAGAAAGCCTCAGGGTCAGTCTGGGCGCACAGGGCATCTGCCTGCCAAGACAGTTCACCGTCGTCGCCGTCTGTGCTGTAAATCCCAGCGGCCTGCTGCCATAGGGAAAGCGCGTCTGGATCTGAACTGAACATATCGGCTGACGGGGCAGTATTGCCGCTAGTGCGGCCCCGTGGTGTAGAGGCTGCTTCTTTGAGTAGTGTGGTGGCCTGATCTTCGAGGTAGTGGGCAGAGTGCATAGTCTGATAGTGGGCCATCTCTGATGCGCGCCCGGCAGTGCCGGAGGGTAGGCGGCTATGAAGGCCCATGTTCTTCCCTTTCGTATCCCGGTAGAGGGCTGAATGTATGGCGCCGGGCAGGTACTGCGGGTGCAGGTGCCAGGTGGCGCTCCGTGGTAGCACGCGGTTCGGTGCGGTTTTGGTTCCTTGGTCTGGATTCGCTTCCGGGCTGCCTGCCGGTGCTGATAAAAATTCCCTGAACCTAATTACACGCGTGTAATGGCCCATTCGTCAAGCTGAGATTAAAAATTTTTTTGATACACGAGATTATCTAACAAAAAATTTGCGTTTCTCTGTGGTATATGCGAACCTGCACCCTGTAGCTGTCTCTCTAGCTTCGGGGCCCCACCGTGTTCTACAGTGGGGGCATGGCCTTCTCACCTCACCGCCCCGTTTCCTTTTCGCGTTTTATGCAGCTGCTGGCTACCCGGCACTCCCCCGCCCTGCTCTGGTATTCGGCACCGGGTGAACGCATAGAGCTCTCGGGCCGTGTGCTAGAAAACTGGGTCGCCAAAAGCGCTAACTTTCTCATGGATGAGTGTGAGCTAGATGTCGCCGCCCGCCTTGCGGTGCCGCTCCGCCTGCACTGGCGATCTTTGGTGCTGGCCCTGGCGGGGCTACAGGTGGGAGCCCACCTCACCTGGGAGCAGGCAGAGAGCGCGGACGTCCGCGCCTCCTTTGATCCCCGCGAGCTACTGGAGAGCGCCGGCGAGAACTACCGGGTGGCGGTCGCCTCTGAGCCGCTAGCTCCGCGTTTCATGGGGCAACTCCCCGAAGGTGTTCTCGATTTCGCCGCCGAGGTACGCTCGCGCCCCGATGCTTTCATGGGCTTGACCGGCCCCGACAGTGGCGCCATAGCCTGGGGCGGCACCGGGTACGAGCAGCTCATGATTGAGGTGGCCCAACAGGCAGAAAAACTCGTGGCTGCCCTGCCCGACGGCACAGCAGCTGTGCACTGTGCTGGTGAGGTCTTCTCAGCACAATGGTTACAGCAGGCGCTCACCGCCCTGGCAGCTGGGCTAGCCGTGCTAGTACTCGACCCAGAGGTGAGCTGGGAAACTGACCGCTACGCCCGGGTTATGGCCGACGAGCGGGCCCAGCCTTACCCTGCCCCCGAGCGTCGCCCTCAATGACGGGGATGGAGCCGGTAATGATTTGGGTGGCTTCGGTGATGAGGTCGGCGCGCTGTTCTTGAACGGTCTTATCGCCAGAGTGGCTGCGGGACTGCGAGAATACCCAAAATTTGTAGAGGAAGTAGCGCACGATTGTACCTAGAATCGTGCCGATGATAGTACCCGAGATGAAGGACGCCGTGGGGCTTGTTAGGCCTAGCACGTAGACGCTGAACAGCACGCACAGCGTCTCAACACCAATGCCGATGGCGTTCACGATGCCAAATTCTATGGACTCGCGCACCTTGTTGCCAGTGCGCTTTTCACGGAAGGTCCACAGGCGGTTAGCCACCCACGAGAAGATGGTCGCTACAATGCCCGCAACCACCTTGGCTTTGGCGTGCCCGTCAGCGAAGATAGAATGCATCAGCGTCCAGGTCACCACGGAGTTCAGGATGAAAGCTGCGCCGCCCACCGAGAGAAACTGCATCACTTCACGGCCGTGGCTAGCCCACAGCAGGTTCAGACGCTGTTTCAAAGAACTCATGTTTCCCCTTAGGTTTCTGGTGCGATTCCCCCGGTGCGCGGTCGACGGTGAGACTGGGCACGAGTCAGAGCACCGGGCGGCGGGGAAGTAGGGCAATCCTGTCTCACATGTTACAACCGGCTCGGGGCAGGCGTGCCCCTTCCCAGGTAGTGTTTCGCTCACAGGTAGCAGGGAGTTCACTGAACGTGGGCTCCCTTGTACAAGGAGCATGCACCCCGGTAGCCTAGGAGTGTGACTTACCCTATGACTGGCCCAAAAATTGGTGTGGTGGGTGGCGGTCAGCTGGCGCGCATGATGGCGCCTGCCGCTACTGAGCTTGGTTTTGACGTGCGCATTTTGGCCGAGAGTGAGGACTCCTGTGCCCGCCAGGCAGTGCCCTTGGCGCCGGTGGGTGACTACCGAGACTTCGAGACCCTAGCAGCCTTCGCGCGTGAGGTTGATGTGCTGACCTTTGACCATGAGCATGTGCCCACTGATTTTCTGCGCCGTCTGCTGGCTGAGGGCGTGAATGTGCAACCACGACCAGATGCACTGGTGTACGCCCAAGACAAGATTGAAATGCGCAAGGCCGTTGACCGCTTGGGCTTGCCCAATCCGCGCTGGTCACAGGTGCGCACACTCGGTGAGCTACTGGACTTTGGCGCTGAGATCGGCTGGCCGGTGGTGCTCAAGACGCCACGCGGCGGCTACGACGGTAAGGGTGTGCTGGTGCTTGTTGATGAGCAGGACGCCCGCACCCGGTCGGCCTCCTGGTTTGAGCAACTGCCCACCCGCACTGATTTTTCAGCCCTTCTGGCCGAAGAGAAGGTCCCCTTTACCCGCGAGCTTTCCGCCCAGGTGGCCCGCCGCGATTCGGGCGAAGTGCGGCCCTGGCCGGTGGTCGAATCTATTCAGGTGAACTCCGTCTGTGATGAAGTGCTGGCTCCCGCCCCGGGCCTTTCGCCGCAGGTTGCCCGGGCAGCCCAGCAGGCCGCCGTTCACATTGCAACCGAGCTCGGTGTCACCGGTGTGATGGCTGCTGAGCTCTTTGAGGTTCCTGACAGCGAGACCGGGTTCCTCGTGAACGAGTTGGCTATGCGCCCCCACAACTCAGGCCACTGGACCCAGGACGGCTCGGTGACCAGCCAGTTTGAACAGCATCTGCGCGCTGTGGCCAACTATCCGCTGGGGTCTACCGATCTCAAGGGCGAGGTGGCCCTCATGAAGAACTTTCTGGGCGGCTCGAACCAGGATATTTTTGGGGTCTACCCGGCCCTCATGCAGGCGTACCCCGCAGCCAAGGTGCACTACTACGGCAAGGCGGTCAAAACCGGCCGCAAGATTGGGCACATCAATATGACCGGTGAGGCCGCTAACCTGCAGGAGCTTCGCAGACAGACCGCAGCCGCAGCGGCCCTGCTCACCAACGGCCCAGCCTAAATTTTTTTTCAAGGAGCCAGCGCCGGCGTCCTGCTACCAGCACAACCCATCTCTCTAGGAGCTTCACATGACTTCTCCCTACGACTCCAATAACCCCATCGTCGGCATTGTGATGGGCTCAGACTCTGACTGGCCGGTCATGGAAGCAGCGGCCGAGGTGCTCGACGAATTTGGCGTGCCCTACGAAGCCGATGTGGTATCAGCCCACCGCATGCCCGAAGACATGATTGCCTACGGGCGTGAGGCAGCTGGCCGCGGCATCCGCGTGATTATCGCCGGTGCAGGTGGTGCCGCCCACCTACCGGGCATGCTAGCGGCGGTCACCCCTCTGCCGGTGATTGGCGTGCCGGTCAAACTCAAGTCCCTCGACGGAATGGATTCGCTTCTTTCCATTGTTCAGATGCCCGCAGGGGTGCCCGTAGCTACGGTTTCAATCAACGGTGCCCGCAACGCTGGGCTGCTGGCCTTGCGCATGCTGGGCTCCGGTGAGGGCAGCTTTGCCCGCCAGGTACGCTCTGACCTAACTGATTTTGCAGCAGATTTACGGCAGGCTGCTATGGATAAAGGGGCGGTACTGCGCGCCAGGGTTGAGGAGCACAAGGCTGAGCTAGAACAGGACGCTCCTGCCCGCAGCTCAAGCTCCCAGCAGGCCGAGCAGCAGGCAGTACCCGGCCACAACAGTGAGCGTGATGGAGCCAACAAGACCCCCTATGCCCCCTAGGGCTGGCAAGGGGCTGGGCCGCACGGTGACGAACATTTCAGGTGGGGTTTTCCGGTGGTATTCAGCTTGAACCGCTAGTGTGGTTGAGCAGTTAAGCTGTTCAACCGCACTCAACTTTATAGTCCAGGCCCGTCTCACCTGGTACTTTCGGGAGGCTCACTATGTCAGGTTCGCGCACCGACCGCGGCTCTTCTGCGCCCATTGTGGGCATGAGGGGGCGCGGGCAGCAGTTGGGCGAGTCGCTCTACACCGACCCGCTGGGGCACCCTGAGGTAGCTTCGGCAGGGCTCAAGGCCCGCCGAGCCTGGGTTCTGTTGCTCCTGACGCTGGTGTTACCGGGAGCCGCCCAGCTACTGGCTGGAAAGAGGCCGCTGGGTGCGCGCGCCCTGAAGGTGACTTTCACTGTGTGGGCTGTGCTGGCTCTGGCAACTGCCACCTGGTTTCTGAACCGTAGCCTCCTGCTTTCTGTGGTCACGAATAGCTGGGTACTCCTGCTCCTAGTTGGCGCTCTCATTCTGCTAGCTCTGGGTTGGGCCTACCTGTGGCTCGATACCCTGCGGATTATCCGCCCCGGCCTGCTGGAGGGACGCTCCAAGCCTGCGGTGACGCTGGTACTGGCTATCTGCCTTCTGGTGACCGGCGGGGGGCTGGGCTACACCGCCTATATCACCTGGGTCGGACGCGGGGCTCTGAGCTCTATCTTCGCAGGTGGAACCCCCATTAAGGAGCACGATGGCCGCTACAACGTTCTGCTGATGGGCGGCGACGCGGGTTCTGACCGCATTGGCCGACGCCCTGACTCTATGACCGTGGTTTCCATTGATGCCCAAACCGGCCAAGCTATCACTATCTCGATTCCTCGCAACCTGCAGAACGCCATTTTTGAAGAGGACTCCCCGCTGTGGCAGGTTTACCCCGAGGGGTTCAACTGCGGTGACGAGTGCATCCTCAATGCCCTCTACCCCACCGTCACCGCTGAGCACGCTGACCTCTACCCCGAAGCCGACGACCCGGGGGCCGAGGCGACCATGGATGCCGTCTCAGGCGTCCTCGGGATTACCGTTGAGAACTACATTCTGATTGATATGTCTGGCTTTGAGCAGCTCATTGACGCCTTAGGTGGCATCACCATTGATGTGGGCGGCCGCGTGCCAATTGGCGGTGGTACCGACGAGGTGACAGGGCTACCTAACCCTATTGACGGCTACATTGACCCAGGTGTGCAGCACCTGGACGGCTTCCACGCCCTCTGGTACGCCCGCTCCCGTGAAGGTGCGTCTGACTACGACCGTCAGGCCCGCCAGCGCTGTGTGCAGGCGGCCATGCTCAAGCAGCTTGACCCGGCCAACGTGCTGACCAAGTTTGCAGACATTACCGCTGCCGGTGAGCAGGTCATTGAAACCAATATTCCCCAGTCGGGTCTAGCTTCTCTGGCAGATGTGGCCCTGAAATCTAAGAACTACGAGCTGATTCAGTTTGCGGCTGGCCCACCCTACTTCGACGCTCTCTTTCCTACCTACCCTGACTTTGACCAGCTCCACTCGGCTGTTCAGCAGGTTATTGTGGATTCGGCCAGCGGAACCCACCCGAGCACTAACGCAGCAGGTGGCCTTGATACCGTTGAGACCGTCTCCTACCGGGCCACTACCGTGGCAGAAACAGCCACCGAGCTGAGTGAAAATGGCACCTGCTCGGTTCCCTAATAACCGGTTTGGGGTGCTACCGGTGCCCTGTTAGGCCGGTGCATCCGGCATAAAAAAGGTAAGCTGGTGCCCATGACAAACATTCTGCAATCAGATATCTGGGCCCGGTTTCAAGAGGCAAACGGCCACAAAGTCTTCAG
The DNA here is from genome assembly GCF_928381405.1 of Rothia nasisuis. Classification (GTDB taxonomy): domain Bacteria; phylum Actinomycetota; class Actinomycetes; order Actinomycetales; family Micrococcaceae; genus Rothia; species Rothia nasisuis. The sequence goes on from NZ_CAKMSB010000012.1 coordinate 54,784, forward strand.
CGGCCGGGGGGACGGCTGGCATTACCTAGCAATTTTGGAAGGCGGCAAAACCGGCCGCTACCTTTACACGCCCTACGGCCCGGAGGCCAGTAGTGCTGCCGCCTTCGATGAGGCTATTGCAGATCTCAAACGAGTAGCCGCAGAGAACAAGTGTTGGTTCGTTCGTGTGGAACCCACCCAGTCAGATATTTGGGGTAACCAGAGCGGTGAAGCCTTTCTAGCGGCTCGCGGGTTCAAGCTCGCCCCGCGCCAGATTCAGCCTGCACACACCCAGATTATCGATCTAACTCAGAGTGAGGAAGACCTCATTAAAGGGATGTCGTCGTCAAACCGTAACCTACACCGCAACATTCATAAGAAGGGTGTGACCTTTGAGAAGTCACAGAACCCTGCCGATGTAAAAATTCTGTTGCACTACCTAGACCAGACCGCTACCCGTCTCGGTTTCAACCGTCAGCAGGACGACTACCTGACCAAGGTCGCTGAGGTGCTCATGCCTGCCGGTGCAGCCACTCTCTTTATCGCCAAGGTTGACGGTGAGCCCATAGGCGCCTCCCTCAACTATGATTCCGATGACACCCGTGTCTACGCTCATACGGCCACCTCTTTTGAGCACCGCAAACTGAAAGTGGGCACTCCCCTACTCTCTTACATCATGCTAGATGCCAAGGAGCAGGGCCTGACGCAGCTCGATCTTTTTGGTATCGCCCCGACCGATGACCCGGATCATGAGTGGGCAGGTTTCACCCAGTTCAAGAAGTCCTTTGGCGGTAGGTCAGTGGCCTACCCCGGCACCTGGGATTTGCCGGTCTCAGCGGCAGGCTACAGGATTTACGGGGGAATCCGCACGGCCCGCGAGACTCTGGCGGCAGGTAAGAAGGCACTCCGGGGGCGGGTGCTCCCCAAGGCCAGGGGCGCTGTAGGTAAGTTACGCGCGAAAGCCGGCGCTTAAAAATTGGGGCCCGTCAGCTCACTGACGGACGGCTTGACGGGCTGTTTTGCTATCCCATTTAATGCCCAAGTCGCCCATGAACCCCCGCCCCGGTAGCTCTTAGCGAGTTCGATACGCGGGGAGCCGGTTTTAATGAACTGGCGGGCCCTCTTCTCTGGCCTGAGTTATTTATTTCTGCATGATTCCGGCAATCATAGCGGAGTAGCGGGAGAGCTTATGCTCGGCTTCAATCAGGCGCACGGTGCCTGATTTGGAACGCATGACCAGGGACTGGGTGGTCACCGTGTCACGCCCATAGCGCACACCGCGCAATAGCTTGCCGTCGGTGATGCCGGTGGCGGCGAAGAAGCAGTTGTCGGTGGTGACAAGTTCGTCGGTGGTGAGCACAGCGTCAAGGTCGTGGCCTGCGTCGAGAGCTTTTTGGCGTTCTGCTTCGTCAACGGGGGCCAGACGGCCCTGAATGACACCGCCGGTAGCCTTGATGGCGCAGGCAGCGACAATGCCCTCGGGAGTGCCGCCGGTGCCCATCATCAGGTCAACACCGGTGCCCTCGCGGCAGGCTGCGATAGCTCCTGCCACGTCACCGTCTAAAATCATGCGGGTACGAGCTCCGGTGGCGCGGATCTCTTCGACGAGCTTGGCGTGGCGGGGCCGGTCAAGGACGCAGACGGTGAGCTGGTTGACGTTGGTGCCTTTGGCTTTGGCGACCAGGTGCAGGTTTTGCTTGACGGGGAGACGCAAATCAACGAGGTCTGCGGCGTCTGGGCCGGTGACGAGTTTTTCCATGTAGAACACAGCAGAGGGATCAAACATGGTGCCGCCTTCGGCGACGGCAATAACAGAGAGAGCGTTATCCATACCCAAGGACGTGAGGCGAGTGCCGTCAATGGGGTCGACCGCGACGTCAAATCTTGCACCTGAACCGTCGCCGACCTGCTCGCCGTTGAAGAGCATGGGGGCTTCGTCCTTCTCGCCTTCGCCGATGACGACGGTGCCGTTGAAGTGCACGGTCTTGAGGCGGGCACGCATGGCGTCTACGGCGGCGCCGTCGGCCATGTTTTTGTTGCCTGCACCGACCAGGGGGCCCGAGGCGATGGCAGCGGCTTCGGTGGCGCGCACCAGTTCTAGCGCCAGGTTGCGGTCTTCGTTGATTACTTCTGACATAACTCACCTTCGAGTAGTTTTGTGTTTGTGCGGCTTACACTCCCTCACCAGGGCGAAACCGAGAGGGTGAAACCTTCGGTCTCTAGCCTACTCGTTTCTGGTCGGCTTTACCGGGGTTGGGCTTCATCGTTGCTCTAGATGACGAGCGCGCACACCCTGACAGGTGGCGCGTAGGGCGGTTGATAGACCAGAATAGAAGGCGTGATTTCATCGACTAACCCCAATACCCAGCCCGATTCGCCCGATGCACAGAACAAGGGCACTACGGTCTCCCCCGCCCCTGAGGGCGAGGAGCAGGTGGTTCCTCAGATTACGCAGAAGCAGGCTGAGCGCATTAACGCGCCCGCGCGTAACATGGTGATTTCGATGGTCGTGATGGTTCTGCTTCTGCTACCGGTGCTGTGGTTGATGCCGCAGCCGAATAAGAATCCCTACCGGCCGTCTGTGGATCTACCGGTGGCCGCCTATGAGGCGAGCGAGCAGGCGGGTTACCCTGTGGTTGCGGCTGAGCAGGAGGGCTGGCATTACAATTATGCCCGCTGGGTCACCGGGCAGGCAGACGGTATTAACTATTGGTCCACCGGTCAGGTGACTCCGGCCAATGATTTTATCGAGCTGATTCAGGCCACGGGCACCAACCCCACCTGGGTAGCGCAGATAGTGGGTCAGGCAGTACCCGAAGCAACGGTGAGCGCTGGGGGTGTAACCTGGGACGTTCGTACCCTGGTCGATCCCGACGACAGGGAGAAAATCACCACTTTTTACATCGGTGAGGTAGAGGGGACCACAGTGATTCTCAAGGGCGAGGCGGAGCCCACCGAGTTCCAGGCCCTGGCCGAAGCTACCGTGGCCTACATGGCCGCCCCCACGGCGACCCTTGCCCCCACCGCCTCCAGCGGCATCCAGTAGGGCGTATCGAGTTTACCTGTCTCTCTGTAAAATGTAACCCAAATTATGCTGTCATAGGCAGGGCTGACTTGGTAGGTTAGACCTTAACCTGAGAAAGGAATCCTGCTGTGACTACCATCAAAACCCCCACCCAAGCCTGGGAACGTCTTGTTGAAGGTAACGCCCGTTTTGTAGGGGGCACCCGCTCGCACCCCCACCAGGACGCCGCCCGACGCGCCGAGCTCGTGGCCGGCCAGTACCCCTTCGCCGCAATTTTTGGGTGTGGCGATTCCCGCCTGGCTGCAGAAATTATCTTTGACCTAGGGCTGGGTGATGCCTTCGTGGTTCGTACGGCAGGCCAGGTGCTGGATGATGCCGTACTGGGCTCCCTGGAATACGCCTCTGGTGCCCTCAATACCCCGCTGATTATGGTGCTGGGCCACGACTCCTGCGGGGCCATTACCGCCACCCACAAGGCCCTGGTGGAAGGCGAAATGCCGGGCGGTTTCATTCGCAATTTGGTTGAGGGTATTCTGCCGTCTGTTATCTCGCCAGAGCTTCCCCACGATGCGTCCATCAACGACATGGTTGTAGAGCACACCCGTCAGACCGCCGCCCGTATCGCCGAGCAGTCCGGCATCATCCGCGAGCGCATTGAAGATGGATCCCTGGCCGTGGTGGGCGTCTTCTACCACCTGGCTGACGGTAAAGCCGACCTGGTTTACTCATCCTCTCCGTCCATTACGGACTAGAGGGGTTTATTCACAGTTGGCTGGGCGGCCCGGGTTCGTCATGTTTTGACTCTAAAGCGACAGGCGTCACGTGAGCCTAGTAGACTAGCGAATATGGCTGAAAACACTGAATACCGCATTGAACACGACACTATGGGTGAGGTTCGCGTACCTGTAGATGCCCTCTACCGCGCTCAGACCCAGCGTGCCGTCGAAAATTTCCCTATCTCAGGTCAGACACTGGAGTCTGCCCATATTCGCGCCCTTGCCCTCATTAAGAAGGCAGCTGCGAGCGCCAATGAGGAGCTGGGTGTTCTTGATGCTACCCGGGCTGCCGCTATCCGTGATGCTGCGGATAAGGTAGCTGCTGGTGACTACGATGACCATTTCCCCATTGATGTCTTTCAGACCGGTTCGGGTACCTCGTCAAACATGAACACCAATGAGGTGCTGGCGACCCTGGCTAACCAGGCACTGGAGGGCAAGGAGGTTGAGGTTCACCCCAATGATCACGTCAACGCTTCGCAGTCCTCTAATGACGTCTTCCCCACCTCCGTGCATGTGGCTGCGACCGAGGCTCTGCTCAAGGATCTCGTCCCGGCCCTAGAATACCTGGCTGAGTCGTTAGAGCGTAAGGCTGTGGAGTTCAAGGACGTTGTAAAGTCCGGCCGTACCCACCTGATGGACGCCACCCCCGTGACCCTGGGCCAGGAGTTCTCCGGCTACGCTGCCCAGGTGCGCTACGGTGTTGAGCGTATTCATGCTTCCCTGCCTCGCGTGGCGGAGGTTCCCCTCGGTGGCACCGCAGTGGGCACCGGTATCAACACCCCCGACGGCTTTAGCGCCCGCGTCATTGAGCTGCTGGCAGAAGAGACCGGCCTGCCCCTGACCGAGGCCCGCAACCACTTTGAGGCCCAGGCCAACCGTGACGGTCTCATTGAAGCTTCGGGCCAGCTGCGCAATATCGCCTACTCCTTCATGAAGATCAACAACGATATTCGCTGGATGGGTTCTGGCCCTAACACTGGCCTGGGCGAGTTGCACATCCCCGATCTGCAGCCCGGCTCATCGATTATGCCCGGCAAGGTCAACCCCGTCATCTGTGAGGCGGCTATTATGGTGGCGGCCCAGGTCATTGGTAACGACACCACCATTGCCCTGTCCTCCACCAACGGAGCTTTTGAGCTGAACGTGGGCATCCCGGTCATGGCCGCTAACCTGCTGCAGTCCATCCGCCTGCTGGCTAACACCTCCCGCGTGATGGCTGACAAGATGATCGACGGTCTGGAGGCTAACGTAGAGCGGGCCCGCTTCCTGGCTGAGGCCTCCCCCTCCACCGTGACCCCCATGAACAAGCTGATCGGCTACGAGGCAGCAGCCAAGATCGCCAAGTACTCGGTGGCCAACAAGACCACCGTGCGCGAGGCCGTCATCGCCCTGGGTTATGTTGAGCGCGGTGAAGTCACCGAGGCCCAGCTGGATGATGCCCTGGACGTCACCAAGATGCTGGGTAGCTTCTAAATCAGCATCATTTTTTAGAGGTAGCCCCCCCTAGAGCTAGGGTGCCCGGTCCCCTATCTCAGGGGCCGGGCACAGCTATAAAAGCTTATTCATCAGGGGTTCCGCAGGCTCACGCTCGCTGTGAGCTTGTTTCATCTACCCTTATGAATAAGCCTCTCTGCGCGAAGGATGAGGGCATCTCCCTGGCCACCGCCACCGCAGAGGGCCACCGCCGCGTAGGTAGCCTCGGGAGTTTGGTTCAGGGCGTGAGCCGCGTGCACCACCAGGCGGGCACCTGAAGCCCCCACCGGGTGCCCCAGGGCAATCGCCCCGCCGTGGGGGTTCACCCTCTCTGCATCCAGGCCCAACTCGCGGGCAGACACCGCCGATACTGCCGCAAAGGCCTCGTTAATCTCAACGTGGTCAAGGTCGGCCACTGTGAGGCCCGCCTTGTCAAGGGCAGCTGCAATAGCGCGAGAGGGCTGGTAGTGCAACACGTTCTCGGGGCCTGCCGTATTAGCCCAGGCAAGGACGGTCGCCAGCGGCTTGATCCCGTTTTCTTCGGCAAATTCTCGGGTGGAGAGCACCAGGGCTGCTGCCCCGTCAGAAAGCGGAGAGGCATTCCCGGCGGTAATGGTGCCCTCCTTCTCAAAAGCGGGTCGCAGCTTTGCCAAAACCTCAACCGTGGTGCCCTCGCGCACCCCCTCATCGGCGGTGACCTCGGTAACCTGACCGCGGCGTCCTTGCACCTGAACCGGGGCAATCTCGGCTTCAAAAAGACCTGCTGCCGCAGCGGCATGCGCGCGCTGATGTGAAGCAGCCGCAAGAGCGTCCTGCTCCTGGCGAGTCAGCTCGAAATCCGCGTTAGCCCCCTCAGTCAGCAGCCCCATAGACTCTCCGCTCTGGGCGTCGGTGAGGGCGTCACGTTCAACGGCATCGAGCACCCCGGCAGCACCAAAAACCCTGCCGGATCGGAAGTCCGGCAACAGGAAGGGGGCCTGGGACATAGACTCCTGACCACCTGCTACGGCAACGGTCGCTTCGCCGGCACGAATCAGGCGGGCGGCATCCATCACTGCTCGCAGACCCGATAGACAGACGCTGTTGACCGTCACTGCCGGGGTGGAAACAGGAATGCCGCTAGCGCGGGCGGTCTGCTTGGCGGGGTTCTGCCCCGCACCCGCCTGCACCACCTGGCCAAAGACCACGGCATCTACCTGTTCAGGGGTAACGTCTGCCCCTTGCAGGGCACAGTCTAGGGCAATTGACCCTAGCTCTACGGCGGTCAGTGAGGAAATAGCTCCCATAATCTTGCCCTGGGGTGTGCGGGCAGCGCCGATAATGACAACGTCTTTGTTGCTAGTTTGCATGGTCAAGTCCTTCTGCAAGGGTAAAGGTCGCGTCGGTTTTCTCATAAATTTCTTCGAGGGTAACGCCAGGTGCCATGTCCGTCAAGACCAGACCGGTTTCAGTAACATCAAAATCAGCAAGGTCGGTAATGATACGATTTACCACTCCCACACCGGTCAATGGCAGGTCGCACCGCTTTTTGAGCTTGGGAGAACCGTCTTTTGCCACGTGGTCGGTCAGTACAATCACGCGCGGAGTACCGGCAACCAGATCCATAGCTCCACCCATACCCTTGACCATCTTGCCGGGGATCATCCAGTTGGCAAGGTCACCCGTTTCAGAAACCTCCATGGCTCCTAAGATGGCGGTGGCAACCTTACCTCCGCGAATCATGGCAAAACTGGTAGCGGAGTCAAAAATAGCGGCACCCGGCACCAGGGTCACAGTCTGCTTACCCGCATTGATGAGGTCAGCGTCCTCCTCCCCCTCATAGGGAAAGGGGCCCATTCCCAGAATTCCGTTCTCTGACTGCAGCATCACACGGACGTCGTCAGGCAGGTGGTTAGCTACCAGGGTGGGGATACCAATACCCAGATTGACATAGGAACCGTTCGGCAGTTCGAGGGCAGCTCGGGCTGCCATCTCATCGCGTGTCCAGGGCATCTTATTCTCCCTTCGCTGGGCGCTCGGTCCGGGGGCGAACAGTGCGCTGTTCAATTGGTTTCTTACGGGGTGAGGCCTGCACGATGTAATCAACTTGCACACCCGGTGTCATCACATCATCGGGGTCTAGCTCGCCCAGGGGGACGATGCTCTCAACCTCGGCTACAGTGATCCGCCCTGACTCTGCGCACTGGGGGTTGAAATTACGGGCTGTTCGGCGGTAGCGCAGGTTGCCAGAGACATCGCCAATCGCGGCGTGTACCAGGGCAACATCGGCAACAATGCCGCGCTCTAAGACGTAGGTTTTACCGTCAAACTCAGCCGTAGGCTTCCCCTCTGCGACCACGGTTCCGACACCGGTTGCGGTGTAGAAAGCGGGAATACCTGCGCCGCCCGCTCGCAGCCGCTCTGCGAGAGTACCCTGGGGGTTGAATTCAACATCGAGTTCGCCCGAGAGGTAGAGCTGCGCAAAGAGCTTGTTCTCCCCCACGTACGACGAAAGCACCTTTGATACCTGTCGCCCCTCCAGCAGAACACCGAGGCCTTGCCCATCCACACCCATGTTGTTTGACACTACGGTGAGATTGGTTCGCCCGGAGTCTCGTACCGCATCGATAAGGTCGAAGGGGTTACCCGAAAGGCCAAACCCACCCACGGCGAGGGTGTCGCCGTCCTTGATGAGTTCAGTCATCAGCTCGGTGAGGCTGCCTTCGTAAACCTTGGTGTTCTGCTCGCTCATAGCTGCTTCCTTTACTTCAGGTCACCGGTTGCCGGGACGATGGTGCCCAGGCAGTCGCCAAAGTCAATGACGCTTCCCTCGGGGCCGGGTGCGGTAGCGGTGAGGCCAATGAGCTGACCGTCCTCTAAGAAGGTCATCTCATGCCCATCAGCCAGGGTGAGGGGCTCTTTGCCTCCCCAGGACAGCTCGATGAAGGAGCCGCGTTCGTCCTTTTCAGGGCCGGAAATCGTACCCGAGGCAAACATGTCGCCGGGGCGTAGGGGGGCTCCGTTGACGGTCATGTGCGCCACCATCTGAGGGGCTGACCAGTACATGTACTTATAGGGCGGGCGCGAGACCACTTCGCCGTTGACGGTAACGCCGAAGGTGATATCGAGGCCGTAGGGTTCCGCCTCAGAGTCATCGAGGTAGGACGCCAGGGGGTAGGTGCGCTCAGGAGTAGCAACACGAGCTTCTTGCAGGGCGGCCCAGGGAACGACCCAGGTACCGACCGTTGAGGCAAAAGATTTGCCCAGGTAGGGGCCCAGGGGAACGTACTCGTAGTTCTGAATTCCGCGTGCTGACCAGTCGTTGAAGAGAAAAACCCCGAAGAGGTGGGAGTCAGCTGCGGTTTTTAGGTCTACTTCGCCCTTAGGGGCTGACCCACCCAACACAAAACCCAATTCGGCTTCGATATCCAGACGCTGTTCGGGGCCGTAGGACGGCAGCCCTCCGTCCTGGGGCGGGCGCAAACCCTTGGGGCGAACAATGTCAGAACCTGACACGCGGATGCTACCGGAGCGCCCGTGGTACCCCACCGGCAGGTGCTTCCAATTGGGTTTCAGCGGCTCTTCCTGTGGGCGGAACATATGCCCCAGGTTAGTTGCGTGGTGTTCAGAAGCGTAGTAATCGACGTAGTCTGCCGGGGTGAAAGCTAGCTGGTAGGTGACCTCATCCACCGCAAAGCTGGTAGCGTGGACGGTCTGCTCATCGACTTCGGTCAGAGTGTCGACGAGCCAGGAGCGCACCTCGGCCCATACGCTAGCGTCCTGCTGGAGCAGGGCATCGAGATTAGACGAGGCTACTGCCGTTGCTGCTGCCTCTGAGAGGTTTCCGGTAGCGGCTGAGAGCTCACCCAGGTTAAGTACCCGGTCACCCAGTCGCGCCCCCAGATGAAAGGTCTTCCCTCCGTCAGCGGAAAATGAGCCGTAGGGCAGGTTCTCAAGGCCAAACCCCTGCGTTGAATGTGTCTGGGCGTAGCTCATAGCGGTTACTTTCCTTCCGGTGTAATGGTCAGTCGTTGTACGGTTTCAGGGCTCATCAGTCCCATACGATGCAGTGTCTCGGTGGGCTCAGGTACCGAGCAGGTACCAAATGATTGAAAGGCCTCCCGCCAGATCGTATCGGGGGCGGTGATGTGTTGCCCCACGGCGTCCTGATCATCGCTTTCCAGCACCGCAAGTGCCGCCTGCTTGTCGCCTCCTCGCTGGAGGGTATCTATAGCTGCTGCGATATTGGCAAACCCAAAGTGTTGGAAGCCGGTAACTTCATCGGTATAACGCATAGCCCGGTGAAGGCCAGCGGTGAACTTGAAGGGCACTCCGTGCTCAAGAGCCAGAGCCATGACGTCAACAACCTGCTCACTGCTCGGGAAAAGGTCAGCGGTCACCCCACCTGTGCGGAACTTAAGGCTGATCCCCTGATCTGCCAGCGAGCTCAGCATCTGGTCGGTTACCTGCTCATACGACAGTTCAAGGTAAAGGTCCAGGTCGGGGTGCTCTCGCTTGAGTGCCGCTGCTTCTTCCAGGGCGCCTTCAGCAGATAACTGGCCGGTTTTTAGCTCCGCACCGACAATTGTTGATGGAGCAATTCCTTGGGCAAGAAGCTGGCGCAGTTCCTGTAACTGATCGGCTGTGCCCACCGCACTAATGTCGATGGGCTCGGAGCCCGCCAGCTTCGCAGCTTCAGCGATAGAGCTGAAGGGTAAAACCAGCGGGCCCACAAACCGATCTGCCACAGCGTCGTGTGAACGCTGTATGTGTTCCTGCACTGCCCGGTCCAGAGGAGCGAGCCCGGGAGGAAAAACAGCGGCATCATCGAAGAACTTGTGGAAGATCGCTTCTGTCATTACTTCTCGCCAACCCAACGACCGCCGGTCCAAGACGACTTGTAGGCCGGGTCGTTAGCAGCTAAACCAGCTTCACCGAGCAGAAGGGGCTGGAAGGTATCGACCATGACGGCCAGTTCATCGAAGTACTCGGTGCCGATTGAACTTTCCATAGCTCCGGGCTGGGGGCCGTGGGGGTGGGCTGCCGGGTGTACGGAGATTGACCCCTCCTTGATACCCGAGCCCTTACGAGCCTCATAATTGCCCTCAACGTAGAACATGACTTCGTCTGAGTCAACGTTGGAGTGGTAGTAGGGAACCGGGATGGCACCCTCAGCGTAATCGACCTTGCGGGGCACAAAGTTGCAAATCACAAAGTTGTGCCCCTCAAAGACCTGGTGGGACGGTGGCGGCTGGTGTAGTTTACCGGTAATGGGAGCGTAGTCGTAGACGCTAAAGACGAAGGGGTAAAGGCAGCCGTCCCAGCCCACAATATCGAAGGGATGTTCGGGGAGCACGTGCACTGACCCCGAGATACCGGAAGGCCCGTGGCCGCGGTGCTTAATGTAGACCTCTACGTCCTGACCTTCAGCCAGTAGGGGTTCAGTGGGAATGCGGTAGTTACGCTCAAAGAAAGGAGCGTGTTCCAGGAGCTGGCCGTAGCGAGAAAGGTAGCGCTTGGGCGGGGCGATATGGGAGTTGGCTTCAATAAAGTAAAGACGAGCTTCTTCGCCATCACGGAGCACCCAGCGGTGGATCGTTGCGCGGGGAATGATGATGTAGTCACCCTGAGATACTTCGAGGGCACCGAACATGGTCTCTACTAGGGCAGAACCGCGTTCAACGTAGACGCATTCATCACCTACACCGTTTTTATAGAGGGGGCTGGTGGCGTTGACCAGTGCGTATGAAAGACGTACGTCGCTGTTACCCATCACCAGGCGGCGGTGACGGACTGCATCGACTTTGCCATCTTGCCCCTCAAAGGTGAGATCATGCAGCTTTAGGTGAAGCGGCAGTAGGGGGTCGTTAGGGATCAGAGACTGATCGGGCAGCTCCCAGGGGCGAACATCCACCAGGGCTGAGGGGATGTGCTTGTGGTAAGCCAGGGATGAGTCTAGGGAGAAGCCTTCTTCGCCGATGAGCTCTTCATAGTAGAGCTTGCCGCCTGCGTCGCGGAAGGCGGTATGGCGGTGTTTGGGGAGTTCACCTACCTGTGTGTAGAAAGGCATAATCGTAATCCTTTGTCTCAAGAGGCCGGCAAATCTCATCAGCGAGGCGTCCGAGCCGTTTTTCTATGGTGTACATCACCCTAGTCAACCCTTCAAAAGTTGTCAAGCAATGAACCAAAAATATTTTCAGAGCAACATAAGTTTCCACCCAGAAACTTCAACCACAGCGACACACCATAGCCAAAGCGTAACAAAACAGGTGGCATAAATCTCTCAGAAAACTGCTTTCACATGGACAAAAGACCTCAACCCAACATCATCCACGCCAACATAAACTTCACACAAAAAGTGATTTACACCTCCCCAACCATGCTGTATGATTAGACAATCACAACCAAATTTAGTTCATCTATTTATAGATGAGGGCTGTTGACTCACACAAGGAATCACTTCACGCCCTCACTTACCACTTCTCACTTCCACCCTTTCATCCGCTAGGAGATTGTTATGCTCTTGGGTTTCATCGGGGTCATTCTCTCCCTTGTCTGTCTCATCTGGCTGGCCTATCGCGGCCACTCCGTCATCGCGCTTGCGCCCATTGCCGCTCTTATCGCCGTTCTCTTTTCCGGAGCCCCCTTGCTGGCTTCCTACACACAAATATTCATGCCAGCACTCGGCACCTTCCTCATCAATTTCTTCCCGCTCTTCCTCGCCGGAGCTATTTTCGGTCGACTTATGACCGTCTCAGGCTACGCTGAAGATATCGCACGCTGGATTCCCACCATTTTTGGCCCCAAGCGTGCAATTCTGGTAACCACCGTTGTCACCGCCCTACTCACCTACGGCGGTGTCAGTGCCTGGGTTATCGCCTTCACCATCGTCCCCATTGCCAAGCCTCTCTTTAAGCACGCCAACATTTCGATGCGCCTGATGCCAGCAGCTATCGCCCTCGGAATCTTCACCTTCGCCACGGCCGCCCTACCTGGATCACCCCAAATTCACAATGCCATCCCCACCCGCGTCTTCGGCACTACAACATTTGCCGCACCGCTACTTGGCGTTATCGGTGCAGCTGTCACCTTCTCCCTGGGTCTAGCCTGGCTGACCTGGCGCCAGCACAAGCTACAGAAAGCAGGTGAGGGTTTCATCGACTTCTCCATCACCAACGACAACCCCGACCGTCCAGCAGACATCGACAACGATGCTGATGTGAAATACGGTGCCAACCCTCCCGTACCTACCGGAGCAACCACACCCGATGCGCAGGCGTCAGGAACCGCAGCCAGCGCAGATGCCGCAATCGCCACCGCTACTAGCGTTTCTGCTCGCATGTCGATGCAAGGACGCCCCGCCCCGCTCATCGGCGGAGCCGCTAGCGAGCGCGGCTCGCTAGCATCACGCGGACTACTAGGACTTTTGCCCGTTCTGGTGGTAGTCAGTGTCAACGCTGCATTCGTTTATCTCGTTGCGCCCCGTCTCGATACCTCCTACCTCTCAGAAGAGAAGTTTGGAGCAACTACCCTTCAGGCTGTCTTGGGTGTGTGGTCTGTGACCGTGGCGCTGGTTATTGCTGGAATTCTTATCTTTGCCCTCAAGCCATCGAAGGCCAAGGATTACATTAACTCTCTCAATGAGGGTGCACGGAACGCGGTGCTACCGGCCTTTACCACCGCGAGTGAGGTGGGCTACGGCGCAGTAATCGCTTCACTTGCGGTCTTCGCTCTGCTCAAGGACTCGCTCTTCAACGTCAGTGACAACCCACTCATTATCGGCGTTATTGCAACAGCAGTTATCTCGGGTATTACCGGATCATCATCGGGTGGCCTATCGATTACGATGCAGTCTTTCGGAGATCAGCTCTCCCAGCTAGCGTCCACTGCAGGTATCAGCGCAGAGGTGATGCACCGTGTGATTGCGATGAGTTCGGTAAGCTTTGATTCGCTACCCCACAACGGCGCTATTGTGACTCTATTACTGGTCTGCGGCATGACCCACCGGCAGGGCTACAAAGACATTGGCGTAGTGACCGTTCTTGTTCCCTTCGCCGGAGTTCTCACGGTACTAGGTCTGAGCCTCGCTCTACCGGGTGCCTTCTAAGACATCTAGACTATGCAGAGCAGGGCAGAACAGTCGATGGTCTGCCCTGCTCCTTATATGTCATGTTTTAAGCGAATATCATGAGTGCCGCTAGCAGATACTGGCTTGTGAATCATGAAATGTTTCATCGCTAAATCAGAGAACAAGTAATCTTAAAGATATGGAACCATCACCCCGTAACCACACCTACTGGTCTTTCATTGACCAGGTCACCGAGAATCTCGGTCGTTTAGAGGAGCCCGTCAATGCTGACGCAACGCTCCTGGCCATGTCACTCAACCGCGCTTCAGTTGCCATCACCCACGATTTCGAGTCCACCGTACACCGGCCGGTCGGGAGCTCCTGGGCGGCCTACCGAGTGCTCTTCGCGCTATGGAACCTTGGCTCAACCTCGGCCAGCAACCTAGCGAACATCACCGGCATGACAAGGGCTGCTGTATCAAACATCAGCAAGCCCTTAGAGACAAAAGGGCTCATTAGCAAGGCCAAAGACCCCGATGACGGGCGTGGCACCCTCCTGGAACTCACAGACCGAGGTACCGGCTTTATCGAAGGTATTTTCAGCCAGCAGAACGCGGCGGAAGCCCGATGGGCTGAGAAGCTCACACCGGTAGAGCGCACCGTTCTAGTTGAGCTCCTACGCAAGATAGCGGCCGATAAATAACAGGCTAGTGCTACGATTCAATAAAAAATCGGGCGCCGCTCTGCCAGTGCAGGGCGGCATCAATTCTATCGAGCATGCGCTCACTGCAATAGTCGGGTAGCTGTTCAACCGGCACCCACCGCACCTGACTCGACTCTTCGTCGTTCACCCGGGCCTGCCCCGAAACATAGCGGCAGTAGAAGGTATGGTCGAGGAACTGGCAACGATCCCCATTATCAAAGGTCATGGGCGGATCTGCTCTCAACTGGGCAAAACCCATCACCTCAATCTCCACACCGGCTTCTTCTTCGGCCTCTCGCAGGCAGGTAAGAGCCGGGTTCTCGCCGGGGTCAACGATGCCGGTCACCGGCGTCCAAGCCCCGGTGTCGCTACGGCGCACAAGCAAAACGTCACCGTTCTCGCGCTGAATCACCGCTGTAGCACCCGAGAGCCAGAGCATGTCAGAACCAATTTTGGCCCGCAGGTCGGTAATAAATTGTGGGGTAGGCATATTTTCCTTTCGTGAGGCAGCTACCGGAGCGGACGACCGCAGCAGGCCGTGCATGGCTAGCTAGGTAGCGGGGAAGAAGAGGGCGATGGTGGTACCTAGCAGCATAAAGGGGCCGAAGGCGATATGGGTTTGAGCGGTGGCCCTGCGGCGGGCGATGAGGTAGAGGGAGAAGAGCCCACCGCTCAAAAAAATGAGCAGGTTTCCCCACAGCAGGTTCAAAGGTGAGAAGAAACCCAGCAGTAGCCCCAGAACCCCGGCAAGTTTCACGTCCCCCAGCCCGAGTGCCCCGCGAGAGGCCAGCCGCAGCAGACCGTAGCTACCGAACATAATAACGGCGCAGTAGGCGCTCTGCCGGGCCGCAGCAAAACTATTCTCGCTCACCAGTAGAATAACGGCCAGCAGGGGCAGGCCGATCAGGGGATACATGGGGAGAACAATGCGATCCGGTAGCCGGTGTTCCCGCACATCAATGCTCCAGAGCCGCACAGCACACACCAGGTAGTAGCCAAACACCCATGCCAGCAGAATAGCGGCTGTAGCCGACAGCCAGCGCCCCACAAGGCCCTGAGCTGCCAGCTCTACAATCAGCCCCAGCATACCTAGGAGCCAAACCGGCGCTGCCGCTGGGCGTAGTCGCGGAGGGCACGCAGAAAATCAACACGGCGGAAGTCAGGCCACAGAGCCTCACAGAAGTAGAACTCGGAGTAGGCCGACTGCCAGGTCATGAACCCAGAGAGGCGCTGCTCACCCGAGGTACGAATCAATAAGTCTGGGTCTGGCATACCGCTGGTATAGAGGTGGCGGGAAATATCGTCAATGGTGACGCTGCTGGCCAGCTCCTCAAGCCCAACCCCGGCGGCTGCGGCCTCACGGAGCAGGCCGCGCACAGCGTCCGTGATTTCCTGGCGGCCACCGTACCCCACCGCAATATTTACCTGGAGGCCTTGCACGTGCTCGGTCTGCTCAACGGCTACTTCAAAAGCCGAACGGAGACTGCCGGGGAGGGATTCAAGCTGACCTACCGGGCGCACCCGGGCGATACCGCTCGCTGCCAGACGCTCCACGAAAGCCTCAATCACTTCAACCAGGTCATTGAGTTCGTCGCTAGCGCGCTTGAGGTTCTCGGTAGAGAGCATGTACAGGGTGGCCATGGGGATTTTAAGCTCGGTGCACCAGCCCAAAAATTCGATAATCCGGGCGGCACCGGCCTCATGCCCGTGCTTAGTGCTTTCGCCCAGCAGGGCAGCCCAGCGGCGATTGCCGTCAACGAGCACGCCGATGTGCTGGGGCAGCTTCTCTGCGGGAATTGCAGAAATCAGGGACCGCTCATACACCGAATACAGCGGCTGCGGTAGCTTCATGTGCTGCTCCTGGTAGGTCGGGTGAAATCACGTGATCGCTTTCTTTATATTACCTGCTTGGGCAGGTGATCCAGCCAGGTACAGGTGCCTAACTTCAGGGGCTGGTAGTGGGCAGGGAACCCGACCATAGGGGCCTGGGCAACTATTTCTCTTCATCTGTTGAGCTGGCATACTACATATATGGCTTCACGTGCTCACCGTTCACCGGCAACTCCCAGGCCCGTGAGTTCGGTTTCGGGCGTCATTGAGAGAATCACCGATGTGCAACGCGAAATCATCGACTTCTATCGCACCAACGGTAAACCTCTCTTGCGCGGCTGGATTCATGCGGGCTTCGCACCCCTTGCCTTCATCGCAGGCATCGTGCTCATTGTGCTCTCGGGAGGAGGGCCGGTAGGAGTCGCGTGCGCAATTTTTTCTCTGACCGGGGTGCTCCTCTTTGGCATTTCGGGCATCTACCATCGCGGCTACTGGCCTGCCCGAGCTCGCATGATTCTCAAACGTCTAGATCACGCCAACATTACCCTGCTCATCGCCGGCACCTATACCCCCATCGCGCTCACTCTGCTTGAGGGTAGCAGACAGGTAATCCTCCTGTGGAGTATCTGGGGTTGCGCCCTGTCTGTTACCCTCTTCCGTGTTTTCTGGACGAGCTCCCCCCGCTGGCTCTACACACCCATCTATGTGGTCATGGGCCTACTGGCGGTCTTCTACCTGGGTGACTTCTGGCAGGTCTCCCCCACTGCCACCGTGCTCATCACAACCGGTGGAGCCACCTACATTGCCGGTGCGGTCTTTTACGGCACTAAACGCCCGGACATAGCCCCTCATGTTTTTGGCTTCCACGAGCTTTTTCACGTCTTCACCGTGCTCGGTTTTATTCAGCACTATATCGCGGTCGTCGTCGCTCTTTTTGTCTAACCCCACCGTTAAACGCAGGGGAACCGCCATCACCGGGTTCGGTTCCCCGTTGCCGTACCAGCCTTTACCTAACAGCCCCTAGTGGGGCCGCCGCAGGTGGTCTTGGGCCACGACCGCCTCGTCACGTACGGTGGGCTGAGCCTGCTCGGGTACTTTCTTACCCTCAGCCGCTGCTTGAGCAGCAGCGCGTTCCTCAGCCTCGCGGGCAATCGCGTATTCGCTCCGGTAGCGTAGGCGGCGGGCTCGGCGAGTCAAGTCAAGGCCCAGCAGGACGATGACCACAGCCAGCGTGAAAGTGACCAGAAAGCCAACGATACCCGGGGAACCGCGAAAGGAGCCGTCGGGGTTGACCGTGGTAATCACGGTCGGGGTCGCCTCAGCGGCGCGCAGAGTAAGTTCTGACAGGTTCAGTGCTGACACGGTCGGTGAATCCTCGAAGTTAGGTGTACGGGCAGGAGCCTGGTGGCACGCACTGTCTATTCTACGCAGAAAGGCCAGGCCCGGCGTCCTTATCGTCTGAAGTCGATTCCGGCAGAGAAGGAGGTTTCGGGCAGTTCGGTGCGCACACGGGCGTGAGCCAGAACGTAGTCTTCAAAGGGCCAAATCTTGCTTTGCACCTCGGGCGAGACCGCGAAGAACATGGAGTCCGGCGGTACCTGTGAGGCGTGGGCGTGTAGAGCCTGATCGCGTTTCTCAAAGAACTCTGAGGATGCGATGCGGGTGGTGGTCTGGTGGCGGGAGACCGGGGGGCGGTGACCTTCAGCGTCCTCCTCCAGGGCCATAGCAACCCAGCGGGCGAAGGGCGACTCCAGCCCCGCTTGCTCAAAGTAGCTATGGAAGGCCAGCATACGATCCATGTTGAAGGCCCGGTCGTAGTAAATCTTTGCAACCTGCCAGGGTTCACCGGTACCGGGGTAGGCCCGGGGGTCGCCTGCTTTTTCGAAAGCCTCCATAGAGACCCGGTGGGTCATAATGTGGTCAGGGTGGGGGTAGCCACCAATTTCGTCATAGGTGAGAATCACATGGGGTTTGAAGTCACGCACCAGGCGCACCAGTGGCGCTGCGGCCTGTTCCAAGGGCAGGGACGCAAACGAACCGTAAGGTAGCGGCGGTAGCGGGTCACCCTCGGGCAGGCCTGAATCCACAAAACCAATCCAGCGGTGCTCGATACCCAGAATCTCAGCGGCTTGCTTCATTTCCTGGCGGCGCACCCCCGGCAGATCACGGTGGGCAGCGGGGTTGGAGTCGACGGCAGGGTTTAGAATATCGCCGCGTTCCCCACCGGTCATTGAGGCCACCATCACGCGGGCACCGCGCGCCCCATAGGCCGCCATTGATGCCGCCCCCTTCGAAGATTCATCGTCTGGGTGAGCATGAACCGCAAGAATGCGCAGGCCGGTGTAGTCATGATCTAGTGGTGCTACCAGGGCAGGGTCGTAGCCAGAGGTGGGTGAATCGGTGACGCTCATGCGAAAACTCCATGGAACTGGGTGACGGTCTCAGTGTTTGGGGTATCGTAAGGTGAAGACACCCGTGCATACACACGCGTCAATTCTACCCGCCCCCAAGGAGCTGGCCGCTCCCCTGTGACCCTGTATGACCCAGGCTGAAAGGTTTGGTCCTGCATGACCGATACCCATCTCTCCACTCGCTACGGCGCTAAGCCGCAGCGTAGGCCCCTGCCCCAGTACTTCTGGTACGTGCTGACGGCCTGCGCAGTGCTGGCGGGGGTAGCCTTTGTGTTCTGGGTTCAGTCAGCCGATAGTGACCAGCCCTCAGGCCGCGACGTAGGGTTTGAGCTCACCAGCTCCGACGAGGTGCAGCTGACCTTCGAGGTCAGCAAGAGAGCTGAAGATACAGCCATCTGCGCCATTAAAGCCCTCAACACCGCTGGCGCTCCGGTTGGTTGGAAGGAGGTGGCGATCGGCCCCTACGCAGATGATCAGGGTAATGGCATCTCGGTGCAGACCGTGCACCTGCGTGTGCTCGGTGAGGCCACCACCGTCACCGTCGACACCTGTTGGAAGGCTTAGATAGCCCCGACCGCCCACCGCAGGTTTTCTCTACCGGGGTAAAGTGGCATCTCATGCAAGGCACCTGGGTAGACTAAGCAGAAACGCACACGGCAGCACCCTGACCTCTTGCGGGTCTGCCATCACAACTCACGCGG
This sequence comes from Rothia nasisuis, assembly GCF_928381405.1. Lineage (GTDB taxonomy): Bacteria > Actinomycetota > Actinomycetes > Actinomycetales > Micrococcaceae > Rothia > Rothia nasisuis. The sequence continues at coordinate 73,732 of NZ_CAKMSB010000012.1, forward strand.
TGCAATTGCCCTCCCGGCAGTACACCGCTTCTTTCAAGGGAGTACACCATGACTGAAAACGAAGGCGCTTGGCTCACTCAGGAGGCCTACGACAAGCTCCAGGCAGAGCTTGAGTACCTCTCAGGCCCCTACCGCCAGGAAATCATTGACCGCATCTCAGCTGCCCGCGACGAGGGTGACCTCAAGGAAAACGGCGGCTACCACGCGGCCCGCGAGGAACAGGGCAAGAACGAAGGCCGTATAGCCCAGCTCAAGCACCTACTAGAGACTGCTGTGGTCTCTGATCAGCCCGTTGCTGATGATGGTGTAGTCGAATCCGGCATGGTCGTTGAAGCCAAAATCGCAGGTAAGACCATGACCTTTCTGCTAGGCTCCCGCGAAGTGGCCGATACTCTGGTCGGCGGCTCCGACCTTCAGGTCTTCTCCGAAAAGTCCCCTATGGGTGCCGCCATCTACGGCCACAAGGTGGGCGACGAGCTGACCTACGAGGCCCCGAACGGTCAGCAAATTCCCGTGAAGATTGTCTCCGCTAAGCCCTTCCAGGGCTAAACCAGCCACCGGCAGATATGACCGAAGCCCGGTCGTCCTTCTCCCCTTTTGTGGGGTACGGACGCCCGGGCTTCGGTTTATCTTGACCGGAAGATTCAGACACAGAATCTCCTTAGTACACAACGATTGGCTTATAGCCCTCAGCTTCCAGGGCTGCGATGACCTCCTTGCAGTGGTCTACGCCCTTGGTCTCCATGTCGATGGTGATGGAGACATCACCCATGGAGAGCGCACCGCCCAAGCGGGTATGGTCTACCCCGGTCACGTTGGCGTCGTGCTCTGAGATGATGCGTGAGATAGTAGTCAGCTCGCCGGGGCGGTCGTTGAGCATGAGTTTGACGGTCATATAACGGCCGGCAGCTGACAGGCCTCGCTGAATCACCTTGAGCATGAGCATAGGGTCAATGTTGCCACCCGAGAGCAAACAAACGGTGGTGCCCAGGTCGCCGTAGGACTCAGCCAGTGAACCGCTCATCAGCGCCGCCACCGGCACGGAGCCTGCCGGTTCAACGACCAGTTTGTTGCGTTCAAGGAGGAAGATGAGGGCGCGGGCTATTTCGTCCTCAGAAACCGTGTGTACATCATCGACCAGGTTCTTGATGATGGTGAAGGGAAGTTGCCCGGGGCGGCCCACCGCGATGCCATCCGCAATGGTTGAAACCTTCTTGAGCGGCACCAGGGCGTCAGCGGCCAGGGAGGGCGGGTAGGCCGCCGCGTGCTCAGCCTGCACCCCGATAATGCGGATCTTCTTGCCCAGCTTCTGTTCCAGTGAACGTACCGCAATGGAGAGACCTGCCAGCAGGCCCCCGCCACCCACGCCGACCAGGATGGTGTCAACGTCCGGCACCTGCTCCAGGATCTCTAGTCCCAGGGTGCCCTGGCCCGCGATGATATCTGCGTTGTCGAAGGGATGCACAAAGACAGCGCCGGTTTCTTTGGCATAGCGCTTGGCCTCAGCCAGGGCCTCGTCCACGTTTATACCGTGCAAGATTACCTCGGCCCCGTGACTTCTGGTAGCGGCGATCTTGGGTAGGGCAGCTCCCTGGGGCATGTAGATACGGGCGGCGATACCTAGGCGGGAAGCTGCCAGGGCAACACCTTGGGCGTGGTTGCCTGCCGACGCCGCCACTACGCCCACGGCCTTCTCCGCTTCGGTGAGCTTGGCCATGCGCACGTAGGCGCCACGCACCTTGAAAGACCCCGAGCGTTGCAGGTTCTCACATTTGAGATAGACTTCAGAGCCCAGTTGCTCGCTGAGGGCACGGGAGTGCGCAACGGGGGTACGTTCAATGACGCCGTCAAGGAGGCGGGCTGCGTCTTCAATCTGACCGACGCTCACGGGAAGCTCTACCGGGGCGGGTGCTTGCATCTTTACCTCGTCTTGTCTTATATCTTATTTCTGAGCGCCGTTGTTGATGGCTTCTAGGGCATCTTCGTCGGCTTTTTCCGCTTCCTTAATACGGTTCAGACGTTCCTTCACCTTCTCGGCGATGTCCTTCTTCTCCCGTCGCCTGATTTCGTGCGGGTAGAGGAACGCTGTTTCACGGATGTCTGGATCGTTTTCCCATTCACGGCCCGCCAGATACCTGATGATGGTATTGACCACGGCCAGTACAGGCACCGCGAAGAGCGCACCTACGATGCCGTACAGTATGGAACCACCAACCACGGCGATGACCACAGCCAGCGGGTGCAGGGATACTGCCTTGCCCATGACCAGTGGCTGCAGAATATTAGATTCAATCTGCTGCACAATCAGAACCATAGCCAGCATAATCAGCGCGTTCACAAGGCCGTTAGCTACCAGCGCCAGTAGGACGGCGATAGCGCCAGTGAGCAGTGCGCCCACTACGGGTATAAAGGATCCCAGGAACACAAGGACGCCCAGTGGCAATGCCAGCGGCACTCCCAAGAAGAAGGCGGAGAGACCGATGCCCACCGCGTCCACTGCGGCCACAAAGACCTGAACCCGCACGTAGGAAACCAGAGACTTCCAGCCCCGGCGGCCCGCGCCGTTCACTGCTCGACGTGAGGCTCGGGGGAAAAGTTTAACGACGAAGAGCCAAATCCGCTCGCCCTCCATCAGGAAGAAGATGAGGGTGAAGAGAACGATGACCAGACCGGTGCCGAGGTCCGCAGCGGTTGAACCAACGGAAGCAACTCCATCGAGAATGCTGGAGGTGTTGGCCTGCAAGGTGGTGAGTAGCTGGCTGATGTACTGGTCAATCTGATCAGCGCCCAAATCGATGGGCAGGTTGTTGAGCAGGGCAACCAGCTGATTCCAGCCCTCAATGACCTGGTCGGAGAGGGAGGAAAAACCGGAGGTCAGCTGCTGGCCGACCATAGCAAGGAGCCCTATGACCCCCACAATCAGGCCAAGCTCTGTGATAGCGGTAGCTATACCCGCATGAATACGGTTCCTGCGGAAGAAATAGACTACGGGGGAAAGCAGGCCCGCCAGCAGAGCCGCAATCATTACGGAAATGACAATGAGAGAAACTTTAGACAGCATCCAGTACAGAGCTGCGCCGGCAATTCCAACAATCATCAGGCGCCAAGCCCAGGCAGCGGCAGTCTGCAGGGCAAAAGGCACGTGGCTGTCAGAAACAGGCCCCGGCTTAAATTGGGGTGAATCAGGGATATTGGCACTCATGCTCTCTATCTTCCCACGTTTACTTGCTTTTGTGGTGCCCCACAGTTCGAATCGCGGTCAGGGCGTGACCAAACTCGCGCAGACTGAGGGGGTACAAATGGCCCGGTGGGAGCACCTCTCTCGTCGTCCTCGTGACTCCCCCCATAGGGCAAAGAATGAGGGCAGAAGCACCCAGCCGGTGCTTCTGCCCTCGCTTATCTAGCAGAGTGATTTAGTTATCTGCCATAGAGCGCACGTAGTAGAGGATGCGCAGGATCTCAATGTAGAGCCAGACCAGTGAAACGACCAGGCCGAAGGCGATGCGCCATGACTCCCGTTCGGGGGCACCCATCTTGATTGCCTCGGAGGCGTGTGTGAAATCCAGTAGCAGGGAGTAGGTGGCCAGAAGCACGGCAAAGAGGCCGATAATCAGCCCCAGGGGGATGCCCATGACCTCAACGCTACGAGCGTTGAAGTCGAAGAAAATGGCAGTGACCATGTTGACCAGGCAGAAAACCGCGTACGAGATGGTAGCAACCATGAAGAAGCGGGTCAGCTTGGCCGTAGCACGCAACTTACCCGAAGAGTAAAGACCCAGGATGGTTGCGAACACGATGACGGTCGCCAGAACCGCCTGCACCACGATGCCCGGGTAGGAGGCTTCAAACATGCGGGAGATACCACCGACCAGGAGGCCCTCCATGATTGAATAGGCCATGACCAGGGCGGGCGAAACCTTCTTCTTCACCGCGTTGACGATACCGAGCACCAGGCCGCCAAGCAGACCGACGAACATCAAAGCGGGTACGTACCAGGCAACGGCGGCACCGACGACTACCAGACCCAGGTTAAGGGCGGTCTTCATAATGACATCGTTAATGGTCAGGCGATTGGTATCAGCCGGGGTGGCGGTACCGGCGTTGTACATCTGGTTCAGCTCATCAGCCGAGGGCTGCTGGCCGTACTGGCCTGCGTACTGGCCTGGCTGACCAGGCTGGTAGGTACCGTAGGGGGCCTGGCCTTGGGCATAGGGGTTCTGCTGCCCGTAGGGGTTGGCGGTGGTAGTTCCACCGGCTCCGAACTGACCAAAGCGCGGGTCTCCCGCAGGCTTCGTCATTTTGTTAATCAGGGGGTTACCTGCCACGGCTGTGTTCTCCTAGTAAATAGTCGTGGGATAATGCTGCTTCTACCCTATCGGATACAGTCAGTTTTTCTCCACTTTTTCTCTGGAAGAGAGCACAGCTCAGGGCGCTTACCTGTGTGTATAGGCACCGGTCAGTTCTGTCTCAAGGAAGTTGAGCACAGCTCCGTCATCATTAGAACCAATCGTCACATCGGTATGGGGCGCTAGGGTCGGGTCAGAATGTTCCATCGCAATGGACCGGCCCGCCACCTGAAACATTTCTAGGTCGTTGCCAGAGTCACCGATAGCCGTAGTCTCTGCCATATCGATACCGAGGTGGCCTGCCAGCCAGCTCAGACCGTGGCCCTTATGATTGCCAGCAAGAATGAGGTCGATGGCGCCAAAGCCGCTGGACGTCGCTGCGATGCCAGCGGGAAGTGACTGGTGAAGGCGCCCAATAGTATCGTAAATACCCTCCGTAGGGTCAGAATTGAGGGCGATTTTGACGATGGTATCGGTGATGGCGGCTGGGTCATCAGTGGCTACCGCGTTGGGGTAAAAAGGACGGATGGCGGTGATGGGATTCTGCGGGTCGTAGCCGGGAAGTTCAACGCCGACCTTGCTGACCTGCTCGTGCACACGGTCAGAGATAATCTTGAGACGATCTGTAGGCACATAGGAGTGGTGCCGGGCAGAAAGAATAATACCCAGAGCCGGGAAGGCATCTAGGGCAGCCAGGGACTGCTGAACCAGCTCTGGGGTGAATCCCCACAGGGCTAGGTCATTGCCCTGATTATGGATAATGGCACCGTTCTCTGCAATGTAGTAGAGGTTCTCATGGTGCTCATGCCCAGCCATATACTGCTCAATTTTCGGCATCTGGTTTCCCGTTGCTACCGCTAGATAGGAGCCCTGCTGGGCGAGAAGATTCAGAACACGATCAAATTGATCGTGCTTATAGGTCTTATGGCTACTGAGCAGGGTTCCGTCGAGGTCTACAGCGTAAAGGTGGGGTTTTGTCATGGTTTTAACTCTACTGGCTACCTGCCTGCCCGGAGTTCAGGTTTGTTCTTGGTGACTATCATTTGCTGGGGTTGATCCTTTTCACCGGGGTAAACAACAGCCGACCCCGGATTCCCCTTAAACCCAGCAAAACACTCAGTAGTAGCCTCAACAGCCTCACTGAAGTGCCCCGGGTTTTGTTCCTAGGCATTTGCCTCGGCTTAGACGTCGGCAAAACCAGCCACCACGCCACAGCCCTAGATGCAGCAGGTAAGAAACTCTGGGACAAACCCCTACCCCAATCAGAACCCAAAATCCGAGAACTCCTTACCAAACTCAGCGCCCAAGGAACTGTTCTGTTAGTAGTAGACCAACCCAAAACCACCGGTGCCCTACCGGTAGCTATCGCACAAGATATGGAAATCCAGGTTGCATACCTACCAGGTCTGACCATGCGCAGAGTAGCCGACCTCCACCCCGGTGAAGCCAAAACAGACGCCCGGGACGCCTACATCATCGGAAGAAACAGCCCACACCATGCCCCATACCCTGCACGGTATTACAGTGGCCGAAGAAACCACAGCAGAACTATCTATGCTCTGCGGATTCGATGACGACTTAGCAACGCAGGCCACCGCTGTTTCTAACCGTTTACGCGGTTTTCTCACCCAGATTCATCCGCATCTGGGGCCGTTGTCTAGTTGGTGAGTGTGGGGTGGCTTCCTACTTTTGAATAAGCCTCACAGAGGAGGCTATGCCAGCGCTCCGCGCATGATGACGCCACTCACCCCTATCAAACTGGCTAAAATCGCCCCACCGGGGCAATTTTTTAACGCCAGGGGCACACAGAGGAGGCTATGCCAGCGCTCCGCGCATGATGGCATAGCCTCCTCTGTGTGCCCCTACTCGGACTCGAACCGAGAACACAAGGATTTTAAGTCCTCTGCCTCTGCCAATTGGGCTATAGGGGCCTGGGCTGGCGCCCGCCCTCCCGGGCAGGCACCAAACACCTCTTTATTTATACCAGAAAAGAGCCTAGAGCCTTGCCTTAGTCTTTTCAGGTGCGGTACCCGTGGCCTGCTGGAAAGCACGGCGCGGCGAACGCTGGTGACGAATCGACGAAGTATCGCGACCAAACACCTGGTTCAGAGCCCAGGTAGCCATAACACGGGCGGTGCGCTCAATCGTGGGAATAGCCACACCGTGATAGCCGCGGTGCATCATCCAGGCGATAGGCCCGCCAATAGTCTTCCCCTTGAAATTAGCCACACCCTTCCACAGGCCCAAACCAGCAACAACGCCGAGAGTCTCATGGTAGTAGTCAGTCAGGGCCTCACCACGGCGCTTAGCCAGCAAATTCTCCGCCAGCTTCACAGCCTGACGGGAGGCGTGCTGAGCATTAGGGACGCAGAAACCGCCCACGCCGCCACCCGAAAGATCGGGAACAGCAGCGTTATCGCCAGCAGCCCAAGCGTCCTCAATAACACCATCGTCACCCGCTACACGCAGGTCAGCCTGCACACGAACACGGCCTCGCTCGTCAATGGGGAAATCAGTATCCGCCAGCACGGGGGCCGCGGCAACGCCGGCGGTCCAGATCAGGGTGTCAGTATCAAGTTCACCGGCCGGCGACTTATCGCCCATGTTAATAAGCTGCAGGTGTCCGTCAGTGGCATCCGACAGAGAAGTATTGAGAAGAACCTCAATACCACGGGAACGCAGTTCAGCAACGACCTTCTCAGCACGGTCAGCAGGAACCTCGGGCATAATGCGGGGAGCGGCCTCAACCATCACGAAACGCAGGTCTGAGATACGCAGACGATCATTGCGGTTGACCGCTTCACGGGCCATATCTTCAAGCTCTGAAATGGTTTCAACACCGGCAAAACCGCCACCAACAATAACGAAAGTCAGGGCGCGGCGGCGCTCGTCCTCGTCAATGCTCAAAGAAGCAATCTCGATGCGCTCGAGAACCCAGTTGCGAACGGAAACCGCTTCTTCAACGGTCTTCATGCCGATGGCTACGTCAGCCAGACCGGGAATGGGGAAGGCACGGGTAACGGCACCCGCACCGAGAACGATTTCGTCGTAGGTCAGCTCAAAGGGCTCACCGGCGTTGATGGGCTCAATGGTCGCCGTCTTGGTGGCATGGTTAACGCCAATGACGCGGCCACCAATGATCTCTGAGTCGCGCAAGTGCTGGCGCAGCGGCACCGTGGCGTTACGGCCTTCCATAGAGCCCGCAGCCACTTCGGGCAGGAAGGGCTGGTAGGTCATGTAGGGGTTAGGGTCGACAACGGTGACGACACCGCCGGATTCCTTAATGACCTTCTGAATTTTCTTTGCGACGGTGAAACCGACGTAGCCGCCGCCGACGATGAGGACGCGGGGCCGGTCCTGTGCAATCTTATTGAATGCCATGCGAGTTAACTTCCTGTTGGTGTGCTGCCGGTGCTCCGGCTAAAAGTCTCCATGCTTATATTGCCACTTTTACGGTGTTTAAGCATATTTTTGGGCTCGGTGTTTGCTGTGAGCCTGCCCTGCCGGTCTGACCTCAACGGCGGCTTCGCTGAATGACGCGGGTGAGCTGGTGAATCGAACCGAAAGTGATGATAGCTACCCAAAGGGCGAAGGCTGCCAGAACGATGAAAGGCAGAACCCCCGAATCTTCAACGGGGCGTACGGGTGTGGGGGCGGCCGCTTCAGTGATAGTTTCACCTACCTGGTGTACGGGCGTCTCATCAGATGCGGGTGTGGGTGTGAGTGTGTTCTTGCGGTGCACAGCAATCCAGTGACTCATAGATCCAAGCGGGTTGGTGTCGGTATCGTGCGGTGTGTCTGGGGCAAGGGCTGCGGCGGGGTTGATAATTCCGTAGCCGTAGAGGGCATCGCGGCCCGGCTCACCGGCCTCGTCCGCTGACGAGATGATGCGCTGAATCACCTGATTGGCAGTCAGATCAGGGTATTTTTCCATGATGAGGGCTGCCAGGCCCGTAACGATGGGGGCGGCAGCAGAGGTCCCCGACCAGGTTGCGTACCTGTTCGAGGGGATAGCCCCAATCATGCTCTCGCTGGGCCCTGAGACGGCAATTGAGATTCCCTGCGAGGACGATGACTGCGAGTCCTGCCTGTTCTGATCAACACCACCGACCGTGAGGACGCCGGGCATGGTGGCGGGTGCACCCACCTGGGTGAGCCCGGCCCCGCGGTTGCCAGCAGAGGCCACCAGGAGCACCCCCCGCTCTTCGGCGTAGGCAAAAGCCGAATCCCACGATTCTGGCCAGGAGGTGTTGTCTGAACCCACCGACAGGTTGATGATGTCGGCCCCGTTATCCACCGCGTAGCGCACGGCGTCGGGTATCTGCTCGTCCACGGAGCGGGTGCCGGTGGTACCCAGTTCCAGGGAAATAGGCAAAATGGTGGCCTCTGGAGCCACACCAATCATGCCTGCGGGGGCGCCGGGCTGCTCAGGGTTAGCCGGGGTAGTCCCGTCCGTGTGCCCGTGCCCGGCGATCAGAGAGGCCACCAGGGTGCCGTGCTCAGGTTCGATGCCCAGCCCCTCCC
>NZ_CAKMSB010000013.1 GCF_928381405.1 Rothia nasisuis
CACTTGGGGTGGGTGACTCACTTGGGGTGGGCGGAATCTCCTGGGCTGTATTGGTCAAAGTAATCTGAGAGTTAGCGGTCGTCTCACTCGAAATCTGAATTGTGGCAGTCTTGCCGTCCTCAGAAATGGTAGCTCCCGTACCGCTAAAGACAGGGTCACCAAACCTAACATCGGGGACCGGCGGCAGCGTCGGTTCCGACAGGGTCACAATGCTACCCTGAGGCAACGAATCGAATCCTCGAATCTGCTGATCCTTCTTCACCGTTTGAGTGTAGGTGACGCTAGTGCCGTTCTTAACAGCTCCTGGCACCTTCATGGTATTGGGAAAAGCAAAATTTGGGTTTACAGATTTGCTGACATCGATAGTGACAGCAACTTCAAACTCCTGCCCAGCGGGTACCTTGCCAACAGCGTCGCCAGCAACGCGTTTGGTCAGCGCGAATGAACCGCGGTCAACACCCTGGATAGTTCCCGATGCACCATCACGGCGAACCACGGTGGTAGACACGTTCTTTTCAAGACCGGTTGCCTTGTTGCTGACGGGGACGTCAAAAGGAATCGGACCTTCACCTGAATACTGGGTTCTGTAGGTAACCGAGATATTCCGGTCAACAGTCCATCCACCGTCTGGGGCATAGAGCGTGATAGTCATGCTCTTCTTATCAGCTGAGATTTGATAGTCAGTTTTGACAGAAGTTTCAACCCTGTAGTCATCAAGTTCAGTCAAAAGACCGCGCACATTTACCCGGGAAGCGTTGAATTCATGAGGCCCTTCGAGAGTGTCCACGATGGTTATGGGGGCAGTTGAGCCAATCAGGTTGTTGTTGCGCAGGTAGTCTGACCCGATGTAGATCTGCCAGCCAAAGGTGCGATTAGTGTTATCGAGAGAAAGCCAGCCGTTCTTGGCGCTTTGCTTATACATGGGCTGGTAGGGAACAGCAATCTTGCCGACTCCCTCCCCCTTGGGGCCCGTCAGTGTGACGGTTTCAACCGTAGGGGTACCATCAACCGTAACGGTGATGGGAAACTGATTAGTTTGCGAGGTGTTGCTGAAAGAAACTCTGACGTTCACAGAACCTTTGACGTTGTCTTTTCCAGCAAAATTCCCGTTAAATACACAGGTTACGCGCGATTTAGTTGCTCCACTAATAGACGCAACTGTACAGTCGGCACCTACGGTTCCCTGCTCGTCCTTAAGCTCAAATTTTTGAGCGGTTCCGTTGAATTCAGCGGGTAGCTCAAGGCTAAATGTTTGGCCGGCTGTCACCCCGTTGGGGGCGCTCCAGTCAAAGGAGAGCGTGCCCAGGCTGTAGATATTTACGTTTCCAGCACCGGTAACAGAGTCAGCTTTAGCAGTGATATTTGAAATCGTTACAGAGCTATCTTGCTCTTGGGCAGTAGCAATGTTAATACTTGGTACTGCCACCCCTAGTGTGATGAGTATTGCGAGGATGCTTCTCACAAGCATCAACCGTCTGAATCTTTGCGACATTCAGTTCTCTCTTTCAGGTAGAAGATGACAGCTTCTACCAGTGTGCGATGTGATTAAAATATATGGCCTCCCGTTTGGGGGAACTTATTCACGATTCCAGCGAGAAGCACGCGCAATAGAAAACCCTGCTGGCTTTCACTGCACGTGCCCTAGAGAACCGAACCCTTTTGAATAAGTCTTGGGTGCCATAAAATGTGTGGGGCGCTATCTAGCATACATCGCTTTATACAGCCCAAAACGCAAAGAAACACTGAATCTTAAGAAGAGCAAAGCCAAGAGCACCTTTTACCGAAAGTCCCTCTTGTGCCCGAACCTACCGGCTAAATCTGCACTTTCAAAAACTGGGGTATTCAGGCTTATTCAACTGCCTCTAAAAGTCAATGTCTGCCGGATCGGGGCCAATGCGGCCCTCAGCGGTGGAGAGCGCGTCAATCTTGGAGACCTCGTCACCGGTCAAGGCTACGTTCAGCGACTCAAAGTTAGAGATAATACGCTCAGGAGTCACCGACTTGGGAATAGCCACAATCCCGTGGGAACGATGCCAGGCCAGCACAATCTGAGCCGGGGTCGCTCCGTGAGCCTCAGCGATGTCGGTAATGACAGGGTTTTCGAGCAGGTCGGAGCGATTGCCCAGAGGGCTCCATGCCTCGGTCACAATGCCCAGCTCTGCATGAACCTCACGCAGGTTCTCCTGAGCAAAGTAGGGGTGTAGCTCAACCTGGTGGATAGCGGGGACGACTCCGGTCTCGGCCACAATTTCGCGCAACTGCTCTTCGGGGAAGTTAGAAACACCGATGGACTTGACCTTGCCCTGCTTCTGTAACTCAATGAGAGCCTTCCAGGTCTCAACATAGCGACCAGCTGCAGGCTTGGCCCAGTGAATCAGGAGCAAATCAATGTAGTCAGTTCCCAGGCGCTCCAGGGAGGCCTCAGTAGCGGCGATGGCCTCATCGAAGCCCTGGTCATCGTTCCAGACCTTGGTGGTCAAGAAGATGTCTTCGCGGGCCACGTCGGAGGCTGTAATAGCCTTTCCTGTGCCCTCTTCGTTGCCGTAGATCTTGGCGGTGTCGATGTGGCGGTAGCCAGCGTCAAGGGCCAGACCAACAACCTTCTCGGCGGTGTCGTTTTCAACCTGCCAGACGCCGTACCCCAGCTGCGGGATGCTGTTGCCGTCGTTGAAGGGGAGCAGAGGGGATTCAGTCATGACGTTTCCTTTCGCGTTTACACGGTCACGGTACCACTCTATCCCCACAGGCTGAGCACCCCCAGACTGTTCGGTAGGGGTGAACGGTAGGGTGGGTGCCCGTGCAAGGTCAGGCCAAGTAGGCCGGGCCCGGTGACCTGCGGGCCGCTCTGAGCTGAGGGTGCGCTGGCTCTTCTTAACGGCGGCGGTTGTTTTTGCGGGCCTTGGGCGCCGGTTCTTTTAAGAGCAGGGAGAGGGAGATGCGTTGGCGGGCGGAATCAGCTTCAACCACACGTACCCTCACCACCTCACCGGATTTGACGATGGTGTGAGGGTCTGAGACGAAGCTTTCGCTCATCTGAGAAACGTGGACGAGGCCGTCCTGGTGAACCCCAATATCAACGAAGGCGCCGAAGGCCGCCACGTTAGAGACGGTACCTTCAAGAATCATACCGGGGGCTAGGTCATTGATGCTCTCGATACCTTCGGCAAAGACGGCTGTGCGGAAGGTGGGGCGGGGGTCGCGGCCGGGTGCCCCGAGTTCGGTCAGAATATCGGTCACGGTGGGCAGACCCACAGAGTCGGTCACAAAGTCAGCTGGCGTGAGGGCTACCAGAGCACCGGCGGGCACGCGGTTGCCCTCAAAACCACCCGCTGCGGCCACCATCTGGCGGGCAACGTCGTAGGATTCGGGGTGTACGCCGGAGGCATCCAGGGGCTCGTCTCCGCCCACGATACGGACGAAACCGGCTGCCTGCTCGTAGGCCTTGGGGCCCAGCCGGGGCACCCTGAGCAGGTCTGCGCGGCGGCTAAAGGGGCCGTGGGTATCGCGGTAGGCCACAATGTTCTCGGCCACTGTGCGAGTAAGACCTGCGACGCGAGCGAGCAGCGCCGGTGAAGCCGAGTTGACGAGCACACCGACGGCGTTAACGCAGTCTTCGACCACGCCGTCTAAGGCGCGGGAGAGGGCTGCGGGCGACACGTCGTGCTGGTATTGGCCCACGCCGATTGACTGGGGGTCAATTTTGACCAGCTCTGCCAAAGGATCCTGCAGGCGGCGGGCAATAGAAACAGCCCCGCGCAGGGAGACATCCAGGTCGGGAAGCTCAGCTGACGCCAGCTCTGAGGCGGAGTAGACCGAGGCACCTGCCTCAGAAACCACGACCTTTTGCACCCCGCGCACACCGCGAGCAGCAAGACGTTTAAGAAGCTCAGATGCCAGCCTGTCGGTTTCGCGGCTGGCAGTTCCGTTGCCAATGGCAATCAACTCAACCCCGTGGGCGACCACCAGTTCTTCGAGAGTGTTTAGAGCACCGCCCCAGAGGTGACGCGGCGCGTGCGGGTAGATGGCGGTGGCGGCCAGCACCTGGCCGGTTGCCCCAACCACAGCCACCTTCACCCCCGTGCGCAGGCCCGGATCAAGCCCCAGCGTAGGGCGGGAACCAGCGGGAGCCGCCAGCAGTAGGTCGCGCAGATTGGAGGAGAATACGGCAATAGCGTCCTGCTCTGCCTGCTCAAAAAGTTCGGTACGCACCTCCGCCGCCAGACGGGGCAGCAGGCGCTGACGCCAGGCCACGCGCACGGTCTTAGCCAGCCAACCGACCACCATGGTTTCGTCCGAGACCGTGTTCAGCACCTGCGCGCCAATGCCCAGGGCCTCAGCAACGGTTCGTTCATACCAGCTTCGCTCACGCTCGTACTCTTCGGCCAGAATCTCTGCGGCCTCCCGCGCCGCCCCCCTGAGGGCAGACCTGGGCGGGGGCACCACGTCCACATCAAAACTGACCTTAACCGCACCCGCCTTCTCGGCCCGCAGCAGGGCTAGCACCCGGTGGGAAGGAATACGGCGTATCTCCTCGCTGAACTCGAAGTAGTCACTGAACTTTGCCCCGGCCTCCTGTTGCCCGGGTACCAGGCGTGAGGTAATCACGCCGCGGCGGTGCAGGCGCTCACGCAGGGTCTCTGACAGGGCAGTGTCGGTCAGGGCCTGATCGATCAGCAGGGCACGAGCACCTTCTAAGGCGCTCTCGACAGAAGAGACCGTGCCCTCGACGGTGCCGGGTTCGGCATCGGCCAGCTCAGGTTCCACATAGGCGCTGGCAATATCGGCGGTAGGGGCAAAGGGTACTTCGAGCAGGTCCTCAACCAGGGAGTCCAGCCCGGCCTCCCACGCCAGAAAGGCCAGGGTCTTGCGTCTGGTCTTGTGTGGGGCGTATAGAGCCTCCAGTTCGTTCTTGGTGGGGGCGGCCCCAAGCGCCGCAGCCAGCTCGTCGGTGAGCAGGGCACGTTCGTGCAGGGTGGCAAGGACGGCCGCGCGCCGCTCCTCTAGTTCACGCAGGTAGCGCAGCCGTTCGGCCAGGGTACGTAGCTGCACGTCGTCGAGGCTCCCGGTGGCTTCTTTGCGGTAGCGGGCGATAAAGGGTACAGTGGCGCCCTCATCCAGCAGGCGGATGGCGGCATTCACCCGGTGGGGGCTCACACCGAGTTCACCGGCGATGCGGTCTTCAACCGGTGGGAGCGGGGCGGCGGTAGCGGGGGCCGAGGGCTCATGTGTCATAGTTTCTAGTTTCTCATTAAGCGCTCCTCCCCTAACCACCGGGGTATCGTTGCCGGGCCCAGTGACCCCGGGGTGTGAAGGCCCGGGTCTGGCCCGCCTAGTCATGTACGTGTAATAGTTACGTTGACTGTGGTCACGAGACGGTTGCACACCCTAAAGTGGTAATCATCGATAATCGATATTGACCTACCCGTCTTGCCTTTGGAGAACCACCGTGCCAGATGCACCCGATGCTGTTTATGAAGACTTCTGTGAGCGCTACGATTCTTTATTCACCGGACTAGCGCGTATGAGGTGGACTGTGTCTGAAGCAACGCAACGTGTCATTGTGCTTTACCCGAATATCGATCGGGAGATACTCTCACGTGCCCTGAATTCGGGGCGGTGGGTGTTTGAGGGCCGCAGGGAGCAGACCCTGTCGAATGTGCTGATGGCATCAGCGATTTGGTACGCGATAGCAGTAACCTATGATTTTGATCCTGATAGCGAGTACGCGGCGACCGGGCTAGATCCGACGATTATTCAGGATTTACCGCGCATGCTGGAGACCTTCGCTGTACCTGCCGATACGATTGCAACGATTCTGGGGCGCATCGGTGCCGCCCTCAGGTACATGGCGGAGCACCCCTACACGGAGCTTGACGAGCAGACCTACGACGACTTTTTAGCGCAGCTACCTGCTGAAATTTCGCATATTTCGCGCGATGATTTCACCTGGCCCCCTTCGCGTGCCCTCATAGAGGATCGCCTGGGTGACCGCTCCTGGGCTCGAGCCCTCCTCAAAGTGGGGGCCTGCCCGCCGAACGCCCAGCAGCTGGGTGCGGCGCTCTCCGCATCGAGCCTCACCGATCGTGCTTTCCGCAATGCACTCGGTGACTTTCTTTCTTTCTGTATCCGCCACGACCGTAAACCCTCGGTTCTGCTCTACGGTTCGTGGGCTGAGGACGCAGCGCGTACCGGCCGAGTCCCACACCTGGGAGCGGTGCGAGCTAAGTACGGTTCCTGGCACCAGGCTCTGAATGTGGGGCGGCGGATGATTAACGACGCCTTGAATATATCGAGTTCAGCCGCCCTACCCGCCCGTTCAGTGGTGGATCAAAGCTCCGATACCACCGAGCCTCTCAACATTGAAGATATTCAGGCCCAGGGTATCGGCGTGGTTCGCCCTAAACCGCTGAACGATAGCGAACGCACCGCCCGCGCATGGGAGCAGCTCACGGGCATCCTAGAACAGCGCCTCGAAGAACTGCCGTGGAGCCTTTCGCTACGTCTCTACTACATTTCACCTGAGGTGGTAGAGACCGGTGATTACACCAACTATGTGAGTATTCTTCGCTCCCCTGCCGGGTATTTTTGTGAGCTGACCTCACCTGAGGAGTTCGAGAGTATCGACCTGTCTTTGCGTACCGAGGTACTTGAGGCCCAGGGGTGGACGGCTCCCGCAACAGGTGGCCGCTGGACACGCAACTTCCTCTCGGTAGCCGACGCCGCCCAGGGGATTATCGCCGCCATGCACGACGGCATGGGGTGCACCCACCCCGACTTTTACCAGTCCGATGACCCGACGGTGAGCCCGGCTGTTAACGTGGCCCACCCTGGCACCGGTTCCATCCCGATGGTTCCGGTCACCGGCAAGGAGTATGTGGTCGTCGAAGACTTTAGCTAGCGCCCCTTAGGGGCACTAGAATGGGTGCTCTATGATGAGCACCAGAAACCGTGGCAGTAGCCTACCAGTCCCGACAGACCGGCAGATTCGCGCAGGCGTCCGTTGGTTTGCGGGTATACCGCCGCAGCTACGTCGGGCTCTCGTGCTGGCTCTCGCACTGGCTACCCTCCTCACCGGTATCTTCTGGCTAGCAGCCCATAACTGGAGTGTGCGCTCAGCTCTCGACGCTCTCCGGGGTGGTTCAGGGCCCGCTGTGAGCACCGGGTTCGCTGGGTCGGGTGTTGAGACCTACTCCACGGCCGCTGAGGTTCTCACAACCCTGACCGTCGCTGAACCCAGCGCCACGAGCAAGTACAAGCGCGCGGCCTTCGGCCAGCCCTGGGAGGATATTGATCACAACGGGTGCGATCAGCGCAACGACATCCTGTCTCGCGATCTCAGCGATGTGACAACCAGTGAGCGGTGCTTCGTGCTCACCGGAGCCTTCACCGACCCCTATACCGGCCAGTTCATTGACTTCATGCGCGGGCCCAAAACCAGTGAGGCAATTCCGATTGATCATGTGGTGGCCCTCTCTAACGCATGGAACTCCGGTGCTTCGGAGTGGTCGGCCGAGCAGCGTGTGCTTTTTGCCAACGACCCACTCAATCTGCAAGCGGCAAGCCAGGCCTCAAACACCGAAAAATCAAATCGGGGTGCAGATACCTGGCTCCCCCGGCCCGCCTACCGCTGCGAATACGTAGCCCGGCAGATTTCGGTCAAGGCCGCCTACCAGCTGACCGTCACCGGGGCCGAGAAAAAAGCCATGGCTCAGGCCCTCTCAGCCTGCCCTGACCAGCCCGCCTACCGCTCGTCCTTTGCTGGCACCTCACCCTCAGAGTCCCGGTCACCTGGTTGAAATATCTAAACGCGGCGGCCCATCAGAGCTAAGGTGAAGAACAGCACGCAAACCTGTACGGGGAGGGTAGATGACCGGCACCTTTGAGGGCTACCGTAGCGGTAGCCGCGAATACCGCCGACTTCTCATTGCCATGTTCGCGGCCGGTGTGGCTACCTTTGCCCAGCTCTATTCACCGCAACCGCTTATCCCTGAAATAGTCCGTGACCTGAGGGTCAGCGCAGATCAGGCAGCCCTTACCATGTCGTGTGCCACCGCAGGCCTGGCCCTGTGCACCCTGTTCTGGGCCTGGGCCGCTGACCGGTTTGGTCGAATACGCACCATGACTGTGGCTATCAGCGGAGCTACCGTTCTGGGTCTCCTCAGCCCCTGGGTTAGTCTCTACCCGCTGATGCTCACCCTACGCACGCTCGAAGGGGCCTTCTTGGGTGGAGTTGCTGGGTTGGCGGTAGCGGTCATTGTATCTGAGGCCCACCTCTCAGTGCGCACTCAGGCCGCAGGCCTTTATATCTCGGGGACCAGTATTGGTGGGCTCGCGGGCCGCGTCATTGCTGGCCCGCTCTCTGAGGTCGTGCCCTGGCGGTTGGCTATGTTCGCGGTCTCTTTGATCGGTCTTATCGCTGCTATTCTTTTCATCGTGCTTATGCCACCCTCCCACGACAGGGTAGCACCGACACCTACCGGGCAGGGCCTGCCGCCAGCACCTGGCGGTACAGGCAACCAGCGCGGAAGCACAGCACATAAGACTCAGCAGCTCTTCACCAGCCTGCCCATGCTTGCGCTGTTTACCGCAGGATTTGCGCTCATGGGTTCTTTGGTGAGTATTTACAACTACATCGGCTTTAAGTTACAGGCCGAGCCCTACAACCTGTCTCAGCTTCTGCTCTCCCTCATTTTTTTGATGTACCTCTTTGGAACGTTTTCATCGAGCTTTGGGGCCAGGCTGGCGCAGAGGCTGGGCTTAAAGAAGGTGCTTCTTGCCTCATGTTTGATCATGGTGGTGGGCATCCTTTTGACCCTGGCTACTGCGCTGCCGGTGGTCATTGCAGGGTTAGCTGTACTCACCACGGGTTTCTTTGCGGCCCATGCTATTGCATCGGGCTGGTCTGGGTCGCTGGCGATTAGCGCAAAGACGCAGGCAACGGCCCTCTACAATTCTTTCTACTATGCCGGCTCTGCCCTCGTAGGGTGGGTGACCGGCCTCATCCTCACGCACACAGGCTGGCCCGCAACAGCTCTCACCTGCGCGGGTCTCCTCCTCGTGTCTGCGCTCTTCTCGGCCCTTGTTTTGCCGAACAAAGACTAGCTTAGTGAGGCCTATTTTTGGCTTTTCCCTCTGCACGGGCCATCAGGGTTTGGCCGCGATTCCTTTGGTAGATCAGCGACCAACCAGCCCCCAGCAGGGCGTACCAGACGGGCATAACAATTAGAGCCTGGCGGGTATCTTCGTACATGAAGAGCAGAACAACGACGCCCACGAAGAAAGCCAAAACCACGTAGCAGGTGGCAACGCCGCCGGGTAGCTTATATACAGAAGCTTCGTGCAGCTCAGGGCGGGTTTTACGGTAGAGGATGTAGGCGATCATAATCAGCGACCAGGTAACCACCGTCAGCACCGACGCGACCGTGGTCACCAGGGTGAAAGCCGCAATCAGGGAGTCACCCGCGTAGAGCAGAATCAGGCCCGAGAACAGCAGGACGGTGGTCAAGAACAGGCCGTTACGGGGCACACCGTTCTTAGATAGTCTCCCAAAGACGCTGGGGGCGCTACCGTTCTGGGCCAGGCCGTAAATCATACGGGAGGTTGAGAAAATCCCTGAGTTGGCGGACGAAGTAGCGGAGGTGAGCACCACAAAATTGACCAGGTGCGCGGCAAAGCCCAGACCAGCCAGGCTGAACATTTCAACGAAGGGGCTCTGCTCAGGGTTGATGTTACGCCAGGGGGTGACCATAAGAATCACGGCGAGAGTGAGCACGTAGAAGATGATGATGCGGACGGGCACCGCGTTGATAGCCCGGGGCAGGGTCTTGGTGGGGTCTTTGGTCTCAGCTGCCGTGGTTCCAATGAGCTCAGCTCCTAAGAAGGCGAAGATACCGATTTGGAAGGCGGCAAAGAAACCTGCTGCTCCCATGGGGAAGAAGCCCCCGTCGTTCCAAAGGTTGGCTATGGAGGCGCGATCACCGTTGGGGGAAGTAAAGCCAGCCACCACCATGACCAGGCCGACGATGATGAGCAGGACGATCGCAACGATTTTAATCAGGGCGAACCAGAATTCGATTTCACCAAAGTTTTTTACGCTGGGCAGATTGAGCGCCAGGAGCAGGCCAATGAGGCAGAGCGCCGGAATCCAGGCGGGCAGGTTCGGCCACCAGAAGTGAACATAACTGGTAATCGCGATAATGTCAGCTACACCGATAACGACCCAGGTAAACCAGTACGACCAGCCCATCACAAAGCCCACGGTGGGGCCCAAGATATCGGTGATGAAGTCGTTGAAGGTCTTGTAGTTCAGGTTAGAGAGCAGGAGTTCGCCCATGGCACGTAGCACCAGGAAGATGACGGAGCCGATGATGGCGTAGACCAGCAGTAGCGAGGGGCCAGCAAGAGAAATCGTCTTACCCGAGCCCATAAACAGGCCGGTGCCGATAGCACCACCAATTGCGATGAGCTGAATATGTCGATTCGAGAGTCCACGTTGCAGGCTTTCGGTAGCCTGCGGTGTGGAGTGGTTGTGCTCAGCTACTGCCAAGTCAATCTCCTTGGGGTCAGGGCCTTATCTGAAGTGGGTGCCGGTACTCAATCCGCTACAGGAGCCGATGAGCCGAAGGTTTCGAGCCTGTCTTTTGTTACAGCCAGGTCAAGTCTAGCCCGTCTAGCGGGCAGATTTTTCGCGCGGTGCGCCCCTGTGCCACCTTCCAAGGTGGCGTAGCCTGCGTGGTGGCATCTTCGTACCGGGCACTGTTCAGGGTAGACTGTTTACGCAGAAAATATTTAAGGGGTCGGCCACAGCCGCCCCAATCAGAAAGGACACCCCCATGCCCAAGCTTTCAAACGCAGCCCTCCGTCTCACAGCAGGTGCCCTGATTCTTGATTCAGGCATCAACAAGCTCTCCATGGACGAGGGCACCTACGGCCACCTCAAGGGCATGGCCGCCAACGGCGTCCCCCAGGTCAACAAGCTCTCCGACAAGCAGTTTGGCAAGACCCTAGCCACCAGCGAGACCCTGCTGGGTGCAGCCCTGCTGACCCCTTTCGTCCCCGCCAAGCTGGCAGGCCTGGGCCTCACCGCCT
The DNA here is from genome assembly GCF_928381405.1 of Rothia nasisuis. Classification (GTDB taxonomy): domain Bacteria; phylum Actinomycetota; class Actinomycetes; order Actinomycetales; family Micrococcaceae; genus Rothia; species Rothia nasisuis. The sequence continues at coordinate 11,089 of NZ_CAKMSB010000013.1, forward strand.
TCTCCGCTGGCCTGCTAAGCATGTACTTCAACATTGATTCCCTAACTAAGGATGACGGTGTGCGCCCCACCCAGGAAGGCACCGCCATGGCCAAGGACATCGTACTGCTCGGCGCCGGCCTGGCGCTGCTTTTCTCGTCCAAGAAGAAGTAAAGTTCCACCTGACCAACAGCTTGCAGACTAGCGCCCGGCACCCCTTCAGGAGCCGGGCGCTAGTCTGTAAGGTCACACTGCACGCTACTGCATCATGATAGTTTAGTGGGAGCTGACGCACCCTACGAAAGATTCAGAGCATGGGCTCTCTGCAGCAGATACTCGACTCCCTCAACGCCTTCATCTGGGGCCCCTGGCTCCTGCTCCCCCTCCTGGTGGGTACGGGCATTTTCCTCACCGTCCGGTTGGGGTTCGTCCAGTTACGCCTCTTCACTAAAGCGATGAGCCTGCAATTTGGGCGGCGGTCCCGGCAGCAAGGAGCCACCGGCGATATCTCTTCCTTCCAGGCCATGAGCACCGCGCTCGGTGCCACCGTGGGCACCGGCAACATCGTGGGTGTTGCGCTTTCCCTCAGCATCGGCGGGCCCGGTGCTCTCTTCTGGATGTGGGTCACCGCCATTGTCGGAATGGCCTCTAAATACGCCGAATGCTTTCTCGGCGTCCGGTTCCGCCATCGAGACAAGATGGGAGAGCTCACCGGAGGCCCCCAGGCCTACCTCCAGCGGGGCATTCCCAACCGCTTCGGCAAGTTCCTAGCTACCGCCTTCGCGCTCTGCTGTGTGTTCGCCTGTTTCGGTATCGGCAACATGACCCAGGCCAACGCCATCTCCGCCAACCTAGCGCACTCTTTCGCGGTCCCTCCCCTAGCGACCGCCGTCGTCCTTGCGCTCGGAACGGCAGTTGCCCTCCTCGGCGGTATTCAAGCCGTCTCTAGGGTCGCCTCCTACTGCGTCCCCCTGATGATCTTGCTTTATCTGGGCTTCGGCACCTACATTGTGGCGGTCAACGCCCAGATGCTCCCCGAAGCTCTGGGGATGATTTTGCGCGGGGCTTTCACCGGCGAGGGAGCGGCCGGTGGAGCAATAGGCTCTGGCATGATTTTTGCCATGCAGGTCGGCGCTCAGCGCTCTCTCTTCTCCAACGAATCCGGTATGGGAACAGCCGCTATTCCTGCTTCTATCGCCGCCACCTCACACCCCGTCAGACAGGGGCTGGCCTCTATGACGCAGACTTTCGTTGACACCATCGTCGTGATTTCCATGACCGGCTTTATTCTGCTGACCACCGGCACCTGGAACAGCCAAGACCCGGCCACCGCCGCCTCCCTCGCTTTCAGCACCGGCTTACCGGGTTCCTGGGGTGGCTACGTGGTCACCTTCTGCCTGGTCCTGCTTGGATATTCCACTGTACTCGGCTGGTCCTACTACGGGGAGCGGGCCCTTGAATCTCTTGGGGGTGGGCGTGTGTCAATCACCGTCTACCGGCTACTTTTTGCCCTGATGTGCGGTGTGGGCGCCCTCGCCCCGCTCACCGCCGTCTTTACTTTCTCAGACATCATGAACGGGCTCATGGCTATACCTAACCTCATTGGCCTGCTACTCCTCTCTAGGCTGGTAGCGCGAGAAACCAAGAAGTACCTCACGCACGACCCCCATTTTGAAGCCACCGTCGACACTATCGATAGCTTCATGTACGGGCTACCCGGGGGTCTTGATGCCCAGATTGACCACACGGTTGATCTCAGCCAGCCCAACCCCGCCCTTGAACACCCTGATACCACCCGGCTCAAGGTCCTCACCCAGAGGATACTTGAAGACCACGCAGACTCTCAGGGCGCTCCCCCACACCACCGTGCAGGGGCGGAGCACACTCATGCGGTAGGCCTCCCACTAGCCACCGGCACGCTACCCATTATTCACAAATCAAGACCAACCTTTGGCACTCCAACGGACCACCGGAGCACTGAGCCCCAGAGCGAAGCTGGCCACTGAGATATATTTCAAAGGTGGTCAGGCACCCCGGGCTCAGAGCGGAGCCGCTGGCCCCATTGAGCTCCAGCCCGGCAAGCTGTGGTTAAGGGACTTCTGAATAAGCCTCTATAATGAATGTTTTGCACTCGCATGCCCACTGTCTCAAGAGCGTGGGCACCGGCGGCGCTTAGAGTTTCCGCGCGCGCTGGCTATCTTGCAACCCCTACTAAGGAGCGTTATGGAAACCCACAAGCAGAAACAGGATCTGGCAGCTAAGGCCGAGCGGGCGGCTACGGGCGAAGATCTGACCGCTCCCGTCCCAGAGAAGTTCCACCGGCAACCCTATTCCTTCGTGCGCCGCGGAGACCGTCTCACCGCCCGCCGCCAGAAGGCCTGGGACGCCTACGCTCCCACCCACGTGCTCGATTTACCTCGAAGCATCGGTGACACCTCGGTTGCAGAAGGCGCCATCTTTGACCAGCAGGCCCTCTACGGGCGCACAGGCGCCCCTCTTGTTGTTGAGATTGGCTCCGGCTTGGGTGAGGCTATCGTCCACCGCGCCGCCCAGGTTCCCGAAGCCAATTTCTTGGCCGTTGAGGTATATACGCCCGGCATCGCCGATCTACTACTCAAGATGGCACAGGCCGGGGTGGAGAACGTCCGCGTGGCCCAGGCCAACGCGCCTGAACTGCTGGATCATCTGCTTGAAGAAAACTCCGTCGATGAACTCTGGGTCTTCTTCCCTGACCCCTGGCACAAGGCCCGCCACCACAAGCGCCGCCTCATCTCCCCGGCCTTCGCTGACAAGGTGGCCCGCGTGCTCAAGCCCGGCGCTGTCTGGCGCCTAGCCACCGACTGGGAGGAGTACGCCCTGGTCATGCGCGAGGTACTGGAGGCCCACCCCGACTTCACCAACGCTCACGCCGGTGAGGGGGCAACGGAAGAAGACCCCACCGGCGGCTGGGCGCCACGATGGGACGGTCGCGTCATCACCAGTTTTGAGCGTAAAGCCGGTGAGGCAGGCCGCCGGGCCCATGACCTAACCTTCATCCGCGTTTAGGGCGGAGAGTCTTCTCAGCTCCCTTGTGCGCTCAAAAAGTGGCCGGTTTTCTCACCGCAGGTAGTGAGAAAACCGGCCGCTTCTGGTTGTTTGCAAGGGCCCTGCCCGGCGCCCTCTCTTGGTGTTCCCTATTGGGTATTAACGGGAGCGCTAAAGACCTGGGTGGGAGGCGTCTGCGCGTTCTGCTGAGCTGCATCTTCTGGCTCGGTTACACCCGCTGCGGTCTGGCCGCCTTCTTCCTCCCGGGCCTGGTTCTCGCTACCGGTCTCGTCGCTCTGCTTAACCAGTGAAAGATCGAACTCAAGGGTAATCTTATCGGCCACCATGACACCACCGCTATCGAGCACCTGGTTCCATTTCAGACCCCAGTCTTTACGGTTGATGCGGCGGTTGCCTTCTAGCCCGGCACGCACATTGCCAAAGGAATCTTCGTTAATACCGGTCAGTTCGAGCGGAATAGAGATAGCCCGAGTAATTCCGCGAATGGTGAGGTTGCCGGTGACAATAAACGCACCCTCATCGATTTCGTCAATGGTCGTCGATGTAAAGGTGATGGTGGGGTACTTCTCAACATCGAAGAAATCAGAATTCTTCAGGTGGGCGTCACGGTCGCTACTACGGGTTTCAATGCTGTCAACTTGAAGCACAATGTCTACGGTGCTCTCGCCTAGCCCTGCGTCTTTGATGACAGCCTTACCTTCAAACTGGCCGAATTCACCGCGCACCTTGGTGACCATGGCATGACGAGCAGAGAACCCAAAACGGGAGTGCTGTGCGTCTACCTCCCACGTACCGATGAAATCTAAATTCATGACTTACAATTCTTTCGTTTCAGGGCTCATGCTTGACTGCAACTCTATGGGCTAGGGCGCCTGATGCACCGCGCAACCCCGCGCGCCGCCCCTTGTAGGGAGCCACGCACGTCGTGGAAGTTGCCTTATGAGAAGTCTAAGCTGTTTTTCCCCTTGATGTAAATCTATCGAGACACATGAAGCATAAGATAGGACAATTCACCAATGCCTGCCCGACTCTCCAACACAGTGTGAGCGGCCCTGAACCGGGCAGTTCGTGGTGGTCAGGTCGCCCTACCTATCGGCCAGCGGCAGCACGGTCGCGCCCGGTTCAGTGGCAGGCGTCCCCTTAGGTGCGCGAACTCTACCGCCCCTCAGCCAGTAGCTCACGCACACGCGGTAGCACCTTAGTGCCGTACAGTTCAATGGAGTTCATGGAGTACTCGTGGGGCAGGGGGCCGTTAGAGTACTTGAGGTCAAAACGATTGATGCCGAGCGCCTTGGCGGTATCTGCAATCTTCTGGGCGACGGTTTCGGGTGAACCCACATAGAGGGCACCCTGCTCAACTTCATGCTCAAACTCGCGCTCCCCCGCCGGGCCCCAGCCGCGCTCGGCGCCAATCTTATTGCGCCCGGCAATCCAGTGCTCGCGCAGCTGATTGCGAGCCTCTTCGTCGGTGTCAGCGATATGGCCGGGTGAGTGTACAGCGATAGGCAACGTGCCATTGCCCAGCTGCTCGTTGGCACGGCGGTAGAGGTCGGTGTAGGGCTTGAAGCGCTCGGCGGGGCCGCCAATAATGGCGAGCATGAGCGGGGTCTTATACTGGGCGGCTCGGGCAACGGATTCGGGGCTACCACCCACAGCCAGCCAGTGCTTGAGAATGCCCTCGGTCTTGGGGTAGATCTCCTGGTTGACCAGGGGCTGGCGGTTGCCGGGCTTCCAGTTGAGGGGTTCTTGGGTGATGATTTTGGTGAAGAGGTCGAACTTCTCAGAGAAGAGGGAGTTGTAGTCTTCGAGTTTGTATCCGAAGAGGGGGAAGGATTCGGTGAAGGAGCCACGGCCCAGTACGGCTTCGGCGCGGCCGCTACTGAGGGCGTTGATGGTGGCAAAGCGCTGGTAGACGCGGATGGGATCGTCCGATGAGAGGACGGTGACGGCTGAGCCCAGGTGGATGCGTTCGGTGCTGGTGGCTAGGCCCGCCAGGATGGTGTCGGGGGCTGAGACAGCGAAGTCGGGGCGGTGGTGCTCACCGATGCCGAAGAAGTCGACGCCCACGCGGTCGGCCAGTTGCCCCTGCGCAAGGACGTTGCGGATCACCTGGGCCTGGTGCAGGCGGTTACCTGCCAGGTCGGCAGTGGTGTCGCCGAAGGTGTCAAGCCCCATCTGGAAGGCGGTCTTATCGACGCTGGGCAGGCTGGGTCGCAGGTCGGGGGCGGTGCTGATACTGGTCATGATAGTTACCTTTCGGTGCCGTGTTTTTCGTGTACAGGAGGTTCAACACCACCCCAAATTACTTTATTCCGAAAGTTTTGTGGGGCTATACAGTGCCTTTCAATAACTATCCGCCAGCAATACTTTTCAAGAAGACTCCGGGAGAAACCAAGGAAGCAGAATACCCAGAAGCTTCCGAGACTCATGCTGGATTACTTTTCTTTGGTTTTGCGACAGAATCAACTCGTCAATAAAAGGATCAGAAGCCCACACACAGCTAAGACTTAAAACTGACTGCAAATTTGAGACCCACACCGGAGGCGCACTCCCTTGCACAGCTCGCTGCTCATAGGCTGTTACAGCATCGTTCAGACATTCAAACCAAGCATCAGGAAGGGTATCAGGAGAACCCAGCAGAACAACTATTACCGCCCGCACGACTCGGGCGTCCTCCTGCTGTACCCAGGCCATATCGGAGCTAACCAGTCTTTGCGCCAGAACCCCAAGGACTTCATCGGCTGTTGCGATACCAGCAGAAGCACATTCGGCTAGACAATCGGCACCGTGAGCAATCGCGTGTAGCCAGCCCAGTTGGGAATCATACCCGCGAGTATCTTTCTCGCCGAGGTGCCAGCGGCGGCAGGCTTCAAAGACGGAACGGTTGTGAGCCCCCGCTTGAATCGTCCAACGGAGAATCAGAGGGGCAAACGCTCTTGCTTGAATTTGAGAGTGTTCGAAGTACCCTATCGCAGTGGCTTGTATGTCTGGTAGAGATGAATCCCACTGTCCCGAGAGGATGCCCTGAGCCAGTTCTTCGTAAGCCCAACCATCTCTTACAGTCGGGTCAGGACTAGTCATTGCAGTAAGTAGTTCGTTCAGAGTATGCGCCACCGAGGGGTTCTCCTCCACTCTGCTCATACGCCCTTTCGGCTATCTAACTACTTTCACATTCTATGTAGTTTCATCTCGAGAGCGAAGGACATAAAGAAACGCCTGCCCCACTAGTCTTCTCTAGCCATATTTTTAATGTAGCGATGGTTGCCATCTGCGCGAATCTCTTTCGCGCTGATGGCAACCATCGCTACAGTCAAGACCTAGGGGCGGGTTTAGCGGGGCCGGTAGAGCACCACGGCCTGGGAGGAGGTGCGGGGTGCGGGGCGCTTGCCCCGTGCCAGGTGCACAGCCCCACCGGAGGTTCCAGCAGCAAAGATGCGAGCCCCCTCCTCTACACGGGCTCGAAGCGCCTCGTTCTCTGCCTGTAGCTCCTTGAGGCGGGCGCGCTGAGCGTCAACCTGGTGTTCGAGCTCCATGATGCGTCTGATACCCTCAAGGGAGACACCGGCCTGCGATAGCTCCTGAACCTCCTGAAGTTTCTGCACGTCGCGTTCAGAGTAGCGGCGGGCGCGGCCCGGAGCACGTTGGGGTTGCACCAGCCCCAACCTGTCGTACTGGCGTAACGTCTGCGGATGCATACCCGCCAGCTCCGCAGCTACCGAAATCACAAAGACCGGGCGGTCAGATTCAAGTACCACACCTAGTCACCAGCTTTCTTCAGTAGATTCTCGCGTGGGTTGCCCTGGGGTGCCGCCGCTAAAAAGGCATCAAGTGCCGCCTCTGCCTCAGGGGTAAGGTGGGTGGGCAGTTGCACCTCGGGGATAACCAGCATATCGCCGGTACCCTTCTTGGTCACAAAGCCACGGCCCTTAGCGCGAAGTTTACGACCGGAGGGTGAACCGGCAGCCAGGCGGAGCTTGACGCTGCCGCCGTCAAGGGTGGGGGCCTCAATAACTCCGCCCTTGAGGGCTTCTTCCAGGGTGACGGGCACGCGGACGAGCAGGTTATCACCTTCGCGGTCAAAGACAGGGTTGGAGTCCACACGGACGGTCACAATCAAATCCCCTGCGCCACCGGCACCGGGGTGCCCCTTACCTCGTGCCCGGATTTTCTGGCCGTCCTTCACGCCGCGTGGCAGGCGAACCTGGGTCTGGGAGCCACCGGGGCGGAAGACCGAAACCTCCGCACCGTCGTAGGCCTGTTTGAGGCTGATGCGGACGCTGGTGGTCGCGTCCTCGCCCTTGGGCGCAGGGGCAGAGAAGCCGCCGCCGGGGAAGCCGCTCCCACCAGGGAAGCCGCCAGCTGAGCGTCCGGCTCCGCCAAAGCTGGTGCCGCCACTGAACATGCCGCCGAGCAGGTCTTCGAGGTTGATGCCAGCACCGTCGCCGCCACTGGTGGTGTAGGTGAAACTACCGCCGCCGGGGAAGCCACCTGCACTGCCAGGAAAACCTCCGTTCCCGGCAAAGCCTGCGACCCCGTACTTGCGAATCTGGTCGTACTCTTCCTTCTGCTTGGGATCTGAGAGTACGTCGTAGGCCTCAGAGACTTCTTTGAACTTCTTCTCGGCGGCCGTATCACCGGGGTTCTGGTCGGGGTGGTACTTGCGGGCCAGCTTACGGTAAGCCTTCTTGATGTCTGCCTCGGAGGCATCCTCGGCTACGCCCAGTACCTTATAAAAATCTTGATGGAGCCAGTTTTCGCTCGCCATGTGCCTCTCCTTCCGAGGTAGATCGTGTGTCTTTTAGGGGGTGGGATAGAAGGGGCGGGCACCCAACCTGAGGCATCAGGTCAGGCACCCGCCCGCGTCCTTATTCTGCGACCGCTACAGCAACCTGGGCGGTACGGACCACGCGGCCCTTAACCCGGTAGCCGTTGCGGAGCACCATGGAGACTGAGTCGGGCTCAACCTCGCTGGTGGGCTGCTGCAGCACAGCCTCGTGAACCTGGGGGTTGAAGGGCTCCCCCACCTCACCGAACCGCTCCAGCCCCTGCTTGTTCAGGGTCTCTTCGAGCTTATTGGCAATCGCGGCGAAGGGGCCATCTTCAAGGTCGCCGTGTGTGCGGGCGGCATCGATATCGTCGATGACGGGCAACAGAGCTGCTACCAGATCGGCGATAACGAAGTCGCGCAACTGCTCTTTCTCTTTGGCGGTGCGGTTCTTGTAGTTGGTGAACTCGGCCTGAAGACGGAGCAAATCCTCAAGACGCTCAGCGGCCAGGGCCGCATCAGCGCCCTCCCCCTGAGCCTCGGAGGGTTCTGAACCGGCCTGGCCGGTTGCGGCAGATTCAGCACCTGCCGTCTCCGGTTCGGCCACACCTTCGGGCTCGGGGTGGCCTTCAGCGGCTGGTGCCTTGAAGACCTCTTCAAGCGGGTCAGTGCCCTCGGGCTTTTGGCCGGTGGGCTCGGTGCCCGCAGGCTCGTTGGTGTTCTCAGCCATGGCTAGTTCTTCTTCTCATCTTCTTCGTCGATTACTTCTGCGTCAACGACGTCCTCGTCAGCCTTGGGAGCTTCCTCGCCGGAGGCGGCATCAGCCTGAGCCTGAGCGTAGAGGGCCTCACCCAGCTTGGTCTGTGAAGCCTGTAGCTTCTCGAAGGTGGTCTTGACGGCGTCATCGTCTTCGCCCTCCAGGGCAGACTTCAGAGCGTCAACGTCTGCCTGGACCTCGGTCTTGACATCCTCGGGTAGCTTCTCGTCGTTTTCCTTGAGTAGTTTCTCGATGGAGTAGGCGGTGTTCTCAGCGGCGTTGCGGGTCTCGGCGGCCTCGCGGCGGGCCTTATCCTGCTCGGCGTGAGCCTCAGCGTCCTTGACCATGCGGTCGATGTCTTCCTTGGAGAGGGAGGTACCGCCGGTGATGGTCATGGACTGCTCGGTGCCGGTGCCCTTGTCCTTAGCTGAGACGTGAACGATGCCATTGGCGTCGATGTCGAAGGTAACTTCGATCTGGGGGACGCCGCGGGGGGCGGGTGCGATGCCGGTCAGCTCGAAGGTGCCCAGGTTCTTGTTGTCGCGGGTGAACTCGCGCTCGCCCTGGAAGACCTGAATCGACACTGAGGGCTGGTTGTCTTCAGCGGTGGTGAAGGTCTCGGAACGCTTGGTGGGGATCGCTGTGTTGCGCTCGATCAGCTTGGTCATCACGCCGCCCTTGGTCTCGATACCGAGGGAGAGGGGGGTGACGTCGATGAGCAGGACGTCCTTGCGCTCACCCTTCAGCACGCCTGCCTGCAGGGCTGCGCCCATGGCAACGACCTCGTCGGGGTTGACGCCCTTGTTGGGCTCGCGGCCACCGGAGAGTTCCTTGACGACCTCGGTGACGGCGGGCATACGGGTGGAGCCACCGACCAGAACGATGTGGGCGATGTCAGAGACCTTGACGTCCGCTTCAGCAATGACGTCGTTGAAGGGCTTCTTGGTGCACTCAATCAAATCTGAGGTCATGTCCTGGAACTTGGCGCGGGTCAGCTTTTCATCCAGGTGGATGGGGCCCTCGGGGGTGACGGACAGGTACTGCAGGGAGATGTTGGTGGAGGTTGCTGAGGACAGTTCTTTCTTGGCCTGCTCTGCTGCTTCGCGCAGACGCTGCAGGGCAATCTTGTCTTTGGAGAGGTCAGCACCGGTCTTGGATTTGACCTGCTCCAGCAGCCAGTCGACGATGCGCTGGTCCCAGTCGTCGCCGCCCAGACGGTTGTCACCGGAGGTTGCGCGTACCTGGATGGTGGAGAAGCCGTCTTCGTCCTTGCCGACTTCGAGCAGGGAGACGTCGAAGGTGCCGCCGCCGAGGTCGAAGACCAGGATCAGTTCGTCTTCGTTGCCCTTGTCGAGGCCGTAGGCCAGGGCTGCTGCGGTGGGCTCGTTGACAATGCGCAGGACGTTGAGGCCCGCGATTTCGCCGGCCTCCTTGGTGGCCTGACGCTCGGCGTCGTTGAAGTAGGCGGGTACGGTGATGACGGCGTCGGTGACCTTATCGTTCAGGTAGGCCTCAGCGTCGCCCTTGAGCTTCATGAGGGTACGGGCTGAGATTTCCTGGGCAGTGTACTTCTTGCCGTCAATATCAGCGGTCCAACCGGTGCCCATGTGGCGTTTGACGGAAGCGATGGTGCGGTCAACGTTGGTGACTGCCTGACGCTTGGCGACGTCACCAACCAGAACTTCGCCGTCTTTTGAAAATGCGACGACGGAGGGGGTGGTGCGGGCACCTTCTGCGTTGGCGATGACGACGGGCTCTCCGCCTTCCAGCACCGCTACAACTGAGTTGGTAGTACCGAGGTCAATACCTACTGCACGTGACATGTTTTCTCCTTGGGTTGGGTTATGTGAAATCTTCAAGCGAGCCGCCTCCGAGAACTTGAGTCCCTCAGACTCAACTCGCTTGTCTCGATATCTAGTTTGCTCTGCTTTTGAAGAATTGTCAACAGACTTGAGTCAATAAAGCTCAACTTTTTTGCTTCACCTCTAAAGCTACCGGTCATTGCACCAGTGCGCACTACCTGTTGCGCTTCAAACTAAACGGGGTTGGGGGCAGCGCCTCAGCACTGCCCCCAACCCCGTTTGGCCTATGACTCGGCGTATTCCTTACACCTGAGCCGGTTGGGTCTTTGCCCCCAGTAGCCGCTCATGGTTGATATCAAGAATGGCATCTTGAGTAATTTCGTAGGTGCGGCCGGCGGCGATATCAAAGAAGAGCCCGGTGACGTTAACGCGGCCGTCAGCCAATCTCTCTGCCACACTGGGGTGCTTACGTAGGCGCTGCACCTGGATAGCCACGTTAAGAATGGACAGCTGGTCAGCTTCGGTGTAGCCAGCTTTTTTAGCCAGTGCCACGAGGGGGTGGCCCTGCCTATACGCCTGCAAGGTTTCCTCACCGCAGGTCAGCCACCGGTCCACTTCATCAGGCTGCGGAACGCCCGTCAGCAGGGCGCTGATGGCTCCGCAGGAGGAATGCCCGCAGAGAACAAGAGCAGGAATTTCCAGTGACTCCACCCCAAAAGTGATGGCCGCGTTGACCGACGTATCTGATACTGCTCCGCCTTCGCCGCTCACAGGTGCGGCCACAGTCTGCGACGGGGGCAACATATTACCCACATTACGTATGGTCAGCAGGTCTCCCGGGCCCGAACTGGTAATCATATTGGGAACGACACGGGAATCCACACAGGTGATGAACATGGCAGCGGGTTTCTGGCTTAGAGTGAGCGGGGCTAAATGTTCCCGAACACTACCAGAATGCTTGCGGTGGAACTGTTCAATGCCGGCGAAGATGGGCAGTAGGTGCTTCAGATGACTGTTCTCCTGGGTAATCTCCGGTAGCTCCTGCGACTGGCGGTTCCAGGGGGCATGGTTGCCTTTGAAGAAGGTCTGTAGGTCACTTCTGCGGGGCGGGGTCTGATCCAGGTTATCGAATAGGTTGTTTTCGCGCTGTTCGATAGCGACGCTGTTACCTAGGGCTTCGTGGCGGGCCCGCCAGTCAGAGAAGGCCTGGTAGGCATGGCGGTCTAGATAGTCCACCTCAAACTCCACCACCACGTCAGCGTTATCGGGTATAGACTGCAGAACCTTGACCAGCCTGGGGGTGGAGAGGAAGGAGCAGCTACCTTCGATGATGAGTCGCCAGCGTTTGCTGGAGATTTGTTCTGCGTGCACACTGGCTTTGACTACACGCCAGAGCAGAATCAGGATGGAGAGGACAATTCCGATGCCTACGCCTTCAAGCAGGTTGAGGCCGACAACGGCGAGGACGGTCACCACGTAGACCAGCAGGTCTCCGGTACGGCGGGCAATTCTGATGTCGGCCCAGCGAATGAGCTTACCGCCCGTGTAGATTAGCAGGCCTGCCAGGGCGGCCATGGGGATTTGTTCAATGAGGGCTACTCCCACCAGTGAGAAGAGCAGCACCCAGACTCCGTGCAGAATCGCGGAGAGTTTAGAGACAGCCCCGGCAATCACGTTCGTAGAGCTTCGCACAATCACACCTGTGACAGGTAGCCCACCGATGGCACCCGAGGCGGTGTTAGCAATACCCTGGCCGAGCAGTTCTTTGTCAAAGTTGGTTCGCTCTCCCTGGTGGAGCCGATCCACGGCTACGGCGCTGAGAAGGGATTCTACGCTTGCTACGATTCCGATGGTGAGGATGCCGAGGAAGAAGGCTGCCCACTGCCCCTCAGGAAGCTGGGGTAGGGCTACTCCTTCTAGAACAGATTCACCGATGCTGACCCGCACGACATCGGCTTGAGCCAGAGAGGCAACAAGTGTAACGGCGACGATAGCAACCAGCTGGCTGGGTACTTTGCGGACGCTCGCTGGCAGCTTGGTCCAGAGCAGAATGATGCCGATGACCGCAACACCGCACAGGAGGTCAAGGGGGCGAAGGTTGAGGATGTTATCGGGGAGGGCGCTGATGTTCTCCTCGGCTGAAGACTCGGCAGTAGACCCTAGAAGAACCTGCACCTGTTGCAAGATGATGGTGATGCCAATGCCAGCCAGCATGGCGTTCACAACTACCGGTGAGATGGACAGCGCGATCCTAGCAACCCTACTGAGCGAGAGTAGTATCTGCAGGAGCCCCGCCCCAACGGTAATGGCGCACACCACGGGCCAGGGAAATTGGTCAACGAGGGAAGCAACGATAACGGTTAGCCCCGCTGCGGGGCCACTAACCTGTAGTGGGGAACCACCGAAATATCCGGCTAAAATACCGCCCACTACTGCCGCAAAGAGACCTGCCGCAACGGGAGCACCCGATGCGGCCGCTATTCCTAGGGACAGCGGTACGGCAACCAGGAAAACAACAATAGATGCTGGAACATCAGCCCGGAGCCTGGTACTCAAAGAGGGCTTGCTAGATGGGATCGAAATAGAAGAAGTCATAATAAACTGCCTACTCTGAGCTCTGGCTCTTGATTGGGGAATATGTGTCAAGGGTCGGGCCGGCACATTCTCCACTGTGCGTGGTTTATTGTGCCAGTACGATAGTCAATAAAATGGCTTCCAGCGATTAGTTAATCATGATTACTGGCTGATGACAAGGCCCTTTGAAGAACTGTTTACTGTGAACTTCATTAACAGTGATGCGTATTGAAGCGACCTCTGCCCAAACAAAATGAACGAAATAATCTACACCAGAGAAGCAGGGAACATTCAAAAATTCAAACACAATTCATATAGGTGATAAACAATACACAGGGCCCCTTCTCGGTGTGCCGAGAAGGGGCCCTAGTTCAGTAAGTTTACTTTATTCAGTTTTTAAGAAGTGGGGACCTCTTCACCCTTGAGTTGATCCATCGCAGCATCTTTAACTTTCTGATCAACCTTCTCGGCGTACACAAGCCAGTTCTCGCCATAAACGCCCCAGCCGGTAGAATCAATCGACAGGTCAGTATCTTGCAGGTTACCCACGTGATCAGCAACAGAACCCTCACCTGTGTGCACAGCCAAAAGCACCTGATCGGCAATTTCAGGGTCAGAGTCTACTGCCCCCTCAAGAGAAGTGGTGTCGAAGGTGGCACACAGCAACATAGAGACCTGCGCAGGGTCTACAGAAAGCTGCTCAGCAACGTCCTGCTTAAGGGAATCCATCTCACCGGCGAGGATGGTTTCATCTGCATTAAAACACTTGTTGACGTTGGAATCAGCGGTTATATCGCTCACCTTCTGGTTGAACTCATCCGCGCTATCAATGCGGCTTGAACCGCCAAAAATACCGGAAAAGAAGAGAACCGCCACAATAATCACGGCAATCGCCAGGGCAAGTAGGCCGCCGATGAGCAGACCCATATTTTTCTTTGAGCCCTCGCCCTGAGGTACGGGCTGGCCAGGTAGGCCACCGGGAATAGGCTGCTGGCCCGGATCCTGCTGGGAGAGAGGGGGAACCTGAGCAGACTGGTTAAAGTTTGACTGGTTGGGCTGCTGGGGATTGGGGATTTCAGACATGAGAAAAAACTCCATCGAACCTGAGTATTGGATGTGTGTTCTTTATCAGAGTACATGCAGTGGGCTGGGGGCACCTTGTTTTGGGCGGGCGAGTCGCAAAAGCCCCGCAGGTGTGTGGCCTGCGGGGCTTCTGTCATCTCGAAAGAACTCAAGAAACTGAGTGTCTGGTTCATTCTCTCCACGCTACGCCGCCGTGAAGGTTCACTGCTGTATGAACCAGGCTACGATAGCTTATGCGAGAAACCATCAAGTGTGTGTACCTGTAAGACTATACACAGCTTGACGCTCTTTTTCTCCCTCAGAGCGAACAATGACCCAAGTTTTCATCAGACTCCTCACCGCCCCCGTATTCTCCTGAGGAAAGAGTGAGAACATGGTTAACATGTATCGAATCATGACTGTGTGCACAGGAAATATCTGCCGCTCCCCCATGGGTGAGTACCTCATCAAGAAGGCCGCAGCTGAAGCCGGGCTAGAACTCGACGTCGCTTCCTCGGGTATCTCCAACGAAGAGCAGGGCAACCCTATTGACCACCGCGCTCAAAAAGTGCTGGCAGAGCTGAATATTGACGCCGGTTCTCACCGTGCCCAACAGTTCACCCGAACAGATTTTGACCGTTATGATCTGCTCCTGGCCATGGACACTAACCACTACCGCCGTCTCAAGCAGCTGGCCCCCTCAGAGCAGGCCGCAGCAAAGGTTCGACTCATGCGTGAGTTCGACCCGGCTACTGCCAGCTGGCCCCTTGAGCAACTGGGTATCTACGACCCCTGGTACGGAACCCTAGATGATTTCTACGAAACTTTCGGCATGATTCAGCGCGCTGTACCGGGCGTAATCCGGCACGCGCAGCACCACTAATCTGCGGTGCCGTCCGTGTCTGCCACGGGCGCACCGGCATCGAGCCCGAGCCGGGCACGCTCGTCCGCGATAATCTGCGTAGCCATTGCGGAATCGGAGATGTCAACGGCCTCAGCAGCTGACTCCTTAGAAGCTGATAGCCGGGCGTACTCGTCAAAGAGCTGGGACTTGACGCCCAGTAGCTCAACCATACGCTCATCAACGGTGTCTGCACCCAGCAGACGGAAGACATCAACAGCGTGGGTTTGGCCCATGCGGTGAGCGCGGGCAATGGCCTGGGCCTCGATAGTGGGCTTGAACTGGGGCTCAGCCAGCACAACCACCGAGGCAGACTGAATGTTGAGCCCTGCACCAGCAGCCGTAATCTGAGCCAGCAGAACGGAGCCGGGAGCCGCGTCCTTGAGCCTATCGACGGCAGCCTGACGCTCAGTGGGAGGCATAGCGCCAGAAATAGTACCAACAGAGCGCTCCCCCAGGGCCGCCTCAAGCCGGGCGAGGACGGAGAGGAAGAAGGAGAAAACGAGAACCTTACGGCCAGCGTCAGCGGCATCAGAGACGATTTCGAGCAGGCGGGTCAGTTTGGCGGACTCCTCGGCAGCCCAGGCAGAGCGGCGCATGAGAGCAAAGTTGCCTTCGGCTACGGCGGCGCGGTAGGCCTCGTCGTCGCCTGGCGTGAGTTCCAACCAGTCACGGTGCTCGGTCATATCGGGCAGTTCGGAGAGCACATCCTTTTGGTTGCGGCGCAGGTAGACGGGCGCAATGAGACTACGAAATTCGCTGGCTAGGAGGTGATCGACGCCGCCACCAGCAACCAGGTCGGGTTGCAAGTAATCAACCAACGTGACAAACTCTGAGACCCGGTTCTCCATGGGGGTTCCCGAAAGTAGCACGGCATACTCGGCAGAGCGCACCAGGTCAGCGACCTTAGCGGAACGCTGCGCTGACCTGTTTTTGACCAGGTGCGCCTCGTCAGCGACCACTGCATCGGCCCTCCAGGTACTGTCTGAGTACAGGCGGGCCCCATCATAGGTGGTGATGAGCAGGCCCCCCTCAGCCTTCCAGGCGGCAAGGGCAGAATCACGCCTGTCACCGTGGGCCAGGTGGGTTCTAAGCTGCGTGAATTTCTCGGTTTCGCGCTGCCAGTTGATGACCAACGACGCCGGGCATACCACGATGAAGTGGGTTTTCCCCTTGTTAGCCAGATGGGTGAGAGCCGCTAGGGTCTGCATAGTTTTACCCAGGCCCATCTCATCACCCAGAATCACCTTTTTCTGGGCCAGCATGAATTTGGCACCGTAGTTCTGGTAGCCGCGCAGGGTAGCGGCTAAACCGGTGAGGTTGAGCGGGAACTTGCGGATGCGCTCTACGGTTTCAGCCGGTAGATAGTCATCGCCAATCGCCTCATTGCCCAGGTAGTGGGCGAGCAGGGCCTGGTGGCTGGCAGGGTCGGCCAGGTAGCCTGCCCAGGCGGCGTCGGGGGTGAGCCAGGTGGCCGGTGGAACGGTCAGCCCAGTACGGGAGCGGCACCAGGTGAGGTCGGCCTGTAGCTGCTCCAGGTCGGTTTCATCATCCCCCAAAGCCACGTAGAAGGGGCCGGACGCCGGGAGCGGCTGAGTCAGCAGGGGCGCGTAGGAGCTCAGGCGGGCCAATAGGTCGGTATCGCCCACGGCGGCGTCGATAGCGTGCAGTCGATCCAGGCCAATCAGGATACGTTCGGCGGCCGGAGTGCGGGTTTCGCCCAGGGTTTCCTTCTCTGCGGCAGCGGCCTCATCCAGCAGGCGGGTGGCAGCCGCGTACATCTGGCTGGCGGTAGTCTCACCCACACCCGGCACCCGGGTGAGAGCAGAGGCAGAGCCCTGCGCGAGCACGTCCGCAACCGTGTTAATACCGGCAGCAGTCAGGGGCGCGGTTCGCACGGTGCCGCTAGTCAGCTCACGCAATTTATCGACCGGCAGCTCAGCTAAGGTGAGGGTAGCCCGCTCAGCCTTGAGGGCCTGCATGTCAGCCCCCATACCGTTCATCAGCTGAGAACGCTCAGGAGTGTTAAGGGAGCTCCACACTGCCTGGAAGGCCTGCACATCGGAGGACGCAACCTCAACCCAGCGGGGTGCCTCCCACCGCTCCCCCGCGAAGCGCGCCAGGTGCCGGGCGGCAACGTCCTTGACCCCCAGAATATCTGAGGCAAAAACCTGCTCCGGGCTCATGCCCAGGTAGCTAGCCTGCTCTTCGAGCAGGGGGCGTAGGCGCTCTATGAGGGGGGCCGTCTCGGTCACGTGCGAGGTCAGGTCAAAGGTAGCCGCCTCAGCAGCCTTACGTTTGCCGCCGAAGAATCTGCCCAGCAGGCCACCGCTCCCCGCCGCGATGGTGTCGAGAAGCTGGGGAACCGGGGCGTCG
This sequence comes from Rothia nasisuis, assembly GCF_928381405.1. GTDB lineage: Bacteria > Actinomycetota > Actinomycetes > Actinomycetales > Micrococcaceae > Rothia > Rothia nasisuis. Next base: position 28,349 of record NZ_CAKMSB010000013.1, read on the forward strand.
GCAGCAGCGAGAGCCCTCAGGTCATCGATAGTTGCCGGGGGCTGGGCCCGCCAGAAAGCCTGGGTCAGCCAGGCAGGCAGGTTACTGACACTGGCTGGAGCCAGCGGGGCGAACCGGTAGAGGGAACCGGCATACCCGTCCGGGAGCTGAAAAGTGAGGGTATTAGGCTGTGCGAGTGCCGCCAGCGCGGCGCGGGCTTGGACTGCTGTAGCCATGAGGTTTTGGGCGGCTGTGAAATCGTTCATGCGTCCCTTCAGTTTGGTGCAATGCTTAGAGCCATTATCGCTTAGTTGCCCCTAACCTTACTCTGTTTCTGTCATAAGGGACCACTTTATATTGACACCAGCCCAGCAAAATGCAAGCCTTTTGAGAACTAACTTCATCTGGTGGGCCTCGTCAGAATTGGTTGATGATTTTCTCCCTCCTAGAAAAAGGCTGGCCTAACGCCTCTGGCCTAGCCGACAGGATGGCTCCTAGTCTTGGGGTAACAGCTTTAGTTACTCTTGATAAGGAGTTTAGTTATGACTGAGAACTGGCTAGGTTTGGAGGGCCGTGTAGTTGCGGTAACCGGTGGTGCTTCCGGTATCGGTGCTGTGATTGTAGGAGGTCTGCGTGAAGCCGGTGCCCGTGTTGCGGTGCTAGATATCAACGTGGAGACCGGAGAGGACGCCGCGACCGGCATCTTCAATGCCACCACCGACGTGACAAATGCGCAGAGCGTCCGTGCAGCGGTAGCTTCTGTGATTGATCATTTTGGAACTTTGGATGGGCTAGTGAATAATGCTGGTATCAACCTGCCCCGTTTGCTGGTTGATTTCCAGGGTAAGCACCCAGAATATGAACTTGATGAGCGATCCTTCGATGCAATGTTCAACATCAATGTAAAGGGTGTTTTCAACTGTGCTCAGGCTGCTGCCCGCCATTTCGAATCAGTAGGTGGCGGTGTCATTATCAACATTACGTCCGAGGCCGGTATTGAAGGATCTGATGGCCAGTCTGCTTATTCTGCGACGAAGGGCGCAGTCAATTCCTTCACCCGGTCCTGGGGCAAAGAGCTCGGTAAGAAGAACATCCGTGTAGTAGGTGTTGCTCCGGGTATTAACGAGCCTACCGGCCTGACCACTCCCGCCTACAATGAGGCACTGGCATATACTCGCAATACAACTGTTGAAGGTTTGAATACTGATTATTCAAAGGTTATTCCGTTGGGTCGTCCCGGCAAGCTTAACGAGCTTGCGAATACCGTAGTTTACCTACTATCAGACCGCGCCTCCTACATCACTGGTACCACTTATGCTGTGACCGGTGGCAAGTCCCGCGGTTAGAAATTCTTAGGTTCGGTTTACGTGATGATGGCTTCTATGAATCGTACTCTTCGGATTCTGCGTGCCTTAGAGCTACGTCTGGTTTTTGATGCCCAAGCACTGGCTGATGAGCTGGGTGTCTCTGCAAAGACTATTGCTAAGGAAATCGCCGATCTTAACGGTGCATTTGTAGACGCTGCCTTTATTTCGCTTTCTAAGGGAGTCTACCGGCTAGCAATTTATGACCGAGAGCGTTACCTCCTGGTTAAAAATACTCTGCTTGCTACAGAACGCTCCTTCAATGATGCCAGTGCGCGTCAAGGTTATATCTTTCAAAGGTTGGCAGAACTCGAACGTCCTATAGTAGCTGACATACTTGCTGCTGAAATGAACGTGTCACGATCCACCGTGAACGCAGATATTGCCAAATTACGCGAGCTATCTGAGGGCTACGGAATAGCTATTGAAGGTAAGCCTAATAGAGGTATTCGGTTGCTGGGTTCTGAACTATCAGTGCGGCTTATGGTGCTGGATCATTTTTATGCTGACTTCTTTGATATTTCGCCAATCCCCAACGCTTTTTATGAGCAGATGGTGGACGTTGCATTATCACACCAACTGGAGATTGCTGCCATTGAGTCTCTGGAACGCTGGTTTACGGTGCTCATTGACCGTGTTTCCCACGGCTTTGCTTTAGAAGCGTTACCATCTCAGTTCGCTGATTTAGCATCTAACCCAGCGCATAGTGTCGCTCGTGAGCTAGTGGGCGTCGCCCAGAAAATGACTCAAGAATCTCTACCTATCTCCGAATCGCTTTTCCTGACGCTCCCTCTTGTTGCGATGCGAGGACCAGACAACGTTCAAGGGTTTGCCCGCTTTGTCTACAGGGAGCGGGCAGAGACTCTCTGCCAAAGGATTCAGGAGCGAATCAGGAAAGAAACTGGGCTTGCGCTATCTTTTGAGAACCTTCACGAGGAATTTCTAGTACATCTCGGGTTCCTGTTGAACCGGGTTCGGTTCTCGGTTCAGCTCACTGAAGATTCCTCCGGGCTACATCCTATTCGTTATCCTCTTGCCTTTCAGCTAGCGCGCCTGGCTGCGGACGTTGTCGAAGAGGTTGCCGAAGACATAGTAGTACCAGCAGAGGTCGCATTGCTTGCAGCTTATTTCCAGGTTTCCTTGGATGCTTTCTATTCTCAGGTTCGTCAACAACTGCGTATCGCTGTTATCTACCGGCACGGAAAAATTGATGGCCACCTCTTACGAGGGCAGGTGGAGGCGGCGCTTCCCGGAGTTGGCTCTGTCACCGCCATCCATCAGGATGCCTTAGCAACCATCAATCAACAAGACTATGACCTGGCAATCGCTCACCCCGGCATGAACCAGAAAACTGCGCTCCCTCTTATTGAGGTCGCAGACCAGGTGGACCCTCAGGAACTTCGTAAGGCAATCGATACTCTCTGCATCCAGCGAAGCGGCGGATCGAAAGGAGCTTTCGCTGAGGGGTCCTGGCTGGCAAGTCTTCTTACCTCTAACCTGTTCTTCCTACTAGAAAGCAACACCTACTCTGAGCAGCTTGAAGAGCTCCTAGGGCTACTTCATAAGGCCGGTGTCACTGGCGAGAACTTTGCTAAGGAAATGCTTGCCCGCGAACAGCAGGCAACAATGAAGCTTAGTGACCAGCTGTCCTTTCCTCATATAGGAATCGACGGATCCTATATCGTGCTTGCGCTGGGAGTCCAACCAGAAACCCGCCATCTAATAATCCTTGCAGGACTTCCCCACGCTGACAGGGAGGATAATTCTGCAGCCCTAGTAGGGCTTTACCAGGAAGTCATAGCTCTGAGCCACGACACCGACTCGATAAACACCATCACCAGCTTCACAGCTGCCCATCAATTCCGTGCCTTTATGTCGACCCGAACTACAAACCGCTAATACCACCCACCACTAGGAGAAAAATGAATGTTCTAGCCATCATCCTTTTCCTCGGCGCCTTCTATGCCGTCAATATGGTCCTCTCCTTTAGGCAATCCAAGGACCTCGCAGACTCCTATGTGGCGCTCCGCAAACAAGGCAGAGTCGTCATGGGCAAATATAAAAGACTACTTAATTCCGGGGCGATTGTTCTCTTTGCTATCAACGACGACAACACCATTATTGATGCCAAAATTCTGGCTGGCTATACCGTATTCAGCCGTTTCAAAAATCATCCAGAAATCATTGGGCTGGATATGAATCTAGTAGGGCTAGAAAATTGGTCGGCTTATCCCAAACATATCCGAAAAGCTATCGAAAACGCCTCCGCAAATTACCATCGCTTTATCGCAGGCCAAGAAATTATTGAACCAGATAGTCCCCTCATCAGGTTGGGCAAACAGCTCACCTCAGCTAAGAAGAAATAAGGAGACCTACCATGGATATCCTCGTCAATGCAGCCGAATGGTTTATCGGACTATTCCAGGCAGGTGCAGAAACCTTTATAGATTGGATGACTTCCATCGTCCCCCTTGTCCTCATGCTACTTATCGCGATGAACTCCCTCATCGGTATCATCGGTGAACATCGCATCAATGGGTTTGCTCAAAAAGCTAGTAAGAACGTATTCCTTCGGTATATGATTCTTCCTTTCGTTGGGGCCTTTATGTTGGGAAACCCCATGGTTCATTCTCTAGGCCGCTTCATGCCAGAACGCTACAAGCCAGGCTACTTTGCCTCTGCCGCCCAGTTCTGCCATACCTCTAACGGTGTATTCCCTCATATCAACCCCGCAGAAATGTTTGTCTGGGCAGGTATCGCTATGGGTATCACCCAACTCGGTCTCAACAGTAGCGAACTTGCAATCCGCTACCTCCTGTTAGGCCTAGTTCTCAACTTCATTGGCGGCTGGATTACTGATCTCTGCGTCAAGTATGTCAGCAAGCAACAGGGTATTGAACTCAGCGATAAAGTTAAGATGGAGCACTAAACCATGAGCGAATACAAGGCAATCACTATTACCCGAGGCGGCTCAGGATTCGGTGGACCGCTCACTATCAAACCCACGGCTGAACGCAACAAGGTTGTCTACATCGTAGGCGGGGGAATGAAGCCTGATGTCGTAGACCGCATCGTAGAACTTACCGGCGCTGAACCCGTTAACGGTTTCAAGACCACCGTGTCCGATGAAGAAATCTTCGCCGCCGTTATCGACTGCGGTGGAACCCTCCGCTGTGGTCTCTACCCAAAGAAGGGCATCCCCACCATTAACGTGATGCCCACCGGTAAGTCAGGTCCCCTCGCGGCCTTCATCACCGAAGACATCTACGTTTCAGCGGTTACTCCCGAAAATATTGTTCCCGCAGACGCAGAGTTTACCCCTGCGGTGGCAGGTGCGGGTGCCAGCTCCGCTACTTCCGGTTCTCAGGCTGCTCTAGCTGAGGCACCCCACGCTACCGAAAAGTACAGCACCAACAAGAAAATCTCAGAAACAGTCGCTGAGAAGAAGAACAAAACTCTTCTTGAAAAAATCGGTCTTGGTGCTGGTCGCGTTATCAGCATTTTCTACCAGGCTGGTCGAGATGCCATCCAGACCATGATTAACTCGGTTCTCCCTTTTATGGGCTTCGTTGCTATGCTCATCGGCGTTATCAACGCTTCTGGATTCGGCACCATGTTCTCCAATATTCTGGCACCTCTCGCAGGTAACGGGTGGGGACTCATTGGCCTAGGCTTCATCTGTTCTCTACCCTTCCTCTCACCTCTGCTAGGTCCGGGCGGCGTTATCGGTTCTATCATCGGCTCCTTAATCGGTGTAGAAATCGGTAAGGGAAATATCCCGCCCCACCTAGCGCTACCTGCCCTCTTTGCCATCAACACCCAGAATGCCTGCGATTTCATCCCTGTTGGCTTGGGTCTGGCCGAAGCAGAAGCCGAAACCGTGGAAGTCGGAGTCCCCGCTATCCTTTACTCCCGATTCCTCAACGGCGCGCCACGCGTAGCAATCGCCTGGCTCGCCAGCCTTGGCCTCTACGCAACAGAATAACAATCCCCTCAACCCCATCCAAGGAAACAACTATGAACATCTACTCAACAACCGTTGTCACCGTAGGGCCCGATGCAGAAATGTTCCGTGAACAGGACATGATTATTCTCTTCGGTTCAGAAGCACCCGATAATCTCAAGGATTTCTGCTACATTATTGAACGCACCGACGTAGCTGGCGACATCATCCCAGGGCAACAGGTTGTCATCGGCGGCAACCGCTACCCCATCACCGCCGTGGGCGAAGTAGCCCAGAAGAACCTTGGAGCCCTCGGGCATATCTCCCTGGTTTTCAATGGTTCAACCAAGGCAGAGATGGGCGGCACCATTTACGTAGACCTAGCAGGCCAGCCTTTTCCTTTGCTGAAGGCAAACGACACTGTAGCCATCGAAGCATAATTATGTACTAAATTATAGGCCAGGCTGTATCTCCTGTGAGATACAGCCTGGCCTACTATAAAGGCTTGAGTTTGATTACAGTTTCCCTATGGTTTTAGTTCAATGTTTAGACCTTATAAGTAACTCCGCTGCCGCTAGCCCCAGGTGAAAGCTTGATGAGAGAAGAGGATAAGGAACCCCGTGCCATTGGTGAATTCTGTGGCCCAGTTAGTTGCCCTGGTTAGGGAGGCAAAAGCCGCCTTGCAGGAGCCCCGGCCCCTGCTGCTTGCCCTTGATGGGCGTAGCGGGTCGGGCAAGACATGCCTGGCAGCTAGTCTGGTGAGTAAGCTAGCAGTAGCTGAGATCCCTGCGCAGGTGTTTCATCTCGAAGATCTCTACCAGGGCTGGAGCGGTCTGGCGCAGGCAGCCCGCACCTGGCAGCAGCTGGCTGAGGCGGTCATGTCAGGACGCGCCAGCTCCCCCGGCACTGCCCCGCACTGGAATGGCTGGGATTGGGCCAGGTCTGAGCCTACCGGCCCCCATACCTTTACCCTGCCCGATCAGCTGAGCTCGGGCGTCCTGATTGCCGAGGGGGTAGGGGCGCTGACCGGCGCCCACGATCTAGGTGTCTTCGTGGAGGTACCCACCGACCTACGCAAGGCACGGGCCCTGGCCCGCGACGGGGAGACCTACCGCCCCTACTGGGACATGTGGGCGAAACAAGAAGCTGACCTGCTGGCAGCCTACGCGAGCGCCTATGCGGGTGCGGGCGTCCGCTATGTTCAGCAGTAGATTGTATTTTTCACTTCTACAAGGCCACATGAGTTTCCCTGTCGCCTCAGAAAGAGGCGGGCGTAGAATACAAGGGGCTTGCCAGCCACCTCATCACAACCACTGAGCCGCAGAGACGAGATACATGCACACCACCGAGTCACCCGCACCCCAGACCGGGCCCGGCCTGCCCCTGATTGCCATTTTCGCTCTTGCCTCTCTGACCGCTGTGGGGCCCCTGGCCATCGACATGTACCTGGCGGCCCTGCCCGCAATTGCGTCCGATTTAGGCACCGCTACCCCAACCGTCCAGCTAACCCTCACTGCCTTTCTGGCAGGCATGGGGGCAGGCCAGTTTGTTGTGGGGCCGCTCTCTGATAAGACGGGGCGTCGCCTACCGCTCCTGATCGGGGCAGCCCTCTGCGCTGTGGCAACCCTGGCCTGTGCCTTTGCCCCCACCATTGAACTGCTGATTGCCGCCCGTTTTGTCATGGGCTTCACCGGGGCTATCGGCCTGGTGCTCTCCCGGGCGGTAATCACCGACTCCACCACCGGCTTACAGACAGCCCGCCTCATGAGCGTCATGATGATGATCAACGGTTTCGCCCCCGTAATCGCCCCGCTTCTGGGCGGGCTGGTGCTCTCCTTTGGTACCTGGCGCGATATTTTCAGGGTGCTCGCGGCTCTGGTTGCCCTCTCTATGCTGCTGGTGGTCCTCTTCATTAAGGAGTCCCTGCCGGTAGAGCGCCGCCGCACCGGCAGTCTCGTCTCGGTCTATACGGGCATGATCGAGGTCGCTCGTAACCGCCGCTACCGGGGGTTCAGCCTGACCCTGGTGCTGGGCTTCGGTGCCCTCTTCAGCTACATTTCCGGCTCCCCCTACCTGCTCCAGAACGTCATGGGACTCTCGGAGGTGCACTTTACCTATGCTTTCGGGTTGAACTCCATGGGTATTGTTCTGGCCTCCTTCCTCAACGCCTCCCTGATTGGCCGCGTCGCCCAGCGTACGGTACTCACCTTTGGGGCTTTTGCTGTCGTGACCATCTCGGCTCTGCTGACCCTGCACTTTGCCCTGGGCCCCAGCCTTATCCCCACCCTGGCCCTGCTCTTTGCCTTTACCACCTCGGTGGGTCTGATGTTTGGCAACGCCTCTGCCCTGGCCATGGGCGAAGCCCGCCACATTGCGGGGTCAGCATCTGCGCTCATGGGCACCGTCCAGTCCCTGATGGGTGGCCTTGCCGCCCCGCTCGTGTCACTGGCGGGGCCGCAGGCCTACATGCCCATGGCCTGCGCCATGCTGGGCTTTGCCGCCCTAGCCTGCATCAGCCTCATTACGACCCCGAAGGCAGAGAGCGACTACGCGACCGACCGGGCCAAGCCCTAGCGCCCACCTTCCCTAGCGCTAGCCGCGGGCCAGGTAGCCTAATAGCTCCTCAGTGAGGGCCTGGTCGGTAGCAACCGGGGTGCCGTTCAGATGGGTGACCGGCGCCAGCAGGCGTACCGAGGACGCCAGCCAGACGGCGTCCGCCTCCAGCAGGTCCTGGGGGTAGAGGGGGGCGTACCCCAGCTCCCAGCCTGCGGCACGAGCACCCGCGAAAATGGCGCCCTGGGTGGTTCCGGGCAGAATACCGTGGGCAGGCTCTGGGGTGTAGAGCACCTTCTTCTGCCCTTCGGTCTTGGCCACGATGACAGATGAGGTAGCCCCCTCAAGAATACGGCGGTCGTCGGTGACCCAGATGGCGTCGTCCGCCCCGTGCTTACCCACATATCGCAGCACCGACATATTAACGGCGTACGAGAGGGTCTTAGCACCGGCCAGGAGCCAGGGGTAGGTAGAGTCCTCGGCTGGGTCATGGCCTCGGGGCAAGAGCATAACCCGCACGCCCTGTTCGCGCTGGCGGAGCACGGTGGCCGACGACGGTGCAACGGTCACCCAGGCGTGGGGGCCGGCTTCTGCGGTGCCACGAGAGACAACGATTTTGACCGTGTGCTCTTCGCCGAGCACGGTCTGAGCGCCTTGGGGCGCAGAATCTACCGCCAGGTGCACAGCCCCCCGTAGGTCGCCCTCAGCTGGCAGGGGCAAATCAAGCAGGCGGGCCGAGCCTGCCAGGCGAGCCAGGTGAGAGTCTAACTTTCTCACGGTTCGGTTGGCAGCCAGCATGGTCTCAAAAACGCCGTCGCCGCGCGTGAGACCCTGGTCTTCAATGTTAATCAGGGGAAGGGTGGCATCGACGAGTTCACCGGCAGGGTTGGTCTCTGTCAGCATGACAACGGTTGTAGTGTTCATGGTTTAACAGTAGCCCCTTAACTCTGATGCTCCCACGACCAACCTGGCGTTAGGGGTTGGGTGTGGGAGCACCTGATGCGAGCGCTATATTCGGCACGAGCCGCCCCGGGCACGTGGGTGCGAGGTGGGTTTCGCGGCCCGAAGCGATTGTTATGGGCCCCGGGTGCCTATCGTGGGGATAATACACCGCAGGAGTACCCTTTCACTGTATCGTGTAGCTCACGCCCCACCAAAGATTCTTGCTTTCTTTAACGCAAGATTGCGGTGGGGTGTTCTATAGCCACATCCAGGTCAGTGTTCCGGCTAGGAAGGAGACCAGGTAGCCTGCTAACACTGTGACGAGACAGGCACCTAGGAACAGGCCGTCCGCGCGCCCGTAGACCGGCACCCGCGCCCAGGTGCGGGGCCCGGCCCCGAAGCCGCGGGCCTCCATGGTCGTAGCCAGACGGGTGCCGCGTCGGATGGCCTGCACCAGCAGTGCGAAGGCCTGGCCGGTGAAGGTGCGGATGCGGCGCAGAAGGGTGTCGTGAGCGCCTAGGCCTCGGGCGCGGCGGGCCTGGCCCAGGGTGTTCCAGTCAGTAGCTAAGATGCCAAGTAGGCGCAGGGCGGCTAGCGCTGCAAGGACGAATCGGGCAGGCAGGCGGGCAGTTTGGGCTAGCGAGTCACCCGCATCGGTGGGGTCGGTTGTCGTCACCAGTAGGAGGCCCGGCAGGGCCAGGGCCAAACCACGAACCATGAGGGAAATACCGGTGGTCAAAGAGTCGGTAGTGACCCATAGAAAGCCCAGATGAAAGACGGTCTCACCGGTTTTCTCGGCGATGAGCGCGGTAGACCAGCCTGTCAGCAGTGTGCCCAGCAGAAGGGGCCAAAAGCGTAGGAGCAGGTTCAGGGGGCGGGCACCCCAGAGGGTAAACACTAGGGCTTCGAGGAGCAGGATGGTGAGGGCCGCAACCCAGTCTTTGATGAGGATGAGCCCCAGGGAGAGCAGAAAGGTGGCCAGCAGTTTGGTTCCTGCGTTGAGGCGGCCAGCCCGGCTGGTAGAGGCTGCGGTGGGGGTGAACAGGTCAGCTACCATAGGGGCCCTCCTGGCCTTGAGCGGGAGCTGGAGCCGTGGCCGGAGTCAGGGCATAGCTCTGCCCACCCAGGGCCGTAGCATAGTCGGCGTCATGGGTTATTGAGATTACCGCTACCCCGTCAGCGAGCTGTTCCTTGATGAGGGTGACCAGTTCTGCCCACGTGGTGGCATCCTGCCCGAAGGTTGGTTCGTCCAAAATCAGGAGCTTTGGCCGGGTAGCCAGGGCGGTGGCCACCGAGAGCCGCCGCTTCTCGCCCCCTGAGAGCGTAAACGGGTTAGCTCCCGCCAGGTGGGCCAGGCGCAGACGCTCTAGCAGACGGTCGGTATGGGCAGCCAGCTCCGCCAGATTAAGCTTCTCTCGGCGCACTCGCGCTAGGTGGCGGGGGCCAAACTCTAGCTCATCGCGCACGGTTGCACTGATGAACTGGTGCTCGGGGTGCTGAAACACCAGCCCGATACGGTCGGCCAGTTCAGCGGCAGGCCAGCCGGTCAGGTCACCAGCCAGCGCGGTACCGGTGTGCTCTCCGATCAGGGCCGGGTGGGCTATGACGCGGCCCCGGGCCGGGTGGAGTAGCCCGGCTAGAGTCATTCCCAGGGTCGTTTTGCCCGCGCCGTTGGGCCCGAGCAGGGCCAGGTGTTCCCCGGTGTGCAGAGTCAGGTTGATGTTTTCGGCTACAGCGGGCAGGTCAAGGACGGGCTCTCCCCCACTCTTGAGTGTGCGGGCACGCTCCTTACGCTGGGCCCGAGTGGGGGTGCCCCGGGTAACGGCTAGCCTTTCAGCTGTCAGCAGGGGCGCAGCCTTCTGCCCACCGGCAGGAGGGGCGGGTGGCTGCGGCCTGTAGCCGGGCACCCAGACCCCTGCGGCGATGAGCTCTTCACGGGCCTCTGCCAGCACCGTGGCGGGCGGGCCGTCGTGGGTGATGCCGCCCTCTGTACCCAGCACCAGGACGCGATCCATGTGCCGCGCCCACACATCAAGCCGATGCTCAATGACGACCAGGGTGGCCCCGGTGGCCTCGGTTACGGTAAGAACGGCATCGGCTACCTCCCGGACGCCTGCCGGGTCAAGATGAGCGGTAGGCTCATCAAGCAGGAGGGCACCGGGGTGCATAGCCAGAATACCGGCCAGCCCCAGCCTTTGCTTCTGACCGCCAGATAGGGCAGTGGTAGAACCGTCCAGAGGAAGGCCCCCCAGCCCTACAGAGTCTAGAGCGGTGAGCACGCGCTCCCAGATTTCGCCCCGGGGCACCGCCAGATTCTCCGGGCCGAAGGCCACATCGTCGCCAACGCGAGCCAGCACCACCGAGCTTTCTGGGTCCTGCTGCATCAGCCCCATGTCCCCGAGAGCCTCGGTGGGGGCCAGTCCGTTCACGGTGATTTCACCGAGCTGGGTCTGGCCGTCCTCATCAATCAGGAGCCCGGCCAGGGCGTGTAGCAGCGTCGACTTCCCGGCGCCCGAAGGGCCCACCAGGAGCACCTTCTCACCCGGAGCAATCTCAAAATTGAGGTGGGCGAACGCAGGCTCTTCCCGCCCCGGGTGATGCCAACCAAAATCGTGCGCTCTCAACCGGGCGCCCCGGCTCCCGACCGCGTCCTTGTTCCCTACCTGCCCGCCCATCTGAACCATGCTGCCCTAGCGAGCCCGCCGACCCGCTGACCGGCGGGAATTGGCTCGGCCCGACGCCAGGGAATCAAGCACACCGGTTGCCAGCAGGGCACGGGTCAAGAGCCAGGCCACCAGGCCCGCCAGAACAGTGCCCGAGATAATGCCGCCCATAGCGTAGGTGACGGCCTTAGAACCCTCAAAAACACCCGCATAGTAGATGACGAGTTCAGAAACACTCATGAAGGCACCCGAAACGGCACCGGCGAGTAAGGAGGTGCCCAGGTTCCAGATACGGTAAGCACAGAGCGCAAAAACCAGCTCTGCCCCCAGCCCCTGGATGAGGCCTGAAAGAACAATCGTCCAGCCGTAGTCACTCCCCAGCAACATGGAAACCACCGCTGCCAGCAGCTCGGTGTAGAGGGCCGCGCCGGGCTTGCGGATAATGAAGCCGCCGAGCACACCTGCCAGGAGCCAGGGCCCGCCCATCAGCGACGCGAACTCGGGTGCCAGGGCTAGAGCCGCTGTGGTGGCCTTGTAACCAGCGATGTTCCAGCCCCAAAAGAGAATTGCGCAGGCAACAGCCAACACAGAAGCAACGACGATATCATTAACGCGCCATGTCAGCGCAGCTTTCTTAGACATATAGCCTTCCTTTGATGGTAAACAGCAAAGGGGGCATGCACAGGCACACAGTTGTGCCGGTAGATTTCGACTCCCTAGCGCCGGTACTAACCGGATCAGGTTCGAGGGTCTGCGTGTGCACTCTCAGCACCCGGTAGGCAGGCGCTCCCCTGTCGTTTGACCCCGCGGCGGGGCTACCGTCAGTATAAGCAGGTCGCTGAAACTTATTCAAAAAAACTTGAGGTTTATTCAAAGGCAGTCAAACGCCCCAGGCTCAGGTTCAGACTCAGGCTCGACGGAATCCGGTGGCTTCGCCCTGTCTCTTGTACGCCTCGCTCCCTGCTCAGGGCGCTGGCTGTGGCTACGCTCCCTGATGAGACTGCCTCGACACCCGGCCTGGTACCCAAACTTCAGCAGTGGGCTAGAGTAAAAGTACTGATAGTGTTAGGACGAAGGCCCCGGCTGGGGCCACCCACCTTAGAAGAAAGGCCACCATGAACCCCCTCGTCAAGATTGCCGGTACCGCTGCCTCACTCGGCGGTGTTGCCCTTGCCAATAAGGTCCTAGCTGCAAGCTGGACCAAAATCACCGGCAACGAGCCTCCCGCTAACAACCCTGATACCGATGAGCGCTGGCGCGACATCATTCTTTGGTCGCTGATTAGCGGCCTGGTCGGCACCATCATCAAGGTGTCCATCACCCGCGCCCAGTACAAGATTGAAGCTAAGTCAGGTAGCGGGTCGCAGGCAGAAGTGTAAGAGGTTTTAGACTCGCAGACCGAGCCAACCGGTCTCTCACAGCGGTGAGGGGCCGGTTTTTGTTACCCACTTTGACCGTGTGAGCAGGCCAGCTAGCGGGTGAGGCCGTTACCATAGACCCATGACCACATCAGCACCCGCCCCCGCCACCCAAGCCCAGGCACCTGCGTCCCCTTCTACCATCTTTGCCTGGACCCTCTGGGATGTAGGGAATGCCAGCTTCAACGCGATTATGACCACCTTTGTCTTCGCGGTCTACCTGACCAGTGACGCTTTCGGCGGCAGTGTTCACGCAGCCGGAGTTCTCTCTGTTGGCCTCACCATAGCGGGTTTCTTCATCGCGGCTCTAGCCCCTCTCTCGGGTCAGCGGGCAGATGCCAGCGGTAGACGCGGCCTGTGGCTTACCGTCAACAGTCTTTTGCTGGTAATCATCATGGCCCTCTGCTTCTTCATCGCGCCCTCACCTGAATTTTTGATCTGGGGGGTGGCTCTTCTGGCGCTCGGCAACCTGGTCAACGAATTTGCGGTGGTCAACTACAACGCGGTGCTACCGACCATCTCAACCAAAGACACCATCGGCAAGATTAGCGGCACCGGCTGGGCAGCGGGCTACTTCGGCGGTATCATCGCTCTAGCCCTGGTGCTAGTGGGCTTCATCAGCCCAGGCGTGTTGGGCATTCCCGAGGACGATTCCCTCAACGTCCGCGCGGTCGCCCTCTTCTCGGCAGCCTGGGCCCTCATTTTCTCCCTACCCCTGATTTTCCGCATGAGGAGGCTACCTCAACCCGCCCGTGCAGAGAAGACCCCCGGCGGGCTACTGGCCTCCTACCGCGCCCTGTTTGCCACCATCGCGCGTCTCTACCGGCAGGCACCTGCCACTCTCTACTTCCTGGTCTCCTCAGCCGTCTTCCGCGACGGCCTCAACGGGGTCTTTACCTTCGGCGGAGTGCTGGCCGCCCAGGCCTTTGGGTTCACGACCAACCAGGTCATCGTCTTCGCAATCTTCGGCAACATCGTCGCTGGAGCGGGAGCCATGGCCGGTGGCTGGTTTGATGACCGTGTTGGCCCCAAGCGAGTCATTGTTTTCTCGCTCACTGCCCTCATTCTTGCCGCAATTCCACTTTTGGCCTGGCCGTCTACCGCCATGTTCTGGGTTTGCGGCCTCACTCTCTGCGCCTTTGTGGGCCCGGCCCAGTCAGCAGCCCGCTCCTACCTGGGCCGTCTCACTGAGGAGGGCCAGGAAGGTGAGATTTACGGCCTTTATTCCACCACCGGCCGCGCTGCCAGCTTTCTGGCTCCAGCCCTCTTCGGTCTTTTCGTGACGCTCATGGGAGACGTACTGTGGGGCACGCTCGGCATCGTCCTGGTGCTGGGGGCAGGCCTGCTTCTTATGATTCCTATCAAGGATCCACAGGCCCGCCGTAACGCCCCCTAGTCTAGGGTCTTTTAGGCAGACGGTCGGTTGGCTCAGGTTCACGGGAACAGTCAAGCATGCCCGCCTCAACCATTGAGTAGACTGCTGCGTCAAAGTCGGAGCGGCTAATAGCGCCGTACAGTTCAACCATCTCATCATAGAGGTCTTCGAAAGTGATGGGCCGCTCAGCAGCACTCCACAGATCCCAGGCAATGAGCGAGACCTCCGAGAGCATGCCCTGCGTAGTCAGGTAGTAGCGGCCCTCAAAGGCAACTCCCTCAGTCTCTCTTGACCGCGCCAGCTCGGAGCGGTCTCGGCGCAGTGGAAGGCCTCCTCGAGCGTACCGCGGCACATGTTCGTATTCAACGTGCTCAGCGGTCGAGTTCCACCGCCCAGCCAGCACATCACGAAGCAGCGGTGTAGCCTGTGCAATTTCAGAATAGGTCAACAGCAGGGCGCCGCCCACCCCGTTGATAAGGTCAATCAGAGCTCCCAGCCCCCGATCCGACGCCTGCACACCGGATGATTGAGCAACAATGTTAAAGAGGGCCTGGCCCAGAGGAATTCTTTCAAGAGTGGGTGCATGAGGCTTGCCGATACGATTGAGCACAATAATATGCTCTAGGCGGTAGCTTTCATCGTCAGGTTCCACAGCACGAAGGCCCAGCTCTTGCGGGGCGTACTGGACCTTGGGCTCACCTTCGTTCTCAATCACAGACAGAGGTTTGAGATAGGGCACAATCGAGCGGTCAGGGCGGATGACCGCCGTTTCATCGCTGAGATAGGCAAATTCGCGGCCCAACACCCTAGACGCGGTGGTCTTGCCCGTACCTGACGCTGCAACCAGAGCAAAAGCCCCGCGTGTGCGCTGGTCACCCACAACAGCTGCGTGCAGAAGGTGGACGCTCCCAGAGTAGTGTTTCAGCACCTGAAGGGTCACCTGCACCGTCAACTGCTCGGCTGCTGCCGCCGGGTTACTCGAGTTCACCACCGATAGCTCTGGCACCGCACTGTATTCCTTGTACAGTTCGTGGGCTGCCCGCTCGGACAGCACCACCATGTGGTGATAGTCGGGCACCTGACCTCTGACGTCATCAATCACCTGCGGAGCCAGTCCCTCCCATGCCCGCATCACATTGTCAAAAAGCTCAGGGACGCCCTCTTCAAACACAAGAAGCACAGGCACCTGAGCCGGGTAAATCAGAAGACCGCGCATACGTTCGCTTTCTTCCAACGGTTAGTTGCCCGCGTCTATGGGAAGAGGCGTGCGATGAAAATTCAGGTAGCTACGCGACGCGGTGGGGCCTCGCTGCCCCTGGTAGCGATTACCGTAGGCTCCTGAGCCGTAAGGGTGCTCAGTCGCGCTGGTGAGCCTAAAGAAGCAGAGCTGCCCTACCTTGGAGCCGGGCCAGAGCATGATGGGCAGGGTCGCCATGTTTGACAGCTCAAGGGTGACGTGCCCTGAGAAGCCGGGATCAATAAAACCTGCCGTGGAGTGGGTGAGTAGGCCCAGGCGCCCTAAGGAGGATTTACCCTCCAGACGAGCCGCAATATCAGCAGGTAGCGTCACCTTCTCGTAGGTTGCGCCCAGCACAAATTCGCCGGGGTGAAGAACAAAGGGCTCGTCGGGGGCGACCTCCACCAGCCTGGTCAGGTCTTCCTGGGGTTGGGAGGGGTCGATGTAGGGGTACTTGTGGTTATCGAAAAGCCGAAAGAAGCGATCAATGCGCACATCAACCGACGCAGGCTGAATCATCGCGGGGTCGTAGGGCTCAAGCGCAATGCGCCCGGCATCAATTTCTTTACGAATGTCCTGATCAGAAAATAGCACACTTCAAAAATACCGCACTGTAGAGTCAGTTTCCCGGCCTCACCAGGGGTGTGGCGCGCAGATTGGCTTCTGACCAACACTCACACCCGGGGTGCTCCACAGGCTACCGCATGCCCATTCAGCGTACTCTTATAGATGGAATATCCTTTTCACTGGCAGGAAAGTCACACCATGACCCCCCTTGTGCTCTGCACATTCACCATCATCGTTACCCTAGCGGTCAGCGGCTACGCCAAAGTTGCAGACCCCACCAGCACCGTCACCGCAATCGTCAACCTCAAACTTGACCGCCTTTTACCCCTCAAACCAACCGCCGCCGTCCTGCCCTGGGTAGAACTGGCTCTTGCCGCCGCACTTCTGTTGGCCCCCGGCCTGCTACAGATTCTGGCAGCGGTGGCGGCTGCTGTACTCTTCACCTGCTACTGGGGGGTTATCGCCCGCGCCGTGGTACGGGGCAACACCGCCAGCTGCAACTGTTTCGGCTCCGCCTCACACGCTCCGGTTTCAATATTCACCCTGATACGCAACACCGCCCTGCTCCTCTCAGCATTCGGGGCCCTCATTGCGGCTTTTCAGACGCGTAGCTCTGCCCTGGTCATGCTCCTGGAGTTGAATGCCGACGGCTGGCTCTGGGTCATCGGCGCAGCCCTTGCCTCGCTTGCCCTCTGGGCTGTTTACCGCTCCGAGCTGGTACCTGCTCCCGCTAGCGAAGAGCCTGCAGGGGCTCTTGACCGGGGCCTACCCGCTCCTGCTGACGGTGACATTGACGAGCTTGAGGATTACCTCCCCACCCCCATCCCCTACGCCTCTCTCCACCGTTTCAACCGTGACAGCCCGCTCGAGTTGGGCGAGGAGGTCACCCTGCGTGACCTGGTTATGGTGAAAGCCCGCGTGTTAATCTGGGTCTCCCCCGGCTGCGGCCACTGCCACGAGGTGATCAGTCACCTCGAAGCCTGGCAGGAGGCCCTGCCTATGCTTGGTATCCACCCCGTAATCTCATCAACTCAGGCAGCTCAGAGCTTCGCCTTCACCCGTAATATTGAGTTTTTCATCGACCCCGATTACAGGGCCGAACACCTCTTTGGGAACGGGACCCCCGGGGCCGTTGCCCTGGGCACCGACATGATGCTCGCCGGCGGCCCCGTCTTCGGAGGCAACCGGGTGATAGGTTTTATGGAAGATATTATCGCTGAGCTGACCTAGCGTCAGGCGACCACACGACGAGACCTCTGACTAGAGAATATTAAACTGTTGTAGCGTTTCGTCGGGCAGGAATGCCGCCACGGCTAGCGCGAGAAGAAAGGCCAGAGAAATCAGGCCAACGGTGGTGGACTTCCAGCCTGGGTGGAGTTCATTGAAGGTCACCAGGCCGGGGTGCTGCTTATTCATCTGGGTGACGTTGATGGTCGGGTAGACGGTGGTTTGGGGGGCGATGGCAGTGGCGATGGTACGTAGGGTTTTAGCATCCCAGATACGGCCGTCAAGGCGGAAAACTCGCTTGCCCTGGGAGTTAAGGGCCCACAGTGCGGGCACTCCCTTGTACCGTAGGGCTGCCACTCCGGTGAGCTGCTTACCTGCGGCCTGCCGGGGAGTGAGTCGTTCTGCGAAAACGGTGTGGACGATGGAGGAAAGTTCTACGGCCTCCCAGCCAAAAAGGCGGCCCCGCAGTATATGGGTGTGGGTTCTCACAACCAGGTGCGGGCGCAAAGTGGAATAGATGGCGCAGAGGGCGCCCAGGGCTATGAGGCCCAGAAGAATCATAAAGAGTGGGGTGGGCCGCTTGGCCAGCATGAACCAGATACAGGCAACCGCAAGCACCCCGCTGGGCAGTCTCGCGATGAGGCGGCGGTGGTAGGAATTGATGCGGGGGTGGTAAATCTTGGTGACGTCCCCATACTTTTCAGGTACCTGGTGTGCGTGTTCTGCCATGGCTCTACTCTATCGGCCCCACCGGCCGAACGGGGTGTTGGAAAGTGTGAGCTACATTTAAAGGGTGCATTTCAAATCTTCTGTTGACCGTGTTCTGGCCTGGTGGCTGGTAGGCATGCTGGCCGCCATCATTCTTGCCCTGGCGTCTCTCGCCCTCATCAACCGACTGGTATACGGCCCAGGCGGGCAGGTTCGCGCCTATTTTGCGGCAGTCCGCGAGGGCAATGGCTCGCAGGCTCTCGGCATTTTGGGTGCTCAGGTTCCCGACGCAAGCGCGGCCATGCTCAACGGGGAGGCCCTGAAGTCATCAATGGCTGAGCTCAAAGATTTGCAGACCGAAGGGGTCACCATAACAGACGGCGGTGAACGGGCAACTGTGACCGTCTCTTACACGCTGGCAGGGGAGCCGCAGAGCACCGACTTTCAGTTGCACAAGGTTGGTTCTCACTGGGGTGTTTTTGACCGGTGGGCTATCGATGCAGGGGCGCTTCCCACCGTCCATTTAACGTCTGGGGCGGTAGAGGCAGCCACCCTCAATTCAACCAAGGTTGCGGTGGCTGATGGCGAGAGGTCGTTTGCGGTGCTCTATCCGGGCCGCTACACCGTAACCTACGAGTCAGCCCTGTATTCTGCAGGATCGCAGAGCGTCAACGTCACGGCGGCAACGGGGCAGGCAACTGAGCTCACCATCGCCTTGGAGCCGTCTGAGACTGCGAAAGCATCAGTACAGCAGCAGGTACGCACCTATCTTGATTCGTGTGCCACCCAGAACTCTCTTTACCCCTCGGGGTGCCCTTTTGAGTATGACTTTTCGGGGCGGGTGGACGGCGACGTAACCTGGTCGATTACCTCTTATCCGCAGCCTGCCGTGACCCTGGCTGGCGGCACGTGGGAGCTGGGCAAGAGCCAGGGCACAGCCGAGATTTCTTTTACTGAGCTCGACCTTTACACGGGCAAGACACAGCAGGTAACAGAAACTGTCACCTTCACCCTTGCAGGTTCGCTCGCGCCCACAGGCGACCAGCTGACTTTCACCCCAGCGCCCTAGTTAACGCCGCGTAAGTCTAGGGCGAGGTCGGTTTCGCCGGTGCCGGTCACCAGGACGGGCAGGCCCCAGTCCTGCTGGTAGAGGTGGCAGGCTGCGTGGTCGGGTATCTCGCCGCCGGGCTCACCGTCGCAGGCGGCGGCCCGGGCAGTGATATGCAGAACGGCCTCGGTGATATCGGGGTTGAGCACCAGCGTACGTGTTAGCCCCTGGGCAGTGCCTGCCCCCTCGAGAATGAAGTCCTCGGGAGTAGACGAGATTTTCAGCTGGGTGGGGTCGCCCCAGCGGGTGTCCAGTTTTTGACCGGTGGGGGCGGTGAAACGGGCGGCAAAATTCAGGGTGCCGCCTGCCAGTTCGGTTGACTTGCGGGTGACCTGAGAGGCCCCCTCGTCCACGTGCTGCATGGCCTCTGGAATGGTCACGCGCACCAGCTGGTGGGCGTTGGCTTCAACCGCAATCAGGCGGGCACCACCCTCCTCGGTCTCTTCAACCAGCAGGTCGGAGGGCTCGGCAAAGCCGCGGTCCAGGGTACCCAGGGTGCCGGTGGCCGGGTCAAAGCGGCGGATGGCCCCGTTGTAGGTATCTGCCACGGCGATGGAGCCGTCGGGTAGCTCGGTGAGCCCTAAGCAGTGCTGCAGGCGGGCGGCCTCTCGGGGCCCGTCGACAAAGCCGAAGTCGAAAAGGCCGATGCCCACGGCTGTGCTCACAGTTGCGGCCCCCTGATTGAAAGTGATGTGACGCAGGGCGGAGGTTTCTGAGTCAGCGACCCAGAGAGAGCCGTCGCGGGCCTCGATGATGCCCGAGGACTGGGCGAACCAGGAGTCAGTTGCGGCCCCGTCCTTGAGCCCCTCGGCACCGGTGCCCGCGAAAACGGCCAGCTGGCCGGTGGCCGGGTCAAAGCTAAAGAGCTGGTGGGTGCCTGCCATGGCAATGATAAAGGCACCCGCCTCACGGGAGTAGACCAGATCCCAGGGTGAGGAGAGGGCGACGGTCAGCGGGTTGGCACCGGGCTCGATGAAATTGGGGTCGGCCAAGGCCGACTCGCCATCAATCAGACGCTGGGCCCCGGAGCCGGCCAGGGTGGTTACAGTTCCGTCTGCCAGACGCAGGCCGCGCAGGCGGTGGTTAACGGAGTCTGCGATCAAGACGTCCGCGCCCAAGCTCTCGCGCAGTTCGGCAGGAACCAGAGCCAGGCCCTGGGGCTCGTTAAAACGGGCGCTGGTCGCGTCACCGTCCACGAACCCTTTTTCGGTACCGCCGAAGGTAGCCAGCGGGGTTTCCAGGTCAGAATCCACCTGCACCAGGCGGTGACGGGCGGTGTCGGTGACCAGGTAGGTGCCGGTACGGCCGACCAAGTCTGTGGGCAGGGCCAGGGCCTTACCTGGGAAGGCAAAAGTCCCCTGGGGCTTGGGGCGGGGCACGTAGGGGCCATCCCCCCGGTGCAGGGTGCCCTTGGCTTCGTGTTCTTCCACCAGTTCGCGCACCAGGGTGGTCAGCCCCTTCACGTGGCCCTCACCCGAGAGGTGGGCAACAATGTAGCCCTCGGGGTCCACGACCACCAGGGTGGGCCAGGCGCGGGCGGTGTAGGCGTTCCAGGTGTCCAGCTTGGGGTCATCGAGCACGGGGTGAGTGATGTCGTAGCGGTCAACGGCGGCGGCGAGCGCCACCGGGTCAGCTTCGTGCTCAAACTTGGGTGAGTGCACGCCCACGGTGACCAGCACATCGGAGAATTCCTCTTCCAGGGGGCGCAGTTCGTCGAGTACGTGCAGGCAGTTCATGCAGCAGAAGGTCCAGAAGTCCAGGATCACGATTTTTCCGCGTAGGCTTTCGAGGGAAAGCTGCTTGTCGCCGGTGTTGAGCCAACCACGGCCTACAAGTTCTGAGGCGCGGACTTTGGTCTGGGCTGCGTTCTCTGCCATGGTTCTCCTTGGGGTGGTGCACGGGCGCGCAAGATAGTGTACTGCCTCCAGCCTAGCGAGCTATGGGCAGTGGCGTCATCTGTTGCTACTCTACTGAGCGCCGCCGTTCACGAGACTCAACTAGGCGTCATAGTTTGTAACAGTTAGCATTGTCTGTAGCTACTGCACCGGTACGGCCCTGGGGCCTGGGAAGTTTTCAAGGACGCCGGTGGTTAAGTTGGGGGGTGCACAGTCGGTGTGTGCCCCACAGGTAAGAAGGTAACGTGACCCTGACCCGCGACTCACTCGAAACAGCCGCTTCACCCAAGCTAGCGCGCACCCTCCAGCCCCGGCACCTGTCAATGATTGCCATGGGTGGGGCCATTGGTGCTGGCCTGCTGGTGGCCTCGTCCACGGCTATCGTCACTGCTGGCCCGGCGGTGGTGCTAACCTATCTGCTGGCGGGGCTGGTGTTGGTTCTGGTCATGCGGATGCTGGGCGAGATGTCAGCCGCGACCCCCGAGACCGGTTCTTTCGCGGTCTATGCTCGCCGCTATATTGGCCGTTGGGCGGGTTTTTCGGTGGGCTGGCTCTACTGGTGGTTCTGGTCGGTCACGGTTGCCATTGAGGCCACTGCTGCGGCCACGATTATCAGCGGCTGGGTTCCTGCTGCCCCGCAGTGGCTGGTGGCCCTGGTGCTTGTACTGGTCTTTATGGGGCTGAATCTGCTGTCGGTACGTTCCTACGGCGAGGCTGAGTTCTGGTTCTCCTCCGTCAAGATTGGGGCAATCGCCGTTATCATTCTGGTGGGTGTTCTCGCTGTGCTCGGCCTTATCCCTAATTCCACTGCGTCCTTTTCAAACTACACGGCAGGTGGCGGCTTCTTTGCCCACGGGGTGAGCGCTATCTTTACCGCCCTTCTGGCTGTAATTTTTTCTATGTTTGGCGCGGAGATTGTCACGGTAGCGGCGGGTGAATCCAACGATCCTGCCCGGGCGGTGACCAAGGCGGTGCGTTCTGTAATTTTCCGTGTGCTCTTCTTCTACGCGGGGTCAGTGGCGGTCACTCTGCTGGTTATTCCGTGGACGGCTGTCACCCCGGGTATTTCTCCTTTCGTCACGATGTTTGACGTTCTGGGTATCCCTTACGCGGGCCTGGTCATGAACATTGTGGTGCTGACTGCCCTTCTCTCCTGTTTGAACGCCAGCCTCTATGCCGCATCCCGCATGGTCTTTGCCCTGGCAGATCAGGGGGACGCCCCGGCCTCCTTCTCCCGCATCTCCTCCACCCGCGCGCCCCGCAACGCCATTGTGTTCTCATCGCTCATTGGGGTACTCTCGGTGGTTCTCAACTATTTCATGCCTGAGCAGGTCTTCTCGCTACTGGTCAATTCGACCGGAGGCGTGGGGATTTTCGTGTGGCTGATTGTGGCGGTCTCTCACCTGCGCAGTCGCCGTCTCACCGCCAGGGGTGGCGGGCAGGTTCCCCCGGCGGTTGCAGTGCGCCCCTTTTCACCCTGGGTCAACTATCTGCTCATCACAGGCCTGCTGGCTCTCTTGGTCTACATGGGGTTCACCGAGTCGCACCGGGTTGAGGTACTTGTCTCTGTGGGTGTCGCTGCGGTTCTTACAACTTTGGGGCTCATCACTCAGGGCAAGAGCTCCCCCGCTCCATCGCACGTTCCTAATCGCTAGGGGCTGCACCCCTACCGGCCTTTCTTCCGCACTCGTTCTTCTTTACTCCGGCTTTACTCCGGCTTGACTCTGAGCCCGCACGCAGAGCGGGCAGGGCGGTGGCCCACCCCATCAATAAATATGGGTTTTTCCTAGAAAAGAGCTTGTTTTTACTAGAAAACGGGTGGTTATATTAAAGGACGTAGGCCGGTTCCCCCCTCACAAGAGCCGGGTGAAGCTACACCCCCGAAGCACTGATACCTGGAGGCTTTCTGATGGCTCAGCACGCCGAGACACCACCGCCCTCGTCCCTGCTTGATAAAATCGCCCAGATTTCGGCCCGCCTAGAGCAGGTTCGCCCGCTCAACGACGCTCAGCCCGGGGAGTCAGCCCCGGCCCACTCCGATAGAGCTGATGGGCCCAGCACCGGTGAGGGGCCCATCGGGCCCTGGAGCAAAACACCGGGGTCGGGCCACTAGCCCCCTAACGTTTCTTCTGGGCGGCGTCCTGTTCTGCGAGCCGGGCAAACATGTCGTTGTAGGCGTTGAGTTCAGCGTCCCCGTCCCGCTCGGCCTGCCGGTCAATACGTTTTTGCACCTTTCGATCATTCATCGACCACTGCACCGCAACGGCCACCGCAATAATCATGGTGGGTATTTCACCGATGGCCCACATGAGCGAACCTCCCAGCTTCTGGTCCTCAAGGGCAGGCAACCCCCAGGGGCGGCCCAGGTTTCCGAACCAGGAGGCCTGCAACAGGGTGTCCATCTGCATGATTGCGATACCCACAAAGGCGTGATAGCCCAGGGTCGCGATAATCATAATGAGTCGCATGGGGTAGGCCGGGCGGTGGGGAATCGGGTCAATACCGATGAGTACCAGGCTGAAGATGTAACCGGTAATCAAGAAGTGAATCAGCATGAACTCGTGGCCCACGTGGTAGGTGAGCATGACCCCAAAGAGCGGGGTGAAATAAACCAGCACAATAGAACCCGCAAAGTTCACGGCCGCAAAGATGGGGTGAGTTATCACCCTAGACCAGCCCGAGTGCACCAGCCGCAGAATCCACTCGCGGGGGCCACGAGTGCCGTCCTGGCGGGGTTCCAGGGCCCGCAGTAGCAGGGTGACGGGGGCGCCCAGCACCAGAAAGATAGGGCACACCATGGTCAGCAGCATGTGCTCCACCATGTGCACCGAGAATAGCACCCGCGAGTAGACGGTCAGGGCGCCGCAGGTGATGTAGAGCAGCACCAGCAGACCAAAGAACCAGGACGCCGCGCGGGCCAGCTGCCAGGTGCCCCCGGCAGTGCGCACCTTGAGCAGGGCCCACAGGTAGGCAAAGCCTGCACAGGCGATAAAGGCGACCCAGAACCAGTCAAACCGCCACTGGGTAAACCACTCGGCAACGTGAGGTTCGGGCGGCATATCGTAGAGGGTGATAATGCGGACGGGCTCAGCCCCGGCCTCCAGGGTCTCAGGGGCAGGTGGTGGGGTGCGCGAGAGAGAGACAGCCAGGCCGCTGGTGAAACCCATGATGACCATTTCGCAGGCAACGGCGTACCAGAGCCCCCGCACAGCTGTTACCGCTCCCGACTGCATCATCGGTATCAGGCGCAGCCGGTGTACCGCGCCAAAGGCCCCCAAAACCAGGGTGAGAGTCAGTTTGGTGAGCACCAGGGAGCCATAGGCGGTAGTGAGAAGCTCTTCCAGTGTATTGAGCCGCACCAGCGCGTTGATAGCCCCTGAAAGCACCACCAGCACAAAACCAAAGAGGGCCAGAGTCGAGTAGCGGCGCAGCACCACCACCGCCAGGGGGGCTCGGCGGGAGGAGGCCGTGTGCTCACCGCGCTGCCCCTCGGGCAGGGTGCCGGTACCGGCGTCCTGCCGTGAAATCTCGCGGGAGATGAAGGTGAGAGTCAGCAGCCCGCCGCACCAGATTGCTACACCCAGAATGTGTAGACCCAGAGAGTTGACAGCACCCATGTGGTCATCGCCGCCCGAGGAGTGCCCGCCCAGCGCCATAGCAACGATACCCACCAGGCTGCACCCCAGGGTCAGGAGCAGACCGGTCAGCGAGCGCACCGCAAAGACCAGGGTCGCCACGGTGGCCGCCACAATGATGCTCGTTGCCTCCTGCTTACCCGAATCAATAGTGGTGATATATGTGATGAGCTCCGAGGTGTAGTCAGAGCCCCCGGTCGGGGACCTCCCCGAGATATCGGAGTAGCTAAAAATCAGCACGCCGATAGCGGCGATAGTCCAGGTAATAGCGGAGGCGGACGCCAGCGTCAGGGTACGGGTAAAGGCCGGGTGCTCGGTGCGGCGCAGGTTTTTCTCGCGAGCGGCTGCATCGGTAGGGTGGGCCATGTTGACGTTGGTTCGGCCCCGAGCCGAGTCTATAAAACGCGGCACCAGCCCCAGGGCAAAGATGATAGAGCCCATGGTCGCAGCCATCGCGGCGTTGTGCAGGGCCTCTGCAAGCGGTAGGCCCCAGCGCACCGCCGCGCCGGCATCTGCCAGGTCTGTGCCTGCGTTGGTGCCGGTAGCGGCCAGGCTGACGACCAGGGCCAAGAGAGAGGCCGCTGGGAAGGCCCACACCCAGGTGCCGTTGAGCCCTCGCTGTGTCTCATGTGCTGCCATGTGTTTACCTTATGTTTCGATTCTGACCTGTGTGTCTGCTGTATACCTCTAGCGCGGGAGGCGCGTACCGTCTCCCGCGCCCCTTGCGTAACCGAGCCCTCACTCTGCGAAAAGCCCCTCACCTACGAACCCGCCTTCACTGGCGCCTGCGGGAATCGCGAAGACTGCGGAGCCGATGGGCACCGTCCAAGTGTTGAGCATATCGAGCTCAGCCAGACGCTGCTGAATGGGCACGAACTGTTTTACGGGGTCAGCCTGGTAGGAGCAGAAAATCAGCCCGGTAGAGCTCACTCCCCCGTCGGTCTCAAAGTGCCCCGAGAAGCCTGAGGCATTATGCACCGGCAGGTCGTAGTTGTAGCCGCGGCGCAGGATCTGCTCTACCCGGTTCTGGGCGGCAGCCCGGCGGATGTGGGCATAGGGGGCAATGACGTCAAACCCCAGCTCGTTGGTGGCTGAGAGGTCGGCGGGATCCCGTTCGTTCACACCGGTGAGCGGGGCACCATTCGTCAGGTTGCGGCCCACGGCATCCTCACGGGCGGGCCGGTCTGCCTGGTCCCAGGTGTCTAGGTTCATGTGGATGCGGCGAATAACCAGGGAGGTGCCGCCTTCTTCCCAGGGGGTAAGCGCATCGTGCTGGCCCCACACGTAGGCGTCCATGGTGGTGTCAGCGGTGGAGGGGTTGACGGTGCCGTCAACCTGCCCGAAGAGGTTGCGCATGGTCATGCCGTCCGGTTCACTACCGTAGGCTCTGCGGAAGCCTTCTTGCACCCAGCGTACCGAGCCGAAGGTGCGAATATTTTTGAGAAGCACGCGCTGAGCGTGGGCCAGGGTGAAGCGGTCGGAACAGCACAGTTGCAGCAGGAGGTCGCCGTCGTTCCACTGAGCTTGGAGCTGGTCTATCTGTTCGAAGGCGGGTAGGGGCCTCAGCCAGGAGGGTTTTTTTCCGGGTGCGACGATCTCGAAGATGCGGGCACCAAAGCCGAAAGTGACGGTGAGGTTGGCCGGAACGGTGGCTAGTTCTGGTTCCTGGTCGGTGATGGGGGCACGCCCGTCGGTGAGGCGGGCGGCGTCTGCGGTGAGCACGCGCAAGAGGCGGCGCACCCCGTCACGGTCTATGGCGCTGTTCAGGTCAACGGCGATGAAGACGCCGTAGGTGGGAGGTGGGGTATCGATTCCTGCCTGGCGGGGGCCGTAGAAGGGGACGCGGGCGCCCTGCAAGGGAGGCGCGGCTGGTCCTTCTCCCCCGGTGTTCATAGCCCCGGC
The DNA here is from genome assembly GCF_928381405.1 of Rothia nasisuis. GTDB lineage: Bacteria > Actinomycetota > Actinomycetes > Actinomycetales > Micrococcaceae > Rothia > Rothia nasisuis. Next base: position 54,865 of record NZ_CAKMSB010000013.1, read on the forward strand.
AGCATACTGGCTAGCCAGGGTGGCAGCGGCTCCGGTGCCGACTCCGAGTGCCCCGGCGAGAGCTACACGCCGGCTGGTGCCCCTGGGCTGCTGGGTAGGTTGGCTGTGTTGGGCACCGCTCAGGGCCCGGTCAAGATCTTCTTCAAATGAGCTGGTCATGCTGTTTCCTTCGAAGGCCCTGCCCGAAAGGCCTTGAGTAGGCGTTCTGGGCAGGGCGATGCTACTGGCAGTGAGTCAGCGAGTTGAGGAGCACTGGGGCAAGGTGGCTGCGGAGCTGGCGTCACCGCTGTGGCCCATATGCATGGAATGGTCTGCCATGTCAGCTGACTCCGAGGCTGGGCTGCTGGCCTCACCGGGAGCATATTCTTCCTGGGCCCCGGCGTAATCACGCACCTCAGCTTCGAAGCTGAAGTCCCCTGCGCTGGTGGTGAGTGTGATGGTTTCGGTGGTGCCCGCTGCCAGGGAGCAGGTCATGCCCATGAGCATAATGTGGTCTCCACCGGGAGCCAGGTCCAGGCTTGCGCCGGGTTCGAGGGTGAACCCACCCTCAATCTTTTTCATGGTGCTGGTTCCGGTGCCCGGGTCAATTTCTGTGGTGTGAAGTTCAACCGTGCCCGCATGGGCTGCACTGGCCCCGTTGACGGTAATGGGCGCATCTGTGGTGTTGGTCAGGGTAGCGAAAGCTCCGGTCATATCGCTGGAGTTGGCTTTGACCCAGGCTTCTGCCACGGTCAGACCGGTAGAGCTGGAGGAGCTGGCCGAAGCAGACGCACCTGCGCCGCTACTACTGTCAGCCGAGGTGTCTGAGCTGGTTGCTCCGCAGGCGCTCATGGCTAGCAGGGTTACTGCAGCCAGCGTGGTCAGACGGAGGGGTGACTGTGCTAATGACATGGCTACTTGGCCCCCCTGTTCTTGAGTACGACGGTGAGCACCGAACCCAGGGCAGCTACAGCGACCAGGCCAAGCACTATTTTCAGGGGCATCGGTAGGCCGCCGGTGGCCTGGCTGACGGGGTCGGTGTCCGCGCTACTCGTAGACGCACTATCGGTGTTTTCGGCAGACGGCTCGGCTGAGGCTGTTGCTGCCGAGGCGTCTCCCACGGTGTAAGTGAAGGTTCCCTGAATAGGGTGACCATCTGATGAGACGACACGCCAGGTAACCGTATACGTGCCTTCAGCCGCTGAGGTTGACAGGGGCTGCCTGATAGCGGTGCCGTCTATTTCGGGGTCACCGCTGGTGACACTGTCACCTGCGGCATTGGTCACGCGCACCTGGTTTGCGCCGTCTACGTCCATGATGTCGCCGCTGTAGGTGAGTTCAAGTTCGGCGGGGGCTTGAGCCAAGGTAGAGCCGTCTGCGGGGTTGGTAGCTAGCAGTTCGTCGTGTGCCTGGGCGGGATTGGCACCAAGCAGGGTGGCTGCTGCGACCGCGCCGGTGGCGGCGAGGGTGCGCAGACGAGTGCCTGAGGTTTTCATTGTTCGTCCTTGTGTTGAGATGAAATGTGATGCGGTTTAGGTCAGCACAGGGACGGGTGGGCCGCGGGTAATTCGGCCTGTTCCACGGAGTGTGGTGGTGAGGGCTTGCACGCGGGTGTCTACCGGCTGGGTTGGCACCTGCCAGCAGGGGGCGGGTGTGGGAGGCGTGAGCGCTAGACGGATCTGGCGGAGCAGTGCCCCTAGGAGGCGCACCAGTTGCTCGCCGTAGGCTAGGAACGCAAAGGTGAGGGCCGCTGCGACGGTGTGGGCAACCCACATGAGGGGCCCGGCCTGGGTGGCTGGTTCGAGAGCGGGCTGTAGCGCTACGGCTGTACCCGGCGCCCCGCCGGGAGCCAGATGGTGGGTGTGGGTGCCCGTGCCGCTGCTGGTGAGCGGGTGCCCTTGGCTGTAGAGGGTGTGGAGGGCTCCCTGACCGACCGCCACGCCGGTAGCTAGCGAGGTTGTGGGGAGTTTGAGCCGGTTCAGCCCCAGCGTCAGCAGGGCTGCCAGAGAGGTTGCCAGGGCGAGGACGAGCGGGTGCGGTGCGTGCCCGCCGGCGGCAAGGTGCAAGAGGGCACCGGTGCCCGTGGCTGTGATAGCAACAGCCCAGGCGCGAAGCAACTGGTGGCCTCGGCTCATGGCGCCTCCCCTCTTCGTGTGTTGCCTTGTACTACCCGCCCATTATCGCATAGCTGGTAGCAGGCGTCCTGCCGCTCTCATCGTGATTCCAGCTCCTTTGAGGGCACAGTAAAAGGGCCACCCCGTGGGGTGGCCCTTTAAAGTCTGCCCGAGAGTTACTTCTTGGTGGAGACTGCTGCCTTCAGCTTGGAACCTGCAGTCAGCTTGACACCGTGGCCTGCGGGAATCTGAATGGTTTCGCCGGTCTGCGGGTTGCGGCCGGTGCGGGCTGCACGGTCAGTGCGCTCAATTGCCATCCAGCCGGGGATGGTGATTTTCTCGCCCTTAGCAACGGATGCTTCGAAGACCTGGAACAGTGCGTCGAGCACACCGTTCACTGCTGCCTGGCTGGTGCCAGCCTTCTCTGCTACCTCTGCAACGAGTTCGCTACGGTTCTTAGCCATGAATGCTCCTTTTGAGACTTTTAGTTAGTGACTGAGTTAGCCCTACTGACAAGGCTAACCATATCAGCTACAGATTACCAGCTCGACTTGGTAACACCGGGTAATTCGCCACGGTGTGCCATCTCGCGGAAGCGCACACGTGAAATGCCGAACTTCTGGAAGGTACCGCGGGGGCGGCCGTCAATCTGGTCGCGGTTGCGGACGCGGACGGGTGAAGCGTTGCGGGGTAGCTTCTGCAGGCCCACGCGGGCTGCTTCACGCTCCTCGGGGCTTGCGTTCTCGTCAACCAGGGTCTTCTTCAGTTCTAGTCGCTTTTCAGCGTAGCGTGCAACGATGACCTTGCGCTGTTCGTTGCGAGCGATCTTGGACTTCTTCGCCATTCCTAGCGCTCCTCTCGGAAGTCAACGTGCTTGCGGACAACGGGATCGTATTTTTTGAGAACCATACGATCGGGGTTGTTACGGCGGTTCTTACGGGTGACGTAAGTGTAGCCGGTGCCCGCAGTGGACTTAAGTTTGATGATAGGACGGACGTCCTTAGCCTTTGATGCCATGTTTAGATCTTCTCTCCGCGTGCAAGGATGTCTGCAACTACTGCGTCGATACCGCGTGCATCGATAACCTTGATGCCCTTTGCAGAGACGTTCAGGGTTACGTTGCGACGAAGCGAGGGCACGTAGTACTTCTTCTTCTGGACGTTCGGGTCGAAACGGCGCTTGTTGCGACGGTGCGAGTGCGAAATGCTGTGTCCAAAGCCGGGAACAGCTCCGGTCACCTGGCAGACAGCTGCCATAGTTTTCTCCTCCAAATGTTGACGAAATGACGGTACGCAGTTGGTGTTCGGCAACCTGGGCTGGCCGATCAGCAATGGGCGTCCCGTCACCTATAGGTAGAGCACCGGGTTATTCTCCAAGGCTAGAGTGTGTGAGACTCGCCATCGGGTGAGAGACCGACGTGAATCCCCGCCGCAGGAAAAACGGTGAAGCTTAGGTGTGCGAGAGGTGTTGCCACCACTACGAACAGCCTTAAATTCTAGGTAATTACGGGATACCACGCAACCTTTAAACCCAATAAAAAGCTTGCGGTAACCGGTGCTAGGGCTACCCGCTCCGGTGTGCGCAAGCTACTCATCAGGGGTCTTTTGTGCGTTTTAACCTTACCGTTGATTTTACCGGTTATCTTACTTTTCGCAAGTCATAGTGGGCTTTATTCCGGGGTTTTTGGCGCGCTCCGCCGGGGCTAACTGCGGGCGCCCACCCCGTTAACATTGGCGAACAGCGCGCATATCTGTGTGAATGTGGTGTTAACGACTTAATTTTACGACCGGTTCAACACCTACCGGGAGGCTCAGGCACCCTCGGGCAGCACATCAAACCGTGTCAGTTCAGGGTACTTGGGGCTGATATTGTCGCCCGAGCTAGTACCGCGCAGGCGACGGCCAATCCAGGGAACCACGAACTCACGGGCCCATTTGGCGTTATCGAGAGCCTCTTGAACACGGTTTTTGCGCTGGGCATCAGGAATCACAGGGTCCCCAATCTGAATATTCTCGGCGCTCAGGGTTTCAAGTACCCTGCGGGCAACCAAGGTGTGCCCGGCAGCGTTCATGTGCAGGCGGTCAGGTGCCCAAAACCGCAGGTCGCGGAGTTCGCGCATACGCCAGTAATCAACGATGGTCACGCCTCGTTCCTCCGCCACCTCGCGCAGTAGCTCGTTGAAGAGGGCAACGCGGCCGCGGTTACCGCTGAAAAAGCCCTTGGGGCCGGGGTCAAAGCCGGTCAAGGTAAAGACCTCAATACCCTCATCGCGCAGGGTTTTCACAGCCTCATCGTAGCGGGCTATCAGCCGGTCAGCGTCAAAACTCGGGCGCAGGGCATCGTTACCACCACCGATGAAGGAGACCAGGTTGGGTTTGAGGTCGATGGCGGCTTCGAGTTGCTCTTCGATAATGGGAGTCAGTAGACGCCCACGAATAGCCAGGTTAGCGTAACGGGCTTGAGGGTCAGCCAGCATGAACTGCTCAGCGATGCGGTCGGCCCAACCCCGCACCCCGTTGGGGCGGTCGGGGGCATCGTCGCCGACGCCTTCACTGAGGGAGTCGCCGAGGGCTACATAGCGGATAGATTCGTCTCGTCCAAGGACCGAGATCATAGCGGACTAGGCCTTTCGGTTGGCGGTGCTACTATCAATCAACTCTACTCCGCCCTCAAAATCACAGGCGTTAATGAAGAATGCCAGCTAGCACACATTGAGGGGAGCTAGCTCTCAGCCTGCCCGGCCTTCCAGTAGCCCATAAAAGAGATGGACCCTTTAGGAAGACCGGCCTCATTCACGCAGATGCGGCGCAGGTTTTTAACCAGTGAGGATTCCCCAGCGATGAAAACATAGGTGCCCTGGGGGTCATCGGCTAATTGCCAGACAATCTCGTCGGGGGCTGCCGTCTCACCCGGCACACCAGCAGCTGCGACATCTAGCCCGCAGCTTTCCCTCAGGGCTTCAGCCAAAAGCTGCCCCCGGGCGTCCTGCCCCTGCCTCAGCAAAAAGCGCAGGGTGAACCCCGGCAGGCGCTTGGTCAGTGCCGTGACCTGCGAGAGTGACGCGATTGCGGCGTCTGCTGCAGGCACTTCAAGGTAGGCGGCTCCACGGGTGTTGCCCGGTAGGGAGCGCAGGGTGGAGAGGACGGCGGGAGTTGCTGTTTCGTCACCGAGCAGTAGCAGGTCGGTTGCGGCACCGGGTGCCCAGGAGCTCCAGAGTATTGAACCCCGCAGGGGCGCGAGAAGCGAAACCCGCTGGCCTACAGCGGCGTGGTCTGCCCAGGTGGAACCGGGGCCGCTGAGTCCCAGAGCGTCGGTGTGCACCACAAAATCCACGTCAATTTCGGGCTGGAGCCCCTCAGGCAGGGTACGTTTGAGAGGTTCTAGGTCGGCTTCTGCCGCCGGGATCACCCCGAGCAGGTGTGTTTCGTCCACCCCTACAGACGGCACCAGCCGTGAGTCAGCAACGGTGTAGGTGCGCATATACCCACGCTCACTTTCAGGGGCAGCGAGCCAGCGACTACGCCATGAGTCATCGAGCTCAATCATGGTGGGGCCGCTGGCACCAGCCGGTGGAACGAGGAGCTTGATGTAGGCGTCGTAGACCTGCCCGGTTCCCTCAGAGATGGGGTCGGCCGCGTGCAACAGTGAGCGGCCGGTGAGCGAGATACGTGCAAAAGAGGGGGTCAGGCGTATGACGCGCGAGACGGTCACGGGAAAGACCCCGTACTGGTTGATGGATGCTCGGACGTCGCGGCGGCGGGCAGGCTGATGCCCTTGGGAGGGCGTGGAAGTGGGGGTCGGCAAGAGACTCACACCCCCGCGTCCGTAGCCAGCTCTGACATCGCACGGGCTGTTGCCCGGGCGCGAGGGACCACCACAATGGACCCATCAGCTAGTGGATCGGCGACCTCTGCCTGGAGCCCAAAGATCTCTTCAAGGTGAGCGCTGGTCAGCACCTGTTCTGCACTACCACTTGCGGCAATACGCCCATCTTTCATGGCGACTAGGTGGTGGGCGATGCGAGCTGCCAGGTTGAGTTCGTGGAGCACCATGACCATGGTGGTGCCCCGCTCTTCGTTGATTGTGGCCAGTAGGTCAAGTAGCTCAACCTGGTGGGCGAGATCCAGGTAGGTAGTGGGCTCATCGAGCAAGAGCACGTCGGTTTCTTGGGCTAGGGCCAGGGCAATCCAGACGCGCTGGCGCTGGCCGCCGGAGAGCTCGGTCACCTGCCGGTCGGCTAGTTCTAGGGTGTTGGTGGCCTCGAGGGCGCGGGCGACCGCTGCGTCGTCGTCCCTGTTCGCTCCGCGGAAGAGCCCCTGGTAGGGGTAGCGGCCGCGGGCCACGAGGTCAGCCACGGTGACGCCCTCGGGCGTCACGGGTATCTGGGGTAGTAGCCCGACCATACGGGCGAACTCTTTGCCGCCGTAGGAGCTCACGGGCCGCCCGTCCACGCTGATAGTACCGTTAGCGGGCTTGAGCAGGCGGGCGATACCGCGGAGCAGGGTGGATTTACCGCAGCCGTTGGGCCCAATCAGGGCGGTAACTTTGCCGGTGGGTACGGCCAGACTCAGGTCGGGAATAATCACGGTCTCGCCGTAGCCCAAGCGTAGACCGTTGATTTCTAGGGTGCGTGCTGTTGCGGTGGGCATGTGGGTTAGCTTCTTTCGGGTGAGCGGGCTAGGAGCCAGATGAGGGCGGGGGCACCAAGGGCGCCGGTCAGGACGCCGGCGGGCAGGTTGGCACCGGGGATGAGGTTGGAGCCGATGAAATCCGCTCCGACCACTAGAATCGCGCCGACGAGAGCAGAGGCAGTGAGGCTGTGGCGGCCCCCGGTGAGGGCCCGGGCCAGCGGCCCGGCCATGAAGGCGATGAAGGCAATCGGGCCGGTAGCTGCGGTAGCCACGGCGACCAGGAGTACCCCCAGAGCGATAAAGCCGGTGCGCACCGCCCGCACGGGCACCCCCAGACCGCGTGCCAGGTCCTCACCCACCGCGGTGGCGTGCAGCTGCCTGCCGAACACTACCAGCGGCAGAAGTAGAGGGGCTAGAAGTAGCAGAAGCAGGCTGATGCGGTCCCAGTTGGCGGTGGAGAGTGATCCGGCCAGCCAGTGGGCCAGGGTCTGGGCACTGGTGGTTGAGGTGCGCGAGAGCACGTACTGGATGAAGGCCCCGGCCGCCGCCGAGATACCCAGGCCGACCAGCACGAACCTGTTGCCGGCAGTCCCCGGCCCCGCGAGTGCCTGGCCGCCGGAGGCAAGCATCAGAATCAGTAGGGCCACGGCCAGCGCGACCCCGACGGCCAGCAGGGTGAGCGGGAACCCGCTGAGCCCCAGAAAGATGATGCCGATGACGGCTCCCAGGGCCGCGCCGTTGGAGATGCCGATGATGTCGGGGCTGGCAATGGGGTTACGCAACAGAAGCTGGAAGAGCGCCCCGCCCAGGCCAAATGCAGCACCAGCCAGGGTTCCTAGTACAGCACGGGGTAGTTTCTCTTCCAGCACGATGTAGCGGGCCCCGCGGGCGTGGTCAATCGTTCCGCCGCCCACAATCGTGAAGAAATCAGGAACGGTCACGGTGTAGGTTCCCAGTAGGACGCGTACGGCGCAGGTGCCCAGCAGGGCAAGGGCCAGCCCGCAGACAGCTAAGGCTGGGCGCCTGCGGGCGGCTGCCCGAGTACGGCGTAGGGTCTCAAGTGGGGTGGTCATCAGAGGTTGACCGCCTTTCCCCGGCGGACCAGGTAGATAAAGACGGGTACGCCCAGGGCTACCATCATCACGCCCACCTGAATTTCCTGGGGAGGTAGCAGTAGTCGTCCGGCAGTGTCGGCGGCAACCAGGAGCAGGGCACCAGCCAGGGCAGAGAGCGGCAACAGGGCCCGGTAGTCGGCTCCGGCGAGTGCCCGCATGGCGTGCGGGGCCATGAGACCCAAAAAAGCGATGGGCCCGGTCAGGGCGATAGAGGTGCCCACCAGCAGGGTGATGCCAGCGGTCAGTAGGGCTCGGCGGGCTGCCACCTTAGTGCCCAGGGCAGCGGCCATGTCGTCACCCAGGGCCAGTGTATTGACGGTTCGGGCGCCGCTCAGCACAATCACAGCGCCCAGGGCCAGCAGGAGTATGGCTCCTGCCGTGTCGTTCAGTGAGGCCCCAGCAACGGTACCGATTTGCCAGCGGCGCAGGTTATCGAGGGCGCCCTGGTTGGTCAGAATCAGAGCGGTAGTGGCCGAGCCTAGCCCGGCGGTCAGAGCTGCACCCATGAGAGCCAGCTTGATGGGTGTCGCTCCCCCACTCCCCAGGGAGGCCAGGGCGTAGACCGCGACGGCGGCACCCAGCGCTCCGGCAAAGGCCCAGAGCGCAAAAACCCCGGTGGAGCTGGCCGCGAAGAAGGTGATTCCGGCGACCACCGCGAATGATGCGCCCGCGTTAATACCCAGGATTCCGGGATCACCCAGCGGGTTGCGGGTGATTCCCTGCAGCCCTGCCCCTGCTAGGCCCAGGGCCGCACCGACCAGGCAGGCGGTGAGCGTCCGGACGGCCCGCTGGGTCAGCACAGCCGCGTCAGCCTCGGTAATCTGCCCGCCGGTGGCAAAGGTCAGAACATCCACGGGCGAGATGGTGCGGGCGCCAAAGGCGAAAGAGGCCCCAGCTGCCACTAGAAGAAGCCCTATTAGGGCGCAGGCGAGCGCCACAGCCCGCGTGCCGGTGGGTCGGCCGCTTGGGCGGTGGCTGGAACCCGCACCCTGTACAGCACCCTGCTGGGCCTGAGGGTAGCTACCGGCCGCTGAGCTCATTGAGGTGTTAGGCACCGGCGGCGGCAGAGAGCTTGGCGAGAGCCTCGGTCTCGTTGATGGTCCAGGCTATTGAAAGCGGTGAGGCAGCCGAGAGCGCCAGGGTGATGTGCTGGTCAGTTTCAACGACCAGGCCTCCGCTAGCTACGGCGGGCATCTGGGAGAAGAGGGTGTTGGATTTGATGGCTTCTTCGTCGGAGTTACTGGTACCCCAGGCCCAGACGATGTCTGAGACGACCTCGGGTAGAACTTCGCCGGAGATGGTCAAGAAGAAGGTGTCGGCCTCTGTTGCGTTTTGCTCGATGTAGGGGGCCAGCTTCATGCCCAGGGAGGTCAGGAAGAGGGAGCGGGAGTCGGAGGCCACGTAGGCGGAGAGGGTCTGGGCGTCGAGGTCGAACATGCCGGCCACGAAGGTCTTATCGGCCAGGGAGGGGTTGGCTGCAGCGGTGTCCTTGATGAGCGTATCGGTCTTTTCGATGAGGGCGGTGGCTTCGCTCTGCTTTTGGAGCATAGCTCCGGCCTGGTTGACGACGTCCTCCCAGGAGGCAGCGAAGGCGCCCACGCCCTCGGGGGCGGCGACAACGGGGGCGATGGCGGTGAGCTTATCGTAGACTTCCTGGGTCATGTCGCCGTAGACGGAGAAGATAGCGTCGGGGGCCAGGGTGGCGAGGGCTTCGTAGTCGGGGCCGTCGGTTTCGTCGTAGGTCACCGGAGCGGTGCCGCCGAGTGCGGCCAGCTTGGCGTCGAACCAGTCGGTGGAGCCGTTAGCGTTAGCGCCGTAGGTGACGACGGGGGTACCTGCGGGTACAACACCGAGGGCCAGGAGGACGTCGGGGTTCTTCCAGAAGTTCACGACGGCAATTTTCTGGGGTACCGCGCTGAAGGTGGTCTGGCCGAAGGCGTGCTTGACGGTGTAGCTCTCACCTGAGGCTGCTGAACTGGTGCTGCTGCTTGAGGTATCGTTGGGGCCGGTGGTGCAGGCTGCGAGGAGGCCGGTGAGGGCAGTGGCTGCGGTGGCCTTGAGGAAGGCGCTACGAGTGATGGCGACCATGGTTTTGTGTTCTCCTGGGAAGGGTGTTTGGTTCTATAGGACTATCTATAGAACTGCTTAGGTGACCCTAAGCCAGGAATAAGACTATCTTTTGCTTGCGTATTTGTGCAAGCGCCCGGAGGGGGTGCAAGGGGTGCCGCCCGGCACACTTTACGTGCAGTTTGTAAAGGGCTTGGGGGCTGGCTTAAAAGCGCTCCGGCTGGTTTGCCAGTCGGGCCAGCCAATTTTCGAGGAGGGCTTTGACCAGCTGGGGCTGTTCTAGGTGTAGATTGTGCCCGGCTGTATCAAGAACAGCAAATGTACCCCGCGTGTAGTGGTCTAGCCAGGCAAGCCCGTCCTTGAACCCTACGATGTGGTCTTGTCTGCCGAAAATGTGGAGCGACGGGGCACTGTAAGGTTCTGTTGCTGCTTCTTCTGGGACTGGCTCAATGACGTAGCGTGTAGCGATTTCCTGCATGATGCCGGGGTCCGCTTCAAGGATGCCGGGCAAAACGTGTTGATGGAAGCGTTGAAAGTTCTGTTCGTTGTGGATGACTGAAATATCTGTAAATTCATCTTGATGGTCTTGGGGCGCAACCAGCAAGCTAGAGTCTGTGGTGCTGGGTTCGGTGAAGAGAACTGTTTTTTCTGGGAGGTTTCGTTTCTGAGCGTCAGGTTCGAAAACGCCTGCCAGCGTTGCTAGGCCTAGGGTTGTGTGCCGGTGAGCTAGGCTTCGGGCAATCATTGCCCCGAAGGAGTTGCCAATCAGGGCGTAGCGTTCGTTGCCTAGGTGGGCCTGAATTTCTTTTTCTGCGAGATGAAGAACTGCGGTTGCACTTGTGGCGGCGGGGTTAAGGCCCCGGGCGGTCCAGGGTAGGTCAAGGTAGATTCTTCTCCATCCTGAGAAATCTACTATGTTTTCAAGGGTGCGCAGGATGCGGCTGTCCACGCCGAACCCGTGAATGAGCACGAGGGGCCGCCCTTCCCCGATCTCTTGAGTAATCATGTGCATACCTTATGTTTTCTGGGAACTTCATTGTATAAGAATATGGCTGGTATAGGGCTATAGGGGAGGCCGAGAAAGAGCTTCCTTGTTCTTTCCCTCAAACTATTTTGGGTGCAAAGAGAGCCCCCTACCGGATGAGCCAGCGGGTCACCGCGCGCGGTGACATAAGAGCTGGCGAATAGGACGCGGTGAGCGAAGCGAACTCCGCTATGGTCACCGGTTCGCCCTGTTTTTGGGTGCAAAGAGAGCCCCCTACCGGATTCGAACCGGTGACCCCCTGTTTACAAGACAGGTGCTCTGGCCAGCTGAGCTAAGGAGGCAAGACTTTTCAAGTGTACCGGATTATGCCCCGAGCCGCATGTTGAACGTCCGGGCCTTGAGGGCACCCGTGAGCAAGCGGACAAGTTCGGTGTCGTGGGTGGCAATGATGGCACTGCCCCCTGCGGCGCAGTGGGCTCCTGTGAGGGCGGCGACCTGCTCCAGCCCGGGGGCATCTAGCCCGGCGGTGGGTTCATCGAGCAGCAGGCAGGACGCCCCGGCGGCGAGCGCTTCTGCCAGGGCTAGCAGGTGCTGTTCGGTGGGAATCAGGTCTAGGGGGTGGCTCTCCCCTGAGCCTACCGGCAGGAGGGAGTCGCGCAGGGATTCGCGGAGGGCAGGCTGTGTCTGGGCCCCGTTGCCAAGACACATGTCAGCATCCACGGTGGAGGCCAGAAAGTGGTGGGCTGGGGTTTGGGCAGCCAGCTGGGCGAGGGTGACGCGGGCGGGGGCCTCCTGCCGGTGGGGCTGCACACCGCCGACGGTCAGGTGCCCGGAGGCCGGGGGTAGGAGCCCGGCGATGGTGCGCAGCAGGGTGGTCTTGCCAGAACCGTTGGGGCCGGTGAGAATCAGGCAAGCGCCGGGTGCAAGATCCAGGTTGATACCGGTGGCAACGGGAGCAACAGCCTGCTTCTTCCGTCGACGGCGGGCAGGAACAGCCGGCGATATGGCTAGGTCACGGGTCAGGACGCTTGCCGCAGCCCGGGCAGGCAGAGCAGGTAGAGGCTCCTTGGCAAACAGTGAAGCCCCCTCCCCCATATTTTTGCAGCCGGTGGCAAGGCCCTCTTCATCGGCCTGGGGCCGGGTTGAGGCCCAGGTCAGATCAGCTGGGTAGCGGGCGAAGGCGGCCAGTACCCGGGCACGCATGGCATCGTCTAGGCCGAGCAGAGGTTCGTCCAGGGCGAGGGGCGGCGCCCCTTCTCCTCCGGGTTGCCCGTCTACCTGCCCCAGTACCAGGTAGGCAGCCAGGGCTACCAGTTGAGTTTGCCCGCCAGAAAGTTTCAGGGGGTTAGCTCCAAGCAGGTCGGTAATTCCAAGCTCAGCGGCGGTGGTATGCACAGCCCGGTGGAGCTCCACGCGACTTGTCACCGCCTGCTCAATACCCAGGGCGATTTCTTCGGCGACGGTGGGCACCAGTCCCGTCATCAGGGCATGAGGATTGGAGGGCACAAAGATACCCCCGCGCTCCTGCGCCCGGGCCTGCAACCGGGCAGACTTGCCGGAGCCACGCGGGCCGGTCACCAACGTCCTCATATACATCATCCAAGGACCCCCGCATACGCACAGATAATAAGACCGCAGGTCAGTGGCAGTAGAGCCCAGCGTAGGTAGCGTTGGGCGCGGCTGTCGGCATAGTCCTGCCAGAAAATCCTTTGCCCGCTGCGGTCAATCCCGCGGTCGGCCAGGGTTGCCCCGCGCACGGTGTGGTCCAGCAGGAGCAGATTGAAGAGAGCAGAGGCCGTCCGTACGCCCAGCCAGGCGCGTGCTACCCAGGAACTATCGGCAAGCCCTCGAGCCCGGGCCGCCTCACGCATGAGCGAAGAGTAGTGGGCCAGCTGGGCGGGGGCGTTGAGCGAGGCCACCACCAGGTAGACAAGGCGCGGCGGCAGCCGCCAGCCGGTTAAGGCCGTACGCAGGCCATTCGGGCCGGTAGGCAGAATCAACAGGGCGCAGGCCGAGCCAAACGTCAGAATCTGCAAGGCCAGCCTTAGGCCCACGAGAGCACCCTCAGCGCTAACGGCAAAGACCATCCAGTCAGTCACCACCCAGCGGGCCCAAACGGTTTCGCCGCCGCGCGAGACCAGCTGAATCACAAAGGCCATAGACGCTACCGGGGCTAGACCAACAACGACTAGACGGCCCCAAGGGGCCAGCGTCCGCGCCACCAGGTGCAGAGCAAAGAGTACTGCCAACAGCCCCGCCTGCCAGGGTAGCGGCAGTGGGGCGAAGGAAAGGAGCAGCCCTGCTAGCCCCAGGGTGACCCAGGTGCTCGGGTGCAGTCGTGACTGCGCTTTCAAAGAAGGTGCAACAGGCAAGGGCACCTGCACTCTACCTGGTAGCGAACTGGGTACGGGCGCGGGCGGGCAGGCCCTTGATCATCAACCAGGGCGAAGGCGATGGTCTTATCGAGCGGGTCAGAGAGCAGGGATTGTAAGGTGGTTGCCCCCAGCAGGGACTGACCGGCGGCCTGCAGGGCCGCAACAACGGAACCGGTACCCACGCCCTGGCCGCCGCCAAAGACAAAGGCAGCAATTGGTGCGCCCACAAAGCCTGCCAGAATCCCGGTGAAAAACCCGGCCAGTAGGGCCGTCCAGATGCGGCGAAAGAGACCAGCCCTGCCAGCGCAGCCGGCAAGAAAGCCGATGAGGGCAGCACCGGCAGCAAAAGGAATGGTAGTGGGGTTGATGGTCAGGCCCCAGGCCAGATTGGTGATAATGCCGGTCATAGCGCCTGCGGCCGGGCCTGCTAGCACACCAATGAGCACGGTCGCGAGAGAGTCTAGGTAGAGGGGGATGCCCGAGAAACCAACCAGCTGGCCCACGATAATGTTAAAGGCTGCCGCAAAGGGAATGAGGGCGATAGTTGCCAGGGGCAGGCGGGTCAGGTTAGCGGCCAGTAGCAGCAGGACGCCAGCGGTATAGCCCAACATGAGGGGAAGGGAGATTGCGGCCTGGGCGTCTGAGGTGCCTTCTAGGTAGGCCGCGTAATTGGTGGTACCGCCTGCGGTGAGAACGGCCCAGGTGTAGGTTCCCGCAATAACCAGGGCGGCGAACAGGTTGAGCACCTTCTGGGAGCTGGTCAGCGGTGTATTCTGTTCCGGGTTTTTACCGAGGAGCCCAGCTGCTACCGAGCCCCTCCGCCCAGACGTTGAGGGCTCTGTGGTGATGTGTGATGAGGGGGCCATGCCCACCCCTTTCTGCAGAATAGTTCTTCTTTATTATTTCTTTGAGCTTGGCTTAGGCGGGTCTTCGGGGGCGTAGGCCGCCCGAACGGTCTGAATCAGATGCTCAAAAAATTCAGGTGCCCGGGCACTGATCAGAGCCTGGGCGTTGGGTTCTCTCTCCCAGCGCCCTAGCCAGTCGGCGACCACCTGGCCGCGGGTCAGGGTGCCGGTCAGCTCTACGCCCAGTGCCACCGGGGTACTCTCCCCCAGGGTGAGGTGGGGCTGGCCGCTTGCAGCCAGGGCCCGATTGACAGCCAGGGCAGTCACGTACGGGTCGTGTACGTGGGCTATGAAACCCAGCTTGTCCCATTCGTGGAATTCCATGTAGAACTGTAGGGCCTGGTCGAGAAAGGTCAATAAATCTCCTCCCCCAGCTACTAGTCGGGAGCGAAGCTGCGGAGTCATGATCGCCTCTTCTGTTGCGTCCAGGGGGCAGAGCAGCGGGGCGTAGGGCAAAGCCGATGAACCGAGTCCGTTCTGACCTTGGTTCCCTTGCACTCCACTGCCCTCATGGCTGTAGGTCTCGAGCAGCTCGTGCAGGGCTTCAGGGTCAGAGTGCACGTTCCACTCGGTGGTAGGCATGGTATTTCCCCGGTGGTTCAGAGCCCCACCCATAATCGTCAGGCTGGCTAAGTAGCGGGGCAGGTCGGGGTCAAGGCGCAGGGCCAGGGCCAGGTTAGTTGAGGGCCCCAGGACGAGTCCGTGCAGCTTGCCGGGAAAGCGGCGGGCAGTTTCCACCCACAGGGCCGCCCCTTCACCGTGAGCCCGCCCCGTTGGTGTGGTTTGCCCGGGCAGTTTCCCGTGCCCGGTGCCCAGCGGGCCGTGGGTCTCTTCGGTAGTGGTGAGCGGCTGGGCCAGCGGGTTCTCGGCCCCCAAAGCCCAGGGGGTGCCCCGTGCACCCAAGAGCTCCAGCAGGCACCGCACGTTACGCCCTACCTGCTCGGTACTCACGTTTCCGCCGCTTGCCACAATGCCTTCTACTGCGACCTGCGGGTGGGCAAAAGCGTAAGTGAGGGCCAGGGCATCGTCGATACCGGGGTCGCAGTCAATCAGAAAATGCAGGGTCATGGGCTTTACGGTGCTAGCTGGTCGGGCTGGTGGACGCGGGGCTGGTTTTAATAGGGTGTGCGCTCGGTACGGGCATAGAAAAGGGGCAGCCACCCACCTTCGTCTATGCACTGGGCATAGGTGAAGGCGTGCAACTGCCCCTACACGCTAGGTAACAGTTTAGTACACGGAGCTTGAGACCGCTGGTTAGGCCTGCTTTTTCGCTTCTATCTTCTCAGTAATCCAGGCGTTAAAGTCGCTGGAGCTAAAGACCTCACCGTCTGCAAAGACAGTGGGAGTACCTGAGATGCCGTTTGTGGAGGATTCAAGGGTGACGGTTTGGATGAAAGGACGCCAGGTGTTGTTGGCTACGTCGTCTTTAACATCTGCACCGTACTTCTCAGCGATAGCAACGAGTTCCTCGTTGGAGAGGCCCCCCTGGCCCTGGTGGGTGAAAATTTCCTTCTGGAAGTTCAGGAAGTTCTCGGTGGAGACTTGGTTGGCTACGGAGTAGGCAACGTTGTTGGCTCGGGCCGAGTAGAGGGTTGGGCTGTTAGCGTCGAGGAAGGTTAGGTTACGAATCTCAAGGGTGATGTCACCGCTGGCTACGAGTTCTGCGATGGCGTCAGCGTTTTCAGCTTCAAACTGGGCACAGTGTACGCAGTTGTAATCCTGGAAGATGGTGAGGCGGACGGGTTCGCCATTGTTGTCTGCTTCTTCGGGCAGGGCAACACCCAGGGGCATTTTGGTGTCGGTGCCGTCGGCAGCCTTATAGGTTGCGGTTGATTCCCCCAGGCTGTTGCTGTCGCGTTCGGCTTCTGTGCTGGTGTTCTGTTCGATGCTGTCAGCGGTGAGGACGATGCCGCCGTACTGGTTTGCGGATGAGGGGACGGGGCCGGCATCGGGAATTTTGTTGCGGTTACCGTTGATTATGACGACGGCTACGATTGCTACAATCAGAGCGATGACGCCGAGGACGGTGAACTGAATCCAGCGAGTAGATGATTTTGATGTTTTTTTAGCCTGCTGCGCCGCCAGTTGGCGGGCACGCTCGCGGGCGTCAACAGAGGTACTTCCCTTAGACACGGGTGCTCACTTTCGTACGTGCGTTCTTGATAGGTTCAAGCCTACCGTGTTTTAACGGGGATATATGCCCTTCCACAGAAGCTCAAACTGGTTTCCCAGGAAACAATTAGTTTAGGTGAGGGGTAGCGTAGAAGGCTCTGCTTCTTGTGCCCGGTGCGGATATGAAAAGTAGGTGTTGATCCTAGCTTGTTAAAACAAAAAGAGCCCTGGGCAACAAACCCAGAGCCCTCAAAACATCCCACAATAAAAAACCGGCAGCAACCTACTCTCCCACACCGTCACCAATGCAGTACCATCAGCGCAAAGAGCCTTAACTTCCGGGTTCGGAATGGAACCGGGTGTTTCCCTCTCGCTATAACCACCGTAAACCAACGACACACCACCCCACACCAACAAGCAAGGGGGCAGCAACAACAAACCCAACAGGCTGTTACCTCAAAACCATACAGCGGACGCAAACAACAAAAACATACCTAGAAAAATGTAAGCCTTCGGACCATTAGTACCAGTCAACTCCACAGGAATTCCCCGCGTCCATACCTGGCCTATCAACCCCATCATCTCCAGGGATCCTCACGTGGCCCAAAGCCAC
>NZ_CAKMSB010000014.1 GCF_928381405.1 Rothia nasisuis
CCCCGAGTGAGTCACCCACCCCGAGTGAGTCACCCACTCCGAGTGAGTCACCCACTCCGAGTGAGTCACCCACTCCGAGTGAGTCACCGACCCCGAGTGAGTCACCCACTCCGAGCGAGTCACCCACTCCGAGCGAGTCACCCACTCCGAGCGAGTCGCCCACCCCGAGTGAGTCACCGACCCCGAGTGAGTCACCTGCTCCCAGTGAGTCTGCACCACCGGCTCCGACACCAAAGGAGCCAGGCCGTACACTGGCACATACCGGCGCTAGCGCACTTCCTCTTGTGGGAGTAGCAGGCCTTTTGGTTGTAGCCGGTGTAGCGCTCCTTATCCGCCGTCGTTCACAGAGCTGAACATAACGCACACAGTGCTCGTGCATGACTCCTGAACACAGGTGAAAGTTATCCCCGGCCCCAGAAGAAGAGGGTGCCGGGGATACTTTGCTTAAGCAGATACGAGCAGCCGGACCCGTCTATTACACGGTCGGTTGCTGCCGGGTATCGGGGAGCGGTTCAGGCGTGTAACTCCACAGGGCAGGAACAGCCACCGTAGCCACAGCAATGGTCACAATGACCAGCCCACCACCCACAACAGCTGCCAGCGGTGAACCCACCAGTTCAGCAGCGCCTCCTACAAAGGCCATGCCCAGATTGGGGCCACCAGCCACCGTAATAATGAAGAGGCCCTGCATGCGTCCGCGTAGGGCGTCCGGCGTTGCCAGCTGAATAATGGTGGAGCGGTAGACCGAACCGAGCGCATCCGCCCAGCCCATGAAGGCCAGTGCAGCAAAAGCCAAACCCAGCGGCACCACATTCTCAGAGACTGAGGCAGTCGCTGCGCGCCCCTCATAAACCCAGGCAAGCAGGCCAAAGGCGATAAAGCCCAGCCCCCAGCCCGCATAACTGAGGGTGAGAAAACGGCCCTGGCGCCGAACGTCCTTGAGGAAGCCAGAGAAAGACACGCCCACCAGGGCACCTACCGGAGCAGCCGCCAGCAGTAGGCCTGCGCCGGCCTCGCCGCCGCCAAAGGTGAGGGCCGCCAACGCCGGAATGAGGGGGCGGGCCTGGGCGAAGAGCATGCCGAGAAGATCCACCACAAAGGTCATGCCCACCACCCTATTGCGGCGCACAAAGCCCAGCCCCTCCTGAATAGATTTCAGAGCTGACGGGCGCGCTGACCGGCCCTGCTCCGGGAGCATGGCCGGTAGCCGGTAGAGGGCCCAAATTCCGACGGTCATAGCAAAGACGTTAATGGAGTAGGTGAGCTGGTAGCCCACCGAGGCTACCAAGAGGCCGCCCAGGAGGGGCCCGGCGCTCATGCCCAGGGTTCCCACCGACATCATAAGGGTGTTGGCGGCAGGGAGCAGACGCGGCTTAATTAGGCGGGGGATAATGGCACCGCGGGCGGACTGGTTGATGGGCTGAAGCAGGGACTCGGCGGCAATGAGGGCATAGAGCACCGCCACGCTTTGGATGCTGAGCCAGGCGTGCAGGGCAATGAGCAGGGTAACGCCCCACATGCCCAGGGTTGCAGCTAAGGCGACCTTGCGTCGGTCGTAGCGATCGGCAATCACACCGCCGTAGAGGCCGCCGATTATCAGCGGCATAACAGAGACCAGGCCCACCAGGCCCACTGCCCCGGAGGAACCTGTCAGGGCGTAAATCTCCAGAGCGATGGCCACCGAGGTGATAGCAAAGCCTATGGTAGAAAAGAGCCCGCCCAGCCAGATGCGCCTGAAATCGGGGGAGTAGGTGAGCGGGGTGAAGTCCATCAGAACCTTGCCCACGGCTTACTTTCCCTTCTCCTCTGACAAGGCGACACCCTGCTCGGGCTCGGGTGCCGCTAGCAGGTCTCGAATCTGGGCGGCGGTGAGCTGAGAGGCAAAGAAGGATCCCTCATCAACCACAGCGTCAAAAAGGGCGGCTTTAGATTCCTTGAGTTCCATGACCTTCTCTTCAATAGTGCCCGCCGATACCAGGCGGTAGACCATCACATTCTTGGTCTGCCCGATGCGGTGCACCCGGTCAACGGCCTGCTGTTCGGCAGCCGGGTTCCACCAGGGATCCATGATGAAACAGTAGTCGGCGCTGGTCAGGTTCAGACCAAACCCGCCGGCTTTGAGGGAGATCAGGAAGACGGGTACGGTGCCCGACTCAAACTCTTCGAGAAGCTCCCCGCGATTGCGGGTGGAGCCGTCCAGATAAAGATAGGGAATGCCCAGATCAGAGAGTCTCGCCGCGATTTTCCTCAGGTAGCCGGTGAACTGGCTGAAAATCAGGGCCCGATGGCCGTCGTGGATGATTTCTGGCAGGTTCTGCTCCAGGTAGTCCAGTTTTGAGGACGGTACCTGCGCGTATTTATCACTGTCAATGAGCGTGGCATCCAGGGCCAGTCGGCGCAGGGTGGTCAGGGACTGGAAAATGGTGAAACGGTTCTTGTCGATATCGTCCAGCAGGCCCAGAATCTTCTGGCGCTCGCGTTGCAGGTGGGTGTCGTAGGCCTTGCGGTGGGCCGGGGCCAGAGGCACATCGATCCGCATATCGGTCTTTTCGGGCAGGTCGGCGGCCACCAGTTCTTTGGTGCGGCGCTTCATGAGCGGACGGATACGGCGGCGTAGGCGCCCCAGAGCCTTGGTTTCTTCCCCCGATTCAATGGGGGTGGCGTAGACGTCCTTAAAGGCGCGGGCGGAGGGGAAGAGGCCGGGGGCGGCGATAGAGAACATGGACCAGAGCTCCATGAGGTTGTTCTCCATAGGGGTGCCGGTAACCGCAATTTTGACGCGGGCGGGCAGGTCGCGGGCGGCGGCGTGAGCCTTGGTTTTGGCGTTTTTGACGAACTGGGCCTCATCGAGCACCAGGCCTTCAAAGGGCTGCTGGCTGCCCATCTCAAAGTAGTGGTCTTCATCGAGGCGGAAGAGGGCGTAGCTGGTGACCACCACGTGGGCCCCGGCGACGGTATCAGCAAGCCGTCGCTTCGATTTGCGCACAGATTCCTCAACTCCCACCACCTCTAGGGAGGGAGCGAAGCGCCTAATCTCCCGCACCCAGTTGGGCACCACAGAGGTGGGGGCGACCACCAGGAAGGGGGCGGACGCGCCTGCCCCGGCTTCAGCCCCGCCGGGCTGGCTGGCGGCATCAAGCGGGCTGGCAGTATCCTGCTTCTTCTGCTGGGCGTGTAGGAAGAGGGCGATGGTTTGCAGGGTTTTACCCAGGCCCATGTCATCGGCTAGCACACCTCCTAAGCCGTGCTCCCAGAGGAAGGCCAACCACTGGTAGCCCTCCACCTGGTAGGGGCGCAGAGTGGCCTGCAGGGTAGCGGGGACGTCGGCGGGGGAGTGATGATCAAGGTCGAGCAGGGCGGTAACCTGCTCGTCCCAGGCGGCAACGGTCTGAGTTTCAGCGGCCAGCTCTTCGAGTTCCTCCCAGAGGCCCACCTGGTGGCGGTTGATTTCTAGCGGGCCGGTCTTGTCGGTCAGCTGGGCAGCTTCGCGGAGCAGTTCTTGTAATTTCATGAACTCCGGGCGGTCAAGCGCGAAGTACTGGCCATTGCCCAGTAGCAGGTGGGTCTGGTTCTTAGCCAGGGCGGCAACAACCTCTGAGAAGGCCACATGCCATTCACCAACCTTGATGGCAACACCCAGCCCAAACCAGTCGCGGCGGCGGGTGTCGTCCACGGTCACGACGATCTCGGGGGCTTCGTCGAGCTCCCGGAACTCGGGGGCCGAGCCGTGGACGTCCACGCGCACGCCTTCTATTTCGCGGTAGGCGGGTAGGTAGGTTTCTAGCAGGGTGCGGGTACCCCAGTTCTCTGTTGTGTGGTGGGTGAAGGGAACACCCGGGCGAACCTTTTTGACCTCTTTGAGTACCCGGTACTCATGGGCGGTATC
Organism: Rothia nasisuis; assembly: GCF_928381405.1. Taxonomy (GTDB): domain Bacteria; phylum Actinomycetota; class Actinomycetes; order Actinomycetales; family Micrococcaceae; genus Rothia; species Rothia nasisuis. Next base: position 3,887 of record NZ_CAKMSB010000014.1, read on the forward strand.
GCGAACATCGGCCCTGTCTTCGCCCGGGTAGCCCAGGGCATCGAGCCTGATAAAGTCTGACGAATCGCCGATGGGATCTGTTGGGTACTCCCAGTGCCAGAGCGTGGTGGCGGTGAAGGGCGGGCCTGGCTGGTCAAAGGTGACGGTCAGTACCAGGGTGGGCGTGCGCACCTCGGGCAGGTCAAGCTCTTCTGAGGTGGTGACCACCGGTAGCGCCCGGGTGAGCGCCGGGTAGAAGTCAGAGAAGAATGCCTGCACGTCGGCAGCCGGTACGGTTACCGAATTTTCGGAGATAAGCGACTCCGCTGTGGCATCCACCGGATCGGCTGCCGGGATAAGCACCAGCTGGGCTTCTGGGCCCAGCCAGGCCGGGCGGGCTTGCTCGTCAGCCAGGTGAGCCAGGGCCTTTGCGCTGGGCTGGCTTTCTTCAATGTGAGCTAGGGCGGACGGCAGCGCTGACTCCCAGCGGGCGTCCGCCGCTGCCTTGACGTAGTGCTCCTGGGCGGTTCCGCCCAGGGCAATGAAGCCCCGCCGGGTAGTGCCCATCTTGTGGGTCAAGCTGGCCGGAATCGTGTAGGGGCCCCAGCGTAGCAGGGGGGTGAGCTGCAGGGCATCTGAGGAGCTACCGCGCTCGGGCACCGGCGTCAGCGCCAGCTCGAGGTGGGCCGGGTCAGCGATCATCAGGCCGGTCTCCTGGCCCTCCAGCAGAATCGGCAGGTCGATATCTTTGGTGGCTTCTAGCAGCTGCCACAGCAGTGAGGAGTCCACGTTAGACACCGACGCCCAGTCACGGTGAGAGGAGTAGATTGACTGTGACCCGCGAATCACCGCATAAAACTCATTGAACCAGGCGGCATGTTCAGCCAGTAGCCCCGTACCGGCGCTACCGGCGGCTGAACCCGAGAATTTCTCCCAGGTTAAACCGCCCTTAATCCACTTGCCGCGGGCCCCCATCATGACCGGGCGGGCCTCTAGCGAGATGCGAGGGGCGCCAATATTCTTGGTCCACCCGTACTTGCCGGGCACCACCACTCGCAGATCGAGTGCACCGGAGACCCGGTGGTGGCGGCTATCGTAGCCGGGCCGGGCCGCCAGTGAATGTGCCAGTGACCGGCGCCAGCTGGGAAGTGGGCTGGTCGCGGTAGCTGTAACCTGCAGGAGGCTGTCTGCGTCCTGCCCTTGGCTCTGTAGCATCTCAGATGCGCGTTGCAGGCCTACCTGCCCGGCCCACTCCAAAATAGTGTCAACCTTCCCCTGCGGTGACTCTGGTCCCTCGGCCGCTGAGGTCTTCCAGCTGCTTGATGAGGCAGTCATCGCGCGTTTGGCCTTGGCCGACCGGTCTATCGCGGTCAGCATCAGAGCAACCGCGTGCTTACAGTTATGCGCAACAGGGCAGGAGCAGGCCGCAGAAAAAGCGTACGAGCCGCCCTGCACCTCGGCAGGGAAGGCCACCCGGGTTGTGTACGGGGCGGAGCCACTACCGGCGACCTCCCCCTCAAGTACACGGTTCTGTTCATCGTAGTGGTAGCGGATTACGTTTCCCTCGCGCATATACCGTTGCCCGCGTGTATATGCCTGAGAGCCCACCTGGCGAATAATGGCGGGGGCAGTCACCGGAATCTCGGGGAAAGAAGCAGACACAGGCATACCTTCGGATCAGAAGCAAACACTAGTCTTCTAGCGTATCGCACCGCCTTTCGGGGGAACCCGATAGGGTGGTTGGTCATAGCACGAAAAGTTTGGCAAACCGGTGTTTACACGGTGCAGAGGAATGCGCTATGCTTTTACCAGCTTCAAGAGATTCAACTGTCAAGCTCCGACTTTGGTTGAACGCCAACCCCATGTTCACGGGTGGCTCGGATGACGAAGCGGTCTGCATCGCGCCTTTTTGGCGCTGTTGGGTGCAGGCAAGAGCAAGTATTTGAAAGGAACGCGCACTTTACGCGCAACGACGGCATGTCAAACGCTCGACCTCACGCCCACCGTCCCCACATCACCGTTCAGAAGAACATCTCTGCCGCTTCTGTACCCGCCCGTGGCGGTTACACCGCAATGAGCATTCAGGACTACACCCGCATCTCTAACGAGCGCAGCGAATTCCTCAACTTCCTGCTGGCCCCTAACCCCAGCGGCATCCCTGCAACTGAGTACGGTGTTCTTAAAGCTGCATGAGCCAGGTAGGTCTGCTTCTCGATTCCGACGTCCTTGCCGAAATTCGCAAGGCGACCCCTAACCCGCAGGTGGTCAGCTGCCTGCGCCGCCGCTCCTACCGAACCATGTACATTTCGGTGCTGAGCCTGGGGGAGCTGAGGGGCCTCTACCCCTACCCCGAGACCGAGCGCTGGCTGGCGGAGCTCATGGACCGTTTTGGTCACCATGTGCTGGACGTTGATGCGCAGGTTTCGTTGGAGTGGGCCGGGCGGCACGCAGAGAAGCATCTTTACGCAGTGGGCGGGCAGCGCCCCGCCCCGCTGGCAACCGCAGCTCTTGAGGGGCTCATGGCCGCCACCGCCACTGTGCACCAGCTTGAAATTATTTCGGGTAAGGCACAGATTTACCGAAGCTGGGGTGTGAGCGCGGTTGACCCCTGGCAGGATGAGACTGAGGTTGCCCTGCACAGATAAAAGCGGATAGTGGCGCTCACAAGGGCATTGAAGAGCTCCATGACCGCTGTACCCTTTTTGGAGGGCACTGCCAATCGTCCGCGTTGCGTTACTTTTTTGGCGCGGGTCAGCGTTAGACTTCTTGAGAACCACATGTCTCATGTGGCTTCACATTCGCATCATAGAAATGAAAGGTGGAACCTATGGGTTTCGATTTGAACGGCACCATCGACGGTGGTGTTGATAAGGCTAAGGACGCAGTCAACGAGAAGGCTGGCAAAGAAGTAGTTAATGATGAGAAGGCCCAGCAGGCCAAGGACGTTGCATCCGACACCGCTGGCAAGCTCACCGAGAGATTCGGTAAGTAGACCATGAGAGACCGGCCGCTTCACCCGCATTCTTGCGGAGTGAGGCGGCCGGTTGCTTGTATGCCCCTTAGGGCGGGCCCGCGCGGAATAAGACAACGATTCCGGGCGCTATAGCTGATAGACCGTATACCAGCCGAAAGGAAGAACCATGCCTACTGTGTCACAGACCCATGCTGATGCCGAGAAGTTTGTTGCCGAGGGCGGTGTCGCGATTTATTGGCGCCCTGGCTGCCCCTTCTGCCAGCGTTTGGATGAGGGGCTAGGTGAACTGGGTGAACGGGCCGTGTGGGTCAATATCTGGGAGGACGCGGACGCCGAGGAGTATGTGAAGAGCGTGAACGAGGGTAACGCGGTGGTTCCAACCGTCCGCACTGCTGATACAGCTTTTGTTGCCTCTGCCCGCAGTGCGCCGCAGACCGTAGCCGAGCTCCTCGAGGGCTCAGGCAAGTAAATCAGGCGCAGAAAGCGGTTTATTTTAATCTTGGGTTCATCTTTTCCTGACAGACTGAGGGCATGATGACTTCTGTGAAAAAGACTGTTCTTGTATCTGCTATAAGCCTGGTGGCTCTAACCCTGGCGGGGTGCTCCCAGGGGGCCGAGACCACCTCTGAGCCTAGTGTCACCACCGTAACCGCTACCCCTGACGCAACAGCGTCCGCGTCAGCTAGCTCTCAAAGCACCGATGAGAGCACGGCCTCTGGTGCTGACGGAGTCGCCGATACCGCGGGCTTGCTGGCCGTCATCGATGCGGCCCTGAATGCTCACCCGGGCGGTGTTGTGGTGCAGGTTGACCGAGACGATTCTGGGTCTGAGAGCTACGATGTTGATGTAGTTCTCAACGATGTGGTGCACGATTTGACCTACGATGAGGCAGGTAACCTCACCGAGGAGCAAACTGACGATGATACTGACGACGGCTCCGGTGATGACTCTGATGAGGTTGCTCGCGCTTCAACCGCGCAGGTTCTAGCTGCGGACGCTGTTCGTACCGCTGCTGAGGGCCGGGCCGGGCAGGTTGCCACCGATGTTGACCTTGATGATCAGAGTGGGGCTCTGGCCTGGGAGGTTGAGTTTGATGACGCTGACGGCCAGGATGCCGGGACCGTGCATGTTGATGCGCTTACCGGGGATGTTATTCCTGAATCGTAAATAAAACGCTGTGGAACCTGGTATCGCCGTTGAAACTAAACCGTGCCGAAAGCGCCTGTTTTTGCCGAAGGTGCCACTTAGACTATCGCTTTCGGCAAAAACAGGTACTTTCGAGAAGCCGTACTGAAGAGTCTTTTGAATAAGCTTCAGAGGCGGGCACCACAGAATGAGCTCGGCTAGTAGTCCCGCGTCCGGGCAATCGCGGCCGCTACCACCTGGCGGGGGAGCGCCCGCGAAGCGGCAACCGCAATCTTATAGGGCAGGGACGGCACCACCACTGGCCTGCCCGCATTAACGGCAGCAATTGCCTGGCTGACTACCCGTTGCGGGGTCAGCCACAGGAAGGACGGTAAGGCAGGCTCCGCCTGCCCCATCGCGCTGTGAAACTCTGAGCGAGTCAGGCCGGGGCACACAGCCGTCACGTGGATGCCCCGCCCCGAGTACTGTAGGTGCGCCGATTCACTGACGACCACCAGAAAACGCTTAACTGCCGAATAGGTGCCGCCGGGAGTAAAAGCGGCGACCGAGGCCACGTTAATAATTCGGCCCCGCCCGCGCGCTAGCATGGCCAGGATCGCCGCGTGCATCAGCTGTAGCGGAACCCGCGCTAGCACGTCAACCTGCTCTAGGTGCCGTTCCACGGGCGCGGCGTCAAAGGCCTTACCCAGCCCAAACCCGGCGTTGTTGACCAGGATCTCTACCGGGTCTTCACTCTGACGGATACGCTCGGCCAGGGCATCGACGTCCGTGGGAAGCCGCAGGTCGGCGGGGAACACCTCAACTCGCACATCGTACCGGGAACGCAAGGTCGCGGCCAAACTTTCGAGAGGTTCAAGCCGGCGGGCTGTGAGCACTAGGTTGTACCCTGCCTCAGCGTACTGCCGGGCGAACTCCGCCCCAATACCCGCCGAAGCACCGGTGATTAAAACACACGAAGAATCAACATTCATAGGCCCACCCTACACCCGCAGTGGGGAGAAAGTGGGGGTAATATTCACCGCACTCACAGGGCACGCGCCCGCCCCCACCGGGCAGGTACCGGCGAAACGTGACATGATGAAAGACGATGAATACCACCGCGCACCCCAAACGATCCTTGCCCATGCCCCTGTGGCTCCAGGGCACCGTTGAGCTTGCCTTCGTGGCAGCGGGCTCCTACCTGGTTGTTGCCCTGCTCCTCGCGGCCGTCTGGTATACCAACGGCTTTAACAGTGGCACCCTGGCCGAGGCCATGTCTGTTGCTGGGCACGTGTGGCTACTGGTTCACGGGGTGCCACTCACCATGAATATTCCCGAGCAGGGGGGCTTCTCAGCGATTTCGGGAACCATGAGCCTGGTTCCGCTGGGCCTGACTCTGATTCCTCTGGGCCTTAGCTACCGGTCGGGCCGTAGGCTGGCGCGCGCTAGTTATGAAGGGCAGTTCTGGCAGCCCCTGGTTGGCGGGCTCGTCGCCTATGCACTGGTTAGCGTTGGAGTCAGCCTGATTTCTGCGGGCGACTCCTTCAAAACTTCGCCGCTGCTTGCGGCCATTGCGCCCCTGTGGGTCATAGCGCTGGGCATTCTAGTGGGCGGGTACTCCGAGTCGCGTTCTCTAGCCGCCATGATCGGTGTGAACGCTGCTGACTGGGTTAAGAAGTTTAGCCAGTACTCGCGGTGGGCAGGGTCTTACGCCTGGGCGCTGGTGCGTGCGGCCTGGGTTAGTTTTCTGGCCTTTGTCGCCGGTGGGGCGCTCCTGCTCGTAGTTTCTCTAATCTGGCACTGGGCTGACATCATATCGCTCTACCAGACGCTCCACGCCGGCGCGGTGGGCGGCCTGGCCCTGACTCTTTTGCAGCTGGGGCTACTGGTCAACCTGGTGGTCTACACCATGGCCTGGAGCTCGGGTGCGGGGTTCGCGCTCGGGGAGGGCACCAGCGTTGACCTGGCCGGTACCAACGTGGGGGTCATGCCGTCACTGCCGGTGCTGGGGGCGCTACCGCATGCCTCTGAACCCTGGGGGTACCTGGCCTTAGCTGTGCCGCTGGCCGCAGGTGCCCTGGGCGGCTGGTGGTTTTTCCGCGAGGGGGAGAACCATTTCGATGAATGGGTGAGCCTCAAAATCCGCTTCCGCTGGCTTTCGTGGCCGCTGTCTACCCTGGGGTTGGGGGCACTGACCCTGCTCCCCACCTTTCCTCTGGTAGCTCTGCTGGGCTGGGCCGCCAACGGCTCGCTGGGCCTGGGCCGCTTCACCGCAATAGGCCCTAACCCGCTCATATTCGGCCTTTTTTCGGCCGTCCTGCTAGCTGTGGGCACTATGGTCGGGCTGGGTGCGGCGCACCTGCTGGTGCGCGATACGTCCGGGGAGTTAGAGCGGTTTGCCGCTGCTCCCACCGCTCGTCAGGCTAAGCGGGAGGCGCGTAGAAGGCGCGCGGCAGCTCATGCTAGTCTCACGGTTCAGCAGGACGCTGACGCCCCCGCTGCTGAGCAGGAAGCTGCCGGAGACGAGCAGGAGGCGGCGGAACCCGCGCCGGCTGACGCTGAACTCGGCGGCCATGCGGACACAGAGTTTAAAGAGAGCACAGAGGCTGGAGAGGGCACAGCGTCTGGAGAGAGCACAGTGCCTGGGGATCCCGTAGCCACTTCGATACCCGGCTCCGACCCTGAACCCGAACCCACCTTCCGCCCGGTGGTCAAACGACCCAAGTCTTTACGCACCCGCCGCGAAAATCGGCTTAAAGAACTAGCTGACCGGGCAGAGAACCCCGGCTCCCGCGACTAGCGCACCGGCCCCGGGCGGCTCTGCACCATGTGCGTCAGAGATTCCGCCCGGCTCCTGGATGAACTACTGCCCGAGTAGCTGCCTCATGAGCCCGTCGCTCATATCAGAGGTGCACTGCTGCTGGCGGCTGAGCGTCAGCGCCCGCTGCAGGCAGTCGGCGTAGGCTACGGTGGCATCAAAAAAGAGAAGCTGAACGCCGGCGGCAAAGCCCAGAAAAAGGGACCAGCCAACCACCATAATCATCACAATAATTGAGAAGGCCGGGAACTTGGCCTTCGCCATTTTGACCAGAGTTATCAGGCCCACGGTAGCGGTGGCTAGTGCCAACACCAGTGTAGCTAGGGCACCCCAGCCGGGAAAAGCCGTGGAACCTACCGTCACCACTATGAGCAAGAAAGCGCACCTTGACCACACCTTAATACTCTCAAGGACGTGCTCTGGGCGGCTCGGCTGGGTAGGGTTCACGGTCTCAGACATATCCACCACCTTACCCGCCGTGAGATGCCTTCTGCCACCGGCTGACCCGGTGCTATACACTGGGGTATATGCGCATTGTGGTGATGGTGTCAGGCTCTGGCACAAACTTGCAGTCAATTCTCGATTCAATCTCAGCAGGTCAGTTGCACGCAACCGTAGTGGCCGTGGGCGCCAACAAGCCCTGCCTCGGCCTGGAGCGGGCAGAAGCTGCCGGTATCGAAACCTTTCTGGTTGAACCTAAAAATTATCGGAGTCGAGAGGCCTGGAATCGGGCCCTTGAAGAGCAACTTGCCGGCTACGGCGCCGACTACATCGTCTTTGCGGGCTTCATGCGCATTGTAGATGCCCAGCTGGTTGACCGCTTTGCGAACCGCATTATTAACACCCACCCGGCCCTCCTTCCCTCCTTCCCCGGTGCCCACGGTGTGCGCGACGCCCTAGAATACGGGGTGAAAGTTACCGGCCTGACCGTGCACCTGGTGGATTCTGGAGTCGATACCGGCCCGATTCTGGCCCAGGCTGCCGTCGAGGTGCTCGACGGCGACACCGAAGAGACCCTGCATGAGCGCATCAAGGTCAAAGAGCGGGCGCTCCTAGTGCAAACCATTGCAGATATGGCCAGCACGCTTCAAAGTCAGAACGCCTGACCCGAAGGTTTAGCCCCGATGACGGGCTGGGCCCAGGGTCGGGGCCCCACAAAACGACTCACAATCCCACGCAACCACCTGCTGAGCCGGGCCAACCCCGGCAGCACACGAAACGGAGAAAACCTGTGAGTCTCATCGAGCTCGACCGCGTCCCCCTCAAACGAGCCCTCATCTCGGTCTATGACAAAACCGGACTCGAGGACCTAGCCCGCGGCCTGCACCAAGCGGGCGTCGCTATCGTCTCCACCGGTTCCACCGCCTCCACCATCGCCGCAGCCGGCGTCCCCGTCACCGAAGTTTCAGACGTCACCGGCTTTCCCGAATGTTTAGAGGGCCGCGTTAAGACCCTGCACCCGCGCGTGCACGCCGGTATCCTGGCAGATCGCCGCAAGCAGGAACACATCGACACTCTCAACGATATGGAGATTGAACCCTTCGACCTGGTCGTCGTCAACCTCTACCCCTTCGTTGAGACCGTAGCCTCCGGCGCTGACCAGGATGCCATCATCGAAAAAATCGACATCGGCGGCCCCTCCATGGTGCGCGCAGCAGCCAAGAACCACGACGCCGTAGCCATCGTCGTTGACCCCGCCAAGTACGGCCAGGTTGTGGATGCCGCCAAGGCAGGCGGCTTCAGTCTGGCAGAGCGCCGCCGCCTGGCGTCCGCCGCCTTCGCCCACACCGCCGCCTACGACACCGCCGTCGCCACCTGGACCGCCGCCCAGCTCGAGCAGGACGAGGACGCCAACTACTGGCCCCCCTTCGCCGGTCTGGCCTTCGAACGCTCCGAGTCCCTGCGCTATGGCGAGAATCCCCACCAGGCCGGCGCCCTCTACGTTGATCCCGCCGCAGCCCCCGGCATCGCCCAGGCAGAACTACTCGGCGGTAAAGCCATGAGCTACAACAACTACGTTGACGGCGACGCCGCCCTGCGCGCCGCCTACGACTTCGACGAACCCGCCGTCGCCATCATCAAGCACAACAACCCCTGCGGCATCGCCGTCGGCGCAGCAGATGCAAACGACCCTATTGCGGACGCCCACGCCAAGGCCCACGCCTGCGACCCCCTCTCCGCCTACGGCGGCGTCATCGCAGCCAACCGCGAGGTCACCGTAGCCATGGCAGAAACCGTCAAGGGTATCTTCACCGAGGTGATTATCGCCCCCTCCTTTGCCCCCGAAGCCTTGGAGATTCTGCAGACCAAGAAGAACTTGCGCATCCTGCAGCTACCCGAAGGTTTTGCCCGCGAGGCCATCGAATACCGCCAGGTATCCGGGGGCGCCCTCTTCCAGGACGCCGACCGCCTGCACGCCGACGGCGATCGTGGAGAGAACTGGCAGCTGGTTGCTGGTGACGCCGCCGACGCAGCCACCCTCGCCGACCTCGAATTTGCCTGGAAGGCCCTGCGTGCCGCCAAGTCCAACGCGATTCTGTTGGCTCATGACGGCGCCGCCGTTGGCATCGGCATGGGCCAGGTCAACCGTGTAGACTCCTGCCGACTCTCTGTAGAACGCGCCAATACCCTGGCCGAGGGGGCCGAGCGCGCTCGCGGTGCGGTGGCTGCATCTGACGCCTTCTTTCCCTTTGCTGACGGCCTGCAGGTACTCCTGGACGCCGGTGTGCGTGCCGTGGTGCAGCCCGGTGGTTCTATTCGTGACGAAGAGGTAATTGAAGCTGCCAGGGCCGCCGGCGTGACCATGTACTTCACCGGAAGCCGCCACTTCTTCCACTAAAGGCCCTGCGCCTTCGAAAGTGCCTGTTTCTGCCGAAAACACCGGAGAAACAGGCACTTTCGGTTGTGAGCCCCGAGGCTATGCCTGGGGCCTGCGTTTCACAGCTGGGGCGCGCTGGCACTACCGGAGATACCGGTGAGAGCCTCAATGAAAATACGCTGAATATCGGCGGGTGAGTTGGCGCGGTGGGCCTCACCGCCGACGCCGTGGGCGATAGAGTTCAGTAGCTCCATATGAGCGTCATCAGAGATACCGATAAGAATGATAAAAACGGGGCGATCCGGATTCTGCTGCTGCTGGATGCGGGCAATAAGGTCTTCCTGGCTGGTGCCCCCGGTGAAGTTCTCACCGTCAGTCAGCATGATGACGCCGTTGACGGCACCGGGTTGATAGTTGGCTGTGGCGGCTTTAAAGGCAGAGAGCAGGGTGGCATTGAGGTCGGTGACGCTGTTGGGTTCCACGCTACTTGCGATAGAGATTCCCGTCTCTTGAAGAATCTCCCGCTGGGTTTTACCGTCAACGGTTTCCTCTAGGCCGCGCACGGGGACGAGCTCCCGGTAGCTGGCGGAGCTACCGTCGGGCTGGGCAGCTTTAGGTGAGGACTTCCAAAGACCTATAGAGTCGCGGGCGGGGAAGAGCTGGGAGCCTGCCAGGGCTGACTCGATGGTCAGCTCCATGCGGTTTTTGCCGCTTCCTGCGACGGGGGTGAGCATGGAGCCCGAGGAGTCGATGACAACCAGGGCGTTGAAAGGCGCGGACTGGAGGGAGTAGAGGTTCCAGATCTGGGTGAGGAAGCCTTGATTGCTGGGGGTGAGGGCGGTGTAGGCTCCTAGGCCGTGCTCGTTGCCGAGGTTTTGGCCGTCTGCGGGTCGTAAGCCCACGTGAGCAAGGGCTGCGCGGCCCTCCTCCGAATCCATGAAGTCGATAATGTGTAGGGCTGCTGTATCGATGGTGGTGTTGTTACTGTTGCTCCTGGTTTGGTAGAGGGGGTAGTCGAGGGTGAAGGAGCTCCGGCCGGGGAATGTAGCGGTCAGCCCGGAACCGGGGTGAGCAGAGGTGTAGGAGACGTAGTCTGCTTCGGTGACGAAAGCGGCTTTTTTGGTGCCCTTGTCAACGTCAGTGAGGAGTTGGTTGGCGTTCTGTATAGCTTCGGTGGCGCCGACGGATTGGGCGCGCGCGGCGGTGCCTAGAGTTAGATCTTCGAGAGTGATGGTGCCTGCAGAAGCCTCGGCTACACCGCCCATGAGAGCCGCAAAGGCTGCGGAATCTTCTCTGGGGTCGCCCATAGAGACGGTTTCACTCGCCTTGAGGGCGTCAAGCCAGGTGAGGTGAGTGAATTCGGTTTCAGAGGCAAGGACGCAGGGGGTTGAGGCCAGCGATTCGGCCAGGGGGGCGAGGCTGATACTGGCTTCGTCCATGGCAAGTTGGGCGCGTACGGTGGAGTCAGGAATCCAGAGGTTGGTAGTTACGGCACCTTCTGCTGATTCGCTCACAATGTCTTGGGCGGTCTTGCTGGTAACAAGGTTGAGGGTGATGCATGTGTCGGCGTTGACAGGCATGGTTTTGAGTGCTGCCGCCATGGGCTCAGTGGTGGCTACGGTGACGGTCTGTGTGGTGGAGCAGTTCGCGGGTATGGTGGGGACGCTAGCGGCGTCTTGGGGGTTGCCGGCGAGGTGCTGGTAGGTGAGTGTGCCACCGAAGAGCAGAATGAGAGTAGCTGCGCCAGTGGCAACCCACTTTCGGGCGTCCTTTTTCCGCTGTTCGAGGCGTTCTTGGCGGCGTGTTTTGGGGGCGGTGATAGACATGGGGTGGCGCTTCTTCCCTAGTGCGATGGGGTGCTCAGTGTGAGCGGTTACACCCGGTGTGTTTCGGGCGCTCGTAACTGGGGGAGGGCGGCCCGTTTAACGTTTTTAGTTTAGCAGGAAAGTTTATGGGGTGAGAGGGGGCTGGTAGAATGCTTCTGCTTGGCCCGGTAGGGCCTGGGCAAATGCTCTCATTAACCCGGTTGCGGCCAGAAAATGTCTCAAAGTGACAGCCACATACGGTGTGAGGCAGTGGCTTCCCCTACACTTAAAGAGATGAGAGCCGCTGTGCCCCTGCGCCAGATGGCTCCTTCAGCGTCACGTGCTCTTCTGTAACCCTCATACAGAGCCCTCGCTCATTTCTGAGCGCAGAAGAAACTGATCCACCAAAATTTATAGGAAGCGGCATGACCAACCTTTCACCCAACGTCACCAACCTGCCCCTGGCCGAGGTAGACCCCGAGGTCGCTGAAGCTATCCAGCACGAGCAGGAACGCCAGCAGAACACCCTCGAAATGATTGCTTCAGAGAACTTCGCCCCCCGCGCAGTTCTTGAAGCTCAGGGCTCTGTTCTGACCAACAAGTACGCCGAGGGCTACCCCGGCCGCCGCTACTACGGCGGCTGCGAATTTGTTGACGTGGTGGAGCAGCTGGCTATCGACCGCGCCAAGGCCCTCTTCGGTGCCGACCACGCTAACGTGCAGCCCCACTCCGGCGCCCAGGCTAACAACGCTGTCATGCATGCCCTGCTGACTCCCGGCGACAAGATTATGGGCCTCTCCCTGGCTCACGGTGGTCACCTGACTCACGGTATGAAGCTCAATGTTTCGGGCAAGCTCTACGAGGTTGTTGCCTACGGTGTGGATGAAGAAACCGGCCGCGTGAATATGGACGAGGTACGCGAGCTGGCCCTTGCAGAGAAGCCTAAGGTCATAATCGCCGGCTGGTCTGCCTACACCCGCCAGCTGGATTTTGCTTCCTTCCGCGAGATTGCAGATGAGGTTGGTGCCTACCTGTGGGTCGATATGGCCCACTTCGCTGGTCTGGTAGCAGCTGGCCTGCACCCCAACCCCGTCCCCCACGCCCACGTGGTGTCCTCCACCGTCCACAAGACCCTGGGTGGCCCCCGTTCCGGCTTTATTCTCTGCGTTGAGGATTTGAAGAAGAAGATTGACTCAGCTGTCTTCCCCGGCCAGCAGGGCGGCCCCCTCATGCACGCTATTGCAGGTAAGGCTACCGCCTTCAAGATCGCTGGCTCTGACCTCTTTAAGGACCGCCAGGCCCGCACTCTGGAAGGCGCCAAGATTCTGGCTGACCGCCTCAACCAGTCCGATATGGCAGAGGCCGGTGTTAAGGTTATCTCCGGCGGCACAGACGTGCACCTGGTCCTGGTTGACCTTCGTGACTCAGAAATCAACGGCCGCGAGGCAGAAGACCTGCTGCACGAGGCCGGTATCACCGTCAACCGCAACGCCGTGCCCAACGACCCCCGCCCGCCCATGGTCACCTCCGGCCTGCGTATCGGCACCCCAGCCCTGGCAACCCGCGGCTTCGATACAGCCGCCTTTACCGAGGTTGCTGACATCATCGCTGAAACCCTCAAGCCCGGCGTGGACGTTGCCGCCCAGCGGGCCCGCGTCACCGCCCTGTGCGAGAAGTTCCCCCTCTACTCGGGTATTGAGGAGTGGTAGAGGTGCCACAGATTCTTGACGGTACAGCAACCGCTGCCCAGATTAAGAGTGAACTGGCCGAGCGGGTTACCAGGCTCAAGGAGCAGGGAATCACCCCGGGCCTGGCGACCGTGCTGGTGGGCGATGACCCGGCCTCCCGCTCCTACGTGGGCGGTAAGCACCGCGACTGCGCTGAGGTTGGTATTGCCTCCATCAAGGTGGAGCTGCCCGAGACCGTCAGCCAGGAAGAGCTTGAAGCTGAGCTGGTCAAGCTCAACAACGACCCGGCCTGCACCGGCTACATTGTGCAGCTGCCCCTGCCCAAGCACATTGACACCCACCGGGTTCTTGAGCAGATTGCCCCCGAGAAGGACGCCGACGGCCTGCACCCCATGAACCTGGGCCGCCTCGTCCTCAACGTGGGTGAGCCCCTGAACTCGCCCCTGCCCTGTACCCCTAACGGTGTGATCGAGCTGGTGGAACGGCACGGGCTCTCCTGGAAGGGTAAGAAGGTTGCTGTGCTGGGCCGCGGTATCACCGTGGGCCGCCCCCTGGGCCTGCTGCTGACCCGCAAGGACGTCAACTCCACCGCCACCCTGGTGCACACCGGCACCAGCGATGTGGATGCCGCCCTGCGCGATGCCGATGTGATTGTTGCGGCGGTGGGTGTTCCCCACGCTGTGAAGGCGGATCAGGTTAAGGACGGCGCAATCCTGCTGGACGTGGGTGTTTCCCGTATTGAGGACCCCGAGACCGGTAAGAAGCGCCTGACCGGTGATATTTCCCCCGAGGCTGTCGCTAAGGCGAGCTGGTACTCACCCAACCCCGGCGGTGTGGGTCCCATGACCAGGGCAATGCTGCTGGTGAATGTGGTGGAGGCAGCCGAGCGCACGGCAGCTCAGGGCAGCTAAAGCTACCAAGAAAAGGGTGCCCACCCCGTTTCGCAGAGTTTACAAGGGCGGTTCACACCAACCTCGGACAATAGGCAGGTATGTGCCGCCTCTGCCGGTATAGTAGTTATCCCTTATGTATAAGTCTCTACGAATAACGAGGCTTATTCAAAAGGTTCAGAAAGAGCACCGCGGACGAATGCCCGCCTGCTAACCCTACGCCCTGGTTCGCTAGCGCTCACAAGGGCGATTCATGCCAGCCCCAAAGCCAGCAGGCGGGGGCTACGCCCGCTCTGCTCGGCACGGGTGTCACTACTTTTGGATAAGCCTCAATATTTAAATATTTTCACAGTTATTATTCTATAGAATATTTAATATAGTTTGCTCTTATGTGAGATTGTAGTGTATCTTGGAAAACGTTTAGAGCTTGTTTAATTTCTTAAATCAAGAGCGATTTTTCCAGGAACACAAGTTAGGTAGGAGCATATGACATCGGTAGCTGTTGTGGGAGCAGGCCCTAATGGATTGAGTGCAGCATGTCGCCTCGCTCAAGCAGGTTTAAATGTTACTGTCTATGAACGCTCCTCTGTGGCAGGTGGTTCCTGTAGGTCAGTGGATCTTTTTGGCAACGGCTCGGTAGTAGATTTAGGTGCTGCCGCGCATCCATTTGGGGTAGCTAGTCCTGCGTTTAAAACCCTAAAGCTTGAGGCGCACGGTTTAGAATGGATTCACCCCAAGTATCCTATGGCTCACCCTTTTGCAGGAGAGCCTGCTGCCCTGCTACATCAAGACATTGAGGCAACTGCACAATATTTGGGGCGTGATTATATAAATTGGAAAAATCTGCACGCTCCATTTAGTAACTACCCGGAGGGTATTGGTTTAAATTTAATGAATCCGTTATTAAAGTGGCCCAATAATCCAATTCTGATGGCTAAGTTTGGAGCTAAAGCAATATGGAGCGCTAAATCAGTTGCTAATACATTTTTCCATTCTGAACAGGCTAGGGCCTTGTTTGCTGGCTCGTCTCTACACTCAACATTGCCACCTAGCTATATATCAACATCCGCTTTCGGTATAGTCTTTGGTGTGTTAGGTATGACGACGGGTTGGCCGGTAGCGAAAGGTGGGTCACAGTCAATAATTAATGCGTTGCTGGAAGTTTTACATTTGAGTGGAGGGAGGGTTCAATACAATTCAGAAATTTTAAATATTAGAGATATTTCAGACAATGATATTATTGTTTTTGATCTAGTTCCATCAAGAATTCTTGGTATAGAAGGGATAGAAATATCAGAACAATATAAGCGTCAGCTAAAAAAATGGCGGCATAAATCTGGTGTTTATAAAGTCGACTATCTCTTAGACGGCCCTATTCCTTGGGAAGATTCTCGTGTTAATCAGGCAGGAACAGTACACGTAGGTGGTTCTCTCGAAGAGATGAATAATGCGGAAAAAACAGTAGCGAAAGGCAAAGTTCCAAGTAACCCTTTTGTGATGCTTGCCCAACAGCAAAATGCCGATCTATCACGAAGTGCGAGAAATGGTGAGAACATAATCTGGACCTATGCACATGTTCCTAACGGCTGTTCCCAAGATATAAGGCCTTTAATCGAAGGTCAGATTGAACGGTTTGCTCCAGGATTCAGGGAACGAATAATTACTGCTGTAGAGCATACTCCACATGATTTGGAACGGTGGAACCCTAACTTAATTGGAGGAGATATTGGAGGAGGTGCCTTGGATGGTACACAACAGATATTTCGACCGATAGCAGGAAGGCAACCATATCGATTGTTGAAAAACCGTATATATATCTGCTCATCCTCAACTCCTCCCGGGGGCGGCGTGCATGGCATGGGGGGATGGCATGCTGCTGAGGCTGTTTTAACAGACTTATTGCGGTGATGGCTGAGGCTTATTCAAAAGTAGGAACACACCCCACAACCCACCAACTAGACAACAATCCCACCAGGTGGCAAAAACTGAGTGTTAAATCGCCAGATATATCCTCAAACCGCCGGAAGCACCGTTGCTACACCAGCGTACAACCGGGCTCACCGCTACGCAATTCACCACGCTGCTAAACAGCCCTGCCCCACCACATTACCTGGGGAAAACCGTGCGGCAGACCACCAGCACCCACCTTTACTCCTCATAGCAACCCTTTTCTACCACCGGCACAACATCACCGAAGAACTTCTAGCTAACCTCTTTAACGTCTCTCAACTGACCTTTTCCGGAACCTGTTCTTTGTGTTCGGTGGGGTATTTTTTGGCGTGGTGTTTGTTATTCCTTCCGTTGGTTATGGACGGAAAGTGAAGTGCCCCGGGTTTTGTTCCTAAACAAATACCTTAGTCTCAATTATTTCCTCTTCAGAGCAACTACTCCAAAACCCCTCCTCCACCCCAACCGGGCAGCGATAACCAAGACCCTGATGCAGCCTCCTCTCATTCCACCACGCCACCCACTCAAACGTCGCGATCTCTACCTCAGCGACATCACTCCACTTCCGTGTGTGGATGAGCTCATTCTTATACGAACCATTAACGTTCTCGGCCAGAGCATTATCGTAGGAATCACCCACAGTCCCAGTAGAAGGCACAATCCCTGCTTCAGCAAGCCGCTCATTGTACACAAGACTGACATACTGGGAACCATGGTCTGAATGATGCACCAGACCTTGAGTTTTCTTCGCTGAGATAATCGCCTGATTCAGGGCCTGCAACGGCAAACGCTTCCGTCTGCATCGAATCCGACAGAGCCCAGCCAACAATTTTTCGGGAGAACACATCAGTAACAAACGCGGCGTACACAAACCCTTTCCTCGTGCGCACGTAAGTAATATCAGCCACCCACAACTTATGAGGGCCCTGGGCTTTGAACTTACGATTGACCAAGTCCGGGCGCACATCAGGCACGCCAGGCTGACGAGTGGTAATAGGCGAACGTCCCTTACCCTTTCCAGAAACACCAGCTAAGCGCATCAGCCTGGCAGTTTGCTCCCGACCAATGTCAATACCTTCCCGGCGCAAAGCATGCCACATTTTACGCACACCATACACGCCATAGTTATCAGCGTGAATCCGTCCAATAGTTTCTACTAGTGCGACATCACGCAGTGCACGGGTACTGGGGCCCCTGGATGTGACCTGGCGGTAGCCACGAGAAGAGATGAAGCCACCTTCACGATGATTCGTCAACGTCCTACAGATGAACTCGACACTGAAACGATCTCGGTGCTCATTGATGAACCGGATCATGTCCGACGTTTGGGGTCGAGTTCCGAGGCGAAAAAAGCCGAGGCGGCTTTCAGTAGCTCGTTGGTATCACGTAGTTCTTGGTTCTCTCGGCGAAGACGGGTGTTTTCGGTTATCACGTCTTCTTCTGATCGCTGTACTTGGCCGCCGTTGTCGCGGCGGGCTTGTTGGACTCATTGGCGGGCGGTGTGCCAGGATACTCCTAGTTTGGGGGCAACGTGCTTACAGGCAGCTTGGATTGTGAGTCCTTCGGCCAGGATGCGGTCCTCGATGAGGCGCACGGTGCGGTCTTTGGCTGCTTGGTTGAATTTCTTGGGCATGTTCCTGATTTTTCTATCTTGTTGGGCGGAACAAAACCTGGGACACTTCACTTTGAGACAGGCTTCGAGTTGGGGTCGTGCCATAGTGCGTCCGGTGACGCCGTGGTCTGAGTAGGTCTGGTAGCAACCGGCTTGGGTGAGGGCTTGGTGTTGGAGGTCTAGGGATTGATCTGTGGTGGAGACACGGGCGTAGCCGATTTTGGTGGAGCGTTGGGTCATAGTTTGAGGGTACCGAAAAGGCTCCCTGGTGTGTTTACCAGGGAGCCTTTTCGGTGCAGGTTTTCGGAACAGGTTTATCGGGCGTGTTGGTTGCTCAGTATTCCTGTACCGAAACCGGTGGTGCGGGGGTTGGTGTTTTATGCTGCTGGGAGGACTTTTGAATAAGCCTCAAGGCTTCTTCAAAGGCTCGGAAAGAGCACCTCGGACGCACGCCCGCCTGGCTCTCTAGCCCCGAGCCTGCTAGGCCGGGACTATATCCGAGCCTAGCAGCGCGGGTATAGTCACTCTTGAACAATTTTCTTTGAACCTTTTGCGTTCAAAACAGAAAATGGTGAATGATTCCAAAATCCATTTTTTAGCACGACACTAAAATCTCCGCGAGAAATATCCAAATAGATAGTTTCTGGATCGCACCCCAGCAATCTACCTTTAGAGAAGTAGCGTATACCTGCACCAATTTTAAATTCGTAATTGTCGATTTTAATTAGGGCTGGCGATGAAAATTCTACTGGAATCTCATTTCCATCGACCCAAAGGAAAGGTTTTGAGAAAATTTTAATAAACCATCCATTGAGCCAATTTGTTTTGACAGTTACTTGAACGTCAGGCATTCAATCCTCCTCTAAGTTTTCGAAAACTCGGCCTGAAAATATCTCTGATGTAAACATTCGGCCCCGTCGCAACCAAAACAGAACCAATCATAATTATTGCAAACGACCAAAGACCTATCATAAAAATAAAAGAAACATGAAGGAACAATGCTAGCCAAAACGAAAATGGCCTATTCTTTGATGTCCCCAATAAGAAGTACGCTATAAGCAATTCTATAACAATTGCACCCCAGGTCATACCCAAAGAAATTACCGGCACTCCTGCCATCCAGTCAAAAAGAAATGCAAACGGACCTGAAGTTCCGAACATCGGGTCTAGACTTATATAATATACTGCCGTCCCATCTTTCCACTCAGGGACAGCTGTTTTTGCGATTGAAGCATTAATATAGATCCAGACGAGCTGAATTCTCAATACATGGGAGGCAGCCCAGGAGGCCGGTTGAAAAAAAGAATTTTCAAAAGAATCTTTATTCCAATGGTTTAACCTACGATCCGACAGCGAGATAATAGCAAGAAACGCAACAACTATCTGCGCTACGGCTTCCCCACCATCTGGGAGTTTTATAGAAGACGATATTGATAGGGTAATCCACAGATGCAAGAATCCCGCGTACCTAGGATAGAATCCCGTCAATACAAATATCAAACCTATAATTAATAAAATAGAAGGAAATTCAATAC
The DNA here is from genome assembly GCF_928381405.1 of Rothia nasisuis. Lineage (GTDB taxonomy): Bacteria > Actinomycetota > Actinomycetes > Actinomycetales > Micrococcaceae > Rothia > Rothia nasisuis. The sequence goes on from NZ_CAKMSB010000014.1 coordinate 23,078, forward strand.
CTGTATAATCAAACAATAGGCAATAAGCGCCAATATTTGATATGCCCTCACACTTCGGCCCATAAGGATTTTTATCAACAGGGACAAAAAGCGATTTCCAGTCAGTAAAAATGAGCAGAGAAATCTGTGATGCCGCTATTAAAGATCGTCCTAATGCTATTTTCCTTGAGCCTGTTGGCATTGAAGATATAGAATTATCAACATACTTCAACAATTTATCTAAAACATTCAGCATTGAATATTTAAACTAACAATGTTCTTCGGAATATAAGTGTCATTCACTAGATCTCGGTAGGACCAAGGCGTGGGAAGGGCGTTGGAAACCAAGACATCACCGCAAAGAGTTTTGATAGGTGAATTATTTTCTAGGTTGTAAGCTTCATAATTGTTTGCTTTCATAGCATCAAAACATTCATAAATGCTTTCACCAGAATTACAGCTATACCAGTCCTCGTCAGCGATGTCCTTAAGTAATTGAGCTACTTCGGGCCCTTGCGCCCGCTGTGTACGGCTGATTCCAAATAAATTTTCGATACGCCCCTGCGGGGTAACTAACAAAGATTCAAGAGAATCAGAACTGTAGTATAATAGCTCACCTTCCGAAGGAGGTTTAGTAAAAAATGCCCATCCTTGAGGCGCCATGTCGATACTTAGTATTCTAATAGGATTTTTAGCCCCTCGATCAGAAACGACATTACTAGGCAGGGAGTAAAATACTGAAATAGATAGCAGGAAGAAACCAAAAATTAAAAAAGTTAAACCAGAAATAGCTCGCCTTGACATGACCAACTCTTATGAAGCCATAGCTTTCGTAAATTCAGCAATAAGCTCTGTCTTAACCAAATCTCCATCTACTGAATTAGAGTCCATAAGATAAGAGATGGCTGCCGGTACGATAGCAAGGGCAACAGCAGCAAATGTGGCTACCGCAGCATTAGCATAAACAGCGGCGTTAGCTACAGCAACCGCAAAAACTACTACACAAACTTTTGCTCCTGCAGGACATCCAGATGTAGTAACCATCGGACGATTTGAAACACCATACTTTTCATTCATCATGCTGAAGTAATTTTCAGTTAGATTAGTTAGCGCAAGCTCAACTTTATAAGGGTTACCAGATGTCAGCGGGATGACAACTTCCTCTTCAAAATCTGAATGGTACTCAAGGTAATCATCAATTACTCTTAGAAGCAGCTTTTCATTCGCGAGTGGTCGTTCATCTGAAAAATTTAGACGCTCAAGCAACCTCGGATTTTCGTCAGCAATGGGACCAGTTCCATCGAGCAGGAGACGTAATATTTCTTTATCTGAATACCGCTCTCCTAAGCTAGAAGACTCGCGCGACAGACCACCCATATCACTAGCATTCGCGGGGAAACTGGAGTAAGCGGAAAAGATTAAAGCGAATGCAGCAAACATAGCTACTATTTTCCTAGCAAGACCCATCATCATAACCTTTCTAGACACCCATAGAGTGACTCACGTAACTGTCACCCCTAGTCTAAGGTTGCCTGTGAATAGAGTCAATAAGGTCTGGTCAAAATTTTATTCAGCACATACCGAACAGTGATCTGAGTACCGCCCCAGTTGGCAAAATGATGTTCCACATCATCGCCTCCCTTGCTGAGATGGAATCTAACCTGATTTCAGAGCGCACCCGTGCAGGGCTTGCAGCCATGAAAGCCCGAAACGGTGGGCGCGGTGCTGGTCCAGGACGTCCGGGAAAGCTAACCGTTGGACAGCAGGTCATGTTAAATACATAAATCTGCCTATCTGTTTATACAGATAGGCAGATTTATGTATTTACAGACTATCGATGTACCCGCTTACCAATTCGGTAATCGTTGTCCCGTTCTGGCTCGCATAAGTCTTGAGCTTCCGGTGCCTTGCCTCATCTAACTTAATCGTCAGCTGCTTCTTAGGCGCCGACTCAGCGGACGTGAAGGACTTCTTGAAATCTGCTTTCGTTGCACCTTGGGCGCTCGGGGTGCGGGTCATCAGATTCTTCTTTTCAGTCATTATTTATTCTCCGATCAGTGAAGTGCCCCGGGTTTTGTTCCTAAACAAATACCTTAGTCTCAATTATTTCCTCTTCAGAGCAACTACTCCAAAACCCCTCCTCCACCCCAACCGGGCAGCGATAACCAAGACCCTGATGCAGCCTCCTCTCATTCCACCACGCCACCCACTCAAACGTCGCGATCTCTACCTCAGCGACATCACTCCACTTCCGTGTGTGGATGAGCTCATTCTTATACGAACCATTAACGTTCTCGGCCAGAGCATTATCGTAGGAATCACCCACAGTCCCAGTAGAAGGCACAATCCCTGCTTCAGCAAGCCGCTCATTGTACACAAGACTGACATACTGGGAACCATGGTCTGAATGATGCACCAGACCTTGAGTTTTCTTCGCTGAGATAATCGCCTGATTCAGGGCCTGCAACGGCAAACGCTTCCGTCTGCATCGAATCCGACAGAGCCCAGCCAACAATTTTTCGGGAGAACACATCAGTAACAAACGCGGCGTACACAAACCCTTTCCTCGTGCGCACGTAAGTAATATCAGCCACCCACAACTTATGAGGGCCCTGGGCTTTGAACTTACGATTGACCAAGTCCGGGCGCACATCAGGCACGCCAGGCTGACGAGTGGTAATAGGCGAACGTCCCTTACCCTTTCCAGAAACACCAGCTAAGCGCATCAGCCTGGCAGTTTGCTCCCGACCAATGTCAATACCTTCCCGGCGCAAAGCATGCCACATTTTACGCACACCATACACGCCATAGTTATCAGCGTGAATCCGTCCAATAGTTTCTACTAGTGCGACATCACGCAGTGCACGGGTACTGGGGCCCCTGGATGTGACCTGGCGGTAGCCACGAGAAGAGATGAAGCCACCTTCACGATGATTCGTCAACGTCCTACAGATGAACTCGACACTGAAACGATCTCGGTGCTCATTGATGAACCGGATCATGTCCGACGTTTGGGGTCGAGTTCCGAGGCGAAAAAAGCCGAGGCGGCTTTCAGTAGCTCGTTGGTATCACGTAGTTCTTGGTTCTCTCGGCGAAGACGGGTGTTTTCGGTTATCACGTCTTCTTCTGATCGCTGTACTTGGCCGCCGTTGTCGCGGCGGGCTTGTTGGACTCATTGGCGGGCGGTGTGCCAGGATACTCCTAGTTTGGGGGCAACGTGCTTACAGGCAGCTTGGATTGTGAGTCCTTCGGCCAGGATGCGGTCCTCGATGAGGCGCACGGTGCGGTCTTTGGCTGCTTGGTTGAATTTCTTGGGCATGTTCCTGATTTTTCTATCTTGTTGGGCGGAACAAAACCTGGGACACTTCAAAGGGACGGACAGAGCGTATCACCGTAACAGGGGAGGAGAACCAGCTAGCGGGATAAAGCCTTCTACACTTCTTGAATAGCCTTGTGAAGAGGCTTCTTCGACTTTCTTCTGTTTTCATAACATCAGATGGATGCTGGGCTTAGCAACTTTGCAAATTTGTACGAAAACTCTTGACAGGGGAGATTTTCAGCACTTAGTCTGGGCGTGAGGAGGAAGAACTTCCACCTCCGTTATGAAGCCAAATACTTCCATAGCGACGACAACCCAGAGGAATGGTCCGAATGGAGCAGAATTTATCCTGCGGTTAAACCTACACTACGTGAATCATTTTTTTCACCAAACTCAAGGCTTGATAAGGGGATACTCGATATCGTTCATTCATTGCAGGCAATCGCTGGGGACGAGTACTATGAAGAACAATTTATAGCAGGAAAGAGACTTCTTAGGAGTGTAGTGAAAAAATTTATAAAACCTAGAAAAGAAGATACACATTATCAAACAATGCTTACTCGAGGATTTGGGTACCAAACAGAAAAACCGCCTGCATATGATATGATTTTTGAACCAGAAGAAATTTATTAATATGAAAAACAATATCATTCAAAAGATAGGGTTTGAAAAAAATCTTACATTCTATACCCTTGGTCTAGTACTTATTGCTGTGAGTGCGTTCTCAACAGCGGCCCAACCAATGTTGGTAGGATATATCACGGAAAAGTTTACATCAGGAAATGGTCTGGACAGTTTAATTCTTTGGATTTTAGGGGGGGTGTTTATTGCTGATATTGTATCATCTCTGCTGGGAAAAGTTTTTCTAGGAAAATCTTCAGAAAAATTTGTTTATAATTTACGTGTAGGAATATCAAAAACTATCTTATTTACTAATTTTGAGAATGTTCAAAAATTTGATAAAGGTGATATAAACAATCGAACTATCGAAGATGTTCCTATCGCTCAGCAACCCTATTTTGAAACGTACCCTAATTTAATAAATTCGGTGATAATAGTTATTATATGTATTTTTGGTTTGTTTTTTAGTAGCTGGCATCTGGCACTTTCTGTTATTGCTACATTTGCTATTTTTGGATTTTTTATGCTTCTAATTCTTTCTAGAATAGAGTCTAGTGCCCATCTTTCTAGGCAGACAGATTCGAAGTATTCCTCATTCCTGTATGAAACTCTATATAACTTTTTGTTGCTTAAGTCTACTAAATCTGAAGGTTGGGCTTTAAATCATCTTAGAGTGAGAGCGGCAGAAGCTAAACAGGCTGGTCAAAAATTAGTTATATGGAGTGCCTTGCTTTTGCCTGTCGTTAATATCGCAACTCAAATTAGTCTTGTACTGGTTATCGTTGGGGGTGGATATTTAATTACCCAGGGACAGCTATCATTTTCTTCTTTAGCAACTTTCCTCCTGTTTCTCATTTATATGGTATCACCTTTAGTTTCTATCGCAACTGTAATGGGCGAGCTTAAAGAATCTAAAGTTTCTCAGAATCGTTTACTTGAAATATTTAAGCATATGCCTATAGTTTCAAAACGCGGAAATAATCCCAATATTAAAATTAGTAAAAATGGATCAATTTTTATTAAACCTTTCTCCTACTCTTACGACGAGAGTGCTAGGATTAGCTATCCGGAAATACGAATAAAGGGACCTACTATTCTAGCTATTATTGGAAGTAATGGCTCTGGGAAAAGCACGTTGCTTAATTTGATAAGCGGTGTTCGTGGTGCATCTTTGGATAGTGATGGAAACGGTGGCGATACTTTCGAGAATCCTTCTATTTACTATTTGCCACAGGGAAACGACGTATTTTCTGTATCTGTTCGTGAGAATATTCTTCTTGGTTTGGATAAAACCGATGATGATATTTTCTTAGCTGCAGATATTATTGGTGTTAGAAAATTTTTAAATTCGTTACCCTCTGGTCTAGATACTCTAATTGGAGGTGAGGGACATGGGCTTTCTGGGGGGCAAAAGCAAATTATCCACATGTTAAATATGATTTTGTCCAGTTATGATGTTCTAATGCTTGATGAGTCTACTTCAAATATTGATATTGGAACTCGCAGTTTAATATCCGAGTACTTAAATGACCTCTCGACTAAAAAATTGATAATCGTTATTAGTCATGACTCAGAGATTATTGGAAATGCTCGAGAATTTGTTAATCTAACTAAGAAAGATTAAAAAGAAAGATTTATTAAAATGGTTGAGATTGTTGACTCTTACTCTGATAAAGTCAGTAAAGTATATAATACCCTATTAGGGGGCGACGAGGTTGCTGATGTAATAGCCGAGGAATGTGAGAGGTTTTTTTGAGAAAGATGTTTTAGATGTTGGGACTGGCACCGGTGACATTCTCTGTAGATGGAGTCACCTTGCAAATTCTGTATGTGGCATTGATTTATCTCATGCCATGCTTGAGCAGGCTGAGAAGGTTATCGATAAATCGCGAGTAAAACTGTATCAAGCTGATTTTATGAAGGATTTATCCTGGCTCGGCGTTTTTGATGTAGTGATATCTAACCGTGGGTCGCTTGCTTGCGTACTTTCACCTGAGCAGTTGGAATTAGCTTTAAAAAATATTTCTGCGGTTATTTCGCCTGGGGGTAAATTGGTTGTTGAGATGTATTCCTATCTTGCATATAAAAAAATATCTGAATCTCAAAAAATCCCCTTTGCTTTTGAAGGTCTCAGAGGGGTTATGTTTGCAGATATATGTGGAGATATTCTTTATTTTAATACGAGACTTGATGAGTCTCCAGTCGGGGAGATACAATTTGCAGAACGTGTTATTTTGCTTCCTGTTCAGAAAATAATTAATATTTTTGCGCGAGCGGGGTTTGTGTATGACGAAGAAGGGAGCTTTATTAGTGATGGTGATGAAGCATTTGACTGGCTTGTTTTTGATTATGCTAATTAATGAATAGCTTCTTTGAATAAACTATGCGAAAGGAATTCCCTTGGTATATATAGATTTTGCCGATGTCAGCTACGTACTACCCAACTCACGCCCCCTACTCACAGGAGTATCTTTCAAGGTTACAAACGGACAGCACCTTGCCCTTATCGGAGCTAACGGAGCGGGAAAATCAACGCTCATTAGATTACTAGAAGGTGCCGTTAGCGCTTCATCCGGACAAATCAACCACAGCGGCAATATCGGCTACCTCAGACAGTTCACGTCAAGCGGTACGGTCCGGGATTTGCTCCTTAACGTAAGCCCACAAAGAATACGTCAGGCCGCACACCGGATAGAGGAAGCTCAGCGACAACTAACGAGCAACACCGACAAAGTAAATATAGAATACGCTGATGCCATTACAAACTGGGGCGATATTGGCGGGTACGAATACGAACTCCTGTGGAACCGATGCACCAAAGATATCCTGGGCAAAGACTACTCAGAGGTAGCTAACCGCCAAGCTCAGACCCTATCGGGAGGTGAACAGAAACGGTTAGCACTCGCAGCTCTCTTCGAGAGTGAATTCGACATTCTGGTTCTTGATGAGCCCGATAATTATCTCGATGTATACGGAAAACAGTGGTTTGAACGCACCCTTAACGGTTCTGCTAAAACTGTGCTCTACATTAGCCACGACCGTCACCTTCTAGAACAGACTGCTCACACAATTGTCTCTCTAGAGCTCAACGAATCCGGGAACGTTGCCTGGACCCACCACGGCAAATTCTCGTCCTTTTTAGAAGCCCGCAAAAGGCGTTTCGATAGATTTGAGGAAATTAACCGGCGCTGGCACGAGGAACACCTCAAGCTCATAAACCTGGTAGAACGGTACCGAATTAAAGCCGTTTACAACGACAACATGGCTTCACGCTACAAGGCAGCCCAAACCCGTCTGAAAAGGTACGAGAGCACAACTGCTTTACAAAAATTACCGCGCCCACAAGATATCACCATGAAATTTCCGGATATTGAACCCGGGAGCCAGTCTGTGGTCTGTTCATCGCTTTCGATTGATGGGTTAACCGGACCGTTGAGCACCACTATCCGCACCGGAGAGAGAATCGCAGTGAGCGGGAAAAACGGTGTGGGTAAGTCGCATTTTCTTAAGCTTTTGGGTTCGACAGCTGATCTAACTGAACATGAGGGGCTGGTGCCTGCTGGTGAGCTGTATGAACCGGTGAGATACTCGGGTACCTATTCTTTGGGTGCGGGGATTCGTCCTGGCTGGTTTTCTCAAACGCATGAACGTCCTGATCTTAAGGGGCGTTCCTTGGTGGATATTCTGCATCGGGGTACCTCTATACGTGAGGGGATGCCGGAGGATGAGGCTTTGGAAGCCCTAGCAAAGTATGAGTTGCAGTTTGTTGCTTTCGATAACTTTGAGAATCTATCGGGTGGGCAACAGGCGAGGTTCCAGATTTTGTTGTTAGAGCTGGGTGGTGCGTCGCTTTTGCTTTTGGATGAGCCTACAGACAACCTTGATTTGGAGTCTGCTCAGGCTTTGCAAGCAGCGCTGAGGGATTATAGGGGTGCTGTTATTGCTGTGACTCATGATAGATGGTTTGCTCAGGAGTTTGAGAGGTTTATTATTTTTGAGCGAGATGGTGAGGTTCGTGAAAGTTACCATCCAGACTGGGAGATGAGCTGAAGGGCTAGCGGGTCGAATGAGCTGAGCCGTGCTGGTGCGTAGCGTGTCTGTTGCTGCGGTGGGTGAATATTTCATATTAGTGCAATAGAACTCTTTGCAGATTAGCGAAACTGGCTGCAAGTCGGAGGCCTATAAGCCTAGCGTTCGACCCGCACCTCAAAGTCGTAGCGGTCAGCCCGGTAGAGGGTCTGGGTGCTTTCCACCGCCAGCCCGCGGCCGGTAAAGCCCACCTTCTCCACCCGCAGGGCGGCGGTGCCCTGGGGCACTTCTAACCAGGCCGCCTCCTCCTTGGTTAGGTTGGTGGCCGAAAGACGCTGGACGGCAGACTCAACGCTAAACCCGCTCCGGCGCAACTGGGCGTCCAGGGAGCCGGTCATCTCGGGTTCCAACTGAGCAAAAGCCTCCGGTAAAAAGTGGGCGGTTTCAAAGGCAATGGGGGAGCCATCGGCACTGCGCAAGCGCCTAATCTCAATGACCTTAGCCCCGGCGTCCAGCACCAGGTCTCTAGCAACCAACGGGGGAGCCTCCACCATATGGCAGGAGAGCGTCACCGACTGGGGGCGGTGCCCGCGAGCCTTCATATCCTCGGTAAAAGAGCGGAGGGAGGGCGCCTTGACCGTATCGTGCCGCTGCGCCACAAAGGTGCCAGAGCCCTGCACCTGGTAAATCAGGTTGAGCTCAGTTAACTCGCGTAGGGCGCGGCGCACGGTATCGCGAGAGACTCCGAATTCTTTTTGGAAAGCCTGTTCGGTGGGTAGGGGAGTGTGCGGCTGGCTCTGCTGCACGTACGTATCTTGGACGGCACGTGCTACCCACCGATACTTGGGTTCTGGGCGCTCAGAGTTCATAGATTCCACTTTACGCTGACCGTACCCATGCTCGATTCAGCGCGGTGCCTTTTCCTTTGACATAATAGAAGCCATGCACTCTAACGGTCACGAAAATTCAGCCCAAAAACAGAACACCAAAATCGTCGTGGTGGGGGCCGCCATCGGTATGGTTACCCTGGTGCTCCTGCTGGTGTGGGCTATTATCCAGGCAGCTAACGAAGCCTCAGCTCTGGGCTGGATTCTGGCCGGTATTATCACCGCCTGGCTGGGCATTGCCGCCTACCTGCTAGGCAACGTGAACCGTACTCTGGCCGCCCAGCGTAGGGCCTATGAGCAGCACGCCGTGGCGCGGGCCGAGTATGAGTCTAATGTGCACACCGAGAAGCTGGCCCACTCCTTCCAGATCTGCCTGGTACAGTCCAAGGTAATTGCCGAGCAGCTTGAGGCCAACAACGATGACTCCCGCGACATGATTGACCGCGCTCTAGACACCATCAATTTCACCGCCAAGAACGGTATGGAACTGGCCCGCGAAGGGGCCTAAATACAGCGAAGGACGCCCCGTGAGCGATTCACAGAACACCCCCGAAGAGACCAGATTCGAGGCCGCCATCCCCAACGCATCGACGGGGAAGCCCCGCGCCTTTTCGGGTGCGCAGCCCTCGGCAGATTCCATGCACCTGGGCAACTACATCGGTGCGGTCAACAACTGGGTGGGGCTGCAACAGGATCATGACTGCCTCTACTTCATTCCCGATATGCACTCGATTACTGTGCCCCAGGACCCGGCGGTTCTACTGGAGCGTACCCGTACGACCGCTGCCCAGTATATTGCAGCCGGTATCGACCCCGAGAAGACCCCGCTCTTTGTGCAGTCGCACGTTCCTGAGCATGCTCAGCTTGCCTGGGTGCTCAACTGCATCACCGGCTACGGTGAGGCGGCCCGCATGACCCAGTTTAAAGATAAGTCAGCCAAGCAGGGTGCCGACAAGGCCTCGGTGGGCCTCTTCACCTACCCGGTGCTCATGGCGGCCGATATTTTGCTCTATCAGGCTGACGTGGTGCCGGTAGGCGAGGATCAGCGTCAGCATCTGGAGCTGACCCGTAATCTAGCTCAGCGCTTCAACTCCCGCTTTGGCGATACCTTTGTGGTACCCGAGCCAATTATCCTTAAAGAGACCGCCAAGATTTATGATTTACAGAGCCCCGATGCCAAGATGAGTAAGTCGGCGGCCACCGATAAAGGCATTATCTGGTTGCTCGATGACCCCAAGAAGACCGCCAAGAAAATTAAGAGCGCGGTCACTGACGCGGGAACCGAGATTACCTACGACCGGGTCAACAAGCCCGGTGTCTCTAACCTGCTCTCCATCTATTCTGCCGTGACCGGCAAAGCCATTGACCGGCTTGTGGCCGAGTACGAGGGCAAGATGTACGGCCACCTCAAGGTTGATGTGGCTGAGGCCGTGGTAGAGGAGCTTGCGCCGATTCGCGAGCGCGCCCTTGAACTGGTGGGCGACCCAGCTGAGCTTGACCGTCTACTGGCTATTGGCGCCTCCCAGGCTCGTGAGATAGCGTCGGTCACCGTCAAACGTGTCTATGACGCGGTCGGTTTTCTGCCCGCCCTCTAGGCCATAGCCTGCCTGAATTGTGATTTCTTCGCCGACGATAGACCCAGACCGCAGGTATCTCAGCATTGTTGCTGGGGTGCCTGCGGTGGTGGCTGAGCGCCTGGTGGCTTGGCGGGCAGGCCAGGGCCTGGTGGGCCCTGCTGCTGAGAGCTGCCATATTACTGTGCTGATTAGTGAGGACGCCGGTGGTAACCCCCTGAACGCTCTTAGGCGGGCTGTGGCCGGCTTGGGCCCGGTGCAGGTGGGGCTAGGGCCTGTGGCGAGTTTTGAGCCGGTCACTCCAGTGACCTACCTGCCGGTCGTAGTCGGGAGCGACCGGCTCAACCTGATCCATACAGCCTGCCAGAAGGCGGTGGGGGAGTCAGTGTCACCCTTCCCCTATGAGCCGCATTTGACCCTGGCTAACCATGCCCCGGTTCCTGCCCTGGAGGCGTCCTTGCGTGACTTTGCGGCTCTGCCTGCCGAGCTTGCCCGTTTCACTCTTACCGACTTGACGGTCTATCGCTTTAGGGAGGGTAGCTGGCAGGAGCTGGGCAAGGTAAGACTCTAAACAGGGGCCCTGTTGGCTGGCATGAAGCGCCAACCAACAGGGCCCTGATGGTGAGGGCTTAGTGGTTGTGTTCAGCCTCGGTGGTAGTGACCAGTTCGGCGGTGCGGGAGATGCCGTTGATTTCGTTGGGTACCTGGGGCAGGTCAACTGAAGCGAAGACTTCGGCTGAGCCTGAGGCGATGTTTGCCAGCGAAACAACATGGAGCTTCTTGGCGGCGGGGTCGGTCACGTAGGCGGTTTCACCGTCAACCCAGATAGCTGGGCGGGGGTCTTGCCAGACGGTTGACTCGGTCCAGGAGTCCATGATGTCTACGGAGCCGAGTTCGGTGCCGTCCTCAGCCCAGAAGCGGAGCTTACCGTCGGTGGTCAGCAGCAGGTGGGAGTTTTCGGGGCCGCGGGCCAGGGAACGGAAGGTGTAAGAGACACCCTCAGGCAGGGCAATTTTGGTGCGCTCTGCGGTGTCGGTGTTGATGAGGGAGAACTGTTCGGGGCGTTCAAGCTCGGCTTCTTTGTCGGTCTTGTAGTCGGCTAGAACGATGGCCGAGTCGGGGTCACCTGCCTGATTGCCGGAGCGGGAGTAGGGGTCTTCGGGGTTGGTGATTTTGGTGAAGGAGCCGTCCTTGTAAATCAGGGCACCATCCTGGCAGCCGAGGGTAAAGGCACCGTTTGCGGCGATGGCTTCGCCGTGAATACCGGGGCAATCGTTGTTTTCTGTGACCACGGAGCCGTCTGCATCAATGACTGCCGCGCCGGTGCGGGCGTCCTCGGTACCCACGGAGACCAGGTACTGGTCATTGTCGAGGGGGATGGCTAGGCCGTGGTGGGCGGCGGGCAGGGTGATGGTTTCGGTGCTGATGCTGGTGGCGGTGTACTGGTCGTCTGCGGTGAGGTCGGCGGGGTGGTAGACCTCGATGGTGCCGGTGTTGTCTGCGAACATGGCGCTTCTGCCGTGGTCGGTGATGACGTGGCCGGTACCGTCCGCTGCAAAGGAGAGCGAGGTGAGGGTGGGGGCGGTGGTGTAGTAGTGGTCGTGATCCCCGTGAGCCTGGGTCCAGGCTCCCATATCGAGCATGGTGTAGGAGGAGCCGTCTGCTACGACCAGGTGGCGGTTGTCGCCTGCTGGCTGAAGGCGCAGAAAACCGTCTTTTTCGATGGTGTCGATGACTTCGAAGGTCTTGCCGTCCAGAATCATGACGCCGCCGTCATAGGTCAGGGCAATGCGGGAGGTGGGTGCCGAGGCTTCGGTGATCTCGGCGCGTTCTGCGGATGCGCTGGTAGCTGCGCTGGCGCTCTCGGACGGGGCAGATGAGGATGTGGTGCCGCAGCCTGCGAGAGCTAGGGCGGCTATGGCGGTAAGTGAGGTTAAGGTAAATCGTACTGTAGTGTGCATACCCACCACTCTAAACTAAATGAGAATCATTTGCATATTTAAGGCCCGAGGGCTCAATTTTGTGTAAAAAACGGGCGTTTTACTACACAAAATTGAGCCCTCGTGTGGGGTGCCCTCTGCTAGAGCAGGTTGCTGAGCCCGCGTTCCTTGAGGGTGTTCACCGTGTTTTTGACGCTCTGAGCGTCGTCGCGCACGGTAACCAGTAGGGCATCTGCGGTGTCAACAATAACTACATCCTCAATACCAATCACCGAAATTTTGCGGCCGGTATTGTTGACGACAATCCCGGTTGACTCTTCACTAATCACGCTGGCTTTATCGCCCAAGACAACGAGGTGGTCGCCGCTTTTTTCGATGTTGAGTCGAGCGACGGCGTCAAAGTCTCCCACATCGTCCCAAGAGAAGGAGCCGGGTACCATGGCAACGTCACCGGCGGCGGCAGCGGGCTCTGCTACAGCGTAGTCGATAGCGGTTTTGGGGAGGGTGTTCCACAGCCGGTTCATGCAGGCTTCGCGGTGCGGAGTATCCCAGGCGCGAGCAATCTCGGTGATGCCCGCATGGAGTTCTGGCTCGTTGGCTTGGAGGTGCTGCAGCATGAGAGCTGCTGGAGCCACGAACATGCCAGCGTTCCAGGTGTAGTCGCCCGATTTGAGGTATTCGGTGGCGGTAGCCTCATCAGGTTTCTCAACGAACTGCTCCACCGCGAGCACGTTCGGGGCGTCGGCTAGGCCCAGGTTCTGGGTGGCCTTGATGTAGCCAAAGGCGGTGGAGGGTTCAGTTGGCTCAATACCGATTGTCACAATCTTGCCTGCCGCAGCTGCCTGCACGGCCTCGCGGACTACGGCCTGAAAATCCTCAACCGGGCTGATTACGTGGTCGGCGGCAAAGGAGCCGATAATGGCTTCTGGGTCACGCTCGTGCAGAATTGCGCAGGCCAGGCCAATAGCCGCTGCGGAGTCGCGGGGGGAGGGCTCAAGCACTAAATCTGAGGCCCGTAGTTCGGAGAGCTGTTGGGTGACGGCGTTGACATGGGCTTGCCCGGTGACGACGAGGACGCTACCCGAGGCTAAATCCACGAGACGGTCGTAGGTGGATCGAAGAAGGGATGATCCTGTTCCGGTCAGGTCAAGCAAAAATTTAGGTTCTACAGCGCGAGAGAGGGGCCATAGGCGGGATCCTACGCCGCCGGCCGGAATGAGGGGGTAGAACCGTTCAAGTGGTGTTCTCATTATTTCTACAGTGTACCCAGAATCGAAGTCATAATGACGAAATCTTTTGTGTGCTCTGTACGGCACCGCTCACTTTTACGGAAAATCGCTTTCGAACCTCCCCTGTGATACCGCCGCTGGTGGGCATAAGGGCATTAAAATCTTTTCTATTTGGGGCTAGTTGAGGGGTGCAAGGATGCTGACATGGTGTAAGTAAGCAGCCTCAAAACCTGGTAATCTTGCTGTTGAGTAGAACACACACAATAGGTATGTTGCGTGGGTGTGCCGGTGGCTGAATGCATCGGTGCGCCGTTACTGCATCACACAGGAGGTTATTCAGTGCCGAATACATCCAAGGGCACGCTGTATCGCGGCCGTGAAGGTATGTGGTCGTGGGTTGCCCACCGCATTACCGGTATCGCCATTTTCTTCTTCTTGCTGGTTCACGTGCTTGATACCGCAGTCGTTCGTGTCTCACCTGAGGCCTACAACGCCGTTATGCACATCTACAAGAACCCCATCATGGGTCTGGGTGAAGCTGTGCTGGTAGCAGCTATCGTCTACCACGCTTTCAACGGCATTCGCATTATTCTGGTGGACTTCTGGAAGAACGGCGCTAAAAACCAGAAGGCTATGCTCTGGGGCGTACTGGTGCTCTGGGGCGTCGTCATGGTTCCCTTCCTCATCCGTCATCTCATGCTCGTCTTTGGGGGTCACTAAGCTATGGCAACTCCTCTGAAAACCAAGATTTCTGTTCCCCGCAGCCGCGACAACACTGTCTCGGGTATCAAATACAACCGAGCCTCATCTAAGCGCAATAACTTCGAGATGCTCGCCTGGCTCTACATGCGAGTATCCGGTGTTCTGCTGGTTATCCTGATTTTCGGCCACCTCTTCGTCAACCTCATGATGGGGGAGGGCGTGCACCGCATCGACTTCGGTTTTGTCGGTGGCAAGCTGGCCAACCCCTTCTGGCAGGTTTGGGACCTTCTGCTCCTGTGGCTGGCTATGTTGCACGGTGCTAACGGTATCCGCGTCATCATCGACGATTACGCAGAAAAGGACGGCGTGCGCTTTGCCCTGAAGGTGGCGCTCTTTGTGGCTACCGCTTTCGTGATTTTGCTGGGCACCCTGGTCATCTTCACCTTTGACCCCTGCCCCGCCGGTGCATCCGCAGATCTTCTGCCCTCCTTCTGCCCCGCCCCGTAAGCTATTGGCGCTCTAGATTGTAGAAAGAAGCATTCAGACAATGCAGGTACATAAGTACGACGTCGTTATCATCGGCGCAGGCGGCGCAGGTATGCGAGCCGCTATCGAAGCTGGCCAGCGCGTGCGCACCGCTGTGCTCACCAAGCTCTACCCCACCCGCTCCCACACCGGCGCAGCCCAGGGTGGCATGTGCGCGGCCCTAGCTAACGTCGAAGAGGACAACTGGGAGTGGCACACCTTTGACACCATCAAGGGTGGCGACTATCTAGTAGATCAGGATTCGGCCGAGGTCATGGCTAAGGAAGCCATCGACGCGGTGCTCGACCTGGAAAAGATGGGCCTGCCCTTCAACCGTACCCCCGAGGGCCGTATTGACCAGCGCCGCTTTGGCGGCCACACCCGTGACCACGGTAAGGCTCCTGTGCGCCGCGCCTGCTACGCAGCAGACCGCACCGGCCACATGATTTTGCAGACCCTCTACCAGAACTGCGTCAAGCACAACGTAGAGTTCTACAACGAGTACTACGTGCTCGACTTGGTCATGGTCGAGGACGAGGACGGTGTGCGCCGCCCCGCAGGCGTGGTCTCCTACGACCTGGCTACCGGTGACGTGCACGTCTTCCAGGCTAAGAGCGTCATCTTTGCCTCTGGTGGCTGCGGCAAGATTTTCAAGACCACCTCCAACGCCCACACCCTGACCGGTGACGGCATGGCCATTGCCCTGCGCAACGGTATTCCGCTGGAAGATATGGAGTTCGTGCAGTTCCACCCCACCGGTCTGGCTGGCCTGGGCATCCTGGTCTCAGAGGCGGCCCGCGGTGAAGGCGGTATTCTGCGTAACTCCGACGGTGAACGCTTCATGGAGCGCTACGCTCCCACCATTAAAGACCTGGCTCCCCGCGATATCGTGGCCCGTTCTATGGCTAACGAGGTGCGTGAGGGCCGAGGATGTGGCCCCAACAAGGACTACGTCCTGCTTGATCTGACCCACCTGGAGCCCGCTCATATTGATGAGAAGCTACCGGACATCACCGAGTTCGCCCGCACCTACCTGGGCGTTGAGCCCTACACTGAGCCAGTCCCGGTGTTCCCTACCGCCCACTATGCTATGGGTGGTATTCCCACCAACATCAAGGCAGAGGTGCACTCCAACTCTGAGGACGTTATTCCCGGCCTCTACGCTGCCGGTGAGGTAGCCTGCGTATCGGTCCACGGTTCCAACCGCCTGGGCACTAACTCCCTGCTCGACATCAATGTCTTCGGTAAGCGCGCCGGTATCTACGCGGCTGAATACGCAGCCTCAGCTGACTTCCTGCCCGTCCCCGACGACGCAGCCGACACCACCCTGGAACTGCTCAACCGGATTCGTAGCGGTGAGGGTACCGAAAAGGTCGGCGTTCTGCGTAAGGAATTGCAGGATGTGATGGACGCCGACATGCAGGTCTTCCGCACCGAGGCAACCATCCACAACGCCGTCAACAAGATTGTTGAGCTCGAAGAGCGCTACAAGAACATCCAGATTCAGGACAAGGGCAAGCGCTTCAACCTCGACCTGCTTGAAGCGGTTGAGCTGGGCTTCCTGCTGGAGCTGGCTAAGGTCATGTCGGTTGCTGCCTTGCACCGCAAGGAGTCCCGTGGCGGCCACTTCCGCGAAGACTACCCCGACCGCGACGACGCTAACTTCATGAAGCACTCAATGGTCTACCTGGACGAGGACGCCGAGATGGAAGGCATCAAGGGCCTGCGCTTTGACACCAAGCCCGTAACCTTCACCCGCTACGAACCGATGGAGCGTAAGTACTAAAATGGCTGATTTTGAAGCACGTGAACCCGAATCCAAGGTTGAGCTGAACTCTGAGTCAGGCGAAGCGGGCGCTATCCCCACCTTCGACGTGACTGTGCAGGTTCGCCGCTACAATCCCGAAGAGTCAGCAGAGGCCCACTGGGACGAATTCAAGCTGACCATGTACGGCACAGACCGTGTGCTCGACGCCCTGCACAAGATCAAGTGGGAGATTGACGGCTCGCTCTCCTTCCGCCGCTCCTGTGCTCATGGCATCTGTGGCTCCGATGCTATGCGTATCAACGGCCGTAACCGCCTGGCCTGCAAGACCCTGCTCAAGGATCTTGACCTGTCCAAGCCGATTACCGTTGAGCCCATCAAGGGTCTGCCCTGCGAGAAGGACCTCATCGTAGACATGGAGCCCTTCTTCCAGGCCTACCGCGAGATTATGCCCTTCTTGGTCAACGACACCCACGAGCCGGAGCGTGAGCGCTACCAGTCGCAGGAGGACCGGGCACGCTTTGACGACACCACCAAGTGTATTCTCTGCGCAGCCTGCACCTCGTCCTGCCCGGTCTTCTGGACCGATGGCCAGTACTTTGGCCCCGCTGCTATCGTCAACGCCCACCGCTTTATCTTTGACTCTCGCGATGACGCCGGTGACATGCGCCTGGAGATTCTCAACGATAAGGAAGGCGTGTGGCGCTGCCGCACCACCTTCAACTGCACCGAGGCCTGCCCCCGCGGTATTGAAATCACCAAGGCTATCGCCGAGGTCAAGCAGGCTATTCTGGCCCGTTCCCTCTAAGCATCCACAAAGAGTCGCGTTCCACCCCAACTGTGGAACGCGACTCTTTTGTACGAATGGAATCGCGGGTGCGGCAGGCTCACAGCGAGCGTAAGTCCGTCGCACCCCAAAACCCCTCTGTGGGCAAAACAATTCAGGGAGCAGGGCTATTAGGGCTACTCTATATACATGTCGTCCTATTCTTTTGCAGCGAGCTCCCTCGATCTCAGTAGCCAAATCTTTGCGCAGCGTGTTCGTACCCTGCTACCTGAGCTGGTGACCTTTCGTCGCCAGGTACACCAGCACCCGGAGCTTTCCTACCTCGAGTACAAGACGACCGAGCGAATCTTCCGCACCCTAACCGATGCAGGCCTAGCCCCTCAGCGCCTGAAAGGCACCGGCTGCTACGTTGACGTAGGTGACGGCCCCCTCGCGGTGGCCCTGCGCGCAGATATAGACGCGCTACCCATCCAGGAGGAAACCGACCTGCCCTACGCTTCAAGCATTCCCGGGGTTATGCATGCCTGCGGGCACGATATCCACCAGACCGTTATGGTCGGCGTCGCTATCGTCCTGCACCGGCTCAACGAAGAGCTACCACTGGGCGGCACCGTCCGCATCATCTTCCAGCCCGCTGAGGAGCAACTGCCCGGCGGCGCCGTCGACGTCATCGCCCAGGGCGTGCTCGAAGGCGTACCCAGGGCCTTCGCCCTGCACTGCGAACCTAAAGTAGACGTGGGCAAGATTGGCACCCGCATCGGCGCCATCACCAGCGCCTCAGACACCATCAAAATTACGCTCAAGGGCCGCGGCGGCCACACCTCCCGCCCCCACCTGACCGAGGACGTCATCTACGCCCTCTCCCAAATCGCCATCAACGTGCCCGCCGTGCTCTCCCGGACAACAGACGTGCGCTCCGGAGTGCTGGTTGCCTGGGGGCAGATTGAGGCAGGGGTGGCCCCTAACGCTATTCCTTCCACAGCTTTTCTGGCCGGCACCATGCGCTGCCTGGATGCGGACGTGTGGAAGCAGGCCGGTACCATGCTCGATGAGGTGATTGACCAGATTGCTGCCCCCTACAAGGTAGAAGTTGAGCTTGAGCACTACCCGGGGGTGCCGCCGTCCGTCAATACCGAAGATGAGGTAGCTATGATTGAGGCTGCCTCCCGCGCAGAGCTGGGGGAGGACTCCGTGGTGCTGGTGGAACAGTCTATGGGTGGCGAGGATTTTGCCTGGATGCTCCAGGAGGTACCCGGCGCCCTCATCCGGCTGGGAACCCGTATGCCCGGGGGCGTTACCTACGACCTGCACCGCGGCGATTACGCACCGGACGAGCGCGCTATCGAGTACGGGGTGCAGGTTATGGCGGCCACCGCCTTACGAGCTATTCGCACAGAACTTACTCACCGGTAACCTCATGCTGAAAAAACGGTAAAGCTGAAGTAAGATGTGTTGTATTACGCAAACTTTCTCTGAAAGCACACCTCACACACTGTTGGCGTACACTAGGCGTCAGCTGCTTTCAGGGCCGTACGAAAAGGACCTTTATGGCTCTCTCACGTAAGCACATGGCATCAACCGGTTCCATTCTCGGTGTAACTGCTCTTCTTCTTGCCGGTTGCGGCGCCGCCCCCGAAGAATCCTCCTCAGCGTCGAGTGAGAACAGCGACTACCTGGGTTGCATTGTCTCAGACTTTGGTGGCTTCAACGACAAGTCTTTCAACCAGAACTCCTACAAGGGCCTGAAGGATGCCGTATCCGAATACGGAATCAAGTTTAAAGAAGCCGAGTCTTCTTCTGAGCCGGAATATGGCCCCAACGTCAGCCAGATGGTTCAGGCTGGTTGTAACCTGACCATCACCGTTGGTTTTGCACTGGCTGACACCACCAAGGAAGTTGCAACCGCTAACCCCGACATGCACTTCACCATCGTTGACGATAACTCCATCGAACTCGACAACGTGCGCCCCATCGTCTTCGATACCGCTCAGGCTGCCTTCCAGGCAGGCTACCTGGCAGCCGCCCAGACCAAGACCGGTAAGGTAGCAACCTACGGTGGAGCTGAGTTCCCCACCGTCACCATCTTCATGGACGGTTTTGCTCAGGGCGTTGCTTACTACAACGAGCAGAAGGGTGCCGATGTTGAGGTTCTGGGCTGGAACACCGAGGCCCAGTCGGGCACCTTCACCGGTGACTTTGAGGACGCTGGTAAGGGCAAGACCAACACCCAGACCTTCCTGGACCAGGGCGCTGACATCATCCTGCCCGTCGCTGGCCCTGTGGGTATCGGTACCCTTGAAGCTGTCCAAGAGTACAACTCCACTAACCCCGAGAACACCGCGTCCGTTATCTGGGTTGACTCCGACGGTGTTGAAACCAACCCCAACTTCTCGGGCATCATCATGACCTCCATCATGAAGAAGATGGACGCTGCGGTTACTGAAACCATCAAGGCTGATATGGACGGCAACTTCACCAACGAAGCCTACGTCGGCACCCTTGAAAACGACGGCGTTGGCCTGGCCCCCTTCCACGACTTTGACTCCCAGATCTCAGACGAGATTAAGGCTGACCTCGACAAGATTAAGGAGGACATCATCTCGGGCACCATTAAGGTGGAGACCGCAGGGTCACCCACCAACCAGTAAGCTACGCCCCGGTTAGCTCATGCGAGCTGGTGCCTCGCAGCGGCTCACACCACCTACCCGGTAGGGGTGTGAGCCGTTTGTGTGGGGAGTGATTCAAACCTAATGACCACATCCACCGGCTAAACTGGGCACAAACACACCCGTAGACCGCGCACACAAGCGGCGGGCTGCACGTCGGTTCTCTCACAGAAAGCCACCCCATGAAACTCGAACTGCGCAAGGTCACCAAACGCTTCGGTGACTTTACCGCGAACGACAGCATTGACCTGACGGTCAATCCCGGTACAGTGCACTGCCTGCTGGGTGAGAACGGCGCGGGTAAGTCCACGCTGATGAACGTCATCTTTGGCCTCTACCAGCCCACCGAAGGCCAGCTTCTCATCGACGACCAGCCGGTCGAGTTCTCGGGCCCCTCAGATGCCATGGCCGCCGGTATCGGCATGGTGCACCAGCACTTCATGCTCGTCCCCGTTTTCACCGTAGCCGAGAACGTAGCGCTGGGCTCAGAGTCAGTGAAGGGCGGCACCCTGGATCTCGAAACCACCCGCCAGAAGATTCGCGAGATTTCTGACCGCTACGGCTTTGCCGTTGACCCGGACGCCGTGGTCGAGACCCTGCCCGTGGGTGTGCAGCAGCGTGTAGAGATTATCAAGGCCCTGGTGCGCGACGCCGAAATCTTGATTCTAGACGAGCCTACCGCCGTGCTCACCCCCGCCGAAACAGACCAGCTACTGGGCATCATGGACCAGCTGCGCAAGGACGGTAAATCCCTGCTCTTTATCTCCCACAAGCTCCGCGAGGTGCGAGAAATCTCTGACGATATCACCGTTATCCGCCGGGGCAAGGTCGTGGGCCACGCAGACCCGTCTATGTCTACCACCGAACTGGCCTCCATGATGGTCGGCAAGGCTGTATCCCTCACCGTCGAGAAGACTGCCGCCCGCACCAACGATAAATCCTTTGCGGTCACTGACCTCACCCTGGTTGCTGGCAATGGTGTACCCCTTCTCAAGGGTGTTTCCTTCACCGTGCAGGGTGGCGAAATCCTGGCCATAGCCGGCGTGCAGGGCAACGGTCAGACCGAACTGGCTGAATCCATCATCGGCTTGCACCCCAACGCCACCGGCTCCCTCTCTCTCAACGGCAAGGAACTCCTTGGGCTGAGTACCAAGCAGGTACTGCGCGCAGGCGTGGGTTTTGTACCCGAAGACCGTAGCAAGGACGGCCTAATCAACTCCTTCTCCATCTCGGAGAACCTGATTCTTGACCTCTTCGACACCAGGGATTTCTCTTCTGCCGGAACCCTCAACCGTGCAAAAATTGCGGAGAACGCAGACCGTGCGGGAACCGAGTTCGACATCCGAATGGGCTCCAAGGAGCACACTGCCTCCACCCTGTCTGGCGGCAACCAGCAGAAAATTGTGGTCGCCCGCGAACTCTCCCGCCCCCTCGAACTCTTCGTCGCCTCCCAGCCCACCCGCGGTGTAGATGTCGGCTCTGTTGAGTTCATCCACAAACGCATCGTTGAAGAACGAGACAGGGGTGTACCCGTCATCATCGTCTCCACCGAACTCGATGAAGTCTACGGCCTGGCCGACCGTATAGCCGTATTCTTCCACGGTGAGCTGATGGGCATCGTCCCGCCTGACACTCCCCGCTCAGTGCTTGGCCAGATGATGGCCGGTGCCACCTACGAGGAAGCGCAGGCCGCTGCCGCCGAACACGAAGACACCGGTGCAGGTACGGACGCCCCTCCAACCGCCTCCCACGCCAAGCACATGGCCGAGACCCCCAAGGCCCCCTGGGCAGAAGGAGAAAAAGCGTGAGCGACAAGAAACCCGCAGCGCAGCAGGTAGACCCCGCCCTCGCTGCCGACAAGGCAGTAGCAACAACCCCGCCCACCGACGTCCCCTCACAGCTGGTCCCCACCGAAAAGCCCTCCACTTTCGCCCGCATCGCAGGCGGTAGTATCGGCCTTTCCATCGGTGCAGCCCTTGCCGCCTTCATCGTTGGCGGCCTGCTCATTGCGGTCACCGACCCCGCCACCCAAAAGGCCGCGTCCTACTTCTTTGCCCGCCCCACCGACACCCTCTCGGCGGGGTGGCAGGCAGCTACCGACGCCTATCTGGCCCTGCTTCAAGGCTCCATCTATAACCCCGCAGGGCGTAGCTTTACCCAGCAGATCCGCCCTCTCACCGAAACGCTGACCGTAGCCACCCCGCTCATCTTCGCGGGCCTGGGCGTGGCGCTCTCCTTCCGCGCCGGGCTCTTTAACATCGGTGCCCAGGGGCAGATTATTCTCGGTGCCATTATCTCCGGCTGGGTCGCGATCAACGCGGGCCTACCTGCGGCGCTCACCATCCCCCTGGTCGTCCTCGGCGGTATCGTGGGCGGCGCCATCTGGGGTGGCATCATCGGCGTGCTCAAAGCAAAAACCGGTGCGCACGAGGTCATCCTCTCCATCATGATGAACTACATTGCCGCCAACCTACTGGTCTACCTGCTCAAGAGCCCCGTCCTACAGCGCGCAGGTAGCTCCAACCCCATCTCCGAGCAGCTCCCCGAAACCGCGGTCTTTCCCGCCCTGCTCGGCCCCTCCTTCCGCCTGCACCTGGGCTTTCTCCTCGCCCTGGTAGCCGTGGCCTTCGTGGGCTGGCTCCTGAACCGCTCCACCATCGGCTTCCGCCTGCGCGCGGTCGGCGCTAACCCTCACGCCGCCCGCACAGCGGGCATCTCTGTGGCCTCCGGCTACATTATCGTCATGGCTATCTCCGGCGCCCTGGCTGGTCTGGCCGGTACCGCCCAGGTCGCAGGCACCGAGAAGGTGCTCACCACCGGCATCGCCGCCTCCCTGGGCTTTGATGCCATCACGGTAGCCCTCCTCGGCAGATCCAAGCCGCTGGGTACCCTCTTCGCCGCCATCCTCTTCGGTGCCTTCCGCGCAGGCGGCGTCACCATGCAGGTCAACACCGGTACCTCAATCGACATCGTGCTCGTACTGCAGGCGCTCATCGTCCTCTTCATTGCGGCACCTCCGCTGGTCCGATCCATCTTCCGGCTGCCCGACCCCACCGGCAAGCCCAAGCCTAAGAAAAAGAAGACCGCCAAGAAGGCAGTGGAGGCATAACCATGAGCGTCATCGCAATTCCCCAAACCACCGCCAGCGCCACTGACGAAAAGCTGGCCGTCAAAAACTGGAAGAACCCCGTCATCTACACGGTGTTGGGCCTGCTAGCCTCCCTGCTCATCGCCCTCCGCGCTCCTCAGAAAACCATCTCCCTGGGCATCGCCGACGGCGTCAGCTGGTTCCAGGCAGAACCCCTGCAGATTACCCCCCAGGTCTACGGCTGGGTGGCTACCATCGTCATGCTCGGTGTGGCAGGCTACGCCCTAGCCACCACCAAGGCCGGTAAACCCCTGGGCCGCTGGCTGGCACCCGTCTTCTGGCTGGCTTTCTCCACCGGTCTACTGGTCTGGGCCATTGGCTCCACCGCCAAGCCCGAGCTCTCCCTGGTCTCCCTGCTCAACGGAGCTGTGCTACTTTCTATCCCCATGATTTTTGGTTCCATGGGTGGTCTGCTCTGCGAACGCTCCGGTATCGTCAACATTGCCATCGAGGGCCAGCTACTCCTCGGCGCCTTTTCCGCTGCCCTGGTTGGCTCCATGACCGGCAGCCCCTGGGTCGGCCTGCTCGCAGCCATGGCAGGTGGCGTGATGGTCTCAGCCCTGCTGGCCCTCTTCTCCATCAAATATCTGGTCGACCAGGTCATTGTGGGCGTGGTGGTCAACGTACTGGTCTCGGGGCTCACCGGCTTCCTGTTCTCCCGCGTCCTAGAACCAAACGCCGCGACGCTCAACTCAGCGCCCCGCCTACCCTCTTTCGCTATACCCGGTCTCTCTGAGATTCCCGTGCTCGGGCCTGTGCTCTTCAACCAGTCCGTACTGGTCTACCTCATGTACCTTGTTGTGGCAGCTATCTGGTTCGCCCTCAATAAGACCCGCTGGGGCCTGCGCACCCGCGCCGTCGGCGAACACCCCAAGGCCGCTGATACCCTTGGCGTCAACGTCAACCGCCTGCGCGCCACCAACGTCCTCGCCGCCGGTGCAGTCTCAGGCATGGGTGGAGCCTTCTTCACCCTGGTCTCTGTCTCCTCCTTCAACTCCGACATGACCGCTGGGCAGGGCTATATTGCCCTTGCCGCTCTCATCTTCGGCCGCTGGACGCCCCTCGGAGCCCTCTCCGCCGCCCTGCTCTTCGGCTTCTCACTGAACCTACAGTTTGTGCTCTCCATCCTGGGTACCAGTGTTCCCACGGAGCTACTGGCCATGCTGCCCTACCTGGTCACCATCTTCGCGGTAGCTGGCCTGGTCGGGCGCTCTCGCGGCCCCGCCGCAGTAGGCACCCCCTACGTCAAGGAGT
This sequence comes from Rothia nasisuis, assembly GCF_928381405.1. Classification (GTDB taxonomy): domain Bacteria; phylum Actinomycetota; class Actinomycetes; order Actinomycetales; family Micrococcaceae; genus Rothia; species Rothia nasisuis. Next base: position 47,503 of record NZ_CAKMSB010000014.1, read on the forward strand.
AGGTCCGGACGGAAACGTGGCCGCCTCACTTGCAAAGCAAGGGGCGGCCACAGCCGTCTTAAGGTTCGCGCGTATGGGGCGGAGATGGACGCCCCTTCGCCGACTAACCTTCTCAAGCTCGCCCTGGAGGGCTCGCTTGATTCATGTAGCCTCGCAGGCTCGGCTAATTCGCAGAGATTTCTGTTTCGCTTCGCGGAAAACCCTGCTCATCCCAGCCAGTCGGCTACCGGGGCGTCCACCTCCACCCCGTCCTTGCACAACATATACGAGGAAAGATACCAATGACTGCACAAGACATTGACTGGGACCAGCTCACCGCTGCCGCCACGGAGGCCCTAGCCCACTCCTACTCGCCCTACTCCCAGTACCCGGTTGGCGCTGCCGCCCTCACCGAGAGGGGCCGCCTCATCACCGGAGCCAACATTGAAAACGCCTCCTACGGGCTGACCCTGTGTGCCGAATGCTCCCTTATCTCCGAGCTCTTTCGCACCGGTGGCGGCCGCCTAGTCGCCTTCGCCTGCGTTGATGGGCAAGGTCAGGCCCTGATGCCCTGCGGCCGTTGCCGCCAGCTCCTCTACGAACACAGCGCCCCCGGTATGCTCCTTCGCTCCACCGGCGGCGTCCTCACCATCGAGCAGATGCTCCCCGACGCTTTTGGCCCCGAACGCCTCCCACCGAGCACCCGGTAACCTTTTCTGGTTCTTTCACCGCCTGCTGGCAGCCACCGAATGCGAATGCTCTGGTGGACTGGCATACTGGAAGATAGCGAGACCGTAATCAGCACATCACGGAGAGCCGTGGCGGCGCCGCCACCCGGACCAGGAAGGAAGGGCTCATGAACACTGAAGCTTTTGACGCTGTAGATATCATTCGCGCCAAACGCGACGGTGAAATCCTGACTGACAACCAGATTGACTGGGTTATTGATGCCTACACCCGGGGCGTTGTAGCAGACGAACAGATGAGCGCCCTGGCCATGGCTATCTTTTTGCAAGGCATGGGTAGAAAGGAAATCGCCCGCTGGACCGATGCCATGATTCGCTCGGGCGAGCGCATGGATTTCTCATCGATTATCGGTACCGGCAAGAAGCTGGCCACCGCCGATAAGCACTCCACCGGCGGTGTAGGCGATAAAATCACCCTGCCCCTAGCGCCCCTGGTCGCTGTCTACGGCGTTGCCGTTCCCCAGCTTTCAGGCCGTGGCCTGGGGCATACCGGTGGCACCTTAGATAAACTCGAAGCGATTCCCGGGTGGCAGGCCAATATCTCTAACGATAAAACCCTGCAGATTCTTGGCTCGGTGGGTGCCGTCATCTCAGCGGCTGGCTCCGGCCTGGCACCAGCGGATAAGAAGCTCTACGCCCTGCGCGATACCACCGCCACGGTCGAGGCCATCCCCCTGATTGCCTCATCAATTATGAGCAAGAAAATAGCCGAAGGTACCGGTTCCCTGGTGCTAGATGTCAAGGTCGGGTCGGGCGCCTTCATGAAGGACGTTGACCGCGCTCGCGAACTTGCCCAAGTGATGGTTGAGCTGGGGGAGGGGGCTGGAGTGAAGACCAGCGCCCTGCTGACCAATATGGATACCCCATTGGGCCTAGCCGTGGGTAACGCCAACGAGGTTGCCGAATCCGTTGAAGTGTTGGCCGGTGGCGGCCCCTCCGACATCGTAGAGCTCACCGTGGAACTGGCCCGCGTTATGCTGGCTAACTCCGGTGTGGAGGCCGACCCTGCCGAGGCTCTGGCGGACGGCCGGGCTATGGATCGCTGGCGCCAGATGATTTTGGCCCAGGGCGGTGACCCTGACGCGCCCCTACCGCAGCCGGCAGAGACGCACACCCTGGTGGCCGACGCAAGCGGAATCCTGACCCGCCTAGACGCGCTAGCGGTGGGCGTGGCGTCCTGGCGCTTGGGTGCAGGCCGCGCCCGTAAGGAGGATGCCGTTCAGCTGGCCGCTGGCGTTCAGATTCACGCCAAGCCCGGAGACACCGTCACCGAAGGTCAGCCCCTACTCACCCTGATGACCGACACCCCCGAGCGTTTTGACCGCGCCCTTGAATCTCTCAAGGGTGCATGGACTATCGGAGGGGACTACCACCCCACCGACCTGATTTTGGGCCGTATTAACGCCTAGTAAATATCACATCCCTCACCCTTCGTACGAAAAGAGAAAACAGTGGGTCTTTTTAGCCGCAAGAAAAATCAGCCCGAGCACCAAGCCTCCCCGGAGCGCAATACTCCCGCCTCTGAATCGAGCGCTACCGTGCATGAAGCCAGCCCGAAGGCCGCAGCTTCAACTCCTGCTTCTGCCCCAGCCTCTGCGACGCAGGTGCCCGCCGGTGAAGGCCTGCGTAGGATCGTTGAACTGATGCGTACCAAGTCTGAAGGCCAGGTCACCCTGAATCTGTCCCAGCAGGGTAACGACATGAACTTTGCTCTCTATCAGCAAGGTCAGCAGGTTGAGTCCGGTGTGGTAGCCCCGGGTACCGAATGGTTCGATGCCGTCGTTGCCCTCTACACAGAAGAGGAGAAGAGCGAACGTGGTGCCTGGGCCCGAGCCCAGGTGGTTGTTGACCCTGCTAGTGATTCTGACTCTGCGGTGCAGGCTTCGTTTATGGACGCTGAAACGAGCACCACCCATAACCTCAAGTACGGTCTTGACATGGGTGGGGCTGCGGCCTCTGGTGCGGAGCCCGGGCAGCAGGGCCTAGCCTCAGCCGAGGCTGAGGGGCAGGCGAGCGACGCTGTCACTGAGACCGCAGAAGCTGACGCCCAAGGCCAGCAGGGCGCAGACGAAGAGTTCAGCGGGGGCGCTCAGGGTGAGACCGCAGCGCAGGCAGAAGAGCGCATGAACCGTATTTCAGCCCGCCTGGCTCAGAGCGAAACCCCGCAGGCTGAGACAGCTGAGAGTGCTTTTGAGACCGCAGAGTCTCAGAACTCTGAACCTCAGAACTCTGAGACCCAGTACACCGGTACTCGGTACTCCGATGCCCAGCACTCTGATGCCCAGCCTTCGGGCATCCACCGGGGCGAGTACGTAGCCCAGCGTTTTGCTCGGCCTGTGGATACCACCGCAACGGCTGAGAGTGATCTCGCCGCAGCCGATGAGGGGCAGCCCCACCATGTTGGCACTGGTGAAGATGGTGCGCACGGGGTAGAAGAGAGCCCTGCCGATACTCCCGAGGCCGTTGAAAATAGTGAGGTGGCCGAGGCCACCGAGACATATGAGCCTGCTGGGACAGGCGAAACTGTTGAGACCGCCGAGGGCGTTGAAACGGTAGCGGCAACTGAGTACGCCCCCGTTGAAACTACCCCGGTTGACGATTCAGCCACCTACCGTGAGGGTGCTGTGACTGCTGAGCCAGCCACGAGCTACCCTGCAACTGCGGGTATGAGCGCTTACGGCGTGACCAACACCGACCTGATTGGTGGGAGCACAGAGGTTGAAGATACTGCGGTTGAAGGCACAGCGGAGCTACCTGACCACCTTGATGACAGTGAGTTCGAGGACGACCCAGCTCCCGCCGAAAGCGCCCCGGTGGTTGAAAGTAGCCACTCGGCGTCCTCACTGGATGCACCCATGACCGGCTCCAGCGTTGATGTTTCCCCCTCCTATTCCTCCCAGGAGCAGACCAAACCGTCCTCCACCCGCAAGGCTCCGGGTAACCTGGTGCTGACCGAGGCTGAGGTTGTCTCCCGGTTTGCCCCCGCCTATGAGGCTCTGTTTGGGGCGGAGGGGAGCGCCCGCGACGTCTCTACCGTGCTGATTCGTGTGCGCACCCTGGGTTCCTACTACGACGCTCTGACCCACGTGCGTCGTAATGGTTTTTGGGAGCAGGTGCGCACCTTCGAGCTCATCCCAGAAGAAACTCTGGGTGTGCTGCAGCTCAAGGCTGACTCCTACAAGGAGGGCTACGGCTCACCGCTGGCCATCAGCATCCGGTTTACCCCCGGAACCCCCGTTGATACCGACTTCAGCTACACCGATGAAGAAGCCTTCGTGCGCTACCCTGAGCACCTGCCGGCCCAGCAGTATGTGGAGGAGCTGCGCATGTTCCCCCGCACCGGCGAGCACATTCCAGCGCACATGAACGAGGCCCTGGCCTCCTGGAACTTCTAAGTCCTACCCGATTCACCGCCCCGGCTACCCGCCACAGATTCATCTGACGTGCGGAGCCGGGGCACCTTTTAAGGAAAGCCCATGCCCCTGACAGACACCGACTGGATTCAGAACCTCCCCAAGGTGTGCCTGCACGATCACCTGGACGGCGGTTTGCGCCCCGAAACCCTCATTGAACTGGCAGGCGGCGCGGGGCACGAGCTACCCACCACAGACCCGGTTGAGCTGGCTGGCTGGATTAGGGCCGCAGCTCACTCAGGCTCGCTGGCCCGCTATTTAGAAACCTTTGAACACACGGTGGCTGTCATGCAGACCGCTGCTAACCTGCGCCGGGTAGCCCGTGAGCACGTGTTGACCCTAGCTGCTGACGGGGTGATATACGGTGAGGTGCGCTGGGCGCCTGAACTGCACACCCGGCAGGGGCTGACCCTGGCTCAGGCTGTTGAGGCTGTGGCTGAGGGGCTCATGGACGGTATGGAAGAAATCGCCCGCGCCGGGGGCCGTATTCTGGTTAACCAGATTCTCTGCGCTATGCGCCAGAACCAGAACTCGCGCAGGGTCGTTGCGGCCGCCCTAAACTACCGGGCCCTGGGGGTGGTGGGGTTCGACCTGGCCGGGCCCGAGGATGGTTACCCCGCAGCTGATCACGCTAAGGCACTTGATTTGGCGGCAGCGAACTTTCTTCCGGTCACCCTGCACGCGGGTGAGGCTCACGGGCTGGCCTCAATCCGTGAGGCGCTGGTTGTGGGGCGGGCGCAACGGCTGGGCCACGGTGTGCGCATCACCGAAGATATCACGGCCCGCACCGTAGCTGAGCTTGACCCAGCCGGTGACTTGCTACCGGGGGCCGACCGTGACCAGACTGTGCTGCAGCTGGGCGAGGTAGCCGAGCACATCAAAAACCGCCGTGTCACTCTGGAGACCTGCCCCTGCTCCAACCTGCAGACAGGAGCAGCGCAGAAGGCTAAGCACGTGGGGGCAGGCCTGCCTTTTGAACCTGCCCGAACCGTGGCGGAACACCCGGTTGCCCTTCTGTTACGTGCCGGTTTCGCTGTGACCGTCAACCCCGATAACCGGTTGATGAGCTCCACCAGTATGACCCACGAGTTTACCGAGCTGGCTGAACATCAGGGTTTCGGCCCGGCTGACTTTTTCGAGCTAACGCTCAACGCTGTTAACGGGGCCTTCTGCTCCTTTGACGAGAAGCAGGCACTGGCCCAGAGCGTCCAGGTGGCCTATGCGCAACTAGGAGTTCAGGAGGGCAGTGCATGAGAGAGGGGCAGGAATCGCAGAAGCAGAACGGGGCGGGAGTCGGAGCCGATTTTGAGCGCCTGCTGGAACTCATGGGCACCTTACGCAACCCTGGCGGTTGCACCTGGACGGCCACCCAGACGCACGAAAGTATCATGCACTACCTGGTGGAAGAGACCTACGAGGTGGTTGAAGCTGTGGAGGCACCCGGGGGAGCGGACCTAGCCCTGCTCCGAGAAGAGCTGGGCGATGTCTTGCTGAACCTTATCTTCCACGCGCAGATAGCCTCAGAGCTACCCGCCAATCAGGGCGGTTTTAGTATGCGTGATGTAGTCAACGGCCTGGTCGATAAACTCATCCGCCGTAACCCCCACGTATTCGGTGACGGGCAGGCGGTGGAGAGTAGCAACATGACAGCGCAGCAGATTTACGAGGCCTGGGATGAGCTGAAAAAGTCCGAGAAACCCGAGCGCACCAGCCCGCTGGACGGTATCCCACCCGGCCTGCCAGCGCTTGCAGCCGCCTCAAAAACCCAAGAAAAACTCGAGAAGGTGGGGCGAGGCGTCCCGCCTGATGGCCTGCTACCTGAGTTTGCGACCGAAGAAGACCTGGGAGCCTACCTGTACGCTCTGGTGGGGCAGGCTCGGGCTGCTGGCCTCGACCCCGAGCGGGCTCTGCGAGGGTTCCTTCGGCGTATTGAGGCATAGGGCGGAGTACTTGCTCGGGCTTGCCAGGGAGTTTGACCGTGCCGGTGGCACTCCGAACTGTAGCCGCCCTCATAGGGTCGGTACGACCCTTGCTGCTGTGAGCCAACGCAGGGGGTGCGACGCAGAAGAAAACCGTGGGAAATATTGAATTCCTGTGTGCTTATGTGGGTTTTTTGGTAGAATGAAAGCATAAATGCGCCGGGTTGCTTGCCCTGTGAGCACTCGCTCAGCGCCATACAGCCATCTTCATTTTCTTATCCTCCAAGGAGCATATTCATGGCTTTGATAACCGCAGTTCACGCCCGTCAGATTCTTGACTCACGCGGCAACCCCACCGTTGAGGTAGAGGTCCTGCTCGAAGACGGCGCCTTTGGCCGCGCAGCAGTTCCCTCAGGCGCATCCACCGGTGAATGGGAGGCTGTAGAGCGTCGCGACGGCGACAAGGCTGTCTACCTGGGCAAGGGCGTTTTGGGCGCCGTTTCAGCCGTCATCGACGAGATCGCTGAAGAAGTGATTGGCATTGACGCTACCGACCAGCGCGCAGTTGACGCAGCCATGATTGCTCTGGATGGCACCAATAACAAGGGCAAGCTGGGCGCAAACGCTATCCTGGGTGTCTCCATGGCCGTTGCCAAGGCCGCCGCAGAGTCAAGCGATTTGCCCCTCTACAAGTACCTGGGCGGCCCCAACGCTCACGTGCTACCCGTTCCCATGATGAACATCCTCAACGGTGGCTCACACGCTGACTCCAACGTTGACATCCAGGAATTCATGATCGCCCCCATCGGCTTCGACACCTTCTCCGCTGCTCTGCAGGCTGGTGTTGAGGTTTACCACGCTCTCAAGAGTGTTCTGCACGACCGTGGCCTGTCTACCGGTCTGGGCGACGAGGGTGGCTTCGCTCCCAACCTCGACTCCAACGCTGCAGCTCTTGACCTGATCATCGAGGCCATCGAGAAGGCCGGCTACAAGCCCGGTGAAGAAATCGCCCTAGCTCTGGACGTCGCTTCTTCCGAGTTCTACAAGGACGGCGCCTACGACTTTGAAGGTCAGAAGAAGTCCGCAGCTGAAATGTCTGCCTACTACGCTGACCTGGTTGCCAAGTACCCCCTCGTTTCCATCGAGGATCCCCTGGATGAGAACGACTGGGACGGCTACAAGACCCTCACCGCCGAAATCGGCGACAAGGTTCAGATTGTTGGCGACGACCTCTTCGTGACCAACCCCGAGCGTCTGGCTCAGGGTATCGAGGGTGGCGCTGCTAACGCCCTGCTTGTGAAGGTAAACCAGATTGGTTCACTGACCGAGACCTTCGACGCCATGAGTATGGCTCAGCGCAACGAATACCGTTGCATGGTTTCACACCGTTCAGGTGAGACCGAGGACGTCACCATCGCTGACCTGGCTGTTGCTACCAACGCTGGCCAGATTAAGACCGGTGCCCCCGCCCGCTCCGAGCGCGTTGCTAAGTACAACCAGCTGCTGCGCATTGAAGAAGAGCTCGGTGAGCAGGCTGTTTACGCTGGCAAGGGTGCCTTTCCCCGCTTCGCGCGCTAGGGCCTCTCTATAGCGGATTCTAGAGCCGGTGGACGGTAGCCCCGTCCACCGGTTCTTGTTGTGCTACGGCTTTTAAAGACACCTTACTCATTGAAGAACAGTTAGGGAGCACTCAAAGGGGGCTTGTGAAGAACCTGGTTGATGTAGCCTCTACGCGTCACCTGAAGAAATATGAGGACGGAGCAAAAAATAGCCTTGACCTGCATGTTCGCTTCGCGTAATTTGTTTTGTAAGTCACACTACAAGGAGGGCGCTATGAAGAACAAGGGTAGCCTGATGGGTCTATGTATCGCCTTAGGTATAGGCATCGGCGTTGCGTTTGGCGTTGCTATGAACAATATTGGTGCAGGAATCGCCCTCGGGGTTCCCATCGGCGTCATTTTTGCTATAGCCTTCGGGGTTTTTAAAAACGAACACAAGTAAGTTCGGTAAGAATAATCTTATGAAAGGTCGTTCAGAACTATGTCAGTCTTCAAGCTGGATGAAAATATTCGCGTTGCGGGCAAATGACTCAAGGTATCCAGCAAAGCCACAATTCTGCGGCACCTCGTAAAAATCCATCTTGATGATGAACTTGTCTACGAGGAGAAAAAGGGGTTCCCGTTTGAACTAGAAGAGAACCTCTCAGGCCTCCAAGGTGTTACCGTCAGAATGAAAGCGGGGGCCTGGGGTGACTTTGAGCTCGAAATCCTCGAAAACGCCCCAAGCATTCAAAGTATTTACCGAGCCAAGGGCTAGAGCCTGCTTATCGAATGTGCCACTTTTTGCCGAAAGTGCCGCCTAGAGTGGCACACTCGGCAAAAAGTGGCGCATTCGCCCTGTGTAGGTGGTTCACGCCGGTGCAGTCAGATTGGTTACGAGGGTGTGCTGCGAGGTCGTTGCCAGAGCTCAGTAAGGAACTTCAAAGACCCACTGTGGGTAAGCCCCTGTAGCTACCGTTATAGACTAGGGGAGAGCACAACAGGTAGACCACGGGGAGACCATGACGCCGAGCACTCCAGGCAAACAGCAGAACACTCCGGGCCAGCACAAGCCCAACCCCATCGCCGCTTACTTCGGCTTTGGGGTGGGTAAGCCGAAGCCCACCCCCGTCCGCGAGCTCAAGAAAACCGCCGGGCGCAGAAAACCAAAAGCAGCCGCCCGCTCAGCGAAGAGCCCCAACAAGTTCACTCCAGCCGAACAGCAACTTGATCAGCCGGTAGCTGCACACTCTTTCTCGGGGCATTTCATCACTTTCGCTATCGTGCTGGTCATCGTCGCGCTGACGGTCTACACCCCGCTTACCTCTTTTATCCGCCAGCACAATGAAATTAAAACAACCCAAGAGTCCATAGCTGCCCTACAGGCCGAACAGGACTCCCTGAACGCTCAAATCAGCTGGTGGCAGGACGATAACTACGTTAAACAACAGGCCCGAAGCCGCCTCTTCTACGTGCAACCGGGAGAGACCCCCTACCTGGTGGTGGGGCTCGACTCTGCAAGCGGCCTAGCTGACGGTACCTCCGCGGCAGCTAAAACCGCCCCCGAAGATGCCTGGACCACCAAACTTTGGGGCTCCCTGCAGCTAGCTGCCGACGACACCTCGACCAGCCCAGCGGCCAGCTCAGATCCCAGCCCCGCGGCCAGCGAACCAGCAGCCACGGCCCCCGCAGAGACGGTGAACCCTGCAAGCTCCGGTGGTTCTGCCACTCCAACTCCCTCCGCACGCTGACAGCCCCCGCCCAACCCTGCAACCGGTAAACTAAAACAAGACTTCACCGACAGAACACCCTGCCCCACAAAGGACCCTATGAGCACCCACACCCCTCACGGCTTTGGCGTGACCGCCGAGACTCTCACCCCTACCGAGCAGGACGTGCGTGTGCTTTCAGCCCAGCTGGGCCGTGCAGTGCGCGACGTCGTTGAAATACCTGCCCGCTGTATCTGCGGCAACCCTCTTGTCGCTGCAACTGCACCGCGCCTTACGGGAGGCTCGCCCTTCCCCACCACCTTCTACCTGGCCCACCCCGTCATCACCGCCGCAGCATCACGGCTCGAAGCTGAGGGACTCATGTATGAGATGACCGACGAAGTCTCAGATAACGAAGAGAAGGCGGCCGCCTACGCCGCAGCCCACGAGAACTACCTGGCCGAGCGTGAACGCATCCGTGTTAAGGCTGGCCTGGCTGAAGTCCCCGAAATTGAGGGTGTCTCAGCTGGTGGCATGCCCACCCGCGTCAAGTGCCTGCACGCCGTGCTCGGCCACACCCTGGCCGTAGGCCGCGGCATCAACCCCTACGGGGACCAGACCCTTGACCTGATCGCTCAGTGGTGGACCCCTGAAACTTGCCACTGCGACCCCACCTGGCGCGACTAAGCCGCCCACCGGCGTCCTGCCCACAGCCCACAACCGTACTCAAACCCCCCGGAGGTAAGCCCATGCGCGTTGGCGCCATCGACTGCGGAACCAATTCAATTCGCCTGCTCATCGCAGATGTTCAGGCCACCGCGACCGGCCCTGCTCTCATTGACCGCGAACGCCACATGAAGATTGTGCGCCTGGGTAAGGGCGTGGACGCGACCGGCTGGCTAGCCAAAGAATCCCTGGAACGCACGTTCGCCGCCACCCGTGACTACGCGCAGTTACTTGACGAATACGGGGTGACGGACGTGCGATTTGCGGCAACCAGCGCCACCCGCGATGCGGGCAACCGCCAGATTTTCATAGACGGCATTCGCAACATTCTAGGGGTGGAACCCGAGGTAATCACAGGGCATGAAGAAGCTGAACTTTCGTTCGCGGGAGCAGTGTCATCGGTAGGTAATACTGACGAGATGACCCTGGTGATTGACCTGGGCGGTGGCTCCACCGAATTTGTGTTGGGAAACAAGGACGGCGTTGCCGCAGCTCGTTCGGTTGATATCGGGTGTGTGCGTATGACCGAGCGTCACATTAGCTCTGACCCCGCCAACGTCACCCAGGTGTCCCGTGTTATCGCTGACACCGACCGGGCTATTGCAACCGCCCTGGGCTCCGTTGATTTAGCCGCTGCCCGCCGCGTGGTCGGTGTAGCGGGCACTGTTACCACGGTAGCTGCGCACGCCCTCGGCCTTAACTCCTATGACCCTGAGAAAATTGACCGGTCCGAGATTTCTATCAAAGACATCTCTCGTGCAGCCGCAGACATGGTATCGATGACAGGCAACCAGCGTGCAGCCCTGCCCTACATGCACGAGGGGCGCGTTGATATTATTCCCGCCGGCTCCGTGGTTTGGGCCCGCATCTGTGAGCGGATTTCGGCCCTGACCGGGGGAACGGTGACTACCGCCATTGCATCAGAAAAGGACATACTGGACGGGCTGGCCCTCTCCGTCGCCGAACGTACCACCCGCTAGGAGAGGCCCATGCTGCACCAGCGCCCCCACATCGGTCTTGCCCTGTTCAGTGCCACCCTAGTTCTGGTGAGCGGGGTAGTGGCACAGCTACCGGCGCAGGCCGTCACCGAAAGCCCTACGCCCTCCGCGCTCCCATCTATCCCTACCATTGACACCCCTCGGGGCGATTCGATTCGCGCCCGCCAGTACTGGCTCACCCAGTACGGCATCATCGACCTGTGGGAGCAGTCCACCGGCAAGGGGGTAACCGTGGCTGTTATTGATACCGGCGTGGACGGCACCCACCAAGACCTGGAAAATAATGTGGTGGCGGGGTACGACGCTTCGACCGGCACCACCGCATCAAAGGGGTGGGAGG
>NZ_CAKMSB010000015.1 GCF_928381405.1 Rothia nasisuis
CCCTCCAGACCAGCACGTATCAGATCCGCCCCCGCCAGATCAGCACCCACCAGGTACGCCCCCTCCAGATGAGCATCCCCCAGGTTCGCCCCCGCCAGATCAGCACCCACCAGGTACGCCCTCTCCAGACGAGCACCAATCAGGTTCGCACCCCGCAAGTCCCGCCTGCTGAGGTCAAGACCCCGCAGGTCAAGGTAACTGAGGTCAAAGGTGCCCTGCTGGCCGTCTGGGGTTTTATATTCAACATCTTCCTTCTGAGCGCTAGTAGAAACACTATTTTTCTTTCTCTCAACTTCAGGAAAGATATCCTGAATCACAGAATTGAGGGTTCGAATATCGACTTCACTGCGCTCTGAGGAATTTTTTTCGTCTGAGGTATTCTTTTTAGCTGTGCTATTCTTTTCATCTGATTCTTGATAGACACCAAAGAGCAGCTTCAGAATATTCCGCTGCTGACTTTCTTTCTGCAGAGCAATCAGATCTGAGGTTTTTGATAGCGTCTCCCAGTCCCTATAGAGTGAGGCCAGCTGAAAGTAGCTAGCAGACACTAAACCGCTTGTGTCCTTATCATCTCCGCTACTATAGCGGCGGGCAATGACCTCATGCAGGCGGTCATTGAGATTCTTAATCAGCTCCGCGTCCAGCTTCTGCTGTTCTCTTTCCCCCTTGTCATTCTCTAGTGCTCGCTGGTGTTCCAGCTGGGTTTCAAGGTTCCTCTGCTGGCTCTCTAGCTGAGTTTTAAGATTCTCCTGCTGAGCGATTCGATTTTCTTCACCCGTCCTATAGCTAACGACAACAGACACCACCACACCCACAGCGGCAATCAGGGCCGCAAAAGCTGTAGCTATCCCCTGCCGGGCTTCCTTCCAATCCCCGTTATAGGTAGCAAGAGTAAGAACCAAAACAGCTAGAGCAGAGACCAGAAAAAGGGCAGGAAGAACCGCCACAACAATACGGAAAAGCTGCCTATTTTCCCTATCAGCTGACTTCTTGACAGGAGCGCCCCGGAGACTTAGAGCACCTATAATAAAGACTATAATTACCGCAAGGCACCAAACAACCACACCTTTCCTATTAAATATAAGATTCCTATAGTCGAACCCAAATACAGCTCCTGATAAAAGCCAAGCATAAATTATAAAGCCAGCACCCCAAGCAAGCGTGACGAGCCAAGAACTCAAATCACGGCCCCTGACCGGTCTTTTCTCTGACCTATTTTCTACCGTAGGCTCTTTTGCCATCTCACCCTTCCTAGCTATCAAGAATTTTCAGATATAAAAGCCTTGTCCTGCTCGGTAAAGCTCTCCTGGTCACTAACATAGCGGTCAGCTCGCATAGTCAAACCGTATTTTTCCCGTAGCTCCATAATGGTCTGCATCATGGGCGAAGCATGGTGCGCGTCGAGGGATGTCTGATCTTGCCAGCTATCAAAAAGCAGCAGGCTCTGGGGGTCCTCCAGGCTCAAAAAATAGCTGTAGGCCAGGTTGCCGGGCTCCTGGCGGATAGCTTCAACCGTCCCCGAATCCAGCATTTCACGTGCAAAAGCGCGTAGCTTACCTTCTTCGCCCCGGTAATGAACAGCAACGGTGATAGACATCGTCCTACCTCTTTTATCCGCTTGATGAGAGAACTGCTACCACTCTACTCCCCGCATTTTCTACTAGGGAATCTTGACAAGTAATCTGCACGCTTTCTAAGCTAACCTTGTTCGTATTCCCTACGGAAGGCACCCCAGTGGATTTTTCAGCGGCTCTCTAGACCACGCTGAAACCCCTCACCGCGGTTTTCAGTATCTCTCCTCTTTGACGCTGAATGGATCGCACCCTTATGCCTATTTCCGCACCCGAACACCACCTCTTCTTTAACAACCTCAGCCTGACCTGGCCCGATGGCACCCCCTGTTTTGAGAACCTCACCGGCGCCATCAGCGCCCCGGTTACAGCCCTCATTGGCGATAACGGATCCGGCAAATCAACCCTGCTCAAGCTTCTAGCTGGCACCCTAGAACCAACGAGTGGCAGCATCAGCCGGCCCGGTACCGTGGCCTACCTGCCCCAGGATTTAGGGCTTACCCCGCAGACCACCATCGCCGACCTCTTCGGTATCACCGATATTCTCGACGCGCTCACCGCGCTAGAGGCCGGCGACTACTCAGAAGAGCTCTACGAGCGAATCGGTGATAACTGGGACGCCGCCGAGCAAGCCCAGGCTGCCCTGGCCGCGTCCGGCTTCTCTCCCGCCCTAACCACTACCGATGCCCGCGCTCTCATGCGGCGTACCGTCGGCACGCTCTCAGGTGGCGAGGCCGTCACCGCAGCCCTCACAGCCCTAGTTGCCACCCGCCCCGGCGTCCTACTATTGGATGAGCCCACCAACAACCTCGACGCCGACGCCCGCACTACTCTCTACCGGCTCCTAGACACTCTGCCCTGCCCCGTGCTCCTGGTTAGCCACGACCGCGACCTGCTAGAGCGGGTCGATGAAGTTCTGGAACTCAGGCAGGGGGCCTTACGCTCTTTCACCGGTACTTACAGCGCCTACCGGCAGGCTATCGACAGAGAGCAGGACGCCGCCGCCCGCCATCTGCGTGAGGCCAAGCAGGTTGAGCGGCAGGAAAAGCGGGAGCGTATTGAAGCAGAAACCAAGTTAGCCCGTGCAGCCCGGGCTGGGGCGACCGCCCAGGCTAGCCGGCGGGGCTCGCGTATGTCGATGGGGCTGGCTGCTTCCTCAGCCCAGCGGTCAGCCGCTAAGGTTCGGCAGACCCACCAGGGCAGACTTGACGCTGCTACTGCCACCCGGAAGGCCCGGGAACGGGATATCCGCGAGGACCAGGCCATCTATCTTGACCTGCCCGACACCCGGGTGCCAGCAGGTAAACGAGTGCTGGAACTGACCCTGCGGCAGGGTTCCAGCATGGATATCCCCGTCCACCACATCGAGCAGGAGCAGGCCCCTAACGGGGCAGAAACCGCTCCTCCCCTGCCCGAGAATGTTACCGTCCAGGGCCCAGAGCGCCTACGGCTGGCCGGAGCGAATGGCTCAGGCAAGAGCACTCAGCTCCGTGCCATCATGGGCGATGCCCAGGCAGCCGACACCGCCCACTACACATGCGACTATCGGGTAGCGAACACCGGCTACCTGCCTCAGCGGCTGGCCCTCCCCCAGGACCAAAGCATGCTGCAGCTGGTCATGACGGCCAATCCTACGCTGACCGAACAGCAGGTGCGCGACGACCTAGCCCGACTGCTCTTCCGCCGGGAACGAGTACACCTCCCCGTGGGAGTGCTCTCCGGCGGTGAGCGCTTCCGCGTGGCACTAGCAACCGTCCTTTTAGCCAGCCCGGCACCCCAGCTACTGATTCTTGATGAGCCCACCAACAACCTTGATATGGCCTCGGTGGACTGGCTGGTGCAGGCACTAGCCTCCTATGAAGGGGCTCTGCTGGTGGTCAGCCACGACCAAGCCTTCTGTGCGCAGCTAGGCCTGACGGGTGTCCTAACGCTCCCCAAAAACCACTAGAAAAGACCATTTAAACTAGAAAAACCCACCTAGTTGGTGGGTTTTTCTGATTTAGATGGTACCTACCGGGGGGGGGAGGCTAGACCAGCTTGACGTTCCAGCCGAAGCGGTCCTCGACCTTGCCGGTCTGAATACCTACCAGCTCTTGACGCAGGGCCATGGTGACCTGGCCGCCGTCCGCACCTGATGCCGAAGGAATCTCAAAGTCAGCGGCCTTGAGCTTACCCACGGGGGTAATCACAGCAGCGGTACCGCAGGCGAAAATCTCGGTAATCTCACCACCTGCTACGCCCTCGCGCCACTCACTCAGGGTAATCTTGCGCTCCTCCACGGTGTGGCCGCGGTCCTCAGCCAGCTTGATGATGGACTTACGGGTCACACCGCGCAGGATGGTGCCAGTCAGCTCGGGGGTGACGATACGCCCGTCCTTAAAGACGAAGAAGACATTCATGCCGCCTAGCTCTTCGATGGCGTCATCGCGGTTGGGGTCCTTGAAGATGACCTGCTTGCAGCCCTGAGCCTCGCCCTCCAGCTGGGCTGCCAGTGAGGCTGCGTAGTTGCCGCCGCACTTGGCCTCGCCGGTGCCGCCCACGCCAGCGCGGGCATAAGTGGTGGAAAGCCAGATATCAACGGGCTTGGGGGTGCCAAAGTAGTTACCGGCGGGTGAGGCAATGATGAAGAAGGAGACCTCATGCGCAGGTCGGATGCCCAGGAAAGCCTCGGTGGCAATCATGAAGGGGCGCAGGTAGAGGGATTCGCCCTTGCCGGAGGGAACCCAGTCGGCGTCAATGGTTACCAGTTGGCGGATAGCCTCAACAAAGAGCTCCTCGGGCAGGTTGGGCAGCACCAGGCGGTCCGCTGACTTGTTCAGGCGGGAAGCATTCTCTTCGGGGCGGAAGGTGGTGATGGACCCGTCCGCCTGGCGGTAGGCCTTGATGCCCTCAAAGATTTCCTGGCCGTAGTGGAAAACGGACGCCGCCGGGTCCAGGCTCAGGGGTCCGTAGGGCAGAACCTGGGCATTGGTCCATTCACCGCCGTCGGTGTGGCTGCCACGCCAGTCGATGCGTACCATGTGGTCAGTGAAGAAACTTCCGAAGCCGGGGTTGGCGAGGATTTCGGCGCGGCGTTGGTCGCTGGTGGGATTGGGGTTGCGGTTAATCGTGAATTCGAGTGACATACTCATCCTTCAAGCTGTTTGACGGGGTTCACTCTTCTAGGGTACCCCAGGGTCTTTCACTCTGTTAGCTAGCTTATGCAAGACCCCACCGGGTTACGGTGGGGTCAGGGCTTAGCCCAGCTGGGCAAGGATTGCGTCGCCGATTTGATCGGTGGCGCGGGTTGCGCCGGGGTTGGCGGCCAGGTCAGCTTCAACGGCCTGCTCAATGCGGGCGGCTGAAGCCTCGTAGCCTAGGTGGCGCAGGAGCATGGCAGCTGCCAGGACGGTCGCGGTCGGGTTGGCCTTGTTCTGCCCGGCGATGTCGGGGGCTGAGCCGTGCACGGGCTCAAACATGGAGGGGTAGGTGCCGCTGGCGTTGATGTTGCCGCAGGCTGCGTAGCCAATACCGCCGGTAATGGCACCGGCCTGGTCGGTAAGAATATCCCCGAAGAGGTTATCGGTGACGATCACGTCGAAGCGGGCGGGGTCGGTGGTGAAGAAGATAGTGGCTGCGTCGATGTGCAGGTAGTCAGTGCTGACCTGGGGGTATTCTTTGGCGACCTGATTGAAGATGCGGTTGTAGAGGGCACCGGCATTGACCAGCACGTTGGTCTTGTGGATCAGGGTCAGTTTTTTCTTCTCGCGGCTGGCTGCCAGGTCGAAGGCGTAACGCACCAGGCGCTCGATACCGTAGGCGGTGTTGACCGAAACTTCGGTGGCGATTTCAGCGTCGGTACCGGCGCGCAGTACACCGCCGTTACCGGCGTAGGGGCCTTCGGTACCTTCACGTACGACCACAAAGTCAATGTCGCCGGGGTTGGTCAGGGGTGAAACAGCGCCGGGGAAGAGACGGGAGGGGCGCAGGTTGATGTAGTGGTCGAAGGAGAAGCGCAGGTTGAGCAGGATTTCTCGTTCGATCAGGCCGCTGGGCACGGCGGAGGAGCGCGGGTCGGCGCCCACTGCGCCGAAGAGGATGGCGTCGTGCTGGGCCAGGGCGGTCTTGGTCTCTTCGGTGAGGGTTTGACCGGTGGCGAGCCAGTGTTCTGCACCGAGGGGGTATTCGGTGGAGGTGACGGTGATGTTTTCGAGTTCGGCGGCGCGGGTCAGGACGCGGTGGGCTTGGGCTACTACTTCGGGGCCGATGCCGTCGCCGGGGATTACTGCCAGGTTGATGGAGCGGGTTTCAGTCATGGTTTAAGGCTAGTCCTGCGAGCGCAGCTTTGCCCATATTTTGACTGGTGGTTTCATATATTGGGCCTAGGGAAGGTTATAGTATTTGAAGAGACTTCCGCGTCTACGTCATTCCATGAGTTCAGAAAGATGATGCCTTTCATGAGTCAAGACCTTACTGTCCCGGTATATCCGCTGACTTCCGACGAAATTCTCGTCCACCTTGATCAAGAAGGCATTGGCTATAACGATTTTCTTCCCATGTATCTCACGCATAGTAAGTGTCTGCCTTTTACAGAAATAGGTAACCTTACCGTCCGAATTGCTACGCTTGCAGAATTTGGTTTTACTCGTCCTGTGGAGTTTCCAGAGCTTTTGAAAGGCATCGAGAGTCAGGGCTACAGCGCATGCCCTCCCACCACCGGCTTCTACCTAAGAATGATGCTCTCTGACCAAAACCAGAGTACAGACTCAGTGTTATCGGCTGGTCGCACTCCCCAAGGAGCTATCAATGTCCTGACCCAGAAATTTACCGAAGAATTTGAGGTACCTAGGATGCTCTACCTGCGTAATGTGGACGGGAAGTTATGGCTCCGTGCCTCCCGATTTACCGATGACTATGAGCATCCGTTGGACTCTGTTTTTGCGGTTTTAGTAGCAACAAAATTTTAGCTTCCAGCACCTTTACTCCCCTCCCGCAGGGCGGGGAGGGCGAGGCTAGCGCCGCAGGGTACTGGGGGCAGGAAGATCGATCACAGGGGCGTCGGTGGTGGGAGCGACTTCAAGAGTGGTAAGCCTGCCACCAGCCAGATGGGCGAGGACGAGCGCGTCTCCGTCCTTGGTGCTTGCAGCCAGGTAGGTGCGGGGTAGGTCCTGATTGATGGGCTCGCCCGGGTAAAGCAGGTTGTAGGTGAGGCAGGTGCCGCAGTCGCAGGCCTGCACTATCTGAGCTTCTTTAAGGGCAGCAATTGCTGCCTCGCGTTCTGATGTATTCGGTTCACGGTCGCTTGGGGTGTGGGGCTTGGCCAGGCGCAGCACCGCCACAAAGAAATCTTTTTCGCTGAACATAGGGAAACTATAACAATCAAATTACCCCCCGCTAGCTAGTCTCACGATTTATACAAGTGACTGACATAGAAGCGAAGGAGGGGTTTGCGGTGCTTTGGCGTCTCTTTTGAACTGGCTGGTTCGGTGGATTTTAGTCAGCATCAGTCAAATCAGCCATGAGAGCCTCAACCGATGTGAAGGTTTTTCCGTGCCGCTGCTCAGCTTCCTGGCGTGCTCGTACATTGAGAGGGTTCTCGCGGTGCGGAGTAAAGGGCAGACCGTTATCAACGAGCGACTGTTTTAGGAACATATTCAGTGCGGTGCTGAGGTCGAGGCCGAGGTCGCTGTAGAGTTTTCGCACCTCTTCTTTAGTGGCGCTATCGGTGCGGAAGGAAATTGTTGCATCAGTCATGAGTGCTCCTGTTATTACAGTGTCATTACATTTGCACCATACTCGCGTGAATCTATCTTTTCAAGACTTTTGCCGAGAAACTCATGCGTTCGAGCACCCCAGCAACAAGAAACCACATGCCTTGTCACCAGCCCCAGAATTTAATCGGGGCTCAACAAGGCAGGTGGTTCTATAAGAGGTGAGCGAACGGTTAGACGTTCTTCTCAATCAGCTCCTTGACCGCCTTAACCTTGTTGGGCAGGTCAATGACGTGGCGGTCGGCTTCCATGATGCCGGCAAAGCGCTCGGGGATGGCAGGCTCAGAGCCGGTGGCCTCCAGGATGGTTTCAGCGAACTTGACCGGCAGGGCGGTCTCCAGGCAGATAATGGGGGTCTCAACTTTCTGAGCCCAGTCGCGGGCGACCTTGACGCCGTCCGCAGTGTGGGGGTCAAGCAGCACGCCCAGGCGCTCGTGGGCATCGCGAATGGTGGCGACGCGGTCGGCGTGGGTGGAGCGGCCCGAGGCGAACCCGTAGCGCTCAGCAGCTTCGGCAAAGGCAGTATCCTCGCTGAGTGAGAAGCCGCCCTGGCGTACCTTGACCCCGAAGAGATCGGCGGTGCGCTCGGCGTCCTGCCCCAGCATGTCGAAGACAAAGCGCTCGAAGTTAGAGGCGCGGGAGATATCCATGGAGGGGCTGGAGGTCTCAAAAGTATCAGCCGATGAACGCACCCGGTAGTCACCGGTACGGAAGAACTCATCGAGCACATCGTTCTCGTTGGTGGCAACAATCAGGCGGTCAATGGGCAAGCCCATCTGGCGGGCAATATGGCCAGCGCAAATATCACCAAAGTTACCGGTGGGAACGCAGAAAGAGACCTTCTGGTCGTTGGTTTCAGTGGCCCGAATCCAGCAAGAGACATAGTAGACAATCTGAGCCATCAGCCGCGCCCAGTTGATAGAGTTCACCGCGCCAATACGCTTTTCTGCCTTGAAGGCGGCATCGGCAGAGATAGCCTTGACCACATCTTGGCAGTCGTCAAACACGCCGTCCAGGGCAATATTGAAGATATTTTCGTCATCCAACCCGAACATCTGCGCCTGCTGGAAGGGAGTCATGCGCCCGGCAGGGGTAAGCATAAAAACCTTGATGCCGTCGCGGCCGCGCATAGCGTACTCTGCGGACGAGCCAGTATCACCCGAGGTGGCTCCCACAATGTTAAGAGTCTCCCCGCGGCGGGTTAACTCGTATTCAAAGAGCTCACCGAGTAGCTGCATGGCCATGTCCTTGAAAGCAGCAGTGGGCCCCTCGGAGAGGTGGCCGATGAGAATACCGGGCTCCAACTCCGTGACCGGCACAATCTCCTCTGAGGCAAACTTGGGGTAGGAGTAGGCTCGGGCAGTCATGGCTTTAATATCGTCAGCCGGAATATCATCGATGAAGAGTTGCAAGACCTCAGCGGCAAGCGCAGCGTAGCCTTTCCCAGCCAGCACAGCACGCCAGCGGGTTAGGGTAGCGTCATTGAGAGCGGGGTAGGTTTCGGGCAGGTAGAGGCCCCCGTCAGGAGCGAGGCCGCCGAGCAGGATGTCGGTAAACTTGGCCCCCGTGTGCGAGGCATCGCGGGTGGAGATATAGAGCATGCCTCTAGCCTACCGAATGCGGGCACCGGGAGTGGTGAGGTGCTCATACTGCGGTATGAACTCAAGGCGGAGTTCACCGCTTAGAGCAGGTAGCTACCCGGTGGAGATTCTAGACTGAGTTTGTGAGCACTTTTGAACTTGAACCGGGCGGCCTGGCACAGACTATGCGGCGGAAAAAATGGGTGAATGGCTTAACCGTTGCCCTGAGCCAGATTATGCTTGTTGGGTTTATCGGGGTCGCGGGGCAGACCTCACCGCAGAACTGGTGGTACTCGGTTACCGTGTGGGTGCTGGCAACTTTTAGCCTCTACTGGCGGTACTCGCGCCCTCGCTTGGTGACGACGCTGGTGGTGCTGTGTCTGCTGGCAACTGTGCCTCTACCTCTCCCCGCCCTGGATGTGTGGTGGACTGCTCCAATCATTGCCTACCACTGGGCTCGCTACGGCAGCCGGCGGGTTCGCCTGGCAACGCTTGCGGTTGCCACCGTGGGATCCCTGATAGGTGGCTGGGTTTTTGCCCGCTCTATGACGGTGTATGACCAGGGTGCTTTGGAGCTCTGGATTGGCTTCCTGTTTGGGTGCTTCTGTTGTTTGACGGTAACGGTGATTGCCTGGTTCCTGGGTGATACCCGGCGCCTGCGTGAGAACCGCCACCGTGCACTGATCGAGCGCACTCGGCAGCTGGAGCATGAGCGGGAGCAGGAACGCGTTATGGCCGCCCTCGATGAGCGTGCCCGTATTGCCCGCGAGATGCACGATATTGTTGCCCATTCCCTCTCGGTCATTATCACCCAGGCTGACGGGGCACGTTTTGCAGCCATTGCACGCGCCCAGGGGGCTGGGCACGCCCCTGTCACCGAAGATCACGGGAACACCGGCAGCCTGCCCGGCACCCCGGGGCAGGTCAGTGAAGCCCAAGAACCCGTTGAGATCCAGGCCCTGAGCACAATCTCGCAGGCCGCGCGGTCGTCGCTGGAGCAGATGCGTTCGCTCTTGGGGGTGCTTCGCACCGATGAGGGCCGTTCTTTTGAGCCCCTACCTGCCCTGCATAATATTCAGCAGCTAGTTGAGCAGATGCAGGGTTTAGGCTTTACCGTAGAGTTTTTTGCTCAGCCCGACCTTGAAGAAAAATTACCGCAGGGTGCTGAACTCACCAGCTACCGCATTGTGCAGGAGGCCCTGACCAACGTGCGCAAACACAGCCCTACCTCGCCTTTAGTCACGGTGAGACTCAGTGAAGGTAGGAGCGCAAGACGGGGTACCTTAGATATAGATGTGGTCAATGCGGCCGAGCCGTCCCCGTCAGATTCTATGCCCGGTGCACGCCGCGGCCTGCTGGGTATGCGCGAGCGCGTTGATATGTACGGGGGTTCCCTGCATTACGGGCGGCAGGCGGACGGCTCTTTTAGGGTGTTCGCGCAGATTCCTTTTGCTCTCTGAGGCCCCAAGACGATTGAGTGGAAGTACTATGAACGAAGCGATTAAGGTTATGTTGGTTGATGACCAGCAGCTGGTCCGCTCTGGGCTAGCTATGCTGGTGGGCTCACAGCCCGATATGCACGTTGTGGGTGAGGCCTCAAACGGGCACGCTGCCCTTGATTTGGCCAAGCAGCTCGCAGAGCAGGGGCAATCCCCGCAGGTGGTACTCATGGACGTCCGTATGCCGGTGATGGACGGTATTGAGGCGACGGCTCAGCTCACCGCCCGCTACCCGCAGGTGCGTATTATCATGCTGACGACCTTTGACATTGATGACTACGTGTATGCGGCTGTGCAAGGTGGTGCTAGCGGCTTTCTGCTCAAGGACGCTCCGCCCGAGCAGCTTTTGGAGGCTGTCCGCACAGTGTGGCGTGGAGATGCCGTCATTGCCCCTTCTGCCACCAAACGTTTGCTAGAACACATGATTCCGCACCTGGCTGGTGGGTTAGTTCCCCAGCTGGGCACCGACGACCGGTCAGGCGCATCCGGCCCAACGGCAGACCCCGGTACGCAGGGCAGTCACCAGCACCCCCATAGCGCAGCCATTGCCAGCCTCACCGCCCGTGAACACGAGATTTTTTTGCTCATGGCCGCAGGGCTGAGTAACGGTGAAATTGTTGAAGAACTGGTGGTCTCAGGGGCTACCGTCAAAACCCATGTCTCGCATGTGCTGGCCAAACTGGGTGCCCGCGACCGGGTGCAGGCGGTGATTATGGCCTATGAGGCAGGCCTGGTAGGTTCTTCTCATACCTCGGGCTGAGTGTTGGCCTTGAGGTTGTAGCAGGCTTTTCACACTCGGGGCTGATGTGCCGGGCAGGTAAGCTCTGACATGCTGGAGCTATGACTACACACAACATTCCCATCGCGGTTTCAGCCCGGAACCTCTCAAAAACCTACGGGCACGGACCCGGAGCTGTTGAGGCCCTACGCTCACTCGACATTGACTTTGAACGTGGTAAGTTCACAGCAATTATGGGCCCCTCCGGGTCAGGTAAATCCACCCTCTTACACACCCTCGCTACCTTAGATGAGCCCACTGCCGGAGCCGGCACATCCATACAGATTAAGGGGGTAGAAACGGTGGGTCTCAAGGACGCTGCCAAGGCAGAGTTTAGGGCCAAGAATATCGGATTTATCTTCCAGTCTTTTAACCTCATTCCAACCCTCACCGCAGGCCAAAACATTGACCTGCCCCTGGGGCTAGCCAAAATTAAAGTCGATACCATTTGGCGTGATGAGCTCGTTCGCACCCTGGGCATTGAGGACCGTCTCAAGCACCTGCCCGACCAGCTCTCCGGCGGTCAGCAACAGCGCGTCGCCATAGCCCGGGCGCTCCTACCTCGCCCAGCGGTCATCTTTGCCGACGAGCCCACAGGTGCCCTTGACTCAGCCTCCAGCGCTGAGGTTCTCACCCTACTTCAGCAGGCAAGCCGTCTGCAGGGGCAAACTATTTTGATGGTCACGCATGACCCCGTCGCGGCCTCCTACGCTGACCGGGTGCTCCTGCTCAAGGACGGTCAGTTTGCCGGTGGTCTTGAAAACCCCACACAGACCAGTGTGCTGGCTGCCCTGGCAAGGTTAGGTGAGTAAGGTATGGCAACCACGCTTAACACCGTAGCCCTATCAAACCTGGGTAAGCACAGGGTTCGATTTGCGCTCACCTCACTCGGCATCGCACTCTCGGCCTTCTTTCTCACAGCCGTCCTGCTACTCAACGCCTCACTGTCTGCCACACTACGTGCCGGGTCAGAGTCCAACTACAGCAAGGCTGACTTCGTGGTCTCATCAACCGGTCGGTTCAACGCTGATTTTTCACTATCCCAGACCGTTACCCCCAACATCGTTCAAGCTCTTGAAGGCGTAGCAGCGGTAGACCAGGTGTGGGCACGAACCACCATCTACACCCATATGGCCGTGGAACGTGAGGAAGGGGTCTGGGCACGGAGCTACCAGGCTCGGTCTGATTTACCCGGCTCCGCTGAGATGTTCCCCCTCGATATCGCAGAGGGTACCTACCCTCAGTCTGCACAGCAGGTAGTCATACCCAGTACCTTGGCAGAAGAATATAGGCTATCGGTAGGTGAAACCATTGAGCTGGCTGACCTAGATAGGGTGGTCAAGGATCAGCTGTATCTGCAAGAAAATCACCCCATGAAGCCCTTCACCGTCAGCGGCATCTACACAGTCTCTCCCTATGGGGATGAACAGAGCAGGGCCGTTTTCACTCCGGTGCCCGGTGGTTCCGGAGTCAGTGTCTACGACTTTGCCTCGGGCCTCGCTCAGTTCAACGGAGGCGGTGACAACGCCGAATACGACCAGATTCTTATCACCGTTGACGGTGCCCCCGAGGTTGCCCGCGCACAACTACAGGAGGCACTCACCCCCTACTCCGACATCGTCCTTGCCTCCAGGGCTGAGCAGGTCACTCAAGAAGTTGGCAACAGGCTGGGTACGGCCAGCAACTTCACCATCATTCTGCTGGTCTTTTGGCTGCTTGCGCTGGGGCTCTCAGTGTTTATTATCGCCAACACTTTCAAGGTTCACGCGGCGGCACGCGCCCGGGAACTGGCTCTGCTTCGGGTGCTCGGTGCCCGCCAAGGATCGCTTGTGGGCATGCTCCTGCTTGAAGCTGGCATGCTCGGTGGGCTCTCTTCACTTGCGGGTACAGCCGTCGCCTACCTCCTTGCATTCGCGCTGAGTTTCGTATCCACAGGCTTTCTACTGGTGCTTTCACCGGTTGCCGGTCTCACCGCCCTGCTCGTCTGTATTGCCACTACAGTCCTGGGCGCACTGCTACCTGCCTGGCAGACACGTGCTCTCTCACCGGTAGCGGCTCTCACTCCCCAGATGCAACCTGTAACCTCCACAGCAAACGGTCTCAGACGAAGCCCCCTGGTGGTGGGGTTAGTTTTTCTGACGCTTGCGGGGCTGGTTCTGCTGGTGTGGCAGGGAGAACCGCTCGGGTATGTTACTGCCACCACTCTGATAGCTATCGGGCTCATCTGCTTTTTCCCACTGGCTACCCACCTGGGTTCCCATGCCCTGATCCGGTGGGCTACCCCCTACTCGTCCTTGCACCTTGCAGCAAGCAACATCCGCCAGTCCCCTACCCAGGCGGCGGTGGTGGGCAGAATTATTTTCACCTGTTCCGCCGTTCTTGCAGCTATGCTCACCGGTGCAAGTACCGTTCAGCAGAGCATCACCCACGAGATTGAGAGTCATATGCCCTTTGGGGTGGAGGTGCCAGCCCAGCTTGAGACCCTGGACGCGGCCATCCGGCTACAGGAAAACGCGCAGGAGATACCTCAGGTGAAAGCCGCCGTGGTTGCCTACCCGCAGGCCTCAGTTGCTTCGAACGAAGCCGGAATGCCAGACCTTACGGTCTACTCAGCTGACCTAGACCAGGTGCTCAAGGCTGGCCCAGAAAGTTGGGAACTCGAACACCCGGATTCCACCATGTTGGTCGGCCGCCTCATCGCTGAAAACAACGGCTGGGATGAAGGATCGAAGGTTAGGGTGACCGGCACCCAACAAAACAGCCAGGAACTCACGGTGCATGTAGTGCCGCAGGATTTATATGTGCCCCTGGTTCCTCGCGAGGTTGGGCGGTCTGTGAGCGGTAATAGTCCCATCGTTTCAGACAGCTCTGTTCGAACCGAGGGAAATCTCTTGCTCTCTTTCAACCGCGATGCCAGCGAAGATGACCAGGATACTGCCCTCACCCAGATTGAGGAGCTGACCGGTAGCGACCAGCTTGGTTTCTCTGGCCACGTAACGCAAACTCGAACACTAAAACGTGACATGGCCACCGTTATCAATACGGTACTGGGTCTGCTCAGCGCAGCGCTGCTCATCTCTCTGATCGGTATCGCCAACACCCAGGTGCTCACTGCCTACCAGCGGCGCCGCCCCTACGCGCTACTGCGGGCAGCGGGAATGAGCACCGTCACACTTCGCAAGGTCATCAGTTTAGAGACAGTGCTGATTGCCAGTACCGCCGTGCTTCTCGGTATTCTGGCTGGAATCGCTACCGGCCTGCTCCTACTGCAGTCTATTGAAGGTCTTGACCTCACCTACACGGTGAATGTTCTAGGGCTCCTGTTGGTTGCAGTGGGCGGCCTGGCGCTGGCTTGGCTCACAGCCCTGATTCCAGCCGTCCGTGCCTCGCGGTACCCACCGGTGAAAGCTCTTGCAGAAACAGCCTCCTAGAGCTCGGTCTGCGGCAGTGCTGGGCCCTACCCTCAGACCGGGGTGGGGCCAGCTTGATTCATAAGCCCGGACGCCCCGGCCGGCTCTAGCTACCGGAGGGGCTCTCGCTGGGAGTAGGTAGGGTCACCGGCGAAGTGGTCTGAGGGTTTGAGGCATCGGCA
Organism: Rothia nasisuis; assembly: GCF_928381405.1. Classification (GTDB taxonomy): domain Bacteria; phylum Actinomycetota; class Actinomycetes; order Actinomycetales; family Micrococcaceae; genus Rothia; species Rothia nasisuis. Next base: position 14,771 of record NZ_CAKMSB010000015.1, read on the forward strand.
GCCACTCGCTCACTAGCGGTAGCGTGAATAGCGTGCAACTCCTCAGAGAACTGCTCCAGGCGCTGATAGACCGACTCATAGTAAGAGTTTTTGATGTCTGATACTGAGGAGTCAAAGTTCAGTGATTCGCGGCAGAAAATATCTCGCTCAAGCATACTCTTGGCAGTTTTCTCATCGAGCAGGCTGGCGGCGTAGACTGCTGCGTCAGTGCTGGTGGCCTGATCAAATCCGTCTTCCTGCATGCACCCAGCCCAGTCGCTTTGTAGCTGTATATATTTTTCGTCAGCACGCAGGGATTCGGCAATTGCCTGGCCAAACTGAGGCGCGAGCAGGGCCGCCTTGATGCCGTTTTCAGCTGACCCGTAGATGTACTCGTAACTCTGAGCCATACAGCCGGCGGAATCTATCTCACCGCTGGAATATTCCATGAAGGTTACGGTAAAGGTCTGGCCGCCCTGCCCCAGGTAAGAGGCCAGCCCTGCGTCATCAAACTCGGCAGTAGCCCGTAGCTTGGTGTCGGGTAAGGCCTCGTAACCACTCTCAATCAGTTCCTTGGTGGAGCGGCCGGTGTATACAGCGGTCTCCAGCGACTGGGCAGACTCTGGCTCAGCATACGTACCACCAGCGGCCTTGACGCAGCGTTCCACGAAGCCCCGCCGAGCTTTCTCGGCGTCAGCTGGTGGATAAACCCACCCCTCTAAAGCGGTAATGTGCTCAGCGTTAGCTTCTTCAGCGGTGAGCTCTTCAAAATTTTGGGGCGGGGAGGAACACCCCGCAACTAGCAAAACTGTGCTCACGCTGAGAACCGACAGGCCTTTTCCACAGCGGTTCGTAAGTAATGACACGGTGCCCCTCCCTAGATACTCAGCCTCAATTCTAACTACTATTAGTAAGCGTGAAGCGTGCCGATGACGGGTACGATCACGAAGTTCTCGTCACAGAAGGTACAAAAGATTCATGGTACATACAGAACACGCAGATTTGACAACTTCTCGCCGCGGTCTCATGCGTTTTGCCGCGTTCACCGGCGTAGCTGGAGTCACCTCTGCGGCTCTGACCGCTAATCGTAGCGCCACCGCGGCCGATGCCAGCTCCGCCATTTTTCCTTCAGATTTTAGCTACCCCACCGTATCGGGTCCTTCACTTGCCCTCTGGGGCAGTTCTTCCTTTGAAGGAGCCCACGCTGATCAGGGGGTACCAGCGGGATACGATGCCACAATTGCAACCCAACTAGCAAGCTACCTCAACATTCCTGTGCTCATGTTCGGCCGTGGCGGCGAAACCTCTACCATGGTGGCAGCCCGCCGGGGTGTACCTGAGTCCATGTATAAACTGGTCTTTCCCAACGACACAATTCCAGCCTCCGGCTCCGTCGTCGTTACTATCTCCGATGGCAGCAACCTGGCCTGGGGCTCAGCAGCTCACCTACCCGGCTATGTTTCAGCTGTACCCGGCGTCCTCACCGCCGGTAGCGTCGAGGGCACCTATACGTTCACCCGCACCGTGCCGGGCGAAGCTATCTACGCCCCGGCTGAGACCCCGGCCTCCTGGTTCCACTCCTACCAAGAGATGATTAGCCGCTCCTCCTACCACGCTATTCAGGTGGGCCGAAACAACATGGGTGACATAGCCCGAATCAAGAAGGACACCGAGGCCTGCTTCGCCCAGGCGCCCAAACGCACCGTAGTGGTGGGGCACTTCGCTTCGCGCGGGGACGGAACCGATTCAGATCGTGCCCAGCAGGTGCGTGCCTACAACAGTTGGGCGGCAGAGACCTACGGCAACCTCTTTATGAACCCTGAGACCTACCTTCGGGAGACCACCCAGCAGTCCTGGCTCCGTTACGGTGCCCTGTCTGGTTCAGGCGTCTGGTCATCAGATGCCGACCGTAAGGCCTATGACGAGGGCAAGGTTCCGCCTTCGCTCTTCTCCTCAGACGGCCTCCATCTCAACGGCTGGGGGTACATCGCCCTGTCACAGATGATTTACTACAAAATCACGGAGCTTGGCTGGTTCTAATACCGCTTCTAACACCCGAGACCAAGGGCGCCGTACGCTCCCCTTCCTCACGGAAACGGAGCGTACGGCGCTCTTGATTCTATCTACCGGGTCAGGACGCAGGACGTTTAGGCGTCCTTGGGCTCCTCGTAGCGGGGGAAGACGGGGGCGGGGGCGGGCAGCTCCGTGCCAGTAGCCAGAGCGGTGCCCAGGCCTGCAAAGACACGATTCTCGGGGGCCACTGCCAGCAGGTCAAGCAACTTACCCATGGAGGTAGGCATGACCGGCTGGGTGAGAGTGGCAACAATACGTAGCACCTCAGCGGTCACGTAGAGCACCGTATTCATACGCTCCGGGTCAGTCTTGCGGAGCTTCCAGGGCTCCTGGGCGGTGAAGTAGCGGTTGGCCTCACCCACCACCTGCCAGATGCGTTCGAGGGCGCGGTGGAAGGCCTGCTCGTCGAAGTCGGCACGGACAGGCTCGTACAGGGCCGCTGCCATATCTAGCATGGCGGTATCTTCGGCCGTGAAGTCACCGTGGGCAGGCACCTTACCCTCGCAGTTCTTGGCGACCATAGAGAGAGAACGCTGGGCCAGGTTGCCCAGGTCGTTGGCCAAATCTGAGTTGATGCGGTTCTTGATACCTTCGGCTGAGTAAGAGCCGTCTTGGCCAAAGGAGACATCGCGGAGCAGAAAGAAACGCAGCTGATCCAGGCCGAAGCTGGCAACCAGGTCAGCGGGGTCAACCACGTTGCCGATGGACTTGCTCATCTTCTCGCCATCGACCAGCAAGAAGCCGTGACCAAAAACTCGCTTGGGCAGTTCAATGCCTGCTGACCAGAGGAAGGCAGGCCAGTAAATAGCATGAAAACGGGTGATGTCCTTGCCAATCAGGTGCAGGTCAGCAGGCCAGAAGGTGCTAAAGAGTTCACCCTCAGTATCGGGGTAGCCCAGACCGGTGATGTAGTTGGTCAGGGCATCCACCCACACGTACATGACGTGCTTTTCGTTGCCGGGTACGGGCACGCCCCAGTCGAAGGTGGTGCGAGAGATGGAGAGGTCGGTCAGGCCGTTCTTGATGAAGGCGGCCAGCTCGTTGCGACGAGATTCAGGGTAGACAAAGCCCTCAGTCTCATAGAGTTCCAGCAGACGGTCGCCGTACTTGGAGAGGCGGAAGAAGTAGGATTCTTCCTCTGCCCACTCGACCTCGGTCCCGGTTGCAGTTGCGTAGCGTACCCCGTCCTGCACCTCGGTTTCGTCCTCGGTGTAGTAGGCCTCGTCGCGCACCGAGTACCAGCCGGCGTACTTATCCAGGTAGATATCGCCGTTCTCTTCCATCTTCTTCCAGATGGCCTGGGAGGCTGAGTAGTGGTCGGTATCGGTGGTACGGATAAAGCGATCGAAGTCAGCGCCAACCAGCTCAGCCATGGCACGGAAGCGGGCCGCATTCTCATCAGCTAGTTCTTTAGGGGTTATACCCTGCTGTTCGGCAGTGGTCTGCATCTTCTGCCCGTGCTCATCAGTACCGGTCATGAAGCGCACGTCGAAGCCGTCAAGCTTCTTAAAACGGGCCATGGTATCAGCAGCAATTACCTCGTAGGCGTGCCCGATGTGGGGGGCCCCATTGGGGTAAGAAATCGCAGTGGTGATGTAGTACGGGGTAGAAGTCATGGTTACAACTTTACCCGCTCACACCAACCACTGCGAACGATATTTCCACGGATGAAAAGCGCTGTGCGCTTCCGTTTAGTCAGCCAGATTGATGGTGGCTGCGCGGGAGGCGTTGACTACGCGCTTGATGGATTCGAGAACCTCGGCTGACAGGGCTGAATCCAGAGCCAGGACGCAGAGGGCTTCAGCCTTCTTGTCGTTGCGCGATACCTGCATACCGGCGATATTGATGGAGGCGGTGCCCAGCAGGGTACCGATGGAGGCGATGACGCCGGGGCGGTCCTCGTATTCAAGCACCAGCATGTGGTCGGTGATGGGGATTTCCACGTCGAAGCCATTGACATTGGTCAGCTTTTCAATGAGCTTGGGGCCGGTGACGGTACCCGCTACCTTGACGACCTCGCCGTTGGCTAGAGCACCGGAAAGCACGGTTTCATTGCGAAAGTAGTCGGTCTCGGTGGTGGTAACCAGCTCAACCTCAACACCGCGCTGCTCAGCCAGTACCGGGGCGTTCACGTACGAGACCTTGTCTGAGACAACGTCGGTGAAGACGCCCTTGAGGGCTGAGAGTTTGAGGGAGGTCACATCCTTGGTGGCGATTTCACCGGCAATCTTGACCTCCACGCGGGTGAGGGCTTCGTCGCCGCCGATGGCGGTGAGAATGCGACCAATCTTCTCGGCAAGGGGAACGCCGGGGCGGACGTCCTTGTCGATAGCTCCGCCTGCCACGTTGACGGCATCAGGTACCAGGTCGCCCTCAAGGGCCAGGCGCACAGACCTGGCTACAGAGATACCGGCCTTTTCCTGGGCCTCAAAGGTGGAGGCCCCCAGGTGGGGGGTGGCAACGACGTTGGGCAGGGTTACGAAGGGCACGTTCTTGGCGGGTTCCTTGACGTAAACGTCAATGGCGGCCCCGGCAATCTCGCCTGTGCGCAGGGCTGTATCCAAGTCGGCTTCGTCGATTAGGCCACCGCGGGCAACGTTGACCACGTAGGCGGTCTTCTTCATCTTTGTGAAGCTCTCGGCGTTAATGAGCCCCAGGGTCTCGGGGGTACGGGGCATATGGATGGTGATGAAGTCGGAGCGCTCTACCAGTTCGTCGAGTTCAACGAGTTCAGCGCTAAGGGATGCTGCGCGGGCTGAGGTGACGAAGGGGTCGTAGGCGATAATTTCGGTGCCGAAAGCCTTAAGACGCTCTGCGACCAGGCCACCGATACGGCCCAGGCCGATGATGCCAACGGTTTTTTCAAAGAGTTCTACACCCGAGAAAGCTGAGCGCTTCCACTCCCCCGCTTTCATGGAAGCATCTGCGGCAGCGATATTGCGGGCCAGATTAAGGATGTGGCCGACAGTGAGTTCGGCAGCTGAAATCACGTTAGAGGTCGGTGCGTTGACCACCATGACGCCGGCCTTGGTGGCGGCTTTGATATCGACGTTGTCGAGCCCTACACCTGCGCGGGCGATTACCTTGAGTTTCTTGGCGGCAGCAATGGCTTCAGCGTTAACCTGGGTGGCGGAGCGTACCAAAATAGCGTCGACATCTGCTATGGCAGGCAGTAGTTCGTCGCGGTTGGCACCGTCGCAGGAGCGGATTTCGAAATCGGGGCCCAGGGCTTCAACGGTGGCAGGTGAGAGTTCTTCAGCGAGCAGAACGATAGGTTTTTCGGTCACAGGTTCTTTCCTTAGATGACTGGTGACGGTTGTGGTTTGTGGGATTAGCCGGCGCTTCGGACCCTAAAGGACGCCGCTGGTGGGGTTGCTCTGACGCGAGCATCTCGTGCGGTGGTGGGCTACAGTTCACCGTACGGCTGTAGCCTGACCGCTCTGCCCCTCATTGTACCGGGGTGAGGGAGTTAGAGGCGGCAAGAGCCGACTACCTAAACCGTTGTGGGTCTAGCTAGTCGGCTCTCGTCTTCACTGCGGGTGCAGAGATATGTTCGGCTTAGCGGGCTACAGAGCCGTCGACGTAGTCGGAGTCAACTGAGTTATTCCAGGCGAAGAGCTTGCGCAGTTCACGGCCGGTGGTCTCGATGGGGTGCGCTTCACCCTTGGCACGTAGCTCCTTGAATTCGGGGCCGCCCGCTGCCTGGTCTTCCATGAAGCGCTTGGCGAAGGTGCCGTCCTGAATGTCTGAGAGAACAGCCTTCATGTTCTCCTTGACCTGAGGGGTGATGACGCGGGGGCCGGAGACGTAGTCGCCGTATTCAGCGGTGTCTGAGATGGACCAGCGCTGCTTGGCGATGCCGCCTTCAATCATGAGGTCAACGATGAGCTTGAGTTCGTGTAACACCTCGAAGTAGGCGATTTCGGGCTGGTAGCCTGCTTCGGTCAGGGTTTCGAAGCCGTACTGGATCAGCTGTGAGGCACCGCCGCAGAGTACTGCCTGCTCACCGAAAAGATCAGATTCGGTCTCTTCTTTGAAGGTGGTTTCGATGACGCCTGCGCGGGTTGCGCCCAGGCCCTTGGCGTAGGCCAGGGCCAGGTCGAGAGCCTTGCCTGAAGCGTCCTTTTCAACAGCAACCAGGGCGGGCACAGCGCGGCCTGCTTCGAACTCGCGGCGGACGGTGTGGCCGGGGCCCTTGGGGGCGACCATAGCCACGTCAACACCTTCGGGGGCTTCGATGTAGCCGAAGACGATGTTGAAGCCGTGGGCAAAGAAGAGGGCGTCGCCGTCGTTGAGGTTGGGGGCGATGTCGTTCTTGTAGACCTCTGCCTGAACCTGATCGGGGGTCAGAATCATGATGACGTCGGCCTCTGCGGCGGCGTCAGCAACGGTCAGGACGCGCAGGCCTTCGGCCTCTGCCTTGGCGCGTGATTTGGAGCCTTCTGCAAGACCAACGCGGACGTCTACGCCTGAGTCGCGCAGGTTCAGGGCGTGGGCGTGGCCCTGAGAACCGTAGCCGATGATGGCGACGGAGCGTTCTGCGATGTTGGCCAGGTCGGCATCGTCGTTGTAGTAGATCTTTGCCATGGTTTTCGATCTCCTTGATCGGTTGAGGGGTAGCTGACGCTACGTGACCTTGGGTTGAGTGAACCTTCAGTGTCTAGCGTAGCTGGCTACACTTGTTTTGAGACACAGGTTCCATATTTTGAAATGAGCCTGGGTTGCGCTGACTACCTCGCCCACCCAGCGGCATTTTAGCTACGGAGCGCCTTCTCGCTCATGGAGCGGGGCCCCCGTGAAAGGCCGATGGTGCCGGCCCGAACAATTTCGCGCACACCAAAAGGCTCAAGCACTTCGAGCAGGGCGTTAATCTTGTTGGCTGAACCGGTTGCTTCAATGATGACAGACTCGGTCGAAACATCAACAATCTTGGCTCTGAAAAGGTCGGCGGCCTGAGTGACCTGAATACGGGCTGCCGCATCGGCCTTGACCTTAATGAGGATGTGGTCACGCTGCGCCGACTGGTCATCAGGCAGCTCCACAATTTTAAGCACGTGAATCAGCTTATTGAGTTGCTTGGTGACCTGTTCCAGCAGCACACCTTCAGCATCTACCACCACGGTGATACGAGAAATGCCGGGGACCTCGGTGGGGCCCACCGCTAGAGAGTCAATATTGAACATGCGGCGAGCAAAGAGGCCAGACACACGGGCCAGAACACCGGGTTTGTCTTCTACGAGAACTGATAGGGTGTGGCGGCTCATAGCATCTCCTCGTTGTCTTCGCCCCAGGAGGGTGAAATATCTTTAGCAATCTGAATCTGGTCGTTTGAGACGCCCGAAGGAACCATAGGCCAGACCAGCGCGTCGGGGCTGACATTGAAGTCAACGACAACGGGGCGATCATTGATCTCAAGTGCCCGAGCGATTGTAGCTTCTACGTCCTCGTCCCGCTCGCAGCGAAGCGCTGCGCAACCGTAGGCTTCGGCAAGTTTGACGAAATCAGGGACGCGTTCAGTTCCCATACCGGTCTTCAGGTGGGTGTTGGAGTAACGGCCATCGTAGAAAAGGTTCTGCCACTGGCGTACCATACCCAAGGAGGAGTTGTTGATAATAGCAACCTTGATGGGGATGTTGTTCTGCACGCAGGTGGCTAGCTCCTGGTTAGTCATCTGGAAGCAACCGTCACCGTCAATCGCCCAGACCACAGAGTCGGGGAAAGCGACCTTTACACCCATAGCGGCGGGAACGGAGAAGCCCATGGTACCCAGGCCTGCCGAGTTAATGAAGTGGCGGGGCTTCTCGCTATCGATGAACTGGGCCGCCCACATCTGATGCTGCCCCACCCCGGTGACGTAGTAGGCGTCAGGGCCGGTCATGTCACTGAGCTTTTGAATAACGTATTGGGGGGAACCCAGGCCGTCATCGGTCTTGGTGTAGCCCAGGGGGAAGGTTTCCTTAAAGCGGTTAACCAGAGTCCACCAGTCAGTGAGATTGGGCAGGGAACCTGCAAATTCTTCGGTGAGAATTTCGTTCAGTTCGGGCAGGACGTAGCGAAGATCGCCCACGATGGGCACATCGGCAACGCGGATTTTCGAGATTTCTGCCGGGTCAATGTCTACGTGGATAACCTTGGCAGCGGGAGCGAACTCGTCTACCATGCCGGTGACACGGTCATCAAAGCGAGCGCCAAGGGCAATGAGCAGGTCAGCTTTTTGCATGGCCGTCACGGCAGGCACGGTGCCGTGCATGCCGGGCATACCCAGATTCTGAGCGTCAGAGTCAGGGTAGGCCCCGCGGGCGGTCAGGGTGGTTACCACCGGCGCGCCAATGGTCTTAGCCAGCTTCATGAGCTCTTCTGAGGCTCCGGCACGCACCACACCGCCGCCGACGTAGAGCACGGGGCGCTTGGACTCTGTAATCAGCCGTGCTGCTTCGCGAATTTGCTTGGAGTGACCGCGCGTGACTGGGTTATAGCCGCGGGGGTCGGTGTTGGCAGGGGGCCAGGTAAAGTTCATGAGACCCTGCTGGGCATCCTTGGTAATGTCCACAAGGACGGGGCCCGGGCGGCCGGTTGCCGCAATTTTGAAGGCGGTGGCGATACAGCGAGGAATCTCTTGGGCATCGCGCACCATGAAAGAATGCTTGGTGATGGGCATGGTCATGCCTACGATGTCAGCCTCTTGGAAGGCATCGGTGCCAATCACCTTTGAGGAGACCTGGCCGGTGATGCAGACGATTGGCACAGAGTCCATGTTGGCATCGGCGATAGCGGTCAGCAGGTTGGTAGCACCGGGCCCCGAGGTGACGATAGCGACACCGACCTTGCCGCTGGCAATAGCGTAGCCTTCAGCGGCATGGCCTGCGCCCTGCTCGTGCCGGACCAGGATGTGATTGAGCTGCTCTGAGTCAAAAAGGGGATCGTAGGTAGGTAGAATCGCGCCGCCGGGCAGACCGAAGATATCGGTGACACCCAGTTTTTCCAGGGAACGTATGATGGCTTGAGAGCCGGTGATACGCTCTACCTGTGAAGCCTCTGGGCCGTTAGTGGTACCCAGATTTTTAGCTAAATCTGCAGGGTTGATGGGATTTCCCGCTGTCATTTGGTGATCCTCGTGGTGGTCTGAAGATGATCTTGTGGGTGAGCGGTGGGTACGCCCATAAAAGTAGGTGAGCCGGGGTTGCGGTTGAACCTAGAAAAAAACCCTCCGCCTGGTGGAGCGAAGGGTGCGCACGCTAGGACACGAAAGCTTTCCTCATGCTGCGCGCTCGCTCAGGAGACGCACCACAAGAATAACCTGTGACTGCTGGCGTGATGTCATACCTCTTATTGTTGAGGTCAGAGCGCCCCCGGTCAAACTGGTCTTAGAATGTGACATTTATGTTTCGCTATGGAAAAGAATATTTGCATGGCCCACCCGCTGCGTCTTACGGCGTGTTGCAGCTGTGAGTTACCGGGGCGTCATTTAACGACTTATAGCAACCCTCAGGTCTTTTCACAGCAGAGGCCACCCTATAGAACGTAGACTGAGGGCATGACTGCACTCCAGCTCACCAGTAGTGAAATCGCCAAGGCCCTGCATACTGTCTTTGACAGTCAGATTATTAATTACGGGGCCTACAACCTGGTTTTTGCTACCGGTTCATCGATTTACCGCAACCCCGATGTAGCCGCGCTGCACGAGGAAAACCAGACCCACTTTTTGATTGGGTACAGAGATACCCCTCGTGAAGCGGTCATCGCCCCTCTAACTCTTCCCGAGGTGCGCGGTACGGGTACTCCTAGCTCCATTGATAACACCAACGCAGCGCGAACCTTCGAACTCTCCGATTTGTCCTTCGGATTAGAATCCACCAACGGTACATCTTTCACCCTCACTTTTGAGCCTAAGATGGTGGTTGAGACTGCTAAGGGAACGGGAGTACTTGACCAGGAGCTTGATATTGAAGATTTTAAACGGGTCATCATCGATGCCTGGAAAATCTAACCTCTTTTTGAGAGTAAGCTCGCCTCGGGTAGCCTATTGACAGCAAGAAGCCCGACCGGTTGACCGGTCGGGCTTCTCATCTTCTGTGCGCCCCCTGGGACTCGAACCCAGAACCCATTGATTAAGAGTCAATTGCTCTGCCAATTGAGCTAGAGGCGCAGACGTGTTGACCAGGCCTGCCTGGGCAACGGGTTCTACTATACGCACCTTTCAGAGCGGGCGCAAATCAAACAATCTATGTGTGATGGTTTACATAAACCTTTTTCTTTTAGCCAGCAGGGGTGGAGCCCGTCTCACCTCGCACCGAACGCCAAGAAGCCCGACCGGTTGACCGGTCGGGCTTCTCATCTTCTGTGCGCCCCCTGGGACTCGAACCCAGAACCCATTGATTAAGAGTCAATTGCTCTGCCAATTGAGCTAGAGGCGCAGACGTGTTGACCAGGCCTGCCTGGGCAACGGGTTCTACTATACGCACCTTTCAGAGCGGGCGCAAATCCCGCCCGTCATGCCCAGAGGTAACCTCGCAGGGGCGGGGCAGAGGGAGCCCCGCAACCACCTACTTTTGCTGGTGTTCTGCGAGCATCTCTGGGGTAATCACATCCATCACAGCGGTATTGACACGCTCCCCCGCAGACTCAGCCACATTAACCTCGGGAGTATCAGCTGGTGCCGACGGCGCCTCCGCTAAAGAACTTGAAATCGCTCCAATTTGAGTTGAGTGTTCCTGAGTGACGTCGGCAAGAACCTCACGACCACCCTGCTGTTCACTGAGACTCTCAATAATATGAATCAGCATCTCACGGAATTCAGGGCTGGAAAGATCACCGACCGAACCTAGTTTGCGGTCAATATTCTCAGCCTCAGCAAGAACGCGGCGGCCCTCCTCAGTAATACCGAGCAGGTAACTGCGGCGGTCAATGGTGTTGCGTGTACGGAAGACATGGCCGTGAGCTTCGAGGCGAGCCAGGGTTTTACCCATGGTCTGTGCCTGAACACCTACGAGGGAGGCAACCTTCACCTGAGAAATCATGCCTTCACGGGCAATGACCCCCAGGGCGGTTACGCCAGCGTGGGTGAGCCCCAGGGCTTTGAGCTGATCGTTCCAGCTGTATTCCAGCATGCGAGCTGCAGTAGAGAGGAGTCGATTAATCGACCAATTTCGAATTTCTGGCATAGGCCCATTATAAGCATGTTTACCACTTATGTGCCTAGACATGCTAGTTACTGACACAAATCAACGCATACTGAGCAAATGGGGCAGTTGCCCTGGCACAGCTCCCCGTTTCCGGCCTCTCTGGGTTACGTTCTCTTGCTAAGCTAGGGTGCGGAGCCGAAGAGCTCCCCTCCTAAAATTTATATTTAGCGTGACAGTGGTTTCAGAGTGTGAAAGGAGTCAGCGATGACTCGACTTGAACCGGGTTCCCCAGCACCGGATTTTTCGTTACAGTCAGCCGACGGAACAATGGTTTCCCTGGCTGATATGCGAGGCAAGAAGGTGATTGTGTATTTCTACCCCAAGGCCGCTACCCCCGGCTGCACCACCCAGGCCTGCGATTTCAGAGACAATCTAGAATCGTTGACCGCTCACGGCTACACCGTCGTAGGTATTTCCCCCGACCCGGTTTCAGCCCTTGAAAAATTCACCGAGGGTCAGAGCCTGACCTTCCCCCTACTCTCTGACGAAGACCACGCGGTGGCCGAGGCCTACGGTGCCTGGGGTGAAAAGAAAAACTATGGCAAGACATACGTGGGGCTGATTCGATCAACAATCGTCATCAATGAGCAGGGTACTGTACATCTAGCTCAATACAACGTGCGGGCCAAGGGGCATGTTGCCAAGCTCCGCCGTGACCTAGGAATAGACAGCTAGCGCAGCGCCGGTTAGCAAATCCCAGTGCGGTACTGTAGCATGGTCTCTGTTGTGCTAACAGCATCATAGGCGCGAGTGGTGAAATTGGCAGACACGCAGGATTTAGGTTCCTGTGCCTTACGGCGTGAGGGTTCAAGTCCCTCCTCGCGCACACAACATGTAAGACCCGTTTAGCTCGGTTGATTCCGGTTAGACGGGTTTTTAGTTTAAGGTAAAGATAAGGATGGCCGGACGTGAGGTAGCCGGCTAGTTGTTTCTCAGGAGGGCGCGAAGCTGTGACTGTTGAGCCTGCAAAGAGAGTCGATGCCACAGGGGCGGTAACCCGTAGGGCGGCTCTGAGCTGGGGGGCTGCTCTGGCTGCAGGTCTTGCCCTGACCGCCTGCTCGTCATCACCCTCCGCGCAGAAACCCGCTCCCGCCGGGGCCGCAACAGAAACTCCCGACCCTTTCACATTTCGCTTCGCCCAAAGCGCCCAAATTCTTTCTCTTGACCCGGCTTATACAACCCGCCTCGAAAGCCACCGCATCTCGGCTCAGATATTAGAGCCACTGGTGCGAGCCGATGTCAACACCGGTGAACCGGTCGCGGCTCTGGCCCGTGAGTGGTCGATTTCAGATGACGGTCTCACCTACACCTTCACGCTGAATGAAGACGTTACCTTTAGTGACGGCACAGCCTTCACAGCCCAGGCCATCACCGCTAACTTTGATCGCTGGGCCCGTCTCGGCCGTCAAGAACTCACTCATATCACACAGCCCTTCCACCTACTTTTTGGTTCGCTACCCCAGCAGGAGGGGGCAGGTGGCACCACAGAGCCAGAGCTGAAACCGCTGGTAGCGCAGTGGGAGGCAGCTGATGCTACAACTGTGCGCGTACAGCTAGAACGACCCTCCCGCAGTTTCTTGAAGGTACTCACTCAGCCCGCCTACGGTATCGTCCTGCCCTCACTGATGACCTCTAGCGGCCCCCTCAGCTCCCACCCCGTTGGCACCGGTGCTTTTGCCCTTGAATCATGGGAGGAACAAACCGTCACGCTCACTCGTCATACCGGCTACCGGGGTAAGGCACCGCAGGTTGAACGGTTGGTTTTCACCACCGTCCCTGACCCAGAAAAACGCTATTACAACCTGCTTCAGGGCAATATCGATGCCTACGACCAGGTAGCGCTTAAAGACTACGTTCCCCTGGCGCTGGACGGCTACGCGGTACAGTCCCGTGACCCCTACGCCATTACCTATCTGGGGCTCAACCTCTCGCACCCGGCCTTCGCAGACCTGAGAACCAGGCAGGCTCTGGCATGCTCGATTGACCGTTCAGCTCTCTCTGGAACCTACTACCCCCAGGGCACCAACACCGCCAGTGACTTTCTACCAGCACTCTTTCAGATGAAAAATGAAGACATGGGTCAGCCCTATAGGTATAACCTTGAGCGCGCCAAGGAGCTCTTAGCGGCCTCAGAGTATCAGGGCGATTCTATCGACTTCTATTACCCCACCAATCTTTCCCTGCCGTCACTGCCCTCACCAGAAGCCATTTATTCGATGGTGGCTGCCGACCTGGTCGAGGCCGGGTTTACTATCGTGCCTAAACCCTACCGCTGGGACGATGAGGGTAGCGAAGATATTGCCAGCTCCCACCCCGATTTCGGGCTTGAACTTACCGGCTTCGTAGGCGCCTACCGTGACCCTACAGCTTTTCTTGGCAGAATACTGGCTCCCGCAGCCACCGCGCCAGCTAGTATCAGCCAAACACCAGCGTCCTCGGAATCAACAAGCAGCCCTTCACCTAGCCCCACCAACTCAGATACCCAAACCGGTGTCTCAACCACGAGCTATGGCACTATCACACGAGCCATCGCCGAGGCAGATACCCTCACCGATATCGGTGCCTGGCGTGATGCCTACCGCAGCATCAACGAAGATATCGCCGAGCTCATGCCCGCCGTCCCACTCTTCTACCCGGTTTCGGGGCTCTCACAGGGCGAGCGCGTCATCAGTTACACTGTTAGCGCCACCTGCATTGACGACTTCGCCACCGTCGCTCTCAACACCTAGAAAAGACCGTAACGCAGGCTGCTGTGTTAGGTAGGTCGCCCTATCTGTACTACTCTAAAAGAGGACCTGGGGTGCCTGAGCCCCACACCACATAGGTACCCAACGAAGGGTGCATAAGACTTACCAGTGTCTGGAGTGTTAACCACGTGGCTAATGAAGTAAAGACAGACGTCGTCCTGGTTGGCGGCGGCATCATGAGCGCAACCCTGGGTGTACTGCTCAAAGAAGTAGAACCCAGCTGGAACATCACCCTGCTTGAACGGCTCGATGAAGTCGGCCAAGAGTCCTCAAACCCCTGGAATAACGCGGGCACCGGCCACTCAGCACTGTGCGAACTCAACTACGCACCCGCAGGGCCCGACGGGAGCGTCGACCCGGCTAAGGCGCTAGGCATCAACGAACAGTTTCAGGTCTCCCGCCAGCTCTGGGCCTCACTCGTTGAAGAAGGCAGACTTAAGAACGCCAACTTTATCAATCCGGTGCCCCACATGTCACTGGTTTTCGGCGAAGACCATTCACGCTACTTAGACAAGCGTTTTGAAGCATTTAAGGGCCAAAAACTCTTTGAGAGGATGGAGTTCTCCACCAACATCGAGCAGATTCATGCTTGGGCCCCACTGGCCGTAGAGGGGCGCCAGCCGAGCCAGAAGATTGCTGCGACCTGGGCGCCGGAGGGAACCGACGTCGACTTTGGCAACCTGACCCAACAGATGGTGGACTACCTGGTTGCCAACGGTGTGACCGTTCAGTACGGTCAGCAGGTCACCGGCCTCGACCGGCAGTCTGACGGTAGCTGGCTCATCAAGGTCAAAAACCGCCTGAACTCCGAGCACAGCCAGCTTATTCGCGCCAAGTTTGTCTTCCTAGGTGCCGGTGGCGGCGCCCTGAACTTGTTGCAGAAGTCAGGCATTAAGGAAGGTAAGGGCTTCGGTGGCTTCCCCGTCTCGGGTCTCTTCTTCCGCAACACCAACGAAGAAACCGCCCTCAAGCACAATGCCAAGGTGTATGGGCAGGCCTCCGTAGGTGCGCCCCCCATGTCTGTACCACACCTCGACACCCGCTACGTGAACGGCAAGCGCTCCCTGCTCTTTGGCCCCTACGCCGGCTTTAAGACCAACTTCCTCAAGCAGGGCTCCCTGCTCGATATGCCCCTCTCCCTGCGGCTGGACAACATCGTCCCCATGATTCGCGCTGGGCTCGACAACATGGACCTCACCAAATATCTCCTCGGTGAGCTACTCAAGAACCGTGATGAGCGCGTGGCCTCCCTACGCGAGTACTACCCCACCGCTCACCCCGATGAGTGGGAGCTCATCACAGCCGGGCAGCGCGTGCAGGTCATCAAGAAGGACGCTACGAAGGGTGGCGTGTTGCAGTTCGGTACCGAGCTCATCGCCTCCGGTGACGGCTCCATCGCAGCCCTGCTAGGTGCCTCCCCCGGCGCCTCCACCGCTGCACCCATCATGCTCACCCTACTCGCCCGTTGCTTCCCCTCTAGGATGAGCCAGTGGGAGCCCCGCATCAAAGAACTGGTACCCGGCTACGGGGTCAAGCTCAACGATAACCATGCCCTGGCAGATGAACTTTTCGCCCACACAGCCAGGGTTCTCGGTATCAACAACTAGCTGGTAGCTAGATGGCCTGCCCCTCCCCTCCACTGGGCAAGAAGGCAGACTAGGCGCCCCGGTGTATTCCGAGGCACCTGGTCATAGCGGGGAACACCTGCGCCGCCCTAGCATCAATCATGGTACTGATAAGATGTTTACTGATTAAATGACAGTGCCCGAAGGGAACAGGCTATGGCCCTAGAAGAACAGACCATCAGTAGATCTCACACAGAAGACGCCCACGAAAAAGCATCCAAGCCCGCCAAGCTCTCAGACGTGAGTGGCTCCAGCTGGAAGTACATTTTCAAGCGTGCCCTCAGCGAATTCACCAACGACGGCTGCACCGATCTTGCTGCCGCGCTGACCTACTTCACCGTGCTCTCTATCTTCCCGGCCCTGCTGGCCGTCGTCTCGCTCCTCGGTGTTTTCGGCCAGGGGCAACAAACTACCGACGCCATCCTGGGTTTTTTGCAAGACTACGCGCCGGCAGAAATGCTGACCCTACTCGAAGACCCCATCACCCAGCTCACTAGCTCCAGCGCTGCAGGTCTCGCCCTAGTCACCGGTATAATTGGCGCTCTCTGGACCGCCTCGGGCTACACCGGTGCCTTCGGTCGCGCCATGAACAAAATCTACGGCGTCGTTGAGGGCCGCCCCATCTGGAAGCTGCGCCCCTTCAACCTGCTTGTCACCGCAGTCATGGTGCTCATCATCGTTACCATGATGCTGGTTTTGCTCTCATCTGTAGACGTACTCACCGCCATCCAAGATGCCATCCCTGCTATAGAGCTCGGCAGTTTCATCGGTATCTGGATGTGGCTCCGCTACCCCATCATGCTGGGCCTGGCAGTCATCCTAATCAGCCTGCTCTACTTTGCCACCCCCAACGTCAAGCAACCCAAGTTCCGCTTTCTCAGCCCCGGTGCCGCCATCGCCCTGGTTGTGATGGCTCTGGCCGGTGTCGGCTTCTCCTTCTACGTCTCCAACTTCAGCTCTTACAACGCCACCTACGGCCTCATCGGCGGCGTCATCGTCATGCTCCTCTTTATCTGGATTATGAACAACGTCCTCTTACTCGGTGCCCAGATTGATGCTGAAATCCAGCGTGGCCGTGAACTCCAGGCAGGCATCAAGGCGGAAGACTCGCTGCGTCTGCCGCCGCGCGATGACACCATGGCCATCAAGCTCCAGAAGAAAAAAGAAAATCTGGTTGAAGAGGGCCGCCAGATTCGTCTGCAGCACAACGGCGTAGACTTCGCCGAAATGGCAAAGAAGCAGGATGGCAAGAGCGGTCAGTAGACGCGCTGAGCTAGTAGGAGTGCGGTAGGTACCCCGCCCCTGCGCCTTCCCCGGCGACCGCGTTTTCGCGGTCGCCGGGGTTCTATATGAGGGGATGAAATGCACGAGCCCTATGTGAGTATTATGAATCTTCCTGAACCGGGTGGGAACGGGGGCGGCGCAGAGCGGCCTCTTGAAGGCCAGCACCTGGTTCTGGTGCACGGGTTCGCTTCTACCCCGCAGGTCAACTGGGTGGCAACCCGCTGGGTTCACCAGTTCCGGCAGGCCGGAGCAGCCGTCCATCTGCTTACTCTGCCCTACCACCGGTCAGCTGAATCTTCTGACTCAGCTAGCACCCGGCAGGTCAATATCGCTCTCGATGGGCAGACGCACCTGATAGCTGCCACCGCGAGCGCTCTTACCGGTTATCTGGCTACCCTACCTGCCCTAGCGCATCTGGTCGGATTTTCGTTTGGGGCACGGGTGTGTTGGGAGCTGGCCGGGCAGGAGGCCTATAGCCCGGGCGGGGCGGCACGCCCCCGTGCTGCCAGCCTCATCGCGGGTGCTATGCCCCTCGAAAACCACTTCCCCGGCCTGAATCGGGCTCTCACCGGTGCCGGGCCGGTGCCCTCTGGTTTTGAGGCTATTCTCAAGTCCACACCGGTACCCCGTGACCGGCTAGCGGCCTTCACCGCACATGCTGCCGGGGCTTTACCGCCCAGCCCCAGTCCGACCTGCCCCGTCTTACTTTTTGCAGGTGATAGGGACGCTGTGGCCCCCACGGCAAGGCGGGCAGGCCAGCTGTTGCCAGCAGGGAACTGGGAATGGTACTCCGTAGCAGGCCGGGACCACGTGAATGTGCTGACCAGCGGTCAGCTACGCAGGGCCGCTGTCGACTTCATAGCGCGTCACAGGGTGAGCTGAACTCGCGGGCTAAGCGCCGCACACGGTAGCCTAAAGCTAGAGGCCTGCCCTGCCGGGTGGGTGAAAAAGCCCCGTGTTTCAAGGAGTATCATGCATAAGGTCAAAGCCGTTGTCTCACTGGCTCAAAATGAGCCGGTTGAGGTCGTCACCATCAATGTTCCAGACCCTATCGAAGGTGAAGCCCTGGTGAGGGTGTTGACCTGCGGAGTCTGCCAAACCGACCATCACTATGTTGAGGGTGGCGTGGGTAGCGACTACCCCTACCTGCTAGGTCACGAGTCAGCGGGCATCGTTGAGGCTGTGGGCGAGGGCGTGACCAATGTTTCCCCCGGTGATTTGGTTATTCTGAACTGGCGTGCTGTCTGCGGCGAGTGCCGTGCCTGCGCGAAGGGCAAGCCCCAGTACTGCTTTGCCACCCACAACGCCACCCAGAAGATGACCTTAGAAGACGGTACAGAGCTCTCCCCCGCCCTAGGTATTGGTTCTTTCGCTGAGAAGACCCTGGTGGCTGCTGGCCAGTGCACCAAGATTGACGCTGACCTGAATGAGGACCAGTACGCCGCTGTCGGCCTGCTGGGTTGCGGTGTGACCGCTGGCTTAGGCGCTGTACTCAATACCGGCGAGGTCGCCCGTGGTGAGTCCGTGGCCGTGATTGGCTGTGGCGGCGTGGGTACTGCCGCTGTGGCGGGGGCCCGGCTGGGAGGCGCCACCACCATCATCGCTGTTGATATTGACGATGAGAAGCTGGCTCGAGCCCGGGAGCACGGGGCAACCCACCTCGTCAACTCCAAAAATCAGGATCCGGTCGAGGCCATCAAGGAACTCACCGGTGGCTTTGGCGCTGACCTGGTCATTGATGCGGTGGGAGTCGCGGCCACCTTCAAGCAGGCCTTCGAGGCCCGTGACCTGGCTGGCCGCGTCGTCCTGGTCGGTGTGCCCGCCCCCGGTACTACCTGGGAGGCGCCCCTGGACGAGGTCTTTGGTCGCGGTGGCTCTATCAAGTCAGCCTGGTACGGCGATACCCTGCCCTCCCGAGACTTCCCCATGTTCGTGAACCACTACCGGATGGGCAACCTTGACCTTGACGGGTTTGTGACCGAACGTATCGGTCTGGACCAGGTCAACGAGGCCTTTGAGACCATGAAGACCGGCAAGGTCCTACGCTCGGTCGTTGAGCTCTAACTTTCAAGGAGATACCGTGTCAGAACGCATTGAACGAGTCATTACCTCGGGTACTTTCTCCCTTGATGGGGGCACCTGGGAGGTCGATAACAACGTCTGGATTATTGGCAACGACGAGTCGGTTATTATCATTGATCCCGCCCACGATGTCGATAAAATTTCAGCCAAGGTCGCCGGGCGCCGCGTCCAGAAAATCCTGCTCACCCATGCCCACGACGACCATATCCGCTCGGCCAAAGAGGCCGCAGAACGCTTTGATGCGCCGGTCTACCTCAATCCGGCTGACCGCCCCCTCTGGGAGATGGTCTACCCCGCCTGGGATTTCGATGCGCAACTGGCCGAGGGAGATACCCTCACCATCGGTACCACTGAGCTGCATGTGCTAGCTACCCCCGGTCACTCCCCCGGCTCGGTCTGCTTCTACGCGCCAGCCCTCAGCTGGGATAATTCAGAGGGCGTGGTCTTCTCAGGCGACACCCTTTTTTCCGGTGGCCCCGGTGCCACCGGCAGGTCTTTCTCCAGCTTTGAAACGATTATCGAGTCCATTAAGACCAAGCTTCTGACCCTGCCCGAGTCTACAGCGGTGCTCACCGGCCACGGAGAATCCACCGGTATCGGGCTTGAAGCCCCCGAGCTCGCAACCTGGATTAAGCGCGGTCACTAGCCCCCCCCCCGGTGCCCGTGCCCTTCTGCCCGCAACCGGTAGCCACCAGGTACCGGTTGCGGGCAGGTCTAACCCTGGCAGGTCTCCGGGGCGTCCTACGGTAGCAGGCTCAGGCGCTCCTCGTAGGTGCGACGCCAGAGGAAGCCATAGAGATGCCCCAGGCAAAAGAAAATCGCACCTGCAATGAGCGGAATAATCAGGGCAACCTGGTAGCTGTAGGACCCGCTCAAATCGCCTGCCCACACAAAGCCCACAGCAATACCTCCTAGGGAGCAGGCCTGTAGTGTAGAGAGGGCCAAATCAAGGTTCTTACGGACTGACAGACTGGTAACCACCGAATCCATCGTGACCAGCGAGATGCCGTAGGCCAGCCCTAATCCAAGGAGGGCAGGAACCATGCCCTGAGCTGAGGTGGGTAACGACACCGTCATGGCAGTCAGGGTGAGGAAGATACCGCTCACCAGCCAGGCCATCCAGCCGAACATGGGCAAGCGCTCAAACAGGACGAAAAGGGCCGCCCCTACAGCGCAAATACCTAGCAGGGCAACCAAGAAGCCCGCGATTCCCAGTTGATCAGTGGAGATAGAGTAGGCTATCAGGGCGGCCTGGGTGGCTCCCAGTGAGATTCCCAGGCAGATAGTTCCAAGCTGAGGAATCCAGAGCAGGGAGCGACTGGCACCTCGCAAGGGCGTGTGACCGGTGGCTTCCGTTACATCACGGGGTTCAACCGGCAGGGTTTCGGGCCGCCACAGGATCATAAGTAGGCCCAGCGCATCGATAATAATAACGGCAAAGAGAGCTGACTGGGCAGTGAGAAAAACAGTGGTCATACCCGCAATGACGGCACCGGCAGGTAGCGCGGTCACATCGAACATAGTCTCAAGTGAGATAGAAGAATTGAGCTTACGGCGATCCTTAGTGGTCAGGTACTCGGCGCTCCAATAGGAGCGCATCAGTGCCCCTAGAGGCACCGTAGTCACGCCGGTCACCGCGCACGCTATCAGGAAGGTGCCGTATGATTCGCTAGAGGTTTCTGAAAAGTGTAGCGACTCAATCATCAGCCAAAGGAGCGCCGCGATATTCAACAGGGTCACGGCGAAGAAGATACGCCGCTGGCCGTAGCGTTCTGAAATGGATCGGTAAACCGGCACCATGAAGGCGGCGCTCAGTCCCACGATGCCCGCAGCGTAACCACCCAAAGTGGCCTCACCGTTTTGAACGGCCAGCATCATCATGACAGCTAACATGACCATAGAGGCGGGCAGGCGCATCAGCAACGAAAAAATGAGGAAACGCCAGCCGTGTGAAATGAGCAGGCTCCGTATCCGAGTGCGGGCATAGCGGGCCGATATGACCAAACGATCGATGCCACTTCGGACGCCGGCGCGCAGGTCAGCGCCCTCTTGAGGGGTATGGCTTCGAGAGCTCCGGTAGGCGGAGTCCCCTAGGTGCAGTCGTGATTTATCGTGGGGATTGTGATGGAGGCTCACTGGGGTGCTTTCGAGGTTGTCAGGGCAGAGCCCTGGGGGCTGGCAGTCAATTGCACGTGTTTGCTGATACGGTTTTTCATTTCGGCAACGTGTGAGATAAGACCAATCACGCGGCCGTTCTCGCGTAAACCGTCAATGGTTGACATGACTTCTTCGAGGGTTTCCTCATCTAAAGATCCGAACCCCTCATCGACAAAGAGGGTGTCTATGTCGATACCTCCGTGGGTTTGCTGCACCACGGTGGCTAGGCCCAGTGCTAGTGAGAGCGAGGCCATGAAGGTCTCTCCGCCTGAGAGGGAGCTGGGGTGGCGGCGGTCGTTGTGCCAGGCGTCATAGACATCCAGGCCAAGACCGGATTTCTTGCCGCGGCCCTCAGCCCGGTCGGTGTGTTCGAGGCGGTAGCGGCCGTGAGTCATCTGCTGCAGGTGCTCACTGGCAGCTTCGGCTACCTCAGAGAGCTGGTGGGCCAGCACGTAGGTGGTGAGAGTCATGCGCAGACTGTTCTCGCCACTCCGCTCCGCATGAGCGGTGGCCGATAGCTCACCCACCATGTGAGCCTGCTCATACAAGGCCCGACTTTGGGTCGCAGCGGCGGAGTATCTCTGGCTGATGTCGGTGAGTTCCTGCTGGGCTCCCCGCAGGCGGACGCTGTGGGTGATAAAGGCGTCCCTGGTACGCTGCCGGGTGCTGATACTGCGGGTGAGCTCGTCAATCTGGGCTTGTTGGGGCGCTGTTTCACCGGCTTCGGCTCTCTGAGCGAGCGCCCGTAGCGCCGGGCTCGACAGGCGGGAGTTGACGCTGAGCAAGGCTTCCTTATGCTCCTGTACCTTCTGTTCAAGCGCCTGAGCCCGGGAGGCGGGCAGGGTAGCGGCGTGAAGGGCTGCCCTATCGGTAAACCCGTTCGCGGTCAGGGCCTGATCGGCTTCTGCGAGGGCCTCAGTGCTCCTGTGTATCAGGCGGTCTGCCTCTTGGCCCGCAGCCACGGTGCGGGCCAAAGCGGTAACCAGGCCCGTAAGAGCAGTGGCGCGGTCAGTAAAACTAGGGCGCTGACGGTGCGGTTCAAGGGAACCGGTCAGCTCCTGCTGGGTTGTGGTCAGCTCCTGCTGCCTGGTTGTCAGAGCAAGCAGCTGATCCTGGGCCTGACGCAGACTCTCTGCATCACGTTCAACTTGAGCCGTAGCGTCCTTGGCCTGAGAGGCCAGCAGGATGCGCTGCTGCACCCGGTCTTGGGCGGTAGCCACCCGATGTTGGGCGTCTATCAGAGCCTGCTGGGCCTGCTCGGGTTCGGGGGCCTCCGCCTGCTGGAGCTGTGTCAGAGCGGCCTCGGCGGCGGCGAGATTGGTGAGTGCTTTCTGCGCGGCGGCTTCGGTGGCGGCGCGCTTTTCTTGTGAGTCGTTGAGGGCCCGATCGCTGACCTGCTGAGCCTCACCGGAGTAGGTGGCCGGGGCTGGGTGGTCGGTTGAGCCGCACACTGTGCAGGGCTCACCGTCCACCAGGGTTTCCGCCAGGATTTGTGCCGCGTTATTAAACCGCTGACGCTGTAGCTGCTCGGCATGGGCGGCCGCCTGCCTGCGGTGGTTCTCGGCGGTCTCGGCAACCTGCCGAGTGCTGGCAACGCGATCACGGGCAGCTGCAAGGGCCTCGGACTGGGCCACAGCCTGCTGGGCACGGGTCAAGGCGGCTTCAGCTAAATCAACCTGGGCGGCGGCTCCTTCACTCTTCTGTAGGTCAGACTGAGTCGACTTGAGGTGCTGCTGGGCCTGAGTCAGCCTTACGGTGGCCTTCTCGGCAGCCTGGGTGGCGAGGGCCTGCTCCTGCTCGGTCTGAGCCAGTTTGGCGGTCACGGCGGTCAGCTGAGCCTCGTCACGCTCGTAGGCGCTGAGCGTTTCGGCCAGTTCCTTGGCCTGGGCCCCTAGATTCTCTGCGACATCTTCGGTGAGCCTCTGCTGTAGCTGCTGAACCAGAAGATCAAGCAGGTCAGCTTCAAGAGCTGAGACCTCCAGTGAGGCTCTGGCACGGGTGGTCTTGTCACGGATCAGATCGGCCTGCTGGCTGGCTCGCTGAACTGCCTGCTGAGCTGCTTGCTCAGCCTGGTCCTGTGCTTTGAGGGCGGGCAGGACGCTGACGGCCCGTTGGTGAGCGGCGAGAGCTTGCTCTTGTTCAGCAATAGCGGGTTGCTGCTCCACCAGCTGCTGGTGCCGGGCGGTGAGCTCGGCGAAGTCTTGCCAGTCTTTCATCTGCTGAGTCAGCTCACTCCTGCGGTTGCTCAGCTGTTCTAGCTCCCGGGCCGCCTGCTGTTGGCCTTCATCCAGTTGCGCCGTCAGCTCAGCCATGTGCGCCAGGGTCTGTGACCAGCGCTCTATCACCGTGGAATCGGCGCTTGGCGTGCTGTGCGCAGTGTCAGCGCCGGCCCCTGCTTCTGGGTAGCCCAGTGCCTCCCGCGCGGCTTCTAGTTGCGCGGCCTGCTCGGCCCTGTCAGCGCGGGCTTCAAGATCGGCCAGCTCACGGGCAGCGGTGTTCGCGGCCGCTTCAGCGCTCCTGGCCCGATCCTTGAGCACCTGCTGAATCTGCTCAAACTCGTAGGTTCCAAAGAGCTGTTTGAGTAGTTGTTCACGGTCAGCTGACGAGGCAACCAAAAACTCCTGAAATTTACCCTGAGGTAGGAGCATCACCTGCTTGAACTGGGCGGCAGTCAGGCCAAGGACGGCATACATGTAGTCTGCGGCGTCCTTGTGGCGGGTCGCCACCGGATCCGCTCCCCAGGTTCCGCTGGCCGAATCATACTTTTCAATCAGCGATGTGGCCTGTTCACGAATCGTCCCGGTGCCCCGCTGTTTTGGGCGGTCATAGGCCGGGCTGCGTTCAATACGGTAGCGGCTCTGACCGATAGTGCATTCCAAGTAGACCCGGGGCTTAGCGGCAGGGTCAGCAAAGCGTGATTTGAGGTCGGTGCGGCCAGAAGCCGTAGTACCGTACAGGGCGTAACATATCGCGTCAAGAATCGAGGACTTGCCCGAGCCCGTGGGGCCGTTGAGTAAGAAGATACCCTCTTCGTTCAGTTCTTCGAAGTCAAGGGTGACGGTGCCCGGGAAGGGCCCGTAAGCGAACAGTTCTAACCGGTGAATCCTCATGCCTGTTCCCCGTTCGTCCGAGCCTCTTCAATCACGCCCGCCAGGTAAACGGTTTCAGGTTCGCTCAGGGGGCGCCCGCGTACGTGCTCGTAGAAAGAAGCGCACAGCTGCGCTGCGCCCGCCGTCGAGCGGGAGCGTCGGTAGCTGTGACGCGGCCGACTCTCGGCTCCCTCTGGCGCAAAAAAGAGCTCCTGCAGGTTCTCGTAACGGGCTTTGAGCCGTTCGAGGGCCTGAGCCGGGCGAACCGTGTCTGTGAGTGTAATGCTCACAAAGGCAGACCCAAACTGATCTACGGTCTGGGGCATCAGAATCTCATCCAGCGTACCCTTCAAGGTTTTGAGTACCAGATGGGTTTCCCAGGTATGCTCCCGCACGGTCGTTGCTCCGCCGGCCTCAATATCCACAAGCCACGCGCCTTTACGGTGGTTTTGCTCGCTAAAGGAATAGGCCAGCAGGGATCCCGAGTAGCGCACAGTTTCAATGGGTGCCTGCCTCCCGTGTAAATGCCCCAAAGCGGTGTAGGTAGCAGAGGAAAACACCGAGACAGGAACGTGTTGCACACCGCCGACCGAAATATCACGTTCAGACTCTGAGGGCTCTGCCCCCGTGGCAAAGCAGTGGGCGAGCACCACCGTAGCATCGACCTGCCGCTCAGCGGCGTCCCGGTCAACCCGAGCCATTGCTTCTGTCAGCACCTCGGTATGGCTGGCACCAACACCCCAGCGGTCAGCGGTCGGGCGCGGCTCTAAGTAGGGGATGCCGTAGAAGGCCACCTGAACCCCGCCCTTGTCGAGAAGGACGGGTGTTCCCACCTGAGTCTGCGAAGTCACCAGGTGCACTCCGGCTACCTCGAGCAGGGACGAAGCGAACCCCAGGCGAATCGCTGAATCATGGTTGCCGCTGATTGCCACCACTGCGGTACCAGCCTGAACCAGGCGCTCCAAGGTTCGGCTTAAGAGTTGCACGGTCTCGGTGCGCGGCTGAGCCTGGTCATAGATATCACCTGAAATCAGCACCACGTCAACTGACTCCCTGATGACCAGCTCAACCAGTTCATCGAGAACCTGTTCAGCCGTAGAGTGCAGGGAGGTGCCGTGAAAGGTTCGGCCCAGGTGCCAGTCTGAGGTGTGCAAGATACGCATAGCACCAGTCTAGTAGGGCGGTCTCCCTGCTCGCTTAGAATAGGGTGCATGGACTCTGTTTTTCCTGCTCCCGACGCCCTCTCCCCCGCCTACCGTCTGGCCCTGCGCGGCTCGCTCTACGGCACAGCTCTCGGTGATGCCCTGGGCTACCCCGCAGAACTCTTGACCGTAACAGGGCTATATGAGCGCTACGGAGTTAAGGACGCCAGCGAGCTGATGGCCGCGTTAGGTCAGGGGCCCTTACAGGTCTCGGACGATACCCAGCTGACGTTGGCAACCCTCGACGGGTTGACGGAGGTGCTGGAATGGAACAATGAGGGCCAGGCAGCTGACGAGCTGGCCTGCATCTGGCTGTCCTATCTGCGCTGGTACACGGGTACTGGCCACCCTGCACCGCCTACCGCCCCCTATTCGCTGCCACGCCCGCTGAACAAGGTGCCCGTCATGCAGCGGTTTCGCGGCCCGGGCAAGGCCACCTTGGCGGCCCTTGCCACCGGTGAGATGCAGTTTATCTCTAAGAACATCAACCCGCAGGCGCTGGGGACCGGGGCGCTCATGCGTTCAGCGCCCTTTGGGTATCTGCCGGTGGCCGATGATGCGACAGTGGTGAAGCTAGCTACCCACGCGGCGGCACTCACTCACGGCCACCCGGAAGCGGTGATTTCGGCGGCAGCCTACGCCCTATTTATCCGCTACCTGTTGGGGGTAGCAGGTAGCAACGTGAAGAAGCCTCTGAGCTCAGCTGCTCAGGCTGTATTGACCTGGCTGGGTACAATCGAGTGTTCGAAGGCTCTGCCTGGGAATGCTGCCCTCACCATTGCTGCGGTCACCCGGGCCCAGGAATTGGCGGCCACTGCTACCCCACACGAGGCGGCCCGGCTAGATTTCGGGGAGTTAGGGCTGGCCACCGACTGTTTAGGTTATGCCCTCTACCTGGCCCTGTGCGTAGAAGACCAGAGCCGCAGCCCCGAAGCCCTACTCCATGCAGTCGGTCTGGCTATCGCGGTGGACGGTGACTCCGATTCGATTGGTGCGCTGGTCGGCTCACTTTTAGGTGCCCTCTGGGGTGAGGAGGCTCTGCCTCAGAACCTCATTGCACAGGTTGACGCCCGCCAGGCAATTGAGCTAGCGGCTGCTGGCTGGTTCACGCAACTCGGCCTCTAGAGGCCCGGGATCTCGCCCCCTTGTGCCCCTAGTATTTATGCCGCAAGAACCTCGGAACGGTGGTCCAGGTACCATTCGTCGGCCCTCTCAACTGCTAAGCGGGTGATGGCCCCTCCCATCCCGTTGCGCATGGAGTAGGCCAGGGATTGGAGGGGCAGTAGCCGGGCCACAATTTGGGCTCGTTCAATCTGTTCCGTTGTAAGTGCCTTGGTGAGCGAATCCCAACCATAGAAGTTGCCCAGGGCGGCATGATCGACGGCTGGGTCCCCGATAGATGCATGATCCCAGTCAATGACACCAACAAGTTTGTCACCGTTCCAGAGGATATTGTGGCCAGCAAGATCCCCGTGAATCAGGACGGGGTCAACGGGATCTAGGCTAACAACCCGGTCGATAGCTGCCAGAGCTATTTTTTGGGCACCAGAAAGAAGCTGCGGCACGACTTCTGTGCGCAGAACTTCCTCCCAGTTCTCGCGCCCTCCCCAGTGTTCGTGGACCATATCGAGGTAGGGCCCATAGCCACGGTAGTCGATGCCGTGAATGGCCTTCAATAGTGTAGCCAGTTGCTTGGGCGGAGCCGCCCCCTGCAGGCGGGGTTCACCTTTAATCCAGGTCAGACCCACAGCGGTGAAGCCGTTGCGGGTGATGACGCGTGTGATTGGCCTGGGCACGGCAAAGGGCAACGCTGTAGGTAGCCTACGTAATATTTCGGTGCGGCGGGCTACCAGGTAGCCGGTTTGCTGAGTTTTTGCGACGCGAACGGAAAGCTCTGCCCCCATATTGACAATGACGTGGGCGGAACCGGTGGTGCGAACGTCCCAACGGTCACGAGGGACGTTGACGCCAGCCTGCTCCATGACCGCAGTGACCACGGGCAAAACTTTCATTTGGTCTAGGTGTGCAAGGTGCGCTGCCATAGAGAACCTCTTACAGACGAAACAAGGGTGGTTAGGCCAGGGCGGCCTGCAGGTGCGGTATCAGAGCGGTGAGAGCCTGGCCGCGGTGGCTGATGGCGTTTTTGACAGACGCCGGTACCTGGGCGCAGGAAAGCCCGGCGTATTCTCCGGTAAAACCTTCCGGCGCCAGAATGGGGTCATAGCCAAAACCGTGTTCGCCGCGGGGCTCACGTAAGAGCATGCCAGGTAGGGTGCCGTGTTCAACAACTTCGAACCCGTCGGGAGTGACCAGGGAGGCCGCGCAGACAAACTGGGCGCCGCGGTGGTGGTCTGCGATATCGGAAAGCTGGGCCAGTAGCAGGTTGAGATTGGCTTGGTCGTCACCGTGACGGCCTGCCCAACGGGCGGAGAAGATGCCGGGGGCACCGCCTAACACGTCAACGGCTAGGCCTGAATCATCAGCGATGGCGATCAGACCTGTGGCTTGTGCTACGGCACGGGCCTTAAGCAAAGAGTTCTCAGCAAAGGTCACACCGTCTTCTACTACATCGGGGGCGCCTGCCGCGCCAGCGTCAATAACCTGGGTATCGACGTCCAGCCCCTCAAGGGCGCCTCGGAGAATCTCTCGCAGTTCACGCAGTTTTCCCTGGTTGTGAGTAGCGAGAACAATGCGTGGGGCCGTCATGAGTTCTCCAGAGCTTCGCGCTGAATCTGTGCCAGCTGGGCAGTACCTTGCAGGGCTAAATCGAGCAGGGAGTTGAGTTCGTCCCGGTCAAAGGGTGCCCCTTCAGCGGTGCCCTGCACCTCAACGAACGTGCCGTCACCGGTGACCACGACGTTCATATCGGTTTCAGCCCGTACGTCCTCTGCGTAAGGTAAATCAAGCATCGGGGTGCCATCGATAATACCCACAGAAATAGCAGCAACAGAACCGGTCAGAGGCTGATTTTTAGCTGAGATAATACCTTCTTTTCTGGCCCAGGTCAGGGAATCAGCCAGGGCAATGTAGGCGCCAGTGATAGCGGCGGTGCGGGTACCACCGTCCGCCTGGAGCACGTCACAGTCAAGCACGATGGTGTTCTCACCCAGCGCTCTAGTGTCAATGACGGCGCGGAGTGAGCGGCCAACGAGGCGGGAGATTTCGTGGGTACGGCCACCAATCTTACCCTTGACGGATTCACGGGAGTTCCGGGTGTTGGTGGCTCGCGGTAGCATGGCGTATTCTGCGGTGACCCAGCCGGTGCCCTGGCCTTTGAGCCAGCGGGGTACCCCCTCAGTGAAGGAAGCGGTGCAGAGCACCCGCGTGTTCCCAAACTCGATGAGAGCTGAACCCTCTGCGTTCTTGGCCCAGCCGCGAGTGATAGTGATGGGGCGGAGCTGGTCGGGGGTACGGCCGTCGCCGCGCAGGATGGGTGCTACCATGTTTTCTGTCATGGTTTCAGACTAACCTCTGCGACCCCCGGTGCACAAAAAACAAACAGGTGTGTTGAGTGACTACCTAAACAGGTTTACGGCTAATAACGTTAAGCGTGGTGGTGTGCGGGTTGAGCGCATATTCTTCTGCGCTGCGGCGAGGATTAACCCGGTAGGTGGCGGATGCTTCAGCAACCGAGATCGGCCCGTCAAAAACACTGCGAGCTTCAGCCAATGCGGTGGCCGAGTCATTCCATATAGGCAGGTGGGTGAGTAGCAGGTTACGGACGCCTGCCTCGGCTGCCGCTTCACCGGCACGTTTGCCGGTGAGGTGGATGCCACGCAGGGCGTCATCGCGCCCCTCCTGGTAGGCAGCTTCGCACAAGAAAAGGTCGGCGCCGCGGGCCGCTTCAATGAGGCCGATACAGGAGTCAGTGTCACCCGAGTAGGTCAGCACGGTTTTGCCCTCACTGGTTTCGCACTCAATGCGCAGGGCGTAGGGCTCTTTGGTGGGATGAACCACCACGTGCGGGGTGACGGTGAAGGGGCCTATTCTAACCTCGGAGTGGTTGTTCCATTCGTGGAACTCGAACTCGGTGTGCATGCCCGGTTCAAGGGGTAAGCCGTGGGTATTGACCAGGTACTGGTGAATGTCGCTGGGCCCGTAGAGCGGAATGGGGCCCTTAGACCAGCCGTTAGGGTTCCATTTGACCGCTACGTGCAAGCCCGAGAGGTCTATGCAGTGGTCTGGGTGCAGGTGCGAGATGAGGATGGCGTCAATATCTTCGAGGTTAATGTGGGTCTGTAGTGTGCCCAAGGCACCGTTGCCCATATCAACAATGATGCGCCAGGTCTTACCCAGGTCATCGATTGTTGAAACCATGTAGCAGCTAGCCGCTGCGTTGGGCCCAGGAAAGGAGCCGGTGCAGCCGATGACTGTCAATTGCATGGGTGGGTATTCCTTCTGTGTACTGGTGTTAGCTTAGGGAGTGACGGTGACGTGAGGGGAAGCGAGCTCGGGTGGAACGACGGCCAGGGAGCCGGTGGGGAATCGTTCTGCCACGGAGTTTGTGTGCCTCACCCGAGCGACTTCTGGGCCAAGGAAGCGGCGAGCAAGCTGTTCGAAGGTCTCGGTGGGGCCGGTAGCTAAGAACTCGTGGGTGGGAGGCAGCAGAGCAGGGCGCTCGAGCCCGGTCTGCAGAAGCGCCCTATAGACGTCCTTGGCGGACTCTTCGGAGGATGAGACCAGTGTGACCTTGTCTCCCATGATGTAGGAGATAACGCCGGTCAGCAGCGGGTAGTGGGTGCAGCCGAGTACCAGGGTGTCCACCCCGGCCTCTTTGAGCGGAGCCAGATAGGTCTCGGCGGTTTCCAGTAGCTCAGGCCCGCTGGTCACGCCCTTTTCCACGAATTCGACAAAGCGGGGGCAGGCCACCGAAAAGATTTCAAGGTCGCTCATGACCGAGAAAGTATCATCGTAGGCTCTCGAAGTCACGGTGGCCTCAGTGGCAATGACGCCGATTTTGCGGTTGCGCGTTGCGGCAACTGCGCGGCGGGCTGCTGGCTGGATGACCTCAACCACCTGAATACCGTACTTGCGAGTATAGCGCTCACGGGCATCCCGCAGGACGGCCGCCGAGGCCGTATTGCAGGCAATCACCAGTAACTTGACCCCGGAGTCCACCAGTTCATCCATAATGCGTAGCGCGTGCGCACGCACCTGGGCGATGGTCAGCGGCCCGTAGGGGCCATGTGCCGTATCGCCCACATAAATCACCGACTCGTGCGGCAACTGATCCATCACCGCGCGCGCCACGGTGAGCCCACCCACACCGGAGTCAAACACACCGATCGGAGCAGATGGTGTCGGCTCAGCCAACACCTGGCTGCCCCAGGGGGTGACGAGAGTGGGGTTAGAATCGCTCATAATAGACCTGACATTAGCTAAAAAATAAACAAAAAGTAGAGCGGGCATCGCACCTGCAGGGTATTGAGTGAACCATCACGCCTATTAACGGCGTACGTGCGTCATAAAAAGACACGATGGTGAGCCAGCACAAGGTTGCAGGCACCCAGCAGAGCGCGGGAGCACAGGGTAAGACGGCTAGTCATCAATTCCCTCCAGCAGGGTCTGCATTAAGCTGTCTTGGAGCCACGTTACAAAGTTATAGAGCAGGGCCATATAGTCTTCGGTGGTTTCAACAGAATGCCAGTCGGTCTGCTCGCCTACCCGATCAGCGTCCGCAGCGCTGGCAATACCTAAGCGGGCCCCCAGGGTCAGCCTCACATCATTGAGAGCAGCCGCCCAGCTGTGCGCCCCAGCGGTGTCAAGTCGTACGGTGCCACCCTGGATATCCATAGCCGCCTGCGTCAGGTGCTCAATCTTTGCCCGGCGCAAGGTAAGGTCAGTAAACCGGCGGTACTCATCGGCAACCTCAGGGTCATCGCTGGCCACCGGGAGCATGCGGGCCACTGCCGGGTCGCTAGGCACGTCTACGTTCTCAGAAATCCCCACCAGGGCAGCCAGTGGATCATCGTCAGGGCTACTTTCAGGTTCCAGCGCCAGTGCCACGTCTTCAAATAATCGTGTGAGCACCTCTACCTCTTCCGGAGTAAATCGTGCCGTAATCCCCCGGGCCGTCGACATAAACGGTTGTGCCATGGCTAGAACTCACCCGCTTGCTCGAAGGTTGCCCACAGCCCCCACGTGTGCAGGGCGGTGGTGTGGCGCTCCGCCTCTTCCTTGCTTCCGCTAAACACAGCGGCCTTGCCCTCGGTGTGCACCTGCATCATCAGCTGGTGAGCCCTCTCTCCGCTGTAACCAAATTGAGTACGAAAAACATAGGTGACAAAACTCATCAGGTTAACGGGGTCATCCCACACCACTACCGTCCAGGGAAGGTCAGGGTTAACGGCTGAGTCCTGGGCAAGGTCACGTTCAAGATCGGTGAGCGTATCACTTGCCACTGCGCTCCACGTAGCGCAAACTGCTGGTGACAATGTCATTACTCCTTTGTGCTAGCGCCGTACATGAGGTGGGGTAGACCTTATCTATCATACGACTGGGGGCATACCGTAGCGAACCGTGTTCACCGGCAGATAAGGAGCCCTCACTGTTTTACAGCGTAGGGGCTGGGCTTTACCGCAGGTAGCCGATAAGGTTATAGCGTGCGACAGAAAACTTCACTTTTGACTGACCACTACGAGCTGACCATGGTCCAGGCAGCCCTTGCCTCGGGGGCAGCCCACCGCAGTACGGTCTTTGAGGTCTTCGCCCGCAGGCTCTCAGGTGGGCGCCGTTACGGGGTCCTGGCAGGCACCGGCCGGTTACTTGCTGGGCTAGAAGACTTTCGCTTCTCCACCGAAGAACTGGACTTTTTGGCCGCCCGCAAGGTCGTTAATCAGCAGACCCTCGACTACCTAGCAGACTTTAAGTTCTCCGGTTCAATTCGTGGCTACGCGGAAGGGGAAATTTTCTTCCCCCACTCCCCCGTACTCCAGGTTGAGGCCACCTTTGCAGAAGCCTGCCTACTAGAGACCTATATACTCTCCATTCTTAACTTTGATTCTGCCGTTGCCACCGCAGCTTCCCGCATGACCGTGGCCGCCGGTAACCGCCCCTGCCTTGAGATGGGCTCCCGCCGCGCACACGAGCAGGCTGCGGTATCAGCAGCCCGCGCCTCCGTCATTGCGGGATTTACCGCGACCTCCAATCTAGAAGCGGGGCGCCAGTATGGCCTGCACACTATCGGCACGTCGGCTCACGCCTTCACCCTGCTTCACGACAGCGAGCGCCAGGCTTTTGAGGCCCAGCTTGCTTCCCAAGGGGTCGGTACTACCCTGCTGGTTGATACCTATGACGTTGAAGCAGCGGTACGTCTGGCTGCAGAGCTCGCCGGGCCCGGCCTCGGTGCCGTCCGGCTCGACTCCGGCGACCTGGTAGCCCAAGCTCAGTTCGTGCGTCAGCTTCTCGATTCTCTCGGTAACACCGGTACGAAAATCACCGTAACCTCAGACCTTGATGAATATGCCATCGCCTCTTTAGCTGCGGCTCCGGTTAACTCTTACGGTGTCGGTACAAAACTCGTCACCGGATCTGGTGTACCCACCTCATCCATGGTGTATAAGGTCGTGCTGCGCGAAAACGCCCAGGGTCTTATGGAGCCGGTAGCCAAGGCCTCCTCGGGTAAGGCCTCTGTGGGTGGCAAGAAGAGCGCCGTGCGCCGTCTCAATGCCGGTGGTATCGCTACCGCTGAAGTCATTGGGGTTGATCTGCAAGCACCGGCCGACTCCAACGATCGCCCGCTCATGGTTGACCTGGTTGTGGACGGTCAGGTGCAGCCTGGATTTACCGGCGCTGAAGGTGTACGCAATGCGGCTGAGCGCCACGCCCGATCACTCGAAGAGCTACCACCGGCAGCCACCCGCCTTTCACCCGGCGACCCGGTTATTCCCACCGAATTTGTCTCCTAGCAAGCTCCATCATTGGATATCTCAGGGCGGTAAGACGGGGCGGGCCCACCGAACCTGACCGGTGCGACCGCCCCGGCAACCCGCCGTCCTGCACTTAAGCGAAAGTAAAGAGAAAATGCCTAAAGCACTTATTGTTGTTGATGTTCAGAACGATTTTTGCGCCGGTGGTTCGCTGGCCACCGAACGGGGTGCCGAGGTTGCTGCCCTGATTAGCGAGTACCTAGAGAACCACCACGGGGACTACGAGGCAATCGTGGCTACCCTGGACTGGCATGTGAACCCGGGCGACCACTTCTCAGAGAACCCTGATTTCAAGGAGTCCTGGCCGGTACACTGCAAGGCGGAGAGCCGGGGGGCCGAGCTGCACGAGGATCTGGATACCGACTATATTGAGGCCTACTTCCGCAAGGGGGAGTTTGAGGCCGCCTACTCGGGCTTTGAGGGCCTGCTGGCCCCCGAGGATACGGTGATGACCGGCGAGCGCGAGGCCGGAGCCCCGGCCCAGGACGACACCCCCAAGCTATCTCTCGATGACTGGCTGGCTGAGCGCGATATCACCGATGTTGATGTGGTGGGTATTGCCACCGATTACTGCGTCAAGGCCACGGCCCTGGATGCGGTGGATGCCGGTTATGAGACCCGCGTGCTGCTTGATTTGACGGCTCCGGTGGATGAGGACTCCCTGGACGATGTGAGCGATGAGCTGAAGGACGCCGGGGTGACGGTGACCGAGGTGCTCTAGGGTTCATTCACGGTAGAAGATTAGCTACCCGAGAGCAAAAACTGGCAGGTTCAGTTCTTTACAGATCTCACCATTGCCAAGAATCAATAAAACTTGAGGCAAGAAGCTTTGGGAGCGTGGTGTTCAGCTCTGTAGGCCGCGGGGCCGTACCCAGCCTACGGGCGACGTCCTCGATGGTGTTCTCCCCCGCAGGTAGAAGTTCTACCAGGGCGGTGCGCACCCGTTGGCCTTTCCTCCTCGTCATACTCAGAAATTTCAAAGGCTTGAAATCAAACATGTTAAACCTCAGGGGCGCTCCCAACCTCTATTGGTTGGGAGCGCCCCTCCTTTGTGCCCTAGGGCTTAGCGGAATTGCTGGGCCAGTGAGATAGCTTCCTGGGCAAGATGCCTGGCGAGTTCCTTGTCGCCCGCTTCGACCGCCTGCCAGTAGCGTATTTTGAGGGCCAGGTAGTCCCGGCGGAGGCTCAGGCGTTTCAGGTCTGCCTCAAGCACCGCGTCGTGTTTCTGTAAGAGTTCGATCTGGAGCGCAGCATTGTGGATATGGTCTTTACCATTAGCTACGTACTGGCGCATTTCGGCTATACCCATTCCGGTTGCCGCTAGACAGGCGATCCAGCCGAGTAGCTCGACGTCATCTGCAGAGTAAACACGGTGCCCGCTGGATTCATCTCGCGTGATGGCAGGGCTGACCCCTACAGATTCGTAGTACCTCAGAGTTGGCGCAGTGAGTCCCGTGAGTTCTGAGACCTGTTTGATGCTGTAGGTGGTCTGCCCTGTTTCCATGTCTTGGTCTTTTCCTTAGATACGGACGAAGGTTTTGATGGCTTCTCGATCTGCCATGGCCCGGTAGCCTTCAGCGATGTCGTCTAACGCCACGGTCTTGTTAAAGACCTTACCCGGCTCAATTTCTCCCTTGTAGATGAGGTCGATGAGGTGGGGTAGGTATTTGCGGACGGGAGCAGGGCCACCCATGAGGTGGACTTCGGCGAAGAAGAGGGGGAGGCCTTCTAGCGTCACGTCATGGGAGACGCCAACGTAGCCGATGTGGCCGCCCGGGCGGGTGATGGCGATAGCAGTTTCCATGGACTGCTGGGTGCCTACGGCCTCGATGACGGAGTGGGCGCCCAGGCCGTTGGTGAGTTCTTTGACCTTGGCAATTCCTTCGTCCCCTCGTTCTTCCACGATATCGGTTGCCCCGAATTCGCGGGCCAAGGCCTGGCGGTCGGAGTGGCGGCTCATGACAATGATGCGCTCAGCTCCCATCTGCTGGGCGGCTAGTACGCCGAGCAGGCCGACTGCGCCGTCACCCACGACGGCTACGATTTTTCCGGGGCCTGCCTGGGCTTCGTCGGCAGCGAACCAGCCGGTACCCAGGACATCGGAGGCAGCCATGAGGTGCTTGAGCTGCTCTTCGGTAGGTTCGGCAGGGGTGGCTACCAAGGTGCCGTCTGCCTGGGGTACGCGCAGGTATTCCGCCTGGGCACCGCTTACAAAGTCGCCGTGGACGCAGCGGGAGGGGTAGCCGTCCGCGCAGATTTCACAGGTGTTATCTGAGATGCAGAAGGAGCCCACAACATAGTTGCCGACCTTGATGTCGTGCACCTCGCTACCGACCGTTTCGACGATTCCGACGTACTCGTGCCCCATTGGCTGGCGCTCGGTGACGGTATCTTCCCCGCGGTAGGGCCAGAGATCTGAGCCGCAAACGCAAGTGGCGGTGAGCTTAATGACGGCGTCGGTGGGGTCGATGATGGTCGGTTTTTCGGCCTCTTCGACACGGACGTCCTTAGGGCCGTAGATAAAGGTGGCTTTCATAGCTGTTCCTTAGGTTGAGGTGGGTATTTCTTCCACGCTGTGTTGTGCTGTTTTATCCTAAGAAACTTAAAGCGCTTGAAGTCAAGCAACTCCTGTTGAGAGCGGCAGTGTCACCGCCGTATACACACCTTACTTGCGCCCGACGAACCAGTCCTGCAACTTATCCAGGCGGGCCTGGAGCTGTTCGGCTGAGGCCTGGGCAACGGCAGGCCCACCACAAATACGGCGCAGTTCGTTGTGGATTGAGCCGTGGGGCTTGCCGGTGCGGGCGGCCCAGGCGGCCACGTTTTTAGCAAGCTTGTTCCGCAAATCTTTGAGCTGACGGTGGTCAACGACCTGGGGGGCTGCGGACGACGGGCGGCGGGTGGCGTGGTCCTGCTGGCGGGCACGCAACAGGGTACCTACCTGGTCAGCGTCCAGCAGGCCGGGGATACCAAGGAAGTCTTGTTCCTCGTCTGAGCCGACTTCGAGGCCGCCTGTGGAAAATTCTGATCCGTCAAAGAGCACGCCGTGGAAGGAGGCCTGGGAGCCAATAGCTTCGAATTTGCCGCGGGTGAGCTGGTCGCTTGCGGCTTCCTCTTTGTTGGCTTCTTCAATCAGGTGATCGTCCAAGCCCTCATTGAGGGGGTCGATGACTTCGTCGCTGGCACCTTTGCGGTCCAGGGCGTGATCGCGTTCGGTTTCCATTTCGTTGGCCAGCATCATGAGCTGGGGAACGGAGGGCAGGAAGACCGATGCGGTTTCGCCGCGTTTGCGCGAACGTACGAAGCGGCCGATAGCCTGGGCGAAGAAGAGGGGGGTGGAGGTTGAGGTGGCGTAGACGCCCACAGCCAGGCGGGGTACGTCCACCCCTTCAGAGACCATGCGCACAGCGACCATCCAGCGGGCTAGCCCCGCTGAGAACTCTTCGATGTTGTTGGAGGCTTCTTTGTCATCGGAGAGAATCAGGGCGGGTTTTTCGCCGGTGATTTTCTGCAGCTGTTTGGCGTAGGCGCGGGCGTCGGCGTGGTCGGTGGCAATGACCAGACCACCGGCGTCGGGCACAGTGCGGCGCACCTCGGTCAGGCGTTTATCAGCGGCGGCGAGCACGGTGGGGATCCATTCGCCGTCGGGGTTGAGGGCGGTGCGCCAGGCCTGGGCGGTGACGTCCTTGGTGAAGCCCTCCCCCAGATTGGCGGCTATTTCTTCACCGGCGGACGTGCGCCAGCGCATCTGGCCGGAGTAAGCCATGAAGATGACGGGGCGCACGACATGGTCTTTGAGGGCGGGGCCGTAACCGTAGGAGTAGTCGGATCTTGAGCGGCGTATGCCGTCGGCGTCCTCTTCGTACTGGACGAAGGGAATAGCTGCGGTGTCGGAGCGGAAGGGGGTACCGGTCAGGGCCAGACGGCGGGTGGCAGGCTCGAAGGCTTCACGCAGGCCATCGCCCCAGGAGAGGGCGTCACCGGCGTGGTGGATTTCGTCCATGATGACCAGGGTTCGGCCGTTTTCGGTGCGGGCCCGGTGCAGCATGGGTTTGTTGGCAACCTGGGCGTAGGTGAGGGCGACGCCCTGGTAGCCGCGGCCCACTGTGCCGTCTGAGTTTTTGAAGTTAGGGTCGATAGAGATCCCGACGCGGGCTGCGGCATCGGCCCACTGGCGTTTAAGGTGGTCGGTGGGGGCTACCACGGTCATGCGGTTGATAGTGCCCCGGTTGAAGAGTTCTTTGGCCACGGTCAGGGCGAAGGTGGTTTTACCTGCACCGGGGGTTGCCACGGCCATGAAGTCGCGGGGGTTCTGAGTGAAGTAGCGGTTCATGGCCTCGGTCTGCCAGGCGCGGAGCTTGGGGGCGGTTCCCCAGGCGGCGCGGTCGGGGTAGGCCGGGGGT
>NZ_CAKMSB010000016.1 GCF_928381405.1 Rothia nasisuis
GTGGGCTCGGAGATCTGTATAAGAGACAGGAATTGAAGAGGTTGAGGCACCCGCGCTCCAGCAGGCAGCCCAGCCAGCCAGCCTGAGCGGCTACCAGGCGTCCATCTGGCCGCACGTTGAAGAACGCATCGTTGACCTTGTAGAGGCCAACCGCTCAACCATCGTTTTTGCTAACTCTCGCGGGCTGGCCGAGAAGCTGACGGCCCGCCTAAACGAGATATACCTGGGCCGTCTTGAGGCCCGAGGGGAACTGGGCGAGGTGACCGCGAGCGCCTCAACCGGTGCCCGCTCCTATGCCGCCACCGGTGGGGAGCCCCGGGCCCTGGCCGAGGTGCTGGCTGAGGCCCTGGCCCAGGACGCCCCCGCCCGGCTTGAAGCCGATGACGCGCGGCTACCTGGGGTGGGAGCCTTATCAGGCGGCTCTGGGTCCTCCCGGTCATCCCGGCCCGGTGCGGATCGGCCTCCCGCCCAGATGATGGGAGGCTCGGCCACGGCAACCGGTGCCCCGCCGGTGCTGGCGCGGGCCCACCACGGCTCAGTCTCTAAGGACCAGCGCACCCTGATTGAGGAAGCCCTCAAGTCGGGCCAGCTGCGCTGCGTGGTGGCAACCAGCTCCCTGGAACTGGGTATCGATATGGGCCACGTTGACCTGGTTATTCAGGTGGAGGCCCCGCACTCGGTGGCCTCTGGCCTGCAACGGGTGGGCCGGGCTGGTCACCGGGTGGGAGAGCTGTCACGCGGCTACCTCTACCCCAAGCACCGGGGGGATCTGCTGAATGCGACGGTGACCGTGCAGCGTATGCTGGCCGGGCAAATTGAACCCCTGGCTATTCCCGCTAATCCTTTGGATATTCTGGCCCAGCAGACCGTGGCGGCCTGTGCCCTGGGGCCTATCAGTGTGGAAGCCTGGTTTGAAGCCCTGCGCGCCACCGCCCCCT
Source organism: Rothia nasisuis (assembly GCF_928381405.1). Classification (GTDB taxonomy): domain Bacteria; phylum Actinomycetota; class Actinomycetes; order Actinomycetales; family Micrococcaceae; genus Rothia; species Rothia nasisuis. Next base: position 939 of record NZ_CAKMSB010000016.1, read on the forward strand.
TCGCTACCCTGCCCCGGGCGGCCTTTGAAGCAACTCTGGACCTGCTGGCCGGTAAATACCCCTCAGACGAGTTCGCCGAGCTGCGCCCCCGCATCGTCTGGGATCGTGACGCTGGCACCATCGAGGGGCGCCCGGGTGCCCAGCGTCTGGCGGTCACCTCCGGCGGCACCATCCCCGATCGTGGCCTCTTCCCGGTCTTTATCGCCGGAGCTGAGGATTCCAAGGCCCCCAAGCGGGTGGGTGAGCTGGATGAGGAGATGGTCTACGAGTCTCGCGCCGGGGACGTCATTGCCCTGGGGGCTTCCTCCTGGCGGATTGAGGATATTACCCACGACCGGGTAACCGTGACCCCGGCCCCTGGCGTCCCCGGCCGCCTGCCCTTCTGGCACGGCGACTCGCCCGGCCGCCCCGTCGATTTAGGGCGAGCCCTGGGTACCTTCGCCCGGGAGCTTGCTCTCGAAGCCAGCAAGGACGCCGGTGCCGCCCACACGCGCCTGCGTGCGCTCGGCCTCGACGAGTGGGCCGCCGACAACCTGCTGGCCTACGTGGGTGAGCAGGCGGCAGCCACCGGGCAGGTACCCAACGAGAAACACCTACTGGTCGAACGATTCAGGGACGAGCTGGGTGACTGGCGGCTGATTCTACACTCGCCCCTAGGGATGCCCGTGCACTCCCCCTGGGCCCTCGCCGTTGGGGCCCGAGCAGAAGAACGCTACGGGGTGAACGCCTCGGCCATGGCCGCCGATGACGGTATTGTGCTACGCATCCCCGCCACGGAGGCCGAGCCGCCCGGGGCTGACCTCTTCCTCTTTGACCCGGCCGAGCTTGAAGATCTGGTCACAGAGAAGGTGGGTAACTCTGCCCTCTTTGCCTCCCGCTTCCGCGAGAATGCCGCCCGTGCCCTGCTGCTACCCCGCAAGGACCCGGGCCGCCGCACACCCCTGTGGCAGCAGCGCCAGCGCTCAGCCCAGCTGCTGGATGTGGCCCGCAAGTACCCCACCTTCCCCCTGCTAATCGAGACCGCCCGCGAGTGCCTGCAGGACGTCTACGACCTACCCGCACTCACAGCCCTGCACAAGGATTTAGAAGCCAAAAAGGTGCGCATCAGCGAGGTGGAAACCGAAACCCCCTCCCCCTTTGCCCGCACCCTGCTCTTTGGCTATGTAGCCCAGTTCCTCTACGACGGAGACTCCCCCTTAGCTGAGCGCCGGGCAGCTGCCCTATCTCTCGACCCGGGTCTGCTGGCCGAGCTACTGGGTAAGGACGAGCTACGAGAACTGCTCGATGTTGAGGTCATCCGCACCACCGAAGCTCGCCTGCAACGCACCGCAGAGGGCTACCGCCTACGCGGGGTCGAAGGGGCTGCCGACCTGCTGCGCCTGCTCGGCCCCCTCACCGCCGCCGAAGCCGCCGCCCGCCTGAAGGTGGTGCTGGAGCAAGAAGGCAGGGCGAAGGCCGGTCAGGCCACTGGTCAGGACGCCGGCGCCACCGCTCCTGAGGCCGAGGAAGGCAAGCCGGGCGAGCGCGTCCTCACCGAAACCGAAGCCACCGACCACCTTGAAGCCCTGGTCAAGACCGGGCGGGCCCTGCGCTTCCGCCTGCACGGGCGAGAACTCTACGCCGCCATTGAGGACGCCGCCCGCCTGCGCGATGCCCTGGGTGTACCCCTGCCGATTGGGGTGCCCCTGGCCTTCTTAGAGCCGATCGAAGCTCCCCTGGTTGACCTGGTTGCCCGCTACGCCCGCACCCACGCCCCCTTCACCGCAGCCCAGGCCGCTGAGACACTCGGACTGGGTGTCTCGGTAGTTGATACCACCCTGCGCGCCCTGGCAGCCGACCGGCGCGTCATCTCTGGTGAGTTCCTGCCCGAAGAACTCCGGGCTGAACTGGCGCTCGCCCGCACCGGCTCCGCTGATCCCGGCTACCTGGCCGGAACCGAGTGGGTGGACGCAGGTGTGCTACGCACCCTGCGCTCGCGATCTCTGGCCGCCCTGCGGGCCGACGTCGAACCGGTCGCCCCCGAAACCTATGCCCGCTTCCTGCCGCCCTGGCAGCACGTGGGTGCCTGGGATGTCACCGAAACCTCTGCCGCGCCCGGCACCTTCGGTGCCCCTGCCCAGCCCGTCAGCGTCCGCCGCGACGAATCCCCCATGCTCAGCGGCTATGACGGCCTGCTGACCGTCGTGGACCAGCTGGCCGGGGTGAGGGTTCCCGCCTCAGCCCTCGAACCGCTGATTCTCAAGGCCCGTATCATCGACTACACCCCCGCCCTGCTCGATGCGGCTATGAGCGCCGGTGATGTGCTCTGGACGGGTGCAGGCCAGCTAGCGGGCGACGATGGCTGGGTTGCCCTGCACCTAGGCGAGAGCGCAGCCCTCACTCTGCCCGATGAGGTGGAACGCACCGAGGCACTGGCCGCCCTGGGAACGCTGGAGAACACCATTTACGAGCTACTGACCGGCGGGCTTTTCTTCACCCAGATTCAGACCCAGCTAGCTACTATCGCCACTTCGCTAGGGAATGTGCCCCCCAGCGCCCAGGAAATTTCTGCGGCCCTCTGGAACCTGATCTGGGCTGGGCTGGTCACCGGCGATACCTTCGCACCGGTACGAGCCCTCATCTCATCCGGGGCCTCAACCCACAGGGTCGCAGCCCCAGCTCCGCGTGCCCGCTCGGTCGGTCTACGGCGCGGTGCCTCCCGTCTGTCTGCCTCACGGCTAGGGGTGGGCGTGGGCCGCAACCCGGCTGCGAGCGCCCAGGTTGCCCCAATCGATGCCGGGCGGTGGGCCCGCCTAGAGGCCGAGCCGCTTGACCCTACCGTGGCCGCCGCAGCCCGAGCTGAACTGCTGATGGATCGCTACGGTGTGCTCACCCGCGGTGCTGTGGCCGCTGAGGACTCCCCCGGCGGCTTCTCCGGTATCTACCGGGTACTCTCAGCTGCTGAAGAGAAGGGCCTAGCCCGCCGCGGCTACTTCATTGAGGGGTTGGGGGCTGCACAGTTCTCGGTCTCTGCGACCGTTGACAGGCTCCGCCGGTCAGACAGCGTCACCGGCGAGCACGAGGACGGCCCAGCCCCCCACCCCTCGGGCGCGCCCGCACCCGCTGCCTCGGTACGCCGCACCCGCCGCTCTGTGCTACTCCTGGCCGCCACAGACCCGGCCAATCCCTTTGGTGCAGCCCTGCCCTGGCCTGCCCCCGTGCCCTGGGACTCGGCTCGCACCGAGCTCAAGCACAGGCCGGGCCGTAAAGCGGGAGCCATCGTGATACTCGTTGATGGGGCGCTCACCCTCTACCTGGAACGGGGCGGGAAGACTCTGCTGCCCTTCACAGATGACCCAGCCCTGATTGAGGCCGCCGCTCCCCTGCTCGGCCAGCTAGTGCGCACCGGTGTGGCAGACAAAATCGTCATTGAAACCGCGGGCGGGGTGGAGCTACTCAGCAACCCCGAGCCGCTCACGGCGTCCGCGCGGTCACGTGACTTCCCGGAAGAGTCCCGTGCCCTACCCGCCGAGCACCCCGTGCTCACTCTGCGCCGCGCCCTGCTCGCTGCGGGCTTCTACACCACCACGCGCGGGCTACGTATGCGCAGGGACTACACGTAAGGCCGGGATGTGGGGCATATAAGTATGCCTTCCCTGCCTGGGATGCTAGGGAAGGCTGGTGGGGAAGTCATATTTCAGGTCTCTACAGCGTAAAGTAGGAGTCGTTGCCCTCGTAACCGGCACGAAATTCGCGGACGCTCCGGGCAAGGTGAACGCCGAAGGCGGCCAGCGACATCATCAATACCATCAAGAGAACCACGGTAAACATCGTGAAAACAATCTGCATTGTTTGACCTCTTCTCGGGGTAAGCGGCCTGGGAGCCGCTGTGTGAGCTCTGACTGCTCTCGCATAGCACGGTAGCAAATCACAGCCCAGGGTGTGGGGATAACCGAACGTCACAGTAAAGTTTCAATCGGCATACCCTTTATACACCAGGTGATGCACGACATGCGAATTTAGGCGAGATGCCGGTCTGGTTCCTTGCAGGCAGAAAGTGTCATACTTGCGTCATACATGAATGAGGCACCATTGTTGAAGGAGCACCCGCATCATGCCTGAAGGTGACACCGTCTGGCGGCAGGCTCGCGCGCTACACCGGGCACTCGCCGGTCGAACAGCCCACGCAACAGACCTGCGCTACCCGCACGTTGCTGGCGTCGATTTGGCGGGCCACCCTATTCATGGGGCGCTGGCTCGCGGTAAACACCTCCTGCTCCGTATCGGCGATATGACCGTGCACTCCCACCTGAAGATGGAGGGGATCTGGCATGTTTATGGGCAGGACGAAGCGGGGCAGCGCGAGCGGTGGAGGCGGCCAGCTGCCTCCGCGAGGGCGGTTATTCAGGCTAACGCCCGGACCTCCTCGGGGCAGCTCATTCCCGGTAGCGTTCCGCTAGAGGCTGTCGGCTTTGACTTGGGTCTGTTAGAGGTTTTTCCGACCGAGCAGGAGGGCGACAGGCTGGGCTATCTGGGCCCCGATCTGCTCGGCCCGCACTGGTCGGTGCAGCGGGCGGTAGCCAACCTGACGGCTCAGCCTGACCGCATGGTGGGGCCTGCCCTGCTTGATCAGCGGAACCTAGCCGGTATTGGCACCATCTACCGGGCTGAGACTCTCTTTCTCGCGGGCCTTGATCCGCGCACCCCCGTGGGGGCCGTTCCTGATCTGGCTGGCGTGGTGTCTATCGCCCGCCTGCTCTTGGATGCCAATCGGGGGCGTCCGCACCGGGTCACCCGCACCAGCGCTGAACCTCTCTGGTGCTACGGGCGCGGCGGGCGCACCTGCTACCGCTGTGGAAACACCATCGTGCGGGAGAACCTCTCAGACTCTGGAACCGGCCCCAACCGGTATGCAGACGGTCACCTCATTGCCCGTGAAGAAGACACCGACCGCCTCAGCTACCGCTGCCCGGGCTGCCAGGAGCTGCTGGGTTAAGCTCCGCTAGGTCAGGCGCTTACTAACGGCAGGCTCATGAGCTCATACCCCACACTGTGAATCAGAGAAGGGTAACCGCAGGTATCTTCAATAGCCTCCGCGCGGAACCGGAACAGCCCCGGTAGCCAGCACCTGCCATAATAGAGCCCATGCGCCGAATCAACCGCCACCTTGCTCCTAAGCCCCTGCCCCAGCGCAAGGGGATTGACGCCGTCTCCTTTGTGCTACCCGATGCAGGCAACCCCGAGGACGACACCCTGGGGGCAAGCACAGTGCTGGACTACCTGGTAGCCCGCTTCTACCCGCACCAGCGCTCCCTCTTCACCTCCCGCTTTGACCGCGATGAGGTCAAGGACGCTAGTGGGCAGGCGGTTGCCCCCGATGCCCCTTTGACCGGTCAAAAGATCTGGTACTACCGGGAACTCGGAGTTGAAAAGCCCGTGCCCTTCGACATGCCGGTGCTCTACGAGGACGAGTGGGTACTGGCCATCGATAAGCCCCACTTTCTACCCACCACCCCGAACGGGTCCTTTGTTGCCCACACGGCCCTGACCCAGTTACGGGTGCGGGAGAACAACCCCGATCTCATTCCGATTCACCGCCTGGATCGGGCCACCGCCGGGGTGGTACTTTTTGCCAAGACCCCAGAGGCCCGCGCCCCTTTTCAGACCATGTTCCAGCGGCGCGAACCCACCAAGACCTACGAGGCAGTGGCGGCCCCCGTCGCCGGGCTGGAGGTGGGGCAGAGCCTGACGGTGCGCTCGCGCATTGATAACCAGCACGGGGCCCTACAGGTAGCCCATACCGGGGTTGAGCTCCTGCCCGGTGACACCGGCCCCCTGCCGGTTGAGACGAAGGCGGAGCGGCGCGAGCGCCGCCGCTCGGGGGCCTCCTTTGAGGGGCTGAACGCCCAGTCGCGTATTACCTGCCTGAAGGTCTTTAAGCTGGCGGGCGGCGTCCTGCCCGCGGTGTCTGAGGCCAACCCGGCCCTGCCCCTACCGGCAGCCGGTGCTACTCTGGCCCACTATCTTTTGGAGCCGCACACGGGCAAGACCCACCAGTTGCGGGTGCATCTGACGGCAGCCGGGGCGCCGATTGTGGGGGACGTGGTCTACCCGGCCGTCCTGCCCATTGCTGAGGACGAACCCGCCCTACCCCTACAGCTGCTGGCTAGGTCGCTGACCTTCCCCCACCCCTTCACAGGGGAGCTTGTGACGGTACGAAGCGGGCGGAGGCTTCGGCTCATCGAGGGAGCTGCCCACTAATGCCGAATGTGCCACGCATTCCCGAATGTCGTGGATAAACTCCCCCGCTCGGGAATAAGAGGCACATTCGATACAGGCGGGCTGAAGCTAATCAGCTACAGGAACAGAACTGCTCTCTTCTACCGACTCGGCGCTCCTTCCTGGGAGTAGTTGCAGGCCCCGAATCACCAGGTAGATAGCCACCAGCAGCCAGAGGCCAGCGAGCACCCAGGCCACCTGGTATATCGTCACAAAGGCCAGTACCGCCGAGGTCGCCACCAGGCCAATCGGCCCGGCCACCTGGCTAATAGCCATAAAGATTGAGAACGACCGGCCGCGAATCTGCTCGGGTACACCCTCGGTCACCAGCAGGGTCTGCAGGGGGTTCATAATACCCCCGCCCAAGCCGGAAATCCCCATGCCCACGATGGCCAGCCAGGAAGTTTCGAGCAAGGCCATGCCAAAGAAGGCCAGGGTATAGAAGACCATGCCCACCACCCAGGCCCGGCGTGGAAAGGGCACAATCTTCCCGGCTACGATGCTGGTGACCATCATGCCCACCGCAAAGGCAGACATCGATGCCCCGTACAGCCCCGGCTGGTTAATTCCCTGAAAATGCGCGGGTAGAAGCACCATTAGATAGGGCATTACCAGGGCCATCGATAGCAAAGAATCCAGAGCCAGCAGACGAATCACCGGGTAGCCCAGGGCCTTCTTCCAGCCCGCCAGCCCCTTGAAAGGGTCTTCGGTAGGGGCTTCAGGGGAGGACGCTGGCACCTGCCCGTCCTCACCCAGCTGGGCAGCGGCGTCCTGCCCCTCAGCACGGACGTCCGCGCCCGCCTTCTGCAGGCGCAAGCAGGCGGTCAGGGCGGCGGCCACCAGGGAGCAACCGGCCGTAATCCAGAGAACCTGCTCGATGGGCAGGGCCGTCATCAGCACACCGGCTACAGCCGGGCCCACCAGGAAGCTGACCCCGCTCAAAGCCTGGTTCCAGCCAGAAATCTGGGCGACCTTGTGACCCGAGGTCGCAGCAACATCACCGACTAGGGCAGCGCGGGCGCTCATACCGGGAATATCACCCACCGCACCCAAAATACCGATGATGATAAACCAGCTCAGCGTCAGCCCAAAAAACATATCTACCGCAATCACGGCCACCACCGACAGGCCCGAAATGATGTCAGAAATAATCGACACGGGCTTACGGCCCAAGGTGTCCACCAGGTTGCCGCCAAAATAAGCAAAAACCAACGACGGCACAGCAATCGCCGCCGCCACAATACCGGCAGCCGCCGGGTTGCCCGTACGCTCTAGCACCAGCCAGGGCCAGACGATACCGGCAATAGAATTGCCCAGCATCGACAGGGCAGCAGAGGAAAGGTAAACCCAAACGGCAGAAGCGCGCCCGGCAGGCGTAGGTGTGTGCATGCTCCATACTCTAGCGGCTTGCGCACCTGCCGAACAGGTGCGGGCTCTATGATTTCCGGCAAACCGTACTGTACCCTCACGCCCCGGGAACACCCTCAGCAACGGCACGCCTGTAAAAATACGGTGCGCCCTCCAACTGGGGTGCGGGCGCCCGTCTGGGTAAACTAGCACTGTACGCATAACTGCCCGCGAAAGGCCCCTATGAGCACCCAGCCGCAGATCCGCACCGAAGCTGACCCTCAGCGTCCTCGTCACGCCGCGACCTCAGCCGAAGCGCTTGAGGCTCTTGCCACCGAGCACCGCGCTACCCTAGGCCAGCGGGCAGATACCGCAGCCTACTCGGTGATGAGGCTCTTTGGCACGCGTGCGGCGCACATCCCCGGCACTCTGATAGGTAGGGCGCAGTACCCCGATACCCGCCCCCGCCGTTCCCGCACCACGGAGTGGCACTACTGGTGGCAGGCCCACCTGTTAGATGCCCTGGTTGATTCCGGTTTGCGTCACCAGGCTGACGGGAACCAGGACGCCGCCGCCCACTTTCTGAAGCAGGGCAGGGCGGTGCTGCGAGGCATCCAGGTGCGCAACTACGGCACCTACCCCAATTACTATTACGACGATATGGCCTGGCTAACCCTGGCCTGCGAGCGGCTTAACCGGCTGGCGCTGGCGGTGGAAGGCTCAGGCGACGGGGTTGCTCAGGACGCTGCGGCCCGGCTCTACCGGCAACTGGCTGACGCATGCACGCCCGAGGCGGGCGGGGGTGCCTTCTGGTCGAAGGATCACAATTTTAAGAACACTCCTGCAACAGCCCCCATCGCTCTAGCCTTTGCGCGGGCCAGCCGGTATGAGGAAGCTGCCAGTTTGCTCAACTGGCTCCACGAGAACCTTTTTGATGCCGAAACCGGGCTCTACTTAGACGGGGTGAAGCTGACCGGGCAGGGGCCGGATGCAAAGGTGACCTCGGTGGAGCGGGGCCTGTTCACCTACAACCAGGGGCCGGTGCTCGGTGCCTATCTGGTCTTGCTCAACGCTGGCCACACAGAGGCGCTAGCTACCGACCCGGTAGCCCACATCTCTGAGGTTCTGCTGGGCATTGACCGGGAGTTTGGCCAGGATTTTGAGGTGTCAGCTGCTGAGTCTCTTCGCCTGGTGCGCACGCAGGGGAACGGCGATGGCGGACTTTTCACCGGTGTTCTGGTGCGCTACTTGGCAGAAATCGCCCTCCACCCGGCACTGCCTGCCCCTGTGCGTGAGCAGGCCTCCAATCTGGTCCTGGCTACCGCCGAGATTCTCTGGGACGGCCGCCGGGAGTATGACCCCGAGCTGCCCATGAACGAGGCCGGGATTGATCCGAGCGAGATCCGCGGGCAGGCGGTGGCCCTGTTTTCGCCCGATGTGTCCCGGCATATCTCTGAGGTGGTTAAGCCTGGTCAGCCGATTGATCTCTCCACCCAGATTCAGGCCTGGATGGTGTTGGAGGCTGCGGCGAGGGTGTTCTAGGGTGTGCACAGGGACGCCCTGTTCGCCCGGCAGGCCGCCCAACCCCAACCGCGCCCAGAAGTCTCAGTCTCCAGCCTTATCGTTCAGCAGGTGTTCGGCCAGGGTATCGAGTTCGGCTTTGAGAGCCAGGATATCGAGACCCTCGACCGCGCAGGCGGCGTAAATGGCTCCGGGGACGGATTTCGCACGTCTTTTCAGCTTCTGCCCGGCTGGGGTGAGGCTCAGCAGGGTGCGGCGTTCGTCGCGGGGGTCGCGGGTCTTAGTCAGCAGGCCGTGGTCAATCAGGCGTTTGATGAGCGGGGTGAGGGTTCCGCTGTCGAGATCAAGTCGGGCGCAACGGCCACGTCCGCACCGTTGACGGCGCTTTTGAGGCCGATCTCGCCATTCCCGTTGAGATGGGCGGCTCCGGCAAGGGTCTGAACCCCGAACAGCTCTTCGCTTCCGGTTATGCGGCCTGCTTCCACTCTGCCCTGCAGATGGTGGCCCGCATGCAAAAGAAGAACATCGAAGGTTCCTCAGTTGGCGCTCAGGTCTCCATCGGCAAGCAGGGCGAGGGCTTTGGCTTGGCCGTTGAACTTGAGGTTATTATCCCCGAGCTCCCCCAGGATGAAGCCCAGGCGCTTGCCGACGCAGCCCACCAGGTCTGCCCCTACTCCAACGCCACCCGCGGCAACATCCCCGTGACCGTGACCGTCTCCGACGACTAAATAGAATCCAGCCAAGGAAGCTACAGCTGAGCCCCGTTAGATTCTCTTATCCTCATGATGAGTGATTAGGGAATCTAACAGGGTCCAGAAAGCTAGGTCCTGCTAAGCGAATGTGCCACTTTTTGCCGAGGGTGCCACTCTAAGTGGAACTTTCGGCAAAAAGTGGCACACTCGCCTTGTGCAGGGTTTGTAGAGACTTTTGAATAAGCCTCTTAGAAGCTCAACCTATTCTTTCGCCACAGCGCACCTGCCTTCTCACGGTAGACTTGTACCCGTGCTCAATACCGAATTTTCTGCCCCTACTTTCTCCTTTGAACTGGGTAAGCGCCTGGCCGATACCTCCTCCCCCGGTGCCGACCGCATCTCCGCTAACGGCGGCGAGTTTCAGGGGCGCACCGGCGTCATTCACACCCCCCACGGCGATATTGCCACCCCCGCCTTCACCCCGGTAGGTACCAAAGCCACGGTCAAGGCGGTGCTGCCTGAGGCCATGAAAGACCTGGGTGCCCAGGCCCTGCTGGCCAACGCCTACCACCTTTACCTGCAACCGGGGCCGGACGTCCTCGACGCCGCAGGCGGTCTGGGCACGTTCATGAACTGGGACGGCCCCACCTTCACTGACTCCGGAGGCTTCCAGGTCATGAGCCTGGGCTCGGGTTTCAAAAAGGTCATTGATATGGGCACCGTGGCCGGGGCTACCGGCGCGGACGGCCGCCCCATTGGTGATGACGACGTAGCCGCCGGCAAGGAGCGCATGGCCCACGTGGACGACGACGGGGTCAACTTCAAGTCGCATATCAACGGCGACATTCACCGCTTTACGCCCGAGGTATCCATGCAGGTGCAGCACCAGATCGGCGCTGACATCATGTTTGCCTTCGATGAGCTCACCACCCTCTATAACTCCCGCGCCTACCAGGAGGAGGCCCTTGAGCGCACCCGCCTCTGGGCCCTGCGCTGTATTGCTGAGCACCAGCGCCTGACCACTGAGCGGGTGGGCAAACCCTACCAGGCCCTCTTTGGCGTGATCCAGGGGGCCCAGTACGAGGACCTGCGCCGCAAGGCCTGCCGCGATCTGGGCGCTATGCCCTTTGACGGTTTCGGCCTGGGCGGTGCGTTGGAGAAGGAGAACCTGGGCACCATCGTGCGCTGGTGCACCGAGGAACTCCCCGAGAACAAGCCCCGCCACCTGCTGGGCATTTCGGAGCCCGACGATATCTTCACCGGCATCGAAAACGGTGTTGATACCTTCGACTGTGTCTCCCCCACCCGCGTGGCCCGTAACGCGGCCGTTTACACCCCCGATGGCCGCTTCAACCTGACCAATGCCCGCTACCGCACCGACTTCTCCCCCATCTTCGAGGGCTGCGACTGCTACACCTGCGCCAACTACACCCGCGCCTACCTGCACCACCTCTTCAAGGCCGACGAGCGCCTCTCAGCAACCCTGGCCTCGATTCACAATGAGCGCTTTATTGTGAAGATGGTGGACGATGCCCGCGCCGCTATCGACTCCGGGGAATATTTCGACTACCGCGATGAGTTCCTGGGTAAGTACTACGCCAAGAAGGTTGCCCAGCTCAAGGCCCAAGAAGAAGCTGCCGCCCGTAAGGCCGCTAAGGACGCCGAGCGGGCAGCTGCCGCCCAGGCCCGCTGGGAGGCCAATATGAAGGCAAAGGCTGAGGCCGAGGCCCGCCGGGCAGCTGAGAAGGCGGCCCAGGGGCAGGGAGCTGGGGCGGATACGTCCGCGCAGGTTGAAACCAGCCAGCCTGAACCCGACCAGGCCGATACAACCGAGACCACCAGCGACGAAAAGTAGAGCATGAACGACTTTAAGATTGAAGACCTCAAGCCCGAGGAAACCCTCACCTACCGCCACGAGTTCGCGGCAACCCCGCAGCAGGTCTTTGAGGCTTTTACCAACCCCACGCTTTTCATCAAGTGGTTTGGGCCTGCCGACTGGAAGATCATTCCCAATACCCTGACCCTGGAACCGGTGATTGGTGGCCGCAAGCAGTTCGTTATGCGGCACAAGGATCAGACTAAGTTCCAGGCCCCCATGTACATGCGGTTTGTGACCCTGGCGGAGCCCCACACCATCGAGTACCGGGAGGCCCTGCCCACCCCGTCCGGCCAGCCCTCAGATACCCTGATTGGCCTGCGTCTTGAGTTTGAGGCCGGTACTGCCATGACTGAGGACGGCGTCGGCGAGGGTACAATTCTTAAGCTCACCCAGGGGCCCCTGCCCGCCGGTGTGCACGAGCAGACCCTGGCCTCCTGGCAGGGCTCTTTCGGCAAGCTGGCTGAACTGCTCAAGCAAAACTAGATTTTTCAGGACGCCGCCCCCGCTTCCCTACCCCAGGGCAGAGAGGGGCGCTACGGCGTCCGCCTCCATCACTCTCATCTAAGGAAAACACCATGAACTTTGACTTCGACACCATTGCCCTCGAGCAGGTCCTGACCTTTACCCACGATTTTGAGGCCACTCCCGAGGCCCTCTACGAGGCCTTCACCTCAGCAGAACTACTACCCCAGTGGTTCGGCCCCGAAGGCTTCACCGTGCCGCTGGATACCGTTGATATTGAGGTGCGCGAGGGCGGCCCGCAAAAGTTTGTGATGGTGAGCGAGGAGAACCCCGAGTTCACCTCCCCTGTGAACGGCACCTTCCACAAGCTGGTGCCCGGTGAGCTGATTGAGGGCTACGAGGCTATCGGCGTTGAGCTGGCTGAAACCCACGGCATGGAAGAAGGATCCTACTTCCTCAACCGCACCGCCTTTCAGAAGATTGACGAGAACACCACCCGTGTCACCATTACCCAGGGCCCCATGGACCCCGCCATGCACGAGATGGCTGTGGCCGGTTGGAAGTCTTCTTTCACTAAGCTGAACCGTCTACTGGGCGCTCACTAGACTCTCCTAGATTGACCAGAGGGTGTCTGATGGTTTGTGTGCAGGACACCACCCCCCCCCCGCACGAAGAAGATAGACAAGAATAACTACTATAGCTAAACGCGACCCGGCCGATAAAGCCAAGATAGACGCGATGGAGCAAAAACTTCTTACTAACCCTGAAATTCGCTCAGTTAATTGATGAATGAGGTACTTCAACAACGGATACTCATGACCTAGTCCCTGGAATCTTGCAGGCCTCAACTACCCGGGCCCTTAGCGCTGAAATGGATTCTCATCTTGACTAGGCCAACAATGACCGCAACGGCAAGGCTGCTGCTGGCACGGACAATGACCGCAACGGTTCGTATCCAAAGACCGTGGATTCAAACTATGACCCTGTTACCGTGAATATCCCTAGGGGGCAGGGCAGGGACCTTTGTGCCTACCATGGTCCCTAAGGGGCGCTAGGCCTTTGACCGATGTCGATGACATGATCATTAGCTTCTATACCGGTGGAATGTATAGTTCGTGATAGTCAACATCACCTGGCTACCGCGCTGCGGGTCGATGTTTCTCACGAGACTATTTCTGCGGTGACTGATGCTGTCTTAGACGAGGTCTTGGTCTGGTAAAACCGCCAACTAGATGAGCTCTACCCCGTCTTTTTTCGTGATGCCTTAAGGGTGAAAATCCGTGATGGTGGCAGGGTAGTCAACAAATCTGCCTATCTTGCCGTTGGTGTTGATCTTGACCGAATCAAGCACCTCCTAGGGATGTGGATCGCTACAGAAGAAGGGGGCTTCCTGGTGGGTGCAGGTATGTGCATACCTGTCGAACTGAGGGGTCAAGGGGATGTTTTATTGTCTGCTGTGACGGGCTCAGCGGCCTGCCTGAAGCCGTGGAAGCTACCTGGCCGGTCGATGGTGCAAACCTGTATCGTTCATCTGATTCGTGTAGCAAACCGGTGGGTTGCCTATGGGGGGCCGTAAGGCGGTGTCAGCAGCGCTGAAAAAGGGTTTATACCGCTTTTTGAAGTAAGTCGAAAGTCTAATTTCTGACCCAATTTTGCATGATTACCCTCTTAAAGTAAATTGAAATATAGCCTTGCCAATAAAAAGCAAGGCTATAAAACTATCGTGCTATGAATAATTGTGTTGTGTAATTTAGGATTACTTTTCCATTATATGAATGTTTGACGGCGATATTTCTGACATGATCTAGAAAATCTGCACCATGTGCATCAATAGCTCGTTGCACCTGAGTAGAGCTTGAAGACATACCTACAAAATCTTCAATTTGAACCTCACGCTTCCAAGAATAGTTATAATCTTTAACGGTTAAATTTGGTAAATCTACCCAATCAAAAAGTTCTTTTTTAATATCTATATTTCTATAGTTTCGAACATATCCTGGACTCATAGACTCTAATAAAGATTCGTATTCAGCTAACATTATATTAGTAAAATAGTCACGATTATTTTGAATAATAGCGATTTTTCCGTTATCGGTTAAGTTCGACGAAGCTTTCTGTAAAAATTTTTTGCGATTAAACCACTGATAAGCCTGACCAGCGACTATAAGGTCAGCTGGTTCTAAATCATCTAGGACATCTTCAATACTTCCAACGATCCAATTAACTTGCGGAAATTTACTTTTCCCCCCAGATATCATCCCTTCTGATATATCAACTGCATATGTCTCAGGGAAACTTAAATAGGGTAAAAGCCACTCTAAAACTATACCAGTACCTGATCCGCAATCAACAACTCTAGGGTTGGTCTTTGTCCCCTCAACAACATATTGTACTAATTCTTGTGGGTATCTAGGTCTATATTCATCATATTTTTTTGCTAGTTTATCAAATGGCATTTGACGACTCATAATCGGCATCCCTCTCTAACTTTATTGAATTCAGTAAACCCTTGCGATTTATCATATCGAGCATGAATTTTGGCGGTAATGAAAAATTTATTACGTTAGTCCCTAGTAATATCTTTCCAGTTTCTAGATTCAAGGTAATTGAATCAGATTCCCTAATTAAATTAGTATTAATTTCAATTGCAGGAATCCCTAAGTTCCAGCAATTTCTGAAAAATATTCGTCCAAAATTGGGGGCAGATATTGCTTGTATTCCAGCAGATTTCAAAGCACTCACTGCTTGTTCTCTCGAACTGCCTATACCCATAATAGAATCGTTCACTAAAACATCCCCGAAATCTAAAATTTGAAAAATTTTTTCCATTACCAGAACCTGTTTTCCTAATGATTCTACGGTTTTACGCTTGGGGTGTTTTAGATTACTATTTCACCAGTATCCCATACATATATGACCTGGTCAAGAGGATTATTCAAAAGTCCCCAGCACCAACTAGACAGCGGCCCACCCAGAAGTGAACTGAAGTGCCCCAGGTTTTGTTCCGCTTGAGTAGATAGGAAAAACTGGAACACGCCAAAGAAAATTGACCAGGATACGAAGGACCGGGTGATCCGCCTTGCTGAGGACCGCATCCTGGCAGAGGGTATCTCCATGCAGGAAACGTGCAAGATCGTCGCCACGAAACTGGGTGTCTGGTGGCACACTGCCCGGCAGTGGGCTCAGGCGGCCCGTCCCGGCAGGCCGGGCTGCTGATCCTTTACCTGAAGATCTCCTTGCAGAGGTGGCCAAGCTGCGTCGTGAGAATCAGGAGCTTCGCGACACGAACGAGTTGTTGAAGGCCGCCTCAGCTTTTTTCGCCTCAGAACTCGACCCCAAGCGTCGGACATGATCCAGTTCATCGATGAACACCGGGATCGTTTCACCGTCGAGTCCCTCTGTCAGAGGTTGAAGAGCAATCGGCAAGGTGGCTTTATGTCCTCAGGCGGATACCGTCAGTCACAAGCCCCGGGGATTAAGTGCCCGCAACCTTCGCGAGGCCGCATTGACAAGGCATATTGCCCAGGTCCATGAAGAAAACTACGCAGTCTATGGTATCTGCAAGATGTGGCCTGCTCTGCGCTGTGAAGGAATCGACATCGGCCGTGAGCAAACCGCTTGCCTGATGCGCCTTGCTGGAGTCAGTGGAAATCACTGCCTCTACTGGGACAGTCGGTGATTCCTACGACAGTGCTTTGGCTGAGAAGGTCAAGGGTTCTTACAAAAATTGAGCTAATTTCGTAGGCGGTTGTGGGCTGAGGTGGTTGATGTTGAGATGGCGGCGTTTGAGTGGGTTTTGTGGTGGGACGAATCATGGCTTCACTAAAGGTCTGGGCTACCGTAGGCTGACAGAGGTAGAGGCAGAGTTTTGGATTAGCGACCTAAATCAGGAGAGAGTGGAAATCATGGCGAATGCCTAGGAACAAAACCCGGGGCACTTCAAGGTTAAGTGTTGGCGGGTTCTACACACGGGGTTCAGGTGTCTGTTGGGGGTTTATTCTCGT
Source organism: Rothia nasisuis (assembly GCF_928381405.1). Lineage (GTDB taxonomy): Bacteria > Actinomycetota > Actinomycetes > Actinomycetales > Micrococcaceae > Rothia > Rothia nasisuis. The sequence goes on from NZ_CAKMSB010000016.1 coordinate 17,102, forward strand.
GTGTTTTCGTTGGTTCGGGGGTTGGTGTTTTGGGTGCTGGGTACCCCCTTATGAATAACCCTCTAGGTACCCAGCTGCTCCCGTTGTTCGGCGCTCAGACGCACCAGGGAGCCGGTTTCGGTATTGAAGAAAGCTAAGGTGGTGGTGGCTGAGACGCAATGGACGCCGGTCACCGGATCAAAGAGCTCGTAGGCAACAACCAGCGAGGCAGCTGCTACCTTACTGACCTGCATTTCTACACGTACCGGCACCCCGCGGTAGGCCAGGGGGCTACGGTATTTGACATGGTTTTCAGCGACTAGGGCCTGGGTTCCTGCTGGCAGGGTCTCAAAGAGTGGCAGTTGAGCGGACGCTCGCCCCGGCTCCCCCTCGGCGACCTCGTCTACCAGCGGGGCTGGCTCACCCGAGGACGGCGGTGGGCCAAAGAGGGCCACGCGTGCTTCTTCTAGAATCTGCATCATAGTGACGTTATTGACGTGCCCGTAGGCGTCCATATCACCCCACCGCAGGGGGATAGAAAGGCTATACACTGTGCTCATGTCCCCTACTTTACCGAGCCAGGGTTTCAGGTAGAGCAACACCCCAGCATCTTTTCTTCTGAGCGGGAAAAGACACTGGGGCAGAGCTATCTAGAGGATGCGCACTGGCCCCCTCAACCTTTAGCCCTGGCGCGCTTTGAAGCGGGGGTTCTTTTTATTGATAACAAAGACGCGACCGCGGCGGCGGACCACCTGAGCACCGGGCATTTTCTTGAGTGAACGGATTGAGTTACGAACCTTCATGGGAGGTTTTCCTTTCTATGAGGGGTGGGCTAAACAAGCAGTGAACTGTTCATAGGGGCTTATTCGAACGGGTAAATGAAGTTACACAGCATTGTGAACAAGCCTTAAGCTCGTTTACCCCGGTGGTTGTGAGGAACTTTCGATGAGTTGCTGGCTGAGAGCTTCGGTATTGAGAGCGCAGAGGTTGAGGATTGCTTGCAGCTGCTCTGGCACTAGGTCGTCGCCGGTGACAACGATGATAGTTTTAGGTGGCAGGTCTTTTTCCCACCGCCCGCAGGTCTGTAGCCAAACGGTTGGCCCGATTCCTTCAATCGCTACGCGTTCATTGGGGTGATCGGTTAACCAGATGTGGCCGCGCACCCGGCAGGCTCCTTCAACGATAGAGGGCAGATGTTGAGCGAGAGCCCGGGTGTCGATGATGGTATCGCACGTCAGGACGGCTGTAGTGAAGTTGGGCCCGTGGTGGTGACTGCATTCCTTGTCGCTTTGAGCAGCTTGTTGGACGTCCTGACTACAGGTGCCCAGCTGCCCTGGGGCAAGGCGTTGACGGACTTCTTGTACCCGATATTGGGCGCAGCTGAAAGTGGGGTTGGAGCTAGTGACGAGGTGGGCATGGGGTGCCAAGTGGCTCAGTAGGTCTTCTGCTCGTTCAACGCTTTCGGGGCTACCCGTCAGGCTGTTGTGGATACTGATGATGGTGTCAGCATGAGCCATTTCGGTCACCAGATATTCGCCGGGAGTCCTTTCATCTGAGCAGGATCCCACCAGGCCAATACTCGAGAGGCTGTGGCTAGACCAGAGATCGTCTTCTAGGTCTTGGCTAGCGATGGCCAGGGCACAGCTCTTAATGGTGAACTGTGCTGTTTTTTGGGTAAGCCCGATGACGTTGGCCAAGGACACTCCTACGGGAAGGGCAAGGATGGTCTCTTGGTCCGAAGAAAGATGGTTGGCCAGGTAGGAGAAGGTGGTGCAGCTGGTGCACTCTTGGTCGGGGTAGATATTGGTCTTGACCTGGGGACTTCTATCAGGGTGACCTTCTGAGGCTGGCGAGAAGGTGCGGCTGGTGATTGTGACACCTGTTTCTGGGCTTGCTTCAGCGTCGAGCTGGATAATGCTTGCCTGCCGATAGCGAGCGCTGAGCATGTCGAGAGCTGCGCGGCGGGCAAGAAGGCTCAGGGATGAGATGGCGATCAGAGACATAAGCCAACCATATATGAGAATGGTTCTCATATACAAATAGGGGTGAAGAAAGGCCCTCGCTCCGACGTCACGGAGTAAGGGCCTCTCAGAGGAAAGGGAAGGCTCTACTTCTGCTGACCAGCTGCCACGGCCTCATCCGCCTCAGCGAAGGCGTCCTCGTGCCCGATGTGCACGCGCTTGACCACACCAAAGTAAATCATGGTCAACACAAAGAAGTAGGCGATACCCATGGTTGCGGGTGCGGCGTTGCCGGTGCGGGCGAAGAGGGCAGCCCAGATAGCTAGCAACACAAAGACACCCAGGCCGGCGGTGACGCGCCCGCCCCACATGCGAAAGGCCGAGGAGTTGCCTTCTACACCCTTGAAGGCGATGTAGGCCAGCAGAATCAAAACCCAGACGGTCAGGGCGCAGACCATGGTCAGGGTCATCATCAGGCCAAAAGCCTGGCCGGGCCGGAAGGCAGCGAGCAGAATCGCCAACACAACGCCTGAGGTTGAGGCCCACATGGCCCGCACCGGAATACCGTTGCCGCTCACGCGGGCCAGAGGCGCAGGGGCCATCTTCTCGCTGGCCAGGGAGTGGAGCAGGCGGGTACCCGCGTACAGGTTGGCGTTAGCGGCAGAGAGGGCGGCAACCAGAATAATGACGTTGGCAATGGAGGCGATGGCCGGCACACCGATTTCTGAGAAGACCAGAACGAAGGGCGAAGCCTCAACAGAGCCGTCCAGCTGGGCGGCAGCCTGCCAGGGAATAATCGATACAACGATGAAGAGGGCAACCACATAGATAGTAGCCAGACGCCACATATTGGCCTTAGTGGAGGCACGGACGGAACGCACCGGGTCCTTAGCTTCAGCGGCAGAGATCGAGAGCATTTCGATGCCGCCGAAGGAGAACATAACCACAGCCAACGAGAGCCAGATGCCGTGGACGCCGGTGGGCATGAAGCCGCCGTCGTTGGTCAGGTTGGACAGGCCAGTGGCCGGGTGGCCGGGGAAGCCCACGAAGACCAGGGCCAGGCCCACAATGACGAAGAGGAGCAGGGCGATGACCTTGATGGAGGAGAGAAAGAACTCCATAGTGCCAAAGTATCTAACGGAGCGAATATTCAGCAGAATAATCACGGCCCCAAAGAAGACGATGCCCACCCACAGGGGCAGGTTAGGCCACCAGTACTGCAGGTAGGTGGCCACCGCGACCAGTTCGATACCGGTGATAATGGCGGTGACCGTCCAGTAGGCCCAGCGAGTAAGGTAGCCCGCGTAGGGGCCCAGGTAGCGCCCCGCTATGGAGCCAAAACCACCGCGCACCGGGTAGCGCACAGCCATTTCGCCGGTGGAGGCTGCAATGATGGCAGCCACCAGCGAACCGATGGCGTAGGAGACAATGACGGCCGGGCCCGCCAGCGCAATCGCGTCTGAGGAGCCCAGAAAAAGGCCGGTACCCAGAGCAGAGCCGAGCACAATCATGGTCATTTGGCTGTGAGTCAGGGAGCGTTGCAGGGTGTGCGTGCTCCCCTGGGTGCTGGTAGAAGCCACAAGAAGCCTAACTGTTAGCGCGATGTGTGTTGGTTTCAGTTTAAAGGGTCGGACGCCGGGGCGCACCTTTCTGCCACAGGGCAGGGCGGAGCGGGCACCGGCGTCCTTGTCTCGTGCTGAGGGCCGAAGACCAGGCAGTAGGTTACTTAGCTTGAGGACGGTCGCTGACCTCAGGCAGGGAGGTGGTGACAGCACGGACCTCTTCGAAGGCATCATCTGAGGTTTGTACGTTCTTGTTGACCCCGGCGAAGTAGACCACGGTGATAATTCCGAAGAAGCCTAGCCCAACCAGAACGGAGGTGAGCATGGAGCTGCCGGAGAAGAACATAGCGATGAAGGTTGCAATCACGCCAATCAGGCCGACGGTTGCGGTGGCTGAGCCGCCAAAGACGAGGAAGGGGGAGGCGTTGCCCTCTGCCCTCTTGTAGGCGATATAGGAGAGCAGGATCATGGACCAGACCACCAGTACGCAGACGGTAACCAAAGCCATCATGTAGCCGAAGATTCCGCCGACGCCTGAGATTGCCATAATCATGGCAACCACTGCGCCGAGGGATGAGACGGTCAGTGCCAGAGCGGGAATGCCCGAGGAGCTGGTGCGGGAGAGAACCTTGGGTGCCATGCCCTCGTGACCCAGGGCGTGGAGCAGGCGGGTGGCCGCGTAGAGAGCCGCATTGGCACCTGAGAGAGCGGCGGTCATGAGGATGAAGTTAGTGATACCACCAATGTAGGGTATGCCCAGTTCGGTGAAGACCATGACAAAGGGGGAGCCTTCGATGTCTTTGCCCAGGGTACTGGCGGTGGTCCAGGGGATGATGGCGACCACAATGAAGAGGGAGAGCACGTAGAAGGTGGCCAGGCGCCACATCATGGCTTTGGCTGAGGAGCGCACGGAGCGCACGGGGTCTTTCGCTTCGGCCGCCGAGATGGAGATGAGCTCGATACCGCCGAAGGAGAACATGACGATGGCTAGGGCCAGCCAGATGGAGCCGAGACCATTGGGTATGAAGCCGCCGTGGGCGGTGAGGTTGGCAACCCCGGTGGCCCCCTGGCCGGGCAGTCCGAAGAAGACCAGGGCCAGGCCGAAGATGATGAAGAGGACGACCGCGCTCACCTTAATAGAGGAGAGGAAGAATTCGACGATGCCAAAAGACTTAACACTGGTCAGGTTGAGAACCAGAATGGAGACGCCGGCGATGAGCACCCAGATCCACAGGGGAACATCGGGGTACCAGTAGGCCATGTAGGCGCCAACGGCTACGACCTCGGCCCCGGCTAGGGTCACGGTGGTCATCCAGTAGGCCCAGCGAGTCAGGTAGCCAGCGTAGGGGCTGATGAATTTACCGGCGATGGTGCCAAAGCCGCCGCGCACGGGGTAACGCACGGCCATCTCGCCTGCGCAGGCACCGATGATGGCGGCGATGAGCGAGCCAATGGCGTAGGAGACAATGACGGCTGGGCCTGCAATGGCGATGGCTGGGCCAGAGCCGAGAAAGAGACCGGTGCCTACGGCAAGGCCGAGGGCAATCATGGTGAGCTGGCCGTGTGAGAGCTGGCGGCTGAGATTGCCACCCTGCCTGGTTTTAGATGTGGATTCTGCCACTATCGTGCCTCCCCTTCGAGAGTATGTGGTGTATGCAATGAACCGAAAGTTTACACAGGTTTTCTCACCGAAGACCTGTCTTGTTTGCTCACCATTATGCAGTGAGAGACACATCACCCTCTTGGTGGCAGGTGCAGGACACTTGGCGTACTGTGCGAGCCGGTAAGCGGGCAGCTACTGGCCTGAGCGGCTCAGCTGATAGGTGGGTTCCCTGCGCTTGAACCAGCCGATCACGGGGTAGGTAACGGGTAGGAGCAGAAATTCGACGGCGCACTTGTAGATGTAGCCAACAATCACGTAGTTGGCAAAGTCACCTGCGTTGGTAATGCCGATAATGGGGGCAGCGATGGCGCAAAAGATGAGGGTATCAGCCAGCTCCCCTACCAGGGTGGACCCCATGAGGCGCCCCCAGAGGTGGCGGCCACCGGTGGCCGCTTTGAGCTTGACCAGCACCCAGGAGTTGAGGAGCTGGCCTGCCAGGAAGCCCAAGAGCGAGCCTGCCAGAATCTGTGGGACGGGGCCGAGGACGGTCTCAAGGGCAGCTTGGCCCTCGTAGAAGTCGGCAGCCGGCAGCATGATGAGAATCCAGAAGCTGGCTGCGGCGGCGGCCGCTGCCACGAAGCTCGTAACAATGGCGCGGCGGGCCAGCTTAAACCCGTAAATTTCACTGATGACATCACCGAGCACGTAGGCCAGAGGGAAGAGAAAGAAGCCGCCGTCGGTGATGATCGACCCGAAGGTAACGCCCTTGGTTGCGCCGATATTAGAAAGGATAAAGACCACGCAGGTGGCTGCCAGGAGCAGGTCGTAGTAGGTACGGTTTGGTCGGGCGAAACCGGTGTCACCCAGCTCTGTTGCCGGTGCGGACGCGGGCGTATGAGACGCGGGTGTGGGCACAGTTTTCCTCTGAGTAAAGTCGTGATTTGATACGCGCCCACCTGCCACCTGGGCGCCCACCAGTCTACCGGAATTTTGCTGACGGTTCTTCAATCACTGTCACCCAGGCTAGGTTTTACTGACATTTAGGGGTAAGGTGTCATTATGCCTCGAATTACAGCCGCCACCAACGCCGCCCAGCGCGAGAACACAAGACGCGCCATTCTCGACTCCTTCGGTCGCCTGCTCTATGAGCGCGGGCTACCGGGCCTGACCATGACCCACGTGGCCAAGACCGCAGGTATCGGCCGGACCGCTGTCTATAACTATTTTGCTGACATGGGTGAACTTCTCATCGCCTACGCCCTGGATGAGACGGAGCGGTTTCTAGCCGAACTGCGCTCTGCCCTAACAGATGTTGAGAACCCAATTGACCAGCTGGCAATATACGTGCGTCTACAGATTGAGGATCTTTCCCGCCGCCATATGCCCCCGGGCCCGGCCATGCGTTCGGTTCTCTCCCCTGAGGCTTTTGCCAAACTGGGGGCGCATGTGCGTGAACTACAAATGGTTCTGGCTGGCATTTTGTCGGCAGCTATTGAGCGCGGTTTTATTCCTGCCAACAACATTCAGGAACTAGCCCAGCTGGTGCACGGCTCCCTGTCATCGAGCGCAGACCGCACTGAAGGAGCCAATAGCGCTGAGGCCCGCGAGCGCCATATTGAGAGCACTATTCGTTTTATTCAGCTGGGACTGGGTGCCCGCTTTGATGAGGGCGGTCGCCCGGTTCGACTGGACGGCACTCCCGATGTGCACCTGGTGGCAGCCTCGTAGCCTAGAGCCTTCTAGCCCTTGAGAAGCGAGGGGGCCAGTGCGTCCAGGTCGAGTACGCGGGCGTACAGTACGGCACGGCGCTGTAGGGCGGTACGCAGGGCGCGGTGAACTCCGTCTTCGAGGTAGAGTTCTCCCTGGTAACGCACCACGTGGGGGAAGAGGTCCCCATAGAAGGTGGAGTCCTCAGCCAGCAGGGTTTCGAGGTTGAGGTTTTTCTGCGTGGTGATAAGCCGGTCGAGGCGTACCTGTGTGGGCGCGATGGACCCCCAGGTTCGCTGGGTAAGCCCGTGATCCGGGTAGGGGCGGGTGTCGCCGACTCCTTTAAAAATCATGGCCTCTATTGTACGCACCGCAACTGTGTGCTGGCTGAGCCGAAAGCGTCAACCTGCCCACAGCGGGCTATGTGTAGAGTTTGTGACCCTCTATTGCTTAGAGTCAGTTTGACCTTATTTGCATTGAGGGTGCTCCAGGTGTTTAATCGTGGCTAAGGCAGAGCCTCCCGGCCTGCATCAGCCCAAGGAAACCATGCTCTACAAAAAACAGCTCACCGGATCCCGGGTAGGGGTCGTCATCGGTAGCTTTGCCCCCCTGCACCGCGGCCACGTTGACCAGATTCTGCGCGCCAAAAAAGAAAATGACGGCGGCACCCTGGTTATCGTGACAGGCCAGCATCAGGACGTCGGCGAGCAGGCCGGCATGGAGCACACCAAACGCTACCGCTACGTCTCAGAGCACTTTAAGAATGACCCGCTCGTCATCGTTGACTCCCTAGACACCACCCAGCTCGAATCTGATCGCAGCTGGCAGAAGGCTCTCAAAAAACTTCAGACCGCCCACGTGGCGCAGGGAACCACCCTCTCCCCTGCCCTAACAACAGACGGGGGTGCGGCGGCGTCCGCCTCTGAGATCCGCGCCAACCCCCTAGCTCACTGGGACGCTATCGCCCCACCCTTCCGCCGCTTCTTCACCCGTAACGTCCTGGTCATGGGCGCAGCCTCGGGCGGCAAAACCACCCTGGTTGAAGACCTGGGCAAGCTCTACAACGCGCCCTACTCCTACGAATACGCGCGGGTCTATCAGGTTGAGGCCAACATACGCGATGAGGACTATGACCTCTTGGACTACCAGAATGTACTCACCGGCCAGTTCAACCTCAACCGTGAGACCATCGATTCCCCCGGCAACCGAGGGCTCGCACTCATGGATACAGATACCATGGTCACCAAGGCCTACGCTGCGATGAGCGCAGCCGACCCTGCCAGCGCCCTGAGCGAGGCTGACTACGCCAAACTGCTACCGTTAGCCGATTCGCTGATTGCCAAGGCCCGCTGGGATTTGGTGCTCTTCATTCCCCCGGTCGGCGCAGCCGGGTACACGCACGATGGCTTCCGCTCCCAAACCAATAACTCCGACGATTACCTAGGGAGCATCTCCCGCATCATGCTGGCCGAGGTGCGCGCCGCAGGCCTCACCGGCCAACTCACCGTGCTTGACGGCAAGGGCTACGCTGAACGCTACGAACAGGCCAAGGCAGCCATCGACCGTCTACTCATCTAACCCGCCCAATAACCGACTCACCCCACCGTTCACATCCACCGCACAGAAATACCGCCATGACCGCACTCACCACGCCCAACCCGCTAGCTCGCGTCACCCGCGCTGTTCTCACCGACCTTTTCTCAGGCTATACGCCCTTTGAAAAAATTTTCTTCCCAGCTCTCATGCTGCTTCAGGTGATCGTCTCCCTGGTGGCTTTCGAGGGCTGGATGAGCTTTATTGTGGCCCTCTGCGGCATGGCCTGCGTGATTCTGGTGGGCAAGGGCCGCCTCTCCAACTACTTCTTCGGCGTCATACAGAACGTGTTCTATCTGGTGCTCTCGCTCCAGGCTTTCTTCATCGGCGAGGTCACTATCTCGGTCTTCTACGTGCTCACCCAGTTCTGGGGCCTCTACACCTGGCGCAAGAACATGCAGCTCAGCCGCACCCGCTCCGGCGCTGCCAGCGCAACCCTACCAGCACCCGGCAGGCAGGGCGTCACCGCCGCGCTTGATGCCGAAGTTGCGGGGCAACCGGTGGACGTGCAGACCCGACGCCTGACGCCCACCTGGATTGTTTTTTGCCTGGTTCTGCTGGCTGCCGCCTCCTGGGGCTACGGAGCCCTGCTACAGGGCTGGGGTTCTAACCAGCCCTATGTTGATGCGTTTACAACCGTGATTGCGCTGATTGCGCAGGTACTCATGGTCTACCGCTTCCGTGAACAGTGGGTTGGCTGGCTGGTACTCAACGCCGTGCAAATCTACCTCTGGTCAACCGTAGAGGGCCTCGGTAACACGGCAATGATGGCCATGTACCTGGGCTTTATCGCCAACTCCGCCTACGGCTGGTACAACTGGACCAGACTCTCCCGAACCGGGGTAGCTAGTTGAGCACGCCCACAGACACCGGTGAGTAGTCGGGCAGAACCTGCGCTATGCGGGCACTATCGATTCCCAGCCCCTTAGACATGACCTCAGCTGCAACAGCCCGGTAGTCCGTGAGAATTGCGTTGTCTTTATCTTCTGCGTTATCGAGGCCAATCCACGTACCTCCGGCTACCTTTCCGGTGGCGCGGCCCGAGAGAATAAACGAGAAGTTACCGGCACCGTGGTCGGTTCCCAGCGACGCATTTTCTACTGTGGTTCGGCCGAATTCAGAAACGGTCATCACAACCACGTTCTGCATGCGCACCGCACCCATATCCTGATAGAAGGCCCCCAGGGTGTCACCCAGGTCTTTAGCCAGAATGTTAACCTGGCTCAGCTGGCCTCGGTGGGTATCCCAACCGCTCTGATCAACGGTGACCACCTGCACACCCTTACCAGCTTTAAGAATCTGAGCGATGTCTTTCATGCTGTTACCGAAGTCAGAATCGGGGTAGGCAGCACCGTTTTCCGGCGTGTAGGAGGCTGCCTCTAGGGTCTGGACTTCGCTCATGGAGCTGAGCGTCGTCTTGACCATGTTGCCGAGCTCTCCCCCCACGTTAGCGTTGATGCGCTGGGCCAGAGCACCTATGGTATCAACGTCCTTGGCTGTTGATTTCACCTTGTAGTCCGAGAATCCGTTGATTGCTAGCACTTCCTGGTCGGTGCCATAGAAGCCGCCTGCGACATGCCCGGCGTGGGAGAAAGCCCTGAACTGGGAGGCGTTATCTTCGGTGGCATCAAGCAGGCGAGCCAGCCATCCGGTCTTGTACTGCACCGGGGCCGAACGGTCTGCTTCTTTGTAGTTAGTAAAGTGCGATCGGGTGTTCTCGCTGATACCCACGGAGTGGACGATGGACAGGTCACCGGCGACCCAGGCTGAGCGGAGCCCCGAGAGCTCGGGGGCCAGCATAAAGGTCGAGTCGATGACCTGCGCCCCCGCCATAGAAGGCGTCTTACGGGTCGTCTTGCGTGATGCCGTGTAGTGGGAATCTCCGTAGGGTGTCACCAAAGAAAGACCGTCGGCGCCTCCGCGGAGGTAAACCACAATGAGCACCGTGCCATCGCCTACGGGCTCAGCTGCGTAGGCGTAGCGGGGGGCGGCTGATTCGGTCAGCATGACGGTGCTCAAGGAGAGCACACCGAGGCCAGCTCCGGTCAGAAGACTGCGACGGTTGAGGCTGAGTCGTTCTGCGGCAATTTCATTTGCCCTGCGGACGGACCCTACCGTCTCGCCCGTTTGGGTATCTACGAGGAAGTTACGGCGGTCATCACCAGAATGGTGGTGCACCTGGTGCAGGTCGTCAGTTTTGAGAAAAAGGGTGCTGAGGGGCTTCATACGGCTTCTTTCATCGTTCAGCAGGTTTCGTGCAATGTGGGCAGATTTTATGCGAGCATCAGTAGAGGGGAGGTCAGGCTCGCTTCAATCATTCTCTTGATCTGTTCTTCTGTGACAGCTTGGCTCAGGGTAGCTCCGGCAGACTGCCCAAGCACCGCTTCGGGGCTCCGGTTACTTGCATAGAGCACAAGGGCTTCAATAAGAGCCTCATCGGGTTCGTAGCCGCTGATCTTAGTGAAGAGGATTTTGGCGGCCTCGTTCAGGCTGGTTGTATCGGGAGTAATTCCCAGCGCTTGAGACCAGATTATGGGCTGAGACCAGAGGGTGAACTTCGACGGGTCGGAGCCGTCCCAGGTATCGATGTAGTTGACGAACCGTGAGAACTTGTTGATTCCAGAGTAGTGGGCGGAACTCATCCAGGCCCGAGGATCCAGCGGGTAGCCGTCCGTCGCCGGAGAGTTGAAAGGAACGCCGCCACCGCTCTCAAAGAGCATCCGCCACATTTTGTAGAGAGCGTTGTGCAGGCTGGTTGTGGTATCAAAGCTGACCTTGCCTTTGAGGGTCAACTGCCCGGACGCCATCAGTGAGCAGAAAATACTCCAGGGGCGGCGCGCGGTGTGCCCGGCTGATTGCATAAACTCCGGTGCAAGAACCAGAGCACGCACCACTGGGCGGATGTCGGTGTCGTTCTGCACGTAGATGTCGGTCAGTTTCTGCGCCAGAGCTTCGGTGTTCAGTTCGTCGCCGATAAAGTACTGGATGAGTTTACGGGAGATTCTCAGGCCCGTGAGACGGTCACCAGCCAGGTAGTCGGTGAGCTCCCGTAGGGTAGCGTACATATCTTGTGCGGTAGAACCACCGTTGGTGAAGGTCTTCCCTGCCAGGGTTACGGGGCCGAAGGCGTGGTACATGGGGTCAGCACCACTGCCGTAGGTGGTGACATCGCCCCTAAACCCTGTCATCAAGGTGGCCGCAGCAACAACGTCCTCCTGGGTGTAGCCTTTTTCGGTGCCCCAGGAGTAAAGCTCCATAATTTCGCGCCCCAGATTCTCATTGAGCGCATACCGGGTGTTGGTGTGGTTATCCAGGAACATGCTGATGGTTTGCGTGTTAACAAGATCCCATAGCAAATCCTTGTAGCGCCCCAGGGCACCATCGTAGAGGGTTGGTATGTAGTCGTGATAGCCGTCGGGGGCTTTATCGATATTGCTGGCTATCAGGTCGGCCCAAAAAAGTGCCATCACATTTTGAAGCTGCTTACGCGAACCCCACATCCGGTGCAGAGCCGCTTCAATGACGTAGGTGGCTATATCGTAGGGGCTAGAAGTTTTCTTCTGATAATTTTCCATGTAGACGCGATCACGAGTTCTGCCAGCTTCACGCGCTGTAAAGACGCTGGGAAAGAGCGCCGCACGTTCGGACTCATATTGAGCGCTTTCCTGAATTGATTCAGGAGCAAGTTGGGTATCTAGCCAGTTCGCTAACCCCTTAGACTCGATCTCATCTGCAATTTGTTGTGTCGGTGCAGTGCAGAGCTTTCGAGCGGCTATCCATCCATCTGTTGTCTTCAGCGTGGTTCCCTGAAGGAAAGGAGAGGAAATGTTCTTACTTGCCATCTAGCTATACCCCTTGCGGTTGTGTAGGGCTTTCATTTTCACCTCCCCTATCCTAAACATGCTTACTACCAGAGCAAGCGTTCCAGCAAAAAAGTGGACAAATAACCACATATAAGTGGACAAATTTGGGCTTACCTGGCCCTCACAAGACATTGAAGTTTAAAGATGAAGCTTAAGAATTCGAGGGAAGCAACCTTGCGGGGTTATAGGGCAAAAAATGCGCCCCCAACGCCCTTCCCTCCCCACAGACCACAAGACAAACTCTCTCGAAGCCACGGGGTGATAACATCGGCACCCTCCCTCCCCACAGACCACAAGACAAACAGCCCCGTAGGTTAGCCCACGATCCCATTTTCTGTTCTATAACCCAATAAGCGAGCGTGCGTCAAATCGCCGAGCGTGCACCCACCTGCCGCACGCTCGGCGATTTGACGCACGCTCACCGAGAAAGCAGTCATAGGAATGCCCCGTTTGGCTTACTCCCAAACCCCTCATCCGCTCACGGCTGACACATACGCAATGACAGAACACAAATGCCCCGGTTCAATTGAGCCGGGGCTTACGTGGAGCGGTTGACGAGATGTGAACTCGCGACATCCACCTTGGCAAGGTGATGAACAATGATTTTCGCGTAGCGAATCAGAAATCGTGGGTGGTGACGCGCCCGGGGCAGGACACACTTTTTGTCCTATAACCCGTGGTTGGGGTGGTCGTGGTGGGTGACGCACCCGGGGTGGGGCACACTTTTTGTCCTATAACCCATACCCCCTATAACCCGCTTAAATATAAAAAAGCCGGTTTCAACAAGTGGGCGATGAAACCGGCTGGCGGAGGATGGGGGATTTGAACCCCCGAGGGCGTGAACCCAACACGCGTTCCAGGCGTGCGCCATAGGCCGCTAGGCGAATCCTCCAGAGTCTCGCTTCGACCGGGCAGAGCCCAACCTCACGGAAGCGAACAGATATGAGCATACCCCACCCCCAGCACCCCGCGCAAACCACAGGCGCAGATCCTCACCAGGCGAGCGGGGCCTCACCGGCGTCCGTATGCTTGCTGGCACCGCGGTGGCCTGCGGCGGCACCTTTTGTCTTTTGGGGCGGCGTACGGTACAGTGATGGGAGCCCCTTACGTGGCGTCATCGTGGAAAACTCCCCCAGGGCCGGAAGGCAGCAAGGGTATCTGGGCTCTGACGGGTGCGTAAGGGGTCTTTAGTATGCCCAGTACACACGGGCAGTGTGGGGGTCATAGGTAAATACAGTGCACTACCCTGCGCACATCCAGCGAAAAGACGCACAACCATTTCTGGGGAGCTAAGAATCGTGGCCTTTGAATACAGCCCCACTCCCCTGACCCCAAGCAACCGGAACAGCCAGCTAGCTCCTATTTAAGCTGGTCGCCTACCGTCTAGGCCCAGTTCTTAAAACGTCAGCCGCCCGCACTACACTGTTAAACAGCGCATAGGTAGCACCCTGGCAGACGCGGGCACCCTCACCGCCCCACACCTGCTGGTGAAAGTAGCCACCCGGTGCGCGCCTCTAGTAGTCAACCGAAGGTTTCTTGTGAGCACTGCACTGTACCGCCGTTACCGCCCGGAGTCGTTCACCGACGTTATCGGGCAAGAGCATGTCACCGAACCCCTCATGACCGCCCTCGCAAAGAACCGCGTCAACCACGCCTACCTGTTCTCTGGCCCGCGCGGTTGCGGCAAGACCACCTCAGCACGCATCCTGGCCCGCTGCCTCAACTGTGCAGAAGGCCCCACCCCGCACCCGTGTGGGGTCTGCGAGTCCTGCACGGAGCTTTCCCGCGACGGCGGGGGCTCCCTCGATGTGATAGAAATGGACGCCGCCTCGCACGGAGGCGTTGACCACGCACGTGATTTGCGGGAACGTGCCACTTTCGCCCCGGTACGCGACCGCTACAAAATCTTTATTATCGATGAGGCCCACATGGTTACGCGTGAGGGGTTCAACGCTCTCCTCAAGATTGTTGAAGAGCCCCCGGCGCATATCAAGTTCATCTTTGCCACCACCGAGCCCAACAAGGTTCTGGGTACTATCAGGTCACGCACCCACCACTACCCCTTCCGCCTGGTTCCACCGCAGATTCTGGGTAATTACCTGGCCAAGCTCTGCGCTGAAGAGGGCGTTAAGGTGGCCGACGGTGTGCTGCCGCTGGTCGTCCGCGCAGGTGGCGGATCAGTGCGTGATTCGCTCTCTATTCTTGACCAGCTTATGGCCGGTGCGACTAACGAGCAGGGCATATCCTACGATTTGGCGGTAGCCCTGCTGGGCTTTACCCACAGTGAGCTATTGGACGAGGTGGTAGATGCCTTCGCCTCCGGTTCAGCTGCCCAGGTTTTTTCATCCGTAGACAGGGTGATTCAGACCGGTCAAGATCCCCGGCGTTTTGTCGAGGATTTACTAGAGCGCTTTCGCGATGTGATTATGGTCAAGGCGGTTCCAGACGCAGCCGGATCAATTCTGCGCGGGCTACCCACTGACCAGCTAGAGCGGCTACGCACTCAGGCCGAGCTGCTGGGCTCAGCGGAGCTCACACGGGCGGCAGACGTGACCAACGAGGCCCTCAACGAGATGAGCGGGGCCATGAACCCCCAGCTTCACTTGGAGCTTCTTTGTGCTCGCCTTCTGCTGACCACCGGTGAGCAGAGCGTCGGTGCACTGACCGCCCGCCTAGATAGGTTAGAGCGGCAGTTGGCGTCAGGGCAGGGCGGTGCCGTCCCCGTACAGAACGCCCAGCCGCCGAGCAGGGGTGGGGCAGACGGCACCCAGGGCTCAGGTAGCCCGCTCGAGCGCGCCCGGCGGCAACTCACGCAGCCCCCTGCACGCCAGGATTCAGGCGCAAGCCAGACTTCAAGTGCGGGCCAGGCTTCAAGTGCGGACCGCCCCCCACTGGCAGCTCCCCTAGCCGGTGCACCTCTGGCAGATGCACCATCCGGCCCCAGCGCCACCCAGGCCGACGCGCAGGGTACAGGTCCGCAGAGCACAGACCGCGCGCAGCCCGTGGCCCACCAGCCCGGTGAGCCCGGAAACCCCGGGCAGAATACTGTTGATATGGTGCTGAACTCCTGGTCAGATGTGGTTGCCCGAGTTCAGGCGCCCTTCGCGCGCGCCCAATTCGCCCTCTGTGAGCCTTCAAAATTTGAAAACGGCGCCCTCTTCCTGCGCGCAGAAATGGCCGTGCTCAAATCTGTCAAGGACTACCTGCCCCAGCTTCAACAAGCCCTCAACCAGGTACTCAGCCTACAGGTGCAGCTCCGCGGTGAAGTCAAGAAACCCGGCGGCTCTTCTGACGGAAACGGGGGGGCACGGCCACCACAAGGGGCCGCGCAGGGCTCAGCTGGGGGCCGCGCCAGTAGCCAGCAGAACCAGCAATCCCCCCACACCAACCAGGGGTGGAGCCAGGCTCAAGAACAGCCCCCTGCCCCTCAGCAAGGCAGTGCCCGCCCAGGGCCCACCCAACAGACACCGGCCCCGCTAGCTGAGGGCCCGCGAGGCGGCGAACAGGCCTGGGCAGCACACGGCCAGCCGCGCTCCCCCGAGCCTCCGGCCTGGAGCCAGGATGACTGGAATAACCCCGTCACCACCTGGCAGGTTGCGTCAATCCCCCGTGAAGAGGGTGAAGGCGCCCCCGAAGGTGGCCAGGCTCAGCCTGAGAGTGCCGCCGCAGGCGCGGCCAACACCGATACCCCCACCCGCCC
>NZ_CAKMSB010000017.1 GCF_928381405.1 Rothia nasisuis
GTGGCTTTGGGCCACGTGAGGATCCCTGGAGATGATGGGGTTGATAGGCCAGGTATGGACGCGGGGAATTCCTGTGGAGTTGACTGGTACTAATGGTCCGAAGGCTTACATTTTTCTAGGTATGTTTGTTGTTTGCGTCCGCTGTATGGTTTTGAGATAACAACCCACTGGGTTGTATCAGACACTCTGATAAAGCGAGGGGTCTAGAGCTAACGCTCTAGACCCCTCGCTTTTTGTATCTAAAACCACTTTTTCTAAAAATAGAACAAATATTATATATTGTGCGGTTAGAAACGCCTCTCTAGCCCAGCCCGTAGAATCGGACTATGACACTCACAGCACAAGAAGCACACACCTGGTTCAGAGCTGCCGGGGCCCCGCTGGTTATCCCTGCACGAGAGCGTGCTCGGTGGACCCTCGCTCGTTCTGCCCCGCTTTCTGCCTGGCTCATCGTTTGTTCCTTCATCTACCTTGCTTTGCTGTTGGGTCTAACCCAACTTGATGTCGAGGCGCAGGAAGGAGGTGTACCGGCAGACGTGCCAGATAGCGTCCTGATACCCATCTTTATTGCCCTGACCCTGGTGCCGCCCCTGCTACTGCTGGTTGTGCCCTGGGCGGTATCTCGTCTACTGGTCTCTCTGTCTTTCTGGCCTCAAACCCTCATTGGTGCACTGCTTCTGCCACTGGCGGGCTTCTCGATGCTGCCTCAGACTGCCCGCTGGGTGGGTCTGGCAGATATTGCTGATGCCTTTGCGGCCAGTGATGTGCTGTGGATTCTGGGGGCCATGCTCTTGGCTGTCTATCTGGGCTTGGATTCCCTGTGCTACTGGGCTCTTCGGCAGATTTTGAAGGAGATGGCTACTCTTTTTAGCATGGTGGTCAAGGTGCTGCCGGTGCTCATGATTGCCGTGCTTTTCTTCTTTGTGAACGGTGATATTTGGCGTGTGGCTACTGCTCTGAGTATGCAGCGTACTATGCAGGTGGTCTCTGTGCTGGTAGGGTTGAGCCTGCTGGTTGTCTCATCGACTGTGTCGGAGAAAACCCGCCGCCTGTTGGGCGCCCGCAAGGGGGATAAGGTTGAGGAGTTCACGGAGGACGAGTATGCGGGGGCCGCGGTGCAGGCCGGTGGTTGTTGGCCCCAGGAGCTTAAGGGGCTCCCCTCAGCCAATCTCAAGCGCCCCGCTAACTTCGGGTGGGGCGAGTGGAATAACCTGGTGTTTCTGCCCATTGTGGTGCAGATGATTCAGGCTCTGCTCTTTGCCGGGGTCGTTTTTCTGTTTTTCGTTTGGTTTGGCACGATCGCTATCCCTGATGCTACTATCACGAACTGGTTAGGGGTTGAGCCCAGCAAGGTGACCCTGCTGGGTGTGCAGTTCCCTTTCACGGACGTGCTGGTAAAGGTGTCGATGGTGCTGGGGGCTTTTGCTGCCCTTAACTTTGCTGCGCAGACCAGTGCGGACTCCCGCTACGCCGAGGAGTTCTTGGAGCCTGCCATTGGCCATGTGCGCCACACGGTGATAATCCGCAACATCTATCGGGCATCGTGATCCCGGTGTTTTTGTGTTGCTACGTCTCATTTTATTTGTAGGTGTGCCTGTACATCGTCAAGGGTGCCGTGCGCATTGAGCAAGGGAGAGTGCGTAACGCCTAACATGACTAAACCTCTAGAATTATCTTCTTGAAAAGCCTCAGTGACCAAACATGACCTTGTAGGCCAGAAAGAACATGAGGGCGGCTATACCGGCATCGAGTAAGCGCCAGGCACGTGGGCTGGCAAAAATCGGGCGCAAGAAACGGCTACAGGAGGCTAGGAGGATAAACCAGATGGCGCTACCTGCTACCGAGCCCGCATAGAAGAGCCAGCGGTAATCCCCCTGTTGAGCGGCAATACCGCCAATAAGGACGATGGTGTCGAGGTAGGCGTGAGGGTTCAGATAGGTCATGGCCGCAGCAATCAGCAAAGCCCTGGTTAAGGTTTGCGGGCCGGTGATACTCGTAGAGATTTTCATGGACGAAGGGCGCAGTGCCCGCCTGGCAGCCATCAGGCCGTAGACCAGTAAGAAGAGGCCGCCACCCCAGCGTAGTACCTGCAATACCCAGCCGTAGGAGTCAGCCAGGGTACCCATGCCGAGCACACCCAGGCCAATCAAAAAGGCGTCAGAGATAATGCAGAAGAAGGCAATCGGCCAGACAAATCTACCGATGAGACCCTGTTTGAGCAGGTAGGCATTCTGGGCCCCTATCGCCACAATCAGGGAAAGTGAGGTGCCGATACCGAAGAGGAGATGGGGCAAGGTTTCTGAAAGGGTCATGGGAATTAATCGTAGACGGCCAGCAGTAATAAAACCATTTCATGAAACTGAAATAGCATAAGATATACTTATGATGCGTTTTACGACCGACCAGCTCCAGACCTTCGTCACGGTGTTTGAATACGGCACCTTTGACGCTGCCGCAGACATCCTTGGGGTCAGCGCATCGGCTATCTCCCAACGCATCAAAGCCATGGAGCAGCTGGCCGGACGAGTGCTACTCAAGCGTACTAACCCGGTGGAACCCACAGAGCCCGGGCAGGCCGTCCTGCGCATCGCCCGGCAGAGTGAGTTTCTGCACGCTGAAATGGAACGTGAACTTGACGGGGGTGAAGAGGGGCAGAGTGTTGCTGTGGCCGTCAATGCCGATTCTCTGGCTACCTGGTTTCTCGATGCTGTCGCCCAGTTGGCTGGCGAAGATCGCATCTTTTGCGACGTGCGCCGTGAAGCTGAGTATCACTCGTCCGCCCTGTTGCGCTCGGGTGAGGTGATGGCAGCGCTGACCTCCAGCCCCGAGTCAATCCCCGGGTGTTCGGTTGAAAGGCTGGGTCACGTGCGCTACCTGGTGGTGGCCTCACGGCCCTACCTGGACCGCTATTTTCCCGACTACCCGCAGGTGACCGCTGGGAACCTGGCTGCTGCGCCCGTGGTGGAGTTTGACCGCAAAGACTTTGGGCTGGCCTCTGCCCGCGGCCTGCTGATAGAGCAATTCGACGTTGACGGGGCCACCTGGGGAGGCTCGCCCACTATCTACCTGCCGAGTTCACCTGACTATGCACGTGCCGTGCTGGGTGGTATTGCCTGGGGTATTCTGCCTGAGGCTCAGGCTGCAGAAGCTCTTGCGGCGGGGGAGCTGGTGCAACTTACCCCTGAGCCTGTCGATGTTCCTCTCTACTGGCAGCGATGGAATATCAGCTCGCCAGTTTTGGCTCGCCTGAGCGAGCGGGTGTACGCCGCCGCTGGTAAGGGTGTGTTGCGCTAGGGGAGCTTCTCTGACAATTTTCTGCGAGACCGCTTGCACCATAAAAACTTTACATGTAAAGTAATGACTGTTGTAAACAAACGTATCGCTAGAAAGGCACAATCATGGCAGAACTCACCGCAGGTAGCTGGAACTACGACTCAGCACACTCAGAAGTCGGCTTCACCGTGCGCCACGCAGGTATCACCAAGGTGCGCGGCACCTTCGAACAGGTTGACGCCCAGCTGACCATTGCCGAGAACATTGCAGACTCCACCATCAAGGCAGTAGCCCAGATTGCATCAGTGAACACCAACAACGCTGATCGCGACGGCCACCTGCGCAGCCCCGAATTTTTCGATGCAGATACCCACGCTGAGATGACCTTCGAATCCACCTCCTTCAAGCTAGAGGGCGAAGACCTCACCGTAGCTGGCAATCTCACAATCAAGGGCGAAACCCAACCCGTTACCTTTGCAGGCGAATTTACCGGCGCCGTCGTCGATGCCTTTGGTGTAACCCGCGCAGGTGCGTCACTCACCGCCACTATCTCCCGCAAAGACTTCGGTATCACCTGGAACGCCGCTATCGAAGCCGGCGGCGTCCTAGTCTCTGACAAGGTCGTCATCAACCTCGACGTAGCCTTCACCGCCCCCGAAGCCTAAAGACTTCCGGCGGCGAGCCGGTTGATTCAGTTCTACCGAACTGAATAGGTGTTGTGTAGCTGAGCCCTCTCCTGCTCTACAGTAGGTGAGGGCTCAGTTTTTTAAAGAGAAGGGAGGCCTGTGGTCAGCTTCATGAATCGGCACCAGGTAGCGCTTTACCTACTCGCCCTTGCGGGCGGGGTGGTAGCGTCCTTTGTGCCGGGGGTAGCAACACTGGCTCAGCCGCTCATTACTCCTGCCCTGAGCTTTCTTTTACTGGTGACCTTTCTGAGCCTTCCCCTACGCGGCCTGCTGATCCCGAAACAGGCGCCAGGCTTAACGGCCGCCCTCGTGTTGCTGAACTTTCTAGTAGTGCCGCTCATCACCGCAGCTCTGGTGCTGGTGCTGGCGGTACTGGTGCCCGAACTGCCTGACCTGTTGCTCTTTACCGCTGCTCTGGTACTCCTGGCACCCTGCATTGACTATGTGGTAGCTTTTGCCGCAGCTGCCGGTGGTGCCAGCGACCGCCTGCTGGCCCGCACTCCGCTTCTCTTGCTCACTCAGTGTGTGCTGGTCCCGGTCTGGATTCTCATCTTTAACCGTGCAGGTGTGTGGAACCGTGAGCTACTGGCTAGTAGGGCGCTCTGGAACTCCCTACCCGAGGTTGGGCTGGCCCTGGCTGTAGTTGTAGTGCCACTAGCACTTGCCGCTGTGGTGCAGGGTATAGGGCCGAAGGCGCGGAGTGTTACAGCCCGACTGGCTGAGGCCGTCATGGTGCCCGCGATGCTACCGGTACTGTTTCTGACGCCGGCTGCTCATGCTGCCCACCTGACTCACTGGGCACTCTACCTTCTACCTCTGGCCTCTATATATACCTTATTCGCTATATTAATGTGGGGTCTTTCACGGCTTCTGCTACCGCGCTACGGCTCTTACCTGAGCACGGCTGAGCAGACAGTTGCAACCTTCTCTGCGGTCACACGGAATGCTCTAGTGGTTCTGCCGATTGTGCTGGGTCTGAGTGCCGCAATGGGTGGCACAGCCGGTGCTTCGCTCATGCCCCTGGCTGTTCTCACTCAGACACTGGTAGAACTCCTCATACTGACCCTCATGGTAGCCGTCTACCGTAACCAGCTGAGCGCGCCCTCTAGCCCGCGATAGCCTGCCAGATAAAGTAAATTGCCACGGCTGCAACCACACCCACAAGAGCCCACCGGCGTAATCTGGTCTCAAAACGGGCGGCTTTGATATCAGCGCGCTCATCTAGCTTCTCGTGGGGGTCAACCGGAGCCAGGTTCGATGGGTTGGTCACCTCGGGCTTCTTGCCCTCAGGCCCGCCCTGGGTGGGGGTATCGTTAGGCATATCTACCGCCAGCGGGTAGTCATGATTAAGCCAACCATCATAAAACCAATACCGATGCCGATATTCCAGTTGCCAATGCCCGGCACGGGGTAGACCGACTGGGTGATATAGAAGATGATAATCCAGAAAATACCGATGAGGATCATGGCGAACATGATGACGCGGTACCAGAGGGGAGTGGGTGAGGGAAAGTCCTCATCACTGTGCATGGCTTCAGCCACACGGCGAAGCTCCGCCTCTTCAAGATCTTCATCGCGAATCGACTTCGAGTCAGCCACTTATTCCTCCAGATGCCCAGGGCAGCACGCGCCGAGCGGGTTCACAAAAATTACAGTTAGGGACGGTTTTAACCGTAGCACCTCAAAAAGTTCTACCATGAATAAAGCCCCAAAACCTGCCCCATGCCGAGGTGAAATGTGACCATAAAAGCCGGGCGCTCCATGCGCCACCGAGCTACACCCGCCCCGACCAGCCGAACATCCCTACAGTGGATTATTTACATTGTGGGAGAGCTCCTCATCACTGCGGGGCTTATCTTGCTCCTGTTCGTGGCCTGGCAACTCTGGTGGACCAACATTGACGCCAACCGCACCCAACAGCAGGCCGTTGACAGCCTGATTCAAGAATTCAACTCCTCCAGCACTTCCGCAGGGGGCACAGACGGGCAGGGGGCACAGACCGGCACAGCCAACGCTGCACCTGACTATGACCCCACCACCCCGCCGGTGGTGGCTCCGCCAGCCTACGGCCAGGCCTATGGTGTGGTCTACATACCCCGCCTCGGTAGCACCTATGCCCGCCCCCTTGCAGAAGGCGTAGGCACCGACGTACTCGATACCCTAGGTCTGGGCCGCTACCCCACCACCCAAATGCCCGGAGAAATGGGCAACTTTGCTCTGGCTGGTCACCGCCAAACCAACGGGGCTGTGCTCGATAACATCGACCTACTACAAGAGGGCGACAACATCTATATACGCACAGCGGAGGGCTACTACACCTACCGTGTTTACGAGCACAAAATCGTGCTCCCTACCCAGGTGGAGGTCATCGCCCCCGACCCTGATAACCCCGGCGCGCCCGTCTCTGAAGCCAACCGCCGCCTGCTCACCCTCACCAGCTGTCACCCCCGCTACGGCGACACCGAACGCTACATCGTCCACGCAGAATTCGTCAGCTGGCAACCCGGTGACGCAGGCCCACCAGAAGAAATAGCCGCTGTCGCCAGCTAGTTGCCCCTCACCCCTACCCGTAAGGAACCCGCCCATGTATGCCTGGATTTTTCGCCACCTGCCCGGACCGCTCTGGCTGCGTATTCTTATCTCATTGGCTCTGATTGCACTGGCAGTTTACCTGCTGATGGAATATGTCTTCCCGCACTTTGCCGAATACAGCCCCTTCAACACCGATGTGACCATCGAACAATAGCTCAACCAGGCGCCCCTACCTGCTCAGCGGATGAGCGTTCACCAACCGGGTCGAATCGCCCTGCGATAGAATCAAATCACCACCACGAAAGGCAGGCGCTATGACCACGATTCTCGTCATCGACAACTACGACAGCTTCGTTTTCACCCTGGTTGGCTACATTCAGCAGCTGGGTGCAGAAACCACTGTGATTCGCAACGACGAGCTAACCCTTGACGAGACCATCGCCCTAGCTCAAAACCATGACGGTGTACTCGTCTCGCCCGGCCCCGGCGCACCTGCCGACGCCGGCGTCATCATTGACACCATCTCCTGGGCCGCCGAAACGCACAAGCCCTTGCTGGGTGTGTGCCTGGGGCACCAGGCCATCGCTGAAGCCTTCGGCGGTACGGTTGGGCACGCCCCCGAGCTTATGCACGGTAAAACCTCGCAGCTGGTACACACCGGGTCATCGGTCTTCAAGAACCTGCCCAGCCCCTTTACCGCCACCCGCTACCACTCACTCGCAGTGGACCCAGACACCCTGCCCGAGATTCTTGAGGTCACCTCACGCACCGACAGCGGCATCATCATGGGGCTGGCCCACAAGAGCGCCCCTATGCACGGGGTGCAATTTCACCCCGAATCGGTGCTCACCGAAGGCGGTTACCTTATGCTCGGCAACTGGCTTGAAGAGGTGGGGCTTACTGGAGCCGCAGCCCGGGGTGCCGCTCTCTCACCGCTGATTGAACCGGCAGCCTAGATTTGCCCAAAACCCTGTAAGGGGTCACAAAGGCCACCCGTATCAGCAAAAACCGCAGTGAGGCCGCCCCGTTAACGGGGGCGGCCTCACTGCGGTTTAGAGGCGCTCAACCCTAGTCATCGTTGCCATTCCCTGAGGCACTGGGCCGGGCGCTGGGAGCGGCGGACTGCGAAGCCTCAGCACTCGGCTCAGCGGCGGGCTCACTGGGGGTCGCTGTGGGCTGAGCGCTCCGGCTGTTGGACGGGGCAGGCGTTGGAGCCTGCGTTACCACGGGGGCCGCAGCCACACGAATCGTGATAGTGGAGCCCTGCTCCACTAAGGTACCAGCGGCTGAACTCTGCGAAATCACGGTGCCAGCGGGCTGGGAGCTGGTGGTTACGGTCTCGATATCTGTGCTGAGCAGTGTATCGGGAGCGGTTAGGGCCGCAATAGCGCTGTCACGGCTGAGGCCAATCAGGTTGGGAACCTCAACCTTGCCGTTAGAGAGCACAATATCAACGGTTGAACCCGCCGTGGCTTCTTCTCCGGAGCCGGGGTCAACAGCTACAACCATGCCCGCAGGTATGGTGGGGCTAGTAACCGTGGTAGTGCGGCCGGGTACAAAACCAGCCGTAGTCAGGGCTTCGCGCACATACTGCTCACTCTGGCCCTCCAGGTTGCCAGGGACGGTGAGCACAGACGGACCAGATGATATGGTCACCACAATCTCAGTGCCCTCTTCAGCCTCAAGACCTGTGGCAGGGGAGGTCTTAATAACCGAGCCCTTCTCAATGGTATCGGAGTGCTCTTCCTCAAATTTAAGGGGGAAATTCAGGTTGCGCAGCTGGGTCTCAGCCTCAGCCTTAGGCAGGCCCTGAACAGCGGGAATCACGTGTACAGGCACCCTGTTGAGTTCAGCCTGGTAGTAGAGAACGGAACCCACACCAAAAGCGGCCAGTAGCACGATTAGCAGGGTGGTCAAAGCCTTGCCCCAGGCGCTACGCCTGCGCTTCTTACGCGCCTGCGCCCCGGCGGCGTCCTGACCGTAACCGTAACCGTAAAGCTCCTCGTCGGTGTACTCTGCCTGGGCGTTATCAAAGAAACTGCCGAGCTCTGCCTCTTCGGTTTCCCGTGCGGGAGTGGCTACAGCAGTTACCCCAGTTCCCCCTACCAAAGCAGCGGTGTCAAAGGCCGCTGTAGCCTCAGTTGGATCACTCTGATCAGTAAGTATGCCACTTTCGGCATCCTTGAGGGCGGCTGCAAACTCGGTAGCGCTCTGATAGCGTTCAGCGGGATCCTTAGCCAACCCCTTCAGAACAACAGCATCCAGAGTAGAAGAAATTTCTTCTGCTGCAAAAGCACTCGGCGGCTGAGGAATCTCGCTCAGATGCTTACCTGCCAGCTCCACGTTGGTGGGAGCGTCAAAGGGTGAGCACCCTGCCAGCATCTCATAGATGACGCAGGCAGCCGAGTAGACATCACTACGGGCATCCACGGTCTCGCCGCGAGCCTGCTCGGGAGAGATGTAACGGGCCGTGCCCATGACGGTGTTGGCCTTGGTCAGCGCGTCCCCGGCCTCTTCAGCAGCACGGGCAATACCGAAGTCCATGACCTTGATCTGGGCGGGCTCACCCAGGCTACGATCCTCATCGGTTTGAGGCAGAATCATCACGTTCGCGGGTTTGATGTCGCGGTGAATGATGCCAGCAGAGTGGCTGTAATCTAATGCCTCAAGAATTTGCGCACCGTAAGCGATAGCCCGTGCCTGATCGACTTCACCGTTCGACATGGCCTCCCGGAGCGTAGTGCCGCGCACCAGCTCCATGACCATGAAGGGCACAGCGACCTCGGCGCTGCCTACACGCATGTTGAACGAGCCGGTATCGTAGACACCCACGATAGAGCGGTGGTTAAGTGCCGCTACGGCCTCAGCCTCACGCTGAAAACGGGCGCGGAAAATAACGTCCTGAGCGTGCTCATTCCGCAGAACCTTGAGAGCAACCTTGCGCCCCAGGCGGGTATCAACCGCCTCGTAGACGGTCGCCATCGCGCCGGAGCCGATAACGGCTCCAACCTCGTAACGCTGATCGATAGTTTCAGGAACCTGCTGGTCCATGTGTTCACCCATCATTTCCGGTGGAGTTTAGTTACCGCCAGCATCAGCGGTCGGTGACGCTGAGGCGGTGGCTGACTGGGATTCTGAAGCGCTGGGCTGGTCGCTAGCGTCTGCCGCTGCAGGGGCACGAGCTACGTAGACATCGACGCTACTTCCCACCTCGACGCGCGACCCCGAGGTAGGAGAAGTACGAAGCACGGTGCCTTCGGCTGAGCTGTTGCTTTCTTCAAAATGAATCTGCACGTTCACGCCCAGAGCGGTAATTGCCCTAATAGCCTCTTCGGAGTCTGTACCCTCCAGATTACTGGGTAGGGTCACAGATTTGGGGCCGGTGGAGTACTGCACAGTAATGGTTTCGCCCACTTCCACACTGCCAGTTGGCGAAACGGAGAGTACAGTATCGACCTCGGCATCAGAGGTCACCCCGGTGGTGCGGGTAGAGAACCCGGCCGCAGTGAGCTCGTTGACCACCTGATTGAGGGGGCGGCCCTCGTAGGTGGCCGAGTCGATATCGATGCGGGTGGGCTCGCTGCTGGTGGCAGTAGCCTCAGTTGTGGCCGACGCACTTGCAGTAGACACTGTTCCCGCAGCGGTTGGCGTGGGGTCTGCCGGGCTGCTACTGGAACCGCTGTTACCGGCAACTATAAACCAAACTACGGCAGCAATGAGTAGCAGGGCTAGAATCAAAGAGACCCAGCCCCACGGGCTTTTCTTCTTAGGCTTAGAGCTGGCCGCAGGCGGTGTAACTACCGTGGTTGCGTTAGGGACGCGGGCAGTTGTGGGTTCAGGCTCGTAGCGGGCACCGGAGCCGAATTTAGCCGCTACGGGCGCTACCACGGTGGGAGCGGTCATCACCTGAGTGGCCTGCGTGTCTGCTCCCTGGGGCAGGAATTTGTTCAGGGCAGGAACAGCCTTAATGGCTGCCGGGATGTCACGGCGACGAACCGCATCAATCGCTGAGGCCAGCGCTGTAGCGGTATCTGGGCGGTCGGCAGGATCCTTGGAGAGCAAGCACATGATGAGCGCTGCGGCGGGGGCCGGAACGTCATCGGGCAGAGGTGGGGGAGGGTCATTGACCTGCGCCAGGGCAATGGCAATCTGGGATTCACCCGTGAAGGGGCGCTTACCTGCCAGGCACTCGTAGCCAATCACGCCCAGGGAGTACATATCAGAAGACGGTGTAGCCTGCTGGCCGGTGGCCTGCTCAGGGGCAAGGTATTGGGCGGTACCCATGACCTGCCCGGTAGCGGTGAGCGGAACCTGGTCAGCTAGCCGGGCGATGCCGAAGTCGGTTACTTTGACCCGCTCGTCCGGGGTGATAATCAGGTTGCCGGGCTTGACGTCACGGTGAACCAGGCCCTGAGCATGAGCTGCAGCTAGGGCCCGGGCGGTCTGCGCCATGATGTTGAGAATACGGTCAGCAGGTAGCCGCCTATCGTGCTCGATAATGTTCGAGAGCGGTTCACCGGGAACCAGTTCCATGACCAGGTAGGCAGAGCCGTCCTCTTCACCGTAGTCAAAGACGTTAGCGACGCCCGGGTGATTCAGCAGGGCGGTATGGCGGGCCTCAGCGCGGAAACGCTCCAGGAACCCAGGGTCGCCCGTGTACTCCTCTTTCAGAATTTTGACAGCGACAATTCGGCCCAGCACTTTATCGCGCGCCTTCCAGACCTCGCCCATACCGCCAATTGCGATACGCTCGGTCAGGGTGTAGCGACCACCGAGAGTCACATCTACCGAAGGCCTCACTTGTTCAACACCGCCTCAAAAAGTTCTTTACCCGCAGGAGCAGCAAGCTGTGCCCCTGTTGTGACGTCTACCCCTTCATAGACTACCGCTATAGCTATCTGTGGATCGTCAGCCGGTGCGAAACCGGTGAACCAGGAGTTATTCAGCCCCGTGTCACCAATTTCAGCTGTACCCGTCTTGCCGGCTACCTTCACACCGCTCACCGCAGCGCCTGAGGCGATGCCGTTATCCACACCGTTCACCATCCAGTCCGTTACCTGGTTGGCTACGTCAGCGCTGGTAGAGCGGCGTAGCTCCTCAGCAGAGAACTCGTAGAGCGAACTGAGATTGTGCGATTTCACCGACCGAATCAGGTTGGGTTTCATCTGCACACCGTCATTGGCAATTGCCGCGCTCATCATGGCAACCTGCAAAGGGGTGGTCTTCACATCGTACTGACCAATAGCCGCCTGTGCTAGCTGGCTGTCTTCCATGTTGGTAGGGAAGACGGACTGCGACACGCTCAAAGGGATCTGTAGGTCTTCTCCGTAGCCGAAATTGCTAGCAGTCCGGGCGATGGCGTCCTGCCCTAAGTCCATAGCAACCTGCGCGAAGGGGGTATTGCACGACTGAGCCAGCGCCCACTCAAGCGTAGCTGACGTGCGGGTGGAACATTGGCCGCCGGTGTAATTGGGTAGCGTGACGTTCGTGTTCGGCAGGGCCAGGTTCTGTGGGTTGGGAAGCTCTGAATCGGCGTTGTACTTACCTGACTCTAGGGCCGCGACCGCGTCAATAATTTTGAAGGTTGACCCCGGCGCGTAGGTATCACCGGCAATCGCGCGGTTATAGAGCGGGTGATCCGGATCCTGGTTCAGCGCTGAGTACTGGGCGAGAACCGAATCAGCCTTGTGCGACGAAAGAGTGTTGGGGTCGTAGGACGGGGTCGAGACCATCGCCAGAACTTCACCCGTCTTGGGGTTGAGAGCTACGATAGAGCCCTTATGGCCGTCTAGCAGGTTGTAAGCCAGTTGCTGTAACTCGGCGTCAACGGTGAGTTCCACGCTTGCACCGGCAGCTGTGCCGCCGGTA
The DNA here is from genome assembly GCF_928381405.1 of Rothia nasisuis. GTDB lineage: Bacteria > Actinomycetota > Actinomycetes > Actinomycetales > Micrococcaceae > Rothia > Rothia nasisuis. Next base: position 12,360 of record NZ_CAKMSB010000017.1, read on the forward strand.
AACATCTGCGTCAAACGGTCGTAGAACTGGGCGTCAGAGGTACCCGAGAGCTGCTCGTTCATTGCTGACTCCAGACCCGTTGCCCCGTAAACCGATGAGAAATACCCGGTCAACCCCGCATACTGTTCAGGCTGTGAGTAGGTTCGCTGAAAGGCGTAACCGTCGTTAGACTCTACCGATGACGCAATCTCAACACCGTTCACCACAATAGAACCTCGTTGCGAACCGTAGCTCTCGTAGAGGTTACGCGAGTTCCAGGCATTGGCCTGCAAGGTCTTGGCCTCAAAGAACTGAATGTAGGTTAGGGAGCCCAACAGCAGCACAAAGACGCTGGCTGCAGCCACCCATGCCTGACGAATCGCTTTATTCACTGCGAGTACCTCCTGGACGGCTGGTTTCGGTAATTCGCGAAATTACGGACGTGGCCCCCTCAGGCTCGTAGCCGTCGTAGTCGATGCTATCGCTGGCATCGAATTCTTCAACGACGTGCGGGGCGCGGGCGGTATGCGAGATGGCCAGCAGAATCGCTACAATCACCCAGTTCGACAGGAGCGAGGAGCCACCTGCTGACATGAAGGGGGTGGTCAGGCCGGTCAAGGGAATCAGACGAGTCACACCGCCGATAACAACGAAGAGCTGAATCACAAATAGAGCCGAGAAACCGGCTGCCAGCAGTTTACCGAAAGTATCTGGGGTGCCCAGTGCCGCGCGGAAACCACGCGATATCAGCAAGAGGAAAAGCATGAGAATGGCACCCAAACCGAGCAACCCCAGCTCTTCACCCAGGGCGGTGATAATCATATCCGAGTTGGAATACGACACCAGGTCGGGGCGGCCGTTGCCCCACCCGCGTCCAAATAAACCACCGGAGGCCAAACCAAAAAGCCCCTGCACAATCTGACCTGACCCGCCCAACGGCTGGTTATAAACCTCAGGGTCAAAAGCGTGGGTCCAGGAGTTAATGCGGAAGTAGACGTGCGAGATATAGTTGTAGGCTAAGAAGCCACCGGCCACAACAAAGAGCAAGCCCAGGGCTACCCAGGTGAAGCTGCCGGTAGCCAAGAAGAGCATGGCCAGAAAGATGCCGAAGAAGAGAATAGCCGAACCCAGGTCACGCTGAAAAACTAGCACAGCCAACGATAGGAACCAGGCGATGAGCATGGGCGCTAGATCCTTGAACCGCGGCAGACGAACCGGGCCAATGCGCTTACCCGCCAGCATAATCAAATCACGGTGCGTCGACAGGTAGCCCGCGAAGAAAACAGCCAGGGTAATCTTGGCGATCTCGCCGGGCTGGAAGGTGCGGCCGCCCACCGAAATCCAGATACGCGCACCGTTAATCTCGGTACCAATGACGGGAAGCAGAGGGAGGACCAGTAGCACCAGCGACGCAACCAACGAGATGTAGGTGATTTTGCGCAGTGCCCGGTGGTCACGCAGTAAGAAGAGCGCCACGGCAGCAGTCAGCATAGCCAACCCCGTCCACATGAGCTGAGCCCCACCGGCATTCGCTGAGGTAGTCAGGTCAATGCGGTAAATCATGGCCAGCCCTAGCCCATTCAAGGCCACCGAAATTGGCAGAATAAACGGGTCAGCGTAGCGGGCACGGGCATACAAAACCCCGTGGAGCACCAGGGCGCCGATACCCTGCACTGTGAGGGCCTGTAGCCACATGCCGTTGTCAAGAGCGCTCTCAGCATCCACCAGATACATAGAGGCCGGGCATAGGGCCACCGCCAGAATCGTCAGCATCAGCTCCGTTAAACGACGGGAGCGTGGCAGCTCGCCCTGTAGAGGGGCAGTACGTGCACTCATCAGTTACCTCCCTGGGCTGAACTCGGTGACGGCTCGGGGCTTGGGTTAGCGCTCTGGGCGCCTGAGGCCTCCGGGGTCGGTGGCGCTGTGGTTACGGTTCCCGGGGTGACCTGAGACGGCAGCTGGTCGCGCAAGTTTTGCACAATCTGCTCGGCCTCCTGCTCACTGCCAGCTGTAATAGTGCTTCGCAGCAGCGATTGCGAAAAATCCGGTAGCGACGTGACCTCAATATCGGTCTCGTCAACCACCGTGTGCAGGTCTATGGGCCCCAGTGACTGGTTTATACCGTTGAAAACTGCCACACGGTCGTCCTTGATTCCCACGTAGTACTGGGTTTTGGTCCACGAAAAGAAACTCCAGACCGTTGCCGCCACCACCGCCAGGGTGAGCGCAGCGACAAAGATGCGCATGGGCCAGCGGTGCGGTGAAGGGGGCACCTGAGAGCTGAGAGCGGCCCGGTACTCCTCGGGGAGCTCCGCGGGCTCCAGGGTCTGGGTGGTCTGCTGCTGTGACAGCGTGGTCAGGTTCTTGGCAGTCCGGGCCGTTACAGCCGGAATCATGCCTGTTTGAGTGGCGTTGGCTGCCGCTCCTACCAGGTGGTGAGGGCGCTCCGAAAGCTCCTGACGCAGGAGGGACGCCGGGGTCGGCTCCGGCCCGTCATCACCGACTGCCTCCGGCGCGGCGTCCACACCTGCCTTGACCGTCATTGCGTTGAGCACACCATCAGTGAAGGACTCACCGCGCCACTTACCGTGGCGCAGGGCGTTACGCATCTTGGCGTGATCGGGCATACGGCGGCGCCAGGGGGCCTTGTGCTCCCCGGCGGCCCCGTGCTCGGTGAGAAGATCACGCGGGGCCTCGTGCTCGGCCGCATCGGCCTCTTGCTCAACTGTAGGGTAGAGCCCCACTAGCTCACCGTGCTCCCCGTACCTGCGTACCGGGATGATGGGCTGCGGGGCGGTAATCGCCGCAGATAGTGACTCCTCCGCAATCACCTGCAAGGCCACCACCGTCACGTTGTCGGGGGCTCCGCGCTCCAGGGTCAAATCGGTTAAAGTGTCAACCACCTGCTGTAGGTCGCCGGTTGAACGCATGACCGCCTCAATTTCATCGACCTGCACCACGGCGTCCAGACCATCAGAACTCAGCACCCACTTTTCACCCACCTGTGCATCTAGGGTGCGCAACTCAAGCTCCGGGGAGGCATCTACGTCACCCAGAACGCGCATAATTACGTTCTTGTGGGGGTGGGCTTCGGCCTCCTCGGGGCTGATACGCCCCTCTTGTAGGAGGCGCTGCACAAACGTGTGATCGGTAGTGACCTGCTCAAACACCCCACCGCGCAGGCGGTAGGCGCGCGAATCGCCGATGTGTGCCAGTTCAATCTGGTTACCGTCGATGAGCAGGGCTGTGCAGGTTGTGCCCATACCGGCCAGGCGCGGGTTCAGCTCCACCAACTCATTCATAATGATGTTGGCGTTCACAATTTCGTCGGCCAGATATACGCCCGCTGTGCCGCTGAAACCGGCGTGGTCAAGCGGGGTCAAATCAAGAACAGTGGTTGCCGAGGCAACATCGCCTCCCACATGCCCGCCCATACCGTCAGCCACCACAGCTAGGTAGTGACCGGCATAGCCAGAGTCATCGTTCTTTGACCGTACCCGCCCAACGTCAGAACGGGCGGCAAAACGAAAAGCGATACTCATGCACTAGGCTTTCAGCTGCATGGTCGTGCGGCCCACGCGGAAAGGCTGATTAGCGTCAAGCGGGGTGGCGCGGGTCAGGCGGGTTTCACCCACAAAGGTGCCGTTCGTTGAGCCCATGTCTTCGATGAACCAGCGGGAACCCTGCGGGAAGAGGCGCGCGTGGCGGCCAGACGCGTAATCATCCTGCAAGGAAACCTCAATGTCGGTTGCGCGCCCCAGGGTCACCGGTGTGTCACCCAGACGCATGGATGCACCCGCTTGAGGCCCGTCCAGCACTACCAGCACTGACGGCCGTGTCGGGGGAGCAGGGGTCGCGGGGGATGCCGGTGCACCCTCCTGCCCTGCCTCAATCTGCGAGGGAGCTACACGCACATTGCGCCCTACACCCAGGTCACGGCGTGCAGCGGCCAATACCATAAACACAAAGAGCCATAACAGGGCAAGAAAAGCGAAACGCAACACCGTCACGGTGATTTCAGATGCCACAAGCTACCCCTTACGAACCATCAGACGGAAAACAATACGTGCGCGGCCCATCTCAATCACGGAACCGTTACGTAATTCAGCGCGGCCTTGCAGGCGGCGGCCATCAAGGTAGGATCCATTCGTTGACCCTAAGTCAACTGCCAGGTAGGTACCCTCCTGCTGCACAATCTCCAGGTGCCGGCGTGAAACACCGGTATCTTCAACCGTGATATCAGCGTTTGACCCTCGACCGAGTGTCACTGGCAGATCACGCACCACGAAACGTTCACCGTTGACCTCGAGCACTACCTGCGGCTTTGGTGCCGGGGCGGCCGGTTCTGGCGGGGCATAGTTGGGTGCGGAGCGCGTAATGCGGTTCGGTAGGGACGCCGGCGCTGCAGCCGGGTAGGGGGCGTCAGCAACCTGCCGGGGCGAAGCCGGGGCGGGAGTGCCTTGCGGTGAGGCCATATTTTTCACCGAACTGCTGATCTGGAAATCGTCAGCCTCAAGATCGTCTGCTCTCTCAAAGGTGACGCGCACGGCGCCGCGGAGTGAGTACCCCTGCGTGCGCGCATGGCGCACCACCACGTCGCACAGCTCTTCGGCCAGCGGCACGCCCCACTGCTGGGCCCGAGAAAAGTCAGTGGGAGCAAACTGTACGGTAAAAATGTTGGGCGCTATCGTGCGGCCCTCTGCCACAGAGAACGCCTGGTCATCCATTTCGGTACGCACCCGGTTGGCGATGTCAACCGGTTCAAACGAACCGCCTTTGCTGAAGGTACCACGCACGGCCTTCTCCAGGCCCTGTTCAAGTCTGTCAATGAAACCCATGCTTGCCTCCTTCAACCAATACAACCGGGTGTACCCTACCGTCTGCGCGGTGAGCACACAAACAGGGGCTCTGCGCACGGTAATCACATAGTCTAGACCTCCAGTCTAGTGGATAACCGCAAAAAGACCCCCAGAAAAGCTGGAAAAGACCTGCTTCAGAGGCTTATCTACAGGGTTTCCAGCCCCGTCTGCTGGCGCCTGCTCGGCCTGCTCACCGCTGCGACCAATTCACCAACTGGCTGGTGAACTTACCGGGTACGAGCAGCTCACCTCAGCTGGTTCACACGTGTTTCTGTTCCGCCTTCGACAGACTGTGCTTGTGACTGATGCCATTGTTTTCTTGGTTGGACATCTATTCGGCGCTATGTGTATAGTTGTCTTCGTTGCGCGTGCGGTAGCATGCAGTAAACAATGCGCAAGTGGCGGAATTGGCAGACGCGCTGGCTTCAGGTGCCAGTGATCGCAAGATCGTGGGGGTTCAAGTCCCCCCTTGCGCACAGCGAAGAGAAACCCGTTTTCCCTAGTGAGAGCTAGGGGAGCGGGTTTTTTCGTGCCCCAAAATGGCCCCGCCACGTAAATACCACGTAAATTTATTGAGCAACGTACCGGCGCGGGCAACAGCTAGGCGGGGCTGTGCCTACGGGCTGCTGGTTTATGCCTCTCAGATTAACAGGGGCAGCAGGGGGCAAGGTATCAGGAGCGGCGGGGTGTAGCCCAGTGTTCTAGCTGGTGGGTTATCTGCTCAAAGGTAAGGGCGTGCTCTGCTACCTGGATAACGAACTGGGCTTGCTGATTATCTTCTAGCTCCTGTGAGGGTAGAAGATCCCAGCCGTTCAGGTATAAGAACGAGACGGTGCGGGTGTAGGCGGTGCGTTTATTCCGTCCGTAAAGGGGTGATTCTGTACTAGCGCCTCTAGGAGGGCTGCGGCCTTGTTGAAAATGCCGGGGTAGAGTTCGTGCCCTGCGTAGCCCGTGGTGGGGCGGGCTAGCACGCTTTCTAGTAGGTGTTCCCCGCCCGGTTTAAGGTGCTGGCCAGGCGCTAGGCGGGCATACACCGCCAGGGGTTGCGCAAGGGTTATGTGTTGCACGGGGTGGATTAAAGTCGGTTTACACTGCTGCGCATGAAGACGCCGCGCGTAAAACGCTCACCGAGTTCGAGTCCTCACCTTTGGGGCGGAAGTACCCATCGTCGGTCGCGACGTGGGCGAATGCCTGGGATTGGTTTACACCGTTTTTGCAGTTCCCGCCGATGCTGCGCAAGGTGATTTACACGACGAACTCGATTGAGTCGTTGAATTATCGGTTGCGGAAGGTCACGAAGAATCGTGGTCATTTCCCTTCGACAGGCGCGGCTGTGAAGCTGCTGTGGTTGGCGATTTGTACTATCGAGGACAAACGCGCAATCGAGCGGCAGAAAGAACGAGGCAAACCTGCCGGGTAGCTCAAAGCCTCTGGCCGGTTGGTTGAGGGACAGTCTGTGACGAACTGGAAACAGGCGCTTGCCCAGCTGGCTGCGGCATATCCTGACCGGGTTACTCCCTATGTGTAACCACCTTGCTTACATAAACAACTTGACACGCTCCACCTGACAAAGGGCTATCTTTTCAAGGACCGCCCATCTGTGAACTCTACCGCCCGAGCACTAGCATCAACCGGCAACCCCTGTGCACACAACTGCTGAACCCGCTCACGACGCACTGCATTCCCATTCACGTAAACCACTCGTCTACCTGGCACCACAGAAACTCCTCTGATAATATTCAAAGGTAAGCATTTCTTAAATCACTAGTGGTGCTGTAATCCGCACGCACTTAACTCTGGTGCATAACCCCGTTTCTTGTATCCCTTAAAAAGGATTTCCTCGACTATTATGTTCCGGTCTCAAAATAATAAGCTCCGCACCCTCTGGCTGGTCCTCTCAGTCGCCCTCGCCGTTGTAGCCCTTTTCGGCGCAATGCGCTGGATCCCCGTAAGTGGTAACAGCACTGGACTCCTGTGGGCCATTTTCGCCCTCATGGCCGTGCAGTCTTACTTCCTCTATAAGGAAGGGAAGCGGTCCTAGCAGACAACAAAAATCCCGCACTCCCCTTCCTCGATTACCCTCTTCCCAAGCAAAGTGAGGGAGGGACTGTCAGATAAACGGTGTAAACCCACAACAAATCTAGCGACCAGCCTGATATGTACTGGGTTTAGTTCTGTGGTGCTCCCCAACGCCAGCGTCCGGCTAGGCCCACAGGCCAATCAGGCGTAGCCACACTACGCCCACCCCACCCCAGAGCACAATATTGGCAATCGAAGCCAAGAAGCTAACCTTGAACCACTCGGTCGTTGGCACATAACCCGAACCATAAATCACGCCCGCCGGACCCGAAGCGTAATGGGTCAGACCACCAATCAGGTTGCCAGCAAACCCCAGCATCAAAGCAGCAAACAGGGCAGGGGCTCCTGTAGCAATAGCAGCAGCTAAAAAGACCGAATACATAGCCACAATTTGAGCAGTGTTTGAGGCAAACAGGTAGTGCACGTAGAAGTAAACCAAGAAGAGCACAGCAAAGGCAGCAGGCCAGGGCATGCCGCCCACCAAATTACTGACGGAATCCCCAATCCAGCTGATAACACCCAGGGTATTGAGGTGCTCAGCCATAGCCACCAGCACCGAGAAGAAAATTAGGGTAGACCAGGCACCGGCATTCTTAGCCATATCGTTCCACGTCAACACTCGCGCAACCAGCAAAATGGCAATACCTAAAAACGCGGCAGAAGTGGGGTTCACACCAACCGCCGAGCCAAAAACCCACAGCGCCAGAAGGAGCACAAAGGTAACCGCCATAACCCACTCCCCACGAGACATGGGCCCCGATTCGCGGAGCTGCTCGCGGGCATGGGCGGGCGCATCGGGGGTGCGCTTCACCGTGGGCGCATAAATCTTCATCATAATCCAGGGCATAGACACCAGCGCAATCAGACCGGGCACCAGGGCACCGAGCGCCCAGGTACCCCAGCTGATATGGACGCCCTGCTTCTCAGCGAACCCCACAGCCAAAGGGTTCCCTGCCATCGCGGTAACAAACATGGCCGAAGTAATAGTGTTGACCTGCACCGCAGTCAGGGAGAGATAGGAGCCCAGCCTGCGGCGTGACTCCGTGCTGGTGGGTTCAGACTCGTTGACCACTGACAGGGATCTCACAATCGGGTAGACCACGCCGCCCGCACGAGCAGTATTGGAAGGCGTTGCAGGGGCCAGCACCAGGTCGGTGAGAGCCATACCGTAGGCAAGACCCAGAGATGACCTACCCAGCATAGACACGAAGACCAAGGCGATACGCCGCCCCAGCCCCGTAATCAAGAAGCCGTCCGCAATAAAGAAGGCCGCAACAATCAGCCAGATAGTGGGATTCCCAAACCCGGTCAGAGCTTCATCTTTGGCCGTCATTGTTCCGGTCATCATGGCCGCTGCAAGACCGATAAGGGCTACCGAGGCAGTAGGCAAGGGCTGCAAAATCAGGCCCAGAATAGTGCCCGCAAAGATACCAGCCATGTGCATACCCCTGGGGTCAACCCCCTCGGGTGCCGGTGTGAAGAAAAGGACGAGAGTGACCGCTAGAATCGCCGCAACCTTGGCAATCATCACAGAGCGCTCACGGTGCACCGAAGCCCCGTTCTTCCCGGTGTGAGAGCTTGCGTGTGTGGGCATAATCCCTAGTCCTTACGAAAAACGGAGCGGGCACGCTCCCTATTGACTGCGGCGATAGCTGAGAGTGGAATACCCGCTGGGCACGTGATGGCACATTCGCCGTACACCGAGCAGGGCCCAAAATGCGCGTCGGTCTCTGTAAGCAGGTTCTTAGCGCGGGTAGACCGCTCAGCCTGGCCCTGAGGCAATATAGACAGGCTCTGCAACAAAGAGCCCGCATAGAGGTTGGCTGACCCATTAGGGCAAGCGGCTATACAGGCGCCGCAGCCAATGCAGGCAGAGAAATCTAGCGCCTTCTCAGCGCGGTCATGCCCAATCGGCACCGTGTCAGCATCCGCTGCCGTCCCCGCATCTACAGAGACGAACCCGCCTGCACGAATCACATCGTCCAGAGCAGTGCGGTCAACCACTAGATCGCGCACCACGGGGAAGGCCTCAGAACGGAAGGGCTCCAGCCGCAACCTGTCGCCGTCCTTGAAAGAGCGCAGGTGCTGGCGGCAGGACGGGGTGTTGGGCACCGGCCCGTGCGGCTGATCGTTAACCGTGATACCGCAGGTACCGCAGATACCCTCACGGCAGTCAGACTCATAAGCGATAGGCTCCCGCCCCTCAGAGACCAGCTGGTCATTGAGATAGTCGATGAGCTCCAGCAAAGACATCTCCTCGTAGGCCCCGGTAACTGTGTAGGTCTCAAAGCGGCCCTCACCCTGGTGCGGGTCCTGCCGCCATACCTCAATTGTAAGTTTCACTTGTAGTTCCTCGTCTCTAGGGTGATGTCCTTGAACTCCAGGGGCTCCCTATGGCGCAGGTAGCCGCGCCCGGCGTCCTTCTCCCAAACGCTCACAAAGCACCACTCGTCATCGTTACGCTGAGCTTCACCCTCAGCTGTCTGATACTCCTCACGGAAGTGGGCGCCCGCTGACTCCTCGCGATCCAGGGCATCCACACACATGAGCTCGGCCATCTGCAGGTAGTCCTCAAGGCGGCCCGCCCGCTCTAGCTCCTGGTTGAAGGACTCCGCAGCCCCGGGGATGAACAGGTCACGGTAGAAAACTTCGCGCAAGTCACGAATCTTGCGAATGGCCCGGGTCAGCTTCTCTTCATTCCGGCTGACCCCGCATCCCTCGTAAAGAACCTCACCCAGTTGGGCGTGAATATGCTCTGCCGGGGTTGAGCCCTGAATTCCAATGAGACGGTCAACGCGCTCCTGAACCTCGTGCACAGTCGCGGTCACTGCGGGGTCATCGGCACTGAGCAACCCTTCACCCAGGTGGCCTGCCAGATAGTTAGGAATTGAATAGGGCAGGGTAAACCAACCATCCACACAGGCAGACAGTAGCGAATTAGCGCCCAGGCGGTTGGCGCCGTGATAGCCCCACCCGGCTTCACCACCCACAAAGAGACCCGGTATGTTGCTCATCTGGTCGTAATCCGTCCAGAGGCCGCCCATAGCGAAATGGGCCCCGGGGGCAATACGCATGGGCACCGTATGCGGGTTCTCGCCCGTAGCATCACGGTACATCTCAAAGAGGTTGCCGTAGCGCTCGTCCAGCACTTTCACACCCAGGCGCTCGCGGGCGTCCGCAAAATCCAGGTAGACCGAGTTCTTCAGCGGCCCAACTCCGCGCCCGGCTTCAATCTGCTCGCGGGCAGCGCGAGAGGCAATGTCGCGCGGGGTCAGATTGCCGTAGGCCGGGTACTTGCGCTCCAGGTAGTAGTCGCGCTCGCTCTCAGGAATCTCGTGGGGCGCGCGCTCGTCGCCGGGGCGCTTGGGCACCCAGATACGGCCGTCGTTGCGCAGCGATTCAGACATGAGCGTCGTCTTGGACTGCCAGCGGTGGCTAATCGGCAGAGCGGTGGGGTGGAACTGAATATAGGAGGGCGAAGCGAAATAGGCCCCACGGCGCACGGCCCGCCAGGCGGCGGTCACGTTGGAGTTCTTAGCCAGGGTGGACCTATGGAAGACATTGCCGTACCCGCCGGTCGCCAGCACGACTGCGTGGGCGGTTTCAGCCCTCACCTGCCCGGTTTTCAGGTTGCGGGTGACGATGCCGCGGGCAGCACCGTCCTTGATAATAAGATCAAGCATTTCTTCGTGGGTGTGCAGGGTGACGGTTCCCGCAGCAACCTGGCGCTGTAGAGAGCGGGAGGCTGAGACCTGCAGCTGCTGGCCGGTCTGCCCCCGGGTGTAGTAGGTGCGTGAGACCTGCACCCCGCCGAAGGAGCGGGTGGTGAGCTGGCCCCCGTACTCGCGGGCAAAAGGAGCCCCGATAGCGTTCATATGGTCAATGACGCGCACGGACTCTTCGGCCAGGCGGAACACGTCAGCCTCTCGCCCCCGGAAGTCACCGCCCTTGACGGTGTCTTTGACGAAGCGGTGGATGGAGTCGTTATCGACCTTGCGTGCGCGGGCCGCATTGATGCCGCCCTGGGCTGCAACAGAGTGGGCGCGGCGGGCGGCGTCGTGAATGGTGTAGGCCGAGACCCGGTAGCCCAGCTCGCCCAGAGCTGCGGCACAACCGGCTCCGGCCAAACCGGTTCCCACCACAATCACCTTGAACTTGCGGCGGTTGAGGGGAGAGACCAGCCTGTATTCGTCGCGGCGGCGGGCCCAGGCGGTGGCAGGATCGCCACCGGGAACCTTGCCGTCAACATCGTGGGAGTAGGAGATAGTGGGTTCTGACATGGTTTCTCCTAGTCAAGAATACCGGTGAGGACTGCGATGGGGATGGTGATATTGCCCAGCATGACGACCAGCCCGTAGAGCCCTGCGATAAGAATCAGCCAGGAACGAGCTTTCTCACCCACGGTGACACCGAAGTCGTGCACGGCGGCCCAGAGCCCGTGAGCTAGGTGCAAGAAGAGAATGACCATAGCTGCCATGTAGAAGAAGGCCACCGCAGGGCGTTGAAAGCTGGCTATCAGATTCTCGTAGGCGAAGCTAGCTGCCGGGGAGCCGTGATGGAAAGATTCGGGGGCTACAGCTACCCCGGCGGTTAGGTCGAGGATGTGGAAGATGATAAAGAGCAGGAGCACCAGGCCTGTGACGGGCATGGTACGGGCGGTGAAGGAGCGATACCCACGCAGGCCACGGCGTTTATATTTGCCGCGTGCCTTTCTCGCTCGGGAGCTCAGAAGCACCGCGCAACCTACGTGCCCGATGAGACACAGCAGTAGGACGATGCGGAATACCCAGAGGAAACCTTCGTAGGGGAAGAGAGGTTCGAAGAGGGTGCGTAAAAAGAGGGCGTAGTGGTTGAAAGCCTCCGGGCCCATGTAGACCTTGAGGTTGCCGTACATGTGCACGAGCACGAAGAGCGCAAAAATGACGCCGGTGACCGCCATAATGTATTTTGCAAGGACGTTGGAAACACGCGGTGGCTTGGACGGTTGGGTGGACTCAGGGGCTGGGGCAACTGTGGTGGCCATATGTATTCCTGTGGTGGGTGCGCGACTGAGGGCGTAACGCCTGTGCAATCTGCCGGGTTACCCTCAGTCTTCCACTCTTGCGCGGCAAGGGGGAACTGCCCCGCGCCCTTACGGGTTTTATGTTGGTTCGTTACGTTTTGTCGGTTTTTACCCTAACCAAGAGCTGGTTGAACGCTTTGTGAAGCGGGAGTTGTTGCCAGTGCGCCCTGAAACCCCCGCAAGACGCGTGAGACCGCGGTCTCAGGCGTCAGGGCGAGGGGGCTGACCGTTTAGTGGTGCTTCTTGCCGGGCAGGAAGTGCATAATACCGGCAATGATGCCACCCCAGATGAGGCCAATCACCATGGAGCAGAAGGTATTAATCAGCCAGGCTGCCGCTCCACCCAGAGCGGGCAGGTGGTGACCGTACTCCTCAAGATGGTGCACGAACTGGTAGGGGGCCTCCCACCAGTGCATGTCGTAGAGACCCAGCAGAATAATGTGGCCACCTACCCAGAGCATGGCGAAGGTGCCGACCACAGAAATAACGTTCATGACCACAGGCATAGCCTTGACCAGTCCCAGACCAAACTTCTGCGCCCCGGCAGACTCACGCTGGGCCATGGCCAGGCCGATGTCGTCCATCTTGACCAGCAGGCCCACGGCACCGTACACCAGAATGGTAATGCCGATACCGACCACAGCCAGAATGGCGGCGCGCGACCAGAAACCCTCAGAAGCGACCTCGTTCAGAGCAATCACCATGATTTCAGCGCTCAGAATAAAGTCGGTGCGCACAGCGCCCGAGATGATCTTCTTCTCGGCATCCTCACCCTGCACTACGGCGGGCGCCTCTTCCTTGGCATGCTCCTTCTTGGAGAACATCTCGATGACCTTCTCGGCACCCTCAAAGCAGAGGTAGGTGCCGCCCAGCATGAGCAGGGGAGTAAGTAGCCAGGGCAGGTACTGACTCAACAGCAGGGCCGCAGGGAGAATAAAGAGCATCTTGTTGCGCAGGGAGCCCATCGCAATTTTCTTGATGATGGACAGTTCTCGCTTGGGCTCGATATTGCGCACGTACTGCGGGGTGACGGCGGCGTCGTCCACAACGACGCCTGCGGCCTTGACGCTAGCGCGGCCTGCCGCTGCCGCCACGTCATCCACGCTGGCCGCAGCCAGCTTGGCTAGGGCGGCGACGTCATCGAGTAGGGCGGCTAAACCACCTGCCATAGGAATCTCCTCAAAACAAAAGGGTTGTCTTCTTCCTAAGAATACTGCCCATATCCCCGAGGTGCGCTAAGACCCCGCACACATTTTGGTGTGCAGGGTCTTGCCTAGAGGGTGGTGAGGACGTCGGCGGTTAGTTAGGCGCTGACCTCGGCGCCCTCAAAGGTGGTGGTGTCGATGACCACGCGGAACTGGACGTCGCCTGCGACCACCCGGTCGTAGGCGGCGTCTACTTCATCAACACCGATTTTCTCGATCACGGAGGCAATGCCGTGCTCGGCGCAGAAGTCCAGCATCTGCTGGGTCTCGGGAATACCGCCGATGTTGTTACCGGTCAGCACCTTTCCGCCGCCAATCAGGCGGTTCAGGTGAATCTCGAGGGCCTCCGGTGGCAGGCCAACCACGGAGAGAATACCGCGGGGTTTCAGCAGACTCAGGTAGGAGTCCAGGTCGATGGGAGCTGAGATGGTGTTCAGAATCAGGTCAAACTCACCGCGGTGTTCGGTGAAGAAACCCTCGTCAGTGGTAGCCAGGGTGCGGGCGGCACCCAGCTTGGCGGCGGAGTCCGCCTTCTTGAGGCTGCGGGAGAGCACGGTGACCTCAGCGCCCATAGCGGCGGCAATCTGCACGCCCATGTGCCCCAGCCCGCCCAGGCCCAAAACGGCAACCTTCATGCCGGGCTTAACGCCCCAGCGGGCCAGGGGGGAGTAGGTGGTGATGCCTGCGCAGAGCAGGGGAGCTGCCACGTCGAAGTCCAAGGCGTCGGGAATGCGTAGCACAAAACGCTCGTTGACGGTGACCTTCTGTGCGTAGCCACCCTGGGTGATAGTGCCGTCCACGTCCTTGGAATTGTAGGTGCCCACCGCCCCGTTCAGGCAGTTGTTCTCAAAACCAGCGACGCACTGCTCGCACTCACCGCAGGAGTTGACCAGGCAGCCCACACCCACGCGGTCACCGACCTTGAACGCGGTGACGGCCTCGCCCACAGCCTCAACAGTGCCCGCAATTTCGTGGCCTACGGCCAGGGGGAACTGAGCGGGGCCCCACTCGTTACGGATGGTGTGAATGTCAGAGTGGCAGATACCGGCGGCCTCAATCCTGATGATCACATCATCTTCACGCGGGTCACGGCGCTCAATCTCGGTGACTTTAAAGGGCTGGTCGGGGCCAAACTTTTGTAGGGCTTTAACGGTGTAGCTCACGGTTCTCCTTATGTATCGGTGTAGCTGGCCTCTCTCACTCTACGCCGTCCTGCCCTCGTTTGTCGGCGCGCATGCGTAGCCAGTAGGCGAGGGGGCCCACAAGGGGGAGGAAGAGAGCGAAAAGGAGCCATTTGAGTTTCTGGGTTTCGCTCAGGTGAGGTTGGCGATGGATGGTGAGCACGCAGGCCAGCGCGAGACCGGCTGAGAGAAAAAGCAGGGGGTAGAAGACATAACCGAACACGCTGATGTGATTATCGGGCACATCTGCGGCAAGGACGTTCGCGCCTGCTAACCGGGTAACAGCAAGCGTGACTGTGGTGGGGGTGTCAAACATACCCACCATGCTACAGGCCTCTCCTGGTGAGGGGTATCTAGAGGGAGGCGGCGGGCCCACTACTGGAGCAGGCCCGCCCCCCACTCATGCTATCCTTTGCCCACAGTTGTATATAACCTAGAGGCTATATATTTTTGGCCTTGCGGCGGCTCACGACCAGAGCTACGCCACCTGCCAGAAGCGCCAGCGCGCCCACGCCAGCAAGTACCGAAGCGGTGAAGCCGGTGTGAGCTAGGGAGCTACCGGCGGAACCTGAAGTGCTACCGGCGGAACCTGAGGCGGAAATATCGCTACCGTCTTCAGCCTGGGCGGGGTAGTCGGGGCTGACTTCGCAACCGGTGCCGTCACCGTCGGAGTCCAAGCCCCGGTGGAAACCGGCCTCATCAGACTGAATGGGGCGGCCGAGGGCATCCCAGACGGTGGCGCAGTTCTCGTACTCAAAGGCCGTCGGTGAGGGCGAAGGAACTACCGCAGCAGACACAGGTGAGGGGGTTTTGGTGCTCGGAGCAGCAGTTGGGGCAGAGGCGGTCTCAGTGCTGGTGGGTTCTTCGCTAGGAGTCGTGCTAGGAGCTACGGAGATGGGCTCCTCCGTAGGTGCGGGAGTAGGCTCAGCAACCGTACCGGTGAAGTTAGCGGAGAGGCGCACCGTGGTGCCGGTGGCACCGGTCGCATCGGCCAGCACAATCTCGTGGCTACCGTTGGTGATGCCCGTACCTGCCAGGTCTAGGGAAACTGCTGCGGTGCCGTCCGCAGCAACAGCAACGGTGCCAACCTCAATGCCGCCCACCGTGACCTTCAGCTCGGTCAGGGCGGGTACACCGTAGCTACGAACGTTCAGGTCAGACAAGGAGAAGGCCAGGGGGCCGTTGACGTCGTAGCTTTCAGCCAGGTCGGCAACGCGTACAGCCTGCTTGGCAAAGTTGGGTTCAACAGTGCCAGCGTTCTTGAAGTAGGCAACAAAGGCGTCCGAATCTACCAGGGCGGTGTCCTTGGCGTTAGCGCCCTGAGAGAGGGTACCGAAGTTGTCGCCGCCGCCCAACAGGAAGCTGGGGATAGCGACGGTGTAGGTGTCGGCGTCCTCAACCCTCTTGCCGTTGACGTACACATCGAGCACGTTAGAGCCGCGGGTTGCGTAGCCTGCCGCATCGGGTGAACCGGTGTAGGTGTAGGTGACGTTCGATGAGAAGCCCAGCTGCAGGTAGGGGCGGGTTGCCATCTCGCCCGCTGCGGTCTGTTGCCACTGCTCTTCGAGTACAGTCTTGAGCTGGGCTCCGGTGAGCTCGGTGGTCCAGAGATTGTTGGCGAAGGGGGTCACGTTGACGATGTCCATGACGCGCACGTTCTGGTTCGCTGCCAGACCCAGTGAGGTGCGCAGTCCGCCAGGTAGTTCGTCGCGCAGGCCGCCGGGGTTGACGATGCCGATATCGGCGGGGGTGCGGCCCGTGGAGTTAGCGGCAGCCAGGTACATGTCAGCAACCAGGTGGCCCATGGTTGACTCGTAGTTGCGCATGTCAAAGCCACCCTGGGTTTCCTTAGCGGAGTCAAAACCGGTGGTGATGGGGGCGCTAACTTGGCCCGCTACAACAGATCCCTGCTCGGTGGCATAAGCGTTGGCCTCGGTGACGATGGCGTTGACGTCTGCCAGTACAGGGTCAGCGGCAATCTGCTCAGCGGTGGGAGCGTCCATGCGCTTGACCAGGTCAGCTGAGTAGGCTGTGACGTTCTTATCGGCGTCCAGGGTCAGCACAACCTTGCCCAGGTTATCGCCGTAGTTGCCGGTCTGAATGACGGGGCGGGTCTTGCCTGCCTGGCCGGGGGCGGCGCCGTCAATGATGTACTCGGCGTGGGTGTGGCCGGTGAAGATAGCGTCTACGGCGGCGCTGGTCTGATTGATAATCGCGTCAGCTTCGGGGGCGGAGGTGTCTACGCCCTCGTGGTATTCGGCGATAATCACGTCTGCCTCACCGTTGGCTGCATCGCCGTCAGAGAGCTGGGTAGCGTACTTGTTGACGGCCTCAATGGGGTCGGTGAACTGCACGGACGCCAGCGCTGAGGGGTCGGTCAGTTGAGGGGTTTCGGTGGTCACAGCACCGATAACAGCTACGGTGGTGCCGTTGACCTCGGTGGTGTAGTAGGGCTCCAGGGCGGGGGTGCCGTCAGCCTGAAGGACGTTGGCACCCAGATAGGTGAAAGAGGAGGCGGGGATGATACGGTTGACCAGGTCATCCATACCGGCGTCGAACTCATGGTTGCCCACGGCGCTGGCGGAGAGGCCCAGGGCGTTCAGGTAGTCCAGGGTGGGCTGGTCCTTCTGAACGCTTGAAACGTAGAGTGATGCACCCACGTTATCGCCAGCAGACAGTAGCAAAGAGCCATCGGGGGCAGCTGCACGCTCGGTCTGAATGGTGTTCGCCAGACCCATAGCAATGCTGGTAGATATACGACCGTGGAAGTCGTTGATGTTCAGTAGGGTCAGGGTGGTGGTATCGGCTGCGCCTGCGCCCGGAGCAGGGGAAATAACCAGGGCAGCAACGGTTGCGCCACTGGTAGCCAGGCCTGCAAAGCGGCGGGAGAAAGAAGACATGTCTTATCTTTCAGTGAGAACGATGATGTGTGTCACTCAACAGGATAGCCCGCTCCGCGCCGCCTCGCTGGTGTTTAGAGTGATATTTCGGTGAACAAAGAGCCCTTATCTGGTGAGCTCGTGGGCCAGTGCCCGCTCAAGCTCCGGTTCAAAGAACATGTAGCCGCTAGCCAAAAGCTTATCGGCACTCGCCCGTTGGCTAGCCAGTGCCAGCTCACGAACCCCTTCCCGCCCCAGAGCCAGGGCAGGCACGGCAGCCGGGATAGGCAGCAGGACGGGGCGGCGCAGCACCTTTCCCACCGTCTTGGCCAGGGTCTTTGCCGTGACAGGTGAGGGAGCCACCGCATTCACCGGCCCCTCTAGCTTCTCGGTCAGCACCGCATGCACATAGATACCGGCAATATCATCCAGGCTAATCCAGCTCTGCACCTGCTGGCCCGAACCAATCCAACCGCCGGTCCCACTCAAGAAAGCCGGCAGCTGTAGACGTAACATACCGCCCAGGGCAGATTGCACCAGGCCGGTGCGCACATTCACCACCCGCACCCCAGCCGCACGGGCAGGCTCACAGGCCGCCTCCCAGGCCTGGCATACCTGCGCCAGGAAGCCGCTACCGGCGTCCTGATCTTCGGTAAGCACCTCACCGCCCCGATCAGCCCCATAGAAACCTACCGCAGAGGCGCAGACAAAAACGCGCGGGGCGGCGCCCGCACCCCTCTGCTGTACCAGCTCAGCCAGGGTGGTTGCCAGCAGGGTCGTGGACTCAACGCGGGAATCAAGAATCTTCTTCTTATTCTCCTCGGTAAACCGCTGGTTGATGCTGGCTCCACCCAGGTGAATCACCGCGTCCGTACCCTCAAAAGCGGAGGTATCAATCTCACCGGCAGACGGGTCCCAGCGGAACTCGTGCTCAGTCTCGGGGGCGCGACGCACCAGCGTGCGCACCCTATGCCCGCCCCCGGTTAACAGGGCAACTACCTGACGCCCCACCATGCCGGATGCCCCGGCCACCAGCACCGTCAGCGGCTCCTGCTGGTAGCGCTGCTGAAAATCAAGTTCAGCACCGATGCGGCGCTCGCGGGCCGCAAACACTTTCTTAAGCTGCTTCTGAGCCGCCGCCCGGGCCAGCCGCTCGGCGGTAGCCCCAACCTTTTTTGCGGCCACGGGGGCTGCGGGGAGCACCGTGAAGGCAATACTGTCGCGCACCAGCGTATTGCCCGGGGTAGACAGAAAATCGTGGGCGTGCTCCCAGGTAGAAAGGGGGCCACGGACCAGCTCGTCGGTGAAAGAATCCGCGGACGCCCGGGTGTGGCGGGCTACCCACGGCAGGGTGAACAGGCCCGAGGTCAGCGGTAGGGCCACCCTGGTACGAGCGGTACTTCCCGGCTCGTTCGGGTTGCCCTCTTCAACCACCGAGCCAGCCCAGTGCGGGGTCGCCCGAATCAGGGCACCGGGGCGCATAAACCAGGTGCGCACAGTTTCTTCGGCGTAGGGGTAGGTGGCAGTATAGGTAAAGTCAGGCATGGGGACCCTCCTAAGGTCAAAGGAATTTTAAGCAACCTTACCTTTTTTTGGGGGGGGTAGTCCTCAGAAGGCGTGCAGGGCACCAGAAAGAAGTCCTTTTAGATAGCCAGAGCGGTTAGTTTCGCCTCTACAGCTTCAATCAGCTCAGCCAAAGTGGTGATGTAATACTTCTCGGCCAGCGTCACCGCGTTCTCACCCGGTAGGCCGCCTGTAGCAAAAGGCCCCAGACCAAAACTTGCCCCCGCACCAAAGTTACCGGGAGTAGCGGCCTGCCCGAAAGCGCCCGCAGCAAAGGCGGACGCCGGTGCGCTCGCTACCTCGCGAGTCAGTGTGAAACCGTAGGCGGTGGTGTCGGCATAGCTGATATTGAGCACGTACTCCACCTGCATGCCGTCCTCGGTGTGCTCTATTGATAGGTCGGCATCGTCCAAAAACTCACCGTCAAGCTCAAGGCCTCCGTTGTACTCCAGTGCCCACCCAAACTTGCGGGCCAGTGCCAGGGCGGTTTCTTTAATCTGAGTATGCTGCGGGTCAACGGCCATGGCTCTCCTCGCTCTGGTCCACTGTTTGTATCTACGGGTTAAGGGTCAAAAAGTGTGTCCGGAATCGCGGATTTTCACGGATTGACCTGTAGGTTTCCGGAAAGTATATGCTCCGGAAGCATATATCTAGCCCCCGACGGGAAATCCTCGGTGTGGCAGCCG
>NZ_CAKMSB010000018.1 GCF_928381405.1 Rothia nasisuis
TGAAAGCGGTTTTGAGGCTCTCTGCGTGGGTGAAGTTGAATTCAACATCGCTTTCAATGGCACCGAGGTTATGAGACATGGGGCAGGTCTTTCTGTGCTGGTAGGTGTTGTTGGTGTGTGAGTTTACCCTGGCTGTGGTGGGGCTTCTAGGTTTTTGGCTTAAAACAAGGTAAATTTTTTGCAGGTCTTAGACATAGATTCCCTCGATTAACGGGTGAAGGCCAGGCCCGTGTACGGGCCTGGCCTTCACCAGTTTCAGGGGAGGAACACGCGTTCGTTACCCCTCACAAACCTTAGTTGTTGTCGTCAGCTTCAGCTTCGGCAGCTGACTCGTAGTGTGACTTCTCGAAGCGCTCTTCAGCCTCAGCAACCAGCTTCTCAGCAAATGCGCGGTCTTCCCAGCCCTCGCCCTTAACCCACTTACCGGGCTCTAGATCCTTGTAGCGCTCGAAGAAGTGCTTGATTTCTTCCTTAAGCTGGTCAGCCACATCTGAGATATCCTGAATGTGGTCGTAGCGCTTATCAGCGGGAACGCAGAGCACCTTGTCGTCGCCGCCAGCCTCATCGGTCATGCGGAACACGCCGATAGGGCGGGATTCAATCAGAACGCCGGGAACAACGTCAACGTCGAGAATGACCATGGCATCAAGCGGGTCGCCGTCCTCGCCTAAGGTGTCTTCAAAGTAGCCGTAGGCGGTGGGGTACTGCATAGAGGTGAACAGTACGCGATCCAGGCGCAGGCGGCCGGTTTCGTGGTCAATTTCGTACTTGACGCGTGAACCACGGTTAATTTCAATAGTGACGTCGAGTTCCAAGGGGAGCCTCCTGGGTTGGTGGTAGGGGTGCCCGCGCTCAGCGCGAGTGGTTCGGCTTATCAGTCTAACCGAGAGCAGGCAGCCGATGCGCCTTTTACAGAGCAGGCGCGCAGGTGTCACTCCTATTACACGCCCTGATGTCACCCGCACTGGGCGCACCCGGTTAGGCTAGAGGGTAAGGACGTTCCCTCAGGCGAGGGCTAACAGCGTGGAGGACCATATGGCCAAGACTCGCGTGCGCCTTCTACTGGCGTGGGTAGTGACCGGCGTGCTGGCCCTAGGGTGCGCGGCGGCAGCCGCCTGGGCTGTGCCCACCTGGAATGAGGCCCAGAACCTACAACGGCAAGCTACTACGCCCACCCTAGATATGGCACCGACGCCAGCCCCGGGCACAGATGACGGCGCGCCTGTCAGCCCCGAAGACCTGGGGCCCGCCCTTGACGAGGTGCTTGATTCACTCGACCAGGGCACGGTCTCTGCCCAGGTGTTTGACGCGCACACCGGGGAGGTACTGTACTCCCGTGAAGCCTCTGCGAGCCGGGTGCCTGCGTCCAACATGAAACTGCTCGTGGACTACGCTGTGCTGGCTACCGCGCCGCACGCTCGCTTCTCCACGTCCGTGCGGCTCACCGACACTTCAACGCTGGCCCTGGTGGCAGGGGGCGACACCCTACTGGTGCCCGGTGAGTCGCAGCCCGGCGAGGTCATGGGGCACGCCGGTGTTGAAACCCTAGCCGAGCGCACTATCGCCGCCCTGGCCGAGCAAGGCAAGAGCGGTCAAGCCTTCACCGTCAACCTGGATACTACGATTTTTACGGGTAGCGACCTCAACCCTGATTGGGCGCAGGAAGATATTGACTCGGGCTTTATCTCCTCGATAACCCCGTTGGCCTTCTATTCACACTACTCCCCCGGCTCAGATGGGGCGGCGAGCACGTCGCGGCCCAAGAACGCCCCCAAGCAGGTTCAACAGACCTTGGTGGACGCCCTCAATCAGCTCGGTGCCGACCGGGGGCTAACCTTCACCACTGGCCAGCAGCTCACCGACCCCGCAGGTGGGAGCGAGCTGGCAAGGGTGGAGTCAGCAACGGCTGCCGAGCAGTCTGCGCTGATGATGCAGGAGTCTGACAACTCGCTGGCCGAGACCCTGGGGCGGAACCTCTCAGTTGCCCGCGGAGGCGCTGGCTCAACAGACGGTGCGATTACCGCTGTGCGCGAGACCCTGCAGGCTGGCGGCCTGCCTACCGACTACACCCAGGTTGATATCAGCGGGCTCTCCATGAACAACCGCGTCAGCAACGAGCTACTGACGGCCCTAGCCTTGCGCGCCGTCAACGGTAGCGCCGCCGAACGCTTGGCCCTCAACGGCCTTCCCGTGGCAGGTTACAGCGGCACCCTGGGCCTGGCAAGCCGCTTTAACGACGCCGACGAGTCCGCTGGCCGAGGCGTGGTCCGTGCCAAGACCGGCACCCTCAACTCCGTACTCTCACTCACCGGCTACACCGTCACTGACTCAGGGAGGCCGCTAGTTTTCTCAGTGATGTTGAATGATCTTGAGGACGCCGACGCCGCCAAAAACACGATTGACAGGTTCGCCGCCAGGCTCACCGACCGCTAAAGCGTCAGCTTTCTTGTTTCTCGTGCCTAGCGCGGGGCGACCCCGCCGTTAAAGCACCGGTGAGCCGGGAGGGGAGTCTAGCTCACCCACACTCCGCGAGACTCAGACCAGTTGATGGTGGTGCCTCCAGAGAAGGTGACACGCACAACGCCGTCCGCCCAGCGGGTCTCGTCAGTTACCGGGAACCCTAGCTTAGAGGGCCCGCCCAGGGCGTACCAGCGGGCAGAGATACTGCCGGATTCATTGACGGCGTATGCTCCTCCGGTGGAGGGGGTCCAGTAGACAGAGGTAATCGAGCCGTCTTTGACGAAGTCCTGCCGCACACTCCCCCAAAACTCGTATTCAGAGTTCATGGGGTAGCCCCAGCTGCCTTTTTCGTAGTTCTGGCGGGCGTAACGGGCACCGATAGCGCCCTTCCAGTAAACGGTGTGCGCCCCGTAGGCCGGGGTCCAGTAGATACTGCGAGCGTTGGAGAAATTCTGAATAACGCCCCCGTTGACCGAGGCGAATTCGCTACCGGTGGGCTGGCCGTATACGCTCACTCCACCGGTGGCCCGGAAGTAGTTTCCAATTGCACCGTTGAGGGGATAGGCAGTTGATACTTGGCCTGCAGCTTGAACGGTGACCGATGAAGAAATCGTAGAGACATAGTCGTTGGGGCCTTTGCCTGCCTCGTAGCGGTATATGCCCACGTTGCCGAGTACCCGCCAGGGCAGGGAGGCACCGTGGCCGTAGCAGAGACCGATACCGATGACGTTGGCTTCGGGAGCAAGGACGGCTGCGCGGTGCGGTGCCGAGCCCTTCCAGAAATTCATGAGCTGGCCCAGGTCGTCGTTGTAGGAGAGGGCGATGATTTCGCGTACAAAGCTGTAGCCCTGCACCTTGGAGTTGTAGATGAACTCGGTGCCGTGAGAGAAAGCACCAGCCTTGAACTGGCGAATGGCTTCGCTTTCCATCACGGAGGCAACGGTGGCTGAGTGCTTGACAGCACCGAGGCCGTTTTGGGCGCGGTAGGTGTTGATGAGGTTGAGCAGGGTTTGCTGGTCTGCTGCACGCTGGGCAGCTGAGACGGTGCGGATGTCTGACGACGCAGCGGTTGCAACGGTTGCGGCAGTGCCGAGTGCGAGGCTCGACAGGGCCAGGGCAGTGACCTGACGGCGAGTGGCTTTAACGGTGCCGGTAGGGCGGGTAAGGTTTTTCATCTAGGGCTCCTATTCTCGGGGGAGATTTTTCAGAGTGACAGTGAACGTATGAAATTTGCTGAACACAACTTTATAGAATCGTGACCTTATTTTTACCATTTCGTGACCTTTTTCGCGTCAGGCACCCAGAAGGAAACCTGAGGCCATTGACAGTCAAAAAATACCGATGCGCGCATTTATGCACACCAGATCAAACTTTTAAGACATCAAGCCTGCTATGCTCGCGCACTACTGTCAGATGAAGAAATCATCCTTAGCTCCGCGTGGCGTGAGCGGTATAAAGGTGCTTATTCAAAAGTGCCCTATGCTCCGGTTCGAATGTCCCACTTCTAGCCGGGACATTCGACAAGGAAGGTTATTCAAAGCTCCCTCCCGCAACCCAAAACACCAACACTTGACTTGAGCAGTCACCCTCTCCACCACCGATCAGCCTCACAGCCGAGTGTTCCATTTTTTGCCGAAAGTGCCAGTTAGAGCGGCACTTTCGGCACAAAGTGGCACTTTCAAAACTTTAGGCCTCAGCTCTTAAAATGTCAGCCACGCTTGCTAGCCTTGAACTCAGAGATTTCAGGAGGTCACCGTGTTCTTGATTGATACAAGCCCTGCGGCTCCACCGCACAGCCTAGAACTTGACCCTGCCGGCAAAACCCCGGTTTTCTCTGCCACTGACCTCATCACCTCTGCCCAGTGCCAGTTCGCTTTTCTCTATACGCTTGATCAGCTTCTGGGTCGTGTTCCCCAACTGAAGCGCAGAGAAGACCCCCAGCTCCAACGGGCAATCGCCCTGGGGCAGGCGCACGAAGCCCGCGTCCTTGCTGACCTCAAAGAACGTTACGGCCCCTGGAATGAAAAGGACGGGCGGGGCGTCTACGAGGTAGAACCGCCGCGGCACTACAGCCGGGTAGAACTAGAACACAAGCGAGAAGAGACGGTGGCCGCCCTCCGAGCGGGTGCGGACGTCGTCTTTCAAGCCAGCTTTTTCGATGGCAGTTTTCACGGGCGCGCGGACTTTCTCATCAAACAGAAGCAGGGCACCTACCGGGTGGTTGACACTAAGCTGGCCCGCACAGCTCGCGTGCCAGCCCTCCTACAGCTAGCCGCCTACGCTGATCAGCTGTCGCACGAAGGGATAAAGTGCGATCAACTAGTCTCTCTGGTGCTAGGTAACGGGGTGGAATCCCTGCACGAGCTAGCCACCATTGCACCCGTCTTCGACGTCAAGCGCCAGCGGCTACAGAACCTGCTCGCCAGCAGACGCCAGGCCGGCACTGAGCCTATCAGCTGGCTGTCTGCCCCGGGCGAGCGGGAGCCGGTGAGCAGGTGCGGACGCTGTGACACCTGCCAGCAGCTGGCAGCTAAACACCGCGACATGCTGCTCACAGCCGGGCTAACCGCCCGCGCTCGTCAAACCATCTACGAACGCTGCGGAGTGCAGACCATTGACGAGCTGGCTGCCCTGGCAGGCGACAGGGCCCTGCCCGGTCTGGTACGCCGCTACGCGAAGCAGGCAGCCCTACAGACCGGTGTGGCCGAGCCCGACGGCACAATCCAGCTTGGTGGGCCAGCTCAGACCGGCGGACAGGGCACCGGGCGGGGCCCTGAACAGGAATCCGAGCAGGCCCAGCAGGCTCTGTCTTATCAGCTCCTTCCCCGCCCAGCCCTGCGCGCCCTGCCGCGAGCCAGCGGGGGCGACATCTTCCTCGATTTACGCTCAGACGCGCTCTGGCGCGATGAGAAAGCCAAAGCCCCCGCTCAAGCCTGGGGCTTGACGTACACCCTGGGCACGGTCCACCTGCCCGATGAGCCGGGCGAAGAACCCACCTTCACCCACCTGTGGGCCCACAGCCGCGCTGAGGAGGAGCGGCTCATCAGCGATCTGATGGGGCTGATTCACCACCAGCGGCAGCTCTACCCCGGCCTCCGCGTCTACTACTTCGGCGGGGAAGTTCTGACGGCCCTGCAGGGGCTAGCCGTCACCCATGCCTCCGGCGAAGCCTACCTAACCGATTTACTGGGCGACGGCGTCCTAGTAGACCTCTCAGAAACGCTACGCCGCTCCCTACGCACAAACGTGGGCACCTCTGATGTGGCCGCCCTCGAACCCTTTATGAATCAGAACCTCCCCGAAGCACCCCACATACCGGCAACCGTCTACGCTGACCTGTGCCTGGCACGAGCCCAGGGTGAAACCGAACGTCTGGCCACCCTTGAAAGGGCGCTGGCGCAGAGCCTCTACCGAATGGGGCTCACGCTCCTCAATCTGCGTGCCTGGCTACTAAACCTCGCGGGTAGATCGGTCAACCAGGAGCTCACTACACCGGCCCCGCTGGCTGATATTAATGAGCTCATGGTGCTGGCGAACCGCGCTGAAGACGAGTCTGAGGCCGAGCGAACCCTCCAACAGTTTGTACAGGCTGTGGACGCTGGTGGGCAGCATGACGAGCGCAAGCAGGCGGTTGCCATGATTGCCACAGCCACGGGGTACCACCGCCGCGAGCGCCGCCAATTCTGGTGGGATCATTTCAACCGGCTGACCGCCCCGCTGGAGGACTGGGAAGATACCCGCGACGTACTGCTTTTAGGCCGGCTGACAGTGGTGGCTGACTGGCACAGGCCTGACCGCGCCAGATCACTTTCTCGTGTGCTAAGCGGGGTGGCGCGGCTAGCACCTGGCTCGTCGGTGACGGTGGGCGAATCTGGTCTTTTTGCCATGTACCAGCGCCCGTTGCCGCCCTTCCTTGAGCGGGAGGCCCGCAGGCAGGCGCTTACCTATGCCGCCCTGCACGAGGGCGTGTTACCTCTCGAAGCGGAGCGGGCCGGTGCTTTTAACACCGAGATTCTAGAGCTCGAGGAAATCCCCGAGCACCGGGCAGGGCAGCCCTACCTGGTGCGGGTGACGCTCAGGGAGTCGCTACGCACCTTCGATCGTGAACCGGCCGAACCTTACCACCAGCTCCCCCTGGCAATCACGCCGGGTAGCCCTATTCCTACCCGTGCTCAAGAGCAGGCTCTCGCGGAGCTGGCCCTGCGTACGGCCCGTAGCCTTCCCGAGCTGCCAGCGTCTGCGGGTACTGACCTGCTCCAGCGCGTCCCACCCCGGCTGACTGGTGGCGGGGTTCTGCCCCGCCCTGAGGACTTCGTTGAAACCCACGGCTCTCTGGCTACCGTGCAGGCTATTTACGCGGCAGTGAGTCAGCTTGACCGCTCCTATGTGGCGGTACAGGGCCCACCCGGGTCGGGTAAAACCTTTGTAGGGTCACACGTAATTGGCCGCCTGGTGGCAGACGGGTGGAAGGTTGGTATCGTGGCCCAGTCGCACGCTGTGGTGGAGAATATGCTGAGCGGCTGCATGCTGAACGGCGGGGTCGACCCCGGCCAGGTTGCTAAGGGTAAAGGTAAGAGCCAGACCCCGAATTTTCCCTGGCGCGAGGTGACTCACCACGATGTTTGGCGTTTTCTCCAGGAGCCGGGCGGGCGCGTCTTCGGTGGTACTGCCTGGGATTTTGCGGCAGAAAGCAAATTCCGTTATGAAGGCCTAGATCTGCTGGTAATCGACGAGGCCGGGCAGTACTCCCTGGCTAATACTCTGGCGGTAGCCAGGGCGGCAAAGAACCTGCTGCTCCTGGGCGACCCGGCCCAGCTTCCTCAGGTCACGCAGGGCACTCACCCTCACCCGGTAGACGAGTCTGCCCTAGGCTGGCTCTCGGCAGGGCGAACCGTGCTCCCCGAAAAATTCGGTTATTTTCTGGCCGTCACCTGGCGCATGCACCCGCAGCTCTGTGGGCCGGTCTCACAGCTCTCTTACGAGGGTAAACTAGCCTCTGCCCCCGCCGGCGCTGAGCGGCAGCTACAGGGGTGGGCGCCCGGTGTCTACCTACGCGAACTTGAGCACACCGGCAATTCCACCCGCTCCCCTGAAGAGGCAGCTGAGGTGGTCGCTGTAGCCCGCCGACTACTTGGGCATTCCTGGGTTCCGCACCTCTCAGCGCCCGAGCAGGCAGCGCCACTGGAACCCTCCGATATTATCGTAGTGGCAGCCTACAACGCCCAGGTAGAGACGATTCGTGAGGCCCTCTACGAGGCCGGTTTGGCAAACGCGGACGGTGGTGTGCGTGTGGGCACGGTCGATAAGTTTCAGGGGCAGGAGGCACCGGTGGTGATTCTTTCTATGGCTGCTTCCCGGGCCGGTGACAGCCCTCGCGGCACTGACTTTCTGCTCTCCCCCAACCGTCTGAACGTGGCCCTCTCCCGAGGTCAGTGGGCGGCGGTGATTATCTGCTCCACCCGCTTCACCGACTTTTTACCCACCAGCCCAGAAACGCTCACCCTACTCGGCTCCTTTATCCGCCTAACCCGCGCCGCCCTGCCCTTCCCCCAGCAGCCGGGCGCGGGCGTCCTCCCCGCCCACATGACCCACATGAGAGGGAACTGATATGCCGTTGACACCTACCCACCGCAGGCGCACACCCTACCTCTTCCATTTTGATGGGCAAACGGTAGCCCTGGGTGAAGCTGACTACCTACACCGAATCAACGACCGGCTGACCGAGGCTGGCTACATCACCCGCCCCACTTACTGGGATCAGGTCTACCTAGCTGATGAGAATGCCTCCTACCCGGAGCAATTGGGCGGACCCGCCGGTCATATGAGCGAAATCGGGGAGCCCGACCAGCTCAATAGCGTGGGGGTAACCTGCGGTTCAGTGGAGTTCTGGTCAGCCATGTATGCCCGCAGCTTTGAGCACGCCCCCTGGAGCGGTGAGGGTGATACCCTCTACATGCCGCAGCTCCCCGATTGGCTTGACGGTGCCCGCTCCTGGGTTTTCGACCCAATCGCCCCTATCGAAGGCCCGGGGGAGCCTGACCCGGCGGGCGGCTGGGTGCGAGTGCGCGAAACCGAAGGGGCGGGCCAGCCCCTGGGTCTCTTTCAGCTCACCAGCCCCGATTACGTCTGGGTCTTTGGGTCTGCGGCTGACCTCCAGCAGGTCACCCGGCTAGCCCACGACCTGGGCAGAGATTTGGCTGGTTTTGACCAGGCCTGCGGTTACCTGGGCTATGATCTGACCTGCAGCAGCATCCGACTGCCCGTCAAGTGTGCCCTACCCTTGCAGGAGCACCTTTTTCTTGCGGGTGTGGACGTAGAGACCCTCCTCTGGGGAGAGAGCTAGGTACCCGCGCACGGTCTAGGGCATACTGATAAACATGTTTGTACTGACCTTTATCGCCCGCAGTGCGCGGGCTGACCTGACCGCCCTCGAACAGCGCCTGGAGCAGCTTCACCCGGCCGTCGCCTTCACGCGCACTTACCCGGACGAGCTCCAGGGAGCTTTCGGAACCGGTGCGGACGCCCTGGCAGCCGCCCTGCTCGGGGCTCGTTTTGCGGAGTTTTGGGTCGGCATCGGAGCTGGCGAACTGGTGCGGCCGCGCTTCGCAGCGGCCCTGGGGGTGGTTTCTACCCCGGAATGCTCTGGCCCGGCGCTGAGCCTCTCGCGGTCAGCAGTGGAACAGGCTCAAACCGGGGCACCGCCGCGCGGTATCTGCGTTCACGCTACCGGTCAGGGAGTGCGAGCCGAGCAGGTGACCGGCCTGCTGCGCCTGCTCTACCGGGTAGCAGCAGCCCGCACCGAAGCTGAGTGGCGGGTACTCGACCTGCTGGTGCCGGGCGTCCGCGGCCAGCAAAAGGCGGTCGCCCAGGCGCTGGGCATTACCTCGCAGGCGGTCAGCAAGACCCTGGTGCGCTCCTACTGGCATGAAGAAGTCGCCTCGCGGGAGCTGGTCGCCCGGCTACTCAACGAGCTTGTCTACGGCACGGTTTAGGCTACCCTACAGGGGCCGGGCTCCCCTAGTGAAGCAGTAACGAAATCACCAGAATCACCGGCATAGCGCCTAGGGTGGTCAGGAGAACGATGTCGCGGGCAAGCGTGGTTGCCACGTTATAGCGCACCGCGTAGTTGTACATGTTCTGGGCGCTGGGGAGCGCCGCAAGAATAGTGGCCGCAAAGACGTCCTGGTCACTCAGGTCAAAGACGAACCGGGCGAGCAGGTAGGCGATAAGGGGCATCAGCACGTTCTTGAAAAGTGCAGCCAGCACGGTCTCCAGGCGCTGCCCGGGAGTATCAAGCAGGGCGGAGCCGCGCAGAGACATACCGAAGGCCGCCAGAATCAGGGGCACACCGGCGCCACCCAGAATACGGAAGGGCTCCATGACAACATCGGGTACCGGTAGGTTAAACACATTGACCAGCAGGCCTAAGGCTGACCCGATAATGAGCGGGTTCTTGACCGGCTGAACAGCCACAGTTTTCAGTGACACCGCACCGTGCGAAATCGCATCAAGAATCGAAAGCACAATGGGTGCCGCAATGAGCAGTTGAAAAAGCAGAATGGGTGCCACCTGGGCTGCGTCCCCCACAATATAGGTAGCCACAGGCAGGCCCATATTATTGGCATTGATGTAGCCGCTGGCTGCGGCCCCTACGGTGACGGCACCGGCGTCCTTCTTCAACACAAACCGAGCAAGCAGGGCAAACAGCAGGGCCACCACAGCGAAGCTGATGACGGCGACGGGCAGGCGGCCAGAGAAAATCACGTGCAGGTCGGCCCCGGCCATGGTGACGAACATGAGTGGGGGCAGGGCCACAAAGAAAGCAAAGCGATTGAGTGAGAGCGCAGAGCCTGGCGGCAGAACATCGAGCCTGGCTACCAGGTAGCCCACCCCCACCACTACGGCGATGATGGTGAACCCTTCGAGCACTCCGAGCACTGCCGCCTTCTTTCTGTTGTAGGTGTAGAACCCTGCGCCTACGATCTTATCTGACAGGCGGTAGACCTGTTCGCTGAAACCAGCAGATAGATGCGTTCGGCTACAGGGCGTACCAGCGGGTTTTTGAGCAGGGACGCGGCAACCCGCACGGGCATGTGTCGGCTAGTCGCCAGCGCGAGAGCAACAGCAATCGCCCCGTAGGCAACCTGCCCACTGGCTGTGATAAAGGGAATTTGCCGCGCGAAGCGTTCGGGGTCAACGCCGTGCTCCAGGAGCCGGTCGTACTCCCCTGCTTGAACGCGTGCACCCAGCCCCAGGCGTCCTAGTAAGCGTGCCGCCTGTTGGCAGATGCCGCAGTCAGGGTCATAGAGCAGCAGGCCGGAGCCGTTAGGGTCTGCGAGCGATGCGGGGGTGCGCTGGGATGAAAGCATGGGTGGTATTCCAGACGGGGTAGGGAGACAGTGGGCAGACAGAACTGAGGCTTATTCACAAGGGGTCAGGCGCGACCCAGGCTGGCAGCGACGCCGCTGGCTCGGATGGAGTGACCGGTTGAGCAGATGAGCACCAGTTCCCACCCACAGGCAAAAGAAACTGAGGGCCTGTAGTGAGCATGAGCCTAGGGCACCCTAAAAACGAACTTGTGAATACAGTCCATCGTTTAGAGGAGTTCTTCCAGAATCGGCACCACGCCGTCCTCGTAGACGGAGCCGGTGATGTCGGTAGCAAGTTCGGCAACCTCGGGCAGGGCCTGCCCCATCGCCACGCCGCGCGCCGCCCAGTGAATCATCTCTTTATCGTTGAGCCCGTCGCCTATAGCGATGGTGTGGCGGGGGTCAACGTGCAGTTTGCGGCGAATTTGTTCTAGGGCGGTGGCCTTAGAGACACCGTGGGCTGCCACGTCGAGCCAGGCGCTCCAGCCGACCGCGTAGTTGACCCCGTGCAGGCCTGAGTCGTAGATGGCGCGTTTGAAATCTTCGGGGGTGTCGGTCGGCGAACATACCACCACGCGCACAGCAGAGTTCATGGCAGCCATCTCGGTGCGACTGGTCTTGACCGTGTTCACGCCGAAGGACCAGTCCTCAAAGTTGTCGGTAGCGTAGACGGTGCCGTCCGGTGTTTCTAGGGCCAGGGAGGCCTGCGGTAGCTTGGCTTTGAGTAGCTTGATCGCGGTGGAGGGGTCAAAGCTGACCTTGTCAATGATGCGGTAGCCGGCCTCAAGGGCAGGGTCGATGCTGAGGGTCACCGCTCCGTTCGAGCTGACCGCGTAGCCGCGCGTCAGACCAATCATCTCAACGATGGGCAGGGTGGCGCCCAGCGAACGTCCGGTGGAAATCACCACGTGGTGGCCTGCGTCTACGACCCGCCCGGCAGCCTTTTTGACGGCCTCGCTCATGGCGCCGTCGTGGTTGACCAGGGTGCCGTCAACGTCGATGGCGATGAGGTACTTGGCGCCGGGCTCTTTGGACCAGGTGGAGCGGCGGCGGGGCAGGGTTTGCATGTTTTGTATTTCTGAAATCATCTGTCTTCCTTGTGTTTCTTGTAGACCAGACTATACAAAAGCTGGGTGAAGCGCAGGTAACCACTGTATGGACCGCTGGGTGTGGGAGGGGTCAGGACGCTGCTGCCCGTCGGGTGCGGGCAGCAGCAAGGACGCCGTGGTGCGGGGCAAAAAGATAGGCCAGACCAAAGAAGGCCCCCAGGGCAAGAACAACCGCTCCACCTGCTGAAACATCCAGCAGGTAGCCGACGAAAAAGCCGACCAGGGCCGCAGCCACAGACACTGCGCATGAAAGGAGCAGCATGGTTGCAAATCGGTCAGTGAGCAGGCGGGCAGTAGCACCGGGTATGACCAGCAGGGCAACCACCAGCACCACCCCCACGATTTGTAGGGCGAGCACCGAGGTCAGCGCCAGGGCCACCAGCAGAAGCCCCGAAAGAAAGCGCGGCGAGAGGCCAATGGCGTGCGTATAGCCGGGGTCAAAGGCGTAAAGCACCAGGTCACGGCGCTTAAGCAGGAGCACAGCAATGACCAGCAGAGCCAGGGCTACAATCTGCCACACATCGCCCCAGGAGACCCCCAGTACGTTACCGAAGATTACCGAATGCAGATCCACCTGAGAGGGGAAGGCTGAGAGCAGCACCAGCCCGACGGCGAACATAACGGTGAAGACAATGCCGATGGCGGCGTCCTCCCGCACCCTGCCCCGGGATGCCACCGAGCCGATGAGGGCGACCGCCACCAGGGCGGCAATCAGGGCACCCACAGCAAAGGGGGCACCCAGAATATAGGCCAGGGCCACGCCGGGTAGTACAGCGTGCGAGATACCGTCGCCCATGAGCGACCACCCCATGAGTACCAGCCAGCAGGAAAGCAGGGCACAGACCAGGGCCGCCAGCACGGTTACCAGCAGGCCGCGCTGCATAAAACCGTAGGTGAGCGGTTCGATGAAAAGTTCGTACATCAGTTCTCCCCTGTCAGCGGGTTCATGCCAAAGGCTCGCACGATGTTCTCTGGAGCTAGCACCGTGGCCGGTTCACCAGCCAGGAGCACCCGGTTACGCAGTAGGACGGCGGTGTCTGCCAGCTCTGCCAGGTTGGCCAGGTCGTGGGTTGAGATGAGAATTCCGGCCCCGTTATCGCGCAGTTCTTTGAAGAGATCGATAAGCATGGTTTCGCTTGTCTTATCAACCCCGGCGAAAGGTTCATCGAGCAGCAGCAGGCGGGCTTCTTGGGCCAGACCGCGGGCCACGAAGGCACGTTTACGCTGGCCGCCTGAGAGGTTGCCAATTTGCCGGTGGGCTAGGTCGGCCAGGCCAACCCGCTCGAGGGCTCCGCTCACTGCGGCCCGGTCGGCGGCACCGAGCCGCCGGGTGAGGCCGAGGCGGCCGTAACGTCCTTGGGCCACCAGGTCATAGACCGATACGGGGAAGGAGAAATCTATTTCTTCTTTCTGCGGCACGTAGCTGACCAGCCCCTGTTTGCGGGCCGCGCGCGGGCTCTGCCCGGCAAGCAGCACCCGCCCACGGGCCGGGACCACACCCATGACGGCTTTGAAGAGGGTGGATTTACCTGAGCCATTCATGCCCACCAGCCCGCATATTTGCCCACTCTCAACGGTCAAGGCCGCCCGGTTCAGCGCCCGCACGAGCCCTGTTCCAGGTGCCCCGTAGGTGACAGTGACGTCGGTCAGTTCAAGCAGAGGTGTGGGCACGATTTACTCCTCTTCCGGGGCGGTTTCTGCACTCAGAGCCTCTGCGATGAGGGCGGTGTCGTGGCGAATCAAATCTAGGTAGGTGGGCACCGGCCCACCTGCCGCTGAGAGCGAGTCAACGTAGAGGGCCCCAGCGTATCTGACCCCGGTGTCTGTAGCGATTTGTTCCATGGTGCGGGCAGGCACAGTAGATTCGCAGAAGACCGCAGGAACCCCAGAGGTGCGCACCCGGTCGCTCAGTTCCATCATGCGGCGGGCCCCGGTTTCGCCATCTGAGTTGACGGCCCAGAGGTAGGCCTCGCTGAGACCGGCGTCGGCGGCCAGGTAGGAGAAGGCTCCTTCGCAGGTGACCAGTAGACGCTGGTGATTGGGCAGGTGGACGAGAGAATCGACCAGTTCAGCGTGGAGGGTAGCTAGTTCCAGCTTGTAGGCTGCCGCGTTAGCCAGGTAGTCAGCTGCGTGCGCGGGGTCTAGCTGGCTGAGAGCAGCGGCGATGTTATCCACGTAGGTTTGGGCGGCCAGGGGGCTCATCCAGGCGTGGGGATTGGGGTGGCCGGCCCCCTCCCCTTCGGTGATGCTGATTGGCTCGATTCCTTCGGTGACGGTCACCGCAGGGGCGTCTGAATCTTGGAGGAACTGCCCCAGCCAGCTCTCCAGGTTGAGGCCGTTGGCCAGTATCAGATCAGCGTCCGCGGCCTTACGCACATCTGAGGGGGTGGGCTCGTAGCTGTGGATCTCGGCTCCCGCCTTGGTCAGGGATTCGACCTGCACGTGCTCACCGCCTACGGTCTGGGTCATGTCGGCTAGCACGGTGAAGGTGGCGAGCACCAGGGGCTTACCGGGCGTGCCCGCGCTGGTGGCGGCGTCCGGCTCAGCCCCCGGCGGGGCGCAGGCTGAAAGGACGCCCGCCACCAGCACCAGCACACTGGCCAGCAGGGCACGGGTACGGTTGAGCATGGGAGCTCCCTTCCTAAGTCAGGCTTAAAAGCAGAAGGTACCATCTAAGTCGGTTATACCCACGAACTAGGCGGTCTTTTCCAAGTCAGATGGTACCTTTGGTCTACTCAGCTACGGGGATGACCTCAAGGCCGCCCATGTAGGGGCGCAGGGCCTCGGGGACGCGCACGGAGCCGTCCGCCTGCTGGTGGGTTTCAAGGATCGCGACCAGCCAGCGGGTGGTTGCCAGGGTGCCGTTGAGGGTGGCGACGGTGCGGGTGCCGCCCTTTTTGGCCTTGCCGTCTGCGGTAACGGTGTCAGGCATGCGCTCACGGACGTTCAGGCGGCGGGCCTGGTAGGTGGTGCAGTTGGAGGTTGAGGTCAGCTCACGGAAGGCACCCTGGGTGGGTACCCAGGCTTCGCAGTCGAACTTGCGGGCGGCGGACGAGCCCAGGTCGCCCGCGGCGGTGTCAATCACGCGGTAGGAGAGCTCACACTTGGCCAGCATCTCTTCTTCCCAGGCCAGCATCTTGGCGTGCATGTCTTCTGCCTGCTCAACGGGACAGTAGACGAACATTTCGGCCTTGTTGAACTGGTGCACGCGGATAATGCCGCGGGTGTCTTTACCGGCGGAGCCGGCTTCGCGGCGGTAGCAGGAGGACCAGCCCAGGTACTTGACGGGGCCGTTCTTAAAGTCGATGATTTCGTCGGCGTGGTAGCCGGCGATAGCGACCTCAGAGGTACCGACCAGGTAGAGGTCGTCGCGCTCGAGGCGGTAGATTTCGTCGTCGTGCTCTACGTTGAAGCCGGTGCCGTTCATGGTTTCGGGGCGCACCAGGGTGGGAGTGGTGAGCATGGTGAAGCCGTTGGCGGTGGCCTGGTCAAGGGCCATCCACATGAGGGCCTGCTCCAGGCGGGCTACGTGGCCCTTGAGGAAGTAGAAGCGGGAGCCGGAGACCTTAGCGCCGCGCACCATGTCGATACCGTCCACCAGTTCGCCGATTTCTAGGTGGTCGCGGGGTTCGAAACCATCGGCTTCGAAGTTGCGGGGCTCGCCCACCTGCTTAATAACCACGTAGTCGTCTTCGCCGCCGGCGGGGATTCCGTCGATAATCAGGTTGCCGACGCCAGAAACCAGTTCTTCCTGGCGGGCGGCAGCGGCGTCAGCGGCAGCCTTGGCCTCTGAGACCTTCTGCGAGAGTTCCTTAACCTCAGCGAGCAGGGCCTGCTTTTCTTCCGGAGCAGCCTTGCCGATTTTCTTGGAAAAGACGTTCTGCTCAGCACGCAACTTCTCGAACTCGGTGATGGAGGTGCGGCGGGTGGCGTCCGCTTCGAGAATCTGGTCGATGACGTTTTCGTCGGCGCCGCGAGCGCGCTGTGAGGCGCGGAAAGCGTGGGGGTTTCCACGCAGGAGGTTAATGTCAATCATGCCTCTAAATTTACCGTAGTTGCGGCCTTGATGACAGGCAGGCACCGCCGGGAGCCGGTGGTGCCCAGGTCTAAGCTATCGACTGTGAGAAGGGCCGCTTTACCTCAGCAGAACAAAGTATTCTTCAGTATGCTGGTGATATGGATGCTCGCACTACTCTTTATTCGTCTCTTGCTATCTCAGCAGCGCTTGCTGGTGCCGGTGCTGTGTTTGTGGTTCAAAGGGGGCGGCGGGCACGGCCCGATCTCTTCCCTGCCTACCGACCGCTCCATCGCATGCTGGAGCCAGGTGACCCCCAGCAGGTGGCAGTGGTTTACAACCCCACCAAGGATCGCGCCGAGTCGGTCATTGCTATGATTACCTCCGATTTGGGTACGGCCAATTGGCCTAAGGCCCGTTTCTACGAGACTGAGGCCGATGATCCCGGGTTTGGTATGGCACAGCGGGCCCTTGAAGAGGGTGCGCAGATTGTGCTGGCTGTGGGCGGTGATGGAACGGTGCGGGCGGTGGCTAGCGCGCTTGAAGGCACGGACGTTCCGCTTGGCGTTGTGCCCCTAGGTACCGGCAATCTGCTGGCGCGTAATCTCGATATGGATGTGAGCGACCTGCATGCCTGCATTAATATGGCCCTGCACGGGGAGCGCCGCGCTATCGACATGATCCGCATGGAAATGCAGGGTGAGCAGGGCCTGGACCCGGTCAACTTTGTGGTCATGGGTGGTGCCGGTTTCGACGCGCAGATTATGACTGATACCAAAGAAGATTTGAAGGCTCGTATTGGCTGGTTGGCTTATGTAGAAGCCAGCACCCGGCACATGTTCACTCGGCGTCGCTCGGCCATTATCACAGTCGATGAGGGTGCCCCGATTCACCGTAAAATTCGGGCTGTGCTGGTGGCAAACACTGGAAAAATTCAGGGCGGGGTGAATCTGGCTTCAACTGCCGAGCTGTCTGACGGGCAGCTTGAGGTGATTGTGTTGACTCCCCGTAACCTGGGCAGCTGGCTGCGCCTGACGGCTCAGTTCATCATACGCCCTGCCCGCCCGCGCTACCCTGTGGTGGAGCACTTTGTGGGTAAGGACGTCCACGTGCGTTTTCCTGGTGCCCGGTTGCCTGTTGAGGTAGACGGTGACGTGCTGGGGGAGGTCACAGATTTCTACGCCCAGGTGCGCCCGGGGGCTGTGCTGGTTAATGTCTACCCGGAAGATATGCAGATTCGTTCTCTGAGCGACCTGATTGATGCTCGTGACGATATTGCTCAGCAGCACCGCCGCTGGTGGCAGAGGCTCTTGCGGCTCTAGATATGGTGCTTGAGTGCCTCGGGTCAGGGAACTGCACCTTATCTCCTATGGGTACTGGTATTTTATCCAGGGTTAGCGGTTTAGAATCTCTCTCGCATCTGCCCCTCCCACCGGGGCAGGAGGGTAACCCAAGGCAGCAGAGCGAAAAAATTTACGGCGCACTTATCATTATTGCCAAGATTCTTGAAACCGTATCCCCTGGTTCAGCCTGGGCAAGTAGAACTGCTTCTCTTGTCGATTCAGCGCTATCCGCAGTACCTTTCCTTACTGCCCAGGAGATGGGATTTCCGGATGATTGGAAACACCACCAGATATGGGGCTTAGAAGAGTCTTAGTTGTGTTTTCAGGGACCAGAGACTCCCTTATAGGTAGACCCACATTTAGATGTTGTGTTTGAGGCTTTCGGGCCGCCCACCGGGGAAGAGGGTTTCTACCCAGTCGCGGGCAGCATTGAAGGACTTTTCGTCATGCATGGGGTCTACCGCTGCCAGGCGCTTGTCGGCCCGAGGGTAGGAGCCCAGGTAGAGCACCCCGGGTGAGACCCGGTGAATACCGCGCAGGGCGTCACGCACACGGGCATCGTGGAGGTGGCCGTCAATGTCGACGGAGAAGAAATAGGAGCCCAAGAATTCGCCGGTAGGGCGGGATTCGATACGGGAGAGGTTAATGCCGCGTGTGGAAAACTGTTCAAGCAATTCAAGGAGTGCGCCAGGGCGGTCTTGGGGTAGCGGAATAACCAGAGTTGTTTTATCTGCACCAGTGGGAGCTGGCGTTTCAGCATCGCGGGCGACGAGCACGAACCGGGTCACAGCCTTCTTATTGTCACCGATATTGTGGGCCAGCACCTGCAGCTCGGGGTGGGCTTGGGCTACGGCGGGTGAGCAGATAGCGGCCTCGTAGCCGGGGTTTTCGCTCAGCAGGCCCAGAGCCGCCCCCGCGGTGGACGCCCCAGGCAGGTAGTCAGCGTCCGGCTTGTTCTCTGTCACCCAGCGGCGCACCTGGGCCCAGGCGTGGGTGTGCGTTGAAATGGTTTTGATGCTTTCCAGGGTCGTGCCGGGGCGGGCTACCAGCACGAAGGTGATGGGTACGAGCACTTCGCGGACGATGCGTAGAGAACCATCGAGTGAGGCAATAGCATCGAGGGTAGCGGTCACACCACCTTCAACAGAGTTTTCGATGGGCACCATGGCGGCGTCGGCGCTCCTCTCGCGCAGGGCGTCCAGGGCTGCGGGCACAGAGGTAGCGGGGATGCGTTCTGCGTCGGGGGCACCGGGTACGGTGAGGAGGGCTGCTTCGGTGAAGGTTCCGGACGGGCCGAGGTAGGTGTAGCGCATAGGGTCTAGTCTAGTGGGTGAAAACCACGGCCCGCCGACCTGGTGCTGCTGCCCCTTGAGCCGTGTTCTGCTCGTCATATTTGCAACATACGAGATGCACCGCTAACTTGTCTGCTTATACTGGCTCCCAAAGCACACTTAATGCTGAGGAGTACGCCATGAGCACCGAAGCCGCACCCAAGATGTCATTTATAGATAAAGCCCTCAACAGCATTGAGAAAATCGGCAATAAGCTACCAGAGCCGTTTACGCTCTTTACTCTACTTTTTCTAGTCACTGCTCTAGCCTCATCACTGATGGCCTGGAACAACGTCATCATTGAGGTTCCTGGTGCAGAAGCGCCCCTTGCAATCAAGGGCTTCTTTACGGCAGAGGGGC
This sequence comes from Rothia nasisuis, assembly GCF_928381405.1. Classification (GTDB taxonomy): domain Bacteria; phylum Actinomycetota; class Actinomycetes; order Actinomycetales; family Micrococcaceae; genus Rothia; species Rothia nasisuis. The sequence continues at coordinate 18,988 of NZ_CAKMSB010000018.1, forward strand.
TCACCTGGTTTACTACCGCCCTGGGTGAAAACTACATCGGCTTTCCGCCCTTGCTAACAGTAGTCACAATTTTGTTGGCAATCGGTATCGCTGAAAAGTCAGGTTTCCTTGCTGCGGCAATTCGTTTCAGCATTGGCGGAGCGCCTCGCTGGGTTCTGCCGTATGCAGTTGGTTTTATCGGGGTCGTCGGCTCAATTATGGCTGATTCGGTCTTTCTCGTCATCCCTCCACTGGCCGCCCTTGCCTTTAAAGCCGCAGGACGCCACCCCCTGGCGGGTCTGCTCGGTGGTTTTGCTGCTGCGGGCGCGGGCTACTCCACCAACGTTCTACCTACTTCACTGGATGCGCTGTTTGCTGGTATTACCAATTCTGTAATTCCCTCCGTCCCTGCGCTGGCAGAAACTGCCGCTGAAGTCTCCCCCATTTCGAATTACTACTTCAACATCGTCTCGGCAATTATCCTTGCCCTGGTTGCAGGCTTTGTAATCGATAGGGTACTTGAGCCGCGTATCGTCCGCGACAAAATTTCGACCGAAGAAATTGAGGGTGATGAACAGGCTGATGACCCTAATCCTTCTACTCGGATACAACGCACCATTGCGCAGGAGCAGCTCCCACCAACCCAGCCTAACAAGGTGGTAGACAGTAGCACCGGAGCGCTCTCAAATCGAGAAAAGAAGGCACTTGCGTGGGGTACAATCGCCTTCTTCCTCGTGGGTGTGGCGGTACTGATTGCCTGCCTTATTCCTGACTCACCGTGGCGCAACGAGGAAGGCGGCTTCTTGCCGAAGTCACCGCTCCTTTCGTCTATTGTCTTCATTATTTTCCTCTTCTTCTCGGTGAGCGGTTATGTCTATGGTCGCCTTGCTGGCAGCATACGCGGTTATAGGGACGTTCCAACGCTCATGGGCGAGGCCCTCAAAGATATGGTGGGCTTTTTGGTTCTGGCCTTTGTACTGAGTCAGTTCATCGCTCTCTTTAACTGGAGCGGCTTAGGTTCATGGATTGCTGTCAGCGGCGCAACAGTTCTTGAAAATGCAGGGCTGACGGGATTCCCCGTCATCGTTATATTTATTATCCTCTGCTCGATTCTGAACCTTTTCATCATCTCTGGTTCAGGTATGTGGACGCTCATGGCTGCGGTCTTCGTTCCGATGTTTGGCATCCTCGGGTTTGAGCCAGCCTTTATCCAGGGGGCCTTCCGTGTGGGCGACTCTGCAACCCAAATTGTCACCCCGATGAACCCCTACCTCTTTCTTGTTCTCGCAATGGTCCGAAAGTACGAGCCCAAGGCAGGTTTAGGAACCATGATGGCTCGTCTTCTGCCCTTTGTATTTACCTTCTGGCTGGCCTGGCTAGCGGTGCTTTTTATCTTCTACACCTTCAACCTGCCCATGGGTCCTGGTGCTGGCATCATGATTGGAGAATAAAGATCATTGAGCAGCGTGACTCTCACAGCCAATGCCCCGTACCCATGCCGACCATTACGCTTCCCAGCCCAATAAGGAGTTTCCCCCGTGACTTATCTGCCTGCCTCGCTCACCCTCTCTCCGTCCGATGAACAACATCTGCTCGACGAGTACAAGGCATACCATGCTTCACCTGAGCTCAGCCTGCAAGAGTTTGAGACCACCAGAAAGATTAGAGAACGCGCTGAAAACCTGGTGCTTGGAGAGGGAGTAACCCGCGAGATTGTACCCATTGGTGAAACCGGAACCGTGGTTATTCTACGCAATGGTGAGGGCCCAACGGTGGCCTACCGAGCCGATATTGACGGGCTACCTGTGACTGAGCAGACGGGTCTCCCCTACGCCTCCACGGTAACGGGCACCTGGGAGGGGGAAACTGTTGGTGTGATGCATGCCTGTGGCCACGATACTCACATCGCGATGGGCCTTAAGACTATGGATCTCTTCGCTCGCGATGGTAGTGACTGGTCAGGAACCATCGAGTTCATCTTCCAGCCTGCTGAAGAGGGTAAGGACGGCGCTAAGCTTATGGTTTCGCAGGGGCTCTGGGAGACCGTTCCGGTGCCAAGCGTTATGTATGGGCAACATGTTTTTACGGAGCCTGTAGGCAGGGTCATTGTCACGCATGGCCCGGCCACTGCCGCTGTTGACTCGTTACGCATCAAGCTCTTTGGGAGGGGCGGGCACGGCTCTCAACCCCAAGACACCATTGATCCTGTTGTTTTGGCTGCTTACCTAGTGGTGCGTTTACAGTCAGTAGTGGCGCGTGAGGTACCTCCAAAGGAGTCGGCGGTAGTCACTGTCGGTTCTTTGCAGGCTGGCAAGAAGGAGAACATTATTCCTGCTACCGCAGAACTACGCACCAGTATTCGTACTTTCAATCCAGATGTTCGTACCCGCGTTATACACGCTGTAGAGCGTATGGCACGAGCAGAATCGCTGGCCTCTGGTGCTGAAGAACCTGAGATTGAGAACTACCACTATTCGAGCTCAGTAGTAAACGATGAGACAGTCTCAGCTGACTTAGCGCAGGTGTTTGCTGCTGAGCTGGGTGAGGAGAACGTCACCTATGATCCTGATTTTTCAATCATGGGTTCAGAAGATTTTGGAGAGCTAGGGGACGCAGCAGGAATCCCCTATTCGTTCTGGATTCTCGGTGGCATGAGTCAAGAGCAGCTTGCTGCGGAACCGATAGCATCTAACCATTCCCCTTTCTTTGCCCCTCAACCAGAACCGACCTTGCAGGTAGGCGTGCGGGCAGCTACTAGCGCGCTGTACTCACAGGTAAAACGGTAGGTTGTACGGGTTTTGGGGTTTACTTATAAGGGGATTATTCAAAAGTAATTAGGCGACCCAGGCTCGCAGCGAAGTTGCTGGGCTCCATCAAGCGCGAACCTGGGGAGCTGTGATGAAAGGGCTTTTGAATAAGCCTCCATGAGGGGCAGTCTTTCTGCTCTTTTGTGAGGGCAGGGAACTACGCAAGTAGTTTTGCTAGCCCTTGATGGGTTGCTCGTCGGTCAGATCACCGTCGTAGGTTGCCATGTTGAGGCTTTGGTTTTGCCTGCACCTGCCGCCAGTAGCTGTGCCGCGGTTAACTGGCTCTTTGAAGTAGATGTCAGACACCATGCCGGCATTCATGATGGGTCGTTTCCAGCTGTAATCAAGCCCGAAGGCTTGAGCCATATGCCCATAGTTGTTGAGTTCAGCAAAACGCACGTAGGTCTTCAGGCTTACCGAGGTTCCAGCCTTAATACTGGAAAAGTTAACTCTCAGTTCGGCACCAACCTGGTTGCTATCGTAGGCCGCAAATATTTTCTCGTTTTCTTTATGGTTGATAGCGTACCCGGAGTAAGCACCGCTGGGAAGGGTAGCTGACTGAGATGTTGCTGCGTCCCTAATCTGACCAATTTGCCCAGCGTGCCAGGTGGCGCTGGTAAAGGTAGCATCACCGTTGACGGTGTATTCGTAGCCTTGCCCGTTTGCAAAGCTCCTATCGATCACATTGGCAACTCGGCCTTCAACAGAACCTTCTGTGGTGTAGAAGGTGCCGCTAATGTAGACCCTGAAGAGCACGCTCTCGATGTCTCGAACGGCAGTGTAGGTGAAGGTGACTTCGTAGCCGGGGTTTTCAGACCAGGTGCTTTTACCATCGCCGTTGAGGTAAACCGTGACCCCGTTATGGTAGGGCTCCACTTTATTCGATTCGGCCCCGATGAGAGTGTATGTTACCCCCGATACAGCGACCGCATCGTTCTGGCACAGTGCAGAGGCAGCGTATGTGGGCACCTGCGAGGTGGCTATGATTGCAGGAGCAGCCCACGCGGCTCCCTTAGCCAGCGAACGTCGCGACACAGTCTTCATAGGTTTTTTCTTTCTCTCATCGGTTGCGAGTTCCACGGGCAGACGCGGTACAACTGATTGTTTGAGCTGTCTGTTCTCTTAGCATCGAAGATAAGCGCCTCCCTTGTTAAGAAGCTCGGGTAGCCCGGGGGGGTGTCTTCTCTGGCAGGCTTACGCGCAGAAGAACTCCAGCAGTGCAACGGCCTGCTCACAATATTCAGGGCTCAGGTTACCACAAATAAGCCTACAAAATCCGTTGTGTTTCCCAGTATTACCCACCGAGCGCGCATCTTTTGTCACAATTACACCCCACAGCCCAGCATCCTACCCCGTCTACCACCCCTAAGGGGTTATAGCGCGACCCGTGACCCTGGGTACATGCAGTAGTCGGCGTGCTGCACTCGCAGGTGGAGCGGGAGCGGCCGACGGGGCAGGATTGGCCGGGGCAAAATCAGGTGGGGCTCTACCTGAGGGCTGTCTCGCTTTGATTTGTTATTCACGCCACTTAGTATTGTTCTCATGTCAGCACCGTTCACTAAACCCCAGCCCGTGCTCAATACAGAGCTCCTGAGATCTGGCGCTAAATCCTCTACGGCTCCGCGTATTATGGGCGTCTGGCTGGCAGCAAATCTAGTGGTCACAACCCTGCTCACGGATTCATGCTTGGCCTTCCGGCAGTTGGTGCGTGGGCGCTGGGATCGTTGACGGCTTGGGTGTTTGCCTACCGTTGGGAATCTCCGCTGGGGGCAACACTCACCTCGTTTCTTGTGACTTCTGTGATTTATTGTGTGCTGGCATCACTTGCCAAACCGGCTAGAGAGTAGCGTGCACCTAGGGGGTGAGGCTGAGCAGGGTAACGGGGCTGCGCCATGCACAGGACGCGCCCCGTAGGCGGCGCAATGCGGATAAGGACGCCAGCGCCCGACGGGCAACCCTTCTGGAGCTAAGTGGGCCTACGAAGGTGAGGTAAGGTACTCATACAATACGGGCTCTACAGGAGTCTGCAGGTCCAGCTTCATATTCACAATAGGTTTTGTCTGCTCCCCGGCTCCAATAGTTGAGTCAACAGCATCTCGGGGCTCAGCCTTACCAAGGTAGAAGAAGTCAGCGCCTTCAGAATCATCCTTTTTAATGAGGATTTCAAGGTCATACTCGCCTGAAATAATTTTACTTTCCACCTTACTGGTCGTCCTTCGTCCGTGCTTGGTGAACCATGAAAGCGTCTGTTCATCATCCAGATGATCCCGGTATTTGACCGCCTCATCTATGTCATCACTCTTATGGTAGGTCACAAAGATTGGGCAGGTGGCGGTGGCAATGTCAGCCTTATAGCCATACATCGTAGACTCATAGTTACCGGGCCAGTTGAGGATGCGGCACACATCCTTTCGGCTGTACCGTTTGCCCACCTGAAGTTCACCTGCTCTATTGAACTGATGTTGGTTCAGATACAGGCCAGCCTCTATCGAATCGTCAACCTGGTTCTTAAATTCAACATTCGTTGAATACAGATGGATCAGTTCCTGAGAGATAGTCAGACCGTCATTACCTGAAGTAGCGATTGGGCTATTTCCATAGCTCTTCCTCTCTCTTTCAGTGAAAAAATCAAGGGAGAGGACATTCAGTGCAGACCTAGTCGTCATCTCAGCAGTACTGGCCCCGTATCCACGGAGCAGTTGCTTATACTCCGCCTTCGTAACCGGTTTTCCGGTCAAGAGCTCCTTGAGAAGTAACAACTCGTGAGGTCTTTTACCGTTCATGAGTTCCCTGTCAAGGAACATCAGATACCGTTGCTCCGCCTCCGAAAGGTCTGGAACATGAGTCCCATCTACCTTTTTCAAAAAATGCCAGAAAGAAGGCCGGTCTCTACCTGAGATAAAGGCAGTGGGGTCAGGGGTATCGAAACGCGCAAAGTCCATACGCGTAGGCACTCTGCCCAAGCGGTACTTCAGCTCCACATAAGCCTCTTTGAGCTTTGCCATTGAATCTAACTTGGTTGACTGCAATGACTTTAAGACTCGTTCGAGCGCTACCTCCTCAAAGCTCACACTGGAGACGCCTGCCAGCACACCAACCTGACGAGTGCCGTCAAGCTGCCGGTGTATAACGTCTTTATCTAAAGTCCTATCACCGAACAGGGCTATGGGAATGAGGAAGTTATTTTTGTAATTACCGATAAAATCGATAACCCTTAGATGCGTTTTCTCAGCTGACTTGCGCAGGCCACGCCCCAGCTGCTGTGTGAACACAATTGCTGACTGTGTACTACGTAGCATCACTATCTGATTTACAGCAGGGATGTCTATGCCTTCATTGAAGATGTCTACCGTCAAGATGTAATCGGTTCTGCCTATTTCTAAGCGCTGCACAGCGGCCTCGCGTTCAGCCTGCGAGTGTGCACCTGTTAGCACTTGTGTGCGCAGGAGGCGCCCATTCACATACCGCTTATTCAGTTCAGCGCTCAACAGCTCGGCTTCATCATTCCTACTACAGAACATCAGGCCGCGCACATTTCGAGTGTGCCCATACCGTTCAATCATTTCGACGATGTAATCCACCCTGCTCTCAAGAACCAGACGGGCTAAGTCAGCACTCTCTTCGATAGTCTGACCATCAGAACTGACGTACTCACTTACGCCAAAATAGCTGAAGGGAACCAACATGTTTTCCTCCAGAGCACGGTTTAACCGAATCTCATAAGGAACGTTGTAGTCAAATAACCCATAGATATTGAATGCGTCACTGCGTTCAGGGGTCGCGGTGAGGCCAAGCAAAAACCTGGGCTTGAAGTAATCAATAATCGTGCGGTACGTATCAGCGCCGGCTCTATGTACCTCATCAACCACAATGTAATCAAAATAGTCAGGGGTGAACCGCTGAAGGGTATCTGGCCTTGAGAGAGTCTGCACGGTGGCAAAAAGGTATCTGGCTTCATCATCCCGGCTTAGGCCAACATACTTGCCGAAAGCCTCTGGGGGCTCATGATCCAAAACTTTTTGAAACTCTTCCCTTGCCTTGTTCAGAATCTGTTCACGGTGCGCTAGAAAGAGTATGCGTTCGGGGCGGGCCTCTCGAACCGCAAGCGCAGCGAGGATCGTCTTGCCTGTTCCAGTGGCAGAAATAACCAAAGCTCGCTTCTGGTCCTTGAGCTGGACCTTCTTGATTCGGTCCAAGGCTTCACGCTGCATCTGGTTCGGCTCAATTCTACCTACAGGAACAATGCGGTCTGCTTCGTTTTCTAGAACGATGGAGTCACGCTTAGCCCGAGGTAGTTGCTCATAGGCCCTAATCCATTCAGGGGTCAGCAGTTCAGAGCGGCACGTCAAACGATCAATTGCGCCTTCAAGTTGCTCAATAATATGACCATCATTAAAAGCAGAAAAGCGAAGATTCCACTCGGTGTTTGAGAGTAAGGCTGACCGGGTTAAATTTGAGCTACCAATGATGGCAGTCGAAGTTTTAACAAACCCCTCATGTTGAAAAATATAGCCCTTGCTATGGAAGGCATCGATGGGGTCTGTGAGTACCCGAACTTCGATATTTTCAAGTTTGAGCAGTTCTTCAAACATCTCTGGGTCATTGAAGCCCAGATAGGTAGATGTGTAAATAGTGCCCTGGCCTCTGTAATCTAGGAAAACCTGTTTGAGCATCGCCAGAGCAGACGAGGTAATAAAGGCAACCGCAAATTTGAAGCTACTGGAACGCCTAAGCTCATGCACCAACGCCTCTAACATCGTCTTGCCTCGAGAGTTATCGAACAACACGGGGTTATAAAGGCGATGAGATTTTACCTGCTTATCGATATACCCATAGCGTGTATCACAAGCAAGCACATCAGAAGCAAGGTTCTGGTGCAACATCTCGTTTACCTCAACTTCTCATTGATTTTTTCAACAGCAGGCACATCGGCCGGTGCCCACTCAACTGAAAAAAGCTCCGAGGGAGCAAGCCACCGAATCTCAGCGTGCTCAGTCAGTTCAGGCTCCCCCGCAAGTAGGGTGCAGTAGTAAGTCCGTAGAGCTACAGCCCCAAAGTCGTATTCATAAACTGTTGTTTCCACATGTTCGCCTACTTCAGCAAGCACGTTAAGTTCTTCACGCAGTTCTCGCTTCAATGCCTCAACCGGGGACTCCCCCTGTTCAATTTTTCCACCGGGAAATTCCCAGAACAGAGGCAAGGACATCTTCTCGCTCCGCTGAGCTGCGAGAATCTTCCCGTCCCTGATAAAAACCGCGCCGACTACGTTAATAGTCTTCTTCATTTCTCTCCTCAAAACCATGTGTTCTATTGCCTTAAAGCAGCATAGAAGGTGATATGGAGAGATGCTAGGTAGACACCGGCTAGTTGAGAGGAAAACTACCACTCGCTGTAGTACACGTCCTCGGTTTCATCGGAATAAACCTCTTCTATACCCGCTCCCCACAGCCTGCGGCAGAGCTCCTCGGCCCGCTGTTCGTTAGATATGTAGTAGAGGCCTCCCAAGAAGACCCACCCCTCAACCATGCACTCCCCTGTTTCACTATCGACTCTGTGTTCACTTTCAAATTCACCACACTGCATCAGGTCAGAATGAACTGGGCAACTCTGAGACGGTTGCAGGTACTGATAGTTCAAAAGATGCCCCGACCAAGCAGGCTCAATAGTATTCTGACTGCTACCTGCTTGCCTCATGTTCACCCAGGTTCTCTTCTGATTCCGTGCTTTCCCAGCCCCAACCCTATCGATCTTTACGCCGACCGGAGCGTGCGCCCCACCGTAACATGACTGGCTAAATTCACCACCCCACCACCGCACATCGGTGCAAAATGACCTAGCTCACACTATGATGGGGCATACCCTGGTACAGCTGGCTGGTACCCCACCTGCCAACACACCAATAGCCCCATCACAACGGAGTGAGAATCATGCACACCGAACACCCAGACGGCATCGGAAAAGTGCCACCCCACTGGAAAGTCGGCCCCTTTCAGGTTCGCCTACCCTTCATTCACTACCGCTTCGAATGGCAGGACTACACCCAGGGCCTCTTCATGTGCGCCGTTGACCTGGCAGCCATCCCCCTCATGGTTGACGCCCTCGGCATGCCCTTCGAAGTCGCCCTCGCCGTCGTCCTGCTCAACGGGCTGCTCTACCTGACGCACCACCTACTCGGCGACCCCGTCGTCCCCGGCTGGATCACCCCAGCCATCCCCCTGCTCGTCATCTACGTGCAAGGCTTCCCCGAGGGCCCCGAACGGGTGCACGCACTCATCGCCTTCCAACTGCTCCTGGGCGTGTTCTCCATAGCGCTCGGTGCTACCGGCATGGCCTCGCGGGTGGTCAGCGTGATTCCACCGGCCTTGCGCTCTGGCATCATTATTGGCGCAGGCTTTGCCGCCATCTACTCCGTATTCCAAGAGGGCGGCCGCTTTCACCTCTTCCCCGTCACCATCACCGTGGCTGTGGGTGTGGCCTTCTTCCTCATGTACTCCAAAGCCTTCGCCAGCCTACGCCAACGGGGCGCCGGTTGGCGGCTCCTTGCCTCCCTAGGCATTCTGCCCTCCATCCTAATCGCGGTCATCGTTGCCCCCTTGGTCGGCGAAGCCAGCTGGCCCAAGATTGAGTGGGGCTTCAGCTCACCCGATTTCGCCGGGCTCTGGCAGAACTACACGGTGTTCGGCATCGGCCTACCGTCAGCGTCCATGTTCCTCACCGCTATCCCGACCATGCTTGCCGCCTACATCGTGGTTTTTGGCGACACCCTACAGGCCAAATCGATTCTGAGCGAAGCCGACGAGGTACGTAAGGACGAGGCTGTAGTGTATAGCCCCAATCGCGCCCACCTGATTTTCGGCGGCCGCAACGCGCTCATGAGCGTCATCGGCCCGGACATCGCTATGTGCGGCCCTCTCTGGGCCGCCATGCACGTGGTCATTGTTGAGCGTTACAAGCAGGGCAAGAAGGCCATGAGTTCTATCTTCGGCGGCGCGGGCTCCTTTCGCTGGGGCACCAATACCGGCCTGCTCCTGCTGCCCGTCATCACGCTTGTGGAGCCCATTCTCGCTGTTGGCCTGGCGCTGACGCTGATTATTCAGGGCTTTGTGAGCATTCGCGTGGGCATCATGGAATCGCGTAATCAGAAGGATTTGGGCATCGCCGGTGTGACCGGTGCCGTGCTCGCCACCCAGGGGGCGACCTGGGGTTTTGTGGCCGGGATTATTTTGGTGGCCTTGGTCTACGGTAAAGATTTCTTCAAGAGCGAGGAGGACGGCACCCTGCGCACCGTTGACGAGGTCGCAGCAGATAGGGATCAGGCGGCTACGGGTGAAGGCGCCCAGCCCCGTTCTCTGGAGGGAGAGGCGGACGCCGGCACCAGCTAGCCCAATCACGCTCAGCACCTAGGTGCTGGGGGGTACTGGATACTGGGGTTAGGACGTTGGGGGCTGGGAGCTGGGGGGCAGGGCCACTGAACAACACGAGCACCCGTGAACCACCTACCCACACAGACCCAGCCCGCGTAACACACCGTCACAAACCACACACCCCTTGCCAAGGCACAAACCCAGCACTATAAAAACACATAACACCTAACCACAACGGCGTCACCAGGAAACCCACCATGAAACACACCCAACACACAGCACTCGCCACCCTAACCCTCGCCCTACTCACCCTCACCAGCTGCACCAACCCCAACAACACAAACAACATCCCCACACCCGAAACCAGCACCACCGCCTCCAGCGGCCACATCCCCACACCCGACCCCACCACCAGTAGCGAGACCAACTACTCCGGAGGCTCCAAAGCACCAGCCGGAGAATACCGCCCGGCCGACCAACACGGCCCAGCCCAAAACGTCCCCCGCCCCACACGCCCCGAAGGCATGAACATCGAAAGCGACGAAGGCCTAGAGAAATTCCTGGGCTACTGGGTAGAGACAGTCAACTATGGAGTGCAGACCGGAGACTTCACCACAACACATCCGCTAGTAGCTGATTCATATGAATCAGACCTCAAGTTCTATGCCTGGGTTGAAGAAATCTACACCCGTGGCGGCTGGATAGAGGGAGGGCACCGAACCATTGTCTTAGGTGACTCGCTCTTACTATCGCATGGGGAAGGAAAATACACGTGGGCTGGAAATATGCCCGTGGATAACTCACGAGTTCACCTAGAAGGAGAAATGACATCATACGATAATTCAGAATCACAGCAACAAGGAATTTATTTCGATGTTTCTTTTGTTGAAGGGAAATGGATTTTAAACAATGTAATCCTTGTGGAGGGAGAACTATGAGGAAAAAACTTACACTGGCATCGACAATCGCCCTAATCAGTGTCTCAATATTGCTCACATCTAACCCCTCCCATTCTTCATATCAGGGAAATATATCTAGAGACAGAATTGATATATCATACAAAGAAAATAGCAGCCAACTTACCGAAATTAGTAGCGAAAGTTTTTTGGGAGTTGGCGGGAGCAACAACCATGCCGGTAGACCTTCACAAGAAACACTGACTAGTTATTTTGGGGAATCGGCTCAACAGTCAACTACCGGCAACCCTGTGAGCAGAAGCGCTCCCGCAGTAATCCCCTGCCGCGACCCCAACGACGCACCAGGCATCATCACCGACAACCTCGGCGCCACCTACCTCTGCGCACCCCGCACAATAGACCCCACCAACCCAACAGACCCCACCGACCCAACAGACCCCACCAGCCCAACAGACC
>NZ_CAKMSB010000019.1 GCF_928381405.1 Rothia nasisuis
GTGGTTATAGCGAGAGGGAAACACCCGGTTCCATTCCGAACCCGGAAGTTAAGGCTCTTTGCGCTGATGGTACTGCATTGGTGACGGTGTGGGAGAGTAGGTTGCTGCCGGTTTTTTATTGTGGGATACAGGAAGGCTCGGGCTGTATAGCTCGAGCCTTTTTTGGGGGTTCTGGGTTGTGTGTTCAGGGCCCCCTTTTTTGCTTTAATGGAGGCTTATTCATAAGGTCTTTCTCTATGAATAAGCTTCATGGTTTGTTTTTTGTGCGTGGCTCGGAGCAGTAGCTCTGGGCTATTTTTCTTTTAATGTGTGGTTCAGTGTGGGTTTGTGTGCCTGATAACGTACCGGTAAGACCGGGCAGGTCCTACGCAAGGTACCCCAAGCCAGATAGACTGGAATCTAGCGAAAAAGAGGGCAGAGAAGTGTCTCACCCCCACCATAAACACCATAGAGGAGCTCACTTGGCTGAATACTCACGTAACCACTCAGATAACAACCGCGGTGGCTACAAGAAGAACAAGGACCGTAACTCCTCACGCTCCTACCGTAGTGACCGTTCAGACCGCAAGGAAGGCGGCTACACCAAGCGCGAGGGCGACCGCCCCTACGGCGAGAAGAAGAAGCTCTTTAATAAGAACCGCGGTGGCGGAAAGCGTTTCGATGACCGTAAAAACAATGGCAATGGCCGTGGCGAAGGCTCCTTCGACCGCAAGGACCGCAACTTTAGCAGTGAAGCGAAAAACCCCAGCGGAGACTACCGCCCCTCAAAGAACGCACCCGAGATTGACACCGATGTCACCGGTAAAGAACTCGAAAACTGGACCCTGCGCGCTCTGCGCCAACTTGAACCACAAAATGCTGACACCGTAGCCAAGCACCTGGTGATGGTGGGCCGCTACCTCGACATAGACCCCGACTTCGCCCTGGAGCACGCGATTGCTGCCTCCAAGCGCGCGGGCCGGATTGGCATCGTTCGCGAAGTAGTGGGCATCGCTGCCTACGCTGCAGAGAACTTTGAGCTGACCCTGCGAGAACTCCGCACCCACCGCCGTATCTCCGGCGCTAATGATCATCTGGCCCTGCTCGTGGACAGTGAACGTGCACTAGGTCGTATTGAAAAGGCCCTCACCCTGGCAGAAGAAGCAAAGAATGATGACGTGCCCGCAGCCGTCCGCTCAGAGGTCGCTATCGTGGTGTCGGGTATCTACCAGGACCGGGGTGAGCTGAAGAAAGCTATCAAAACTTTAGAAATTCCTGAACTGAACCCCAAGCGTGGCTTTGACTACTCACCGCGTCTCTTTCGTGCCTACGCTGACCTGTTACAGCAGGACGGCCGCGCTAAAGAGGCCGCCCGCTGGGGCCGCCTGGCGCTGATGACTGAGGCGGCTCTGGGGCAGGGTGACTTTGTGGAACCTGAAATCTTCGACATCTTCACCGAGCAAGAACTCCTGGAACCTGAAGAATCCTCAGTCGACTTGGAGGCAGCCGAGACGAAAGCCGGTGTTGCAGCTGAAGCCGGTGTTGCAGAAGATCCCCTGACAACAGACGAAGATGAAACAATCTTTGATGCGGCAGAACCCGCCCCCGCCTCTGAAACCGTGGCCGGTGAAGAACAGACCGAAGAAGAGAAACTCTCAGAGCTGGCTCCGGCTACCAACGAAAGTACCGAGGGGGCATAAATACTATGCTACTTGATGCACACGATGCGGTGCTTTCTGACCTTGACGGCGTGGTCTACGCGGGCCCCTTCGCAATTGAAGGGGCTCCACAGGCCCTCAACCAGGCCCAGGCTCAGGGCGTCCCCGTAGCTTTTGTGACTAACAATGCCTCCCGAAGCGTGCAGGCAGTAGCCAATCACCTGGTGGAGCTCGGTGTGAACACCGACGCTGACCATGTGGTGAGCTCCGCCCAGGCAGCTGCTGACCTGCTGGCTGAACGGCTATCTGCAGGAGCTAAAGTTCTGGTGACCGGTGCCCAGGCACTGGCCGATTGCGTGAGCGCGGCAGGGCTGATCCCCGTGACGAGTCAAGCTGATAAGCCGGCAGCGGTGGTGCAGGGCTTTAACCCTGAGATAGGGTGGGAGGATTTGGCTGAGGCAGCCTATACCCTGGCTGACGAGCAGGTCTTGTGGGTTGCCTCCAACGTTGATTTCACCATCCCCAAGGAGCGCGGTATCGCTCCCGGTAACGGCACTCTTGTTGGGGCGGTAGCAACCGCAACGGGCCGTACCCCTCTAGTTGCGGGCAAACCTGAATCCCCGATTTTTGTGACCGCGGCTAAGAAATTAGGTGCGACCCGCCCGGTGGTAGTTGGTGACCGTCTGGACACCGATATTCAGGGTGGCAACCGAGCCGCAATGGCTACAGCGGTGGTGCTGACCGGGGTAGAGACCTACCAATCCATTCTGGCAGCCATACCCCTAGAGCGCCCCACCTACATACTGACCGATTTAAACGGTTTTTTTGAGGACTACCCCGAGATTGGCGTTGAGGCAACCACCGGTGGTTTTACCGCCCGTGGCGCTGGGTGGATCGCGACGGCAGAGGAGGGCGTTCTGACTCTTACCGGTGACGGTAGCGAGCTGAACTTCTGGCGCGTAGCCTGCGCTGCCTGGTGGGCGGCGAACCCTGATACGGCGGTGCCAACCTCTCCACAGGAGTTCAACGATGGTCAGTAAAGAACCGGGGCCCTCTGGGCAGGGGCTGGGCAAACAAGAAACCGGTGCCGAGCCATACGACCCCGAATTCGAAGCAGCCCTGACCGCTGCTCTGGCTCTGGATCCCACAGAACGCATCGAGCGTCTGGGGCAACTAGCTGACGAGCTGAAAAAGGAGCTGGGCTAGTGCGTCTAGACCTGTATATGGTGCAGGCTGGCATCGCGCGCTCTCGCACATTGGCTGCCAAGATGATTGAGGGCGGCCATATCAGTGTCAATGGGCAGGTAGTAGCCAAGCCTGCTCAGAAGCTGCGTGAGGGTGATACCGTGCGTGTACGCCGTAGCGAGTTGACCGAATATGTTTCTAGGGCTGGCCACAAGCTGGCCGGTGCGCTCGACGCCTTCCCCGAGATTACCGTCAAGGGCCTGTTCTGTTTGGACGCCGGTGCCTCCACCGGCGGTTTTACTGATGTACTGTTGCGCCGCGGGGCTAGCCGTGTGGCTGCCGTGGATGTGGGCCATAACCAGCTAGTTGAGGCTATCCGTCATCACCCTGCTGTGGATGTGTATGAGGGGCTCAACGTGCGAAACTTAAGCCCCGATGACATCGGCGGTCAGGTGGCGCTTACGGTCTCTGACCTCAGCTTTATCTCTCTGACCAAGGTGGTAGAACCTCTCGCCGGAGCGACTGTTCCCGGTGGGAACCTACTGCTGATGGTCAAACCCCAATTCGAGGTGGGGCCAGCTCGCATCGGTAAGGGTGGGGTGGTGACCGATCCTGTCGCCCGTGCAGAGGCCGTGATGAAAGTCCGTAGCGCAGCGCAGGACGCAGGCCTGCACATGATGGGGGAGCAAGAAAGCCCCCTGCCAGGGCGGGATGGCAACGTGGAATTCTTTCTGTGGCTCCGTAAACCCGCGAAAGTTGACCGGGGATAGCGGCAGTCTGCCATCACCCTTTTATCGAATAAATATTCGAAGAATCTGTGTGTTGGGGTGAAAACCACGCGGGTGTCGGCTAGCCTAAAAGGGTGAAGGAAACTCAAGCCGTAGCTCCTGTAGTTCAGGGCGACCGTAAAATTCTGGTCTTTGCCCACACCGGCCGCGTCGAAGCTCGCGATGCGGCCCGCACTACCTGTACCCAGCTCTACCAGGCCGGCCTGGTGCCCGTGATGAACCGTGCCGACCTTGAGGCTCTCACTGAGAAATGGGATGACCCCGTGCCGGTTGCTGTGGCGCATGAGTCCGTAGCTCTCAAAGACATTGAACTGGGCATGGTATTGGGCGGTGATGGGTCGATTCTACGTGCTGCTGAGATGATTCGCCACACCCAGATTCCCCTGGTTGGTGTGAACCTGGGGCATGTAGGTTTTCTGGCTGAGGCTGAAGAGGTTGATTTGGCTGAAACCGTTGAGCGTGTGGTTTCTGGTGACTATACAGTAGAAGAGCGCATGGCCATCGATGTGAAGGTTTGGGTCGGTGGGTACAAAATTCTTGAAACCTGGGCTCTCAACGAGGCTAGCGTCGAAAAGGGCAACCGAGAAAAAATGATTGAAGTTGCCATTGAAGTTGACAGCCGCCCGCTCTCGTCCTTTGGCTGTGACGGTGTAGTGTTGGCTACGCCCACCGGGTCAACCGCTTACGCTTTCTCAGGTGGTGGGCCGGTCGTCTGGCCCAGCGTTGAAGCCATGCTTCTTGTACCCCTCTCTGCCCATGCCCTCTTTGCCCGCCCCCTGGTCACTGCGCCCGACTCGATGATGGCTGTAGAGCTAGTCTCGACCAACGGGGCTGAAGGCGTTCTCTGGTGCGATGGCCGCAGAACCCGTGACCTGCCACCGGGGGCGCGCGTTGAAGTAACCCGTTCTGATAAACCGGTGCGGCTAGCTCGCATGCACCCGGCCCCTTTCTCAGAGCGCCTGGTCAAAAAATTTGAGCTCCCAACTACCGGCTGGCGTGGTCCTTATTCCGCCGGCCCCGCAACCGGCACACTGCCCATGATTCCTGCCCCAGGTGCTGAACAGAACGAAGAGAGACCAGACCTGTGATTGAAGAGATTCATCTGCGTGATGTGGGCGTTATTACTGACGCTCGGCTTCCCTTGGAGCCCGGTTTCTCTGTGCTGACCGGTGAAACCGGGGCAGGTAAGACCATGGTCGTTACCGCCCTCGGCATGCTACTGGGAGCCCGCTCTGACGCGAGCTCTGTGCGCAATGGGGCCAAGAATGCTCTGGCTGAGGCCGTGATTCGGTTACCTCAGGGCCATCACGCCCTTGAGCTAGCTGAGGACGCTGGCGGGGCGGTTGAGGAGCTTGAAGGCGGCTCCGCTGAACTTCTGCTGGCTCGAACGGTCTCGGCTACTGGCCGTTCACGCGCTCACGTGGGCGGGGTTTCAGCCCCTATCGGTACTCTGGCTCAGCTGGGGCATACTTTGGTTGCTGTGCACGGCCAGTCTGATCAGTTGCGCCTTAAAGGTGTTGCTGAACAGCGTCAAGCCTTGGACTCTTATGCGGGTAAAAAGCTCGAGAAACTTCTTTCTGCTTATACCGTTAACTATGAGCGCTATAAACAGGCAGCAGGTGAGTTGCGCGACGTGCGTGAGAACACCCGTGCTCGGGCTTTAGAAGCCCAGACCCTGCATGGTGCGCTGGCAGAGATTGATGCTGTACAACCGGTTGAGGGCGAAGATGAAGCCCTGAGAGCGGAAAGCCAGAAACTGACTAACGTGGAGTCTCTACGTCAGGCTGCCGCGACGGCGTCCGTAGCGCTCTCGGGCACTGAATATGGGGAGGCTGATGCTCCCAACGTGCTGGGTCTGCTTGATGTGGCTCGCAATGCCCTGGCTGCTGAAGCTGCGGACGATGCTGAGTTGGGCGCGCTGGCCGCTCGGCTGAATGAGGCCCTGATTACGGTTACCGATATTTCTGAAGAGATTTCAGCCTACAGCTCGGGGCTTGACGTTGAGGGGCCCGAACGCCTGGCTGAGGTTGAGCACCGCCGTTCCCAGCTCAAGGCCCTGACCCGCAAGTATGGGGCAGATATCGCTGAGGTGCTGGCTTGGGCCGAGGAATCCCGCGCACGGCTTGAGACTCTCACCGATGATCCGGCCCGTCAGGAAGCTCTAGAAGTGGAGCTACGTCAGCTCCGTGAGACGCTGGGGGAGCAGGCTGCGGAGCTTACCGAGCTACGCAGCAAGGCCGCTCGCAAGCTGGCAGCGGCCGTCAGCGAGGAACTCTCAGCCCTGGCCATGCCCAACGCCTCCCTGGTGGTTGAGGTGGAAGAAACTGAGAAGTTCCACCGCTATGGCAAGGACACAGTGACCTTCATGCTGGCTCCCCACGCCCAGGCTACGCCTCGTCCCCTGGGTAAGGGCGCTTCAGGTGGTGAGCTTTCCCGCGTGATGCTAGCACTTGAAGTTGTACTGTCAGAGGTGGATCCGGTACCCACGTTCATCTTCGATGAGGTGGATTCGGGTGTAGGCGGTAAGGCTGCCATAGAGATTGGCCGCCGCCTAGCTATGCTGGCTAAGAACGTACAGGTGTTAGTGGTCACCCACCTGCCCCAGGTGGCGGCCTTCGCTGACCAGCATATACTGGTGCGTAAGAACGATGACGGTTCGCTTTCCCGGGTGCAGGTGCTCTCCGCAGAGGAGCGCGTGGTTGAGCTTGCCCGCATGCTCTCTGGGCATGATCAATCTGCTGCCGCTCAGGAACACGCCCGCGAGCTACTGGAGAGTGCCGGGCAGCTTTAGGTGAGGTAGGGCGCGGCGCTCGTTTCTTTTCCTGTCGGATAGGGTTGAACTGTTGATACATGCTCGTTTTAGTGGTTCTTAGGGGAACCTGGCTCAGTGAGGATAGAAAAAGCTATGTCTGATGTGATGATTGATTACAACCTGATTCAGGAGCTTATTGACCTTTGAGGCTTATTCAAAAGTGCTTACACCCCGGCTTCCCAGGCTCGCGCTGGATGAAGCCCAGCGGCTTCGCCTATTCCGTCGTCAGCCTTTCTTTCCTCGCGCGCTCGGAAGCTGCCGACTCCATCCGAGCAAGTGAGGAAGTAAATCTGCGGGCGGAATGGGCGTAAGCCTGACCCTCTCGCTGGTTCGCTTCGCTCACGAGGCGATTCACGTCCCGCCTTGCGGCGGATTCCGTGCCCTCATGAGTGCTCGCACGCTCGCACCCGGTCACTTCATCCGAGCCAGCAGCTGATTGATATGTATGGTCCTTGTGTTGAGGGTCTTGAACCGCAGTCTGGAGAAACAGGAACAAACTAAATTATTACGAACAGGAATATCAACCCTCAGTGTTCGAGAGATACTAGCGCCCTTACACAGCAGATATTACAGTGCCATTCTTCGCCGGCCTTCCAGCGTTTACACGCACGAAACAGAAACGGTGATAGGCTGAAATTCCGTGGTAGATACAAAAAGATCAAACAACGGTACAGTCACCCGCCAGATTTTCGTCACCGGCGGTGTAGCCTCCTCACTCGGTAAGGGCCTCTCAGCCTCATCTCTCGGCCGACTTCTTCGCTCTCGTGGTCTTTCTGTGACCATGCAGAAGCTCGACCCCTATCTCAACGTCGATCCCGGCACCATGAACCCCTTCCAGCACGGTGAAGTTTTCGTCACCGACGACGGGGCAGAAACCGACCTTGACATAGGCCACTACGAGCGCTTCCTTGACGAGAACCTGACCCAGGCAGCGAACGTGACTACCGGTCAGGTCTACTCTCACGTCATCGCAAAGGAACGCCGCGGCGAATACCTGGGCGACACCGTGCAGGTCATTCCTCACATCACCGACGAAATTAAGCGCCGTATGCGCCTGCCCGCCGAAGGTGAGAACGCCCCCGACATCATCATCACCGAAATCGGCGGAACCGTGGGCGACATCGAATCCCTGCCCTTCCTTGAAGCTGCCCGCCAGGTGCGCCGCGATGTGGGCCGCCGCAACGTCTTCTTCCTGCACGTTTCCCTGGTTCCCTTCATCGGGCCGTCCGGTGAACTGAAAACAAAGCCCACCCAGCACTCCGTTGCTGCCCTGCGCGGCCTGGGCATCATTCCCGACGGCCTGATTCTGCGCTGTGAGCGCGAAGTGCCCGAATCCCACAAGATCAAGATTGGTCACGCCTGCGACGTTGAGCCCGAGGCTGTCATATCCTGCGCAGATGCCCCCAGCATCTACGACATCCCCAAGACCCTGCACAGCCAGAACCTGGACGCCTACATCCTGGACTACCTGGGCATCGACGCCGAGCCCGTTGACTTCACCGCCTGGGATAAGCTGCTGGGCGCAGTCCACACCCCCAAAACCGAGGTCAACGTTGCCCTGGTCGGCAAGTACATCGACCTACCCGACGCCTACCTGTCGGTCACCGAGGCCCTGCGCGCCGGCGGCTTTGCCAACGACGCTAAGGTCAACATCAAGTGGGTTGCCGCTGACCTCTGCGCAAGCCAGGAGGACGCTGCCCACCAGCTGCGCGGTATGGACGCCATTCTCGTGCCCGGCGGCTTCGGCATCCGTGGCCTCGACGGCAAGATTGGCGCCCTGCGCCACGCTCGCGAACACAAGATTCCCACCCTGGGTATCTGCTTAGGGTTGCAGTCCATGGTGCTCGAATACGCCCGCAACGTGCTCGGCATCAGGGATGCCTCCTCCACCGAGTTCGACCCTGAGACCGCCTCCCCGCTGATTGCCACCATCGAAGAGCAGAAGGCCTTCGTGGACGGCGCAGGCGACCTGGGCGGTACTATGCGCCTGGGCCTCTACCCGGCATCCTTAGCTGCCGGTTCCCTGGCTGAACGTGTCTACGGGGCAACCGAGGTAGCAGAACGCCACCGCCACCGCTACGAGGTCAACAACGACTACCGTCAGCAGCTGGAAGAAGCGGGCCTGGTTATCTCCGGTACCTCTCCCGATTCCTCCCTGGTGGAGTTCGTAGAGCTTCCCGCCAGCGTCCACCCCTACTACATTGCTACCCAGGCCCACCCTGAGTACCGCTCTCGCCCTACCCGCCCCCACCCTCTCTTCACCGGGTTGATTAGGGCAGCGCTGGAGAACCGCAAGGGCTAAATACCGGCTGAAGGGTACTCCTTTAGTTCTCGCCAGGCTTCACCGATGTAGTTGGAACAAAACCGGGGGCAGTTCAGGGTAGAGGGCTTTTGAGTAAGCCTTCCTGCGGCCTTGTAGAAGGAAACTGGCGATATGCCTGTGAAGCTGTGAAGCCTGTGAATCGAGCAAGGACCAAAAATTTGGTATATGCAAAGCGAAAAAATGAATGATTTTGTCAGGAGTTACTTGTAGTAGATAGCAGACAGGTGAGGGGAGAGGATGTAACCTGTGAGTTGCGGGGTATCAGCTAGTTAGGGTAGTAAAAGTTGCTAGCCTTAGCTGCATGGCAAAAACAAATATTCCGTCAAAACTCACCCTTACCGGCGTCTCCCTGGCTCTCGGTGCCCTGATTTTCTCTGGTTGTACCAGCAGTACCGAAAGTAGCTCATCCTCTAGCTCTACCACATCAGCAGTTGCAAGCTCCTCAGCAGGTGAGACCAGCGCATCAACATCCTCTGCTGAAGGAACGGTAGCCACCATTGCAGACACAGCTACAGCAGCTGAAGACTTCATGGCCACCCTGAGCGACACCGAAAAAGAAACCCTGCTTTACGACTACACCGATGAGACCAAATCAACCGCATGGTCTAATTTCCCTGTCTCCTTTGTGCAGCGCAACGGTCTGAATCTCAACGACCTGACCGAAGAACAGCAGGCTGCCGCCCTCAAGGTCCTTGAAAATTTGCTCAACGATGATGCCTACGCTATGGCCGTCAACATCATGAACGGCGACAAGCACCTGTTGGAAGACAGCACCTCTACCGAAGAGACCCTGGGCCAGTACTACATCGCTATCTATGGTGACCCGTCTGATACCTCATCCTGGGCTATCCAGTTCGGCGGTCACCACCTTGGTCTCAACGTTGACCTGAATGGCGAAGCCAACAGCATCACCTTCGCTCCCACCCACCTAGGCTCCCAGCCCTACTCCTACACCAACGACTCCGGTGAAACCATCACCACTATGGACGGTATCTACACCGATGCCTTTGCTCTCTACAACTCCCTGAACGAAGATCAGGCTTCCACCGCCTACCAGGGCGAAAGCGTGTCAAATCTGACCTGCGCTCCCGGCGACACCTGCGACTTCTCCACGGGCACCGGCATCGCAGCCTCAGAGCTCACCGACGAGCAAAAGGACCTTCTGCTGGAACTCATCCGCAACTATGCCGGTATGGCAGATGACGAAAGCTGGGAAACCCAGAAGGCCGCCATTGAGGCTACCCTGGATGAAACCTACCTCAGCTGGGAGGGCGCAACCTCCTACGACACCTCAACCGACGGAGGCATCTACTTCAAGATCTCCGGCCCCCACGTTTACATCGAGTTCTCCTGTCAAGGTAACTCAGCTCAGGCAGACGTTGACGGTGAAATTACCGCTGGCTGGGGCCACGTCCACTCCATCTACCGTGACCCCACTAACGATTACGCAGGTTCAGTTGAACAGGGCGAAGCAGCTGTTATGGCAGGTGGTCCTGGAGCATAAACTACACAAGTCCTCATACTAGCCAAACACTCTGCGCCCCGCATCGCCAAATGTGGGGCACAGCCCCCTTAAGGAGATGGAGTAGGGTGGACTTAGAGGAAACCCCGAGAAGGACGGTACCGTGCAGCAAGACCTCAACTACTCAGTGGGCGGTGCTCCCCGCCTAGACGCCCCGGCTCTGGCAGAAACCCAAGAAACCATCGCTGACATAGCCAATCCTCGCTACGTCACCAGCTGTGAAACCAAATTTGAAGGTTACGTGTGGGATGTGGTGCGAGAGGGAGTCGCTCTCAAAGAAGACACCGAACCTTTTGAACGTGACTTTCTGGTGCACCCCGGAGCAGTGGCCGTTCTTGCCCTTAACCAGGAAAACAAAATACTTCTCATCAACCAGTACCGTCACCCCGTACGCGCCAATCTCTGGGAGATTCCCGCTGGCCTGCTCGATATTGACGGCGAACCGCCGCTCGACGCTGCAGCTCGTGAACTAGCTGAAGAAACCGACCTGCGGGCCGGGCGCTGGGACACCCTGATGGAGTTCTATAACTCACCCGGCGGCATGGGGGAGACCTGCCGAATCTACCTGGCCCGCGACCTGAGCCCCATCCCCGAAGAAGACCGGGAAGAACGCGTGCACGAGGAATCAGAAATCGTGCAGCGCTGGGTTCCCCTCGAAGAAGCCGTGCACGCGGTGCTAGCAGGGCGTATTCACAACGCAGCCTCTACCAACGCCATCCTGGCCGCCGACGCGGCCTCCCGCCGTGACTATAAGACCCTCTACCCGGCGTCCGCCCCCTTCACCGCCCACCCGGCGCTACGCGACCCCAACTACCGGGGGGAAATCCGGCCAGCCGAAAGGCTCTAAACCGTGACAGCTACCGGTTCTCAGCCGAAACCAACGCCCCTCACCCAGGCAATCGAGGTCTACCTTGACCACCTAGGCATCGAACGGGGGCTAACCGCTAACACTGTGGCCTCCTACCGGCGCGATTTGACCCGCTATAGCACCTACCTTGCCGGTCAGGGCGTGATTGACCCCCGCATCATTACCAAGAAACACGTGCGTGACTTTATCGCTGATGCCGCGACCACTAGCGACGATAAGGCTGCGCTCTCTGCCCGCTCCGTTGCACGAGTTACCAGCGGCGTCAGAGGGGCCCACGCCTTCTGGCACAGGGAAGGGGTTACCCCTAGTAACCCTGCGGCCACTGTACGCCCGCCAAAGCTGGGCGTCCGCCTGCCCAAGGCGTTACCTCTTGACATCATCACGAAACTACTCGAAAGCCCCGACCCCGCCACTCCAGCGGGTCTGCGCGACCGTGCCCTGCTCGAATTTCTCTACTCCACCGGGGCCCGTATCAGCGAGGCCATCGGGGTTGACCTTGACGACCTCGCGATTGAGAAGGACGCCGGTGCAACGACCTCTGAGGTCGGGCAGGGGAGCGGAAGCCCGCTTCCCGCCGTTGCGAGGGTCTTTGGTAAAGGCAATAAGGAGCGGGTGATTCCGGTAGGCTCCTACGCCACCCGAGCAATTGAAGACTACCTGGTACGGGGGCGCCCGACCCTCGCCTCGAAAGGAAAGGGCACTCCCGCGCTCTTCCTCAACGCACGCGGAGGGCGTATTACACGCCAGGGGGCCTACCTGATTCTTAAAACCCATGCTGAGCGCGCACGGGTCACCGCAGAAATCTCACCGCACACTCTGCGCCACTCCTTCGCTACCCACCTGCTCGAAGGCGGGGCAGACATTCGTGTGGTACAGGAACTGCTGGGCCACTCATCAATTACCACCACCCAGGTGTACACCAAGGTCACCGCAGAAACTCTACGGGAAGTATTCGCCGCCGCTCATCCTCGTGCCCGATAGTTTTTGCCCCCTGCTCGAAAGGAACACCCATGTCAAACCTGAAAAATTCTGCCACCTATGATCTTGTAGTCATTGGCGCCGGGCCCACCGGCGAGAACGTCGCCCAATATGCGGTAGAAGGTGGGCTAACCGCCGTTCTCGTCGAGCACGAGTTGCTGGGTGGTGAGTGCTCCTACTATGCCTGCATGCCCTCCAAGGCCCTGTTACGCCCCGTACAGCTAGTGCAACTCGCCCAGAAACTGCCAGGGGTGCAGGGCATCAGCCTCAACGCCCAGGAGCTGTTGCGCCGCCGCGATGCCTGGGTCTCCCGCTACCAGGACGCCAGCCAGGTCAGCTGGGCGCGTAGTGCCGGTATCGATGTGGCGCGGGGCCACGGCCAGCTAGCTGGTGAAAAGACAGTGAAGGTGAACGCAGCTGATGGATCCGCCTGTACCCTACACGCCACCGGCGCTGTGGTCATAGCAACTGGCTCAAAACCCGCGATACCTCATCTCTACGAGGGCTTACATCCCTGGGATAATCGGGACGTCACCGGTGTGGTGCAGGTACCCGACACCCTGACGATTGTGGGTGGTGGCGTGGTCGCGCTCGAAGCTGCCACATGGATGGCTGCCCTGGGAACCCGCGTAACCCTACTGGTGCGCGGGAACCACCTATTAGGTGCACTGGGTGCTGAGGTTGAGGGGCTCAGTGAGGTTGTGGCTTCAGCACTAGCTGATCAGGGTGTGTCTCTGCGCTTTGGGGCGACGGTGGTTCAGGCCGAGCGAGAAAAAGCTCGGGCTACCGGACTAGGCCAGATTCACGGAGGGCCGGTTACCCTCATCTTTGAGAACGGGGAACAACTTGTCAGCGATGAAATTCTTCTGGCCACCGGGCGCACCCCTGCCCTAGACGGGCTGGGCTTAGAAACTATCGGTCTGACCGCAGAACGGGCGCTCGCAGGCGAAACCCCTGACTGGCTGCACTTCATTGGAGACGCAGCCGGGAGGGATATGCTCACCCACCAGGGCAAGTACGAGGCAAGGACGCTGGGCGCCCGTTTGGCCAGACAGGCTGGATACAAATTGGGGTGGCCCACACCTGTGCCCCAGGTTATTTTTACTCAGCCACAGGTTGCCCAGGTGGGCCTCACAGGCCCGGCCGCAGAACAGGCCGGGCACACCGTGGTCACTGCCCGCGTTGACATGAAAGAGGTCGCCGGAGCCGCTCTGCTCTCAAACCTCAATCGCGGTTTTGCTGAACTGGCCGTAGACGCTGCTACCGGCGTCTTGCTCGGTGCGGTATTTGTGGGTGAGGAAGCCGCCGAGCTCCTGCACGCAGCTACTATCGCCGTCACTGCCCAACTGCCCGTCAAGCTACTGCGGCATGCAGTGCCTGCCTACCCCACAGCTTCAGAAATCTGGTTGCGTCTACTGGAAAGACTGCCCAGAGAGCTACGTTAGCGACCCTAGACAGACTACAGCAGAGGCCGGCTGGTTTGGGAGTAGCTCCCGAACCAGCCGACCTCTAGGGCGTGCTCGTGGGTGGGCGGTTTACCCTAGGTGCCGCTCGTCCGCGCCGTTGTAGGCAGACAGCGGGCGAATCAGCGAGTTAGCCGCGCGCTGCTCCAGAATGTGGGCCGTCCAGCCGGTGATACGGGAGGCCACAAAGATGGGGGTGAAGGTGGGAGTATCAAAGCCCATCAGGTGGTAGGTGGGGCCAGCCGGGTAGTCCAGGTTGGGCTTGATACCCTTGGCCTCGTCCATGGCTTCAGCCAGGCCCTGGTAGAGACCGATAATATCCTGGCGCCCGTAGTATTCAACCATGTCAAAGAAGGACTTCTGCATGGTCGGCACACGGGAGTCACCGTTCTTGTAGACCCGGTGGCCAAAGCCCATAATCTTCTTCTTCTCGGCCAGGGCAGCCTCCATCCAGGCCTTGGCGCGGGCCTTGGCGTCTGCCTGGGACTCACCCTCAATCACACCGATTTCGTCGAAGGTATGCTGCACAGCCTCGTTGGCGCCACCGTGCAGGGGCCCCTTGAGGGCGCCGATAGCGCCGGTGACAGCCGAGTGCAGGTCAGAGAGAGAGGAGGTAATGACGCGGGCAGTGAAGGTGGAGGCGTTGAAGGAGTGCTCGGCATACATGACCATGGAGACGTTGAAGGCGGTCTTGACCTCGGGGGCCGGGACCTCACCGAAAGCCATGTAGAGGAAGTTATCGCAGTAGTCCAGGTCATCGCGAGGGGCAATCATCTCCTGGCCCCGGCGGCGGCGCTGGTCGTAGCACACCACAGCGGGCATGACCGCAAACAGCTCCTTGGCTTTGAGAAGCTCGGTCTCGGGGGAGAGATCCTCGCTCTTAGGGTCTGCTGCGCCTAAGAAGGAGGTTGCAGTGCGGCAGACATCCATAGGGTGGCAGTCGGTGGGTAGGGCATCAATGACCGCCTTCAGTGCTGACGGTAGCTCACGGTGGGCTCGCTCGAAAGCGGTGAACTCCGCTAGTTCCTCGTCGGTGGGTAGCTCCCCGTTCCAGAGCAGTAGCGCTACCTTCTCAAACGGGACGGTCGCCAGCTCCTGCACCGGGTAGCCCCGGTAGAGCAGGGAGTTGGTTTCTGCATTGACCTTCGAGACGGCGGTGTGGTCGGCGACTACACCGGCCAGACCTTTTTTGACATCGTTGTCGCTCATGTCTGTTTCTCCTTGTACGTTTAGGCTTCGAACTTACCCGGCACTTCAAAGTTGAAGATACCGGTATCGAACTGGTTGTAGGCCTCGTAGTCAACCAGGTCGTAGAGGCGTGAGCGTGTGAACATCTGGTCCACAAAGGCCTCCTGGGTGCCATCACGCTCGATGGTTTCCAGCGCTCGTTCCATGGCTCCCAGTGAGGAGCGCAACAGGGTGACGGGGTAGATAATCATTGAGATACCTACCTCGGCCAGCTGCTCCTTGGTGTAGAGCTCGCTCTTGCCGAACTCGGTCATGTTAGCCAGTACCGGCACATCGACAGCGTCGCAGACTGCCTTGAACTCGTCCAGGTTTTTCATGGCCTCGGGGAAGATGGCATCTGCACCGGCATCTACCAGGGCCTTGATACGGTTGATGGTCTCTTCTAGTGATGAGGTGCCGCGCAGATCGGTGCGGGCCATAATCAGGAAGTTCTCGTCCCGGCGGGCCTCAGCTGCGGCCTTGATGCGCTTGGTGGCGGTTTCAAGGTCGACCATGTTCTTGTTGTCCAGGTGGCCGCAGCGCTTGGGGTTGAACTGGTCCTCAATGTGGCAGCCAGCTAGGCCGTATTCTTCAAATTCCTGGATGGTACGGGCCACGTTCATGGGCTCACCGAAGCCGGTATCGGCATCCACGATAGCGGGCAGGTTGGTGATGCGGGCAATCTGCCCGGCCCGCTGGGCTACCTCAGAGAGGGTGGTGAGCCCGACGTCCGGAAAACCCAGCTCGTTAGCCAGCACCGCGCCCGAGATGTAGATACCATCGAAGCCCTTTTCCTCAATCAGGCGGGCTGAGAGGGGAGTGTAGGTGCCGGGGAACTGACGAATCTGGTCGCTAGCCAGCATATCGCGCAGGTCCTTGCGCTTTTGGGCAACGGTTTTTGAAGCGTACAGCATTAGAAAATACCCTTCTTGCCGGTTTCCAGGTCGATAGAGGCGGTGATATTGAGGGCATCCAGCTCACCTGCGCCCAGGTTAGCCAGGTTCTCAGCTGCCTCAATGAAGCGGTTCTGCTCTTCTTCTGAGACCTTGCCTTCGGCAAGCTTACGGAACTTGCCGATGTAGTCTTCGCGGGCGAAAGGACGGGCACCGAGCGGGTGGGCGTCAGCTACGGCGATTTCTTCGCTGAAGGTCTCACCATTGGCTAGCTTGATTTCAACGCGGCCACCGAAGGCCTTTTCGGCGGGGTCGTTGGAGTGGTAGCGGCGGGTCCATTCGGCGTCCTCGGCGGTGGTGACCTTGTGCCAGAGAGCTACGGTATCTTCGCGCTGGGCACGTTTGGGGGCGTAGGAGCCGACGTGGTCCCACTCGCCGTCCTGCAGCATGACGGTGAAGATGTAGGGGATGGAGTGATCCAGGGTTTCGCGGGTAGCGGTGGGGTCGTACTTCTGGGGGTCGTTGGCGCCTGAGCCGATAACGTAGTGGGTGTGGTGGGAGGTGTGCAGAACAATCGACTCAATGTTCTCGGGGTTGGCGAACTCGGGGTGTTCGCGGTGCAGCTTGCGGGCCAGGTCAATCCAGGCCTGGGCCTGGTACTCGGCGGAGTGCTCCTTGGTGTAGGTATCGAGGATAGCGCGCTTGGGTTCGCCAACCTCAGGCAGGGGCACCTCGTAGTGGGCGTCGGGGCCATCGAGCATCCAGGCGATGACGCCGTCCTCGCCCTCGTAAATCGGCACGGGGGAGGTCTGGCCGCGCATGGCGCGGTCTACTGCCTCTACAGCCATCTTGCCCGCGAAGGCAGGGGCGTACGCCTTCCAGGTGGAGATTTCACCCTTGCGGGACTGGCGGGTGGCGGTGGTGGTGTGCAGGCCCTGGCCGATGGCCTGGAAGATGGTTTCGGTATCTAGCCCCAGCAGGGTGCCGATACCGGCAGAAGCGGACGGGCCGATGTGGGCAACGTGGTCAATCTTGTGCTTGTGCAGGCAGATAGCCTTGACCAGGTCAACCTGTACCTCGTAGCCGGTGGCAATACCGCGGATGAGGTCGCGGCCGGTGGAGCCTACATGCTGGGCGACTGCCAGAATCGGGGGGATGTTATCGCCGGGGTGGGAGTACTCAGCGGCCAGGAAGGTGTCGTGGTAGTCCAGCTCGCGCACGGCCACACCGTTGGCCCAGGCAGCCCATTCGGGGGAGACCTTGGTGCTGGCGGCAACGCCGAAGATGGCTGCGCCCTTGCCGTTGGGGGAGTGGGCGTGGGTGAGGGCCTGGTCGCGGGCGGAGATGATGGGGCCGCGGTTGAGCGATGCAATAGCTACAGAGGCATTGTCAATGATGCGGTTGATGACCATCTCTTCAACCTCGGGGAGCACCTCAACGGGGTCGGTGGCTACCTGGGCTAGCTTGTAGGCGAGCTGGTCTTCGCGGGGCAGATTTTCTTCTGACTTGTAAACGCGGACAGAGTGCAGCTTGGTCACTGAATCTTCCTTTCGTGTGGGTGCTTGCTCGTCAGGGCCGGGGTTGGGGGCTAGACGGTGGTTTCCGAGTGATCGAAGAGGTCGTGCTGGCTTTGGGAGGCAGCGGCTTCTTCGATGGCGTAGAGTGCGTTGGCCAGGTGGAGCCTGGTTGCGGCCTCTGCTAGTTGGGGGTCGCCCGAGGCGATGCAACGGGCGATTTGGGTATGCTCTTCGGCAGCTTGCGCCAGCCGAACGGGGTTGGCTTTCGACAGCTTGCGGATGCGGGTGAGCTGGGTGCGCAAGGACGTCTGTGCCTGATGTAGGTAGCGGTTACCGGCTGCTGCGTCGATTGCTGTATCGAGCTCATCGACTAGGCTGTAGTACTCGGCAAGCCGGGTACTTCCCTTGTGGAGATCGAGGGCAGCCAGCTCGAAAGCCTTGGCAAGCTGCTCGAAAACCTGCCGGTTACCCCGCCGCGCTGCCAGCGCGGCAGCCGTGCTGTCGAGGCTGGTTCGTAGCTCGAAGAGGGCGTACACGTTTGCCAGTGAAATTGGTGCTACGATGACGCCGCGCCCGGGGGCAGGTTCAGCAAGGCCCTCAGAGAGTAGCCGTGAGATAGCTTCGCGGACTGGAGTGCGGGAAACCCCTAGCCGTTCAGACTGCTCGACCTCTGCAATGACGGAACCGGGAGCGAGCATTCCCTCCATGATGTCGCTGCGTAGGCTCTGGTAGGCCAGCTCACTAGCTCTCATTGGCTCCCTCCTCTTAGGGCCTTGTGATTTGCCGCACTGAAACGGGCGGTATGACCACCTTAAAGCAGAAGCCTGCTATTTGTATACAAAAGGAGTAAAAATTTCTGGAAAAACCTGAAATATTGCGTCATTTTTGACCATAATTCAGAAATTTGTATACAAAGACTTGCACGATGTGACCCTTGGCACTAGGTTGGAGTCACTCCCTCCTCACAACTTCACCACCGGCGTCCGCAAAGGAGCACCCCACATGGCAAGCTACAAAGACACCTATACCCGCAGCATTGAAGCCCCCGAAGCATTTTGGCTAGAGCAAGCGGAAGCTATCACCTGGGAAGAAAAACCTTCTGTGGCACTAGATGGCTCGCGGGCACCCCTCTACCGTTGGTTCCCTGACGGCACCCTTAACACCTGCTACAACGCAATCGACCGCCACATCGAAGCCGGCTACGGAGACCGCGCGGCCATCACCTATGACTCAGCCATGCTGGGCACTCGCCAGAATATTACCTACTCAGAACTCAAGGGTGAGGTCGAAAAAATTGCCGGGGCGCTCGCGTCCGCCGGAGTGGCAAAGGGTGACCGCGTACTCATCTATATGCCCATGATTCCCCAGGCTGCCATGGCTATGCTGGCAGTTGCCCGCCTGGGCGCTGTGCACTCGGTTGTCTTTGGCGGCTTTGCCCCCAACGAGCTGGCCAGCCGTATCAACGACTGCTCGCCTAAGGTCGTCCTCACCGCATCAGGCGGGGTGGAGCCTAAGCGCCGTATCGAATACATTCCCGCAGTTGAAAAAGCTATCGATGTGGCCGCTGAAAAGCCTCGCACCGTCTTTGTTTTCGAACGTGAGGGCTTTGAAAACTCGGTTGCAGATGCTGCGACCCGTGCCGAAGAAAACGGCACCGGCGTAAGCTGGGTTGACTGGGGGGCTGCTGTTGAAGGGGCTGAGCCACATGCCCCCGTCCCCGTGAAAGCTACCGACCCGCTCTACATTCTTTACACCTCCGGGACCACCGGTACCCCCAAGGGTGTGGTGCGTGATAACGGCGGCCATGCTGTGGCGCTAGCCTGGACCATGAAGAACATCTACAACGTAGGGGCTGGTGAGGTGATGTGGTGTGCCTCAGATGTTGGATGGGTTGTTGGGCACTCCTACATTGTCTATGGGCCTCTGCTGGTAGGGGCCACCACCGTGCTCTATGAGGGTAAGCCCGTGGGGACGCCGGATGCTGGTGCCTTCTGGCGCGTCATTCAAGAATCTGGCGCCAAGTCTCTCTTCACCGCTCCTACCGCCCTACGCGCCATTCGCAAGGCAGATCCGGAGGCTGAGTTGCTAGGCAACTATGATATTTCTTCTCTGCAACTGCTCTTCGTAGCCGGGGAGCGGCTAGACCCTGAAACCTACCACTGGGCCACTGAAAAGCTGGGCGTGCCCGTCATCGATAACTGGTGGCAGACCGAAACCGGCTGGGCCATTGCCGCCAACCCCCGCGGCCTAGAAGCTCTTCCCCTCAAGCCCGGATCCCCGTCCGTGCCCTCACCGGGCTACAACCTGCAGGTGCTCGATCCCTTTGGTGAACCGGTTGGCCCCGGCGCAGAGGGCAACCTGGCTATTAAACTGCCCATGCCCCCGGGTACCCTGCCGACCCTCTGGGGTAACGACGACCGCTACATCTCCTCCTATCTCGACGCTTTCCCCGGCTACTACACCACCGGTGACTCTGGCTATATCGATGAGGACGGGTATGTCTTTGTGATGGGTCGCACCGACGACGTAATCAACGTATCTGGCCACCGACTCTCAACAGGGGCCATGGAGCAGGTGCTCGCAAGTCACCCGGCTGTGGCCGAATGTGCTGTGATTGGTGTGGCTGACCAGCTCAAGGGCCAGCGGCCCGCCGGGTATGTGGTACTCAAGGCCGGGGCAGATATTACCGAAGAGCAGCTGGCTGCTGAGCTCATTGCCAGCGTGCGCAACGATATCGGGGCTGTGGCTGACTTCAAGGACGTCAAGATCGTGGAAGCCCTGCCCAAGACCCGCTCCGGCAAGATTCTGCGCAAGACCATGCGCCAGATCGCCGACGGTGAGCAGTACACTGTTCCCTCCACTATTGAGGACATGAGTGTGCTGGACGATATTGCCAGGATTCTCAAGGGCTAGAGAATCTTAGTTCACTGGGGGAGCTGCCCACCTACTTCCTAAAAGGGGAGGGGTGGGCAGCTCCTTGGTCTGTGGGTGACTTCATGGTTGATCAGGTGGCAGGTGGGCGCAGTACAGGCTAGTATTGTTTTTGTATCAATAACAAATACAAAAGGATTTGCGTGAAACCCCTCACCGTACTCATCACCGGTTCGACCGACGGCATCGGCCAGCAACTAGCCCTCAAGCTGGCGGCGGACGGTCACCGCGTCCTTGTCCACGGCCGCAACCCTGACAAGCTCGCCCGCACCCTGGAGCTTGTGCAGCAAGCGTCAACCGGTGGAGAGGCTGAAGGCTACCTTGCTGATCTTTCAACCCTGGACGGGGTCTACACCCTGGCGCGAGAGGTACAGCAGAAGCACGACAAGCTCGATGTGCTCATCAATAATGCCGGTGTCTTTGCAGGCAAGAAGCAGCGACAGGCCAACGAACACAATGTTGAGTTGACCTTCATGCTCTCAGTCCTTGCCCCCTACCTACTAACCCGGGAACTTGAAGGCCTGCTCGAAGAATCTGGCCAGGGGCGGATTATCAACACCTCATCCCTCATGCACCACTTTGCGCGCGGGGCCCAGAAGCTGGACTTTGGATTCGTTACCTCTTTTAGCCCCTGGCGGGCCTACAATAACTCCAAGCTCTACGCCATCTGGCTGACCCGGGCCCTGGCCCGAGAGTACGCTGGCCGAGGCGCCCGCCTGACGGTCAATGCCTACCACCCGGGGCTGGTCAAAACCAATATTGGTGGCTCGGCAGACCGCAAGAATCCCATGACCCGACTATTCGGTCGCCTCATGGACCGGGCTGCGATCAGCCCCCAGGAAGGGGCAGAAATCGGTTACTACCTGGCTCAATCCAGTCAGGTGGCAGGTATCAGCGGCGCCTACTTCGACCGCAAGAAAAAAGCCCGGGTATCTGCCCACGGCTACAGCCAGGCAGCAGCTGACCGCCTGCTCGAATACTGCGACACCGTACTTCACAGCTACCGCGCCACGTCAGGACAATAATGACCCAGTCCCCTCTCTTTTCAAGCATCACCTTCGGCTCAGGCCAGCAGGCTAAAAACCGCATGGTCAAAGCCGCCATGAGCGAAGCTATGGCTAAGTCCGACCACAACCCAACCCCCGAGCATATCCGCCTCTACGCCCGCTGGGCTGCCGGCGGGGTAGGTACTCTCATGACCGGTAACGTCATGGTAGACCGGCGCTACCTGGGTGAACCTGGCAACCTGGTGCTCGATGCCAAGAGTGATCTTAGAGCCTTTGGGGCCTGGGCAACTGCTGCCACCGGCCAGGGAACTCTGGCTCTAGTGCAGCTGAACCACCCTGGTAAGCAGATGCCCAGGGGCTCCGGGCGGCAGCCTATAGCCCCCAGCGCCCAGCCCTTAGAAGGTGAGCTGGCAACCGGTTTTGCCCCGCCGCGGGCTATGACCCTAGCTGAAATCGAAGGAACCATTCAGGCCTTCGTTCTAGCGGCCCAGCTGGCCCAGCAGGCCGGCTTCAGCGGAGTGGAAATTCATGCAGCCCACGGCTACCTGATTAACCAGTTCCTCTCACCGGCTGATAACCAGCGTACTGATGCCTATGGGGGCTCCTTCGAGAACCGCACCCGCTTCTTGAGGGAGGTTTACACGAGAATTCGACAGGTAGTGGGGAAAGATTTTATCGTCGGCCTCAAACTCAACGCCACCGATTTCTCAGAGACCGGCTTCAGCTTTGAGGATTGCCAACGTCTTGTTGCCCTCATGCAGGAGGCCGGGGCTGACTTCATCGAGATATCCGGCGGCAACTACTCCAGCCCCGTCTTCGGTGGGGAGGGCACAGAGCTACTGACCTATGCCAAGGCCCTGGCCCAGCAGGCTACAATGCCCATTATCTCAACCGGCGGCTTCCGCTCGGTGGAGGCCATGGAGGAGGCCCTGGCGGACGGGGTGAGTATGATTGGTCTTGCCCGGCCCCTGGCCCTCAAGCCTGAACTACCCACTGAGATCCGCCGCGGGCAGGTGCACTCCTGGCAGACTCCCCGGGTCACCACCGGTAGTAGGCACCTTGACCGGGCACTCCAGTTCTTACTCAGTATCAGCTACTATGAAGGGCAAATGCGACGTCTAGGCCGAGGGAAGGAGCCAGCCAGCTCGACCAAGGTCTTGCCCTTTCTGCTTGCCACCCTTGCCCACCACGGCCGCTCAGCCCTGCGTCCCCGCCGAATCTAAGCTAGCCCACCCCTCTTACCTGCTCAAAGGATCCTTGAATGGACACCAAATTCTCAGTAGCCATCCACACCCTGGTCATGCTTTCTGAAACCGAGGACAAGCTCACCTCAGAAACCATCGCCGCCAGCGTCGGGACAAATGCTAGCTACATTCGCAAAGTTATCTCCCTGCTCAAAAACGCTGACCTGCTTGAACGCCTACCCGGCAGTTTCGACTACCAGCTGGGCAAGCCAAAAAACACCATGACCCTGCTGGATATCTACCGGGCTGTCAACCCCAATATCCACATCGATGTCCACCAGAATGCAAACCCAGATTGCCCCGTCGGCGGCCATATCAATGCGGTGCTCGAACCCATTGCGGCCCAGGCCGAGCAGGCCCTGGCCCAGCAGTTGGAGGCAACCACCCTAGATACGGTCATCGAAGATATTAGGGTTAGCTACCTGGCCGCCCACCCCGACGCTCAGATTTAACATCACCATTACCCATCCGAAAGAGAAATAGCATGAAAGCCTTTACCCTAACCTCCTATAAAGACGGCGGCACCACCGCCTGGGCTGACCTTCCTACCCCGGTTGCTGGCCCCGGCCAGGTGCTAATCCAGGTGCGCGCCGCAGGTCTGAACCCCCTCGATGACATGATTGCCCGCGGCGACTTCAAGCAGCTCCTGCCCAACAAGCTTCCCCTGGTTCTGGGGCAGGAAGTTGCTGGGGACGTCCTGGCCGTCGGTAGCGACGTCACCAACTTCTCGGTAGGGGATAGGGTCTTTACCCGCCTGCCCATTGATGCCATCGGTGGCTTTGCCGGGCAGGTGGCAGTAGATGCGACCCAGGTGGCCCCCCTGCCTGCCGGGCTGAGCTACACCGAGGCTGCCGGCCTTCCCCTGGTGCTTCTGACCGCCATTCAGGCCTTTACCGAAAAAGCCCCCATCAAGCCCGGCGATAAGGTCTTCATTCAGGGCGGCACCGGTGGCCTGGGATCCATCGCTGTGCAGGTTGCCAAGTACCTGGGTGCAACCGTAGCAACCACTGTCAGCACCAAGAACGTGGAGCTGGCCAAGAGCCTTGGCGCTGATGTGGTCATTGACTACCGCACCCAGAACTATGAGGAGCTGATCTCGGGCTACGATATCGTGCTCGATACCCTGGGCAAGGGCGAGACAATCCGGTCTATGAAGGTGCTGGCTCCCGGCGGTACCCTGGTGACCGTTGTCGGCAACCCCGATACTGATTTTGCGGTGCAGCTAGGTAAGAAGGCCCTGAAGCCGGTGATGTGGTTCCTCAGCCGCAAGGAGCGGGCCGCGGCTAAGAAGCTCGGCATCGATTACAAGTTCCTCTTTATGCGGGCAGAAGCCAGCCAGCTGGTGGACTACACCCCGGCCCTGGAGTCGGGGGCCATTAAGCCCCTGGTAGCCCAGGCTCTGCCCTTTGACCGCTTGGAGGAGGCTCTTGAAATGCTGGCCGCCGGCAAGGGTGGCCCCGGTAAAATCGTGGTTGAGATGTAGCCAATAAGCTAAAAATTTAGGACGCCGCCCCACTCCCCTGCCTGGCGGCAGGGGAGTGGGGCGGCGTCCTTTGCTCTCTAGGCAGGTGATGGGAAACATAGGCTCCGGGCTGGTGTGGTGTGGAAAAGCCCTGTAGTCTGTAATTGTATCAAGAACAAATACAAAAAGGATTGTCATGACCGTTCCCTACCAGAGCGCCACCACCCAGCACATTACCGCCGCCAACGGCACCACCTACGCCTACCGCGAGTTCGGTCAGGTTGAAAGTGAAGCTACCCCCGTCGTCCTCTTTGTCCACCTAGCTGCCACCCTGGAAAACTGGGACCCCCGCCTGGTAGACCAAATCGGCGCCCACCACCGCGTCATCGCCTTCGACAACCAGGGAGTGGGCGGTTCAACGGGCCGAGTGCCCCACAGCATCAAGGGCATGGCTACCTCCGCCCTGGCCTTCATCGACGCCCTGGGCCTGAAGCGCATCAAGCTCTTTAGCTTCTCTCTGGGCGGCTTTATCGCCCAGGAAGTAGTGGAGCAGCGCCCCGAACTGGTCGAAAAACTGGTCCTCACCGGTACCGGCGGACGAGGCGGCGCAGGTATCTCCCAGGTCGTGGGAGTAACCTTCGCTGACATCGCTCGTTCCTTCTTCGCCCGCACCGACCCCAAGCGCTACCTCTTCTTCAACCATGACGCAGAAGGCGGGGCTGCAGCCCGCGAATTCCTCACCTCTATCAACGGCCGCACCCTCGATAAGGACAAGCCCATGAGCTTCCCGGGCTTCCTCACCCAGCTGGCTGCCATCTACCGCTGGGGCAAGATGCCCAAGGCCCCCCTAGCCTCCTTCATCACTATGCCCACCCTGATTGCCAATGGCGATGTGGACCGCATGGTACCCACCGAAAACTCCTACGAACTCCACCACCGCATCCCCGGCAGCGAACTGGTCATTTCCGAGAACTCAGGCCACGGAGGGGTATTCCAGTACCACCGGGAATTCGGCGCCCGACTCGTTGGCTTCCTCGCCGACGAAAACTAGTTTTACCCGGAACCTCTAAGGACTGACTATGGCACCGAACCCCATCTTTACCAAGGAATTTTCGTCTTCTATTCTGCTGTGGATTCGTCACGGCATGACCGTGCCAGAAGGTAAGGACTACTGGGCAGGTGGCCACGCCCAAATCATTGCCGCCTCCAAGGGCCTCAAGGAATACCGCCAGCTCCACATCAGTGAAGCCGAGCACAGCTTCTGGCCGGCCCACCCCGGCCTAGAAACCGTTGTGCGTGCAGACCGCCGGATCAACGGAATTGCTGACGTGACCTTCCAAAGCACCTTGGCAGCCACGGCAGGACGTGAGCAAACAGCCCTGGCTTTCAAGGACGAAATTAACGTCTTTCGGCGCACCCTCATGTACATCGGCCTGCCCGGCTCAACCCGCTGGTACACGACCCCGGTGGCCAGGTCTCAGACCCAACTGCGCGATGTGGTCTTTTTCCGCCGGGCCCAGGGGGCAAGGGGCAGGGAGTTCAAGGACTTCATGCACAATAGGCTTGCTCCCTCTGTGCTAGCCCAGGCAGGAATCAGCGAACTGCGTACCGAAACCTTTTTGCCCTGGCACAAAAAGACCTGGGATACTCCCAACGTCGCCCATGATAACCCCAAGGCAGATCGCTACCACGGCCTGATGGTCATCGGCTTTGAGAGCGAAACTGCCCGGGCTGCTTTCTACGAACAAGTAGCTCCCCACCTCAACTCCACCGTTGACGGGGCGGTCAGCGCTATCCATAGCTTCGCTATTGAAGACACCAAGGTCTTTGTGGAGGGCGGACGCCGGCTCCCCGCCTAGGCAGGATCTTGGTAGAGGGCGACGAGCCCAGCCAGGTTGATCTGCACGCTGGTGGCAAATAAGCGGTTGAGGGCGCGGGGCGATTCTTTGGCCCCGCGCCTGAACCATTCGTCGATGAAACCAAAAATCCCGTACGCTAAAAAGGCCTTGGGGTAGGCGTCCTTGCTGGGCAGAGCATCTGATAAGCCTAGTTTCTGCTTGATGGTATCGAGTACGGTATGTGCCATGCCCTGCCGGTAGAGCACCGAGTAGAAGGGCTGGTAGTCGTCAAAATGTTGGAAGAGGCTCTCAAAGACCATGGCCGGGTGGGCCGAGGGGTCGTTTTCAAGCTGGTGGGCCCACTGTTGAATGAGACGGGCAGCTGCCTGGGTGAGCACCTGCTCCTTAGAGTCAAAATGACGGTAGAAGGACGCCCGCCCCACCTGGGCATGGGCGCAGAGGGCGCTGATGGTGATCGCTTCTAAGGGCTGGGCGCGTAAAAGGTCCACGAGAGCTTCGGTAATTCTTTGGGCTACAAAATTCTGGGGTGTAGGCGCTGGGGTGGGGGACATGAGACACTTCCTGCTTACTTGTCTTATTTCAGGCTCAAAACCAGTGAGACACTTGTATCACTCTTGGCACCATGGTGAACTATCCAAGAAACATATTCAAATCACCGGAAAGCCACTCATGAAGCGTCTGCCCACAATCGTTCTCACCCTGCTTGGCCTCGCCCTGGCAGGCGTCCTCGCCCTTACCGCCGTCCTTGTCTTTGCCCCCTCAATCGTTGTTAAGGGAATCCAGGCTACCACCTACCAGGGAGCTGAGATCAACCCCACCCAGGCCGCCGCTGAAACTACGAGCCACACCCTGGATAACGGCATTGAGTACGTCAATGACATCCGCTACACAGACACATTTGCCAAGGGCTTTCTCGATATCCGCTACGCGCTCGGTGCCGATGAGCAGACCCCCACTATCGTCTACTTCCACGGTGGAGGATTTTTCGCTGGCGATAAGGCAATCGGTGACCCCCTGGCCGTCAATGACGATGCAAACTACCTGCTGGAACAGTTCGTCCTGCAGGGTTACAACCTGGTTGCCGTCAATTACGCCCTGACCCCGGCCAGCTACTTTCCAGGGCCGGTGCTTCAAATGAACGAGGCTATTAACTACCTCATCACTCATGCCGACGAACTGAACATCTCCATGGACCAGGTGCGCCTCTTTGGATCATCAGCCGGAGCTATCATGGTGAGCCAATACATCACCGCCATCTCAAACCCCACCTACGCTGACCTCTTCGAATTCACCCAAGAACCCCTGCTGACCCCCGACCAGGTTCACTCGGCCATTATTGATGACGCCCCCATCGTTCCAGAGAACATGAACATCGCAACCCGGGTACTGATCGGTAACTACCTGCAAACCTCAATCTTCCTGCCAGAATCAGACAACACCCGCCGCTACAACCCCATTCCCTACCTGACCCAAGACACCCCCAAATCCATCACCCTGGCAGGTACCAACGACGGCTTCCCCGCCGACATGAGAGCCTTCGCAGAGGCCCTTAACCAGGCCGGGGGAGAAGCGACCTACTTCCACACCGATGAAGAGACCTACGGGCTCACCATGCACGGTTACATGGGCAACCTGAAATATGACACCAGCGGCGCCTCCCAGGCCGCCTTTGATCGCGTCATAGAATTTATCCGCTAATACCAGGGGGCCTACGTAAAAAATCTGGCTCTCAAGACTTATGCCCGGTCGACAGCCCAGCTTGCGCCCACCGGCTAAACTAGTGGATAAGAGACTTAACCCCGACCAAAGGTGAAACACAGTGACTGAAACCGGCGCTGAGCAGCTCGGCCCTACAGGCCGCCCCCTGCGCATCTACCCCGATCCCGCACCCCTGACCACCCACGGGCCCGCCCGCATCATTTCCATGGTCAACCAGAAGGGCGGTGTCGGAAAAACCACCTCCACTATTAACCTGGGCGCTGCCCTGGCTGAAGCTGGCCGCAAGGTCTTACTTGTTGATTTTGACCCCCAAGGCGCACTCTCCGCAGGTTTTGGTGCTAACCCCCACGAACTCGATTTAACCGTCTACAACGTCATGATGGATCGTAAGGTCGACATTCGCGATGTTATTCAGAACACCGAGGTCAATAACATCGACTTACTGCCAGCCAACATTGATCTATCGGCCGCCGAAGTGCAGCTGGTTAATGAGGTTGCCCGCGAGCAGGTACTAGCCAGCTCCCTGCGCAAGGTTGAAAATGACTACGACGTGATTTTGATTGACTGCCAGCCTTCCTTGGGTCTGCTCACCGTTAACGCGCTGACCGCCAGCCACGGCGTCATTATTCCCCTGATATGCGAGTTCTTTGCCCTGCGCGCCGTGGCCCTACTGGTAGATTCCATAGAGAAGGTGCAGGATCGCCTGAACCCCAAGCTCGAAATCGACGGGGTGCTGGCCACCATGTTTGACTCCCGCACCCTGCACTCCAAAGAAGTTTTAGCCCGCATCATTGATGCCTTTGGCGATAAAGTCTTTGACACCGTCATCAAACGCACCGTCAAGTTCCCCGACGCCACGGTTTCAGCCGAGCCTATTCTCTCCTATGCCTCCAACCACTCTGGAGCCGAGGCCTACCGTCAGCTAGCCCGCGAACTTATCTCACGCGGAGGTGCCCCCTAAACGCGCTCCCGCCCCGCGAGGGGAAAATGCAGGATGCTGACGGGCCGGTGAAGTGCCACCGGCGTCCTTGTGAGAGGCGGGGGTAGCATGCCCCTGCCTAGTGCTCTTAGCTACTTTTGCCCACCTTCCCTTGAAGAAGAGAGGGGTGGGGAGGCACAATGGTTAAAACACAACAGGCGGCTAGCGTTCAAGCCGCCCACTCTAAATCCTGGTTCAAACCACCTACAGGAGACTCGCTGCCGTGACGGTACCGAACACACGTGAGGCTAGTGCCCCTACGCCCTTCACACTCACCCTGGCCAATTTTGAAGGCCCTTTCGACCTTCTGCTCACCCTTATTTCCCGCCGCAAGCTTGACATCACTGATATAGCTCTGGCCGAGGTCACTGACGAATTTCTCACCTATATCAGGGGAGCTCTAGGCATAAAAGACTCACGTGGCGCAGATATTGCACTCAATACAGCCAGTGAATTTTTGGTCACCGCCACGACCCTCATTGAACTGAAAACCGCGCGCCTACTCCCGCGAAGCGATAAAGCATTAACCACCAACCCTGAACTGCTCGAAGCCCGAGACCTGCTTTTTGCGCGCCTGCTCCAGTACCGGGCCTACCGCGAAGTCGCAGCTGTGCTACAGGCCCGCTTCTCCGCCGAAAACCGGCGCTTCGCTCGCTCTGTTGCCCTCGAACCACGCTTCGCCAAGGTGTTACCAGAGCTGATTTTTGATGTGACACCGCAGGCATTCGCCGAAATCGCCGCAGGGGCTCTGCGCCTGCATGAGACGGCAGACCATGAACCTGAACACATTGATACCGGCCATATTTACACTCCGGCAACCACTATTGCAACTGAAGAGGCCGTGGTTCTGGCGCGGCTCAAGGAGCGCGGCACCCCAGTGAGTTTCGCCGAGCTGTGCAGGGACGCCGACAGCCGAGAGGTCGTGGCCGTGCGATTTTTGGCTGTACTGGAGCTCTACAAAGAACGACGTATCAGAGTAGACCAGCAGGTTACCCTAGGGCCCATCACCCTGACTCTAGAACCCGGAGCCGATACTGAGACAACCTTAAAAACGGGGAAGGAGGAGAGCCGTGTCTAACCCCGACTACACCGACGACGACCTAGCTATCCTCCGCTCTGGGAGCTGGGGCGCGGAACCAGATGTGCCCGCAGAATCGGGCACGCCAGACGAGCCAGGGTCTGCTGAGTCGGAACCTGAAACAGCCGAACAGGCTGACGAGGGGAAAAGCATGCACGAGACTGATGCCCCCATTGAGCCCCGCCCCCAACCCGGGCC
>NZ_CAKMSB010000020.1 GCF_928381405.1 Rothia nasisuis
AACAGGACGCCCAGCCCTCTACGACAACGCTATCGACACCGACTACACCCACTCAATCGGCATTCAAAAAGGCCAAATCTAACCCCCGCGACACGCCGAGCCAGACACACATTTTGACCCTTAACCCAACAATAAGCCTCCGTGTACCCGGGGTTAGGATGCTAACGAAAAACCGACCCTCCGAAGAAGGCCGGTCTTGCTCTGGTGCGCCCGAAGGGATTCGAACCCCCAACCTTCTGATCCGTAGTCAGATGCTCTATCCGTTGAGCTACAGGCGCATCACGCCCCGAGCAGACTATAACCAGCCCGCCGCGGCAACAGATAAAACTATACGCAGATTTTACGGGGCGCGCAAATTGGAGCAGGCGTGACCCTACTCTCATAGATGGCAGTGGCACCAAGGTGTGGTGGTTGGTAAGGGGGGGTGAAGGGTGGGTAAAGAGCGCACCAAAACCCTGATCTGACCGGGTTATAAGGTGGCGGTATTCACTCGGAGCCGGGCCTGTAACGAAATATTTACGTATCAATGCGGACAAACCGGCATAAGGTATGTAGTCTGGAAATTACACGATGAAGTGACAGTGCACCGCACAACGCGTTTATTCATTGACAATGGGTGGCGCGTTTTTCTGTTTCTACCCGCAGGTAGGCGCAGATGCGAGGCTCGTTCCTGCGGAACAGTGAAGTACCGTGGAAACCGAAATATATAAGGGGAAGCGTCAGATGACTGACATTTCAATTGACAACTTAACCGCTCAGGCACCCACCACTCACGCAGAACTGCTACGGTGGGTTGCAGACATTGCCCAGATGACCCAACCTAAAAACATCTACTGGGCCGATGGGTCGCAGGAGGAGTACGACCGCCTGGCCGCTGAGCTGGTTGAAGCCGGTACCTTCCGCAAGCTCAGCGACCACGAGTTCCCAAACTCTTACGTTGCTTTCTCTGACCCTGACGACGTAGCTCGTGTTGAAGAGCGCACCTTTATCTGCTCAGCAACCGAAGAGGGGGCAGGCCCCACGAACAACTGGCGTGACCCTGCCGAGATGAAAGAGACCCTGACCGCTCTGTTTACCGGCTCCATGCGTGGCCGTACCATGTATGTGATTCCTTTCGTGATGGGTTCGCTGGATGCTACCAACCCTAAATTTGGTGTTGAAATCACTGATTCTGCCTACGTTGTTGCCTCCATGCGCATCATGGCCACCATCGGGTCTGACGTGCTGAAAAAAATGACGGAAACCAACGCCTTCTTTGTGAAGGCCCTGCATTCAGTAGGCGCTCCCCTGGAGCCTGAGGCCCAGGACGTCCCCTGGCCCTGCAACCCCGAAAAGTACATTGTTCAGTTCCCCGAAGACCGCGAAATTTGGTCCTTCGGTTCTGGCTACGGAGGCAATGCTCTACTGGGAAAGAAGTGTTACGCCCTGCGTATTGCCTCAGCGATTGGCCATGATGAGGGCTGGATGGCCGAGCACATGCTGGTGCTCAAGATGACCAACCCTGAAGGCGAGAGCAAGTA
Source organism: Rothia nasisuis (assembly GCF_928381405.1). GTDB lineage: Bacteria > Actinomycetota > Actinomycetes > Actinomycetales > Micrococcaceae > Rothia > Rothia nasisuis. The sequence goes on from NZ_CAKMSB010000020.1 coordinate 1,521, forward strand.
CATCTCAGCTGCCTTCCCCTCAGCCTGCGGCAAGACCAACTTTGCCATGATGGACCCCACCATTGACGGCTGGAAGGCTGAAATGGTGGGCGATGATATTGCCTGGATTGAGTTCCGTGACGGTAAGCCCTTCGTGGTCAACCCCGAGGCCGGTCTCTTTGGTGTAGCCCCCGGCACCGGCTGGTCCACCAACCCCAACGCTATGCGCGCAATCGCCAAGGGCAACACCATCTTCACCAACGTAGCGTTGACCGACGACAACTCTGTCTGGTGGGAGGGCAAGACCGACGAGGCACCTGAGCATCTCATTGACTGGCAGGGCAACGATTGGACGCCCGAATCTGGCCGTCCTGCTGCCCACCCCAACTCCCGTTTCTGCACCCCCATCTCCCAGGCAGACATGCTGGCCGAAGAGTACTACGCACCGGACGGTGTACCCCTCTCAGCCATCATCTTCGGCGGCCGCCGCAAGACCACCGTGCCCCTGGTGGCTGAGGCCTCCAGCTGGGAACAGGGCGTCTTCCGCGGTGTAACCCTCTCATCCGAGACCACCGCCGCAGCCAAGGGCGCCGTAGGTGTGGTGCGCCGCGACCCCATGGCCATGCTACCCTTCATTGGCTACAACGCCGGCGACTACATCCAGCACTGGATTGACCTGGGTAAGAAGCACGGTGAAGAGAACATGCCCAAGATTTACTACGTCAACTGGTTCCGCCGCACCCCAGACGGTGGCTTTGCCTGGCCCGGTTTCGGCGAGAATTCTCGCGTAGTCAAGTGGATTTTTGACCGCCTGGACGGCAAGGTGGGCGGCGAAGAGACCTTCTTAGGTGTTGTTCCTGGCAAGGGTGACCTTGACCTTACTGGTCTTGAGATTAGTGAGGAAGAACTGAGCGCAGCTCTGGCCGTGAATAAGGACGAGTGGGTAGAAGAACTGCCCGGCATTGACGAGTGGCTTGCTTTCTTGGGGCGTAAGGTTCCTGCCGAGGTGCACGCCCAGCGCGATGCTCTTGCAGCTCATCTGGCCTAAAACACAGGTCTTCTTTCAACCAATGGCTGGCTCACGCCACCCTGCCGCTAGGGCCGGGTGGTGGGGGTCAGCCTCCTTGTTCCCCTCGAGTCTTTCTAGCATGGGAGTGAAGTCACTCCAGGGATAGGTAGTATGCTTTAAGCTGGCTCAAATACTATGTAACCCTAGCGTGCTTTCCCCCGTAAAGCTTATCGGCCAGCCACCGAGCTTATCGCGCGAATAAAAGGGCTTGTCACTCGCATAATTGGAAGGAAATTAAGAGTGGGTAATTTGCTGAGTGTTAAAAAACTCACCAAGAATCACGATCATCTTCGTGCTCTCAAAGGCGTAAACCTAGATGTAGCTGCCGGTGAGATTGTGGGTCTTCTTGGCGAAAATGGTGCGGGTAAGTCAACTTTCCTGTCAATTTTGGGTGGCTGGGATCGCCCTGGCGGGGGAACCATTACCCTAGACGGTAAAAAGTACGCCCCCCATACCCCCGAAGAAGCTGTGCTTGCGGGCGTCGGTTCTATTCGTCAGAAGTTCAAGGTAGACCCCAAACTGACCGTTGCCCAGGCAATTTTCCGCTCCACCGAACACGCCGATGAGAGCGAGGATGCCCTGGTGGAGCGAGCCCAGGAGCTGCTTTCTGAAATCGGCCTTGAGGTTGACCCCCGCACTGAGATGGGCAAGCTGGTGCGCGCTGAGCAGGCTTTGGTTGAGGTTGTGCGCATGCAGGCCGAAAATACTCGTCTGGTACTCATGGATGAAGTCGCCGCGACTTTCAATGATTATGAGATTTATCAGCTGCACGAGGTGACCCGTAAGCTGGCAGCTGAAGGCCGTGCTGTTATTTACATCACCCACCGTATTGATGAGATTCGCTCTTTAGCTGATCGCGCGGTCATTCTTTCTGAGGGTGCCATTAATACTGAAATTAATCCCGGCACTATGACCGCCGAGGATATCGCCTTCAAAATGTTCAACCGCAAAATTGAAATGGGTGGCCGCCCGGGCGAAGTTGCAGTTAAGGACGCCAAGCTGGTCGTTGAAAACCTGACCAGCGCTCAGGGCTCCCTCAACAATGTGACGTTCTCTGTTGGCCGCGGTGAGATTTTTGGGCTGACGGGTCTGCGCCGCTCCGGTATTAACGAGGTCGCCTCCGCCCTGATAGGTATCGATGAGACGGCTAAGTTCGGTACCCTTAAGATTGATGGTAAGGACGTTACGATTAGCTCCCCGGCGGAGTCAGTGGCTCACGGGATCGGCTATCTTTCTGATGATGACGATGAGCTAGGTTTGGCTAATGAGCGCTCCATCGCTAAGACTCTCATGGAGAACGCGGGCCTGAAGCAGCAGCCCGAGGGGTTCCTCCACGAGGTTTCTGCCCTGCGTGAGGTAGCTGAACAGATTCAGAAGCTGCGCATTAAGACCACAAATATTCAGGGTGAGGTGGGCAAGCTCTCTGGTGGTGACCAGCAGAAGGTTGCTCTAGCCCGCTGGATTACTACTGACTGCGAGATTCTGATTCTCAACCACCCCACCCGCGGTATTGACGTGAGCGCCAAGAGCGAGATTTACAAGATGCTGGTGGAGTTAACTGAGAAGGGGACTTCAATCATTCTGATTGGCTCTGACATGTCTGAACTCATTGGCCTGTGTAATCGTATCGCCGTGATGCGTTCCGGTGAACTGGTTTCTGTTCAGCAGAACAAGTCTGCCACCGAAGATACCCTGATGGGTGAAGCGCTGGGCGACGACGTGGCCTAGCTCTGGGTAGCGGCGTGAGAAGCCCGCAGGCAGGGCGCTTCTGCTCTACGAGCTTATCTCCCCGTCTTGCACTCACGAACCCTTTAAGTGTGAAGGAGGGCCCCGGCATCACTGCCGGGGCCCTCCTTGTAAATGCGAACTCACTCAGTTGAGCCCGAACGCGCCTGCCCTTAGAGGGAGATGCGAGCAGAGACGGAGTTCAACTTGTGGCGAGCCAGCGCCAGGTTGGCGGTATTGCGATCCAGAACCAGGTAGACGAACAGGCCTGAGGTTTCAGAGGCATTCAGTACGTTAATCAGGTGGTACTGAGAAGACAGGGTAATCATGATGTCTTCGATGTTGCCGTTCAGACCCAGATCGTTCATGGTCTTGAGCTTGGCACGCACTACGTTGGAGTTGCCAGCTGCTGCGACGGTCAGGTCGAAACCGGGTGAGCCTCCGGAGGCCAGGGCCATACCAGAGGAGATGTCGACGAGAGCGGCACCGGTCGCGCCTTCGATGGAGAGGAGCTCCTGGATGGAGGTATCAAGCTGTGACAAGATAGTTCCTTTATACGTTGAGTTCTTACCCAGTACGCTACGGGGGAGTGTTGTAGGTAAGAGACAGGTTGGGTGCGGTCTGCGTGACCCGTAGTCATAGCTTGAGTGCGAAGACCCCAGGTGTGCGCCCGCGAGTGTTTACAGAATAATGATACTCCGCTCACGGCGTCAACTGCTACAAGGTGGCGTATAGGGCACCGTGTGAGCCTGCAATCACTTCTTTTACCCCTTGTGTTAAGGGTAATGAGTTGGCACAATTAAGGCTTTGATTTATGGGGCTTGGCAGGCGTATTCGGTGAGTTCAAGCTTTTATGATAAGTCTCAACAGATGGGGCTGCCGTCCTAAGGAGCTGAATTACACGTGCGTCTTACTGCGTTCTCTGACGTATCCCTGCGCGTTTTGATGCTACTGGCTGGTCTTGATGGCCAGCAGATATCAACTCAAAAAATAGCTGAAGGGGTGGGCACCCCCTATAACCACGTGGCTAAATCTGTAGCTTTTCTGGCGGGGAGAGGGCTGGTTGAGTCTAGCCGAGGCCGATCCGGGGGCGTGCGTCTTTCTGAGGCCGGAACCCGTGCCACAGTGGGGCAGGTGCTCAGGATTACCGAAGGTGATATTCCTATGGTGGAGTGTGAGGGGAGCGGTAGTGATTGCCCCCTGCGGCATGCCTGCACGCTCAAAAAGATTCTTGCTAGTGCTCGCGAAGAGTTCTTTAAGGTGCTGGACCCGGTGGTTATCTCCGAGCTGCCCAGTCAGGAGCAGATGGGCCCCGTCTTTGTGGAGCTGGGGCTGGGGCCGTTGGGTCAGGCAGAGAAGCTGCCGCAGGAGCACCCTGACGGTAGCGGGTAAAGCACACCGCATTCACCCTATCGGGTGGGTGCGGTTTCTTTTGAAACAAAATTGGTATTTTGTATGCTAAATTGAGGGTGGTTGAGAAAACAACCTGTCACTAAAACAGGTTATGTAGCAAGGAGTAAAGAAGTGCTTTCTGAAAAGTCCCGCCCCGTCATCGAGGCAACCCTGCCGGTGATCGCCGAGCGTATCAATGACATCACCCCCGATTTCTACCAGCGCATGTTCGCAGCCCGCCCCGACCTGCTTGATGGTATGTTCTCCCGCTCCTCCCAGCTGGAGGGTACCCAGCCCAAGGCCCTGGCCGGATCCATTGCAGTTTTTGCCTCCTACATCCTGGCCAACCCCGATAAGTACCCCGACGAGGTGCTCTCCCGCGTCGCCCATAAGCACGCCTCCCTGGGCCTGCGCGAAGAAGAATATCCCACCGTCTACAAGTACCTCTTCGAGGCCATAGCCGCTAACCTGGGCGAGATTCTCACCCCTGAAATCGCCGAAGCCTGGGCAGAGGTCTACTGGCTCATGGCCGATGCCCTCATCAAGCTCGAAAAGGGCCTCTACGCCTCCCAGGCCAACGACGTCATGTTCGCCCCCTTCCGCCTGGTAGAGCGCAAGGAAACCGGCGAGAACGTCATCGACCTGATCTTCGAGCCCGCCAATGCCGTAGTCATGACCGACGCCATTGCCGGCCAGTACGTCTCCATCGTGACCAAGGCCAAGGACGGCCTACGCCAGGCCCGCCAGTTCACCCTGCTGCCTGCCGAGAAGAACCAGCGCCGCGTAGCTATCAAGCTCGATACCGCCGGTGAAATGACCCCCATTCTGCATGAGCTGCAGGTCGGCGCTATCGTCGAGATCTCTAACCCCTACGGCGACGTCACCCTGGGCGGCTTTGGTGACGATGCGGCCCAGCCCCTCTACCTCTTCTCGGCCGGTATTGGCGTCACCCCCATGATCGCCTTCCTTTCGGAGCTGGCCGCAACCGGCTCCAAGCGTGAGGTCGTTGTTGTACACGCCGACCGCTCCTTCACCACCTGGCCCCTGCGGGATGAAATGACCGCCTACGTTGAGATGCTTGAGAACGGCCGTCTGGTCAGCTTCATTGAAGCGGACGGCGAGGGCGACTTTGAGGGCAGGGTTGACGTTTCTCAGCTGAACGTTCCTGCTAGTGCTTCTGCCTACTTGTGCGGCCCCCTGGGCTTCATGCAGGACGTCCGCTCCCAGCTGGTTGAGGCTGGTGTGCCCGGCACTCAGATTCAGTACGAGATCTTTGGCCCCGACCAGTGGATGCTACACGACCAGGCCCGCGCCTAGAGCCGGATTCTAGAAAAATAAGGACGCCGCCCCTAACTCCCAGCCGCAGGGCAGGGGAGTGAGGGGCGGCGTCCTCGTATCTGTGGGATACCTAACAAAAGTTTGACCGGGAGTAGCTCCCGGGGCTTAGAGTGAGACTGGTTCTACTACAGAAAAGAGACAATCATGGTTACTGCACCCGGTTTTGGCGTCTTCCAGATTCCCGCTGAAGAAACCGCTCAGGTTGTAGCGGATGCTATCGAAGCAGGCTACCGCCATATTGACACCGCCCAGTCCTACGCCAACGAAGAGGCCGTGGGCGAAGGCATCCGCCGCTCAGGTCTAGACCGCTCAGAACTCTTCGTCACCACCAAGGTGTGGCTAGATAACTACGGCCGGGGTACTACCTTCGCCAGTGTAGAGGCCTCGCTGGAGCGGCTGGGGCTGGACTATGTTGACGAGTTCCTGCTCCACCAGCCCTTCTCTGACGTATTCGGAGCCTGGCATGATCTCGAAGAAGCCCACCGGCAGGGGCTGGCCCGCCGCATCGGTGTCTCAAACTTCACTCCGGCCCGCGTCCACGACCTGGGGAGCTTCAGCGATATCTACCCCATGGTCAACCAGATTGAGATTAACCCCTTCCATCAGCGAACCGCTGACGTTGTGGAATTGCAAGAAAAAGGTGTTGCCGTTGAAGCCTGGGCGCCCTTTGCCGAGGGCAAATCAGGCCTTTTCACTAACCCGGTGCTCACCGAAATCGGTGAAGCCTACGGGAAATCTCCGGCCCAGGTGACCCTCCGCTGGCTTTTGCAGCGAGGTATTACCCCGCTGGCTAAGAGCGTACGCCCCGAGCGCATGAGCCAGAATCTCGACGTGCAAGACTTTGAACTCACCGCTCAAGACATGGAGGCCATCTCTACCCTTGAGAGCGGTAACAGCCTCTTCTTCGATCACCAGTCGCTGGCAGCTATTGATTTGATGGTGAGCCTGGTTAAGCAGCGCCGCCAGTAGAGTAATCAGGTAGTTTTTATGCCTGTTTACACCATGAAAACCGCTGCCCAGGCAGAGGGTAGCCGCTACCGATGCTTTAGGCTCGCATACGAACGGCCAGTTTGCCGGTGGTGCGGCCCTGTTCAAGATCGGTGAGAAGCTCGCGGAGCCGGCCGTGCCCCTCAATGCGCGTGAGGTCCACACGGACGTCGCCGCGCGCGCTCGCTTCGAGGGCCCACCGTAGGGAGGCTGCGCCGTCCTTGGGGTGAGCTGCTAGCCACCCGCCCACGTTGAAGCCCACCGTGCTCTTATTTTCGAGCCAGTGCGCAATAGAGCTTAGTGGTACATCGCCCTCTTGGGAGGCGTTGCCCACGCGGATGAGTCGGCCACCGGCTCGCAGGGCACGAAACGCGGTTGTGGTAGCTTCGCCACCGACTGGGTCAACGACGATGTCGTAGGCATTTGTGGGTACCGTTGCGAGGTCGCTACGCAGGTATACGCTACTGTAGCCAAAGTCGTGTGCACGCTCTGCCTTTTCTGATGAGCCGACCACTGCATCAAGGCGGCCCGCACCGAGCGTGTGAGCGACCTGTGCAAACTGTGAGCCGAGGCCGCCGACCCCGGCATGTACCAGCAGGTTCTCGCCGGAAGTAAAGCGTGCAACCGTGGTTAGGGCCAGGTGGGCGGTGACGGTGTTGATGGGGACGACCGCTGCCAGCTCCCTGCTAAGACTTGGGGGAAGAGGGGCAACGAGTTGGGCAGAGGCGCAGGCAATTTCTGCAAAGCCGCCGGCGCCGGGTAGTGCTGCTGCCACGACGTCACCGATGCTCAGGCCGGTTACTCCTTCTCCGAGAGCGCGGACGGTGCCAGACACCTCTAGGCCCGGGACGAAGCCAGGGGTGGAGGGCATGGCCCCGCTTGTCCAGAGTGCATCGATGAGGCCGAGGCCAGCCACATCTACATCGATGGTTACTTGGCCTGGGCCCGGTAACGGGTCTGGTAGTTGGGTGGGGACGAGGGTGTTGTTGGCGACGGTGTAAGCGAGCATGGCACCTTCCCTATGAATAGAAGCTTTCTGATTTATATAATATATCTTATATCAAATGAGCTATCCTTGACAGGGGTGCTGTACCCACGCATAAAAGCCAGGCAGGCAGACGGCATAGACGGCTGGCAAGCCCACCTTCCCAAGAACTATACGCCGCGACCTCTCAACCGAGTGATGATGAGAGGGCCACCTTCTGGGCCCTCTGCCAGCGGCTTTCGCCGTCCACTACTCACTCTCGTGTAGCGCTTGGTCTTGAGGAGCCCCGTCATGCAGGGTAGATATCGCACGGTGTAACAGCTCTTGTAGCGTCGCGCGCTCCCTGCTAGTAAAGGCCTGGCCGAGGCGTTCCTCGATGCTCCGGGCTACCTCGTCAGCACGTAGCACCAGAGCTTCTCCATCTTCGGTGAGAGAAGTCTCGAGCACACGGCGGTGAACCTTTGACGGTTGACGTTCGATGAGACCCCGGCTCGCAAGCTTGTCGAGCATCGTGCCCATTGTCTGCGGGGTTACGGCTATGGTGCGCGCTAGCTGTGCCGACGACTGACCAGGGACGTAGTGCAGGGCCATGAGAACCGCGTACTGTGCCACCGTTAGACCGAGAGGGCGTAGACCGTCAGCCTTCGCCGACATCATGGCCTGCTCCGCAAGCTTGAGGTGAAACCCCAGCCGCAACCCCATGTCTTCTTCGAACTCAGACTCGCCTTGCCGGGGCTGGGGTAGGCAGAAGACGCCCTGCGATGTATCAGTCATCTCCTCAGAATAACTGCACCGATGGTAGCGGTAAAAGTAGCGACACCCAGCGTGCCTCTGCTAGGTGCCGGGCCTGAGCCTGCCCCTAGAGCGCTCTCATGCCCTTGCCTAAAACAAACCTTGCTCTCAGCGGCACCGCAAAGACACAACAAAATCACTCCAAACCGGTTAAGGTAAGAGAGGCCCAGCAGAGTGCTAAATTAGCTAGTGAACGCACCTGTGTTCTATCTGCACATACAACCTCTTAGGAAACCATGAAGAAAACTTTTCTGGCCTTGGCCTCTCTCTTCTTGCTTGCGTTGACTGCTTGTGGAGGCTCTTCTGAATCTTCTGCCCCAGCTTCTTCGAGCTCAGAAGCAACGTCAGCTACAACTAGCGCTACCACCGAAGCTTCTCCTTCTGCATCTCCCACGTCTAGTGCAAACACGGCTAGCAATATTGTGGCTTTGCCTGAGGGCACAGAATTCACTTTTCGTATTACAGCAAATGGTGCCTACCGCGTGGTCTACGACGGTGCAGATGACAGCACAGTCTCTGAAAAAATTGAGGATGGTGCACCTCTTGAGGTAACCATCCCAGGATCATCCACGCTGTGGAGTGTTCAAGCCGATAACCCTGCAACAGAAGGCGCAACCGAAATACGTTGCGAAATCCTTGTTGACGGTGAAGTTGTAGCCTGGCAGACCCAGGCCGAGAATGAAAACCAAAACTACCCCACGACCTACTGCGCAGTAAGCACCAAGGCAGGCTGATACGCGCCGCCACCAGGTGATTAAATAGCCGACCGCCCCACGTCCCACCGCTTGAGCGGCTGGGAGTGGGGCGGTCGTTCTCGGTGCTTAGCCCTGGCGCACAATCTCCAGAATCGAATCGCGCACGCGCTCCATGGTGGCCTGATCGGGGGCCTCAAGGTTCAGGCGCAGGAAGGGCTCGGTGTTGGAGGGGCGCAGGTTGGCCCACCAGCCTTCTTCGGTGTGGGTGAAGGTGGTGCCGTCCATGGTGTTAATTTCTACGGTGTCGCCGTAGTAGTCGGCAACGCGGGCAATAGCGCCTGCCTTATCTTCAATCTCTGAGTTAATCTCACCGGAGGCGACGTAGGGGGAGTACTCCGCGCCGATCTCTGACAGTACCTTTTCGGAGGTGCCCAGTGCAGCTAGTACGTGCATGGCCGCTAGCATGCCGGTGTCAGCGTTGAAGAAGTCCTTGAAGTAGTAGTGAGCTGAGTGCTCGCCACCGAAGACGCCGTTTTCTTTAGCCATGACAGCCTTGATGAAGGAGTGGCCCACGCGGGTCTTGATGGCGCGGCCGCCCAGCTTCTCAACCAGCTCAGGTACAGCTTTTGAGGTGATCAGGTTGTAGATAATGACCGGCTCAGCGTTGCCTTCGGCCTTGGCGCGCGCGATCTCGCGCTCTGCAACTAGTGCGGTAATGGCTGAGGGAGTGACCGGCTCGCCCTTCTCGTCAATCACGAAGCAGCGGTCGGCATCCCCGTCAAAAGCCAGGCCGATATCTGCACCGTGCTCTACCACAGCTTTTTGCAGGTCAACCAGGTTGGCAGGCTCCAGGGGGTTAGCGGGGTGGTTGGGGAAGGAACCGTCCAGCTCGAAATAGAGGGGAACAATCTCCAGGGGCAGGCCGGGCAGAAGGGAATCGCCCAGAACTGCGGGGGTGGTCATGCCGCCCATACCGTTGCCGGCATCCACCACAACTTTGAGGGGGCGAATACCCGAGAGATCCACTAGCTTGCGCAGGTACTCGGCGTAGGCCTTGAGCACGTCCTTCTCAGAAACAGAACCGGGGGTTTCAACGGAGGGAATCTCGCCCTCGTCCAGGTACTTCTGCGCCAGGTCGCGAATGTCAAAGAGGCCGGACTCTGATGACAGGGGAACAGCGCCAGCCTTAGACATCTTCATGCCGTTGTACTCGGCAGGGTTGTGAGAGGCGGTGAAGGTAACACCGGCAGCGTTCTCAACGCCGCAGGCGAAGTACAGCTCATCGGTAGAAATCAGACCGATGTTGATGACGTTAGCGCCGCGGGCGGTTGCGCCCTCGGCAAAGGCCGCCATGAACTCTGGGCCCGAGGGGCGCATGTCAGCGCCAACCAGAACGTCCTGGCCTGCAAGACCAAGAACGTCAACAAAAGCAGCGGCGGTCACGCGAACGGTCTCAGCAGTAATGGTTTCGCCCACGATACCGCGAACATCGTAAGCCTTAAAAGATGCGGTCAAATCAATGGTATTCACAGTTACTCAGTCTACTGGGCCACTAGCGGTTCAGACAGAGCCACAAGGAGTTTTTCTCAGGATTTTATGGCGATAAACACGGGCTGAACTCGGTGACCTCAGCCGGCATGCACCGAAGGTTCGTGTTTTCATAGTGATTATGGGTGAACTTTTTTCGTTGGATAATCCGATTCAGAACTACGCCTGGGGCTCGCATACAACACTCGCTGCCATGCGTGGTGCCCAGGTGCCCACCGAGCAGCCGGAGGCTGAGCTCTGGGTGGGGGCGCACCCGTCCGCACCGTCCATAGCTCACGTGGACGGCGGGGCCTTCCCGCTCGATGTTCTGGTGGGTGATCAGCCCGCTCGCTTCCTCAACCCTAAACGCACCAGCGATACCTTCCCCTTTCTGTTCAAAGTACTCGCCATCGAATCTCCCCTGTCCATTCAAGTTCACCCCACCGCCGAGCAGGCCCAGGCCGGCTTCGACGACGAGAACGCCCGCGGTATTGCCCTCGATGACCCGGCCCGTAACTACAAGGATTGGTTCTCCAAGCCCGAAACCGTCATCGCCCTCTCAGAGATGCGAATCCTCACCGGTGTGCGCGAGTTTTCAGAGCTGCGCGCTATCGCCGAGCACTTCTCTCTGCCCTGGCTGACCGGTGCCCTGGGGGCGGCCAAGACCGCCAAGGAGCTTTTAACTGTCATTATCCGCATGCCGCAGGAGGCCGCGGCGGCGGCTGTAGAGCAGACCGTTGCGTCCGCGCGTGCCTGGACCGCCAAGAACGGCGAAGTGCCCGGTTCCGAGTCAACTGCAGCCGGTGTTGCAGAGCTGATCACCCTGATCGACAGCAAGTACCCCGGTGACCGCGGCCTGCTGGTAGCCCTAGCCATGAACCTGGTCTACCTGGCTCCCGGCGACTCCGTCTATACCCCCGACGGCCAGGTGCACGCCTACATTTCGGGCACCGCCATTGAGCTGATGAACCCCTCAGACAACGTCATGCGCGCCGGACTGACCCCTAAGCACATCGACCAAGAAGAACTTATCAAGATTCTGGGGGAGGGCCAGAGCGCCCCCACCATTCAGCGCTCTACGCCCACCGGCGATAAGGTTGCCGAGTACTCCATGTGGGATGAGCGCCTGTCGGTGACTCACCTGACTGTGGCCGGGGGTGAGAAAGTCACCCTGCCCCTGGCCGGTGTAGCTACCGCCCTGTGCACCGGTGGCACCGTGGTGGTCAGCGACGAGGTTAAGACCTTTACCCTGACCGGCACCCAGTCGGTCATGTACGCGGGCGACCCCACCGAGGTGATCGTCACCGGCGCCGGTGAGCTCTTTATTGCTGCCCAGCGCTAGGGAGCATTTGGCGAGCCACACTGTTCATGGCATGCTCACCCAGGCGCTGGTGGGTAAGCCGGTAGAGTTAAGGCGGGGCGCCGGCCGAGCATGCCCCGCATCTGCTGCTATGAACTGAGAGAGATTATGAAAATTATTCTGACCGTCACCGGCCTTGACCACGAGGGAATTATTGCGGGTGTCACCGCTAAGCTAGCCGAGCGCAAGGTTAATATTGAAAACCTCTCGCAGACCCTCATGCAGGGCTACTTCACCATGATTTTGCAGGGCAGTTTTGATGACTCGACCCAGTCCATCACCGAGCTACAAGAAGCCATGAAACCGGTAGAAGAGGAGCAACGCGTGCAGATCCGTATTCAGTCTGACGCTATCTTCCAGGCCATGCACACCCTCTAGGAGTACCCGACTATGTTTAGCGATCGCTCCACGAATATCCTCGAGACCCTGCAGATGATTGAGGAAGATAAGCTCGATATCCGCACGGTCACCATGGGTATCTCCCTGCTCGACTGCGCCGATTCTGACGGTGCGGTAGCCCGCCAGAAAATCTATGACAAAATTACCTCCCGCGCTGCCCGCCTGGTTGAGGTGGCTGAGGGTATCGAGGCTGAGCTGGGTATCCCCATTATTAACAAGCGTATTTCGGTGACTCCGATTGCCCTGGTGGCGGGTGCCTCTGCCGATGAAGATTACGTAGAGTTCGCCAAGACCCTGGACGCCGCAGCTAAGGCTGTGGGGGTTAATTTTATCGGTGGTTTTACCGCCCTGGTCGATAAGGGTGCTACCCCGGCTGACGAGAAGCTCATGCGCTCGATTCCGCGTGCCCTCAACGAGACTGACGTGGTCTGCGCTTCGGTGAACATCGGCTCGTCCCGTGCCGGTATTAACATGACCGCTGTGCGCACCATGGGCGAGGTGATCCGCGAAACCGCTGAGGGGTCTGCTGAGGCTCACGGTTTTGGCTGCTCCAAGCTGGTGGTTTTTGCCAATGCCGTCTCTGATAACCCGTTTATGGCCGGTGCCTTCCATGGGGTGCAGGAGGCCGACACCGTTATCTCGGTGGGCGTCTCTGGCCCCGGCGTGGTCAAGCGGGCCCTCGAGAAGGTGCGCGGGGCGTCCTTCGACGACTGTGCCGAAGCCATTAAGAAGGCGGCCTTCAAGATTACCCGCATGGGTCAGCTGGTGGGCACCCTGGCCGCTGAGCGCCTGGGCGTGGAGTTCGGCATCGTTGACCTCTCCCTGGCCCCCACCGCCGAGGTGGGCGACTCGGTCGCCCACGTGCTTGAAGAGATGGGCCTGGAGTCGGTGGGTACCCACGGCACTGTGGCTGCCCTGGCCTTGCTCAATGACGCAGTCAAGAAGGGTGGGCTCATGGCCTGCTCGCACGTGGGTGGCCTCTCGGGATCCTTCATTCCGATTTCTGAGGATATCGGCATGATTGAGGCCGCTGCCGCCGGCAAGATTACCCTGGATAAGCTCGAAGCCATGACCGCAATCTGCTCTGTGGGCCTGGACATGGTGGCTGTTCCCGGTGATACCTCTGCCGCGACCATTTCAGCCATGATTGCCGATGAGGCCGCGATTGGCGTCATGAACCACAAGACCACCGCGGTGCGCGTCATTCCGGCGATCGGCCTGGAGGTTGGTCAGATGGTGGAGTTCGGCGGCCTGCTAGGGCGCGCCCCTGTCATGCCTGCCCACCCCGAGTCGGCTGAGGTCTTTGTGGCCCGTGGCGGGCGCATCCCCTCCCCGGTGCACGGCTTCCGCAACTAGGGGCCTGACCTGCGGCCGTCCGCCCCGCTAGTAGGTACCTTTTCGGCTTTAAGGGCGGGGACGCGGAGTGAGTGCCACTGTGACGTGCGGCAGGAACCAGCCGATGAGCGGCCCCACAGAAAAAGCGATGAGCAGGGTGCCGATGCCGAAGTGGCCACCCAGGGCGATGCCCGCTGCCACCACGGTCACCTCAAGCACGGTGCGTACTAGCCAGACGGGCCGCCCGGTAACCCTCACCAGCCCGGTCATCAGCCCATCGCGCGGGCCGGAGCCAAACTGGGCCCCCAGGTAGAGGGCATCAAAAAAGGAAAAGACCAAAATACCCACAGCCAGATAGACCCACTGAGCAAGAACCCCGGTGGGATTGGGAATCAGATCCATAGCTATATCAGCTGAGAGCCCCACCAATACAGCGTTAGCCAGGGTGCCGAGGCCCGGCATTTCCTTAAGGGGCAGCCAGAGGAGCAGCACCACAAAGGAAGTAATAATGGTGAGCACCCCGTAGCTGAGCCCGGTGAGCTCCATCAGGCCCAGGGTGAGCACGTCCCAGCCCAGAGCGCCCAGCCCCGCCTTAATGAGCAGGGCGCAGGAGGCCCCGAACCCCACCAGCCCAATCATCAACAGTGGCAGGCGCAGGACGAGCTTGCCTGCGCGTAGCTGCTGTAGGGGCCCTAGGTGGGCTAGCGGGCGGGGAGCGGACTGGGCCATGGGGGTACCTTCTGGCAGTAATTCTCAGGGGAGAGGCTAAGCGATAAAGCTGGTCATCATGGCCTCGAAGGCCAACCGGGCACCGGCGTTGGTGCGGATGCGGCGGCGGGTGGTAGCAACCGTGTCGAGGTGGGCTAGGGTACGCTCTGGGGCGGTGCGTTCGGCGTATGCGTAGATATCGTCTGCCAGGTGGGCATTGATAATCTCTACCCCGGTTGAGAGCTGCACAGTGAGCACATCGCGAAAGACAGTCTGAATATCGGCCAGGAACCGGTCGAGCGTATCGGTCTGAATCCGCTTGGCGCGGCGCTTTTGATCTTCTTCGAGCTGGCGTACCTGGGCCCGGTGGGTGGGGGAGAGCTTCTCGCCGTTCTCATAGCCCAGGGCTGTGAGCAGGGCAGCTCTCTCGGCCTCGTTGCGGGCTTCGGCATCGGCCTGGGCCTCTGCCTCGGCGATAGTGATCAGGTCGTCGGCGGCTTCCATAGCGGCTGCGATGGAGCGCAGGGTGATAGGCATCTGCACCACTGTACTGCGGCGTTTACGGGCTTGGGCGTCGGTGGCTAGCCTGTGGGCTACTTCCAGGTTGCCCTGGGCCAGGCGGGCCACGAACTGGGCCTGCTGAGGTTCTAGGTTCTCCCCGCGCGTCTGGGCGTCGGCAAGCAGGCGGGCGGCGACGTCCCCCACTGCCGGGGTGCGTAGCTGCACGGGGCGGCAACGGGAGCGAATGGTCACCAGGACGTCTGCGGGCGAGGGGGCGGCCAGTAGCCAGATGGTGTGGGGCGGCGGCTCCTCGATAGCCTTGAGGAGCACATTGGAGGTGCGTTCGGGCATGCGGTCGGCGTCCTCAATCAGCATGACACGCCAGCGGCCCACCGCCGGGCGGTCCTGGGCTTTGACCACAAAGTCGCGGGCTTCTTCGATAGTGATGGTGGTTTTTTCGGTAGTGAAGTGCAGAAAGTCTGCGTGTGAGCCGCTGAGCACCGTGGTGCAGGATCGGCAGTGCCCGCAACCGCGAGCGGCTGGGTCGGTTTGATCGCAGAGCAGGGCGGCGGCAAAGGCCAGGGCTGCGGTGGCGTTACCTGCCCCGGGCGGGCCGGTGAAGAGCCAGGCGTGAGTGGGCTTCTCTTCTGCCGCTGCCTGAGCCAGTTGAACACGTACAGCCTGCTGGCCGGTGAGGGTATCGAAGACGCTCACGCAATCACCGCTTTCGCTACTGCGAGCACATCCCTGTGCACGGCTTCGATGGGGCGAGCCCCATCAATCACCGAGTAACGGGCGGGCGTGGCCTCGGCCAGCGCCCGGAAGGTGCCATGAAGGGCCCGGTAGAAGGCGTCATCCCCCGATTCCATGCGGTCGGTAGCCCCGCGCGAACCTGTGCGGGCGCGTCCTTCTGCCAGGGGCACATCGAGCAGAATGGTGGTGTCGGGCAGCAGGTTGGAGGTGGCCCAGCGGCTCAAATTGATGACGGTCTCAAGGCCTAAGCCGCGCCCAGCCCCCTGGTAGGCAGCGGATGAGTCGATGTAGCGGTCGCAGAGTACCACCTGCCCTGCTTCGAGGGCGGGCCGAATTTTCTGGTGGACGTGGGCCGCCCGGGAGGCCGCAAAAATCAGGGCCTCGGTGTGGGGGTCAATCTCCCCGTTGCCGTGTTCCAGCACCAGGGTGCGGAGCTTCTCACCGACAGCGGTGCCGCCGGGCTCACGGGTAAACAGTACAGAATGCCCGGCCTCGGTCAGGGCCTCGGCTAGGAGCTTAATCTGGGTGGTCTTGCCGGAACCGTCGCCACCCTCAAACACGATGAAGGTGCCCGGGTAGGTGCGCGCCGGTACAGGGACGTTCGGGTCAGCTTCTGGGGAATAAGAAAGTGCGTGGGTCACGGCTTCTAGCCTACCAAGCCGGGCGGGTGGTTGGTGCCTGCCTGCCTGCCTCGTCGGGGAGCCGGGCCCTGGCGTCCTCGCCCGCCCAACTCTCCAAGCCTGCCCCGCCCTCCTGCCGCTAGCCCCACCCCGCACAGGCGCGTATGGTTAGAAGCATGACTGAACAGAACCTTGCCCCTGAAACCCGTCTGGTTGCCGGCGGCCGCCCCGCCCACGAAGATCTGGCCCCCGTCAACCCGCCCATTGCCATGTCGTCGACCTTCCGACAGATGGGCCCCTCAGACACCAACACCTACGCGCGCTTCTCTAACCAATCCTGGGACGGTATTGAGCAGGTCGTTGCTGACCTCGAAGGAGCGGAGCTGCCCGGCCTGGTCTTTGCCTCCGGTATGGCGGCGGTAGCAGCTGTGCAAGATTTGGTGCCTGTTGGCTCCATCATTCTGCTGCCCGAACACACCTACATGGCCTCGGTTTCTATGGCTAAACGCCTTGAAGCTCGCGGTATCACTACCGTGGTGCGCCTCGATATTGAGAACACCGAGTCCGTCATTGCCGAACTTGAAGAGGCAGCTGCCACCGCCGGTACCACCCCCGAGACCATCGACTACGCCGCCCCCAAGGTATTGCTATGGATGGAGTCCCCCACCAATCCCATGATGGAGGTCGCCGACCTGCCCGCTATCCTCGCTGCGGCCAAACGGCTGGGCATTGTGTCAGCGGTCGATAACACGTTCGCCACCCCGCTGGGTCAGAACCCCCTAGAATTTGGCGCTGACATAGTCGTTCACTCCGCTACCAAGGCTATCGCCGGCCACTCCGATGTGTTGCTGGGCCTAGCCGTTACCTCTAACCCCGTCTTGCGCGATGCCATGAACGCCCACCGCACCACCAACGGTGCTATCGCTGGACCCTTCGAAGCCTGGCTGGGCCTACGGGGCATACGTACCCTGGGCGTCCGTATGGAACGAGCCGCAGCTAACGCCCTTGAATTGGCCCGGCGCCTTGAAGCACACCCGGCGGTGAGGGCTGTGCGCTACCCCGGGCTGCCCACCGACCCCGGCCACGAACGTGCCGCAGCTCAGATGAAGACCTACGGAACCATTCTCTCCGTCACCCTCGACGCCACCGCTGAGCAGACCGACCGGGTGGTCGGTGCCCTGGATATCTGGACTCCCGCTACCAGCCTCGGTGGCGTAGAATCTTTGATTGAGCGCCGCCGCCGCCACGGCTCCGAGCCGCATTCGATTCCCGACTCGCTGTTGCGACTGTCTGTTGGTATCGAGGACGTCGAGGATCTCTATGCCGATATGGCTACTGCACTCGAGCTGCTCCAGTAAGAACCTAAAGGAACTGCCGCTATGACTCTGACCCCCTATTACCTGCTCCTCGTGGTGACCCACTACACTAACCTGGCTCTGGCTGTGGCTGTTGCGGCGCTTTCGGTGTACGCCCTCATTGAGGCTGCGCGGGCCTCCAGCTACGCCTACCAGAGCGCCTTCAAGCGCACCAAGGGATTCTGGGTGGGGGTGACCGGTGCCTGTACTTTCTTCTCGGTGCTGACCGCCTGGATGACCTGGGTTGGGGGAGCGAACTCCGTGATTTTGCAGCTGGTTGCTGCAACGGCTGTGGGCGTGTTTCTTGCGGACGTACGCCCGGCAGTGGCGGTTCGCCGCCGCTAGCTTTAGCTTGCGTTAAGGTCTGCAAAACCCACACATATTCACGCCAGCTGCCTGGAAATGGCTGGTTTTTGCGTGAAGATGTGTGGGTTCATCTTTTGTTTCGAGGGGTGCAGTGGGATAATGGGAGGCATGACTTATAAATTGGTACTGCTCCGTCACGGGCAATCAGAATGGAACGAAAAGAACCTCTTCACCGGCTGGGTTGACGTCGCCCTCACCGAGAAGGGTCGCGCCGAGGCTACCCGCGGCGGCGAGCTCCTGAAGGAGCGCGGCATCCTTCCCGATGTCGTCCACACCTCCTTGCAGCGTCGCGCTATTAACACCGCCAACCTGGCTCTTGATGCGGCTGACCGCCACTGGATCCCCGTCAAGCGCGACTGGCGCCTGAACGAGCGTCACTACGGCGCGCTCCAGGGTAAGGATAAGACTCAGACCCTGGAAACCTATGGCGAAGAGCAGTTCATGACCTGGCGCCGCTCCTACGATGTTCCGCCGCCGCCGCTTGACGATAACGACGAGTTCTCGCAGGCCCATGACCCCCGTTACGCGGACGTTGAGAACGCTCCTCGCACCGAGTGCCTGAAGGATGTCCTTGAGCGCATGTTGCCCTACTGGGAGTCAGAGATTAAGGAAGATCTGAAGGCAGGCAAGACCGTTCTGGTTGCCGCCCACGGTAACTCTCTGCGTGCCCTGGTCAAGAACCTTGAGGGTATTTCAGATGAGGATATCGCCGGCCTGAATATCCCCACCGGTATTCCGCTCTACTACGAGCTGGACGAGAACTTCAAGCCCGTCGGTCCCGGCGAGTACCTCGACCCCGAGGCCGCTAAGGACGCCATCAAGGCTGTAGCTAACCAGGGTAAGAAGTAAGTTCTAGCCTCAAGGCCCTCCCTCCCCGGGTAGGTACCATCTAAATCAGAAAAACCCACCAACTAGGTGGGTTTTTCTGATTTAGATGGTACCTTTTGAGTGAGGTGGTACCTTGCATCCTTTAGATGCTGGGGACGGCGTTCCAGTCGCCGGTAACCAGGTAGGTGACCTTGCGGGCTACGGAAACACCGTGGTCGCCGAAACGCTCCAGGTAGCGGGAGGCCAGGGTAACGTCAACGGTGACCTGCGCGTTCTGGCCCCAGTCGGGGGCCGCCATGCGGTTGAAGACCTCAACGTGCAACTCGTTAATGCGCATCTTGGACTTAATGATGTCTTGGGTGTGGGAGAGCTCGCGGGTCTCAAGCAGATTGATGACGCTGGCGATAATTTTCTGGTCTAGCTCAATGATTTCGTTAAAGACCGGCACAATGGATTCGGGCAGGACGGTCTCGGGGTAGCGCATGCGGGCTATCTGGGCAACGTGACGGGCCAGGTCGCCCATGCGCTCAAGGGAGGAGCTCATGCGTAGCGCGCCCACAATCATGCGCAGGTCAGAGGCAACGGGACCCTGCAAGGCCAGGATGTCGATGGCTCGCTCATCGAGTTCATTCTGCATGAAGTCGATGCGGGCATCGTTGGTAATGACCTCTTCAGCTTCTTGAATGTCAGCCTTCAAGAAGGCATCTGAGGCCCGGTTCAGAGCTTCTTGAACCAGAGTTGCGATGTGAATGAGTTCTTCGCCGACGTGCTGTAGTTCGGCTTGGAAGACTTTGCGCACGTGCGCGTCCTTTCCCTAGGGGAGTGTGGGGGTAGCGGGCAGACTTCTGCCTTTTATGTTTACCGCTCTAGATTGCCAAGGTCATATGAACATAAGCATATGCTTGGGTAAACGTTAGTTGAACCAAGCGGCGGCGTGTGTCTTGAGGGGTGCTCGACGGGCTGCCAGGCCCTAAGCTGGTAGGTGTGAACCTTACTGTGATTGCTCTGCTAGCTGCCGTGCTGGGCCTTGCCCTGGGCGTGGTCAGCATGCTGGCTGTGCAACGAAGCGAGAGGCAGCGTGCCCGCTGGGCGGATGTTGAGGAGCCCACTCTCAGCGACGGTGCAGCCGATGTTCTGGCTGTGATTGGCCGGGCCTATGTGGTTGTTGACGCTGTTGACGGGGTGGTTCAGGCCTCCCCCGGTGCCTATGCCCTGGGGTTGGTTCGCGGTCATACCGTGGTGTCTGATGAGATGCTCGATATGATCGACCAGGTGCGCTCCAAGGGTGTGATTGCCGAGAAAGAAATTATTCTGACCCGAGGGTTTTACGATCAGAATCGACTTGTGATTGATGTGCGCGTGGCCCCTGTGGGTGACGAGTATATTTTGGTGCTGGCCGATGACCGCACTGAAATTGCCCGCGCACAGACCGTCCGCACCGATTTTGTGGCTAACGTGTCACACGAGCTGAAGACTCCGGTGGGTGCGGTGGGGCTCATGGCGGAGGCGATAGAGACTTCTGCTGATGACCCGGAGTCGGTGCGCTACTTTACAAGCAAGCTGAAAAGAGAGTCCCAGCGCCTAGCTGCTCTGGTACAGGACGTCATTGAGCTCTCCCGGTTGCAGTCAGCTGACATGGTGGTGAGTTCTACCCTGGTCGATGTGCCCCACCTGGTCGCAGATGCCGTTGACCGCAACCGTCTTACAGCCGAAGGCAAGAGCATCGACCTTTTGGTGGGTGGGGTGGCAGATCGGCCTGTGCACGGTGACCCCGAACTGCTGGGCACTGCCTTGCGGAACCTCATTGAGAACGCGGTGCGGTATTCACCAGAGAACACTAAGGTCGGTATAGGCATGGCTGTGAAGGGCGACACTGTTAGAATTTCAGTGAAAGATCAGGGCCCGGGCATTCCCGAGGACGAACAGGATCGCATTTTTGAGCGTTTCTACCGTGTAGACCCGGCCCGCTCCCGTCAAACGGGCGGTACTGGCCTTGGGCTTAGCATCGTGAAGCACATTGTGGGCCAGCACGGTGGAGAGGTCACGCTCTGGTCGCAGCCCGGTGCCGGGTCAACTTTCACGATTGTTCTGCCCGTGGTTGACGAGGAAACCGAACAAGATTTGCTGGGGGAGTTGCCCGCTGGGGGCTCTCAACTCCAGTTGTTAGATAGTACAACCTATGATGCGCCGCAGCCTACCGGTTCGGCTCTACCTGCAAAGGATGCACGTAAGTGACCCGTATTTTAGTGGTTGAAGACGAAGAATCGTTGAGTGAGCCGTTGGCTTTCCTGTTGGGCCGTGAAGGCTTTGAGGTGCAGGTGGTTGATAATGGCGTGGACGCCGTGGTGGAGTTTGATCGTAACGGCGCTGACCTGGTGCTCCTCGATATTATGCTACCTGGCCAGTCAGGCACCGAGGTCTGCAAGCAGATTCGCTCAACCAGCGCGGTGCCGATTATCATGCTGACGGCCAAGGATTCGGAAATTGATAAGGTGCTGGGGCTGGAACTCGGTGCGGACGACTACGTGACCAAGCCTTACTCCTCCCGCGAGCTGATTGCCCGCATCCGCGCCGTCCTGCGCCGCCAGGGTGAGACTGAGGAACATGACGCTGGCACAATCGAGGGTGGGCCTGTTCGTATGGACGTTGAACGCCATGTGGTGACCGTGGGGGGAGAAAGCATTGCCATGCCCCTTAAGGAGTTTGAGCTTCTCGAGATGCTCCTGCGTAATGCCGGGCGCGTTATGACCCGCTCTCAGCTAATCGATAGGGTCTGGGGTGCCGACTACGTGGGTGACACCAAAACCTTGGACGTGCACATCAAGCGTCTGCGGTCTAAGGTTGAGCCCGATCCGTCCTCCCCGCGCTATGTGGTGACCGTGCGCGGCCTTGGCTACAAGTTCGAGCCCTAAGCGGCGCCTCCTGGATGAGATATAAGGGCTGGCCCCGGGTACCCGGGGCCAGCCCTTTGCTTCTCTTGGGTAGGCTCCTTAGTAGGTCGCGGTGGCTGTAGCGGTTTCGGCAGGCACAACGGCTTCTGCGGGTGCAACTGTCTCTGCAGGTACAGTGGGCATAGCGGGTACAGCTGTTTCTGTGGGTGTAGCCGTCTCTGCGGGCGCAGCGGTTGAGCCGCCGGGCACGTAGTCGGTGTACTCAGGCAGGGTACCGTCGAGCACCGGCAGGTTGAATGCTTCGGTTGTTTCGCCAATAACGCCTTCAGCCTCGATGGTTAGGCCGGGAGCTTTTGAGGTTGACGGGATAATAACTTGGTTGGCTTCGTCTTCTAGCTTGATGACCTGACCGGGATCTGCCGTGAGGGTGAAGGACTCACCGCCACCCAGATTGAAGGTAACCGTTTGCTGGGAGTCTCCCGTGTTGTAGACAGTGCCGAGTACTCGGCCGGGCTGGCCCTCACCCGCAGAGATGATGAGCAGGTTGCGCATATCGACGCGCTTGCCCTCAGGCCACATGGTGAAAGAGACGCCGTCGCTGGCATCGTAGACGATGGTGGTGGCGGGGTCGTTGGTGTAGGTGCAGCCGGTTGCTGCGAGGGTGGCAACTGCGATGAGGGCGGTTGCACCGGCTCGCTTGAGGTTCTTGGACGCTACGAACTTCACGGCGTGAACTCCTTGGTGTTGGTATGCCCGCAGGGGGAGGGCAGTGTGTGTGCTCCGCGCGCCTACGCACGGTTTTGTTTTTATCTGGTCACATTCTATCTGGTTTGGCGACGGAACGTCCGTATCAACAACCCAAAGGCGGTAAATGAAGCGGTGCGGAGCGCGGGGGGCTGTGTTCGCCGGTGCTGGGGCAGTAGCCTGATGCAGGGCAGGGTGGGCCTGACCCATGATTTTGAGATTTTAAGGGTGCTGTCTATGCGTGCATGCTAGAATAGATAGGCTGAAAGGGGTTTATCCATATGGTTTTTGAGGTTGGCGAAACAGTCGTTTACCCTCACCACGGTGCCGCAACGATCGAAGAGATTAAGATGCGCAAGGTTCGTGGCGAAGAGAAGATGTACCTGAAACTCAAGGTCGCTAACGGTGACCTGGTGATTGAGGTGCCCGCTGAGAATGTCGATATGGTGGGCGTGCGCGACGTGGTCGATGAGCGCGGCTTGCAGGAGGTCATTGATGTGCTACAGGCGACCGATACTGAAGAGGCCGCTAACTGGTCCCGCCGCTACAAGGCAAACGTTGAGAAGCTGGCATCCGGCGACGTTTTGAAGGTTGCCGAGGTCGTGCGTGACCTCTGGCGCCGCGAGAACGACCGTGGCCTATCTGCCGGTGAGAAGCGTATGCTGGCTAAGGCCCGCCAAATTCTCTCATCAGAGGTCGCCCTGGCTAAAGATATCAATGAAGAGGCCGCCGAGGTTGAACTCGATAAGATTCTCGAGGGCGTCTAAACTTTCGGGTATGCTCACTAGCTGTGAGCACTCTAGATTTTTCTGACACAGCGGGCACCGCAACCAGATCTAATGGTTCGGTGCTCGCTGTTGTTATTGTGGCCGCCGGTTCCGGCTCGCGTCTGGGCGCGGGTATACCGAAGGCCGCGGTGCAGTTGGCTGGGCGCACCCTCCTGGAATGGGCGCTCATGGGAGCCCACACCTCGGGTGTGGCGGCCCGTCTGGTGGTGACGGTTCCGCCGCAGGATGCTGAGCTGAGGGCGGTCTGTGCCCGGTATGGTGCTCTGGCAGTAGGGGGCGGGGCCACCCGCGCTGAGTCGGTGACGGCGGCTTTAGCTTCGATTGCGGACGCCGCACCTCTGCCAGGTGCCCCAGACCAGCTGCCCACCGGCGTCCTGGTACACGATGCCGCCCGCTGCTTCACCCCTGCCGGGGTCTATCACCGGGTGGCGGCGGCTCTAGCGGCGGGTGAGAAAGCCGTGATTCCGGTGCTGCCGGTGGTTGATACCATCAAAACTGTAGATGCCAGCGGGTACGTGAGTGGCACTCCGGCCCGTTCCGAGTTGCGCGCTGTGCAGACCCCCCAGGGTTTTGACCTGGCCACTCTGCTCCAGGCTCACCGCGATGTTGCCTCTCTAACCCCCGAGGTAGCTGAAAGTATCACCGATGATGCCATGCTGGCTGAAACTCTGGGCCTGCCGGTCGCTACTGTTGAGGGGGCAGCCGAGGCCTTCAAAATTACGACGCCCCTTGACCTGACCCTAGCAGCAGCCCTCTACGACGAAAAGAGAGAATCATGATTCCCCGTATCGGTACCGGCACTGATGTGCACGCTTTTGGTGGGGAGGGCACCGAACTGTGGGTGGCCGGTCTGCACTGGCCGGGCCAGCGTGGCCTTTCTGGCCATTCGGATGGTGACGTGGTGGCCCATGCGGCTGCCGACGCCCTTTTCTCTGCTAGCGGTACGGGCGATTTGGGATCGAATTTCGGGGTGGATCGCCCCGATATGGCGGGTGCCTCTGGTGTGCGTATCCTGTCTGAGGCTGCTGCCATTGTGAGAGCTGCCGGATTTGAGATTGGCAATATAGCGGTGCAGCTGATTGGCAATAAGCCCAAGTTTTCCCCGCGTCGGGACGAGGCCAACCGCGTCCTGTCTGAGGCCGCCGGCGCCCCGGTGACCGTCACCGCCACCACCACCGACGGGCTGGGGCTGACCGGGCGCGGCGAGGGGGTAGCGGCTACCGCTGTGGCCCTGGTATACCGTAAGGACGATTGAGCCAAGGCCCAGCGTCGGGTGCGCTCAGAGGGAGTTAAGTCAGCGCTAGAATAAGCCTGTCCCTATTCCGACTCACCCCTAGCTGTAAAGAAGTACCTGTGAACCCTGACCCCCGCCCTTGTGTGTTGAGTCAGAATGGGGACCGCGTCATCGCCCGGACCACCACCTGCCCGTTGGTATCAGCCTCACCCCTGGCGTCCGCCCCGGGTCGTGATGTGCGGGGGCACCGCTGCCTACCGCATGGCCGTCTCTCCCTGCTGATTAACCACGCGGCAAGCGTCCTGGTACCGGTTCTACAGCGCACGGTAAACTATGAGGCGTGACTCTACGTTTTTATGATTCAGCAACAGCAAGTGTCCGTGACTTCACGCCGGTGCACCCCGGTGAGGCCCGTATCTACTACTGTGGCGCTACCGTGCAAGGCGCTCCGCATATTGGACACGTGCGCTCGGGCCTGGTCTTTGACCAGCTGACCCGCTGGCTGACCTACCGGGGTTACAAGGTCACCACGGTGCGTAACGTCACCGACATTGACGACAAGATTCTGGCAAACTCGGCGGCTTCTTTTGAGCCTGACTACACCGGTGAGCACCCACAAGAGGAATGGTGGGCACTGGCCTACCGTTTTGAGCGAGTCTTTGGGGGAGCCTATGCGGCCCTGAACATCGCGCCCCCCACCTACGAGCCGCGCGCGACCGGCCATATTCCCGAGATGTTTGCTCTCATCCAAGGTCTGATTGATCGCGGCCACGCCTACCCGGCCACCGATGGCTGCGGTGACGTCTACTTCGATGTGCGTTCCTGGAGCAACTATGGTGCTCTTACCCGCCAAAAGATTGACGACATGCAGGACGCCCCGGACGCCGACCCCCGCGGCAAGCGCGACCCCCGCGATTTTGCCCTCTGGAAGGGGCACAAGGAGGGCGACCCCGAAACCGCCTCGTGGGGCTCCCCCTGGGGCCGGGGCCGCCCTGGCTGGCACCTGGAATGCTCCGCTATGGCCGGTAAGTACCTGGGTGAGACCTTCGATATTCACGGTGGCGGGCTTGATTTGCGCTTCCCCCACCATGAAAACGAGATGGCCCAGTCGCAGGCGGCAGGCTACGGCTTTGCCAACTTCTGGATGCACAACGGCCTAGTCAACTACGAAGGTGAGAAGATGTCCAAGTCCATTGGCAACATCATCACCCCCGCCCAGATGCTTGAGCTAGCCCGCCCCTTGGTTGTGCGCTACTACCTGGGCCAGGCCCACTACCGCTCCGTACTCGACTACCACCCCACCTCTCTTGAAGAGGCCCGCGTAGCGGTTGAACGCGTCGAATCTTTTCTGGTAGCAACTCAGCAGTACCACCGTGCCGACGCTGAGGTTCCGGCTGACTTTGCCGAGGCCATGGACGATGACCTCAACATCCCCAAGGCTCTCGCCACGCTGCACGCGGGCGTCCGCGTCGGAAACGCTGCGCTCGCCGCTGGTGAGCCTGTGCAGGATGCCGCCGAGCAGGTCTATGCCATGGCTCGGGTGCTGGGTCTGGTTGAGCTCATGTCTTTCAGCCAGACGGGAGCCGCCACCAACGAACCCGGTGAACACGCAGCACTCGACTCCCTCATCCAGACCATGCTTACTCAGCGAGCCGAAGCCCGCGCGGCAAAAGATTGGGCTCGGGCTGACCAGATTCGTGACGCCCTCGCGGCCGCAGGTATCACGGTCAAGGACGGCGTGGACGGCTCCACCTGGTCACTCAGCTAAGCTAGACAGCAAGACTTCAGACAGCACGTAAAGGAATCAACGTATGGCCAAGGCAGGATCACGCCCCGGCGCAACCAGCAAGAAGAAGGGCCCCACCAAGGGCACTGGCGGCCACGGGCGCAAGGCCCTCGAAGGTCGCGGCAACACCCCCAAGGCTGAAGACCGCGTCTACCACAAGGCCCACAAGATGAAGCGGGCCGCAGAAAACCGTAAGGCTACGGGTACTCTGCGCTCTCGCCAGCCCCGCCTGGGCGGCAAGCGCGCCTCCGACGAGCTGGTGACTGGGCGCAACTCTGTGCTTGAAGCTCTTCAAACTGAAATTCCCGCTAAGACCCTCTTTGTCATGTCCCGCATTGAGGCCGATGATCGTGTTCGTGACATCATGACCGAAGCTAACAAGCAGGGCCTGCCCATGCTTGAAATCAGCCGCAACGAACTGGATCGTCTAACCGACCATGCCGTTCACCAGGGGGTGGCCCTGCAAATTCCCCCTTACAAGTACCCGGACGCCAGTGCCCTGGTTCTTGATACCATGGACCGCTGGTACGACAAGCAGATGGAGACCCCGCCCCTCTTTGTTGCCCTAGATGGCATCACCGACCCCCGTAACCTGGGTGCGATTATCCGTTCCGTCTCTGCTTTCTCGGGCAACGGTGTGATTATCCCCGAGCGCCGTTCTGCCGCTGTGACCGCTTCTGCCTGGAAGACCTCCTCGGGTGCGGCGGCCCGTATCCCGGTTGCGAAGGCGACCAATCTGACCCGCGTCATCCAGCAGGCCAAGGATGCCGGCATTTTCGTTGTTGGTCTTGACGGCGGTGGCGATGTTGACCTGCCCAACCTTGAACTGGCCTCCGAGCCTCTCATGGTTGTTGTAGGTTCAGAGGGTAAGGGAATCTCGCGCCTTGTTGCCGAGAACTGCGACCAAATCGTTTCAATCCCTATTAGTTCAGCTATGGAATCCCTCAACGCCTCTATGGCTGTCGGCATCTCCCTCTATGAGGTCTCACGCCGCCGCGCAGCCTAAAGATTGTGTTTTACGACTCATGTGCTCCTTCGCAAACAGCGGGGGAGCACTTTGGTGTGTAAGGTGCTTCACATGCGTACTGCGGTATTTATGGGCCCTTAGGTGCCTCTTTAAAAAACTTTTAAAAAACTTTTTCTACCTTCAAAGTGGCTTTGATAAGGCTTTTTACTACCCATCTACTGCCGAGAGTGCCCCAATATCACCTCAAAGGGCCTTGTCTCGGTTTGCGCAACGGCGCCAACCCCCGTACAGTAGAACGAGTCGTTACGGCAGGAACACAAACCACCGTAACCCACCATCTCATCACCCAGCCACCTAAATGACCTGCACGAAACTTGCAGATTACAGGTAAGCTCAGATAAGATGGGCAGGCTGCCCTGGTGACGGGGTGGCCAGAAGACAAATAACCAGCCCCTTCCTCAATTCAACCCAGCGTGCGCGCCCACCAGAAAAACAGGGTGAAAAGCCACCAAGGGGGTACGGTGGGGTGTGGTCTGTTGCTTGAAAACTCAATAGCGTACCAATGTTATAAATAACATTCTTATCGTCCACACTACACGCTCCTGTTCGCACAGGAGTACCGGTAGTGCGGAAATTGAACTGATAC
>NZ_CAKMSB010000021.1 GCF_928381405.1 Rothia nasisuis
GGTCTGTTGGGCTGGTGGGGTCTGTTGGGTCGGTG
This sequence comes from Rothia nasisuis, assembly GCF_928381405.1. GTDB lineage: Bacteria > Actinomycetota > Actinomycetes > Actinomycetales > Micrococcaceae > Rothia > Rothia nasisuis. The sequence continues at coordinate 36 of NZ_CAKMSB010000021.1, forward strand.
GGGTCTGTTGGGTTGGTGGGGTCTATTGTGCGGGGTGCGCAGAGGTAGGTGGCGCCGAGGTTGTCGGTGATGATGCCTGGTGCGTCGTTGGGTTCGCGGCAGGGGATTACTGCGGGAGCGCTTCTGCTGGTTGAGCCCGAGGTGAGGCTAGCAGAACTAAGAAAATCGGTAGCAGAAACCGGTGCGGCAGAATCTAAGTCAGTGGAGGACCGCGTTGCACCGGGCATGTATTCACTACTTCTGCCGTAAGTCTGATAACTCTTCATTACGGTTGAATTATTTTCTCCCTGTATAGCTATTCTATCTTCTTTGATTTCAGCATTTACGTTATCTGCGTATGCATTGTCTACTGCAAATAGGATACTTAGGCTTGCTATTATTAATAATTTGTTTTTCATGATTCCGCCGCAGGGATGGTGTGTACGCCTAAGATAGTCCACTCGCCATTTAGAAACTGAGTTTCAAAGTATACGCCCTCACCAACTGTGCGTGAGTTATCTTGAAATTGACTTTCGTTTCCAATTTGAATGGTTGCATCTTCGACCACAAGATTGCCAGCCCAGGTGTATATACCATTATCTTGTTTGAGTAGAAGTCCATCACCTAAAATTATGGTTCTAATGCCTCCCTCGATCCATCCACCTCGGCTGTAGATTTCGTTGGCGGCTGCCAGCATCTGTATTTCAGAATCAAAATCCTCTGAGATAAGTCCAGAGGCATAGGTGTAGTCTCCAGTTTGAGTAGCGTAGTTCACTGAGTCGTTCCAGTAGCCCAGGAATTTCTCTAGGCCTTCGTCGCTTTCGATGTTCATGCCTTCTGGGCGTGTGGGGCGAGGCACGTTTTGGGCGGGGCCGTGCTCGTCGGCGGGGCGGTATTCTCCGGCTGGTGCTTTGGAGCCTCCGGAGTAGTTGGTCTCGCTACTGGTGGTGGGGTCGGGTGTGGGGATGTGGCCGCTGGAGGCGGTGGTGCTGGTTTCGGGTGTGGGGATGTTGTTTGTGTTGTTGGGGTTGGTGCAGCTGGTGAGGGTAAGTAGGGTGAGGAGGGCGAGGGTGAGGGTGGCGAGTGCTGTGTGTTGGGTGTGTTTCATGGTGGGTTTCCTGGTGACGCCGTTGTGGTTAGGTGTTATGTGTTTTTATAGTGCTGGGTTTGTGCCTTGGCAAGGGGTGTGTGGTTTGTGACGGTGTGTTACGTGGGCTGGGGTGGGTTTTCCACAGGAGTGTCGCTGCGCTTTAAGGGATAAGCAGCACCTTGCCGCGAGTTTTGCGAGCCTCAAGGTAGCAGTGGGCCTCGCTGGCCTGTCTCAGCGGAAAGGCCTGGTCAACAGTGAGCTTAAGAGCCTCTGTGCGCATTGCCTTAAAGAGATCATTCATACGCCAGATAAACTCTTCGCGAGTCTGAAGGTAATGCCAGAGCGAAGGGCGGCAGACCGATAGCGACCCTAGCCGGTTGAGAATTTGCAAGTCAAGGGGAGGTATCTGGCCGGATGCTCCACCGAAGAGGGCGCACAGGCCACGCACCTTCAGTGACCTGAGCGAACCCTCGAAGGTGTCTTTACCCACACCGTCGTAGACCACCGCAACCCCCTCGCCGTCAGTAACGTCGCGAACCCGGTCGGCAAAGCCCTCATAGCGCAGTACATAATCGGCTCCGTGGGCCCTAGCGATAGCCTCTTTTTCGTCGCTGGAAACAGTGGCGATGACGGTGGCCCCTTTGGCCTTGAGCAGCTGGACGGCAATGCCGCCTACACCACCGGCACCCGCGTGAAACAGGACGTTCTCGCCCGCCTGCACCGGGTAGGTGGAGTTGATTAGGTAGTGGGCGGTCATGCCCTGCAGAGGCAGGGCGGCTACCTCAACCGGGTCGACACCCTCGGGTACCCGGATGCTGAACTCGGCCGGAGCGGTGAAATATTCGGCGTAGGTGCCCGTGGCACTGGCAGTGGCGATGACGTCACCGGGGGCAAAATCTTCTACGCCCTTACCAGTTGCCACCACGCGTCCTGTGGCCTCAGCACCCGGAACAAAGGGGAGTTCTACGGGGTAGATGCCGCTGCGCTGGTAGGTTTCGATGAAATTGACGCCGCTGGCGATGGTCTCCACCAAAAGCTGGCCGGGCCCGGGAGTGGGGCGCTCGATATCATGGGTGACGAGAACTTCGGGGCCGCCGGTTTCTAGGATCTGGACTGCTTTCATAGTGTTGGTGCTCATGCGACCAGCCTACCCCTGTGGTTCATATAGCGAAACGCTCTGCATAAATATTTACTAGTATGTAAAAAAATGCAATGATGGTGCTATGACTATTACCGTAGCTGTCACAGGTGCCACCGGGTATGCTGGCGGAGAGATTCTGCGCCTTCTGGCAACCCACCCCCGGGTCGAGGTGAAAACCGTTGCCGCCCACTCGTCTGCAGGCCAGCGTCTAGGCGAGGTGGCCCCCCATCTGCGTGCCTATGCCAGCCTGACCGTTGCAGATACCACCGCCGAAACTCTCGGGGGCCACGATGTTGTCTTCATGGCCCTGCCACACGGTGCCAGCGCCGAAATCGCAGCGCAATTGCCCGAATCTACCTTGGTGATTGATGCCGGTGCTGACCACCGCCTTGAGAGTGCGGACGCCTGGGGGAAGTTTTACGGATCTGAACACACAGGCACCTGGCCCTACGGTCTGCCTGAACTGCCCCTCTCTGCCGGTGGCAAGCAGCGCGAGAAGCTAGTGGGTACCAGACGGGTTGCTGTGCCCGGCTGCTATCCGACGGCTTCCATCCTGGCCTTAGCTCCGGGCTTTGCCGCTGGCCTGATTGAACCTACCGATGTGGTCATCGTTGCGGCCTCCGGTACCTCGGGCGCTGGTAAAAGCCTCAAGCCCCACCTACTCTCAGCTGAAGTTATGGGAGGCATGAGCCCCTACGGGGTAGGCGGCTCCCACCGCCATACCCCCGAGATTGAAGAAAAACTGAGCACTATCGCCGGTGAGCAGGTTCAGATTTCTTTCACCCCCACCCTGGCACCCATGCCGCGCGGTATCCTGGCAACCGCTACTGCCCGTGTCAAGCCCGGTATCGCCGAAGAGCAGCTGCGAGCGGCCTGGGCATCAGTCTACGCTGACGAAGAGTTCGTGCACCTGCTACCCAAGGGGTTATGGCCTGCCACCAAGAACGTGCAGGGCTCCAACCACGCAGAGATGCAGCTAGCTCTCGACACTCACGCGAACCGCGTCATCGTGACCTCCGCGATTGACAACCTCACCAAGGGCACCGCCGGAGGCGCCATCCAGTCCATGAACATCGCCCTCGGGCTACCCGAGAACGCCGGGCTATTGCAGGAAGGACTTGCACCATGACCGATACCATCCACCAGTTTGAAGGTATAAGCACCTACGGCGTCACTTACGCGCGTGGCTTTCGCGCCGCTGGCGTTGCCGCCGGTATCAGCGCCACAGTCGGTAAGAAGGACGTAGCCCTAATCGTCAACGACGGCCCTGACAAGCACGCCGCCGCCGTCTTTACCACTAACCGTTTTGCAGCTGCCCCGGTGCTCTGGAGCCAGCGGGTCATCACCGACGGCCGTGTGGATGCTGTGTTGCTCAACTCCGGTGGGGCCAACGCCTGCACCGGCACACCGGGTTTTCAAGACACCCATGCCTCGGCTGAATACGTTGCTGAACTACTCGATATCTCTGCCGGCGACGTGCTGGTCTGTTCCACAGGGCTCATAGGTCAGCGCCTGCCCATGGAGAACCTGCTGGCCGGGGCTCAAGAGGCTGCCGCCAGTTTGGGTGTGAGCGTTGAGGCTTCACATGCTGCCGCTGAGGCCATCATGACCACCGATACGGTGTCTAAGCAGGCAGCTATCAGTGTGGAAATCGAAGAGGGCGGCTCCTACCTTATCGGTGGTATGGCTAAAGGGGCCGGTATGCTGGCCCCCGGCCTAGCCACCATGCTGGTGGTTATCACCACCGACGCCGTGCTCTCACCTCAGAACTTGAACGCCGCTCTCCGCGAGGCCGTTCGCCTGAGCTTTAACCGAGCTGATTCTGACGGCTGTATGTCAACCAACGACACCGTGGTGCTGATGAGTTCAGGGGCTGCTGATATTGAGCCCGATATGGGTACCTTCACTGAGGCCCTGACCAAGGTCTGCCAAGACCTGGCCCTACAACTGATCGGGGACGCTGAGGGGGCCAGCCATGATATTCACGTGCGCACCTTCAACGCGGCCAGTGAAGCAGAGGCCGAAGAGGTCTCTCGCGCAGTCTCCCGCTCAAACCTCTTCAAAACAGCTATTTTCGGTAACGACCCCAACTGGGGCCGCATTCTCTCAGAGGTAGGCACCACCTCCGCCGCCTTCGAACCTGAGAACGTCAACGTCACCATCAACGGGGTACAGGTCTGTACCGGCGGTGGCATAGGCCAAGACCGCTCTCTGGTTGACCTAGCCGCCCAACGCAAGGTGACCGTAGAGATTGACCTGGGGGCCGGCGCCCACGAAGCAACCATCTGGACCAACGACCTCACCCACGACTACGTCCACGAAAACTCGGCCTACTCTAGCTAGGTTTTAGAGAGAAAAGATATGGCAGAGCAAACCAACGCCCACGACCGGTTCGACACCGCCCAGCAAAAAGCAAAGACCCTTATGGAGGCCCTACCCTGGATTCAGCAGTTCCGGGGCAAGGTCATGGTCTTCAAATACGGCGGTAACGCCATGATTTCTGAAGAACTGCGCGCAGCTTTCGCTGAAGACATGGTCTTTCTGCGCACCATTGGTATCTGCCCGGTCGTGGTGCACGGCGGCGGCCCGCAGATTACCGCCATGCTCGACAAACTGGGTATTCACAGCGAGTTCAGAGGCGGGTTGCGCTATACCACCCGTCAGGCTATGGACGTGGTTCGGATGGTTCTCACCGGCCAGGTCGCCCGTGAGTTGGTCTCGCACATCAACTCTCACGGCCCCTATGCCGTTGCTATGAGCGGTGAGGACGGCGGCCTGCTCCGTGCCCGCCGCATCGGTGCCGTGGTTGAAGGCCAGGAGGTTGACCTTGGCCTCGTAGGTGAGGTGGTCGGTGTGAACACTACCGCTATTATGTCAATGATTAAGGCCGGCAAGATTCCCGTGATTTCATCGGTTGCACCCGAGATGCACGACCCTGAACGATACCCCGAGCACTCCCACGGTTTAGCTGGCCTAACCGGAGAAATCCTCAACGTTAACGCCGATACTGCTGCGGCTGCCGTTGCCGCAGCCCTAGGGGCTGAAAAGCTGGTAGTTCTTACCGACGTGGAGGGCCTCTACGCCAACTGGCCAGATAAAGACTCGCTTATTTCTTCCCTGACCGTCAGCGAACTCCGTGACATGCTGCCCTCGCTAGTTTCGGGCATGATTCCCAAGATGAGCGCCTGCCTACAGGCCGTTGAGCAAGGCGTGCCGCGCGCGTCTATTGTGGACGGGCGTCTTGCCCACTCGCCCATCCTCGAAATCTTCACCGACCGGGGTATCGGCACCCAGCTGACCCCCGATAACGTTGATGATAAGCCCTGGCATCACCCGGCACCAGATTTTCAGGTTAAACCGGTGACCTACTAGGAAGCACTATGAACCAAGAATCCTATCTTTCTGACTACAAGACCGAGATGCTGGGCGTCTTCGGTGACCCCTCCCTGGTCCTGGTAGAAGGGAAGGGCTCGCGGGTGACGGACGCCGACGGTACGGTGTACCTTGACCTGCTCGGTGGTATCGCCGTCAACGCCCTGGGCCACGCCCACCCAGCCTGGGTCAAGGCTGTCAGTGAGCAGGCCGCCACCTTGGCGCACGTCTCCAACTTCTTCACCACTCCACAACAACTGCAGCTGGCCCATCGCCTGCTGGGCTACCTGGGAACGGGTGATGGTAGGGTCTTCTTCTGCAACTCGGGAACTGAAGCCAACGAGGCCGCCTATAAGCTGGCCCGCCGCCACGGCAATGCTCGGGGCAAGAGCAGAATCCTGGCCCTAGAGCATGGCTTTCACGGCCGCACTGTCGGGGCTCTGTCGCTGACCCACAAGACAGCCTATCGGCAGCCCTTCGAGCCGCTACCTCCCGGCGTCCAGCATATACCGGCGACCGTTGAAGCGCTCGAAGAGTGCCTAGCCGACGACGTTGCCGCTCTTATCGTTGAACCCATTCAAGGTGAGGCGGGCGTTCTTCCTCTGCCTACCGGCTACCTGACCCGTGCACGAGAGCTGACCCGAGCCTGCGGTGCTCTGCTGGTGGTGGACGAGGTGCAGACCGGTATGGGCCGCACCGGCCGCTGGTTTGAGCACTCCCGTGAGCTGACCGGTGCAGACCTGCCCGATGCCATCACCCTGGCTAAGGGGCTGGGCGGCGGCTTTCCTATCGGGGCCATGATTGTGGTTGGCGCGGAGAACAGCCGGACGCTGCAGGCGGGTATGCACGGCACCACCTTCGGCGGTAACCCGCTCGCCACGGCCGCCGCCGCCATCACCCTCGAAACCATCGAAACTGAGGGGCTACTGGCTGCTGCCACTGAGCGCGGTGCCACCTTCCGTGCAGCCCTTGAAAAGGTTCCCGGTGTAGCCTCCACCCGTGGAGCAGGGCTGCTGATCGGTATCGAACTTGAAGAGAGCGAAACCGAGGCGGGCAACCCCCTGGCCCCGGCCTTTGTGGCTCAGGCGCGGGCGTCCGGCTTTATCGTCAATGCCCCGAACGCCAGCACCGTACGTATCGCCCCGGCTCTGACTATCACCGATGACGAGCTGGGGGAGTTCGTGGCAGCGTTCGGGGGAGTTCTGGCACAGGCTAGGAGCTCCTAAGAAGAGCATAGAGGTACGCCCCTTTGCTACCGGCCTCCTCACGGGGCGCCGGCGCTCGCGTGACTTATGCCTGTTCCAGCCAGCACAACCCACTATTATTCACAAACTGCATAAGTATCACCAAATATGCATATAATGAGAGGTCAGCTCTAGCGTTGACTCTACCCTAGGAGATACCGTGGTACGCCACTTCCTTAAAGACACCGATTTAACCCCAGCAGAGCAGGCTAACGTGCTCGATTTGGCCGCACAGATGAAGGCTGACCGCTTTAACTTCAAACCCTTGGCTGGCCCACAAACCGTTGCGGTTATCTTTGATAAAACCTCCACCCGCACCCGTTTCTCCTTCCACGCAGGTATCGCTGAGCTGGGCGGCAACCCGCTCATTGTCAACCCGGGCGAAGCACAACTGGGGCACAAGGAGAGCATCTCTGATACCGCGCAGGTCATCTCGCGCATGGTTTCAACGATTGTCTGGCGCACCTACGCCCAGGCCGGTCTTACGGAGATGGCAGAGCACTCCCGGGTGCCGGTGATTAACGCGCTATCAGACGACTACCACCCCTGCCAGATTCTGGCTGATTTACTGACCATTCGTGAGCACAAGGGGCAGCTGGCCGGGCTGACTATGGCCTACCTGGGCGACGCCGCTAACAATATGGCCAATTCCTACCTGCTGGGAGGCGCAACCGCTGGCATGCACGTGCGTGTAGCAGGCCCGGCAGACTACCTGCCTGCGGAGGCTGTTGTGGCTGAGGCGCGGGGCCGCGCAGCTGCCACCGGGGGGTCGGTACTGGTGACCACTGATTCAGCTCAAGCACTGGTTGATGCTGACGTGGTTATTACTGATACGTGGATTTCCATGGGTCAGGAGGCAGAGAAGGAGGCTCGCGCGCAGGTTTTCAAGCCCTATACCGTGAACGCTGAGGCCATGGCTCAGGCAGCTGACGGTGCCATCTTCCTACACTGTCTGCCTGCCTACCGAGGTTATGAGGTTACTGCCGAGGTCATTGACGGGCCTGCATCCGCCGTCTTTGACGAGGCCGAGAACCGCCTGCACGCCCAGAAAGCGCTCATAACCTTCCTACTCGTTGAATCGGGCCTAGCCATCGATGAACGCACTGCTCTGGCTAGCTAAAAGGCACCTCCCATCAGCGCCCTTCGCCCACCATCAACCCACCTGAGAAGAAGAGAAGAAACAGTGGCAATTCCCTCTACTAAAACAGCACGCCAAGCCCGTATTATTGAGGTTCTGCAATCCCACCGGGTTCGGTCACAGGCCGAACTGGCTCAGATTCTGACGGACGACGGGCTCAAGGTCACCCAGGCTACTCTGTCGCGTGACCTGGTAGAAATTGGGGCGGAGCGGGTGCGCGATGAGAAGTCAGGCCTGATTTATGCGGTGCCCAACCATCCGGTGCGCCGGAGTTCGCCGGAGGGGCCGGATGCTCGCCTGGTATCCCTTTTCAAGGAACTTCTGATTACCGCCGAGGCATCAGCAAACCTGGTTATTCTGCGAACCCCTCCGGGGGCTGCGCAGTTTTTGGCATCGGCCATCGACCAAGCTGGCCTAGAGCCACTGCTGGGGTCAATCGCGGGTGATGACACCGTTATGGTCATCACCCGGGACCCTCAGGGCGGGGAACATGTGGCATCACTTTTCCTGGAGTGGGCCGCTTAAAGTCAGAACCCTGCCTCCACATCGGTGTGGAGGCAGGGTCACATGTATCGGGCTAACGGGTATACGGAGCGCGTCAGTGTGGGTGGGTTCCCGGCCCATTACCCGGCAAAAAGCTCCTTCATAGCCTTAAGATCAAAAAATTCTGCTACCTCAGCGGGTGTCTGGGTGCCCAGGGTTTCGTCTGCACCAGCGTCAAGGAGCATGCGGGCAATGGGTAGGTTGTTGCGGAAGGCTGAGCAAACCAGGGCGGTCTGGCCTCGTTCGTTGAGGCGGTCAAGGTCGGCGCCCTCGTTGATGAGTAACTGCACTAAATCAGCGTGCTCGTGGTAAGCCGCCAAAATGAGCAGAGTATCGCCCTTCGAGTTTGTTAAATCAACGGGGACGCCCTGGTCAAACAGAGATTTAAGGGCCAGCGGCTTATTATCGCGGGCAAGGTCAAACACAGAGTTCAAAAACTCAAGTTCTTGCTCTGACAGGCTATGGTTTCTGACTGACATGTTCTCACTTTCTCAGAAAAGGGTTGCCTTTAGCAACCCAATCTAACCCACCTAACCGGCCAAAACCCCTCTCGTCGAGAACTTTCGTTCAAAAGTTTTCAAGCAAGCAATATGGCACAATGGGATTGGCCACAAATTACCCTCGCGAGAGACTAACTCATGACCAATCGTGCCGCCGTACCAGCTGATGCGCAGGCGTCCGCCCACAATCTTGCAGCCTTACTGACCCGCCGGGCAGAAGTGAATCAACCTGCCCTGACAGGGGCTTCTGGGAGCTTCACCTATGCCCAACTGACCGCTTATACAGGAGCTGCCCGCAGCTTTCTGCAGGAGCAGGGGGTTCAACCTGGTGACCGGGTTGCGCTCGCTTTGCCCAATGTCCCCGTTATGGTCGCCCTCTACTACGCCTCACTTTCGCTCGGCGCTATTGTTGTCCCTCTGCACCCCCTGCTAACCCCGCGCGAGGTAGCCCACCATCTCAGGGACGCCAGTGCCCGGCTACTGCTGGCAGGAGCTGGCACGCGGGTGGGGGAAGAACTAGAGCAAACCAACCAACTCGTCGGAGGTACGATCCAGTTAGAGCTACTGGCCCTAGACGAGGACTTTGGATTAGCCAGCCAGGCCAGCCAGGCCAGCCAGGCCAGCCAGGCCAGCCAGGCCAGCCAGGCCAGCCAGGCCAGCCAGGCCAGCCAGGGCCAAAGCTGGGAGCCGCACCCCGTCACCCCGAATACGCCGGCAGTCCTACTGTACACCTCGGGCACCACGGGCTTACCCAAAGGGGCTACCCTAACCCACGCCAACATGCTCTCCAACGCCGAAACCTGCGTGGACGTTTTTGGTTTTACGCAGCAGGATGTCATCTTTGGCGGCCTCCCTCTCTTCCACGCCTTCGGGCAGACCGTCTCGATGAACGCGGTCTTAGCCGCTGGTGCCTCCATCGCTCTGCTACCACGTTTCACACCGGGCGGAGCTGCCCGGCTCTGCGCGGCCGCTTCCGTTACCGTCCTGGCTGCCGTACCTACCATGTACAGTGCGCTCGCTACCTATCTGGCTACAGACCCTGCGCTTTCCGGTCAGCTCCACGGGCAAATCCGCTTTGGCATTTCGGGCGGTTCAGCCCTGCCAGCCTCTGTTCACACAGCTCTTGATAATTTGCTGGGGTGCCCCATCTATGAGGGCTATGGGCTGAGCGAAACCGCGCCGGTTGTCAGCTTTAACCGGGCTGAGTACGGTCTGGTGATTGGTTCCGTGGGCCGGGCCCTGCCCGGCGTCCGCGTGAAGGTTGTTGACAGGGACGGGGCCGAAGTCGCTGCGGGGCAGCGCGGTGAGCTCTGGGTGGCCGGGCCTAACGTGATGGCGGGCTACTGGCAGAACTCAGCGGCCACCGAGGCCGTTATGCAGGGGGAGTGGTTCGCCACCGGTGACGTTGCTACCCTCGATGGGCAGGGCAATATTTTTATTGTTGACCGGCTCAAAGACATGATTCTGCGCAACGGCAACTCGGTGTATCCCCGCGAAATTGAGGACGTGCTTTACACCCATCAGTCTGTTCGTCTGGCAGCTGTGGTGGGTCAACCCTCTGAGGCCGTGGGCGAAGAAATTGTAGCGGTGATCGTGCCCACCGATGAGCTGGAGGTAGGGGAGCAGGCAGAGCTGGCAGCGTCCTTGGACGCCCACTCCCGCTCCCAGCTGGCAGCCTATAAGTGCCCGCGTCGCTATATCTTTAAAACTGACCTACCCCTGGGCCCCACGGGCAAGATTCTCAAACGGGTTCTGGCTGAGGAGCTTGCCCGGGAGGTATAAAGCAGGGAGGGCTACAGTGCTGTAGCTCTCCCTGCTGTTATTCCCTACGCTGCCTGCGCATTCATGCTTCGGCGGGTCTGCATGGAGGCTGAGAGAGAGGCGCCGAGTAGAATCATGCGGAAGGTGCGTTCGGCCGAGTCGGTCAGCAGGGCTTCACCGTTGACCAGGGCATCTTCAAGGTCCATGGGCAGGGGGATGATGGAGGCGAAGGCATCAATACCGGCGTCGTGTACCCGGTAGGCCTTTCGGCCGATGGATCCCGCTAGGGCAAGTACGGGAGCACCGGTCTTCTGGGCCCGGGCGGCGATTTCTGCAGGTACCTTACCCTTGGGTGTTTGGAAGTCGATGGCACCCTCAGCGGTGACTACTAGGTCGGCATGCTGAATTTCGCGGTCCAGATTGATACCGGCCAGACCGGAATCGATCAATGCCTCAAAGCGGGGGGTGAGCTCGGCACCGATAAAAGCCATGCCCGCACCCAGCCCGCCGGAGGCTCCGGTACCAGGGCCAGAGTGGAAATTCATGTTTAGCTTGCCCCCGGTCTTCTCCTCGTAGGTTTTTTCGAGCAGGTCAGCCCAATGGGTGAGTGCGGCGTCAAGCTGATCAACCTGCTCGGGGGTGGCCCCCTTCTGCGGGCCGAAGACGCGAGCTACGCCCTTAGGGCCGGTAAGAATATTGTGCTGGTTCAGTGCCAGGACGATGCGCACCTGCCCTAAGCGAGGGTGCAGGCCGGAGTAGTCGATGGAGGCGGCTTCGGTCAGGTGAGCTCCGCCCAGAGGAATTTCTTCCCCCTGGTCGTTGAGTATGCGAGCACCGAGAGCTGAGAGGGCACCGGCACCGCCGTCTGAGGTACCGGAGTCCCCGCAACCCACCAGAATGGTGTGCACACGGTCATTATCGAGTGCTGCTGAAATAAGCTGCCCCACCCCGTAGGTAGTGGTTTCCGCGGGGTTACGTAAATCCTTGGGTACTAGTGAGAGACCGGCTGCCGCAGCCATCTCAACGACTGCCACGCCTTCCTGGTCACCACCGAGGAGGGCATAGTGAGAGCGGACCTGCTGGCCTACGGGTCCGGTGACCTTGGCGTGAACCAGGGTGCCGCCGGTGGATCCTACCAGCATTTTGGCGGTGCCTTCGCCGCCATCGGGAATGGGCATGGTGACGGTGTTGACGCCGGGAATAACACGGCGGATGCCGGAGGCAATGGATTCTGCCACTACGTCTGCTTCGAGGGAGCCCTTGAAACCGGAGGGGGCGATGAGGATGCGTTGGGGTACTGACATGGTCATGATATTTCTCCTTGTGATAGGTGTGGGTTGCTTGGTCGGCGTTTGTGCTTGCCGTTTGAAGGCGTGCAGAGCCGAGTCTGTGAACCCACAGATGTATAGGTTGAATGAAATTTAGTGTGGTTAGAGGTAGAGGGGCAGGCCCAAGGCCGGCCAAATGAAGAAGGCAAAGACTGCGATGAGCGCCGCGTGGAGCGGAGCCAGCCATGCCGAGAGTTTGAGTAGGTCTGACGGGGTGTAGGTGGGTTTGCCGTCGACGGAAGCGAAGAGAGCTACCGGCTTGGCGCTTGAGGTGAGCATGTGGCAGAAGCCCGCTGCGGCTGTTGAGATGAAGGCTGCCGCAACCGGGTTGACTCCCAGGGGAATGGCTGCGGTGATGATGAGCGGAATCAGTACGGCTGATCGGGCACTCCGTGATTGAATCACCAGGTGGGCGACCGTGGAGAGTGCAATGACGAGTAGCACGAAGGCGGCTGCGCCTGACCGTCCTAACCCTGAAATTGGGGCAAAAATTGATTCTGCCAACCAGGTCGCTGCCCCAGATTCTGAGAGGGCGGTGCCGATAGCCAGGGTGGTAGCCATGAAAATCAGCATGGGCCAGGGTGCTTTCTTGAGGGCTGTTGCCAGCTTAACCGAACCGAAGCGAGGTGCGCCGGCGGCCAGGGCGCCGAGAACCGCGACGATGACGGGGTCAATACCGTGCCATGCTTCTGTGCACCAGAGCACAATCGCCACGCCCAGTATCAGGGCTATATTTTTCTCGGGCTGGCTGAGGGGGCCACGGACGGGGGTGGCGCCTTCGGTCTCAAAGTCAGCGAGAGTGATATGGAGCTTTTCGGGGGCGTCGTCGCGGGAGGGGAAAAGCGCAAAGACTAGTTCGGTGACCAGGAGGGAGGCCAACAGGCCGAGGCCAGAACCTAGAATCATCCACTCTAAGAATCCGATGGTCTCTAGCCCGTAGCCCACCAGAATTTCTGTGGTGACCAGGTGAGCGCCAGCGCCGATGAAGGAGGCAACTGCCGAAACCAGGATGGTGGAGGGAGCCAGAATACCTAGGGCTTTGACGAGCTTGGGGCGGTCAGGCATGGCTTCTGCCATGGCCCGGAAGATGGGTAGGGCCAGGGCGGCGCGGCCTGACGGCGAAGGGACCAGATAGACGGTGATGAAGAGAGCCAGGTTGTAGAGGTGGGCCAGCTGGCGGGGAGTGCGGGCCAGTGAGACCAGCCGGGCGGTGAGGCGGCGGGTCAGACCCGAGGCGGTGAGGGCCTGAGCCATGATGACCGATGCCACCAGAAGCCAGACAACGTTGGTTCCCAGAGAGGCGGTGAACTGATCGGTTGAGATAATTCCGGTGAGCACCAGGGCGACCGCAGCTGCCAGCGAGACGTATGTGTCTGAGAGCGGGGAGAAGACCCAGGCCCAGATCGCCAGGATGAAGATGGATAGGGTAATGGCCCCTTCGAGAGAGAGCTCGTCGGAGGTCAGCCCGGCAGTGGCGGTCGCTGCAATCAGTAGTACGGCGACGAAGAAGGAGACCACTATCTTGCCGGTGATGAAGCTGGGCTTCACAATGGGCAGCGGCGTGGTATCTACCGCAGGTTCAGCTGCGGGTGAGTTGGTTGATGAATAAAGAAGTTTCATATGAATCGGTATCCTGCCCCTCGGACGGTGGCAATGTAGTCCTCGCCAATTTTCTTGCGGAGTGCGCGAATATATACGTCGACAATGTTGGAGTTGGGGTCAAAGTCCATTCCCCAGACCTGGCCAAGAAGTTGTTCGCGCGAGAGCACCTGGTTCTTGTGGCGCATAAAGGTCTCTAGCAGGGCAAACTCACGGGAGGTGAGCTCGGCAACCTGCCCGCCAACGGTGACCTGGCGGGTGAGAACGTTGAGCTCTAAGTCGCGGTGGGTCAGTGTGGAGGCGGATGTCTTTTCACGATTGATATCGAGTAGACGCAGGCGGATGCGAGCTAGGAGCTCAGCGAACTGGAAGGGTTTGGTCATGTAGTCGTTTGCCCCGTTTTCTAGGCCTTCGAGGGTATCGGAGACCGAGTCACGGGCAGTCAGCATGATGATGGGGGTCGTAATTCCTTCGGAGCGTAGTGACTTCATGATGGTGAAGCCGTCCATTCCGGGCAGGCCCACATCGAGAATGATGAGGTCGAAGTCGCTGACCTTAGCTAGGGCAAAGGCGGAGCGGCCATCATCGATCAGGGTTGAGGTGTAGCCAGCTGACTTGAGGCCCTTGACGATGAAGGACGAGATGCGCGGGTCATCTTCGACAATCAGAATATGGCTCATGGCTGTGTTTCTTTCGGTCTGTGCTGTTAGCGTGGTGGACAGCTGGTGCGGTTAACGGCCCCAGCTGGGGTAACGGGTGCTTGCAAGAGGTTGTTCATCTGTAGCGTCTGTATCGTCCTTGCCGAACTCGGCTCCTACCCCGGCAGGAAGTGTTATGCCGAAGATGGCGCCCACGCCGTCGTCCGGCTGGGCAATCCAGACTGAACCCTGGTGGGATTCTGCGATTGAGCGGACGATGGCCAGTCCCAGACCCGCACCCATCGTGTGTTTTTGGGCAGCTGCCGGGTTTTTGGAGTTGGTGCGTTGGAAGCGTTCGAAGAGCACGGAGGCATCTTCTGCGCTGACGCCGGGGCCCCTGTCACGAACCCAGAGCTTGAGCTCACGGCCGATACCTGTACCGTCGAAGGCGGAGCCGATGGAGATGGTTGAGCCTTCGGGGGAGTACTGGGCGGCGTTGGCGCATAACTGTACAAGTGCCTGGGTGATGCGCTGCTCGTCAAGATTCACTTCGCCTTCGGCGATGTCTGAAATCATCCAGCGGTGGTCGGTAAAGGCCTGCACCTTTGAGTCGAGGGTAATCATCAGATTGGCTACATCTACCGGGTGAGGGGAGACGAAGTCAGGGCGTTCTGACTTAGCTAGGGTGAGCAGGTCGGCGACGATGCGCCCCATGCGCTCAAGCTCGTCGTCTACCAGCTGCAAGGTGGCAGCCTGCTCTTCTGAGCGATCCATCAGCTCAAGGTGGCCGCGCACGATGGTGATGGGGGTGCGCAGCTCGTGGCTGACATCATCCATGAACTGGCGTTCAATCATGGCTGACTCCTCTAGTCGGTCTAGCATTTGGTTAAAGGTGAGGCCCATGGCCGCTACGTCATCGTCGCCTTTGACGGCCACGCGACCTGAAAAGTTTTTGTCGTTGATTTTTTGGGCCACGGTGCGCAGGCTACGGATTGGTCGGGTGATGCGGCTGGCGACAAGCCAGGCAATCACGACGGTGGCGGCTAGGCCGCCTAGGCCCACCCAGATCATGGTGAAGATGGTGTGTTGCACCGCATCAAGTTCGGGTTGAATGTACTCCACCACTACCAGGTAGCCGGTCTCGGTGCCGTTATCAGTGTTGAGGTTGACCTCAACCTTGGCCCAGTGCACCGGCCCTACCGGGGTTTGCTCAACTCCCGTCGTCCGCTCGTACTCGGTGATGGTTGTGAGTAGCTCGCGATCCTGGTGTAACCGGTAGCCGGTGTCTTCTGCGAGTTGCTGTTGCTCGTCGATGAAAATGACCTGCCGGTCGGTGACGCCGATGAGCTGTTCGCTGTAGCCGGTGAACTGGCGTGAGACGAAGGCAGTAAGCATATCATCAAGGTTTTTGAATGGAGCGGCGGTGGTTGGGTCCACTCCGAGTTCTGCGAAGGTGCGGAACTCGGCGATTTCGCTCTGGGTGCTTGATGCTGCGTTATTGCCAACTTCAGAGATGAGGATCCCGCGTACTGTGAAGATGAGGCCGGTGACGATAAAAGTGGTCACCAACACCATCCAGGCCACAATGCGCAGACGGGCTGAGCCTGTGTGCGGGGGCTTTTCGGTGCGCCGAAAACGGCCCGCTACTTTACTACCAGAGCGTTTGATGCTTGACCAGAATCTGGCCGGCTGGTTAGTCGTCGCCACTGTCGTCTACCTCGTAGGCGTCATCGTCGATGTCGTCTGCGTCATCGTCTACAGGGTATTGCTCAACCTGGGGAGCCGGTGCTGGCTCAACGACCACGGGAGCCGGTGCTGGCTCAACGACTACGGGAGCTGGCTCGACCACGACGGGTGCGGGGGTGGCCTCAGGTGCAGGTGCCTCCGCAGGTGGTACTTCAGCCGGAGCTTCCACAGCGGGTGCCTCTTGGGTGGGCTCTGGGCTTTCTGTGGTTGGAGTTGGGGTTGGGCTAGCCGATGCGCTTGGGCTGCTGGTGCGATCGAGGACGATGGGATCGACCGGGTCACCGAGCTGGCCGCGAAAGCTCATGACGAGCGCGAGAGCTGCGACGATACCTACTGCTGTGAGAAGCAGGATTCCGAACATGTATTTCTTGAGCATGTATCTAGTGTGTCAGCTGTCTTTAAAAGTTCTGTGAGTGTTCCATTAAGGTTTTTTCATGATGGGCGCGCGTCAGTCTTGCCGGTACTCCGTGAAGCGGGCGATGATAGTAGCGGGTATCACGTGCTGGCAGGTTTTGAATAATTATGTCAATAGGTGCATAATTATTTATAGAACGTGCTGTTACCCGCAAAAACGCAAACTTATCAAGGAGCACCATGAAAGAGCGCATCGTCCTGGCCTACTCAGGCGGTCTGGATACCTCAGTTGCCATTGGCTGGATCGGCGAAGCTACCGGCGCCGAAGTTATTGCCGTTGCCGTTGACGTAGGGCAGGGCGGCGAAGACCTTGAAACCATCCGCCAGCGTGCTCTTGACTGCGGTGCGGTTGAAGCCTACGTGGCAGATGCGCGCGACGAGTTCGCCAGCGAATACTGTATGCCCGCTCTCAAAGCCAATGCCCTCTACATGGACGCCTACCCGCTGGTCTCAGCGGTATCCCGCCCAGTCATCACCAAGCACCTGGTGGCTGCTGCCAAGCAGTTCGGCGCTACCACCGTAGCCCACGGTTGCACCGGTAAGGGCAACGACCAGGTACGTTTTGAGGTGGGCATCCAGACCCTGGGCCCCGAGCTCAAATGCATCGCTCCTGTGCGCGACCTGGCCCTGACCCGCGAAAAGGCCATCGACTATGCAGAAAAGAATGACCTGCCGATTGCCACCACCAAAAAGAACCCCTTCTCCATCGACCAGAACGTCTGGGGCCGCGCTGTTGAAACCGGCTTCCTAGAAGATATCTGGAACGGCCCCACCAAGGACGTCTACGACTACACCGACGACCCTACCTTCGCACCCACTCCCGACACCGTCGTCATTTCCTTCAAGGAAGGCATCCCCGTTGCCATTGACGGCCAGGCCGTCACCCCCCTTGAAGCCATTGAAACCATGAACCGCCGTGCCGGTGCCCAGGGTATTGGCCGTATTGATATTGTCGAGGACCGTCTGGTTGGCATCAAGTCCCGCGAAATTTATGAGGCCCCTGGCGCTATGGCTCTCATCGCTGCTCATAAGGAGCTCGAGAACGTTACTATTGAGCGCGAGCAGGCCCGCTTCAAGAAGATGGTCGGCCAGCGCTGGACCGAACTGGTCTACGACGGCCAGTGGTTCTCACCGTTGAAGAAGTCACTGGATGCCTTCATCAACGACACCCAGAAGATGGTCAATGGCGATATCCGCATGGATCTGCACGGCGGACGCGCCGTCGTCACCGGCCGAAAGTCAGAGACCTCCCTCTACGACTTCAACCTGGCCACCTACGACGAGGGTGATACCTTCGACCAGTCCATGGCCCGCGGCTTCATTGAGCTGTTCGGCATGTCCTCCAAGGTCGCTTCAGCCCGCGACCAGCGCCTGGGCCTCTAAATCTCACCCAGCCCGTGCCGCCCAACCCCGCGCGTCCTTACCCTGCTCAAGGGTGAGGACGCCGGCGGGCGGCTTTGCCGTACCCCGCACGATTTTCCCAACCTCTAAAGGTAAAAGAACATGTCAACCGAAAAGCACGGTACTGAAGTGAACGAGACCGCACCTAAGCACGGTACTAACGATGGCGCACTCTGGGGCGGCCGCTTCGCAGGCGGGCCCTCTGAGGCTCTTGCTGCCCTGTCAAAATCCACCCAGTTTGACTGGCGTCTGGCCCCTTATGATATCGCCGGTTCCCGTGCCCACGCCCGCGTGCTGGCTAAGGCTGGCCTGCTGACCGACGATGAGCTGACCGGCATGATTGCCGCCCTGGACCAGCTCGAAGCCGATGTCCGCTCCGGTGCCTATACCCCGGCTGAGTCCGACGAGGACGTTCACGGCTCCCTGGAAAAGGGCCTGATTGAACGGGCCGGTACTGACTTGGGCGGCAAGCTCCGCGCTGGCCGCTCCCGCAACGACCAGATCGCCACCCTGGGCCGCATGTACCTGCGTGACCACGCCTCCATTATCGCCAAGGGCGTGATGGACACCATCGATGCTCTGATCGCCCAGTCTGAGGCTCACCCTTATGCCCCCATGCCTGGCCGAACCCACCTGCAGCACGCCCAGCCCGTCCTGCTCTCCCATCAGCTTCTGGCCCACGCCTGGGCCCTCTCCCGCGATCTTGACCGCCTGCTAGATTGGGACAGGCGCGCCGCAGTGTCCCCCTACGGCTCCGGTGCGCTCGCCGGTTCTTCCCTGGGCCTGGACCCGCAAGCTGTTGCAGCTGACCTGGGCTTCAACTCTGCAACTCACAACTCTATCGACGGTACTGCCTCCCGCGATGTCTACGCTGAGTTCGCCTGGGTTGCCGCCATGATTTCGGTGGATCTCTCCAGCATTTCTGAAGAGATTATTTTCTGGGCTACCAAGGAATTCTCTTTTGTGACCCTGCACGATTCTTTCTCAACAGGCTCATCGATTATGCCGCAGAAGAAGAATCCCGATATCGCCGAGCTGGCCCGCGGCAAGGCTGGCCGTCTGATTGGTGATTTGACCGGCCTTCTGGCGACGCTGAAGGCCCTACCCCTGGCCTACAACCGCGATTTGCAGGAGGATAAGGAGCCGGTCTTTGATGCCATCGACCAGCTGGAGGTTCTGTTGCCTGCGGTTTCTGGCATGATTGCCACCCTGACCTTCAACACTGAGCGTCTGGCTGAGCTGGCCCCCCAGGGCTTTGCCCTGGCTACGGACGTTGCCGAGTGGCTGGTGCGCGAGGGCGTGCCCTTCCGCGTGGCGCACGAGCTGGCCGGTGAGGCTGTGCGTGTCTGCGAAGAGAAGGGCTGCGAGCTGTGGGATCTGACGGAGGAGGACTACCTGGCTATTTCTCCGGCCCTGCATGCTGGCGTCCGCGAGGTACTGACTGTTGAGGGGTCTTTGAACTCCCGCTCCGCTCAGGGCGGCACCGCTCCGTCTGCTGTTGCAGCCCAGCTGGAAGCGCTCAGGAGTGAGCTAGAACCTGCGCGTGCTTTCGCGGCCCGCCCCCAGGTCATCAGCTAATACTTTTTGTCTTTCAACGGACTACCCGTGCTACTACAGTGGGGTAGTCCGTTGTCCTGTTTTCTCGTAGACGATAAATTTTGCACCTACTCGGGAGAGCTAGAAACTTTTGAGTCTACTGAGTGATTATTCCGGCCCTGGTCGTCGCAATGACAATTGTTCTTTTCACCCTGGTTATCCGCATTCACTGGCTCCCTTCTATCCTCATGGAGTACTTTTGGGTAACCGGTCTTGCCAGTTTTCTCTGCCCCTGAGTGCCGATATTTGTGAGCGGTGCGTTGTGGCTAACAATCTATCTGTAACTAGGTGGAATGGGGCAAATAGAAAGTGGGTTCGCCCCAGACTGTTGCTCTGGGGTGAACCCACTTTCTTTTTCTACATTGTTTTATCAGTCTTTTAGCAAGGCCACGAAGTCAATGTACTTTCTATGACCAGGTACTTTATCTGTGACATCAACATTGATAACTCGTGGGTGTTCCTGAGAAAAACCCTTGAAGCCTGCTGCCGTCTTGCCTAAAGCTCCAACTTTATAGAGTTTTCTTAGCACTTCATCGTTGAGCGAGTGATAATTGAAGACCTTTCCATTGACGCCATTGGCAAGGGGCTCCGTCGCAGCAGAAGCAGGGTAAGCGGCGCCGAGTAAGTGAACTCCAACGACTGGGCTCTTATCCTCGCCGTTGGCAAGCGCTGCAGCAGTAGTTGCCATCAATGCTCCACCTAGGCTATGCCCGACTAGAATAAATCCATCTGTATTTTCAGTTCTTGCCAAAATCGAGGCAAGGGCAGAGCCAGCTTGTTTAGCTCTATTCGATGCTGTAGTCCAGGGGTTAGTTACAAGGCCCAGGGCAGCATTCGCTACCCCAACTCCTCCAAGGTTCTTTGCTGCTCGTTTGACCCCTTTCGCGGCGAGGCCTTGTAAGCCAAGGCCACCAGCTCCGCCAAGACCACCCATTCCTAGGTACACACCGAGATCTTTGAGTTCCTTGGCACCCCAGTAAACACGGTAGACAGGGTTTTTTGGGTAGAGGGTGTCAATAACACGTTTCCAACGTGCCCACTTCTGATCTTCTTCGGTAGTGAAGCCGGATGCAAAAACGACTGCAGGCCCCTCTCCACCGCGTATTGTTTCGATATTGAATGAAGAGTCTTTGGACATATAAGCCGATGCGACCCTCATACCAGCTACTCCGCCAAGCCCAGATCCGATAGCGGTAACAACCAGTTGTCCTCCAGCCATGCCCATTCCACCTGCTGCAAGTGAGCCACCGCCAAGAAGCGCTAGGCCGTGGTTCAATGCGGCAACGCCGTGTAAGCCCTTTGCAGCGCCTATGGCAGCACCAATACCGGGAGCAGCGACGTAAGCAAAAGGAATCGCAAGACTTGCTACTGTGGCGATTGTAGCTCCTCGCTTGGCTACCTTTTTAATATCTGCCTTCTCGTATTCAAAAAGGGTATCCCAATGTGAAAGGTCACTGAGGGTTGCCTTTGCCCGGTCAAAACTAGGGATTTCGTGAGTATGTTCAGCGCATAGGGGCAATGACGCAGACCGCATTCCTGTACGTCCGAAGCCTCGCAAGGCGAAGTGGGAGCAACCTGGAACTGAGCATGCTGCTGTCACTACGTTACAATTATCGCAAATGTAAGCATCTGACCAGGTAAGCGGAGTTGCGAGTTCCAGATGCCTCGAAAATTCGATGCAAGCTGAGCAATATGCGTCCTGGAAATTATCTTGTTTGGGGCCAAAAGCTAGGATGGTAGCTAGCTCCAGAAGAGTTGCTTCTGCTTTCTTTGTATCCTTGCGGAGGCTTGCTAGCTTTTCTTCATAAGTTTTCTCAGCGGCCGAATCATCTTGAAAATTAGCATGTTCCTCATCGGGGGTTTCTTCCCACTGGGGTAGCACATCCTCAGCCGCAGCTTTTTGCTGAGCTTTTTTGTGGATAAGGTAGTCAAAGAATGCAGCTTTAAAAAGGCTATTGTGGATGAAGAATGCGTCGCCAGTGAATTGGGGATCTGAGTTTTCGCCCTCCCACATTATATTGATTGCGGTTGAGAGCGGTACTTGGAGTTCAGCGCTTGCGCCTTCTATTCCCTCGTTTTTAAAGATCAGGCGTGTTCTGCTGTAGATGGTCGAATTCATTATTACCCTCTAGTGAGTAGCTGGCAGTGCTAGGTTGGTAGTTCTAGTTTACTGGCGTAAGTGCGAGCACTTTAATTTCTTGACTATAATTTGGCCACTATTAATAACCAGTATGCTATGCGTATACTAGCTGGTGACGTTTTTTGTGCATGAGCGCAACCACTGATGATTGAAGGCGTAACCCTGTCCATGATTAAGCCCGTTGATTCTTCCCTGCCCCTTGAGAAGCAGATTCCTGCTGCCTGCGCGCAGATTCAGGACTACCCCAAGGAGGGCATCCTCTTCTACGACGTGACCACCCTGTTCGCTAACCCGCAGGTATTCAGGGCATCTATGGAAGAGCTCGCCCGGCGTTTTGAAGGGCAATTTGACATCGTGGCCGGTGTTGAGGCCCGCGGCTTCCTGATGGCTTCAGCTATTGCTTACATTGCGGGTAGCGGCGTCATGACCGTACGCAAGGCTGGTAAGCTGCCGCGTGATACCTACATGAAGGAATACTCCCTGGAGTATGGCCAGGCTGCGATTGAGATTCATAAGGACGACATCCCGGCAGGTTCGCGGGTACTGATTGTGGATGACCTGTTGGCCACCGGCGGAACCCTGGAGGCTGCCACCCACCTGATGGAGATGGCTGACCTCAAGGTCGCCGGTATTGGCGTTCTCCTGGAACTTGAGGGCCTGGGCGGACGCGAGATCCTGGCTGGTCGTCGCCTGGAGGCCCTGTCTTTGGTCGCTGAATAGAGACAACCTTTACCGCAGCACCCCGGTTTTTGTTTCTGCCGCACTTCCCAAGAAAAACCACTAGTCGTACAAAAGGTTGTACAAGAAAGGCTGTGCGGTATGAAAATGACCTACTCAGAATCTCGTGCCCGGTATGCAGAGGTCATGGACTCTCTTATCAACGACCGCGAAGAGGTTGTAATTACCAGGGGGGCATGATTCCATGGTTATGCTGTCGTTAGAAGACTATGAGCCCCTCAAAGAAGCCGCCTACCTCATGCGTTCACCTAAGGACGCTCGTCGGATTTCTGAAGCGATTGCTCGTCTAAAAGTTGGCTTGGGAGAAGAGCACCAGCTGATTGAAGAGTAAGCCATGGAAACGCCTGGGAAGACTACCTTTGGCGGCAGCAACAGGACCGCAAAATCCTAAAACGCATTAACACGCTGATTAAAGACATTGCCCGCAATGGGCATGAAGGTATCGGCAAGCCCGAGGCGCTTTAAACACGACTGGTCCGGGTTCTGGTCGCGGCGGATTACAGATGAACACAGACTCATCTATGCGATAACAGATACTTCAATCTTGATTGCTGCCTGCAGATACCACTACTGATAGGTAGAGTTTGAAAGCTCTGGTGCCCTGCCTGACCGAGAGGCCACGGGCGTCCTTTCTTTTTGCCCTGGTGTGCGGGTAGAATGGAGGGCTTGAATTTTCCGTGATGAAGGGTGCCCTCTTGACTGAGACCACACGCGTCAGCTCCGAGCAGACCGCCGCAGAAACCGCCTATCAGGCTGAACTTGCTGGCGAACGTGCCTACGTGGCAGGCCTCTACGCCCGCCTGGACGAGTTGCGCGACATCAACGAGAAGAAGCTCAAGAGCACCAAGCTCAACCAGGCCGTTGGTAGCCATCAGAACCGTTCTGAGCGTGATGCCTACGCCCAGCACTATGAGGACCGCCTAGCCCAGTACAGTGCCGTTGATCACCGGCTGGCCTTTGGGCGTCTTGATCTCGATGACGAAACCGTGCGCTATATCGGGCGTATTGGCCTGGCCACCGAAGACCAGGTTCGCCTGCTCATCGACTGGCGAGCCCCTGAGGCCGGCACCTTCTACCAGGCCACCGCCTTTAACCGCCAGGGGGTGCGCCGCCGCCGCCACCTCATGCTAGAGCGTCGCGAGGTCACCGGCTTCGACGATGACGTCCTTGACTCAGCCATGCTGGCTGATGGTGACGAGCTTCTGCACGGTGAGGGCGCCTTGCTAGCTGCCCTCAACCGCAAGCGCACCGGCCGTATGAGCGATATTGTGGCGACGATTCAGGCTGAGCAGGACGCTATCATCCGCGCAGATCTGGCAGGTGTGCGCGTTGTGCAAGGTGGCCCCGGTACCGGCAAAACTGCCGTGGCTCTGCATCGAGCCGCCTACCTGCTCTACACCTTCCGCGAACGCCTGAACAACGCGGGTGTGCTGGTGGTCGGCCCCTCGGACTCCTTCATGTGGTACATCGAGCGGGTCCTTCCCTCCCTGGGCGAAACCGGTGTGGTGATGTCATCCCTAGCTACCCTCTACCCGGGAATCAAAGCTGTACCTGAAACCGACCCGGTCATAGCCAAAATTAAAGGGGATTTGCGCATGGCTCAGGTTATTTCAAAGGCAGTGGCTGACCGCCAGAAGATACCCACCAAACCCGTCACCATGTTCGTGGACTCCACCTCTATCGAGATGACTCCGGGCATGGTCAAGCATGCCCGCCACGCGGCCCGTTCAACCGGCAAGCCTCACAATGAAGCCCGCGAAACCTTCGTTAAGGTCCTGCTCAAGGAACTGACCGCCCAACTCAACGAGAAACTTGACCTGGCTGCCGGGCACGTGGTCGACCGCCCCTATCTTGAGGACGACGTCCGTGCCTCCTTGGACGTCCGCCGTGCCCTTAACCTGCACTGGATGCCGCTGTCACCCGAGACCCTGGTGCGTTCACTCTTCTCTAAGCCAACCTATTTGATCAGCGCAACCGCCGGTGTCCTGACCGATAGTGAGCGTGATGCTCTGGCCCGCCCGGTATCTCAGCCTTTCACCGAGGCCGATGTGCCCCTGCTTGATGAGGCTGCGGAGCTTCTCGGTGATTTCACCAAGGTTGCCGGTGCCGGGGCAGCTGCCCGCGCTGAAGCTGCCCACCAGGCTAATCTTGAGAACGCCCGCAGGGCTCTGGAGAATGTTGACCAGCAGCTAGCCGACATGGGTGTGGACGGCGTTGTGACCGCTGAACAGGTTGCCGGTTTGAATGAGGAGCGCGGAGAACAAATGACCGCTGCTCGGGCTGCCCAGTCAGACCGTACCTGGGCCTACGGTCATGTGGTGGTCGATGAGGCTCAGGAGCTTTCGCCTATGCAGTGGCGTCTGCTCATGCGCCGTTGCCCCATGAAGTCCTTCACGGTTGTGGGTGATATCGCGCAGGCGTCGTCTGCTGCTGCAGCTACCTCTTGGGCTCAGGCCCTTGAGCCTTTCGTGGGGGAACGTTTCACTCTGGATGAGCTGACGGTCAACTACCGTACTCCCGCCCAGATTTCGGATGCTGCGGTGGCTGTTGCTCGTGCTGCCGGTCTTGAGATTTCTGTTCCGCGGGCGGTGCGTGAGGGTAATTGGGCACCGTCCGCTCGAATTGTGGGTGAGGAGGGCCTTTACCCGGCTTTGGCTGGAACCGTCAGTGATGAACTAGCCTTGGGGTCCGGTGCCCTGATTGGTGTAATTGTGAGCGAGGAACGTTACCGTGATGCCGCCCTGGCGATTGCTAGGGAGCACCGGGATAAGCTGGGCACATCGGCTTCTGCCTTGGAGCACCAGGTGCTTATTCTGACCCCCTGGGAGGCCAAGGGCCTAGAGTTCGATACCGTCATTATCGTTGAACCTGCAGATTTGGTCCGCACGGCCAACGGCTCAGTGGGTGATTTGTATGTCTCCATGACCCGCCCCACCCAGCGCCTGCACCTGCTTGCTTCTACTGAACTCCCTGCCGGAATCGAAGCGTCTGTTCACTAGCAGTCTGGTACCGTGGTGGGTGGTAGATACCGCTTTTATTGATGCAACCAACCAGGAGTAACCGTGTCTGAAGAGACTCTTGCAGCTCAGCACAACGATGATTCCTTCGAGAATATTTGGCAGGAATTGAAGTGGCGTGGCTTCGTGCACGTCAGCACCGACGAAGAAGCCTTAGAGAAGGCGCTGGCTGAAGAGACTGTGAACTTCTATATCGGTTACGACCCCACTGCGGCATCCCTGCATTTGGGGCATCTGGTGCAGTTGTTGCTTATGCGCCGTTTGCAGCTGGCCGGCCACCGCCCCTTCGGGCTGGTCGGTGGTGCGACCGGTCTGATTGGTGACCCTCGTCAGACTTCTGAACGTGTGCTTAACTCTCGCGATGTTGTTGAGGGGTGGGTGGCAAGCCTGCGCTCACAGATTGAGCGTTTCCTCTCCTTTGAGGGCGATAACGCTGCACAGATGGTCAACAATTTAGAGTGGACCGGTCAGCTTTCTGCGATTGACTTCCTGCGTGAAATTGGTAAGAACTTCCGTGTGGGCACCATGATCAAGAAAGAGATTGTGGCTAAACGCCTGAACTCCGATGAGGGTATCTCTTACACCGAGTTCTCCTACCAAATTCTGCAGGGCAATGATTTCCTCGAGCTCAATCGCCGCTACGGTGTAACCCTACAGTGTGGCGGCTCGGATCAGTGGGGCAACCTGACCAGTGGCACGGAGCTGGTGCGCAAGGTTGAGGGTAAGTCTGTTCATGCCCTGGGCACCCCGCTGATTACAAACTCTGATGGTACCAAGTTCGGTAAGTCTGAGGGCAACGCTATCTGGCTTGACCCTGAGCTGTGCTCACCGTACGCCTTCTACCAGTTCTGGCTGAACACTGCTGATGCCGACGTTGCTGATCGTCTTAAGGTCTTTACCTTTAAGACCCGCGGTGAGATTGCTGCTCTTCAGCGGTCTGTGGATGAGGAGCCCTTCAAACGTCTGGCTCAGAAGACCCTAGCCTACGAGGTTACTTCGCTGGTACACGGTGTGGACGCTACTGAGAAGGTGATTGCCGCGTCTGAGGCTTTGTTCGGTAAGGGTGACTTCGCCGCTCTGGACGAGGCGACTCTGGTGGCTGCAACAGCTGAGTTGCCCCGCGCGGTACTGAGTCGAGATTCACTGGATATGGTAACCATTCTGACCGAGACGGGCCTGTCTGCATCTAAGTCGGAGGCCCGCCGCACCCTCAAGGAGGGGGGCGCAGCAATCAACAACGTTAAGGTGCAGGGTGAAGGCGTCACCTTGAGCGAGTCTGACCTATTGTTGGGCAAGTACGTGGTGGTACGCCGTGGCAAAAAGAACATGGCCGTTGTGGAGATTGCTTAGGCTCTCTTGAGCTATGAAATCTATGTGACAGGATGAGCTGTACAAAGACGCCCGCTTCTCTTCTTCCCTGTCTGAGGGCGGGGGAGAGGCGGGCGTCAGATTTTTTTTAAAAGTTATTTCTGGGCTTACCTCGCTATTCACCTGCCCAAATATATGTGATGTGGAAAGCTGGGGTAGGTGTTTGGGGTAGAAACATGGCATCGGGGTTGCGTGCTCTCAAAAACCTGTGTACAGTAGAACGAGTCGTTACGGCAGGAACACAAACCACCGTAACCCACCATCTCATCACCCAGCCACCTAAATGACCTGCACGAAACTTGCAGATTACAGGTAAGCTCAGATAAGATGGGCAGGC
>NZ_CAKMSB010000022.1 GCF_928381405.1 Rothia nasisuis
CCCCCAACCCGGGCCGCCCCCACCCGCTCAACCGGTGGTAGCAGCTTCAGCCAATCAGGTAGCGCGTGTAGAGTTGCAGCCCGGTGGTATCAAAGCCGCCATCGAGGCAATTTTGGCGGTGGCGGACGTCCCCGTAAGCGTGCGCGAATTCTCGGCAGCGCTCATTGTTTCAGAACGAGCTGTAGAAACTGCCTTAGACCAGCTGAGGCAAGACTACAGGGGCTACGACGATGCCGCCGGCACCCATGAGCCCCGTGGCTTCGAACTGCGGCAGGTGGCTAGCGGCTGGCGGCTTTATGCACGTGAGGATTTCTCGCCCTGGGTAGGGCGCTTCGTGGTGGGGACCCAGACGGTCAAACTGACTCGGGCAGCTCTTGAGACCCTGGCCGTCATCGCCTACCAGCAGCCGGCCACGCGCTCCTACATCTCCCAGGTGCGTGGAGTTTCCTCCGACGCAGCGGTGCGTAACCTGCTCACTCGCGGCTTCATTGCCGAAACCGTACCCGATGAAACCGGCGCAACTCAGTACATCACTACAGACACCCTACTAGAGAAGCTGGGGCTGAACTCCCTCGACGAGCTACCCGCCCTGGCCCCCTACCTGCCCGATCCGGGCCAGGTAGCCAGCACAGAAACCATAGACTGAGCGGCCGACTAGGGCCCGCAGCTCCGCCCACTGAGGCGGCGGCACCAGAAACAATTCACGAAAAGAGGAAACAATATGGCATACGGACACAACTCACGAGGTAGCTCACCTCGCGGTGGTCGACCCGGCACAAGCAGGAGCGGCGCTGGCAGAGGGAATGCAGCAGGACGCGGCGGCAAGGGTTTTGCAGGCTCAGGAAAGTCTGGCGCGAATAAGGCCACTTCCGGTAAAGGGGGCACTGGCCGCTCCGGCTTTGGCGGCAACAAGGGAGCCCGTTCTGGAGCCCCCGGCGGCCCCCGCAAGGCCGGTACCGGTAAAGGCCCCAAGTTCCGCTCCGGCCAGCCCTTTGCCCAGGAGATGGGCGAGTTCCGACCGGCCCACCGCGGCACCAAGAACTTTGGGCCGCACCGTCCGCGCCGCCCCAAGAACGCCCCCGTTGACCACTACCCCTTCTATGACCACGAGGGCGTGCGCCTGCAGAAAATCATGGCCTCAGCCGGTGTGGCCTCCCGCCGCGTCTGCGAAGAAATGATTGAAGAGGGCCGCGTGACCGTCAACGATACGCCCGTGACTGAGCTCGGTGTGCGCGTGAACCCCAACGCCGTCACTATTCAGGTGGACGGCATGACCATCCAGACCAACGACAAGCTGGTTTACATGGTACTCAACAAGCCCGCCGGCGTTGTCTCCGCTATGGACGACCCGGAAGGCCGCCCAAATATCAGCAACTTCCTGCGCTCATCCATGACCGAACGGGTCTTCCATGTAGGCCGTCTGGACGTTGAAACCGAGGGGCTACTGCTACTGACCAACGACGGCGAACTGGCCAACCGCCTCACCCACCCCTCCTATGAGGTTCCCAAAACCTATCTGGTGCAGGTGCCCGGCCCCATGGAGCCCGGTATCGGTACTGCCATGAAGAAAGGCTTGCGCCTCGAGGACGGCGTGACCCGCGTTGACCAGTTCAAGCTGGTGGATTCAACTCCCGGCCACGTGCTGGTCGAGGTCACCATCCACTCCGGTAAAAACCGTATTATTCGCCGTATGTTCGAGCACATGGGCTACCCCGTGGAGAAGCTGGTTCGCGTTGAAATGGGACCCATCCGCATCGGCTCCCAGAAACAGGGCACCGTACGTAACCTCTCCAAGGTTGAAATCGGCAAGCTACTGACCTCGGTGGGCATGTAATGAGTGGTTCTGCCCCCACCTTCGATGGGCACCTGCACGGGCCGGTCCTGGTCATCGGTGCCGGGCTACTGGGCGCCTCCATCGGCCTGGGCCTGCGTCACGCTGGCTACACGGTCTATATCTCCGATATTTCACCGACCACTGAGGCCGTTGCCGAAGACATCGGAGCCGGTATCTCTCTGCGCGCCCTTCAAGCAGAATGGGCGGGAAAGGAGGGTTCTGCCTGGCTCGTACTGGAGCCTCAGCTGGTAGTTGTTGCAGCCCCCCCAGACGTCACCGCCGACCTGGTGGTGCGCGCGCTCGCCGACTACCCGGCGTCCCTGGTGATTGATGTTGCCTCGGTTAAGTCAGGCATCCTGGAACAGGTGCGGTCAGCCGGTGCCGATGTGAGCCGCTACCTGGGCACCCACCCTATGGCCGGGCGAGAGAAATCCGGCCCGGTAGCTGCCCGCGGTGAGCTTTTTTCTGCCCGCCCGTGGGTGCTGTGCGACCACGGGACTGCCCGCCCCGAACTGGTCAAAATCGCCCAGCAGGTAGCCACAGAGCTGGGCTCAACTATCACCCACATGGACGTGACCGAGCACGACCGCACGGTTGCACTCATTTCCCATGTGCCCCAGGTGATGAGCTCCCTGCTGGCCTCCCGTCTACAAGATACCCCGCTCTATGCTCTGGGGCTGGCGGGGCAGGGCTTGCGCGATACCACCCGAATTGCGGCGTCTGACCCGGGGTTGTGGGTGCAGATTCTTTCTGCCAACGCCGAACCCGTGGTACAGACTCTCTATGGGGTGCGCGAAGATTTGGAGCGCCTGATTAACACCCTAGAAGCTCCCACCGAGGCTGGCTCCCGTCTGGATATTGCTCAGTTGATGAGCGAGGGTAACTCCGGTGTGGCCCGTATACCCGGTAAGCACGGCGGATCGCCGTCAGCTTTCGCGACGCTCACCGTGCTGGTGGACGACACCCCCGGCACCCTGGCCCGCCTGCTGGCCGACATCGGAGATCTTGGGGTCAACCTCGAAGATATGCGACTGGAGCACTCTCCCGGTGCGCAGGTGGGCATGGCCGAAATCTCGGTCAACCCCAACGAACACGACAAACTCATCGAAGATCTAACCGGCCGCGGCTGGAAGGTCGTCAAGTAAGGAGAACACATGTCTGACAAACTCGTCATTGCTATTGACGGCCCTTCAGGATCCGGCAAATCCTCGGTATCGAAGGCAGTGGCCCGGCATTACGGGCTAGAATATCTGGATACCGGCGCCATGTACCGTGCCCTCACCTGGTACTGCCTCAATCAGCAGGTGGATATCACCGATGCTACTGCTCTGGTTTCCGCAGCCCGCGCCTTCCCCTACAGCCAGGGCACCAGTCCCGATGAGGAAGTCATCGAGGTGGGGGGAGTGGACGTGCGCGAGGCCATCCGTGAGCCCCGTATCTCGGAGGCCGTCTCGTCGGTTGCTTCGAACCTGGAGGTCCGCAAGATTCTTATTGACCTGCAGCGATCCTTCATCGCGCGTGCGGTAACTGGTATGGTGGCAGAAGGCCGCGATATCACCACTGTTGTAGCTCCTCATGCCGATGCCCGCGTCCTGCTGACCGCCAGTGAGGAGGTTCGCCTGGCCCGCCGTGGTCTGCAACTGGGAGGTACCCAAAATAGCGAGCAGCTTGCCGCTCAAGTTTCGGCCCGTGACGCTAAGGACTCCAAGGTTACCTCCTTCACCGAGGCAGCAGAAGGGGTCACCCTGGTTGACTCCTCTGACCTAAATTTTGATGAAACTGTTACGGCAGTCATCGATGCCGTTGAAGCACAACTAGCCCAGTAGCATCTGGCCCGGGCGCGCGACGTCCGCAAACACTGACTAGACTTAGACCAACCCCGGCACACGCCGGGTATGCACCACAGGAGGTACTCCGCGCATGAGCGACGAAACCGCTCCCCACGACGACTACGAGGTTAAATTCCTCGACGGTGGCGACGATGATGTCTCAGAACGTCTTGCCGGCATTGACGACGAAACCGCCAACCAACGAGCAGAAGCCCTGTTGGCGGGGCTTGAAGACTACGACCTGGATGACGAAGACCGCGCCCTGCTGAGCACCTGGGGCTTCGATAGCGACGAGGGAGAAGACCAGCACGCTGACCCTGTGGTCGCGATTGTTGGCCGCCCTAACGTCGGTAAGTCCACTATCATCAACAAAATTCTTGGCCGCCGCGAAGCCGTGGTTGAAGATAAGCCCGGTGTCACCCGCGACCGCGTCTCTTACAAGGCTGAATACGCTGGCCGCGACTTCACCTTGGTCGATACGGGCGGCTGGGAGGCCGATGCTAAAGGAATCGACGCACAGGTTGCAGCGCAGGCTGAAATCGCTGTGGCTCACGCGGACGTGGTGCTCCTAGTTGTTGATGCCATGGTGGGTATCACGGCCACCGATGAAGCCATTGTGCGGATGCTCCGCCGCGTGGATAAACCGATTCTGCTGGTTGCCAATAAGATCGATGATGCCTACCAAGATTCAGAGGCCCATGCTCTCTGGTCACTGGGTATGGGCCAGCCCCACGCCGTATCAGGTATGCACGGCCGGGGTCTTTACGACATGCTCGATGCCATGCTTGAGGTTCTGCCCGAGCATTCGCAGTACGCCGAACCTGAGGCCCTGGGAGGCCCCCGCCGTATCGCGCTGATTGGCCGCCCCAATGTGGGTAAATCCTCCCTTCTGAACAAGCTGGCCGGTGAGGAACGCGCTGTGGTCAATGACCTGGCAGGTACTACCCGCGACCCCGTGGATGAGCTTGTGGAGTTGGGTGGCCGCCCTTGGCGCTTCGTTGATACCGCCGGTATTCGACGCCGCCAGCACATGGCTAAGGGGGCAGACTTCTACGCTTCGCTACGCACTCAAACAGCGATTGAGCGGGCTGAAGTCGCCGTGGTCTTGCTGGATGTTTCTGAGCCCCTGAGCGAGCAGGACGTCCGTATTGTGCAGATGGCAGTGGACGCGGGCCGCGCCATGATATTGGCCTTCAATAAGTGGGATACCCTTGATGAAGACCGCAGGGAACTGTTGGAACGTGAAATTGACCGCGATTTGGCACATGTGAAGTGGGCACCCCGCGTCAATATCTCGGCTAAGACTGGCTGGCATAAGGATAAGCTGGTCCCTGCCCTGGAACGATCACTGGAGTCTTGGGACTCCCGTATTCCTACCGGCCGCCTCAACGCCTTTTTGGGTGAGATTGTTGCTGCCCACCCCCACCCGCTGCGTGGAGGTAAGCAGCCCCGTATTCTCTTTGGCACCCAGGTTTCATCGCGCCCGCCCAAGTTCGTCCTCTTTACCACAGGCTTTCTTGATCCCGGTTACCGCCGTTTTATTGCTCGCCGTCTGCGTGAAACCTTTGACTTCACAGGTACCCCCATCGACATCACCATGCGCGTCCGTGAACGCCGCACACTGGGGGAGCGTCAGAGCGGCAAGCCCGGTAGAGGAAACCGCCGCTAGGTTCGTGTGACCTAAAAGTCTCCCTTAAGTTCTAAAACCCGGTTTTTGATTTTGCACTCTTTCTTTCCCATGTGTATAGTTATACGAGTGCTCAAGAGAATGCGAATTCTTGTGAGTCAATCGGGTTGTGGCGCAGCTTGGTAGCGCACTTGACTGGGGGTCAAGGGGTCGCAGGTTCAAATCCTGTCAACCCGACAAAGAAAGCCTCGGCTACTAGGAAAAATCTAGTAGCCGAGGCTTTTTCTTATCTACCCAAAAGATCCCAGCCATCCCAGCCCATCATTTCCATCAAAGTCGGGGCCCCTGGGCTCGTGCGCGATGGAGCCCGGCGGCTTCGCTTATTTCCTCGCGCGCTCGGAATCTGCTGGGCTCATCATCGGGGCGATTCACGCCCCGCCGTGTGGTGAGTCGGATTTGCTGAGCGTGCTGCATCTTCGCTTAGGTGATTCGCAGTAGTTTCTTGTTGTCTGTGGGCGGAAGCTGTTGCTCGTCGGCTCACCACTTGATCCGAGCCAGTAGCTTCGCTGCGAGTTGGGGTGCTTTTACCCTTATGAATAAGCCTCCTTAAAGTGTGGGTTTAGCCTTTGGGTATAAGGCCTGGATGATACACTTAGGTAAAATATCAAGTACAAGAGGGTGCCTACCAGCCGAGAGGTAATCAATGAAGATAGAGATAGGTTCTCTTACCTTGGACTTATTGCCCGATACTAGCAAGGCAAAGTTTTGCAAATTTAAATCATAATAATCCGGACATGGCATGTATTCCTGTGCATCTATAGAAAGGTTAACCATACAATGAAATATTTAAGTTTGGTGTCTGTTTTTCATGTTAGTGACATAGAGAAGTCGAGCGCTTGGTATAAGAAATGGATTGACGGTGAAGAGGTTGTTCCGGAGGACGGTGTTGCTGAGTATAAAATCACTGGGGACTCGTGGTTGCAACTTTCACTTGCTCAAAAAAATACCTTTGAAAAGTCATCTGTAATTTTAGGGGTAGAGGATATTATCAAAGCGAAGAAATATCTTGACGGTAAAGGAATTGCTACAAGTGAAATTGCAGATTATGGGGTCGTTAAAATAGTCGAGATTAACGACCCAGATGGCAACTCGATTTTTTTCGCTCAAGAAATATAGTCGGTGTAGGTGTAAGTCCGTTAATATATTAAAAATTTGCGATTTTTTGACAGACTCAAGTCATCTATCACATCTTTTGACGGTTGCCGCCGGGGAGAGAACCGCCTTCTACCTGTGCAGGGTTCTTGGTCTGTGTGCAGAGTCTTTCCTGCACACAGACCAAGAACCCTGCACAAAGCGAATAGGCGAAGGCCGCTGGGGTCCATCGAACGCGAGCCTGGTGAGCCGGGGGCAAGGCACTTTTAAATAAGCCTCTTTTAAGTCATAAATTTCCACAGTTTCTGATAGGGTCTAAACGGTAAGTGCACAGACCAACGTTCGGAGAGTAGTCATGCAAAACTCAAAATTCCCCTTGATCATCGTCAAACAACGCTAGAGCGCTGGGTGCAGGTTAATGATGAGGACCATGATATTGTCCAAAAAATGCACCGGGGATTAGCTTCAGGTGCACCAAAGAAAGCTCAGTTATCTCCTATAATGGAAAGAAATATCGTGGGATTCCAAAACCACATTTTAGAGAAAACTCAGGGAGAGTAACCCAGTTTAATGTCGTTGATCAACCATACCCTTTTCTCTACTCGAAATCCTTCTCCCAGCACTCGTCACAAAACACTTATTATCTTAGGTGCCGCGGTGGTCGCTGTCGCCTACGGCATGGCACGCTTCGCACTAGGTCTAAGTACCCCGCGCATCATTGAAGAGCATGTAGCAACCGAGGCCCAAATCGGTTATGCCTCATCCCTCAGCTTTCTCACCTACGTCATCGCCTGCTTTATGAGTAGTAGCTGGTTAAAGCACCAAAAATGGCGTCTGAGTATCATAGCAGTACTCATCTGCGCTGTAACCGGTTGCCTCATTATCTCATCAGCACAATCCGCCCCCCTATTCATTGCAGGAGTGGGTATTGCCGGAGCTGCTGCAGGATTTGCCTCCGGAGCCGTTGCTTATCGATTAGTACGAGAGCTGCCTCAAGCATATGAACCTCGAGGCCAAGCAGTCGCTAATGCTGGCACAGGAATTGGTGTGGCAGTTTCTACCCTTGCCCTCTTGATCACCAGTAACTGGCGAATCGTCTACATCTTAGCGGCGGTTTTGGCTACACTGTTTTGCCTATGGTTTTGCTTCCATAAAACTCAGCGCAAACAAGAAAATACAGTAGATTCTGACTTCTCGGAGACGCGAGGTAGCTGGGAGGCGCTGATAATCCCTATTACTCTGACTATCTTGATGGGTGCCGGCAGCTCGGTATATTGGACCTATGGCCGCTCGGTTGCTGAAACACAGACAGGGTTGAGTGAGGTCCAGTCTATGTTATTTTGGGGTTTAATCGGGGTTGCTGGAGTTGCGGGTTCCTTTTCCGGGGATGCTGTGAGTCGGTATGGTACTGAGATTTCGTGGGCAACGTGTTCGGTAATTCTGGGGGCTTCAATTGTTATGTTGCCTTTTGCCGGTCATATCGTGGTGGCTCTGGTGTCGGGTGCTTTGTTTGGGGCTTTTTACACAGTGATGTGCGGTCTCACGATTGAGCTAGGTAGGGAGGCCTGGGCTGATGCGGTGGGCAGTGCTACGAGTATTTTGTTTGCAACGATTGCTGTGGGGCAGACATTGGGTTCGTTGTTGATTGGTGTGTTTGTGGCTGGGATTGGCTTGCCGGTGTTGTTTATAGCTGGAGGTGTGTTAGTACTTGTTGGGGCGGTTCTGGTGTGGCGAAAGAGCAAAAAAGAGAGTGCCTGATAGTTTGTGTGTGGACCGAATCCAGTACATATCACTACCCCGCCTTTATTAAACGTATTTACGCTGGGCTGGTTCCACTTCTGACGCGTTTTCCTGGAGCAAACAGCGTTAGTAGATTAGGGTCGAATTTGGCATGGCTGGTCCATCACGCCCAGGAGAACGATTTGTTTGGTAGGTATGTCAGTAACCGATTCCCTCGTAAGAGTTCGAGGGAGAGCTATACTCCGGGTATCGGCAGCGATGTGTGGACAACCTGTTGCTTGGCAGCTGGAATAGACCCGAGTAGTCTATGACGAAATTTCTTTGTGGGACTCTAATATTTGACGGTGTTGCCCTGTTTACGAGGGCTTCTTCATAAGGGTACCTCTACCCTTATGAAGAAGCCTCGCTGTCAAGCGCTGTGGATAAGTCTTCGGTAGAGGCGTCAAAGAATCGTAACGACTGTACCAATTTTGAAAAATACGGGGACGCCTGTGGGTACCACACCCTCAGATATCGGGGGAATCAGAGCCCTAGTTTTATCCACAGGCGGTGATGACCGGTGCAAGAAAAGCTGTGTCTTTCTACCCTAGGTGCATGACACAGCTAGAAACCCTCCACAGAAAACTCCTCACCTGCCAGGAACTCCTGGCCCGCTACGCCAGCCGCCACCAGTTCGACACCGCCATCGCTCGGGGTGTATACCGACGGGTGGCGCGCGGCATCTACATGCACCGCCACGACTGGAGCCAGCTCACTCGCGAAGAGGCTTACCTGGCTCGCGTGCTTGCGCTTGCATCATCCTACCAAGGCATCATCTTCTCCCATTCAACAGCTGCCATACTTCACGGCCTACCCTTCGAAAAACTGCCCGAGCGCGTCCACGTGTACAGCTACCACCGCACCCGAGCCAAGGACTACACCGTGCATCACGGCGAGTTACACCTACCCACCGAAACTACAGTTCTTAGCCCCGGCCTGCGCATCACCAGCCTAGAACGAACCCTCAATGATCTCTCAGCTGCCGACTCACCCCGCACCCACCGGGTACGGTTCTAGTACTCAAAGGCTTGGCCTGTAAAAGGCCAGTTGCCACCGCTCAACAAACCCATTCAAAAACCGTCCCCGTAAAAATCTGTGGACGAAGAGGGAGACTCAGCGGCAAGACTCATACCAACGAGCAGCGGGTCGTGGTCTGACGATCGGAACTCATTGGTCTCAAAGAAATCGGTGACGTTGTAGTTGTAACGGCTGTACTCCAGCGCGATGGATTCAACGGAGTTGATATTCCAGACCTGGGCGCTTTCAACCTTCTCAGTCAGGGCTGGTGAAGCAAAAATATGATCCAGGGAACCAACCCTGCCACCGAACAGGTAGGTGTTGCCCGCGTCGTATTTCTCGCCCAGATTGGTGTACCCGGCCTCAGTCAAAACTCTGAGCGGTTCCTCCTTGGTGTACGAGTTGAAGTCACCGAGCAGAAGAACATTCTCAGTGCCGTGTGCTTGTGCCTGCTGATTGGCGAATGTGACCAACGCAGTTGCCTGTGCAACACGGGACGCATTAGATGCCCCCTGGCCGTCCCCCTGATCCGCGTCATCCCCTGAGCCTGAGCCCTTGGACTTAAAATGGTTAACCACCGCTACAAAAACCTCGTCACCACGGGCGGCGGTAGAGTCTGTAGGCGCAAAAGCTTGAGCAAGGGGCTGGCGGGCATTATCGAAGGCGGAATCGTCAAGAATAACCGATTCCCCCACGGGCTTGACCTCAGCTGGCTGATAGATGAAAGCGGTGCGGATGACGTCCTCGCTCTCCGGCAGGGTTCCGGGTGACTCCACGGCTGCCCACTTCTGGTACCCGGCGCTCCGATTGAGCTCCTCAACAAGTGTGTTAAGCGCGATATCTCGGTCACCCTGACCGGTGGCAAGGGTATTCTCTATTTCTTCCAGTGAAAGCACCGAGGTGTCAATCTTATTTATGGCGGCAACAATTTTAGACTGCTGGCGCTCAAAGCTAGCCAGAGTCGCCGCCCCCCGTACAGCACAGCCACCGCTGACAGTGATGGAGTTCTTCTCGCGGTCGGTGAAGAAAGTGCAACCAGCCACAGTATCGCCCACGGTAGAGAAGTAGTTGAGCACATTGAAACTTGAGATGCTCTGTTCGCTCGCCACAGCGGGCGCGGCGGTGCGGGTATCAGCGAAGGACGCCGGGAGCGCCGCTGGGTCGGTGGAGCCAGTCACCGGGAGCGTCGGCTGGAGGCGCCAAGCGTCGAAGGAGTACCCCAGCACGACAGGGTTCTTAAAGGTGACGGCCGCACCGACTCTCACGGGTGAAGCCGTTGATAGGTAGGGGAGTGGAACCCCTGTTCCTGCCCGGGAGTAGTCGACGGTGGCACCGTCATCAAGCAGCAGCGCCTTGGCAGCGTTCTCTGCTTCGTAAGCCAACGCGTCAGGGCCGGGAGCGACCACGTCGGTAGCGGCGCGCAAAGGCTGGGTGCCGTTGACGAGCCCGACTTCACCGTAGCGGTTCGTGTTGTAGTTATCGGTGACGGTCATCTCTGTGAGGGGTTGTAGCAGCATGCCCTCGAGCGTTTCGCGGCCTTCAGCTGTTTCAGGAATCTGGCCCTCAAGGGCGCTCACCGGCTCAAATGGCTCTGCGAGGACAGTGAGATCTGAGAGCGACGAAACCGTAAGCTGAGTCTGGTTAAAATGTTCAGAAACCTTCCCGGTGATTTCTATGAACTGCCCGATGCTCACAGAGCCAACGGTTGCCGGGGAGTAGACGAAGATACCGTCAGATGCGCCCGGGGTGCGGTTTTCGCCCCCTGTACCCTCGGTCTGAATATAGTAGCCGCGCAGACCGCCCTCAGCATAGACAGCGGTGACAACGCCTCGGGTGGTGACCGTTTGGTCTACGAGAGGGCTAGCAGATTCCGTGCCCTGAATCGCTGAGATGGGAGTGATATCTGCTGCGGTAGCCGGTTCGATGAGCGAAAAGGAAGCGGTTGTCATGACGGCGACTGCAAGGGAGGCGGTAACTCGGGCTAGGGATTGGGGTGAACGGCAAATCATCTGAAACCTCGTTTGCTGGGTCATGCTATGTGTCGATATTCTGTGCTGGCTGACATAGAGCTACTTCACAATTCTAGGCTCATTTCTGGTGGAGGTTGGGCAAGGCGGTGACGGCCAGGTAACGGCTCGATGAATTTTGTACAGCCGCGATGGAAATGTGTGATTGTGTGGGTTTTGGGTCAGGGTGGGGTGGGTGTAAGCAAATCCACGGTGTAAAGGTGGTTGCGATATTAAGACCGTTCCACCTCGTTCAAACCGCCCCAACCATGCTTCTACCTGGTCTTTTTCTGCCCTTTTGCTGGACTTTTCTCTGCGTCTGCCAGGCTGACCCAAGGGCGTGTTTTTCTCCCCCTAAATTCACCGGTCTGGATATGTGGTTTTACCAATTTTTGTGTGTGAATCAGTGGTAGTTTAGGGGTAGAAAATACACAGTATAGAAGCACAATCGCGGGCACACACCCGTAGCAAAGGAACCCATACTCATGTGGCAGCAGGTCTATGACCCACTGAACAATCAGGCGCTCTCAGCACTCGTCGCCGCCGTCCCTATTCTCGTCTTTCTTCTCGGGCTCACCGTTCTCAAGATGAAGGGCCTCCACGCTGCACTTGTCGCCCTGGTGGCAGCGGTGGCGCTGGCCGTCCTCGTCTTCGGCATGCCCTTTACCTCGTCCCTTTCAGCTATCGGCTACGGCTTTCTCTCGGGCATGTGGCCCATCGGCTGGATTGTGCTCATGGCGGTGTGGCTCTACCGAATTACCGTGCGCGCCGGTAACTTCGAGGTCATCCGTAGCTCGGTCTCTGCTATCTCGGCTGATCAGCGCATTCAGGTGCTCCTTATTGCCTTCTGCTTCGGCGGCTTTCTTGAAGGCGCGGCTGGCTTTGGCATCCCCATCGCTATCTGCGCCGCCCTTCTGGTGACCCTGGGCTTTGAACCGGTCAAGGCCTGCCTACTAGCCCTCGTCTCAAACGTGGCATCGGGAGCCTACGGCGCAATCGGCATTCCCGTATTGACCGGTGCTACGGTCTCGGGTGTGCCCCAGGCAGAGCTTAACCAGATGATGGTCTGGGTTCTGCAAATCATTACCGTCTTTATCCCCCTCTTGCTGGTCATGGTGCTTGACGGCATGCGCGGCCTCAAGCAGACAGGCCTTCTTGCCCTGGGCCTAGGTTTTATTGTCTCGGCAACTCAGGCAGGCGTCCTTCTCGCTATCGGCCCCGAACTTGTCGACATCATCCCCTACCTGCTCGGGCTCGTGCTACTGGCAGTTATCATGATGAAGTGGCAGCCAGCTCATATCTACCGTGAACCCGGTGCTCCCTCGCTTGAGGAACTCAGCAAGAGCCCTTCAGGTTTTACCTTCTCAGGTGTTGTTAAGGCCTGGAGCCCCTTCATCGTCCTCTCCATCATGATTCTGCTCTGGTCGACCCCGCTTATTAAGAACCTGGTTAAAGCGAAGACCGAAACCAGCGCAGCGGGTGCCCTGAACTGGACTACCATCCCCGTACAAATGCCTGCCCTGCACGAGCAGATCTCACAGGTTGCCCCCATTGTGCCTGAGACTACCGCTATGAAGGCTGTTTGGAACTGGACTCTCTTTGGGGCATCTGGCACCGCTATTCTGTGCGCTGCTCTCATCACCATCGCTATTTCAAATATCACCTGGTCAGCTGCATTCGAGGAGCTTGGCGGCGCCTGGAAACAGCTCTGGCAACCCATCTTGCTCATTTGCCTGGTGATGGCCGTAGCGAACGTCATGAACTTTGGTGGCATGTCATCCGCCCTGGCTCTGGCTCTGGCAGCCGTGGGTTCTATCTTCCCGCTTTTCTCGCCCATTATCGGCTGGATCGGGGTGTTTGTGACCGGTTCGGTCGTCAACAACAACACCCTCTTCGCAGGACTGCAAGCCACCACAGCATCACAGATTGGCGCTAGTTCTGGTCTGCTGGTTGCAGCTAACACAGCGGGTGGGGTCATGGCCAAGGTTGTTTCACCCCAGTCCATCGCTATTGCAGCTGCTTCGGTGAACATGAGCGGCCAGGAATCTAAAATTACCAATGCGGCCATCAAATTCTCACTAGCGCTGCTCGTAGTTCTGTGTGTTTGGGTATACGTCCTTTCTCTGGTAATGCCCGCCTCAGCCTGAGTCTTCCTCTGGCTGGATAGTACAAGGATGCCCCGCCTGAGCACCCTGCTGTATGGTCGGTCAGCTCAGGCGGGGCGTCCTCTCTGCCTACCTAAAACCAAGTAAACTGTTGGCATGAACATCGCACCCGTAAAAAATCTTTTGAATGACCAGCTGCCCAATTTCATTAAGCAGGGCTACCTTTTTATGTCCCACCAGCGCCGTAAGGCCGGGGTTCCCGCAGATTCCAACTGCCCCGTTACCTTCCCCGTCCTGGGAGGAAGGGCCACCCTAATTCGAGGTGAAGAGGCCGTAGATTTCTTCTACGATGAGTCTAAAATTAGCCGTAACGGTGCTATGCCCACCGCCATTCAGGGGCCGCTCTTTGGCGACGGTGCCGTGCACACCCTCGACGGTCAGGCGCATAAGGTTCGTAAGTCTGCCATGGCTGCCATGGCCTATGACGACGAGCGGGTAGAGGCTTTCAGGGGCTTCGTCGAAGAAGAAATGAAGGCCCTCATTGAGCGGTGGAAGACCAACCCCGGCAACATCTACGATGACGTTGCTGTGGCCTACGGTCGCGCTGCCTTCCGCTGGGCCGGGGTGCCAGCCTCCGACCGCGAACTCAACAAGCGAGCCACCCAGATGAGCCACCTGCTCGACACGTTCGGCGAGGTCAAGCAGAACGTGCTCTCCTGGATGGACCGCCGCAAACTCGATGCCTGGGCCGAAGACCTCATCAAAAAGGTACGCTCGGGCGAACTCACGGTTGACCCTGACTCTGTGGTGCGCCACATGGCAGATTTGCGTGATGAGAAGGGCGAGCTGGTCACCGCCAAGCTGGCCGGTATCGAATTGCAGAACCTGACTCGCCCTACCGTGGCGGTCTCCCGCTTTGCAGCCTTCGCAGCTGTAGCCATGGTCGAAAACCCCGAGTGGGCCGCCAAGGTCAAGAATGCTGTTGAGGACGCCGACGGCCGCCTAGTCAATATCCCCGAAGCTGTTGCCTTCGCCCAGGAGACCCGCCGCAAGTACCCCTTCGTCCCCATGCTTCCCGCTATGGTTAAGGAAGATACTGAACTTTCGGGTTGCCCGATTCAGAAGGGCCAGCGGGTGTTCCTTGATGTTTTAGGTACAAACAACTCACCCCAACTCTGGAACAACCCCGGTGAATTCAACCCCCAGCGTTTCTTGGATACCCCGGACTATGAGTCCATTAAGGGTTTCATCCCTCAGGGCGGCGGAGACGTGCTCACCGGCCACCGTTGCCCCGGCGAGAAGATCGCTGTGGCGGCTCTGTCTTCAACCGTTGCAGCGCTTTCAGCTGATAACGTCACCATCTCTCAAGAAACCGAAGACACCACTTTCAGCATGACCCAGCTACTCACCCGCCCCAGGACGGGCGTACGCGTAACCGTCAGCTAGGGTAGGCGTCCGCCTATGAGGGCCCGCTCCGCATACACCGTAACTGCGGGACGGGGCGGGCCTGACGCCACAGGCTACCACCAACTTGAGCAAGTGAAGCCGCTGGGCGGCCACTAAGAATCACCTAGAGCTGGCGCAGATCAATCTTGCCCATACCCATGAGCTTGGCGCGGGCATCAGTATCAACCATAATCTGCCCAATATTCTGTGGTAATACCTGCCACGATACCCCGTAGGCATCCACACACCAGCCGCAGCGCTCGGCGTCCGCAACCTGCGAAAGCACCGACCAAGCCCCGTCGATACCCG
This sequence comes from Rothia nasisuis, assembly GCF_928381405.1. GTDB lineage: Bacteria > Actinomycetota > Actinomycetes > Actinomycetales > Micrococcaceae > Rothia > Rothia nasisuis. The sequence continues at coordinate 15,105 of NZ_CAKMSB010000022.1, forward strand.
CCTGGTCCTCATAGAGCAGGGTCATTGAAACACCCGGGTCAAACGTGAAATCGTGGAAGGTCCCCGCATCGATGGCGGTAAAGGTGCCGCCACCCATCGTGAAGGTGGTCATCTGTACCGCTTCGGGTTCGAGGTAGGAGCTCTCGCCGTGGCGGGTCAGGCTCAGGCGCTCGCCGCCTAGCAGAGCCATCCAGGTGTCGGTAGCCTGTTCGCACTGGCCGTGGGCTACGTTGCCAAACATGAAGCAGGGAGTAAAGAAGGGCAAGCCGCTGGTACCTTCTTCAAGGAAGAGCTGCCAGGTGAAGCCGTAGCGGTCACGGACCCAGGCGAAGAGGGGTGCGAAGGGGTAGGCCTGTAGAGGCATGAGCTCCCCGCCCTCACCGATAGCAGCGTAGGTAGCGCGAAGGGCCTGTTCAGCCAGCTCGCGGCTGCCAAACCTATCGGAGCTAAAACGCAAGAAACCCGAGATTGAGGGGTTAGGGGAGTAGGTGGCGTCCGCTCCCAGCAGGAGCAGGGAAGTTCCGTCAACGTTGAGGTTGGTGACACCGGCACCGGGTGCGGACTCGGTCAGCGGCAGGGCCTGGGAATAGTAGGTGGCGGCCTCGGCGGCATCACCGTTAATCCAAACGCAGGCGGTGGGCGCGGAGGCAGGAGGGAAGGTAGAAGTCATGTACCTATCTTCGCACAAGCGTAGTCGATAGCAGAGACCAGGTAGTGCCGGTGCTGTATTGAAGTGCTCTGGTTCTTCTTCCTAGACATTTGCCCTGTTTCTTATTGTTCCTGACAACCAGGTGTGCTGCCAATATTCGTCTTCAACCTCATCAGGGGTACGCTAGCCCAGCGCCTCGTAGAGGCAGCCCTCGTTCCACCAGGTCACCCACTCGAACGTAGCAATCTCGACCTCGAGCACACCATACCAGACCCGACGGTGAATCAGTTCGTTCTTGTACGAACCATTCACATTCTCTGCCAACGCCTTGTCGTAGGAATCTCCCACACTACCGGTCGAGGGCGTGATCCCGTACTCGGCGAGCCGCTCGTTATACACAATCGACACGTATTGGGATCCATAATCCGAATGATGCACCAGGTTGGTCATCTCACGCGCTCGAGCAATCGCCAGGTTCAGCGCCTGCAACGGCAACGCCTGGGTCCGCATCGTATCCGACAAGGCCCATCCCACAATCCGCCTCGAGTAACAGTCGGTGACGAATGCGGCATACACGAACCCTCTCTCGGTACGAACATAAGTAATATCCGCAACCCAGAGGCGATTCGGAGCCATAGCACGAAAATCGCGTTTGACCAGATCCTCGCGAGTATCAGGGGTTCGGGACTTGCCGGTCGTTACCGGAGCACCACCCTTACCCTTCCCCGTTACACCAGCCAGGCGCATGAGCCTCGCGGTGTGATCCCGGCCGATTATGATTGCCTGCGCGCCGCAGGGCGTGCCATATTTTCCGTACCCCATACACGCTGTAATTCGCTTCGTGAATCTCTTTAATCCGCTCAACAAGGCTGACATCGCGAAGCTGTCTGGCGCTTGGGCCGCGGCGTTGTGCATCCCGATACCCACGGGAGGAAAGGAAGCCACCCTCACGCTGTTTGTCCAACGTCGCACAGATGAACTCAACACTGAAACGATCCCGATGCTCGTCAATAAACCGGATCATTTCCGACGTTTGGGGTCGAGTTCTGAGGCGAAAAAAGCCGATGCTGTTTTCAGTAATTCATTCACATCAGGCAGTTCCTGATTCTCACGTCGTAACCGTATGTTCTCGGCGATCACATCGTCCTCGCTACGTTCGAACGTCTTCCCAGCACGATGTGACTGTTGGATCCATTGACGGGCCGTGTGCCAGGATGCCCCCAATTTCGGGGCCATTACCTGCGAGGCCGCGATTACCGACAGCCCTTCCGTAGCGATACGATCCTCAATCAATGGCACCACACGGTTCTTGGCTTCTTGATCAAATTTTTTCGGCATGAACCAGATTTTCCTATCTACTTAAACGGAAGAAAACCCAGGACACTTCAAGATACCCTAACTACTCAACACCATCAGGATAAATAATCCCCACAGCTTCAACAGTCCCAAAATTCCACGACAAGGGACCAATCAAAAACTGAACCTTCTGCCCCTGCAACTCATTCAACCGCTCAGCAGCCTTCTCCTCGTCACGCCCTTCAATGTTATTATCCAGAATCCAGAGATCCCCGCACTCAGTTGTGCTCACTGCCACCGACTCGGTCCTTGAAGCAACAGCACCCGGACCACCTGATTGGCGTGCATGGGCAGACTCAACTGTGCAGTCTTCCGCACTAGCGTAGTGATGATTAATGAAAGTGCGAACAGGGGAAAAATAAATTACTATACATAGGAATCCAATTAATAAAATGGCACCTACGAGAAAGTTAATTTTTTCAACTATTTTTTTTCATCTGCTACTCTCTCAGCCAACCCTTTTACCGCCTCTTTCATCCCATCGCGGTTTGCTTCAGTCGCAATGTATTCCACATTGCCAATTGATAGATTCTCCGGCTCTGTCTTCACTACAGAATCAGTAAAACCAATTCACATAATCACCCAACATATAAGGTGCTTCACGCATAATCTTTAAATTATTACCAAACTTATTGACAACTTTCCTTGAATTTGACGAAGCGTACGAAGACATCAGACCGCTCACCGGAACAGCAGCCACCGCACGAACATACCCCCCCAGCACTCTGCTCAGACAAAGGTGTATTCATAGCATAATCCATCACATTCGTCACCGAAGTCTCAGCCGTCTGGCCCACCGCATTTGCAGCCCCCGTAACCTTGACAGAAGCACGCGCAAGCTGATTGCTGGCTGTAGTAAACCGATTAGCTACAGCATTGACCATAGGCACTTTACCCACCATAGACCGACCAGCTTTAGTAACACTGTAGGCAATATTCCCTAGTGGAGCCAGCGAGTGACTCACCTGATTTTGAACCTTGGAAATAGCACCGGTGGCACGAGAACCCAACGTTGTCAGACCATTCCTTACTAGATTCAGATGACTTGATATACCCCTGATAGATGTTCCTATAGCCCCTGACCTATTAGCAAGAGTCATTAGTTTTGGCCCCACTTTCACCGTGCTACTTATGAAGGCTCCGCCTACCAGATTAGACCACCCACCAATCGAAGCAGCATTCGCAATCTTTTTATAATCCAAGGGCTCACCAGACAACCCCTGGAATAGCAACTCAATACCACCACCAAGACCCATCCCACTCAAGATCAAAGCACCAGCAGGAGCAGCCGGAGTGAACAAGGCAATCAGAGCCACAGCAGCCGTCGCACCAGCAACAACATACTGCCAGTTATCATCCCACCACTGACGAGCAGCCGCAGGCATATAAGGGAGCGTTATCTTCGCTACCTTACCCAACTCCCCCAAAGTATTACCCATAGCCGAAGCAACCGTCTTAAGACGGTCAAAACTTCTAGGGGCACTATCTATCAGTCCCTGAACACGCTCTCCCAGCCCAGAAACTGCATCAAACCTAGCGCCTAAGGCAGAGGCTACACCCATTACAGCAGGCCAACCACCAGCACCACGGCCAGCATTCTGGGAGGCATACTCCCGAAACTCAGAAGCCGTCAACGGAGACAAACCCCAAGGATCCACCAACCCCACCGGATCATTCCCCACAAAAGCATACACATTAGAACCCCAACCAGCACCCACCGGGGAAACCACCGGATCAGGAGAAATAAACCCACGAGAGGCCGCATCATAGGCACGAACCCCTAGGATCTCCAGGCCAGCGACCTGCAAGGAACCGGCTACGGTCACCCCAAAACCAGGGGCAGCAGCAGAAGAGGAAGAGGCAGCAACAGACACGGTGACATACGAGGCAAACGAACTAGAAGAAGAAAGTTCCTAGCCGCCGGTCAGGACGACGCCGTCCCCGGCTATGAGGATAAAAGGAAGGCGGTGCTGGCACCCAACAAGACACCAACACCCCGCATCACCTACAAACGATACCCATACCCATCCACAGCATCCCCCTCAGCCGGCAACTGAAAAGGCGGAAACACCAACACCACCTGCTCACCCCGAAACCCATCCAACTCAGCAGCCATCTCCTCCCAAGACCCGGCAGGAGAAGGAGACAAAACCTTAGACACATAGACAGTCCCACACTCCTCCGTACGAATCTTCAACTTCGTACTTGAAGTTGATAAACCACCGGTACCACTACGACTACTTGAAACCTCAGCAGAGACAATTGTGCACTGCTGATCCACAGCATTAGCCTGCCGGTACTTCTCCCCCAACGGAATACCCACAAAGGTCAACAAACCCAAAATGATGAAAATAATCGACAAAATAAGTCCCCGACGAGAACCCGCCTGCGAACCACCCTTACTCTTTTGCATCATTACTCCCCTACCTGCCTAGGTGTCGCCACCCGAATACTATCAGCAGCACCAGAACTCACCGTCCCAGAACCACCGCTCACAGCAGACTTGAAACCATCCTTCAAAGCATCAGATATCTTCAGCTCTTCTTCCTGCGGAGTCACCGCATAATTACCCATACCCAAACCAAAATCAGCAGCCCTATCTATAGCAAAGCCTTTCACACCGTTAAGACCCTGCTCAACTAAGCCAGCATCAACACTAGCTCCACCAATGGCCTGCTGCCTCAACGGCGTCACCCTCGGCGACAACACACCAACCCCCACACCAGACACCGTCGCCCGAGCATAACCACCGACCGTATGCTCCTCAAAATCACCCAAACCATACGCCAAATTATTACTCGCCACATTCGACACCACACCATTAACCGTCTGCCCCGACAAAGACCGAGCAAACCCACCCACATCACCAAAATGAGCAGCAACCTGACCCAACTCATCCGAACGAGCACCCCAAGCAGCAGCCTTCTGCCCAGCATGAGAAGAACGCACAGCATTCACATACCGCATCGGATTAAAGACCGAAGAATTAGCAGCCTTCTGCCCCAAACTAACCGCCTTAGCGCCAGCAACCTCAGCCTTCGTCGCAAACCGCCCAGACCGAAAAGCATTCACCGCAGAACCAGCCTTGCCCACCACAGAAACCGCAGCACCGCCCAGACCACCAGCAACACCACCAATCAAGGTGTCCAACCCCACCTTGCCCCAATCAACACGACCATCCTCACCCCTATTGGTCAGAATCGACAAACCACCAGAAAGCAAACCACCACCAACAGCGCCAGCAACAATCAACCCCACCGGCCCGGTAGCGACCAGGGCAGCAACAGAGATAACGGTTCCGGCAATAATGGCAGCAGTAGCGATGGCTCCAGCGTGTTCATCAGCCCACCGGCGCACACCAGACACAACCCGCTCACCAGCACGGCCCCGAACATCAGCCCGATACTCCCTAAACTCAGAAGCCGTCAACGGCGACAAACCCCAAGAAGTCGTCCACCAATCCCAGCAGCAGACGACCCAGTGGCAAGTACGGTGACATCTGAGACAAGAAGAAGAAAGCCTCTAGTCACAGGCTAGGACGACGCCGCCCCAGTTACCGCGGGGCAAAAGAAGGAAGGGGTGCTGGTCTCACCAGTAGTAGTTACTGGTTCTCCAAATCCAAACCCTCAATACCCACAATCTCCACATCAGAAAACGGTAACTGCCACACCCCCACCTCCACCGTCACACGCTCACCAGCCAAAGCATCAATACGATTAGCAACTTCAGTGCGCGTTAGGCCATTACGATTACCCACAAACCTCATATCACCACACTCTGAAGTCCTCACAACCACATACCGTGAACTCGAATAGGATCGGGTTCTACTCTCATCAGCAACAGCAAACTCGATAGTGCACTGCTGAGGGTTATGAAAAGCTCGGTTGACGTAACTCGAGAGTAGGACATTGGAAATCCAATAGACAATAACGATAACAACCGTGCCAAGACCTACAACAAAAACCTTGTCAGTAAACTTCAACTCCCTCCAGCGCTTAGGCCTCTTAGGTCCCTGACCTACAACACCGTTACCACTACTCACCAGAATCCTCCGTCACCTCATCAACCAACACCGCACCAGAACCCGCAGAAGGATCAAAAGACACCGACTTCAAAGACTCCACCGGGCTACTTGAGGATACACCACCAGAAACTGCCTGTTTAAGACCTGCAATGCCCGCATCCTTAGCACTCCAGCCCGGGCCCTCATACTCCCCATCCCGATAGGACTCATACTGCGGCGAATACGTCGACGGAGCACCCGAATACGACACCACACCATTGACAAAATCACCCACAGCGCTCACACCACGCTCCTGAATCTTCTGGGACAGACCACTAGTTGCACCCCAACCCAAATCCTGCAACTTAGCATTCACCTTCCTACTACCAATAGGACTAAGAACATTCGACAAAGCAGGCACACCCCACGCAGACACCAAACCAGAACCAGTCACCCGATGCCCATCCGTAATATACGTCAAAGACGTATCCACACCAGCCTCAACATACGCCTCAACCCCCTCACGCACACCCACAGAACCAACCCTCGAAGCCCACGAACTATACCGCGCAGCCTGCCGCTGCAAACCAATCTGAGTCTGCTTCAACCCCGAGACCATCCTCGGCACTGAATTCTTCGTCGCAGGATTCGTCGCCACCTTCCTAAACACCTGAGAAATCTGCTTGCCAACACCCCCAGCACGAGCAGTAAACCGAGAAGCAACAGAAGAAAAGACCTTAGAACCAATCTTAGTTACCGCACCAGCAACACCAGCACCAAGACCACCAGCAATACCACCAATCGAAGCACTGGTCGCAATCTTCCGCCAATCAAGACCATCACCACTGATCAGCTGAGAACCCAGCTCAATACCACCAGAAATAGCCATCCCCGCCAGAATACTCCACCCAATCGGACCAGAAACCACTGCAGCAGCCACACCAACAGCAGCTACCCCCAGTGCAATCCAACCAGCATTATCACGAGCAAAATCAGCAAGACCCTTACCAGCTCGCTCTACCGCACGGCCCCGAACATCAGCCCGATACTCCCTAAACTCAGAAGCCGTCAACGGAGACAAACCCCAAGGATCCACCAACCCCACCGGATCATTCCCCACAAAAGCATACACATTAGAACCCCAACCAGCACCCACCGGCGAAACCACCGGATCAGGAGAAATAAACCCACGCACCCCCGGATCATAAGCCCGGGCCCCCAGGACCTCCAGGCCAGCAACCTGCAAAGACCCAGCAACCGTCACACCAAAACCAGGGGCAACAGAGGAGGAAGAGGCGGCAGAAACAGGGGAAGCGCCCACCACAGGAGAGACCCCAAACGGATCCACACCACGAGACCCCAACACATCCTGCGCCACAGAAGAAGCCAAAGACACCGGCACACCACCCAGGGCGCTCACTGTCGGCGTATCAGCCATCGGATCCCAGACCACAGAACACACACCGGCCCCCTGATCAGCAGGTACACCGGCCCCCTGAGCACCAGCAACCCGGCCCAAAGCATCATTCCACAAACGCACCACCTGGCCAGCACCAGCGTCAGCATCAGCACCAGCCTGAGTGCTTACCTCAGCCAGTAAACCAACCGGTGAATAAGCAAACTCAGTAACAGCACCATTACCAGCCACCCAGCGCACACGACGGCCCAAACCGTCATAGACCAGCTCACTGACACCCAGAGCAGAGTCAGCCAAACCAACCAGCTGACCAGCCCCATCATAGGTAAACTCGCGCACCACACCATCAGCGGTGCTCTCCTTGATGAGGAAACCAGCCTGATCGTAAACAAAAGAATGCACCCCAGCAGCAGAACGCACAGCGGTCAGCTGATGGGCTTCATCGTAGGTAAAGAGGCGCAGCCCGTCTACAGAATCATCCACACCAACCACCAGGCCCTGGGGGCTGTAATAGGTAGTAGTGGTGGTCTGCTCACCGTCATCGGTGGTGCGGACGTCGATGGTGGCCCAGCCACCATCAGTAACATAGGAGGTGGTAGCACTCGTAGCAGCCTTATCGGCAGCATCAGAGCTAGCAGTATCACCGGCGTCAGAAGCCTGCCCCTGAACTACCGTCGGCACCACATCAAAAGCCCGCAGAACCTGGCCATTAGCATCACTAATACGCACCAACTGACCATGCCCGTCATAGTGATACTCCAAACCCTCAACCACACCACCATCAGCAGCAGAACGCACCACCGAAGACAACAAACCAGTGCCCGGCTCATAAACATACTCAGTACTAACCCCATCAACACAAAGGCTGGTACGCAAACCGTCACGGTCATAGGTCATCACGCTTTCGTGCCCTGCACCAGCAAGGGACCCAGCCACTGACTGGCGCACCAACCGGCCCACCCGGTCGTACACCAGAGTATGCACCACCGGGGCGCCGGTCTGCTCATCAATCAGACCCACACCCAGATCAGTGTAATCAAACACAGTAGTGGTGCGGGCAGCAGCATCACGCTCAACCCGGCAAATCAGCTGCTGGTTGAAACGGGTGGTTGCCAGCGAACCAGCTGCATCGTAAGTGTAAGAGAGCACATCAGCGTCCGGGCTCACTGAACTGACCAGGCGCCCGGCGGCATCGTAGGAGGTAGTGGTCTTACGGCCCAGCGCATCGGTGCGGCACATCAGCTGACCGGCAGCATCATACTCAAAGAAAGTGCTTTCCCCGCGGGGGTCAGTCACGCTGGCGACCAAACCGGCAGCGGTGTAGGTGTAGCGCGTCTTACCGCCCAGACCATTAATAGCAGTCACCAACTGACCGGCAGCATCATAGACAAAGCGGCGGGTGCCGAACTTGCGGTCTACAGCAAAGACCAGACGCCCACAGGCATCATACCCATAGCGGGAGACCCCGGTGTTGGTACGCACCACTACCGGTCGGGACGCAGCATCATAGGTGATCTCCTCACGCACACCGGAGGTGGTGGAGCGGGTGATAACCCGTGAATCAGCATCGTATTCCAGGGTGGTGGTGACCCCGGTGGGCTCTCTCATGGTGGACGGGCGGCCGCAGGCGTCATAGGTAAAGGAAGTTACCCGGCCCTCAGGCGAGGTCACCGAGGTCACCTCACCCCGCCCATCGCGGGCAATAAGAGTCAGCCCGCCTTCAGCATCCAGAATCTCCACCACGTTCCCGGCAGCGTCATAGGTGTAGATTTCCTCAGAGCCATCGGCCGCGGTTTCTTTAACCGGGCGGCCGTAAGCATCAAAACTGGTGGTGTGGGTGCCAAAAGCGTCCTTGACCTGCACCAGCCCAGAGCGACGCTGATAGGCGGTGCTCACCCGCACACCGGTGGGGTCAACTACCGCAGCCAGCTCACCATTGGTATCAAATTCACGGGACCACCGGTGACCCAGCGGATCAATGACCGCGGTGTTCTGCATCAGCTGGTCATATTCCAGCGCCCAACGCGCCCCATCGGCACCAGTAACCGACACCAGGTTGCCCATAGAATCAAAACCACGGGTGCTCACCCGGCCCAGCGGGTCAATAGTCTTAGCCACCTCACCAGCGGCGTTGTACTCATAGGTGGTTCTTGCCCCGGCAGGGTCAGTGACGCTGGTCAGGCGCCCACCGGGCCCGTAACCGAAGCGCCACACCGCGCCGTCCGCATCTTCACGGGAGACCAAAAGACCGGCAGCATCATAAGTGAACCGGGTAATCAACCCCAGCGGGCTGACAATACGCTCAATACGCCCGGTAGCATCACGCACAAAAGAGGTCACATCCCCAGCGGCATTGCTCACGGCGGTCATCTCACCGTAACTGTTGTAAGAACAGGTGGCTGAGACACCGGTGGGGCCAACCATCGAGGTCAACAGGCCGCCCTCCCAGACCATCTCAGTACGCCCACCCAAAGCATCAACCAGCACGGAGGGGTTACGCTCAACCCCGGTAGCGTCAGCATACTCATAAGACACCACCGCCCCGTTGGCTGTCATCAGCGTGATCAAACGGTCGTGGGCATCATACTCGTAGGTGGTATCGGCACCCTCAGGGCTTACCTCACGGGCCAGCAAACCGCGCTTGGTGTAGGCGCGCACCGTCATAGCACCATCACGCTCAGTGACTGACACCCGGTTATTGAAGGTGTCATAGGCCATGGTCTGGCGCCTCTGGTGCGCATCAATCATGCCCACCAGCCTCCCCTTGGCATCAGAAACCCAGGAGTTGGCGTGCGAGCCGTCCTCATTGGTCACCAGGGTGACGCCGCCTGCCAGGTAGGAGTAGCGGCGGGTGACGCCGTGCGGGTAGTTCTGTGAACGCACCCGCCCCAGGGCATCATAAAAGTTTTCAACCTCAACCGTGCCATCAGCCGCCCTCACCGCGCTGATCAGACCCTGCTCGTTGTAATCGTAGACCCTGGGCCCAAGAGGAGAGCGGGCACCGGTTAGCCTGCCCTCACGGTCATAGAGGTACTCCATGCGGGTGCCATCATTGGACTGGGCGTAAGCCACACGGCCAGCAGCGTATTCAATACCGATACAACGGCCACGGGCATGCTGCAGAGCCACAATCTGACCCTGCTCATCACGGTTAACGGTGAGCACATCCCCAGCACCTACGCTGTGGGCCAGCCAGTCACCGGTAGAGCTAAAGGCCCACCAAGCGCCGGCGTTATCACGGACCACCAGCACCTGGGCGGCATCGGTAGGTAGGGAAACCGGCAGGTCAGCGGTGTTCTCACGGGTCAGCCACAGAGCATGCAACTCCGCACGGTTCCAACCCTCACCGCAGCGGGGGAAGATCAGGTGCTGGCCGTCCTCTTTGACCCAGGTCG
>NZ_CAKMSB010000023.1 GCF_928381405.1 Rothia nasisuis
CGACCTGGGTCAAAGAGGACGGCCAGCACCTGATCTTCCCCCGCTGCGGTGAGGGTTGGAACCGTGCGGAGTTGCATGCTCTGTGGCTGACCCGTGAGAACACCGCTGACCTGCCGGTTTCCCTACCCACCGATGCCGCCCAGGTGCTGGTGGTGCGTGATAACGCCGGCGCTTGGTGGGCCTTTAGCTCTACCGGTGACTGGCTGGCCCACAGCGTAGGTGCTGGGGATGTGCTCACTGTGAACCGTGATGAGCAGGGCCAGATTGTGGCTCTGCAGCATGCCCGTGGCCGTTGTATCGGTATTGAATACGCTGCTGGCCGTGTGGCCTATGCGCAGTCCAATGATGGCACCCGCATGGAGTACCTCTATGACCGTGAGGGCAGGCTAACCGGTGCCCGCTCTGCGCTTGGGCCCAGGGTCTACGATTACAACGAGCAGGGTCTGATCAGCGCGGTGATTGCTGCTGATGGCACGGTTGAGGTTGAAAACTTTTATGATGCCCTGGGGCGGGTGCGTTCACAGAACTACCCGCACGGGGTCACCCGCCGCTACTCCTACCTGGCAGGCGGCGTCACCCTGGTGACCAATGAGGACGGCTCGCACGCCAACTCCTGGGTTTCTGATGCTAAGGGCCGCCTGGTGGGCATGATTGATGCGCACCAGAGGCGCCAGACCATGGCCTACGATACTTTCAATAACCGGGTGTCAGTCACTGAGCGTGATGGTGCTATGACGGTGCGCGCCTACACCAAGCGCGGTTTGCTGGCGCGTGAGGTAAGCCCTGAGGGTGCCGATACCACCTATGAGTATGATGCCCACGACCGTTTGATTACGCTGATGACAGCTAACGGGGCGGTGGTGTCTTATGAGTATGCTGATGCTACCGGGGTTGAGCGTAACCCCTCCGTGCTGGTTGATGCTTTGGGTGGGCGTACTGAGATGGTCTGGGAGGGCGGCCTGTTGACCTCGATGGTTGGCCCCACCGGTGTCTCAGTCACCTGCTCTTATAACGCTTTTGGTGAGATGACTGCTGTGAGCAATGCCGCTGGGGATGTGACCTCCTTTGTGCGTGATGCTTCCGGGCGTATTGAGCGTATTGTCAGCCCGCTGGGGCTGACCACCCGGTTCACCTATGATGCTGCCGGTCTTTTGGTCTCCCGTGAAGATGCGGACGGCGCGGTGTGGCGTTTCGGGTATGGGCCCGGTGGGCGCCTGACCAGTATGACTGACCCTGCCGGGGCAAGAACCACCTATGAGTACAACGCGGCTGGTGAGGTGGCTAAAACCATTGACCCGCTGGGCCGGGTGAGCACCCGTGGCTTTGACTCCATGGGCAACCTGGTGTCGGTTACCGGCGCGGATGGCGCGCTCTGGGCGCTGGAATATGACCAGCTGATGCAGAATACTGCGGTCATTGATCCGCTGGGTCACCGGTGGTCCCGTGAATTTGATGCCAATGGTGAGCTGGCTGCGGTGGTTGACCCCACCGGTGTGCGGGTGAGTACCGCCTATCAGCGTCGCTCTGGGCTGTTGCAGGTCAAGGACGCTTTTGGCACCCACACCACCAGTTTTGATGCTTACGGCCGCCCGGTTAAAGAAACCGCGGCGGATGGCTCTGAGGAAATCTACACCTATGACGCTGCCGGGAACGTGGTGGAGATTCTCGATGCTGAAGGCGCTTTGACCCTGATTAGTCGTGATGGGCGCGGTGAGGTGACCTCGGTGACCTCGCCTGAGGGGCGGGTGACGTCCTTTACCTATGACGCCTGCGGCCGCCCGTCCACCATGAGAGAGCCCACCGGGGTTATCACCACCCTGGAATACGACGCTGATTCGCGGGTTATCACCCGCTCCACCTCTTCTGGTGTGCGTGAGGAGATCACCTATGATGCTGCGTCCCGACCGGTAGTGGTGCGTACCAATACTGGGGTGTCCCGTTACGGGTATGATGCCTGTGGGCGTCTGGTCTTTGCTGTAGACCGCAAGTTCGGCACCCGCCGCTTTGTCTATGATGCTGCTGGTCAGCTGGTCACTGCCATCAACGGTCTGGGCGGTAAGACGCGGTATACCTATACTGCTGCTGGTTTGGTTGCTAGTGTGACTGATCCGCGTGGGGAAAGCACTTTCTTTGAGTATGATGCTGCCGGTCAGCTGATGTGCCGCACCGATGCGCTGGGCCGTAAGACCACTACCTCCTACGATGCCGCCGGGCGCCTGGTCAGTTCAGTGAGCCCGGATGCTGATGTGCTTTCTTACACTTACGATGCAGCTGGTTCGCTGGCAACCACCCGTTTCAACCAGCAGCTGATTTGCCGGGTTGAGCGTGATGCTGCTGCCCGCACTACCACTGTGTTTGATTACACTGATCTGGGTGTGGGTCTGGTGGATGAGCAGACCGGCGCCCCGGCAGTGCACACTCTGGTGCACGACCGGGTGGGCCGACTGGTGCGCCAGTCAGTAGCTGGTTCTCACGCTGGTGCAGGGCACGAAAGCGTGATGACCTATGATCGGGATGGTTTGCGTACCAGCCTGAGTGTTGATGGGGCGAGAACCGACTACGCCTATGAGCCAGGTACCGGCTTGCTGTCCTCAGCGGTGCGTTCTGCTGCTGATGGTGGTGTGGTTGAGGGTTTGGAGTATCACTATGACGGGCATGGGCAGTTGGTGCGTATTAGTGATGCTAAGGGCCAGGTTCTGCGGGCTTTTGATGTGGTGCCGACGGTAGTTCAGGGGCAGGCTTCTGACGCCGGTGATACTGCTAGCTCTGATGCTGCCGATAAGGTTGCTGCTACCGGTGCCTCCTATGTCACCGACGGCGGCTGGGCCACCATCGACGTCCGCACCACCGATGACGGTGAGCAAATCACCACTACTACCTATTACAGCCCCCAGGGCCTGGTCATCGGTATTGATGATTCTGCCGACGGGCTGCGGCTCTTTACCTACGATGAAGCCCATCAGTTGACCTCGGTGCGTTCTGCTGCTGGGGTGCATTCTTTTGTTTACGATGAGGCTGGTTTCCTCATCAAGGAGAGCACTGCTGATGGTGTGGTGCGCGAGTACTCTTATGATGGGGCTGGTCAGCTGGTTGGTTTGGCTGATTCTGCTCTGGGTGTCAGTGAGTTGGTCTATGACGGGTTGGGCCGTCGTGTGCGCTGGGTGGCTGGTAATGGTGCTGTTACTGAGTTTGCTTATTCACCGGTTGGTTTGCTGGCTGAGGTGAGTACTGGTGCTGGTGCTGATGCTAATTCTGGTGCTGGCCAGGTGGTGCGTTTGTGGAATGATGCGTTGGGCCGGGTTGCTGGTGCCCAGGGGACGGGTGTACCTGCTGATCAGGGGAGCGGTGTGTGTTCTGTGGTGTGGGATCCGGTAGCTGATACGCCGACGGTGAGCGCCCTGGGTGGTGTGCCGGTGTCTTTGGCGGGTGCTGTGGTGCAGGATGTGTTGGGGTCTCGTGGGGTGGATCCGTTTGGTGTTTCGCCTTTGGCCGGTGGTGCTGTTGGGTCTGTTGCTGGGGCTGCTTCTGCTGTGCCTTCTGCTGCTGCCCCTGGTTTTGGGGTGACGGTGGCTGGGTCTTTGCAGGTTGCTGGCCTGGAGGTCCTGGGGGCCCGGGCTTATGATGCGGTGTCTCGTGGGTTTATTTCTCCTGATCCGTTGGTTTCGCCGGTGGGTGCTGGTTGGGCCTCTAATGTGTATGCCTTTGTGGGGAATGATCCGGTGGGGTTGGTGGATCCGTGGGGTCTGTCTCCGATGACGGCTTCTGAGTTTCGGGAGTATCGGGCTGATGTTCGGGGCCGTGCGGTAGAGCGAGCTGGTAAGGGTCTTGCTGATTTTGCTCGTGATAATGCTGGTTGGATTGCACTGGGCGTAGCTGCTGTTGGTGTGGCTGCTGCGGTGGTTTCTGGCCCAATTGGGTGGAGTATTCTGGCTGGTATGGCTATTTCTGGTGGTATGGAGCTGGGTTCTCAGCTGATCAGTGGTAAGGGTCTTGATTGGCGGAAGATTGCGACCAGTGCTTCGATTGGTGGTATTGCTGGTGGTTTTGGTGCTGGTGTTGCTGGTGCGGTAACTAAGATTGGTTCTAAGGTCTTTTCTTCTGTTGCTTCTCGGTTTAGTGCTCGTGCTGGTGGTGTTGGTCAGCAGATTTCTCAGGTGTTTAGGAAGGTGGCGACAAATCCTGCGACGAAGAATTCGGTGCCGAGGGTGGTTTCGGGGTTGAAGCAGACTCAGATTGGTTTGCAGCGGCAGGCTGCGCGGTATAGTTCGTGGGCTTCGAGGGTTGGTTCTGTTGGTTTTCGTGAGGGTGTTGAGGCCTATGTTGAGGCTGGTGTGGATACGTCGTTGACGTATATTACGGATGGGCATCGGGTGACTGGTTCTGGTTTGGTCTCTGCCTGGGGTGTGCCTGCGGTGTCGAATGCTTTGTTGCCGGGGAAGGTGTCAAAGGGATTTGATGATGCGTTCCAGAAAGTTGGTTGGAAGGCTGCTGAGGGTGTCTTGGCTAAGGGGCGTTCTATGGTTTCTGATGGTATTGGTGATTTTGTCAATGGTGTGGTGTCGTATTCGGGTGCTCCGATGACGTATTCGCCGCAGTATGAGTCCTATCGGGATGAGGATTATAAGGGTCCAGGGTGGAATGCCTTAGAAGCTACCATCGGGGGTCTTAAGCAGGCTGTTTCTGGTGGTGTGGCGTCGCGTGGGCCGGTGGAGTCTTTGAAGTCGGTGTCTTTTGATCCTTCTGCGGGTTCTGGTGCGGTGTTGGTTGATGAGGTGACGGAGGTGCCTGGTGAGTAAAGGTTCTAAGGGGTCTAAGCCTAGGAGGCAGGGGCCTAAGCAGCAGGTTACTGTTGGTGAGCGTGTACGGGCGTGGCTTTTTTTGTTAGTGTTCGGCGTGCCGGTTGTGTACGGAACTGCTACGGTGCTGTTTTCAGGCACTGTTAACAGGGCTTTTCATCATTCAGAAGAATGCACCATCACAGCTGCAATAAGCCGCAGTAGTGGATCTCGGTCTTATAGTTCTTCATCCAGTATTTATATTCAGAGCCCTGATTGTTCTGACCTGGTATATCAGGGGAAATATCATGGGTTGAGTGATGATGAGCTGGTTGAGCGTATTCGTGAGTTTAAGGGTCAGAAGGTGAGTGTTGAGGTGGGGGTGTGGCAGATGCCTTTTAGTCCTACGATGATTGTCGGTATTGAGGGTTTGGATTTGAGCAAGTAGCTGGTGCTATTAGGCAGATTGTTTCTGGTGGTGTGGCGTCGAGTGGGCCGGTGCGGTCTGTGAGTTCGGTGTCTTTTGATTCTGATATGTACTGGGTTTCGTCCACACCTTCCGTTGGGGTTGGGCGGAAGGTGTGGACGAAACCCAGTACATATCAGTATGGTTGTGGCTTCTGGTGGTGGTGGTTTGATGGGTGGTTTGAAGCCGGTGATACCGGGGTTGGATAATCCTGTGCTGGATTATGGGTATGATCGGGCGAAGGATTATGTAGAGGGTGTGGGGAGCTACGCGTTGACTACTAATCTGGATGAATGGAACCGAAGAGATGCTAATAATAGTGGTCTGACTACTGTGGGAAAGGGGGCTACTGAAGATTTAGGGAAATCATTTAATCGGTGATAAAACATGTTGATAATGTTGAGACTGAGTCGCTGAATGAGCCACAAGAAAGCATTTTTGTATGAGTAAGAAAAAGAAGTCACTGGCTAGTACTGTTACTGGTGTTATTTTGGGCTTAATTGTTGTTGGGGCCGTCTTGTTATCATTTATTGATAATTCTGGTGCCCAGCATCGGGTGTGTACGGTGGTTTCAGCGGAGCTTAAATCAAATTCTAGTGGTGGTTCAAGGGGGCCTGTTCCTACTACTTCAGTGCTGGTAGAAACTGAGGAGTGTGGAAATCTAAGTGTTTCTAAGATGAATACACCGGCAGGAATGAATGAGGCTGGTTTAGCAGAATTTCTTGCGGCTAATGTGGGGAAGAAGTTTGAGTTTAATGTAATGGGGCTTTCACTTGGCAATGATATGCGAAGCTCGGATGGCATCACTTCGACAACCCCGGTTGAATAATTTTTTGGAAAGGTAAAACATTATGATCCTTGGTTTGCTTGCTGCTTTGATTGTGGCTGGTGTGAATATTCCATTGGCGAATATGTTGGCGGGGCGTACCTCAAGTGCGCTGAAGTTTGGTCTCTTGTATTTCCCCTTGGGTTTGGTGGGTGTGGTTCTTGGGTTTGTTCTTTTGTCCTTGTTTTTGACGTTTTCTGCTCAGGTGTATTGGTTTGTTGGGTTGATGATCTATGCTTCGATTGGTGGGGATAAGGTGCGGGGGTTGCGTGCTGGTCGTGTGGTGGGGTCTGGTGATGTGTGATATGTACTGGGTTTAGTTCCGCTCCCGTAAATTAGAAACAAACAAAAAGAGCAAAGGAACAAAACCCATGCCCACCCAATACCCCCAAGAACTCAAAACACGAGCCACCCGACTCCTGGCCGACCACCTCGAAAACAACCCCGATCAGGGTATCTACACCGCCTGCCGAAACATCGGAGAACGCCTCAGCATCAGCCCCGAAACCCTACGAAAATGGCACAAACAAGCCGAAATCGATCAAGGATCCGCCCCCGGGACCAGCAGCGACATGGCAGCTGAAAACCGCAGACTCCGCAAGGAAAACGCCGAATTGAAACGAGCCAACGAAATCCTAAAAGCGGCCTCAGCTTAATCCGTGCGCCGAGCTCGACCGTCCGGCCCGCTGATGATCCGATTCATCGACATGCACAAGGATCTCTTCGGAATCGAGGGGACTGTCAGAAAAACGGTGTAAACCCTCCAAACCCCAACAGGAGAAAATAACACCATGACAACAGAACACCAACTCGCCCAAAACCTCATCACCCAAGCCAAAGAACAAGGCCTAGACCTCAGCA
>NZ_CAKMSB010000024.1 GCF_928381405.1 Rothia nasisuis
CGGTGGGGTGTGGTCTGTTGCTTGAAAACTCAATAGCGTACCAATGTTATAAATAACATTCTTATCGTCCACACTACACGCTCCTGTTCGCACAGGAGTACCGGTAGTGCGGAAATTGAACTGATACCAAATATTTATACTAAGTAATCATCAGAGCAGTGTTCTGGTGATCTTGAATTTGATAATCAATTGGTTTCAGATTCGTCAGCTTGAACCACACCTACCCCGTAGGTGAGTGGTTCGCTAACAATCAGGGACTAGGATCATCAACTACTTCATTATTTTTCTAACGGAGAGTTTGATTCTGGCTCAGGACGAACGCTGGCGGCGTGCTTAACACATGCAAGTCGAACGATGAAGCCCAGCTTGCTGGGTGGATTAGTGGCGAACGGGTGAGTAATACGTGAGTAACCTGCCTTGAACTCTGGGATAAGCCTTGGAAACGGGGTCTAATACCGGATACGACCGATCCTCGCATGGGGTGTTGGTGGAAAGGGTTTTTGTACTGGTTTGAGATGGGCTCACGGCCTATCAGCTTGTTGGTGGGGTAACGGCTCACCAAGGCGACGACGGGTAGCCGGCCTGAGAGGGTGACCGGCCACACTGGGACTGAGACACGGCCCAGACTCCTACGGGAGGCAGCAGTGGGGAATATTGCACAATGGGCGCAAGCCTGATGCAGCGACGCCGCGTGAGGGATGACGGCCTTCGGGTTGTAAACCTCTTTCAGCAGGGAAGAAGCGAAAGTGACGGTACCTGCAGAAGAAGCGCCGGCTAACTACGTGCCAGCAGCCGCGGTAATACGTAGGGCGCGAGCGTTGTCCGGAATTATTGGGCGTAAAGAGCTTGTAGGCGGTTTGTCGCGTCTGCTGTGAAAGCCCGGGGCTTAACTCCGGGTTTGCAGTGGGTACGGGCTAACTAGAGTGCAGTAGGGGAGACTGGAATTCCTGGTGTAGCGGTGAAATGCGCAGATATCAGGAGGAACACCGATGGCGAAGGCAGGTCTCTGGGCTGTAACTGACGCTGAGAAGCGAAAGCATGGGGAGCGAACAGGATTAGATACCCTGGTAGTCCATGCCGTAAACGTTGGGCACTAGGTGTGGGGGGCATTCCACGTTTTCCGCGCCGTAGCTAACGCATTAAGTGCCCCGCCTGGGGAGTACGGCCGCAAGGCTAAAACTCAAAGAAATTGACGGGGGCCCGCACAAGCGGCGGAGCATGCGGATTAATTCGATGCAACGCGAAGAACCTTACCAAGGCTTGACATGTACCGGACCGCTCTAGAGATAGAGTTTCCCTTCGGGGCTGGTTCACAGGTGGTGCATGGTTGTCGTCAGCTCGTGTCGTGAGATGTTGGGTTAAGTCCCGCAACGAGCGCAACCCTCGTTCTATGTTGCCAGCACGTGATGGTGGGGACTCATAGGAGACTGCCGGGGTCAACTCGGAGGAAGGTGGGGATGACGTCAAATCATCATGCCCCTTATGTCTTGGGCTTCACGCATGCTACAATGGCCGGTACAATGGGTTGCGATACTGTGAGGTTGAGCTAATCCCAAAAAGCCGGTCTCAGTTCGGATTGGGGTCTGCAACTCGACCCCATGAAGTCGGAGTCGCTAGTAATCGCAGATCAGCAACGCTGCGGTGAATACGTTCCCGGGCCTTGTACACACCGCCCGTCAAGTCACGAAAGTTGGTAACACCCGAAGCCGATGGCCTAACCACGTGTGTGGGGGGAGTCGTCGAAGGTGGGATTGATGATTGGGACTAAGTCGTAACAAGGTAGCCGTACCGGAAGGTGCGGCTGGATCACCTCCTTTCTAAGGAGCTTCAACAGTTTTGGTTGAGCCATGCTGGGCGCGAGTGTCGTTTGGGTGGTTTGCTCATGGGTGGAATGTTAGTTCAGGTGCTGTGCTTGCTCTTTGGGGTGGGTGGGGTGCTGATGGGGATGTGTGTAATTGTTGGTGCGCTTTTGGGTTTTGAGGTAACAAGCCGTGTGGTTTGTTGCTTTCAGGTTCCCGGCATGAGAGTAGTAGTCAAACAGTGTGTTTGGTTGCCTTGAGTGGTATCGGGTTGTTGTTTGAGAACTGTATAGTGGACGCGAGCATCTTCAATTTTATGTGAAGAAATCTCAATTCAATTTTTGGATTGTGTTCTTTTGATACTTTTGATTTTGTACTTAGTTAGTCAAGGTTTTATTATCTTTGATTTTATCTGTGTGTAAGTTATTAAGGGCACACGGTGGATGCCTTGGCACTAGAAGCCGATGAAGGACGTGTGAATCTGCGAAAAGCCTGGGGGAGTCGATAACAGGGCGTTGATCCCAGGATGTCCGAATGGGGAAACCCAGCAAGCTGTCATGGTTTGTTACCGCCAGTTGAATGTATAGGCTGGTTGGGGGGAACGAGGGGAAGTGAAACATCTCAGTACCCTCAGGAAGAGAAAATAAAATATGATTCTGTCAGTAGTGGCGAGCGAAAGCGGAAGAGACTAAACCTGTGGTGTGTGATACCGGTTGAGGGTTGCATCATGGGGGTTGTGGGAGTACGCATAACAGTTTCAACCAGCTGTTGACGTGATGTTCTAGCATGTAGGTGAACGCCTTGGGATGGGCGACCGGAGAGGGTGAGAGTCCTGTAATCGTAATGTGTTAGTCCGCGTGTGTGCCACCCGAGTAGCACGGGGCTCGTGGAATCTCGTGTGAATCTGCCAGGACCACCTGGTAAGTCTAAATACTTTCTAGTGACCGATAGTGGATCAGTACCGTGAGGGAATGGTGAAAAGTACCCCGGGAGGGGAGTGAAATAGTACCTGAAACCGTGTGCTTACAAGCCGTCAGAGCCTTTCTTTGTGGGGGGTGATGGCGTGCCTTTTGAAGAATGAGCCTGCGAGTTAGTGTTCTGTCGCGAGGTTAACCCGTGTGGGGTAGCCGTAGCGAAAGCGAGTCTGAAGAGGGCGAGTGAGTGGCAGGATCTAGACCCGAAGCGGAGTGATCTATCCATGGCCAGGTTGAAGCGACGGTAAGACGTCGTGGAGGACCGAACCCACCTAGGTTGAAAACTGGGGGGATGAGCTGTGGATAGGGGTGAAAGGCCAATCAAACTCTGTGATAGCTGGTTCTCCCCGAAATGCATTTAGGTGCAGCGTTGCGTGTTTCTTGCCGGAGGTAGAGCTACTGGATGGCCGATGGGCCCCACAGGGTTACTGACGTCAGCTAAACTCCGAATGCCGGTAAGTGAGAGCGTAGCAGTGAGACAGTGGGGGATAAGCTTCATTGTCGAGAGGGAAACAGCCCAGACCATCAACTAAGGTCCCTAAGCGTGTGCTAAGTGGGAAAGGATGTGGAGTTGCTGAGACAACCAGGAGGTTGGCTTAGAAGCAGCCATCCTTGAAAGAGTGCGTAATAGCTCACTGGTCAAGTGATTCTGCGCCGATAATGTAGCGGGGCTCAAGTACACCACCGAAGTTATGGCAATCAGTTTTTTACTGGTTGGGTAGGGGAGCGTCGTGTATCCGGTGAAGCTGCGGTGTAAACCAGTGGTGGAGGGTATGCGAGTGAGAATGCAGGCATGAGTAGCGAATCACGGGTGAGAAACCCGTGCGCCGGATGATCAAGGGTTCCAGGGTCAAGCTAATCTGCCCTGGGTTAGTCGGGGCCTAAGGCGAGGCCGACAGGCGTAGTCGATGGATAACGGGTTGATATTCCCGTACCGGCGAAAAACCGCCCATACTGATATTTTGATGCTAACTGTGAGAAGCCGTTTGTAACCTGCACCTTCGGGTGTGGGAGCTTGTGGTGGACTGCAGGACCCGATTTTTGGAGGTAAACGTATTAACAGGTGTGACGCAGGAAGGTAGCCAAGCCACGCGATGGTTGTCGTGGTCTAAGCGTGTAGGGTATCCGGTTGTTAAATGCGCCGGTGTTGGCCTGAGACGTGATGGGACCCCGTTTGTGGGGGATTTGGTGATCCTATGCTGCCGAGAAAAGCATCGACGTGAGGTTTGAGCCGCCCGTACCCGAAACCGACACAGGTGATCAGGTAGAGAATACTAAGGCGATCGAGAGAATCATGGTTAAGGAACTCGGCAAAATGTCCCCGTAACTTCGGGAGAAGGGGAGCCTTGAGCGTGACCCACCTGCGCGGTGGTGAGCGTGTATGGGTCGCAGAGAATTGGGGGAAGCGACTGTTTATCAAAAACACAGGTCCGTGCGAAGTCGTAAGACGATGTATACGGACTGACTCCTGCCCGGTGCTGGAAGGTTAAGAGGATTGGTTAGCCCTTTGTGGGCGAAGCTGAGAATTTAAGCCCCAGTAAACGGCGGTGGTAACTATAACCATCCTAAGGTAGCGAAATTCCTTGTCGGGTAAGTTCCGACCTGCACGAATGGAGTAACGACTTCCCTACTGTCTCAACCATGAACTCGGCGAAATTGCAGTACGAGTAAAGATGCTCGTTTCGCGCAGCAGGACGGAGAGACCCCGTGACCTTTACTATAGTTTGGTATTGGTGTTTGGTGTGGCTTGTGTAGGATAGGTGGGAGATTGTGAAGCCGTGACGCTAGTTATGGTGGAGTCGTTGTTGAAATACCACTCTGGTCGCTCTGGATGTCTAACTTGGGCCCGTGATCCGGGTCAGGGACAGTGCCTGATGGGTAGTTTAACTGGGGCGGTTGCCTCCTAAAGTGTAACGGAGGCGCCCAAAGGTTCCCTCAGCCTGGTTGGCAATCAGGTGGTGAGTGTAAGTGCACAAGGGGGCTTGACTGTGAGAGTGGCGACTCGAGCAGGGACGAAAGTCGGGACTAGTGATCCGGCAGTGGCTTGTGGAAGCGCTGTCGCTCAACGGATAAAAGGTACCTCGGGGATAACAGGCTGATCTTGCCCAAGAGTTCATATCGACGGCATGGTTTGGCACCTCGATGTCGGCTCGTCGCATCCTGGGGCTGGAGTTGGTCCCAAGGGTTGGGCTGTTCGCCCATTAAAGCGGTACGCGAGCTGGGTTCAGAACGTCGTGAGACAGTTCGGTCCCTATCCGCTGCGCGCGTTGGAAATTTGAGAAAGGCTGTCCTTAGTACGAGAGGACCGGGACGGACGAACCTCTGGTATGTCAGTTGTACCGCCAGGTGCATGGCTGATTGGCTACGTTCGGGAGGGATAACCGCTGAAAGCATCTAAGTGGGAAGCCTGTTTTGAGATGAGATTTCCTGGTGGCTTTGGGCCACGTGAGGATCCCTGGAGATGATGGGGTTGATAGGCCAGGTATGGACGCGGGGAATTCCTGTGGAGTTGACTGGTACTAATGGTCCGAAGGCTTACATTTTTCTAGGTATGTTT
>NZ_CAKMSB010000025.1 GCF_928381405.1 Rothia nasisuis
ACAGGGTATCGAACTGACAGTAATTCAAGAAACTTGCACTGAAATGGCGGAACTCTTACAACCTAACAACTCATACTCATCAATCACTAACTACCTTCGTAGCTTCCCCCAGGAAATAGCTAATGCAAGCTCTGTAGAGCAAAGATTACAATCAGTAGCCATTCTTAACAGAGCTCTGAACAGCGGTAATGCATCCTATGAGGGGCTAATCATTACCTGTCCTGGTTTACCTCAACAGATTGATCGTGAATCCCAAAAAAGATTCAATGATCTCCACACCTGGTTACGACGCAGATATGAGTCTGATATTTATTGGCTCAAGTTCAAGGATCAGCATCAACGTTAGCCCATAAGAGCCACCCTGCCGGGCTAATGCATCCACACATATCACAGACTCCCATATCGTGATATCTGAGCGGGTTTGCTCTGAGTTCTGACGGTATCCCCGTGCACGGGCACTAGGGCCCCTGGATTTGACCTGCCGGTAGCCACAAGAAGAGATGAAGCCACCTTCTCGATGATTCTTCAACGTCGTACAGAGGGACTCGACCCCGAAGCGATCACGGTACTTGTCGATGAACCGGATCATGTCCGAGGTTGGGGGTCGAGTTCTGAGGCGAAAAAGCCGAGGCAGCCTTGAGTAGCTCGTTGGTATCACGGTAGTTCTTGGTTCTCTCGTCGAAGACGGGCGTTTTCAGCAATTACGTCTTCTTCAGCGCCGGTGAGGGGCCCATCCTTGCGGGCTTGCTGAACCCACTGGCGGGCGGTGTGCCATGAGAGGCCAAGTTTTGGCGCAACAGCCTGGCATGCGGCGTTCATTGAAAGGTTCTCCGCTAGGATGCGGTCCTCGATGAGGCGGACGGTGCGGTCTTTAGATTCTTGGGTGAATTTCTTTGGCATGTTCCTGATTTTCCTACCTTGTTGGGCGGAACAAAACCTGGGGCACTTCAGACCTAAGGCCTCCATGATTTGCAAGAAGGAGGGGCAGGCGGATTTTCTCAAGATGGATTCTCTACCCCCTCAATAAGCCCACGGCTTGCTTCGACGTCAGTAGGTGCACGCCAAAGAAGATTTCCTTGGTCATCACGGATTCGCCAGCTCCAGGCAACTCCACTCGAACCGACTTGCCGCAACTTCAAAGTATCAAAAATTAAGGAGCATCCGTACATACCATAACTGCCCCCCGTAAAACCCTTCAAGGTAGCCCCCTGAGCAACAGAATTAAAACAATCAACACCAACCTCAGTAGCGTTATCCATTAATAAATCACTATCAGAATACAAGGCCCAAGAATTCCAAAAATGAAGTTTATACCTTTCATTGAGGCCCTTTGAAAGGGTGATCTCTAAAATGTGATTAACATCGTCAGGTTGAATCAATTTTATTTTTATAATTTTTGAACCTATTAGACCAAAAGGAGTGCCCCCCCTATCGGGATCCACCGCTTCATAAGATACATCCCAGGCAGAAAAATCAGTACCAAGGTCAGAAAGCTCATAAGGGTATATCTCCCCTGCAAAAAGCTGATGCGTATCACCTACAACAGACAGGCTCCATTCTGTTGCATATTTATTATCTGAGGTAACACTTCGAATCATTCCAGAATTTTCCAGGATATACGTTGCATCATAAAGATTATCCGGCCCCGTTATGTCAACAATTTTACAACCTTTGAGTTGGTTTAACTTATCATTAATTCTATCCCTGGAGTTGTCCCAGCTGAGAATTTCACCTTCATAATACACTTCCCAGTAGAAATCTAAATATAATGAGAATTCTCGACCGGTAGAAGTTGTTCCAGCCAAGGATAGAGCGTAGGTGTCTGGTTGGAAATACTCAATCGTAAATGGTAGTTCGTCAATAAATTCTGTAATATTATTCATTAGTTACTCGTAACGATGTAAAGGTAGATGTGATTTTTCCATTATATTTTTAGATACTTCTGCTCCTTGCAATCCTGCACTAGGTTTGGGCACTTCCCAGGTGGCGGGGTCGATTTTGAGGGGTTTTTTATTTGCACCCGCAGGATTCTCCCTTTCATGGACCGCACGCAAGACATGATGCTGGTTACTAGAATTTAATCCGGTATTATCTTCCATAGTTCGAATACTTGTTTTGTCAGTGTTACTAATCCACGTGTTGCCTGGGCTTTTGGTGGGGTAAGGCCCGGCCCATGCAGGCGAATCATTTAGAACCTGCGCAAACCTATCAGCATTTGTATTACCAACAGCTACACCATCTCTATTCATTATCCAGGCGTTTTGTGCCAACGGATAGTCATGAGGCACTACCTGCGGCGAGAGGTTCTGTAATTTTGAATTAGCTGAGGGTAAGACAGGCAAAGTCCCATACCTCCCAGGGCCAATCGCTTTTTGTCCCGCCGAAACACCAGCCCCAGACACCTGCCGACCCACCACCGACGGACCAGGCAAAACACCCGCCGCGCCACCCAGAGCAACCTCACCCAAAAGCCCAGAAGCACTATGCGGCCCAGGAGATTTCATATACGAATACGCCGCTGATCCAGCCCCAGCAAGCCCCTGAACAACAACCCCACCAGGAACCATATCCAAAGCCAACTGCAACGGATCCACCGACCCCGTCGTAGCCTTCTGCATGCCCATGGAAATACCACCAGAGATCAGCATGGCCCCTACCGGCCCGCCAACACCAGTAGCCATCAGCACGCCACCAGCAACCACCATGGCCCCAGCAGCAAAATACTCCCAGTTATCAGCAACCCAATCACCAGCATGAGCCAAAAAACCCTGATTAGCCTCACGATAAGCAACCAAATCAGCATCCGCAGCAGGACGCAAACCCCACGGATCACTCATCATCACCGGATTATTCCCAGCAAAAGAATAAGGATTAGAACCCCACACAGCACCCGCCACCGGAGCTAGAGGATCAACATTGAGGAAAGAAGCAGTAACCGGATCATAGCCCCGAGCACCCATCAACTCAATCCCCGCAACCACCGGGACACCATCAGCACTCAGAGTAAAGGCACTATCCCTGCCAGGATAGCCCTAATTGGCTAGTGCGTATGCTGACCTCTAAACCGAAGCCAATAAATATCAGAGGCACACAACCGCCTCAACTGCTCCGAGAGATCATGAAAACGCTTGGTAGCTTCAGTATCGACCTCTAGGCCTCCCCGATTGGTCCTTCTCCTGTCTGGAAATCCCAGGACAATATCGTTCCACCCACTGTTCCCCGTCGACATCACTCGTAGCCGGCCTTGAGCAAGTTTTATTCTCTCTTGGGGTGAATCAAGGCGAGATATCCTCGAAGGGAAAGTTCTCATGCCTTCTCTCCACCCTGAGTAGTATTTATCTCGGCTGAGGAGTTCATCGAGCTCGTTGCAGATTGCAGATAATTTATCAAGGTTAATACCTTTG
>NZ_CAKMSB010000026.1 GCF_928381405.1 Rothia nasisuis
GTAAACTCACACACCAACAACACCTACCAGCACAGAAAGACCTGCCCCATGTCTCATAACCTCGGTGCCATTGAAAGCGATGTTGAATTCAACTTCACCCACGCAGAGAGCCTCAAAACCGCTTTCACTAACGCAGCGAGGACCCTCGAGGATCAGGCAGATTCTAGGGCGTCTCTGGTATCCACCGCTCAAGAAGACTTTAAAGGCTACTTCAGTACCCTCTTCGACACAAACAGCAAAACCGCCGCCGCCGATGCCTCCGACCTCGCCATCGCTCTCACCAACGCCGCTGACTTAGTCAATCAACTCATCGACCAGGCCCGAGAAGAAAACGAACGCCGCCGTATTGCCCGCGAATTCGTAGCCGAACAAGAGGCCGAGAGCGCCTTGAAAAAGGGCATAGATGAAATCTTCGGTGACCAAGACCCACCGGTAGGCCCAGCCTCAGACCCCATGAGCAAAAGCACCCAAGCCCCTGCCAACACACCCCGCCAGAATCCTGCCCCCGACAGTGGCGGCGGCCCAAGTGGCGGAACTTCCAGCGCCATCCCCGAAAACCTGCGGGCCTTCAGTAGCGGTCTGGAACCTCTTGAGACCACCGTCAAAAACAAGCACAGCACCCTTGAGACCGCCTACTCGGACTTTCAAGGTAGCTGCAACTACGGCTCCCTGAACGCTGCTGATCTGATGACCGCCCTGGGCAAATGGCTTGAGGCCAACGAACAGGATATGGCCTGGGCCAAAACTATCGCTCAAGCCTTTGACGATGCTGGGGCGACCTCCGGGCACCCTGTGGCCTTAGCCAACTCGGCTCTGGCTACCTCCTTGCAGAACGCTGGGGTGGCAGTAGCGCGTGAAGATTTGACCATCATGGACCCCACCGCAGTGGGCGGGCCCCCGACCACCGGGTACACCCTGGATCCGGTGAACACCGCTAACGGTAACTTCATTGAACCGGAAACTGACCTGGGGTTCACCGGCGGGTGTGCCTCCCTAGCGCTGAAGCGTATGTATAACTCCCGCGGGCAGACCGGCGGTGTCTTTGGGCCCGGGTGGAGCTCCACCTTAGATATGGCCCTGCGGTTCACCGATGAGGGAGCCACCTGGGTCATGGCTGATGGGCGGGCCTTGCCCTTTGCTCGGGCTGGTGAAGGTTTTGCTCCCTGTGCTGAGGAGAATTTCTGGCTCCTGCCTGTGAATCAGGTGAGCCCGGTGCAGCTACCGGCCCCCCAGGCTGGGTCTGTGGTGTGGGTGATTACGGATAATGCTGGGGGCCGCTGGTTCTTTGATGCTACCGGCACCTGGGTGGGTTCCTGCCCTGCCGGTGAGGGTAGCGCCTATTACCCCACCTACTCCTCCGACGGCACGGTTGCCACCGTGCACCACGAGCGGGGCCGGTTCATCAGTTTTGAGTATGTTGACGGGCTAGTTGCTGTTGCCACCGCCTCTGATGGGCGGCGGATTGAATACACCTATTCTGCTGCCGGTCTGCTCACCGGCGCGCAGGGGGCTAGCTATCGGCGTGTTTACACCCATAATGAGCAGGGCCTGATTGAGGTGGTCGCTGATGCTGCCGGGGTTCAGGAGGTCATCAATACGTATGACCCCTACGGGCGGGTTCTGACCCAGAAAACCCCGCACGGGCGTCTGGTGCGGTTCTCCTACCTGCCGGGGCGGGTGACCGTGGTCGCTGATGAAAACGGGCAGCGGTCTAACTCCTGGGTTTCTGATGCTCGGGGCCGGTTGATTGGGGTGATTGATGCTCATGATCAGCGTCAGTCTATGGCCTATGACCAGCACGGCAACCTGGTCTCAGTCACCGAGCGTGATGGGTCTGTGACTGTTCATGCCTATGATGACCGGGGCCGTCGGGTGCGTACGGTCACCGGTGAGGGTGCTGATATCACCTACCGGTGGGACGAGCTGGACCGGCTGGTGGATATGGTCACCGCTCACGGTGGGCTGATCACTTATACCTATGAGGGATCTAGCCGTCACCCTTCCCAGATTCGGGATGCCCTAGGTGGGGTGACGGAGCTGACCTGGGAGGCAGGGCTCTTGCGGCAGGTAACTGGCCCCACAGGTGTCCGGCTGTCTTTTGAGTACACTGGCACCGGTGATCTGTTGAGCGTTACTAATGCTTTTGGTGATACCTCCTACCTTGGATATGACAGTGCGGGCAGAGCCATACAGGCTGTCACCGCCTCGGGGGCCCTGACCCGGTTCGCCTATGATGGCGCAGGCAATCTGGCCTCACGCCAAGACCCTGATGGGGCGGTACACCGTTTTGAGTATGATGGCGCTGGCCGCCTGGTTGCTTTGGTTGACCCGACCGGGGCACGCACGCAGATGCGCTACGGGGCCCATGGGGAGGTTGTCGAGACGATTGACCCCTTAGGCCGGTCGGTTTCGCGTGTCTTTGACGATGCGGGCAATGTTGCCTCAGCGGTTTTGCCTGATGGGTCTGCCTGGGGTTTTGAGCACGATGCGCTCTCGCGTTTGGTGGCTGTGACTGACCCTGCCGGGGGCATCTGGTCCCGTGAGTACGATGTCACCGGTCAGTTGGCCGCTACGGTTGACCCGCTGGGCAACCGGGTGACTGCCACGGTGAATCGTAAGGATCAGCGGATTACCCTGAGCGATGTTTTCGGCTCTGCCTCTATACAGACTGATATGTACGGTCGGCCTGTTAAACGTGAAGGGCTTGATGGTTCAGCGGAGCTAATTTCTTATGATGCAGCTGGTAATCCGGTGGAGTTGGTCGATGGTGAAGGTGCGCTCACCAGGTATGAGTATGACCTGGCGGGCAAGCTGGTTGCCCTTATCTTCCCCGATGACTCACGCATCGAGTATGGGTATGATGCGGCTGGGCGCCCTGAGACTTTGAGGGATGCTGCCGGTGGCGTGACTCGGTTAGTGTATGATGCCGATTCGCGTGTGGTGGGTAAGGTTGGCCCCACCGGTGAGGAATCGACCTATGAGTACGATGCCTGTGGGCGGCTGGTGCTGGCCCGGGAGCCAGGGCGCGGCATAGCACGTTATGGGTACGATGCGTGCGGCAGAGTAGTGTTTGCTCAAGACGGTGCTATGGGTACCCGCCGGTTTGCTTATGATGCTGCCGGTCAGCTGGTGCAGGCCATTAATGGGCTGGGTGGGCGCACTCATTATGAGTATGATGTGCGCGGTCGTCTGGTGCGCATTACTGACCCGGCCGGGGCGGTAACACGGCGCACCTACACGCAGTTGAATCAGGTGGACTCGGTGACCGATGCCCTAGGGCGGGTGACTAGGGCTACCTATGATGCGGCCGGGCGTCAGCTGAGGCAAACCGACCCTAGCGGCTCGATGAGCACCTGGACTTATGATGCGGCTGGGCGGGAGACATCGCTGAGCGTTGACGGGCGTCTTGTCTCGAGCGTTGAGCGGGACTTGGGCGGGCGTAGTGTGCGTATCCGTGATTTCTCCTGTGGGGAGCAGGTGGATCATGAGCTGGTCTATGACCGGGTGGGGCGGCTGCTGTCTCGTTCCCGCGGGGATCAGAGCACAAGGTGGTCCTATGATGCTGCCGGTAAGGTTCTTTCTCGCACCGATGCGGTCGGGGGCACGGTCTCTTATGCTTACGACGCTGCTGGGCGGCT
>NZ_CAKMSB010000027.1 GCF_928381405.1 Rothia nasisuis
CGGCTGCCACACCGAGGATTTCCCGTCGGGGGCTAGATATATGCTTCCGGAGCATATACTTTCCGGAAACCTACAGGTCAATCCGTGAAAATCCGCGATTCCGGACACACTTTTTGACCCTTAACCCTTATTGTTTTACCCGCCCGTTCCGTAGTTTTCACCACAAAAGCGGGGTCCTGACCAACACGCCCCCTAAAATAGGGAGAGATTGAGACCGTGGCAAAGCCTACGGGTCGAACAGCACAGGAGAACACATGAGCATCAACATCACGGTCACAGACGAAAACGGAACCACCAAAGACGTCACCTGGGAGCCTCACCAATCCATGCTCGAGGCCGTGCTCGAGGCTGGCTTCCCTGTACTGGCTACCTGCGGCGGCAACGCCTCTTGCGCCACCTGCCACGCTTTTATTGACCCCGACCACATCGATGCCTCCCTACCCCGCGAAGAAGCTGAAGAGGACCTGCTCGATATGATTGACGATATCGCCAACGAATGTTCACGCCTCAGCTGCCAGACAGAATACTCCGAGGGAATGAACGGGGCCAAGGTCACCCTACAACCCGGAATGTAGGTTATATGAAAGCACGAACCCTCCCCCTGGCAGCCGCCCTACTAGCCCTGCTTACCGCCTGCGGATCAGCGAACACTAGTACTGAGACCCCAGAAGCGACCCCCACCACCAGTGCGCTTGCTCCCAGTAACACGCCCACCGCGAGTGCGTCCGCGACCAGCGCACCGACTCCTAGCCCCACCAGCGCCGCCCCCTCGCCCACGGTACGCGAGGTAACGCCCTCGACTACACCGGCGGAGCCGCTACCCACCGGCACCGTCATCACGGTTGAACCCAGCGAATCAGCCACGGAGCAGACAACGGCCGCTTCTGATAGCGCTGCCCCACCCAGCTCAGCTGCGGGGGTCGCCGTATGTGATTACGACCAGCTATACATTGAGGCTGCCGTTGCCGAAGGCGGTGGCGCAGCGGGGTCACGCTATATCACGCTGACCTTCAACAACACCAGCAACGACAGCTGCACTATCAGCGGCTACCCCGCAGTGCACTATGTTGACCATGCAGGTCAGCAGATCGGTGCCGCAGCGGCGAATGCAACCGAGTGGTCATCGTCAGGTGGCACGCTGGCCCCCGGGCAGAGCTTGACCGCTACCCTGCGTGAGACCCGGGCCCAGCTCTACGGGGAGACCTGCCAGAGCGTCTCTGCGGCTGGCTATTCAATTCAGACCCCCGGCGCCTCACAGCCACTGGTATTGAACTTCGCGGCTGAGGCCTGCTCCAACCCTGCTGTCTCCCAGCTCTCGGTTGGTGCGGTCGGTGCCACTCCCTAGGCGACTCTTGGCAAGCAGCCCTGTTACCTGCTTTCAGCAGAGCAACAGGGCTTTGGTGCTCCTGGGTCTCTGAGATAATGAGGGCTATGGCTTCTGCTGAGACTTCCCCTGCGCTCTCTCTCTTTTCGGCGGCTACCCGCCGCTGGTTCGAGGGTGCCTTTTCCGCGCCAACTGCCGCGCAGACTGGGGCCTGGGAGGCTATTTCGGCTGGTCGGCACGCCCTCATTGTGGCACCCACAGGCTCAGGTAAGACACTTTCGGCCTTCCTCTGGGCGCTTGACCGGCTGCATTTTGAGGGGCAGGACGCCGGTGAACAGGTAGGCGGCACCCGCGTGCTCTACATATCACCGCTGAAGGCACTGGGCGTGGATGTAGAACGGAACCTGCGCTCCCCCCTGATCGGTATTGCCCAAACCGCCCGTTCGCTGGGTCTGGAGCCACCGCAGGTGCGGGTGGGGGTGCGCTCGGGCGATACCCCAGCCAAGGAGCGCCGCCAGCTGCTTTCTCACCCGCCAGACATTCTTATCACCACGCCCGAGTCACTGTTTCTCATGCTGACCTCGAAGGCCCGGTCAACGCTCACTAACGTCCATACCGTGATTATCGATGAGGTGCACGCGGTGGCGGGCACCAAACGAGGGGCCCACCTGGCGGTGACGCTTGAACGTCTGGATCAGCTTCTTAAAACCCCGGCTCAGCGGGTGGGTCTTTCAGCGACCGTGGAGCCGGTGGAGACAGTCGCCCGTTTTCTGGGTGGCTCTGTGCCGGTGCAGATTGTGCGCCCGCCCTCGCAGAAGGAGTGGGAGCTGACCCTCTCGGTACCTGTTCCCGATATGACGGCCCTGGGCGGCCCTAACGCCTACGGCCAGAGCCAAGGTTTTCCGCCCGGGGGTGAAGCAAGGAAAAGCCCTGCCCCAGTGGGCTCGGGTGCCTACCTGGATAAGCTGACCGAGCGTACCCATGCCCAGATCAGGTCGCTTGATGCGACCGAGGATGAGACCCGTTCTTTCGACGACGGTGTGGTGCACTCAGATTCTTTGGCGGACGAGGGTTCTCGGCCCGAGGTCTCTGTGCGGTTGGCTGAGTCACTGCCGCAGGGTGTGACGGTGGCAGACGCTCTGGGTATTAGGCCTGTAGCGGGGGCTGCGAAAGGGTCAGACAGAGCAGGGTTTTCTGAGCCTTCCTCCGACTATTTTGACCAACCCCTACCCGCCTCGCACACCGATAAGCGCCCCGGTGAGCAGGCCCTGTGGGACGCGGTCGGGGTCTTCCCCGGCGAAGACCCGGGCGAGAGAGCCCCGGAGAGCCCGCCCAC
>NZ_CAKMSB010000028.1 GCF_928381405.1 Rothia nasisuis
AGGGTTTGGTTGCTTCTGGGTCTGCTGCGTATTCGTATGTGAGGTCTCCTGGGCCGCATAATGTGGCTGGGTTTGTGGGGGATGTTGCGGTTGCTGGTGTGGGGGGTGTGTTGCCGGGGCCGTCGGTTGGTGGGCGGCAGGCTTCTGGGGCTGGCGGTGATGCTGTTGCTGGGGCTGGTCGTGGGTTTACTCGTGCGCCTGAGACGAAGCTGGTGGATATCTCTTCTACTCCGACTGAGGTGCAGAGGCGGGAGGTTCAGGAGAGTTTGCGATGGACACCGGAGCAGGTTGAGGCTGCTCGGTTTGATCGGGCCGGTGTTGAGCGGTATTTGAATGATTCGGTGATGTTCACTGGGCCGACTCCTGCTATGCGAGGGTCGGGGCAGGTATGGACGGATCCTTTGGGGAATACGGTGCGTACGATGGATGGCTCTGGATCGGGTAGGCCACATGATGTAGATCGAATAGTGTTCAATACTTTCACAGGTGGAAGGGTGCCAATGGATCCTCTCACATGGCGACAAGCACAACTACCCGGAGACTTTTCGAAAGAATTATACGGAATGAATGCTAGATCGTATCTAAATAGTGCAAGCCATATAGAATTTAGGAAATAGAATGAAAGAACTTACCCATGACATTCTTGGGGGGTACTCACCCTTTGTGGTGGTGGAGGTTATATGTAACCCTAGAACTCTTTACCTGGGCTTAAAAATGGAGAATGAGCAAGGGGATAGTTTACATCTTGAGCTCAATAACTACTGGGCTCTATTCAGTGCGGAAACTTACTATTCATGGAGTGATAATTCAAGAGGGATTGAAATTCCTGTAGATTTGCAGGGTGAAAGACTAATCTCTCACTATGGATATAATAATTTTTACGGAAATTTTTTTATCTTCTCTGGTGGGGTAACAATATTTTCACTTACACCAGATAATGACTACCCAGAATCAACATGGGGGATTACTTATGCACCCTCCGAGAAGGATCTGTACTTTTCAGGTGAGCTCACCCCTGAGTTACAGAGAGACTATCTAAAAATAGCCGACGACTGTACTTACTCTCTGTTTCCACACTTTTCATCAGCAGGGGTTGAATTTATTACCTTCCCTAATAATAAGATTTCCGATATGAAGATTGGTGAGTCTGATATAGATTTTGAAAAGATTTATTTCTTGAGATTGAACCTTATGGAAACCAATGGGGGTGAATTGCAAATTTTGATCGACGACACTTGGGAGTATAGAAGTAGCTCACTGGTTGTAGGATCTAGTGAGGGTGGTAAAATTTTTGAAATTCTAAGTAATGTTCTGCTCAGTCTGAAGGTGGAAAAACAAATAGTCTTAAAGAACCGTGGAAAAATAATTGTTTTCGATGATGGCTCTGGGATTATTCAAACCGATTAATCATGCTGACTCATAAAGGGTCATTCCCATATATTGAGACTTATTCATAAGATAGTTTTTAGGCCACTCTAGGCTTGCGATTGCTGCTACCGATTCTCTCGCCTGGTTTGCTCTGCTCACGAGGCCGTTCATGCCGGTCGTCGAGCCAGCAGCTTCGTTGCGATCCTAAGGTACCTCTAACCCTAATAAATAAGCCTCAATAACTTGCGGTTAAGCCCGAAATTTACGCTATGGTTGCATTTGACTGCGACTCCCCCTAACCATTGTGACGCATTTTTGTGGGTGAGCGTGTGGTATATGTCTCTTCTACTCCGACTGCGGCGCAGAGGCGGGAGGTTCAGGAGAGTTTGCGATGGATACCGGAGCAGGTTGAGGCTGCTCGGTTTGATCGGGCCGGTGTTGAGCGGTATTTGAATGATTCGGTGATGTTCACTGGGCCGACTGCTCCTGTGAGCGGGTCGGGTCAGGTGTGGACGGATCCTTTGGGGAATACGGTACGTACGATGGATGGTGTACGGGATTCTGCGGCTAGTTTTAATGATCGGGAGCGTATCGTCTTCAACGGACCCATACCTAATACCGGAGCAATACCTAAGAATGGCAAAGAACCAAAAGCTCCCGCTTGATATGTACTGGGTTTAGTTCCGCTCCCGTAAATTGAAAACAAACAAAAAGAGCAAAGGAACAAAACCCATGCCCACCCAATACCCCCAAGAACTCAAAACACGAGCCCTACGACTCCTGGCCGACCACCTCGAAAACAACCCCGACACAGGCATCTACACCGCCTGCCGAAACATCGGAGAACGCCTCGGCATCAGCCCGTCAAACCCTACGAAAATGGCACAAACAAGCCGAAATCGACCAAGGATCCGCCCCCGGGACCAGCAGCGACATGGCAGCTGAAAACCGCAGACTCCGCAAGGAAAACGCCGAATTGAAACGAGCCAACGAAATCCTAAAAGCGGCCTCAGCTTAATCCGTGCGCCGAGCTCGACCGTCCGGCCCGCTGATGATCCGATTCATCGACATGCACAAGGATCTCTTCGGAATCGAGCCCATTTGCCGGGTACTGGCCACCACCTTTACCGGTGGATTTATCACCTCACGAGGCTACCGGGCTGCCAAAGCCCGTGTTCCAGCGGCTAGGACACTCACCGACCAAGTGCTCATCCC
>NZ_CAKMSB010000029.1 GCF_928381405.1 Rothia nasisuis
AACAGGACGCCCAGCCCTCTACGACAACGCTATCGACACCGACTACACCCACTCAATCGGCATTCAAAAAGGCCAAATCTAACCCCCGCGACACGCCGAGCCAGACACACATTTTGACCCTTAACCCTTTAAATGGATATAATTAGACCCATGTTGATTTCAGGTACCGCTTTCTTGCGGTTGCGCACCAACCGCTAAGGCGGTTTCCTACCCCGTAGGTTAAAAACCGCTCCGGTCCTTTAGCCGGGCGGCTATTTGTCATGCCCGGCTCCCTTTCAAATCCAAGGAGCACACCTGATGTCTGCATACGGACACGGCCGTCACGAGCATGGCCAAAATTTTCTCACCAACCACAAGATCATCAACTCCATCATCGACCTTGTGAAACAAACCTCCGGCCCCATCATTGAGATCGGACCAGGAAGCGGTGCCCTCACTCACCCGATGGCCCACTTGGGGAGGGCGATAACGGCAGTTGAAGTGGACGCAAAACTAGCTGCCAAAATCACACAAGAAACCTCCTCGGCGGCGGTCGAAGTGGTCCATGATGATTTCCTTAACTTCCGGTTACCCGCCACTCCCTGCGTCATTGTGGGAAACATTCCCTTTCACCTCACCACTGCCATTCTTCGAAAGTTGCTGCATGCGCCAGCATGGACTGACGCTGTACTCCTCATGCAGTGGGAAGTCGCTCGCCGCCGGGCCGGGGTAGGCGCAAGCACGATGATGACGGCTCAGTGGTCCCCATGGTTCACATTTCACCTGGGTTCTCGGGTACCAAGGCCTGCTTTCCGGCCACAGCCAAACGTTGACGGGGGGATCTTAGTGATCCGCCGGGTGGGTGACCCGAAGATTCCGATAGAGCAGCGCAAAGCCTTTCAGGCGATGGTGCACACCGTTTTCACTGCCCGGGGACGCGGGATAGGGGAAATTCTCCGAAGGGCAGGGTTGTTTTCATCACGTTCAGAAACACAATCATGGTTGCGCTCGCGAGGAATCGACCCCGCGACCCTACCTCCCAGATTGCACACCAACGACTGGATCGATCTCTTCCAGGTGACTGGTTCCTCTCTACCTCACCATCGACCCATTTCACCATCGGGAAGTAGTCAACGACCTCCTCAACGGAAAAACCGAAGCCGGCGGCGTTAATCCCCACCAAAACCGAAATCCACCAGTAGTACTAAAAGGGCTCTTCCGGTTTTAGAGTGCATTGATTAGTTCGCCGGGGGTTCGGGCGTGGCACAAGATATTGGGGTCCTTGGCTTTGTAGGAAAAAGGTATCTAATCCATCCGTACAAAACTAAGGACCTACTGTGCAGCCTAACGGAAATGTCATCGTCGATACCATCTGCCGCACCGCAAAACTAGGAACTACTATCACCGGTGCCACAGAAAACGGTGACGTCACTGTTATTGAAGCCGAACCCGTCGAGCCGATCAATGAATGCCCTACCTGCGGGCAGCCTGGAGTATTCCGCGACCACGTCATCCGCAGCCTGGTCGATCTGCCCATCGTCGGCCACCCAACAACTTCATGTGCGCCTTCCACGCTACCGGTGCACCAACAAGCGTTGCTTGCAGAAGATCTTCCGTGCTGGCCTTGCCTGCGCGCCCGACAATTCAAAGACCACGGACCAGGTGACCCACTGGATCCTGCAACGACTCTGCCTAAATCGGATGAGCGTTGCCGCTGCACCCAAGTCATTAGGCCTGGGGTGGGATATGAAGTGTCCCAGGTTTTGTTCCGTTTGATGAAACCCGTTTTTGAAACAACGTACGGAGCACAACGCACGCCGATGCCAAAGCTTCCGCAACATCGACTACCTCATCAAACCCACGACAGTGGGATTCACACCCTCAATCCCCACGCGTGCAATCTGGGTTAAGGGTCAAAAAGTGTGTCCGGAATCGCGGATTTTCACGGATTGACCTGTAGGTTTCCGGAAAGTATATGCTCCGGAAGCATATATCTAGCCCCCGACGGGAAATCCTCGGTGTGGCAGCCG
>NZ_CAKMSB010000030.1 GCF_928381405.1 Rothia nasisuis
GCCCTTGACAGCCAAGGCCAGCTACTCTCAGACCCCAACAACTGGGACGGCCCCCTAGCCCAGCAGTTCCGTGGCTCAACCTGGCCCGAAACCAAGACCGCCCTCGATAAGGCCAAGACCGAACTGGAAGAACTACAGCAGCAACTACAGAAAATCGCTCAGGACATCTTCACCGCCGGCGGCGGCTCCTAAGAACCCCCACCACCCTGCAAGGGAACACAGGAACTATACACCCCTGTGTTCCCTTGCATTCTTTCTAGACCCACCCTTGCCCCGTCACCCAACAGTAATTCTGCCTAAAGGACGCCGCACCCCATGAGCACCCCTGAGATCCCTTTTAATCCCGCCACCGCCAGCACCGTCCGAACCACTTTCAACAAGGTAGCTGATGCTCTGGACGAGCAGGCTAGATCCCGCTCGGCCGCTGCAACCACCATCATGGAGGAATTCAGGGGTCCTTACGCCACGGTCTATGAAGAGAACACCACCCACGTGCCAGGCGATATTAACAAACTGTCCCATGCCATGCGTGAGGTGGGCTACCTCATGGACCGGGCTATTGAAGCCTACGAAGAGGCCAAAGCTGATGCAGAGAAAAATGCGTTCCAGCAGTTCGGTGACGCCATAGCCACTGCGTTAGGTTTTGGTGAGGAGCCTGAAGTGCCTGCGGCTCCCTCCCTCCCAGCGGTAGCTACCCCCTCAACGGCCTCCAAGAACACACCCGGTGGTCCGGCAGGGACCGAAAGCACGGTTTCGGGTATCCCCTCCCAGATTCGTGATGGGGTGCAAAAACTGAAGGGGCTTGATCAGGATCTAGAGAATTACCCCGGGGAAATGACCGATGCCTTAGACGCTTACGCTACTGACTGTTCCTGGGCGCCGGTGGACGCTGGGGACATCCCAACCCAGTTGAAGAACTGGTTGGACGCTAACACCACCGAGACAGAATGGCTGGGCAAAATCGCTGACGAATTCGAGGCTATCACCGGGGACCCCAATGCTCTAGCCACCGTGCCCTATTCGGCTATGGAAGCATCGGTAGGCAGCGCCTCCTCTCTGGCTCGCGCGGCTATCGATATTCAATCGCCTACCATCCGCGGCTCGGAATCATCGGCCGGTTATATCGGTGACCCGGTCAATGCTGCAACCGGTAACTTTATTGAACCTGAAACTGACCTCGCTTTCACCGGGGCTTGTTCCACCCTGGCTTTGACTCGCATGTATAACTCCCTCAATAGTGAGGCTGGCGTCTTCGGTACCGGCTGGTCCTCCCCACTGGATATGCGTCTCATACTCAGCAACGAGAAGGCGACCTGGGTCAAAGAGGACGGCCAGCACCTGATCTTCCCCCGCTGCGGTGAGGGTTGGAACCGTGCGGAGTTGCATGCTCTGTGGCTGACCCGTGAGAACACCGCTGACCTGCCGGTTTCCCTACC
>NZ_CAKMSB010000031.1 GCF_928381405.1 Rothia nasisuis
GGGTTAAGGGTCAAAATGTGTGTCTGGCTCGGCGTGTCGCGGGGGTTAGATTTGGCCTTTTTGAATGCCGATTGAGTGGGTGTAGTCGGTGTCGATAGCGTTGTCGTAGAGGGCTGGGCGTCCTGTTTCGTGGTCGGCTTGGTTCTCGGTTTGGGTCAGGGTGGATACTTTGGCGAGTTGGCCCTGGCCCCAGTCGGACTGCCTGGCGATTCGTACTGGATCGTCAGGCAGTTCCGTTTTTAAGTAGAGCCACCAATCCAGCATGCGGCGTTGTCGTTCGCCTGATCTGCCGCGGTGGGTTCTGGCGAGCAGTTTGAGCTGGGCGTTGATGCCGCCTTCTAAGCTGTTGGTGGTGGATTTGATCCGCTCGGGCGCAAGGACTCCTGCTGGCGGGTTGAGGTAGACAAACAGCATCTCGGACCGCCAAAGATGGTTGAGGCTGTTGTAGGCCTTGCGCACGTTGTGGTGGGTCCACACGCGGGTCCATGCACCTGTTTTGGGGTCTTTGATCATGGTTTTCTCGTTCATCCATTCCCGGTAGATCGTTGAAAACTCGTGCAGTTGCACACCCCACGCGGCGGCTTCATCCAGTGTGGTGATCCGGGTCAGTTTCAGCGCAAGTCGGTAGATGGTGCGCCCGGCATCGGTGCGTGGGTTGGTGGTGGTGTAGCGGCGGACCACGCGTTGGGCGTGGACGAGGCAGCGTTGAATTTTCGTAGTCGGCCAGCACTTTTTGATTGCGCTGTATGCGCCTTGGCCGCCGTCGATGACGGCGATGAGTGGGGCTTCGATGCGTTCAAGCAGCAGTTGGTAGTCGCGGGTGGTTTCGTGTTTGCACCAGTGCCAGGCGATCACGTGGTCGATGGTCGCCGCGACGATCAGGCAGCCACCGGCGGTGTAGGTGCCATCGAGAAATACCTGGTCGTAGATCCGCTTGTGGTGGCCGGCGGTGGGGTCAGGCACATCAACGAGCCAGCACCACTTGAAGCGCCGCTTCATGGTGGCGCGGCTAACACCGTTTCGTTTGGCTAGGTCGTCGAGTGATATTGCGGTGGTGCAATGCTCGATGAACTGGGTGAACACTGCCGCGTTGGTGATGTCGTTTCGACGTTTGACGCTGGAGGCGCCGCATTGTTTGCAGCGCCATCTGGTGGTGCCTTTGCTGGTGGTGCCGTTGCGTTTCATTTCACCGCCGCAGTGGCAGCGTGGTTGGTTCTTCGACATTGCGACACCACACCACGCCGCGCATAGCACATCACGGCTGCCACACCGAGGATTTCCCGTCGGGGGCTAGATATATGCTTCCGGAGCATATACTTTCCGGAAACCTACAGGTCAATCCGTGAAAATCCGCGATTCCGGACACACTTTTTGACCCTTAACCC
>NZ_CAKMSB010000032.1 GCF_928381405.1 Rothia nasisuis
GGGACTGTCAGGTTAACGGTGTAAACCCACAACAATCTAGCGACCAGCCACCTGCGGCAACCGATCACCAAAAACAATAGCAAAAGCATTCAACGCCGGCTTCCACCGAGTCATCCACCGCCGGGCACCAGCCCCCGAAGGATCCAAAGACCTCACCGTCAAATACATAAACTTCAAAGCCGCCTCCTGCGACACAAAATGCCCACGCGACCTAGCAGAACGCCGCAAACGAGCGTTCAAAGACTCAATCGCATTCGTCGAATACAGCACCCGACGAACCTCCAACTCATAGGACAAAAACGGAATAAACTCCTCCCAACGCCGCCGCCACAAGGCACTAATAGCCGGATACTTCTCATCCCACGTCTGCCCAAAAGCCTCCAAAGCCGCCTGGGCGGCCTGCTCGCTCACTGCCTGATAGACCGGCTTCAAATCCCGGGAAATCGCCTCCCAGTGCCCCCTGGGAGCGTACTGCATGGAATTACGAATCATATGAATCACGCAATTTTGGACAATCGTGCGCTCAAAGACCGCGTTCACCGCCTCAGGCAGGCCGCTGAGCCCATCGCAGACCAGGTAGAAGATATCGGCGGTGCCCCGGTTCTTCAGCTCGGTCAGAATCTGCAGCCAGAACTTGGCTGATTCTCCTGCCCCCTCGGGCCCTGCCCAGATACCTAGCACATCCCGGTATCCTTGAGCGTTGACCCCCATCGCCACATAGAAGGGGCGGTTGCTCACCTGCCCTTCTCTGACTTTCAGGTAGATAGCGTCGATGAAGACGGCCACGTAGACCGTCTCGAGGGGACGGGTGGCCCATTCGTTCATCTGCTCTAGGACCGTTGAGGTGATGCGGCTGATGGTGTCTTTGCTGATGCTGGCCCCATAGATCTGCTCAAAGTGGGCTGCGATGTCCCCATAGGTGAGGCCTTTAGCTGCCAGGGAGAGGATGATTTCGTCGACGTTTTTCAGGCGGCGGGTGCGTTTGGGCACGATGGTTGGTTCGAAGGAGCCGTCGCGGTCGCGGGGGACTTTGATGTCGATGGGGCCGACGGTGTCGGTGAGGAGGGTTTTGGTGCGGTAGCCGTTTCTGGCGTTTTGGCTTGTTTCGTCGGGGTTTTCGGCGTGTTTGGGGTAGCCGAGGTGGTCGGTGAGTTCTTCATCGAGGGCGGCTTGGATGATGTCTTGGGTGAGGGTTTTGAGCAGGGTGTCGCTGCTGAGGTCTAGGCCTTGTTCTTTGGCTTGGGTGATGAGGTTTTGGGCGAGTTGGTGTTCTGTTGTCATGGTGTTATTTTCTCCTGTTGGGGTTTGGAGGGTTTACACCGTTTTTCTGACAGTCCC
>NZ_CAKMSB010000033.1 GCF_928381405.1 Rothia nasisuis
ATTAGCCTCACGATAAGCAACCAAATCAGCATCCGTAGCAGGCCGCAACCCCCACGGATCACTCATCATCACCGGGTTATTCCCAGCAAACGAATACGGATTAGAACCCCACACAGCACCCACCACCGGAACCAAAGGATCAACACTCAAAAACGAAGCAGTAACCGGATCATAGCCCCGAGCACCCATCAACTCAATCCCAGCAACCACCGGGATACCATCAGCAGACAAAGCAAACCCAGCCAAAACACCGCCAGAGCCAACCCCAGAAACATCAGCACCAGCCACCCCACCGCTACCAGCCACCCCATAGGGATCCCCCTCACCCATCGAGCGAGCCACACGCCAGGACATCACCGGCCCCACACCCACAGAAACCTCACCCACACTCACCAGCACAGGAACAGCAGCAGTAACATCCCACCCCAGGGCAACCCCATCAACAGCAACAATCTCACCCAGGGCATCGACCTCAATACGGTGAACCGTGTGCTCCCCCTCGCTTCCATCACCCAACTCAACGGTGCTCAGATAACCGGTAGGCCCATAAGCAAACTCACGCACCGCACCATCAGCATCCTCCTGGCGTACTCGCCGACCCAAACCGTCATAAAGGAAGATAGTAACCTCACCACTAGAAGCGGTGACAGACACCAACTGAGAAGCCTCATCATAGGCAAAAACCCGCTCAACACCATCAGCACCCACACTACGAGTCAGGCGCCCGCAGACATCATACT
The DNA here is from genome assembly GCF_928381405.1 of Rothia nasisuis. Lineage (GTDB taxonomy): Bacteria > Actinomycetota > Actinomycetes > Actinomycetales > Micrococcaceae > Rothia > Rothia nasisuis. The sequence continues at coordinate 741 of NZ_CAKMSB010000033.1, forward strand.
CATAACGGGCAGCAACCTGCCGGTGCCCACCGGTGACAGACACCAGCTGAGAAGCCTCATCATAGCCATAAGCCACAGAACTAGGCTCAGCACCGGTGCCCTGCTTCTGCACCGAGACAACCCGCCCCCACTCATCACGAGAAATGACACTCTGGGCCAGAGTCTGCCCGCCAGCATCGGCCAGAACATGACCGCTCACGGCCCCCTCTGTGTACACCCACGAGGAGACCAGCTCAGCTGTTGAAGCGCTGATAATACGTGAGGCACCGTCATAGACATACTCCACCTGCCCGCCAGCGCTATCACTGGCTCGTACGAGCCGCCCAGCAGCGTCGTAAGCATAAGAGACCGTGCCCCCGACCGCATCGGTGCGAGAAAGAACCTTACCGGCAGCATCATAGGACCACCTTGTGCTCTGATCCCCGCGGGAACGAGACAGCAGCC
>NZ_CAKMSB010000034.1 GCF_928381405.1 Rothia nasisuis
GTGATCCGTGGGGGTTGCGGCCTGCTACGGATGCTGATTTGGCTGCTTATCGTGAGGCTAATCAGGGCGCGCTTGCTGATGCTGGTGATTGGGTTGCTGATAACTGGGAGTATGTTGCTGCTGGGGCCATGGTGGTTGCTGGTGTGGCACTCATGTTCACGGGTGTAGGCGGCCCAGCAGGATTAGCAATCCTGGCTGCCTCCAGCGGCCTGATATCAGCAGGAGCATCAACGGCCATCCAGAAATACCAAAACGGCTCAGTAAACTGGGCAGAAGTCGCCAAAGAAGGCGCTATTGGATTCGCAACTGGTTTTGTTGGTGGAGGCACTGGCGCATTGATTACTCGTCAATTCGCCGGTAAAACTGTTGCTGCCCGCGCCACTACTGGTTTCACAAACCGGTGGCATCGTGCTGTGGCAGGTGCCGCCTCAGGCGGTGGAGAAGGTGCTGTTAGTGGTGCTGTTGAGTATTCACTTTCTGACGGTCCCCATACTATGGAAGGGTACGCCCAGTCTATGGGCGTGAATACTTTAGCTGGTATGACTCCTGGGGGTATTATGGGGTACCAGCCTCGGTGGCTAACTGGTCTTTCGGGGAATCATGCTAAGAATTTCACGCAGGTGGGTGTTCCTGGGACGGGGTTGCAGGCTCCTTTGTATCGCCCGTCGTATGCGCGTGGTGGTGATTCTGCTGTGTATAGAGCAGGAGACATCAACGGTTATAGGACTGGGTCTTATTGGACTGCGCAGCCTGAGTTCTCGGTGAGTGCTGCTAAACGTGACTTGGCTCTGCCAGATAGGTGGGTCAACCCAAAAACTGGTGGTCCTGGAGATTTATCCATTCAGAACTCTGTCTTTAGTACTCACCTGCCTGAGGGCGTTCCGATGTATCGTGGTGTTGCTGGGCCTCAGCATGGTTTCACTGTTGATGGGCAGCCAATGTATGTTCCTGGTGGTGGTGAGCAGATTTACGTTGAGGCACCCCATGACCTTGATCCTGCTTTAGAAGCAGATTATGTTGGCCCGATGCACGATTAGAAGGAGAAGAATATGTGGTTACCTTGGGTGCGTTTGAAAGCTGGGGTTGCGCGACTGTTTGGTTCGGAACTAGC
>NZ_CAKMSB010000035.1 GCF_928381405.1 Rothia nasisuis
CATGCAACCGCCGCTCATTCCACCAACACACCCAGCCAGCCGTCTCAGCTTCCAGCTGCCCAACCGACCTAAAAAGCCGGTCCCGCACCATTTCAGCCTTGTAAGCCCCGTTCACCGATTCAGCCAGAGCATTATCATAGGAATCCCCTCTCGACCCGACAGACAACTGAACACCCAGAGCCCGCAACTCACCAGTGTAATCCTCAGCCACATACTGCGAACCACGCATCCGTTTGATGCACAATCTCAGTCAAAACTGACCCACTCTTACGAGCATCGAACAAGGCCTGCTTCAAAGCCGTCAAAGGCATCCCGAGGGTATGCATAGTCGAAGAAACACCCCAACCCACAATCTTCCGGCTGAAGACATCCGTGATGAAAGCGGTGTAGCAGAAGCCACTGGCCGTACGGACATAGGTGAAATCTGCAACCCATAGGCGGTGAGGCGCATCAGCCCTAAAGTGGCGGTTGACCAGATCGGGGCGGTTATCTGGGGTTTTGGCGGCTCTGGTGGTCACCGGTCTACGGCCCCGGTGCACGCCCTGAATACCGGCAGCACGCATGAGCCGATATGTTTTGTCCCGACCAATAGCCCAGCCAGCTCTTTTCATGGCCTGCCACATTTTGCGTACCCCATAGATCCTGTAGTTCTCCTGGTGGATTCTCACCAGTTCAGGGATGAGCACTTGGTCGGTGAGTGTCCTAGCCGCTGGAACACGGGCTTTGGCAGCCCGGTAGCCTCGTGAGGTGATAAATCCACCGGTAAAGGTGGTGGCCAGTACCCGGCAAATGGGCTCGATTC
>NZ_CAKMSB010000036.1 GCF_928381405.1 Rothia nasisuis
TTACCAGGTGGGTGTGGGTGTGGCGGTGGAGTCGGGGCAGCCCCAGGCGGTGGGTTCTTGGGCGCAGGTGCCATCGACCAGTCTGACTTCGGTGCGCCAGACGCGGATGAGTTGGGGTTCTGTGGTTGCTTGTCCTGTTCCGCTCATGACGTGCCAGGGGCCTCCGTTGATGGAGTATTCTCCGCGGTAGTGGGTGGTGAGGGTGTAGTGGTAGTTGCCGGTGGTGGTGTATTGATGGGAGGTGGGGGTTTGTTGGTCCCAGGTTTCTGGTGGGAGTGGGTAGCCGGGGTGGGTGGTGGTGAGGGTGGTGCCGTCTCCGTAGGTGTAGGTGTAGATGATGGGGGTGGCTCGGGCTTGGATGGGGGTGTTGTTGATGTGGGTGGTGAATTCTTGGGTGGTGGGGGTGGTGTAGAAGTTGGTGTTGTAGTTTTTGAGGGTGTGGGGTGGGTTTTGTTGGTGGATGGGGGTGGGGGTGAGGCCGAGGTGTTGGAGGTCTTCGACGGTGAGGATGATGGGGGTTTGTTGTGTGGGGTCTGTTGGGCTGGTGGGGTCTGTTGGGTCGGTGGGGTCTGTTGGGTTGGTGGGGTCTATTGTGCGGGGTGCGCAGAGGTAGGTGGCGCCGAGGTTGTCGGTGATGATGCCTGGTGCGTCGTTGGG
>NZ_CAKMSB010000037.1 GCF_928381405.1 Rothia nasisuis
ATCGTTTATCGTCGTCATCACAATAACTTTTAAAATACTCGTGCATAATTCAACAGCTGACCTCCCAATAACTACATGGTGTTATCGGGAGGTCAGCTGTTAGCACTTATATTTTGTTATTGTTCTTCCTCGATTTCGTCTATCATTTTGTGATTAATTTCTCTTTTTTCTTGTTCTGTTAAGTCATAAAGTTCACTAGCTAAATACTCTTTTTGTTTCCAAATATAAAAAATTTGATAGATATATTCGGTTGGATCAATTTCTTTTAAGTAATCTAAATCCCCATTTTTTAATTTCTTTTTAGCCTCTTTAAATAATCCTGAATAAACTAATACCTGTTTACCTTTAAGTGATTTATAAAATGCATCAAAGACTTTTTGATTTATTAAATAATCACTATCTTTACCAGAATACTTAGCCATTTCATATAATTCTTTATTATTATTTTGTCTTATTTTTTGAACTTGAACTTGTGTTATTTCTGAAATGCCCGTTACATCACGCCATAAATCTAACCATTCTTGTTGGCTAATATAATATCTTTTATCTGTGAAATACGATTTATTTACTGCAATTAACACATGAAAATGAGGATTATAAT
>NZ_CAKMSB010000038.1 GCF_928381405.1 Rothia nasisuis
GTACTCGCCGACCCAAACCGTCATAAAGGAAGATAGTAACCTCACCACTAGAAGCGGTGACAGACACCAACTGAGAAGCCTCATCATAGGCAAAAACCCGCTCAACACCATCAGCACCCACACTACGAGTCAGGCGCCCGCAGACATCATACTCATAACGGGCAGCAACCTGCCGGTGCCCACCGGTGACAGACACCAGCTGAGAAGCCTCATCATAGCCATAAGCCACAGAACTAGGCTCAGCACCGGTGCCCTGCTTCTGCACCGAGACAACCCGCCCCCACTCATCACGAGAAATGACACTCTGGGCCAGAGTCTGCCCGCCAGCGTCGGTCAGAACATGACCGCTCACGGCCCCCTCTGTGTACACCCACGAGGAGACCAGCTCAGCTGTTGAGGCGCTGATAATGCGTGAGGCACCGTCATAGACATACTCCACCTGCCCACCAGCGCTATCACTGGCTCGTACTAGCCGCCCAGCAGCGTCGTAAGCATAAGAGACCGTGCCCCCGACCGCATCGGTGCGAGAAAGAACCTTACCGGCAGCATCATAGGACCACCTTGTGCTCTGATCCCCGCGGGAACGAGACAGTAGCC
>NZ_CAKMSB010000039.1 GCF_928381405.1 Rothia nasisuis
GACTCACCACTGGCCGGGTCCCATTTCATGGATTCGCCCACCACATCCACGGGGTCGGCGTGTTGTTCTGCATTTGTGGCAACCACGGCGGCGGGGGCCGCTGCAACACTGGCAAAACCCTCCGCTACCTGTGTTGTTACCTCACCGAGCACCGCGAACACCTGCACCGCAACACCACCGGCAACCCGGCGCGCCACGGTGGTGAGCTCCCCAGTTGGAGGCAGTGTGCCTTTGTCTTCCACGGCGATGAGCGGCGCTTCCGGCTGCACCTCGTGGACCGCGGCCTCCAGCAGAGCCACGGCAGAAGGTACCTGGTCAGCTACGGTGCCAAAGGCAATGGCGCCGTCTGGCAACACAATCTTGGTGCCCGGCAAGCCGCCGCGTGCGCCTGACGACGGACGCGCGGCAGTCCAGTAGCGTTGCTTCTTCCAAGGCATGCCTGGCACGGGGAGCTTGTCACC
>NZ_CAKMSB010000040.1 GCF_928381405.1 Rothia nasisuis
CTGGCTGAATCGGTGAACGGGGCTTACAAGGCTGAAATGGTGCGGGACCGGCTTTTTAGGTCGGTTGGGCAGCTGGAAGCTGAGACGGCTGGCTGGGTGTGTTGGTGGAATGAGCGGCGGTTGCATGAGGGGCTTGGTTATCGGACGCCGGATGAGGTGGTGGATGCTGCTGTGAGTCTCGTATGATGGTCGGAACTAAAGCCAGTACATATCAAGTGTGCCTGCGTGTTTTGTTAGTTTGGCGTTGTAAAGTTTAGCTGTGGTTGGTCTGTAGCTGTTGGCGGCCTTTCGGTTCTGAGGCCTAGCTAGGAATTATCCCCCCTCTAGTCTTGGTGGTGGGTGCTGCTTGGGGTTCTAATCCGTATTCGTTTGCTGGGAATAACCCGGTGATGATGAGTGATCCGTGGGGGTTGCGGCCTGCTACGGATGCTGATTTGGCTGCTTATCGTGAGGCTAAT
>NZ_CAKMSB010000041.1 GCF_928381405.1 Rothia nasisuis
CATCGACACGCGGCATCGCGTTGATCTTCACCAGCGGGATGCGGGCGACCGAGGAAATGATCGCCTGGCCGTAGGAGCCGTTCGATTCCGCGTTGATGTCGCGGTCGATCAAGTCCTTGTTCTCGGTCAGCAGATACCACTGAGCCGGGGCCAGTGCGCCAGTGAACTCCTGCGGGTTGTCCGGCAGCAGCTTCTCGTCGAACAGCATGCGGGCGTTGCGGAACGCATCGGCCAGCACGGTCGGATCGGAGGCCATCGTGGCGGCCTTGATGATGGCACCACCCGGCTGGCCTTCGACCTTGCCTTCGGTGGTACGAGCGGCCAGGATCGCGCAGCGCAGCTCGTTCTGCATGCGCTTGAGCGCCAGCTCCGCACCCTGCTGACGGGTGTACTCGGAACGCACGTCGTAGTGGTTCATCGCCTCGTCGATGTTGGCGATGAAGGCGTGCG
>NZ_CAKMSB010000042.1 GCF_928381405.1 Rothia nasisuis
GGTGGCCGGTGGCAAAGGAAGACCTGTGGAGCCTGGGTCTTTGGCCTGGCGTGAAGCACGTACTCCGCAAGCGCGTCGCCCACCTCCTCCAGTAGCGGAACGACGCGGTCCCGCCGCGCCTTGGTGCGACGTACGACCACTTCGCCGGCTCGCCATCGAATGTCCTGAAGCTCGAGCAATCGCAGTTCCCGACTACGCATCCCTGTCGTCGCGAGCAATAGCAGCACGGCGCGGTCGCGCACACCAGAAGGATCCGTGACGTCAATTGCATCGACTACTCGCCTTACCTCCTCCCCCGCCAGTCGGGGCGGCAAATGTGCCATCCGCCAACATGGCACCCGCGGCACGAGTCGGGCGAGTTCCTCCTCCATGAGGCCGGCCCAATGCAAGAACCGGAGGAAGGAACGAACATGCGAGACGGTAGCCGATCTCGTGTAGTCGTTGACGC
>NZ_CAKMSB010000043.1 GCF_928381405.1 Rothia nasisuis
GAAAGCCGCGCATCGACGATTCGCGATCGACCGCGAGCCGCAGCATTTCGTTGGCATCGCCGATCACGCGCTCGGAGTGCTCGGCCCAGCTCATCGTCGACACGAGGTAAGCGATCAGGCCGACGAACAGCGCCATCGTGACGAGGCCGACGCCCAAAGGCAGCGCGATATTGCGGCGAAGGATGCGGCGGAAACGAGGTTGATCGACGGCCTGCGATGCGGTCATTTTTCCTGTAAGTGGCATGGCGAATCGGGTCGATGCGGAATATTTTGCGAGTCTGCGCACAGTGTTGAGTACCGCGAAGCGACCGCCGTCATCATACAAGGACGACGCTCATCCGGTAACGGAAGGCGGCTGGTTGAGCTTGCTGGCAGGGCGCGGCACGCTCGCGCGAGCGGTCGCGTTCGGCGCGCGATGCAATAAAGAAACCTGGCCGGCTCGCAC
>NZ_CAKMSB010000044.1 GCF_928381405.1 Rothia nasisuis
GGTCTGCAGAGTGGGCATAATGACGCAACAAGCATGAATTAACAACAAGGTTCGCTGCACGTTTCGCGCAGTCGCTCGAACAGAGCCTCACTTCGTTCGTCTAACTCGCTTTGTGCATCGAAATGTCTCCGCAAACCTTAAGTGCTTGAGTAAACGTTGCCGTGCTAATGAGCACTAGACAACACGGAGAGACATTCACTCGTAGCGACATTGGAAACGGCGAAGCACTTTCCGGAGCAAGAGTGAACTGTCTGTAGTTAGTTTGCTTTTAAGGGCGTTTGCCTAAAGTGACTTTGATTTCTGTGGGTTTGCCTGCACGCAGTACCGTTAAACTAAGTGAGGCTTCAGGTTTTAGGGTCGCAATTTCATTCATGAGTTGATGCACGCCAATCACAGGTTTACCATTCATTTCCATAATAATATCGCCGACAGCCAATTTAGCGG
>NZ_CAKMSB010000045.1 GCF_928381405.1 Rothia nasisuis
GGCCGCAAGCAGCCATGCACGTGCATCAACTGCTGCTGATCGCTTTTTTTTTTTTTCAAGCAGAAGACGGCATACGAGATCTGCGCATGTCTCGTGGGCTCGGCAAGCACCTGGGACCCCCAGGGGGTAACAAGGGTGGGGTTCATATCACTCATGGTAGACCTGACACTAGCTAACTTTTGGTGCCCTGGTGGGTTCCGTTGGCACCTTCACAACATATTGAGTTGACCATCACGGGTAGACAGTCTTCAGGACGTCATAAAACGTACTGGGTGGGCCTTATTCTCCATCTTCAAAACTTTGGGTCAGCGCTTCCATCAGGCTGTCCTGGATCCAGGTCAGAAAGTTGTAGATCAAACCCATGTAGTCTTCTGTTGTTTCTACAGAATCCCAGTCCCGGTACTCCGCGATCCGTTCAGCGTCCTCTGCATGGTTGATGT
>NZ_CAKMSB010000046.1 GCF_928381405.1 Rothia nasisuis
GTATCAAGTGTGTCACGGCCCGGACTGTCACCTGAATCAGACGCCATCCGGGCATGTTCATCACCATTAACGGGAAAACGCGCGCGATCCTCGCTCCCGCGCGCTGTTTATCCACAGGCGGCTACCGTTCACGGCGATAAATGTCAGGATCAGATATTCCAGCGACATCGCATAGACGCCCTGCAAAGCAAAAATCACCACACTGATCACGTTGATTACCACCCACAGGAGCCAGTTTTCGACATATTTGCGTGTCATCAGAATCATCGCCGCGATAGACAGTACCATCATGCAAGAGTCCCAGAACGGGAAAGCGTCCGGTTGCAGTACGGGCATTGTCACCTGTAACCCCAGCATCTGCATAATGGCGACGGCCACGCGCGTCAGGACGGCGAATACGGGATCGATATATCGCGTCATCAAACCAATGGCTATCACAC
>NZ_CAKMSB010000047.1 GCF_928381405.1 Rothia nasisuis
GCACCCGTGGGAGCCTCACCCTCCACGAGGGTTTCGCCGCTCACCACGGCATCATCCGGGTTGTACCACACACTCACCATGGGGCTTGCCGCACCAGTTTGGAAGGGCTGGCGATCCTCCGTGGCCACCACCACGGTCTGCGAACCATTGAGGTTTACTTTGCCAACTTGAGAATCCTCACGCAGTGTGTTGAGGGTATCTACCGTCACAGGGGCGGTGTTGCCATTGACTACCGCGTCTACGGAGGCCATTTGGGAGCTGATGGCGGAATCGAAGGTATCACCGAGAGCCTTGGTGAACATCATCGAACCGGACACGAACGCGGTGCCCAGAACCACCGCGAGGACGGTGAGCAGCAGGCGTACCTTGTGCGAGGCCACGGAGCGCCAGGAGACTCGGTACATGGCCTTTGAACTTGATTGAGTGTCTACTGAGT
>NZ_CAKMSB010000048.1 GCF_928381405.1 Rothia nasisuis
ATCTTGGTGTCCAGCGCCGTGTAGCGGGCGATGAGGTTCTTCTCCACCTCGCTCGCCCGGTCGGTGATGCGCTCGACGTCCGCGGCATTGCGCTTGAGCGCCTCCTTGTACGACTGGTCCTTGCTCGCGAAGAAGCCTCCGGTGGAAAGCAGCTTCGAGGTGATGCCCTGGAACTTGCCGGCGAATCCGTCAGTGACGTTGCCGCCATCGGCCCCACGGAAGAAGGCCTTCACATCGTCGGGAGTCTGCATCGCCTTGTCGAACTTGGTCGCGTCCAGGCTCAGGCTGCCGTCGGGCATCAGGTTGCCGCTTCCGCCCGCGGACACCACCCCCACGTCCGACAGCGACCGGAACGCGCCGGAGGCATTGACGGACTGCAGCGCCATCCGCAGCGTGTTCTGCAGGTTCACGGCACTGGAGTCGCCCTGCAGC
>NZ_CAKMSB010000049.1 GCF_928381405.1 Rothia nasisuis
CGACCACCCTGTCTGCCCTGCTCAATTCCCTCTCCGTCGGCTTTAAGACCCTCAATATTCAACGGTCAGCCGATGATATTTCCAAGGTCTTGGGCAATGTCAAGCTGGAATTTGGCAAGTTTTCTGACCTCTTGGTCAAGGCTCAGAAACAGCTCAATCAAGCCAGCAGCAATATTGACAAACTCCTAACCACTCGCACCAACGCCATTGAGCGTAGTCTTCGTACCATTGACCTGTACGAAGATGACCAAACCAAGGGACTGCTTGGCCTGTCCCCATTAGATGAGGAAGATAATGAAAATTAACCAAATGAAAAAAGATGAATTCTTCGAAGGGTTCTATCTAATTAAGACTGCTGAAGTCCGTCAAACACGAGCTGGCAAAGACTACCTAGCTCTGACCTTCCAGGATGATACGGGTGAGATTGAAGG
>NZ_CAKMSB010000050.1 GCF_928381405.1 Rothia nasisuis
GTTATCCACCACGCGTTCCTCTTCAGCTTGTAAGAGAAGCGTTGGCGTGGCGTCATCACCCGCACCGGCTAACACCTGTTCGCCAGCCAGAATACTTTCGCGTACCCAATGGTAGGTCGGCCCACCGACGCGAATCGTTGGGTCATCAGCATAGAAACGTAAGTTACGTCGATATCGCTGTCTGCTGTGGGTCAGTACGTTGATAGCAAACGGCAACGCGCGCCAGCGCCCGGTGCCTATCGCATAGCCATCACGGAAACGTGGATGCGCTTCGGCCCAGTTAAGGATCTGCCGTGCCATAAATGACGGCATACGAATCACAATCCCAAACATTGGCGCAGTTAGCGCAATGGCGTCACATACACCTGGATGGCGTTGCAGAAATAATGTGGAGATCGCACCGCCCATCGAATGTGCCAGTATATAG
>NZ_CAKMSB010000051.1 GCF_928381405.1 Rothia nasisuis
GCGCGATTCGCTGAAAGCGCGCTGGCGCCAGGGCAGCGACGGCGCGCGCCTGGGCCAGGGCGCCGGCCTGGGCCTGTCCATCGTGCAGCGCTACGCCGAGCTGATGCAGGCCGAGTTCGGCCTGGATGCCGGCGATGACGGTACCGGCCTCAAGGCCAGCGTGGCCTTTGCCGCGGCCGCCGAGGAAGGCGTCAGGGCCTGAGCGGCTTCAGCGGCCCCTCGGCATGGTCATGCACCCGGTGGTGCACGGCGGCCACGCATTCGATCTCGACCCGGTATTCGGACGAGATCAGCCGGGCGCCGATGGTGCTGCGCGCCGGCGTGTGGCCCTGGGGCACCCAGTCATCCCAGACCGAGTTCATCGCCACATAGTCGCCCACCGAGGCCAGGTAGACGCGCGCCTGGACGATGTGGGTCTTGTCGGCCC
>NZ_CAKMSB010000052.1 GCF_928381405.1 Rothia nasisuis
CCGATGAACGGCCGCAACCCGGCGTAATGTGTGCGCGGATCGAAGGAAATCGGGCCGATCGGCGTATCGAACTGTCGTTGCGTCACCAGTTTGCGGATCAGGTCGGGATCATCAGTGCCGGCATCGGCGATTGCCTGGGCGAGGACCGAAACCGCCATATAGGCGAAGACGAATGGCCCGGTGACCGGCCGGTCGTCGCCGCGGCGGGCTGCCAATCGCGCCTTGAAACGCCGGTTCTCCTCTGTGTCGAGCCGGTCCAGATAGATATTGGTGACGATGTGGCCGGCCTTGGCCTGCGGGCTGAGGTCCGCGAGATCGAGTTCCGAAAGGTTGCAGGCGACAAACGGACGGCGTTCGGCGCTGAACTCGGCGTCCTCCTCTCGCAGTTGCGCATAGGCGCGGATGAACGCGTGGGCGGAGCG
>NZ_CAKMSB010000053.1 GCF_928381405.1 Rothia nasisuis
CCGCTACACCTTCAACAGCAACAAGTTCCACGCGCAGCCGGAGGATGATACCGCGCTGTTCCAGGACTTCGCGGTCAGCGTGACCGACAACGACGGCGACACCGCCAGCGGCACCCTGACGGTGGAGATCCTCGACGATGTGCCAGTCGAAGACATTCGCAGTGTAATCTTCCAGAACAGTGCTGGCTTCTCGTTCGTGGGGACAGCTGCTCAGATGGGGGCTGATCAGGACGGCGCGCAGCTTAATTGGACGCAAGCACCCACGGGCCTGTTCTATCAGGGTACGCTCCTGCAATATGAAGGTGTGGGCACCAATACCCTGATTGCCTTTGTCGGTGAAGGCGACGATCGGGTAAATGTCTTCAAGCTGACAGGCAACCCTGATGGTAGCTATGTGTATGAGCAGTTCCAGCC
>NZ_CAKMSB010000054.1 GCF_928381405.1 Rothia nasisuis
GGCGGACAACATGCCGTTATTGCATCGGGCGCAGGTGCTGGCGTGGGCACAGGAGATGAATCTGCCGTGCAAAACGTTGTTGAAAGGGTTGGATGAAGCTATCGCCCGGCGCGGAACTAAAACTGAAGATTTCTCTGAGGAAGACACCAGCGATATCAATGACAGCCTGATCCTCGATACACCTGAATCTCCACTGGCAGATGCGGTGGCAAACGTCTTAACCATGACGTTGCTGAAAAAAGCGCAGTTGAAGTCCACTGTGATGCCACAGGTTCAGCAATATGCGTGGGATAAAGCAGCAAACAGCAACCAACCGCTGGCGCACACGGTTGTGCTGCTCAATAGTGGAGGCGACGCTACCCAGGCGGCCGCTATTTTAAGTGGTTTAACCGCTGAGCAATCCACCATTGAG
>NZ_CAKMSB010000055.1 GCF_928381405.1 Rothia nasisuis
GGTGAGGACGGCACCCTTCGGGGCTGGATGGAGGCGAAGCTGCGCGCGGAACTCGCGCCGGCTCACCTCGACGTGATCGACGAATCGCACCTGCATGCGGGCCATTCCGGCGCGCGGCCCGGGGGCGAGACCCATTACCGACTCGACATCGTCGCGTCGGCGTTCGAGGGCAAGAGCCGCGTGGAGCGGCACCGCCTGGTCAACGCTCTCATGGACGAGGCTTTCGGGCGTGGCCTGCACGCACTGGCGTTGCGCGCCCGGACCCCGGCCGAAGCTGCCTGAAGCCGGGCCTCGCCGGTCCGGCGCGGCCCAGGGGCCGGTACGAGGGATATGGCGATCGTGATTCCGGTGCGCATCCCAGAGATCATGGGTTTCTCGCTCGCGCCGGTGTGTCGGCACACAGGCGGCTGCC
>NZ_CAKMSB010000056.1 GCF_928381405.1 Rothia nasisuis
AATATGGCTTATGCTATAAAAAAAGTAGAAAAAGAAACAAAAATTAGTGCTCATACTTTAAGATTTTGGGCTAAAAAAGGTTTGTTTCCTTTTGTTCAAAAAGATGAAAATAGTGTGAAATATTTTTCAAAAAGCGATATAGAATGGGTAAAATGGATAGAATGGCTTAGAATTTCAGGTATGCCAATAGAACAAATCAAACATTATATAAAACTTTGCTCTTTGGGTATAAAAACTGCTAAAGAAAGACAAGAGATGTTAAAGCAAACAAAGAAAAAATTACAAAACCAGATTAAAACATTAAAAGAAAGTGAAAAAGTTTTAAGCAAAAAGATAAAAATTTATGAAGAAATGCTTGCAAATGAAGTCGATGGGTTTAATCCAGAAAGCAAGGACTATCAACCTTGTGAT
>NZ_CAKMSB010000057.1 GCF_928381405.1 Rothia nasisuis
GTCCCAGTCCGGCCCGTCTTCGCCCCCGTGCTCGCACACGCTGTCGAGGATGCGGCCCAGCCGGGCGCCGAACGCCGCGGTGGCGGTATCGAAGGCGAGCACGCGCACGGCGTCGGCCGGCGCATTCGCCATCGCGCAGATGTCGAACACGCGCGAGGCGCCGTCCTGCAGCACCTCCACCATGTCGCTCATCACGCGCACCAGCAGCGCCTCGCCGGTGCGGATCCGCACGGCGACCTGCCGGTCCGAGCGCGCCACCAGATGGGCCGCCAGCGATTCCGCCCATTTGCGCGAGGCGTCGTCGGCGAAGCCGCCCGCGGCCAGCGCGTGGCCCTCGTCCTTCCAGCGGATGTATTCGAGAGCCGCCTGCACCGGCGTGCGCTCCGGGCCCGCCGGATCGCACAG
>NZ_CAKMSB010000058.1 GCF_928381405.1 Rothia nasisuis
GCCCGCGGCGTCGGCCGCTTCGGCAGCCACACCGGCACAGCCTGCCCCGGCGCCGGCCTCGGCGGCCAGCGGCCTGGATCAAAACGCGATCGCCAAGGGAATGGGCCTGAAATGATCCGCGTCCGACACCTCGCGCTCGCAGTGGCGCTGGGCCTGACGGCCATGAGCGGTCAGGCGCAAACCAGCGCGGCCGCCAATGCCGCAGCGATGGCCGAGTACAAGCTGGGCGCTGGCGACGTCGTCCGAGTCGTCGTCTATCAAAACCCCGACCTGACGCTCGAGACCCGCGTTTCCGAAACGGGCGTCATCAGCTACCCGCTGCTCGGCAATGTGCGCATCGGCGGGCTGGGCGTCAGTGCGGCCGAGCAACTCATCGCCGATGGCCTGAGGAACGGCAATTACG
>NZ_CAKMSB010000059.1 GCF_928381405.1 Rothia nasisuis
GCACCACCATCGCCAACACCACGGCGCCGGCGCGCGCATCGCCGAGCAGAAAGGATGCTATGGCGAGGCTCACCAGCAAGGCATTCAGCGGGTTTGCCGCCCGGCCCCAGAGTTCGCGCCAGACGGTCGGCCTCTCATCGCGTGTCACGGTGTTCGGGCCGTGTTCGCGCGCTCTGGCCGTGGCTTCGGCCATGCTCAGGCCAGCGGCTGAGGTCCCGAGCTGCGCGCAGGCGTCGGCGGCCTCGCGGCGCCCGATGTCGATCAGCGCCTGGGTTTCATCAGAAGTTTCGGCGTGTTGGCGGGTGCCAAGTCGCGCGGAGTGGCTGAGCAGGGACAAGATGTGAGCGGGGCGGGTTGAAGGCAGGCGCATGCTTCACCACCTGCCCGGCGCGGCCCTTGAT
>NZ_CAKMSB010000060.1 GCF_928381405.1 Rothia nasisuis
AACCACAGAACCCCAACTCATCCGCGTCTGGCGCACCGAAGTCAGACTGGTCGATGGCACCTGCGCCCAAGAACCCACCGCCTGGGGCTGCCCCGACTCCACCGCCACACCCACACCCACCTGGTAAAACCCACCACGTGAAGTGCCCCCAGGTTTTGTTCCGCCCAACAAGATAGGAAAACCAGGAACACGCCAAAGAAACTCACCCAAGAATCTAAAGACCGCACTGTGTTGAAGAATCATCGAGAAGGTGGCTTCATCTCTTCTCCTGGGACTGTCAGAAAAACGGTGTAAACCCTCCAAACCCCAACAGGAGAAAATAACACCATGACAACAGAACACCAACTCGCCCAAAACCTCATCACCCAAGCCAAAGAACAAGGCCTAGACCTCAGCA
>NZ_CAKMSB010000061.1 GCF_928381405.1 Rothia nasisuis
AGCAAGGGGCGGGAGAACTTTCAGCATGAGCGGTCCATGTCGCTGCAGGATTTTCCTTGATCCTTGGAACATGCGGTCTCATCACGAACGACGGCGCCCCATCCGGGCAAATGCGACAGGTTGCGCAGTGGGTATTGCCCGTTACCCGGACCTCCCTCCCTGCGTACCCGAGCAGCGCGGCCTTGCGGGGTAACGTTCATCGGCGTTCCATTGCTGTGCGATACCTGTCTATACGACCCGCTCCAGCCGCGCTCCAAGTCGGTGTCCTGCGGGCCTCCCGTTTGGCGCGCATGGCTTGCGGCAGGGTCCAGCCTCGAGCAGCGCCGTTGAAACATCAATGGTCGAAGGTGCTGCCGGCGGATCGGCAATTGCGCCTGACGTCTCTTGGAGG
>NZ_CAKMSB010000062.1 GCF_928381405.1 Rothia nasisuis
ACTGCGCAAGCTGCAATGGCGCGTCCGTCGGCCGCGGATGTTGGCGCAACGGTCGCCGGCACACCACTGCCGTCCCAGGCAAAGCGCACCCGCAACGAGGCTGAAGCCGCCGCCCTCGAGACGGTGACCTCCGAAGAGTTCGCGAACGCCGTGGACGACGGGGACGTGCCGCCGGCCACCATGGACGCACCCGCCGTGCGCGATGCCTGGTTGCGCCGGATCGGCGAACTCCAGCAGCAGGGCCGCATCGACGACGCCAAGGCCAGCCTGGGCGAGTTCCGCCGACGTTATCCGGATGCAGTGTTGCCGCCGGAGCTGCGCAAGCTGGAACCCTGACGCGCGACAGCGGTGCCACGCCGCTACCATGGCGGGCATGACCTCCCCCAACC
>NZ_CAKMSB010000063.1 GCF_928381405.1 Rothia nasisuis
GATGTCGATGGTCAGCCGGTCATCGAACAGGCGGAAGCGGTCCTGCACGTAGAACTGGCGGGTAATGGTGGTGTAGCGCTGGTGCCACACGCGCTGGTCCGGGTTGCGCAGGAAGAAGTCATCGGTGACCGGGCCGTCGATGTAGTAGAAGTTGCGCTGCACGCTGTGGCCGTTGTCCTCGTACCAGAGGCCGGCTTCCAGGTCGTGGCCGCCGACGTTCCAGGTGAACGCCGAGGTCACGCCGGTACGGTCGATCGCGTACTCGGTGGTGCGGATCGAGATCGGAATCTCGCGACCGGTGCCCGGGTTGGACGGATTGGACGGGCTGAACCAGTGGCCCTGGCCACGGTTGCTGTGGTTGTAGACGTTGACCTTCAGCCGCATCGACT
>NZ_CAKMSB010000064.1 GCF_928381405.1 Rothia nasisuis
GTTCTCCAGACTCAGCTGGTGTTCCAGAAAGCGTCGCACGTGAAGTCATTACTGTACCTTTCAATGATATTAACGCCTATAAAGAAGCAATTGAATTTTGGGGTGATGAAATTGCCGCAGTATTAGTAGAACCAATTGTTGGTAACTTTGGAATGGTAATGCCTCAACCTGGATTTTTAGAAGAGGTTAATGAAATTTCACATAACAATGGGACCCTAGTGATTTATGATGAAGTAATTACTGCATTCCGTTTCCATTACGGTGCCGCTCAAGATTTATTAGGTGTTATCCCTGATTTAACTGCATTTGGTAAAAATGTTGGCGGTGGTTTACCAATTGGAGGCTATGGTGGACGTCAAGATAGCATGGAACAAGTAGCACCTCTAGGA
>NZ_CAKMSB010000065.1 GCF_928381405.1 Rothia nasisuis
GCGCAAGCGCGAGATCCTGGCGCAGCGCGCGGCATCGGCCGGGGCCCCCGGCGATGCGCAAGCAGCTCCGGAGGCCGCCACGGCAGCGCGGGCCGGCGCGGCGGATGCACCCTGGGACGGCCCGGCGGACGCCGCACCCGCGGCAGCGCAGGCCGGCGCAGCCGCCGCGGCGCCGCAGGCCGAGCCGCTGCGCAGCCGCGAGGCGATCGCCCGCGCGGCTCGGCTGAGCAGCAGCCAGGTCGTGATGATCTAGAAGATCCAGAAACAGGCGGCGCCCGAGCTGGTGGCGGCCGTGCGCTCGGGGGCGATCTCCATCAATACCGCCGCCGTGGTGGCCACGCTCCCCGAAGAGGAGCAGCGCGCCGCGGCCCTGGCGGGCAAGGATGAGC
>NZ_CAKMSB010000066.1 GCF_928381405.1 Rothia nasisuis
GCTCAAGCCGGAGGCGTCCCGCGAGCAGATCGCCACCCTGTGCGCGGAGGCCAGGCAGTACGGCTTCGCCTCGGTGTGCACCAACCCGCTGTGGACGCCGTTCGTGCGGGAGCAGCTCGCGGGCAGCGACGTGCTGACCTGCGCCGTGGTCGGCTTCCCGCTGGGCGCGTCCGCCACGGAGGTCAAGGCGTTCGAGCCCGCCACGGCCGTGGCCGCGGGGGCCGACGAGATCGACATGGTCATCGACATCGCCGCCGCCCGCGCCGGCGAGCGCGAGCGGGTCGAGGCCGATGTGCGCGCCGTCGCCGAGGCCGCCCACCAGGGCGGGGCCCGGCTCAAGGTGATCATCGAGACGTGCCTGCTGACCGACGAGCAGAAGGTCCTCGCC
>NZ_CAKMSB010000067.1 GCF_928381405.1 Rothia nasisuis
GACCATCGTCGAGCCGGTGACCAGCTTGTGACCGAGCCACAGGGCGAGGAACAGCGGCAGCCCGATGTAGGCGGTCAGGGCGGCCATCAGGTCCATGTCGCCGATGAACGCCTGGTAGTTCTGCCCGAGGATCACCACGGCGCACAGCGCGAGCGCCACCATGGGCCCGAGCGGGAAGAACCGTGTCCGGTAGGGGAGGTCGGCGAGGTCGCGGCCCTGGACGGTGTAGGCCTTCCGGAAGCGGTAGTGGCTCCACGCGATGCCCATCCACACGATGAACCCGGCCAGGCCGGAGGCGCTGACCAGCCACACGTAGGCGTCGCCGTCCCCGATGAGCGTGGTGAGGAAGGACGCCCCGCCCACCACGGTGGTGGCGATCAGCGC
>NZ_CAKMSB010000068.1 GCF_928381405.1 Rothia nasisuis
GGCCCAGGGGGTGCGACCGTGGGCGGCAGCCGGGCCCTTACCGGGCCGGCTTCCCGCGGCCGGCCTCGGGCCGGGACGGCTCGGCCGGGCCGTCGGTGCGGGTGCCGAGCCAGACCACGTGCTTGGGCCCGCTGCCGCGGCCGCTGGCATGGACCCGGGCCTCCTCGACCGCGAAGCCGGAGCGCTGCAGGCGGGACTTGAACTTCCGGTCCGGGGCGCCGGACCAGACGGCCAGGATGCCGCCCGGCCGGAGCGCCCAGCGGGCCCGCTTGAGGCCCCAATTGTCGTAGAGCCGGTCGTTGGAGCGGCGCATCAGCCCCTCCGGGCCGTTGTCGACGTCGAGCAGGATGGCGTCGTACTGGCCCGGCCCCGCCTGGATC
>NZ_CAKMSB010000069.1 GCF_928381405.1 Rothia nasisuis
AAATAAGCTCCTAAAACTTGTCCTATACCCATAAGCAAACCTACAGCCCATAAAAGTTCATATTGCCATAAAAATATAGCAAGAGCGATGATGTTGCTTGTGAAATTTAAAATTTTAGTATTAATGCTCGCTTTTCTCATATTAAAACCTAGTAGCATCACACAAGCAAAAATCCAAAATGAACCCGTTCCAGGCCCTAAAAATCCATCATAAAATCCTAAAGTTAAGCCACAAATTAAATGAAAAATTTTGATATTTTTTATTTTAGGTTCGCTTTCGTGTTTGCCTAAGTTGGGACGTAAGGCTGTATATAAGAAGGTAAGAGTTAAAAAGATTAAGATAATAAGCTTTAATTGCTCATCTTTTACAAAAAGAACAC
>NZ_CAKMSB010000070.1 GCF_928381405.1 Rothia nasisuis
AGCGGGTCACCGCGCGTGGTGACGCAAGAGCTGGCGAATAACAAAGGCGTGAGCGGAGCGAGCTCATCAATGACTCGAACCAGATGAGGTGAACTTTTCCGAGCGCGCGAGGAAATAATAAAGTTCACCGAATCCTGAGCGAAGCGAGGGGTTGCTGGTTAGATACGGAAAGACCCGGTCTGATGACCGGGTTTTGTGTGCTCCCCCGATGAGCCAGCGGGTCACCGCGCGTGGTGACGCAAGAGCTGGCGAATAACAAAGGCGTGAGCGGAGCGAGCTCATCAATGACTCGAACCAGATGAGGTGAACTTTTCCGAGCGCGCGA
>NZ_CAKMSB010000071.1 GCF_928381405.1 Rothia nasisuis
GGGATGAGCACTTGGTCGGTGAGTGTCCTAGCCGCTGGAACACGGGCTTTGGCAGCCCGGTAGCCTCGTGAGGTGATAAATCCACCGGTAAAGGTGGTGGCCAGTACCCGGCAAATGGGCTCGATTCGGGACTGTCAGGTTAACGGTGTAAACCCACAACAATCTAGCGACCAGCCACCTGCGGCAACCGATCACCAAAAACAATAGCAAAAGCATTCAACGCCGGCTTCCACCGAGTCATCCACCGCCGGGCA
>NZ_CAKMSB010000072.1 GCF_928381405.1 Rothia nasisuis
GTAGGGGGCTCTCTTTGCACCCAAAAACAGGGCGAACCGGTGACCATAGCGGAGTTCGCTTCGCTCACCGCGTCCTATTCGCCAGCTCTTATGTCACCGCGCGCGGTGACCCGCTGGCTCATCCGGTTCGAATCCGGTAGGGGGCTCTCTTTGCACCCAAAAACAGGGCGAACCGGTGACCATAGCGGAGTTCGCTTCGCTCACCGCGTCCTATTCGCCAGCTCTTATGTCACCGCGCGCGGTGACCCG
>NZ_CAKMSB010000073.1 GCF_928381405.1 Rothia nasisuis
AAAATTTCGTAGCTTGCGGAGAAATTTTCAGCTCGACCGAAGGGATGAAGCAGGCGGGTGCGAGCGCGCGAGCACGCAAGAGCCTGCTGAATCAGCCGAGCCTGTGAGGCTGGAAAATTTCGTAGCTTGCGGAGAAATTTTCAGCTCGACCGAAGGGATGAAGCAGGCGGGTGCGAGCGCGCGAGCACGCAAGAGCCTGCTGAATCAGCCGAGCCTGTGAGGCTGGAAAATTTCGTAGC
>NZ_CAKMSB010000074.1 GCF_928381405.1 Rothia nasisuis
GCCCCAGCAGCAACATACTCCCAGTTATCAGCAACCCAATCACCAGCATCAGCAAGCGCGCCCTGATTAGCCTCACGATAAGCAGCCAAATCAGCATCCGTAGCAGGCCGCAACCCCCACGGATCACTCATCATCACCGGGTTATTCCCAGCAAACGAATACGGATTAGAACCCCAA
>NZ_CAKMSB010000075.1 GCF_928381405.1 Rothia nasisuis
AGCAAGCGCGCCCTGATTAGCCTCACGATAAGCAGCCAAATCAGCATCCGTAGCAGGCCGCAACCCCCACGGATCACTCATCATCACCGGGTTATTCCCAGCAAACGAATACGGATTAGAACCCCAAGCAGCACCCACCACC
>NZ_CAKMSB010000076.1 GCF_928381405.1 Rothia nasisuis
TCGTTGCTGGCAGGCCTTTGGGCTTGTGTGGCTCCTTGCGCGGGTGGCGGAATAGGCAGACGCGCTAGCTTGAGGTGCTAGTCCTCGTATTAGAGGGTGGGGGTTCAAGTCCCCCCTCGCGCACAAGAAAAACCCT